>CAVZHE010000001.1:0-354851 GCA_963774985.1 uncultured Alphaproteobacteria bacterium
CACCTTCAGCGCGACGTCCTCGTAGCCCATGCGGGCGAAGACCTCGAAGTGGAAGTTGGCGCCGCGGGCGCCCATGCCGCCGGCGTACAGCGCGAGGAACGGGCGCACCATGTCGGCGCACTTCTCCGGGTCGTCGCCGGGGATCATCATCAGCGTCGCGGCCACCTCGAAGCGGTCCTTCTTGGTGGGGTCGCCCGGCCTTGTCGAATCCCTCGTCGAGACAGGCGGTAGAACGCGTCCTCCTTCGGGCTGAAGAACAGCGGCAGCCAGCCGTCGCAGATCTCGGCCGACAGCGCGACGTTCTTCGGGCCTTCGGCACCGAGGTAGATGGGGATCTCCTGGCGGCGCGGATGGATGGTGCTCTTCAGCGGCTTGCCCAGCCCGGTGCCGCCCTTGTTCGGCATGTCGTAGAACTCGCCATGGAAGTCGACCGGGGCGTCGCGGCGGATGATCTGGCGCACGATCTCCACGTACTCGCGGGTGCGGGCGAGCGGCTTCGGGTACTCCTGGCCGTACCAGCCCTCCACCACCTGCGGCCCGCTGACGCCAAGGCCGAGGATGAACCGGCCCTCGGAGAGGTGATCGAGCGTCATCGCCGCCATCGCCGTCGCGGCGGGTGTGCGTGCGCTCATCTGCACGATGGCGGTGCCGAGCCGGATGGTGCTGGTGTGAGCGCCCCACCAGGCGAGCGGGGTGATGGCGTCGCTGCCATACGCCTCGGCGGTCCAGACCGAACTGAAGCCCAACCGTTCGGCCTCGACGATGGACTCGAGTGCGCCCTCCGGAGGGCCGCTGCCCCAGTATCCGGTGTTGTAGCCGAGCTTCATGTCACGTCCCATATAGTGACGGTATGTCAGCTGCAGCCCGCAAGGCCACACCCGACGACATCGCCGCCATCGTCGCTCACGCTGGCGAAGGCGTTCCACGACGACCCGATCAAGATCTTCCTGTCCGGTGGCAAGGCGCTCACCACCGAACAGGTGGTGCCGTTCTTCGACGCCTTCGCTCGCATCCAGGTGCCCCACGACGAGACCTACGTGACGCCCGGACTCGAGGCCGCCGCGCTGTGGGCGCCGCCGGGGCAGTGGAAGGTGCCGTTCACCAAGATCCTGCGGTACTCGCCGACGCTTCTTGAAGCTGTACGGCACCGGTTCATCCCGAACCTCTCGGTGCTCACCGACATCGAGAAGCTGCACCCCGAGGAGCCGCACTACTACCTCGAGTTCATCGGCACCGATCCCGCGCACCAGGGCAAGGGCTTCGGCCGGCGCTGTTCGACCCGATGGTCGAGCGGGCGGATCGCGAAGGTGTGGGCATGTACCTGGAGAACTCGAAGGAGCAGAACATCGCGTTCTACGGCCGGTTCGGATTCGAGGTGCGCCAGCAGATGACGCACCGTCGCAACGGCCCCCGATGTGGCTCATGTGGCGCGAGCCCCGCTGACGCTGACGCCGACTACGTTACTCTCGCCCGGGGACAACGAGACTTGGGGGACATCCATGGCCGAGATCCACGGCAACTGCGATCCGCGCTTCGCCGCGATGCGCGAGATCCTGTCGGCGAACATCGACTCGGGCGCCGACGTCGGCGCGTCGGCGGCGGTGATGCTCGAGGGCGAGCTCGTCGTCGACATCTGGGGCGGCTGGGTGGACGAGGGCACACGCGCCGTGGCAGGAGGACACCATCACCAACGTCTGGTCCAGCACCAAGACGCAGATGGCGCTGTGTGCGCTGATGCTGGCCGACCGCGGTCAGCTCGACCTCGAGCGCCGGTCGCCACGTACTGGCCCGAGTTCGCGCCGAACGGCAAGGAGGGCGTGCTCGTCAAGCACCTGATGTCGCACACGTCGGGCGTGTCGGGGTGGGACCAGCCCGTCACGGTCGACGACATCTACGACTGGGAGAGGAGCACGCGCGATGCTCGCCGCGCAGGCGCCGTGGTGGGAACCCGGCACGGCCAGCGGCTACCACGCGTTGAACCAGGGGCACCTGGTGGGCGAGGTCATCCGCCGCATCACCGGCAAGAAGTTCGGCGAGTTCTTCCGCGACGAGGTGGCCGGCCCGCTCGGCGTCGACTTCCACATCGGGCTCGCCGAGAGCGAGTTCGGCCGCGTCGCAACGTCATCCCGCCGCCGCCCCTGCCGATCGACCTGTCGCAGCTCGACCCGAACATGGTCGTCGTGAAGACCTTCACCGGCCCGGCGCCCGGCGCCGAGGCATCGTGGACGAAGGAGTGGCGCCAGGCCGACATCGGCGCGGCCAACGGCCACGGCAACGCGCGGTCCATCGCCATCGCGCAGAGCGCCATCAGCAACGGTGGCGTGGTGAACGGTCACCAGCTGCTCAGCCAGGCCACCATCGACCGCATCTTCGAGGTGCAGGCCGAAGGTATCGACCAGGTGCTGATGGTGCCGATGCGAAGTTCGGTATCGGCTACGGCCTGGCCACCGAGTCGATGCCGTTCGTGCCCGACCGTCGGAGTGTGCGTGTGGGGTGGCTGGGGCGGGTCGATGGTCATCAACGACCTCGACAACCGGATGACCATCACCTACGTGATGAACAAGATGGGCCGGGCCTGGTGGGCGACGAACGCGGTTCGGCCCTGGTGATGGCCGCCCTCGCCGCCGTCGCCTGAGCGACCGAGCCGCCTCGGCAGTGGCCGGGGTCGAAGGTGATGGGCATATGTGACGGGCCGAAGATGCCCACGTGGAGTTCGAACATTTCAACAATTCTTACTCGGGGACCTCCCTCGCATTTACCAATTTCGAGATGCGCTTGCGCTGGTCGTATTTCTCTACCGTGAAGCAAGAAGGGTATGGCAGGATTGAAGAAGGAGTGTCGAAGAAAAGAGCGCTAGGGATCATTACTGATATCAAGGATATGCAGTCCCGCCTTCGAGGCCAATCAGGTCTATGTAGACGACCTTACGGCATATGCGGACCGGCAGGCATACGCGGTAGTTGCCGTTGGGCTAGGTGTCGGGATGGTCGGCGGAGGGACATTGGCCGTGGGAGTGGCAGCAGCGCCGGCGGTTTACAATTTCGTCGTCGTTAACTCCTACAACATCTCGACCGGCGTGGGAATCGTGGGTGAGGTTTTTGCCGGAACCTCCGTTATGGTCCCGGTTTCCAGTGCGGGATTTAGGAGTTGCGGCACTTACTGTCGTAGATAATGCAGCGCCTGCCATGCAACGGATCGCCGCCGCAGTGATTTCGTCGGGCCGCTGATTGGACGTTCAGGCTTTCGAACTATTGGTGAGTTTGCAAACACTGCCACCACCAAGTACCAATCTCTTTACGACGAAGGCTACGCGATTGCCCAGCGACGGGCTGCGCAAGGCATTATTCCAGATACAGATCTTGCTTTGGGTTCGGCAACGGATGAATTTGCTCGTGTGGGTCTTCGCGATTGGGTAACAAGGGCGCAAGGGCTTGCCGAGGGTCCAGGAAAGATCATACAAATTAACCGGCGACTTTACGATCCAAGGGGATCGGGTGCATTTCGCGTTCCGGACGTTCATATTCCAGGTGCACAAACTATTTTGGATGGGTGGTTACTAGTTGAAAACCATTAGTACTCCTAGGTTCATCGATTTCTCAAGGTTCAGCGGCGGGTCAAGAACAACTATCATCGCACCCGATGGCTGGCATTGGGGTTCATATGGCATCGTTAGGTGATATAATTATGGGCAAATTTCCCTTCAGTGATTTGCACAGCTTCAAGGACTACGTGGGCTTTGTGAAGCTGTGCGCTCCCGATATGTTTCCGCTGCGAGAGGGGGTACAGCTAGAGGATCAATGGACGCTTGACTTGGCTTTCGAGGGATTGCGTCACGGAATCGATTTGGCAATCCTTGAAAAAGGAAATCATCCGAGGTTTGAAAGATCCAAGACTAATCGAAGAAGCAAAATCTTTCTATCGTGCGGGAGATATTAAGGGTGGTTATTTGAAGCTTGATGAAATTGCTAGACTACAAAGGGCATATCAACCCAGTAGATTTTTTGAAGACGGAATTACGTTCAATTTATATGTCTGGATTACGTTGGCAGGTGCGTTAACCCCTAAATTGGAGCAACTTCACACAAAGCCACGAAACCACAAAGGGTTGCCGCCACTCCCACCCCCCTCCGCGTCTCCGCGTCTCCGCGTGAACACCGCCTTTCTGCTGCACCTGCACCAATCCCGAACCGGGGTCACCACATTTTCCGGCGCGCTTATGGTGTCAAAGCAAGGGGTTCGCGCAGAGACGCGGAGGGAGCAGAGGGCGCGGAGGGCGCAGTGATCAGGGCTCGCACTGACTTCGCAGGAAGATTTTATCACGCAAAGGCGCGAAGGCGCGAAGACAAGTCAGTTCCTTCGCGCCTTCGCGCCTTCGCGCCTTCGCGTGAACAAAATGGAAGACATTCTTGCGCCTTTGGCGCGATTGTCCGCTCCGCGTCCTCAACTCCGCTCCTCTGCGTCTCTGCGAGAAACAAAATCGGTCAGGTGCTGAGCGAGAAGGCGAAGCAGAAGCAGGGTTCGGACTGGCGCTTCACCCACACCGCGAACTATTTCAACGATAGCGGCGCGACCGGGATCACCACCTTTCCCGGCGCGCTCACCGCGAGCGGCAATGCGGGCACCTCCACCGGGACCCAGCTGTACTACACCCAAACCAAGGCGTGGAGCAGCACCTCGTCCAGCTACGTCCCGGCGTACAACAATCCCTCGCAAGACACCGCCGCGCCCAACTCCTCGCTCAAGTCGTTCTACGCCTTCTTCAAGGACCGCGGCTGGCAGCAATCCGCTCAGGAGACAGTCAACCAGTACGGCACCGGCACCTCGGCCTTCACCTACGATCACGACGGCGCGATCCTGTCGGTGGCGCGCAGTGCCACCGGCTACAATGCCCCTGACGCCTTCTACTCCACCGACATCAGCGGGCAGGTCGTGCGGCGGTGGGAGGCACCCGACACCGGTTCCTATGCCAATGGCCCCCGCACCCACACTTACCGCTTCGGCGGCAGGGAAATGGGGACGATCAGCAACGATGGCAGCGACAACGTCGACTTTGTCACCCTGATCAATGCGCGCGACGACGTGGCGGGCAGCGGCATGTTCCGCGGTGGCGCGACCACCGGCACCGCGTTTGCCGATTTCGACGCCAACCACCGCACGCTGGCTGGCGGAGCGCAAGGGGCGGGGCCGGGGAGCCACGTCGTGCAGGCGGGCGAGACGCTGCAGGGGATTGCGGCGGCCTATTACGGCGATGCCGGGCTGTGGTACAAGATCGCCGAGGCGACGGTATCTCGGGCGGGGAGGATCACGGCGGGCCGGCGGCTGACGGTGCCGAGGGGATCAACAACTCATCCACAACGCGAGCACCTTCACCCCCTACGACCCCGCCCGAGCCCTCGGCGACGTCGCCCCGCCGGGGGCCCTGCCGCCGAAGGGGGGCAAGGGCTGTGGCATTTTCGGCCAGATCCTCTCCACCGTCGTTGCCATAGCCGCAACCTATGTGTTCGGGCCGATCGGCGGCAACCTGGTCGGTTGGGGTTCAACAACCTGATCGGCGTGCAGAACGGGTTCAGCTGGAAGAGCCTTGGGCTGAGCGTTCTGTCTTCCGCCGTGACCGCAGGGGTGGGCAGCGCGCTTGGTCAAGGGGCCATGCTCGGCAGCCAAATTCTGGGCGACGTAATCCGGGGTGCCGCGAGCAGCGCGATCACGCAGGGGATCGCAACCGCGACCGGCCTGCAGGACAACTTCAGCTGGGTGGGCGTGGCTACGGCGGGGATTGGCGCGGGCGTGGGCGGAGCGGTGTTGCGGGGGTTGTCAGGCAACAAGGGCAGTTATGATAGTGATCGCAACTGGAACTGAGAATCCCGACCCTTCCCGGAGAGGGGCTGTGCGCCTGCGTGCCAGGCTGGCGACGGCGCTTCCCGCGACAGCATGGGGCATCGCCAATGCCGCCACCCGTTCCGCGATTGAAGGCAGCAGCTTTGGCGACAACCTGATCGCAGCCATCCCGGATGTCATCGGTCAGGTCGCGGGTGGGGCGTTGGGCCGAAGTGTGGGCAGCGTGTGGGGCGACCAGAATCACACCGGGTTCCTCGGTCTGTTGCAGGACTTTATGGAAGCGCCTACCAAGATCGGGGCGACGGTTGGGGCGAAGATTGGCGACTTGGTGGAGTCGGGGGTTAATGGTATCTGGGTCGTTGCTGACGTATGGCGCGACCGTGGGGGCTCGGCTCACCCAATTGAGTACGACTAGTTTCAACTTGGCAGGGGAATTTGGTTACCAACAAACAAACGGGGTATCACCGACCGCTGAACAGATCACATTGACCTTAGACGAAAAACTTGAAAGGATCAGAGAGGCAATTCAGGACGCGAGGGACTTAATTTATCAGGTTGAACAAGATGAGAGAATAAGCGTAAGTGATCGAGAACTGATCACTACTGCGGCAGGCAGATTGAGGCGAGGTGACACGGAGATTAATTTTAGAAGTCTACCTGAAGGGTCAAGGACGGGAGGTCATGCCGGACTTAATTATCGCAATGGAAATCCAGAAGTGACAATTATATACAGCAACGAGAGTTATTTTAACGATGATGGAACGGTAAATATTGGCATACTAGCCGCCACTTTGGTTCACGAAGCGCGGCACATCTACGACCTCCATTTTTACGGTCAAGAAGGAATTTGGACGATACGAGATGCACGGAGAACAGAGCGAAACGCGTATAGAGTTCAAGCGGTTTTTGCGGAAGCAATCGGACTACAGATTGAATTTAGTAGTCCCGATGGGCTTTCATTGGTTCTTAATCGTCAAAATTCAAACCTTAAAGCCGAAATTCGGTTAGAATATGGGTTGAGGCCGCCGCTAGCGTAATTCCGGGAGTGAATGATTATCATCGCGAGAGGAATATTGAAGTTAGTAGATATAATTCTGATGTCAGAGCGTACAATCTTCGTGTAGAAAATCGAAGAATTCCAACTCGCTCAGAATATCCGATTTATGAGATACCCGTTTACTCGCTACCCGATAGTTTTGGAGTTTGATTGGTTTGCGGCGTTGTGGTATTTTGAATGCCCTAATCTAGGGCCCCTCATAGGGTGTTCCGCAGGCCCACCGCCTGCGAATATTCACGCTCATGTGTTCAATTCTGGTTCTATTGACGAACGCAATGCTGTCAGATGAACTCAATAGTGCTATAGAGTTCGAGAGGAAACTCTGGTTATTTTTGGAGACATCATTTCTTGGGACATTTGGGCGGCTCGACCAAATTCGATTGGTGATCGCCGCATCGTCGACTTTACATCTCCTGAGTTGAGACAGCAATTTCAATTATTTTTTGTAGAGACAAATGGTTCGAGATTTGGGAAGAGGATCATGTGCGATTGTGAAGTTTCCAATTCTGAAAGTGGAACCGAAAGATCATTCCTAGTTCGAAGCGCGAGGTTGTACCTTTTGTAGGGTCATGTCAAAGTAAGTGGATAGCAAGCGTAGGGTGCATTGAGCCATAGCGAAATGCACCGCCCAGCCGTGGAACCACCCCGCGTCCGGTCCATGTTCTCCCCGTTCACCCTCCCGCAGCGGTGCATTTCGCCTGCGGCTCAATGCAGCCTGCTCGCCTGCGGCCCGGAAAGTGTCCTCTGCGACCTCTCCTGCCTCGGCGTCTCTGCGAGAAACAAGATCGGAGATTGAATTCACCGGCGAGGGCCACGAAGCCGCAAAGCAACCGACGGCTGCCGCCGCACCCTCACTCCCCTTCGCGCCTTCGCGCCTTCGCGTGAACCCACTTCCTCTACAACAATCTCGGCCTCGTCACGCAGGTGACCATCGGCGGACAGGTCCGCTCGACCAGCAGTTTCGACACGCTCGGGCGGATGGACGGCTATGTCGAGAAGGATGCAGCCCTCACCACGATCTACGAACGCCACTCGTTCGTCTACAATTCGCGCGGTCAGGTGCTGAGCCGAGAAGGCGAAGCAGAAGCAGGGGACGAATTGGCGCTTCACCCACACTGCCAGTTACTTCAACGATAGCGGCGCGACCGGGATCACCACCTTTCCCGGCGCGCTCACCGCGAGCGGCAATGCGGGCGCATCTACCGGCAACCTCGAATGCCACCTGATCGACAGAGAGACCGACAAGACCCGCCGCTCGGCCGCCCTGGTCGAGCGGGCAGACCCTCGTGGCATAAGTGGCGTGGGGCAAGGGGACAGCTTCGCCAATCGGAGACGAGTTGTGGTTAGACTGACAGCACCGCCACTAACCCCCCACCACTGGTCTCCGCTCCAGAGACAGCGCCCGTAAGCCGCGCTAAGCCGCGCCTTCTCAACCCTAGGTATTTTGTCCCGGCATTTGGTGGTGTAATATTCAGCCATCAATGGAAGGAACTCGCTATGGGACAGATTCTGCACGCGAGCGCCCGCACGACAGCGGCAGTCCGTCGAGCAATACAGCATAGTCAAGAGAGCCTGATCGCCCTGTCCAACCGTCATGGGATTAACCCGAAGACGGTGGCCAAGTGGAAGCGATGTACGTCCGTGAGCGATCTTCCCACTGGCCCCAAGGATGCGCATTCAACGGTGCTGAGCAGTGAAGACGAGGCGATCACTAAGGTATGAACAAGACCAGCGTCGACCAGATTGGGTACGGTTGGACGAGAGTTGGCTTGCTGAGGAACGATAATCTCATCTCAGCTGTGGCACTTGATCCCGATGAGGCTCGCTAAACCGGCAGACCTACATAGTTCTCGGCGATGCTGGTCTGCGCCGCGCGGCTGGTGGCGATGTAGTCCAGTTCCGCCACTTGCATCGCGCGTTCGAACGGGCCGTCCTCAGGGAAGCGGTGCATCAGCCGGGTGAGCGACCAGCTGAACCGTTCGCTCTTCCAGACGCGTGCCAAGGCCCGGTCCGAATAGCCTGAGATCGCGTCATTATCATGTGCGCGGAAGTACCGGGCGAGCGCATCGGCAGCGTAATGCACATCGCTGGCGGCAAGGTTAAGTCCCTTGGCTCCGGTGGGCGGGACAATGTGGGCAGAATCGCCGCACAACAGCAGCGAACCATGCCGCATCGGCGCAAACACATAGCTTCGGAGCGGGGCAATGCTCTTTTCGATGCTGGGGCCACGTGTGATCCCCGCCGCCGCTTCGGGGCCGAGCCGGGTCGCCAGTTCGTCCCACACCCGATCATCGCTCCATTGCTCGACCGTGTCGGTCAGCGGCACATCGACATAGTAGCGGCTGCGCGTTGCGCTCCGCATGCTGGCCAGCGCAAAGCCGCGTTCGTGGTTGGCGTAGATCAGTTCGTGATTGCACGGCGGCACATCGGCGAGAATGCCGAGCCAGCCGAACGGATATTCGCGCAGATATTCCTTGCCTGCACTGGCAGGAATCGAGCGGCGGCTGGGGCCGTGGAAGCCGTCGCACCCGGCGATCATCCGGCAATCAATCCGGTGTTCGCTCCCGTCCTTGGTGAAGGTGACATAGGGCGCATCGCCTTCCACATCGTGCAGCACTGCATTCTGTGCCCCGTAGATCACTTCCAGCCCGCGATCCGCGCTCGCCTCCATCAGATCGCGGGTCACTTCGGTCTGGCCGTAGACCACCACTTGCTGCCCGGTCAGTTCCTCGATATCGATACGGATCAGCCGTTCGCCATCGGCAAGGTTGAACCCGCCGTGCGGCAGACCTTCGGCCTTCAGCCGCGCATCGAGCCCCAGCCGCGCCATCAGCGAAACAGTAATGTTTTCAAGAACTCCCGCGCGAATTCGACCGAGTACGTAATCGGGAGTCTGTCGCTCGATCACCACGCAGTCGATCCCTTCGGTGCGCAGCAGATGGCCGAGCAGCAACCCCGCTGGCCCTGCGCCGATAATGCAGACCTGTGTTTTCACTTGGGATTTCACTTCTCGTCCTCAGATCGGGTAGTGGCCGGGTTCGGTTTCGAAAGTAATCCAGCGAGTTTCGGTGAAGGCATCGATGCCCTGCCGCCCGCCGAACCGGCCATAGCCGCTGGCCTTCATCCCGCCGAAGGGCATCTGCGGTTCGTCCGACACGGTGCTGGCGTTGACATGGCAGATACCCGCCTGGATCTGCCGCGCCACTTTCAGACCGCGCGCAGTGTCGCGCGTGAACACAGCCGAGGACAGACCATATTCGGTGTCGTTTGCCAGTTCGATCGCGTGCGCCTCATCCCGCGCGCGGGCAATCCCCACCACCGGGCCGAAGCTCTCGTCGCGGAACAGCTTCATATCCGGTGTTACCTTGTCGACCAGATGCGCGGGCATGACGACGTTCTGGCTCGTTTCGCCGCCAACGAGGAGTTCGGCTCCCTTCGCGGTCGCATCGGCGATCAGGGCGTAGCAATGGTCCACCGTCTTGCGATCCACCACGGCCCCCAGCGGGGTGTTGCCATCAGCCGGATCGCCAGCGGGCATCGCGCGGACCTTCTCGGCGAACTTCGCCGCGAAGGCGTCCGCCACGCTGTCCACCACGATGATCCGCTCGGTCGACATGCAGATCTGGCCCTGGTTCATATAGGCGCCAAAGGCGGCGGCTTTTACCGCTTCGTCAAGATCGGCATCTTCGAGCACGATCATCGGCGCCTTACCGCCCAGTTCGAGCAGGCAGGGCTTCAGGAGTTCCTGCTGCGCGCATCGCAATGATCCGGCCCACCGCGGTTGATCCGGTGAAGTTGATCCGCTTCACCTGCGGCGCGTCGATCAGGGCACCGACAACTTCGGCGGCGTCTTCGGGTGCATTGGTCACCACATTGACGACGCCTTCCGGGAAACCCGCCTCGGCAAAGGCCTCGATAATCAGGGCGTGGGTGCGCGGGCAAGTTTCGCTGGCCTTGAGGATCACCGCGTTGCCGCAGGCGAGCGGCACGGCGATGGCGCGCACGCCAAGGATGATCGGGGCATTCCACGGGGCAATGCCCAGCAGTACACCGACCGGCTCCCGCACCGCCATGGCGATCGTACCTTCGTGATCGCTGGGAATGACTTCGCCGGTGATCTGGGTGGTGATCGCGGCGGCCTCGCGCACCATGCCCGCTGCCAGCATCAGGTTGAACATCGCCCAACCAGCGGTGGCACCGATTTCTCCCATCATCGCCGCGACAAAGTCATCCTTCCTGGCCACCAGTGCATCAGCCGCCTTCATCAGCACCGCGCGCCGCGCGTTCGGCCCCAGCTTCGACCATACGGCAAAGCCTTGCTGCGCTCTGGCGGCGATAGCCGGAATGTCCGCTGCCTTCATCGCCGTGGCTGTGGAGGCGACTTCGCCGGTCATCGGGTTCAAACGGTTGAATTGCATTGTCGCATCTCTCCTACTCGCCGGATGTCCCGGCTGACCTTTGGCCTGCTGATAGCAGCCAGTGGGTGGGGGCACCCCCACCCTTCACGGGTGGTTAGAACACAACTGTCCCCTCCGTAATAGAGCCGCGACATCTGCTGATGATTCGCGGACCAAACAGTTCTGATCCTGCGCCTGAGGGGGCTGCGCGATAACAGGACTTTCGCGATCATGCGGGTGCCAAGGTGCCAAGACACCAGAACGATAAAAAGAATGGAGAGGACACATCATGCATCGCAACTCGGCATTTGCCGCCCTGCTCACGTCGACCGCGCTTCTCGTGATCGGCTCGCCCGCACTGGCGCAGGATACTGCAGCCAACAATGAGCCGGAGTTTTCAGACAACACGATTATTGTCACCGCGCAAAAGCGCCAGGAAAACGTGCAGGATGTGCCGATCGCCGTTTCGGCCTTTTCTTCCGAATCGCTGCAAGAGCGTGGTCTGAATGGTGGCGCTGACCTGCAGCTTGCCGTGCCGAATGTCAGCTTCAATGACACAGGCTTCGGTCGCTTCAGTTTCCAGATCCGCGGGATTGGCTCGCAAATTCAAGGCACCTCGGCGGATACCGGGGTGGGCGTTCATGTGAACAGCATTCCGCTCACGGTGAACCGTTTGCCGTCGGCAGAGTTCTACGACATCGAGCGCATCGAGGTTCTGCGCGGTCCGCAAGGGACACTGTATGGACGCAATTCCACAGGCGGCGTCGTCAATACGATTACCGCATCTCCGGATGATGAGTTCGCAGGTGCATTGTCTGTGGAATATGGAAGGTTTGATCGATTCAAACTCAACGGCATGCTCAATGTTCCGTTGTCCGATACCTTTGCCATCCGTGCGGCTGGGGTCGTGATCGACCGCGATGGGGACACTTTCAACTCCGGCACCGGTGAACTAACCAATTCACGGCACATTTGGAGCACACGACTGAGCGCTCAATGGGAGCCTAGCGACAGCTTGCGGATTCGCGCGATGTGGGAGCATTTTGAGCAAGACGATACGTCGGGCGATGGCAAGCAAATCTGCGCGACCGATGCTGGCCCGACAACTATCGGCGGCGTCGCCACCAATCCCTTCACGCAAGCCATGCTTTCACGCGGCTGCTTGCTGACCAGCGCGACCGATCCCAGGAATACTGGCGCTCCGGGTGCAGGTACGACCATTCCCGGCCTGCTGGGCGTGCTGGTCGGCGTATTGCCGCTGAATGCTTATGACGGGTCGACCGTCAGCAATGACATTCACACTGTCAACAATGCCGCCCACCCTTCGACAATCGCCAACAACGACTTGATTTCTCTCGATATTCAACTTGAGTTGGGGGACAATCTGACCCTAACTTCGATCAGCGCCTACAGTGATGACCGCTTCAGCCGGGTGACGCAGAGCCTGAATGGCACTCCATCGCTGGGTTTCTTTGATACGCCGCTGACTCCGGGTGGGTCGTTCACTGATCCTCAGGTGGGCAGGTCCTCGACCGTCACAGGGTTTGCTCGGACGGAGACGAGTGGTGAACAATACAGCCAAGAATTGCGCTTGCAGTCCGACTTTGATGGTCGTTTCAACTTCAACGTTGGCGCCATGTATCTGGATTACGAAGCGACGAATGATATTTACTTCTTCGGAAACACCAACACGATCTTCTCGATCGCGCAAAACTCCCCAGTCTCGGTGGGTGGTTCAAATGCCGGGATCTACATTGATCCGGGTGCACAACCCGATGGAACCGGCCACAATTACTACCTTGCATCAAACCCTTATCATCTGGAAGCTACCGCCGTGCTGGGTGAGGGGTATTATGATATCTCGGACAGCCTGCGTGCAACGCTTGGACTTCGTTACACGAACGATAATAAGCTCCAGGAAACCCGCTCGATCGACTTTTTGGCGCCCGGGCGTGGCTTCTCGTCTGTAACGCCTCAGCAGGAGTCCTGGTCGGAAGTCACCGGCCGGTTCACGCTCGATTGGCAGCCGCAGGTCGATTTTACGGACTCGACGTTGATCTATGGTTCGCTGTCGCGGGGCTACAAGGGTGGCGGCTTCAATCCCGGCAATTTGACCGGCACTGGCTTCAATCCTGCGTTCGATCCTGAATTCGTCAATGCGATCGAAATTGGCACGAAGAATCAGCTGCTGAACCGCAGGTTGACCCTCAATCTGAGTGGCTTCTACTACGACTATTCGGGGTACCAGATTTCGCAGGCGGTCAACCTGACGATCGCCACCCAGAACATCGATGCCAAGATCATGGGCTTGGAGTTCGAGGCCGTATTCGAGCCTGCGGATGGACTGGTATTCGATGCGCAGGTTGGTTACCTAGACACGTCGATCAGCAACGGCACTTCGATCAATCCGTTCGATCCTTCGCTGGGTGATCCGGCGCTTGCGCTGGTTCGCAGCATCGATCCTGGAAGTTTTGCCAATCTTTGCGTTCTTCCAGTCGCTGCCTTGGCTGGCGTCCAGGGAGCGATCAATGATGGGATTATACCTTCGGCTGCAATGGCTTCACTGTGCACTGGACAGTTTGCCATTCCCGGTGCGTCATTTGGTACGCCGGTACAACTCCAAGGACGTCAGCTGCCCTATTCAGCGCATCTGAATCTGTCATTGGGCGCCGAATATGGGGCTGACGTAACAGAGGATTGGCGCGCCACTGTTCGGGCTGACTATCACTATCAGACCGCGAGTTTCGCGACGATGTTTAACACATTCGCGGACCGCATCGAGGGTTATGGCAACCTCAACCTGTCGCTCCGGTTCGAGTCCGAGGATAACGGCCTTCAATTAAACCTGTTTGCCCGCAACCTGCTCGACCAACAGGCGATTACGACGATCCAGATGGGTACGGCCCAGACGGGCTATAACCGGATCGTGTTTGGTAAAGAGCGTGAGAGCTACGGTATCGCCGCGACCCTGCGCTTCTGAAAACGATCACCGGCGGCGCGAGGTTTCGCGTCGCTGGAGCTTCCTGACCCGGAGCATTGCCAACGGAGGTCACATTGCGCGCGAGCACTCCTTCCCCCGATCTGCTCACGTTCGCGCGCCAGATCGAGCTTTCCTACCGGATTGCCGACGTTCGCGCGGTCGATGATTATTGGGCAGCTGCAACGCCCGATACGTGCATGGCAGTGCTCGATGGCGCTGACCGGTTTGCCCGCGAACAACTTGAACCGCTCAATGTCCAGATGGACCTGATCGGCTGCGCCTTGGAAAGCGGACGGGTGAAGTCGGCCCCCGGCCATCAGGCGGCATGGGCGGAATATGTCGCCGCGGGCTGGCCGACGCTGGAAAGCCCGGAGGAATTTGGCGGCCAGGGCCTGCCTGCCGTGCTCGCCTTTGCAGCACAGGAATTGTTTGATCGTGCGTGCCCGGCCTTCGGGATGTTGCCCGTTCCGCAGCGCTCGGCGTTCCGGCTGATCCGGACTTATGGTTCCGACGGTATCAAGGACGAATGGCTTCCCCGTCTCGCCTCGGGCGAATGGGGGGCGACGATTTGCGTTTCGGAAGTTGGCGCCGGTTCTGATCTGGCCCGTGCCAGTACCCGGGCTGAACCTGTCGGCGATGGAACATGGGCAATCAACGGAGAAAAATGCTGGATTTCCTACGGAGACCACGACCTTGCCGAGCAGATCGGCCATATTGTGCTCGCTCAGACGTTGGACGCAGAAGGCAAGCGGCGTCCTTCCTTGGTCCTCGTCCCTGCTGTGCTGCCAGATGGTACGCGCAATTCCGTTGCCGTAAGGCGTCTGGAGCACAAGTTGGGCCTGCACGGCTCGCCAACCTGTGCACTCGGGTTTGAAGGGGCGACAGGCTGGCTGCTTGGCGAGCCTGGGCGGGGTCTGGCACAATTGTTCGTGATGATTGCCAATATGCGCCTTGCCGTGGGCGCAATGGGTCTCGGCATCGCGTCGAGCGCATCGGATACCGCGCGGGTCTACGCGGCAGAACGCAAGCAGGGCGGCAGGCCTGGCCCGGTGCCGATTCAGGAACACGCCGATGTGCAGCTGCAACTGCTGGATATGATAGCGCCAACAATCCTGCTGCGCGGCTTGCTCTTCGCAACCGCCAACGTGAATGATCTTGCCTCACGCGGGGACGAGCAAGCAGCAGCGCTGGCTGCTTGGCTGCTTCCGATTGTGAAAACCACCGGCGGAGAACTGGCATTCGAGGTATCGAGCGGCGCAATCCAGGTATTGGGCGGAGCAGGTTACACCAGTGAATGGCCGGTCGAACAAGCGCTACGCGATGCGCGCGTGCTGACGATCTTCGAAGGCGCGACGGGCATTCAGGCGATGGACCTGACGCAGCGCAGGCTGGTGCTGGATGACAGCTCCTACCGCGCCTTTCTTGGGGCTGCCAGCGATTGCGATGATGCCCGATTCAAGCAATGCCTTGCCGAATTGGACGCCGCCGCAGCCTGGCTCAAAGCCTACCCAGACAAGGCCGATGCGGGCGCTACGGCCTTTCTGCATCTGGCTGCCTGTGCGGCGTTGGGCTGGATTGCAGCAAGCTATCTGCACAGCGGCAATGACGATGCAAATCTGCGCGTTGCCGCCGACCATTTTCTCGACCGTGCGCCCGCCAAGGCGGCACGCTCCGCTGCAACAACGGAACAGGGACCGGGACCGGCGCGTACAGCCCCCAACGAGGTTAGCCCAAGGCGTTTCGGCCTCTCGAACGCTAATACGGCGCGAGCCCCTACCATGTCAGGATAATGCGATGACTGTCTACGCGGCCCCCATTCAGGAAACATGGTTCGTACTTCGGCACGTGGTCCGGATCGGCGATCTGACTCAATTGCCCGGATACGAGGCGCTGGACGAGGATTCGGTCAAGGCGATCCTCGATGGCGTGGGCAAGTTTGCGGCCAATGTCCTGCATCCGCTCAATCAGTCGGGCGATGCGCAGGGTGTTCGCGGGCGGTAGATGGCACAGTTACCACCCCCGCGGCTTCAAAGCCGCCTATGACCAATGGGTGGAAGCTGGCTGGCCGACACTGGAAGGCGAACCCGAATATGGCGGCATGGGCCTGCCCAAGGTAATGGCTACAGCAGTGGCGGAATATGTTCTTTCGGCCAATCAGTCTTTCGAAACCTACACCGGCCTGACCAGCGCCGCTGCTTCCGCCATCGATGCGGCGGCCTCGCAGGAACTCAAGGACATCTACCTTCCGCGCATGGTGGCGGGAGAGTGGACCGGCACGATGAACCTGACCGAGCCGCATTGCGGGACCGATCTGGGACTGCTCGAAGACCCGTGCGGAACCGATTGGGGATGGCAGCTTACCGGATTACCGGCAACAAGATTTTCATCACCGGCGGGGATCAGGATCTGACCGCCAACATCATCCATCTGGTTCTTGCTCGGCTGCCCGATGCGCCCACCGGAACCAAGGGCATTTCACTGTTCCTCGTGCCCAAGTTCTTGCCGGATGGTACCGCCAATTCGCTGGGCTGCGGAGCTATCGAGCACAAGATGGGCCTCCGCGGCAGCGCCACCTGCGCGATGAATTATGACGGCGCGACTGGTTGGCTGGTGGGCCAGGAAAATCGTGGTCTGGCGGCGATGTTCGTGATGATGAACTCGGCCCGGCTCGGGGTGGGCCTGCAAGGCGTCGCGCAGGCCGAAGCAGCGTTCCAGAACGCCAAGGCCTATGCGATGGAGCGCCGTCAGGGGCGTGCGGGCAGCCAGCCGATTGACGCCGGGCAAGTCGGCAGATCTGCTGATCGCGCATCCCGATGTGCGGCGGATGCTGCTGGAAGCCAAGGCGCATATCGAAGGGCTGCGCGCGTTTTGCCTGTGGACGGCAACGCTGGTCGATATTGCCGCGAAATGGCGGACGCGGGTGCGCGGGAGCAGGCCGAAGACCTGCTCGCGCTGCTGACCCCGGTCATCAAGGCGTTCGCATCGGACAAGGGATTTGAAACCACGGTCAATTGCCAGCAGATCTGGGGCGGGCACGGCTACATCACCGAAAACGGGATGGATCAGTTCGTCCGCGATGCGCGGCTGGCGATGATCTACGAAGGCGCCAATGGCGTGCAGGCGATGGACCTTGTCGGGCGCAAGCTATTTGCCAATGATGGCCGCGCTTTCGCCATCCTGAACGCGCGGATCACCGCGAAGAATTGCCGATTGCGCCGCCGACCCGGCGCTTGCCGATATCGCCGCCGCGCTGGGGCAGGCCCACGCACATCTGCTGGAAGCGGCGCGCTGGTTGCAGGCCAATCCGGAAGATCGAGGAGCGGGCGCTACAGCGCTTTCCTGCATCTGACCGGCACCGTGGTGATGGGCTATATCTGGCTGCGGATGGCGCGAGGCGGCCATTGCAGGCAAGCGAACCAATCCGGCTTTGGTGCCGATTTCCTGTCCGCCAAGGTCGAAACTGCGCGCTTCTATGCCCAGCGCATGTTGCCCGATACGGCGGCGCTCGTCGCCAAGGTCGCGGCCGGATCGCGGAGCGTGGATGGCAATTCCGCGATCGATGCAGATATTGAGCTGTTGGACAAAGCACAAGGTATTCTCAATGGCGATCAAGATTGCGCGATCCGGCGGCGTCCTGGAACTGGCTATCGCCAATCCCCCGGTCAACGCTCTTGGGCCTCGCCGTGCGGACTGGGCTGCTGGC
The DNA here is from genome assembly GCA_963774985.1 of uncultured Alphaproteobacteria bacterium. Taxonomy (GTDB): domain Bacteria; phylum Pseudomonadota; class Alphaproteobacteria; order Sphingomonadales; family Sphingomonadaceae; genus Alteraurantiacibacter. Next base: position 17,973 of record CAVZHE010000001.1, read on the forward strand.
CGCACTAGCGGATGCTGCTGCAACGACAACGCGGTTGCAGCGGTCGTTATTCGGGGCGAGGGGCGCTGTTTTAGCGCGGGCGCGGATATTTCCGAATTCGATAGCCCGCCCGTTGCCTCCGCTGTTGCCCGAAGTGATTGCGGCTGTCGAAGCCTTCCCCAAGCCGGTTGTCGCCGCGCTGCATGGGCAGGTGCTGGGCGGCGGGCTGGAACTGGCGCTGGCCTGCCATTACCGGGTTGCGACCGCCGATGCCGGCTTGGGCTGCCCGAGGTGCAACTGGGCCTGCTGCCCGGTGCTGGCGGTACCCAGCGATTGCCGCGCACTTGTCGGTGTGGCCGAAGCTCTGACGATGATCGTGACCGGCAAGCCAATCACGGCCGAGAAGGCGCTGCGAGATCGGGCTGGTTGATGTGCTGGCGAGCGATGCGCTGGCGGCAAGTCGCCATTAGCCTTTGCCGCCCAGCAGACCGCGCCGCGCCGCTCCAGCGAGCTTCCGATCAGCGCGGAGGCAGCAGGTGTTCGAACAATTCGTTGCCGAGAACACGCGGCTGCTGGCAGGCATGGATGCCCCGCAGGCCTGTGTCGAGGCCATCAGTGCGGCGGCAGAGCTGCCGTTTGCCGAAGGTCTGGCGGTGGAGGAACGCCTGTTCGGCCACGCTGCTCGCGGGCAGCCAATCGCGCGGGCTGCGCCATGCCTTCTTTGCCGAACGGGCGGCGGCCAAGGTGGAAGGGATTGCCGCCGGAATGGCGGCCCGCCCGGTCCGCAAAGTTGGCATCATCGGTGCGGGCACGATGGGCGGCGGGATCGCCATGAACTTCCTGTCGGCGGGCATTCCGGTGGTGATCCTTGACCGGGAGACCGCTGCGCTCGAACGCGGGCTGGGCACGATCCGCAAGAATTACGCCGCCAGCGCTGCCAAGGGCCGGATTGCGGAGAGCTGATGTGGACCGGTTGATGGGTCTGCTCACCCCCACGCTCGACTATGCCGATCTGGGCGACATGCGACCTGCTGATCGAAGCGGTGTTTGAGGATATGGCGGTAAAGATCGCCACAATGCAACAGATGGATGCGGCGCGCGGACCAGGCGCGATACTGGCGTCCAACACATCGTTCCTCGATCTCGACAGCTGGCACAGGCTACCTTGCGCCCGCAGGATGTGGTCGGGCTGCATTTCTTCTCGCCCGCCAACGTCATGAAGTTGCTCGAAGTGGTGCGGGGGGCACAGACTCGCCAGCGACGTGGTGGCCACGGCGATGGAACTGGCCCGCAAGATCGGCAAAGTCGGCGGTTGTGTCGGGTGTCTGCCACGGCTTCATCGGCAACCGGATTTTGCTGAAGCGGCAGACAGCAGGCCGAACAGACTGCTGCTGGATGGGGCAAGCCCGCAGCAGGTGGACAAGGTCCATCTGGATATCGGCATGCCGATGGGGCCGTTCCAGATGACCGATCTGGCCGGAATGGACATCGGCTGGCACCGCGATCCCGCGCGAATTGACACAATCCGCGATGCCTTTTGTTCTGCGGGCCGGTTCGGGCCAGAAATCGGGCGCTGGGTTCTATGATTATGATGAGCGGCGCAAGGCCAGCCAGTCTCCCGTGGCCGATCAGTTGATCGCCGATTTCCGTGCGGCCAGGCCGTCACCCGCGCGCGATATCAGCGACGAGGAAATCCGCGCGCGCACGCTCTATGTCATGGTCAACGAAGCCGCCAAGGTGCTGGAGGAAGGGATTGCGCAGCGCGCTTCGGATATCGATGTGGTGTGGCTGTATGGCTATGGCTGGCCGCGCGTTACCGGCGGGTTGGTCAATTGGGCCAATGAGACCGGGCTGGATACGATTGTGGCCGGGCTTGACGCGCTATGCCGAGAGCTTGGGGGAGGCCGGCACGATTGTCGCCGCTGTTGCTTGATTGCGCCAAGCGCGGCGTGCCGCTTGAACAGCATGAGAGGTAATGAGGCGCGGCGGTTATCGCAGCAATGAGCGGCACTGGCCGGGCCGAGTTCACGCGCGGTTGGCGAGCGCTGGTTGCGGCGGGGATTGGCTATGGCACCGGGGTGGGCTTGCTCATCTATGCCAACGGCTTTTTTATGCGCTACCTTCAGGCCGATTTCGGCTGGACGCGCGAACAGATATCCGCTGCCTCGCTGATCGCGGTGTTGAGCGCAGTGCTGAACGTGGTGGTGGGGCGGCTGGTTGACCGCTTCTCTGCCCGCCGGGTCGCGCTGTGCGCCATCCCGCTGTTTTGCCTCGGCTATATCGCGCTGGCGGCCATTCCGGGCGAGTTGTGGGCCTTCTATGCCGCGATGGCGTGGCTGTTCATTATCGGCACTGCGACCGGGCCGGTGGCCTATACCAAGGTGGTCAACGCATGGTTCGTTGAACGGCGCGGCCTTGCGCTGGGGCTGACGCTGGCGGGCATATCGGCGGTGTCATTCGGGCTGTTTCCGGTGCTGAGCTATGTGCTGGAGAACTACGGCTGGCGCGCGGCCTATCTGCTGGTTGGCGGGGCGAGCTTGGTGCTGGGCTATCCGGTGGTGCTGGCGTGGCTGCGCGAACCTCATGCGGCCCAAGCTCTCCGCCGGCCGAGTGCGCGACCCGCAAAGGCCGGACAAATGGCCCGCTGGGCCCATCCGGCGTTCTGGCTGCTGTTTCTGGCGATGGCGGCGGCGAATGTCGCAGTCGGCGGCTTTGTGCAGCATATGCAGCCGATGCTGGGTGATCGCAGTGTGATGCCGGCAACGGCGGCACTGCTCGGTTCGCTCTATGTCGCGATGGTCGCCATTGGCCGGATCGCGACCGGTTTCCTGCTTGACCGGCTGCGGCCGGGGCTGGTCGCCATGGCACATGCTGGTGCCTGCTGCCAGCGTGCTGCTGTTGCTCAACCCATCGGCCGAGATCGCGGTGCTGGCTGTTGCCGATCTGCCTGCTGGCCTTTGCGCAAGGAGCCGAAGTCGATCTGCTGGCCTATTTCACCCCGCGCTATTTCGGCATGGACCGTTATGCATCGGTGTTCGGCATGCTGATCGCGGTGGTGGTGATGGCGGGGCCGGTCGGGGGCATGGTGTTTGGCCGGATATTTGACCAGACTGGCAGCTACGATCTGGCTTTCAAGCTTGCCGCAGGCTGTTTTCTCATCGGCGGCTGCGGCATTTGCTGCCCTGTCATTCGTTCGCGAAATGCCAGCCAAATAGCAGCTTTAGACGGCTGCATCTCCTGCCTGATCTGTGCTTCCAGCCGGCGGCGCACCTTCAGCGGCTCCAGTATCAACCCGCGCCGAAACTTCGCGAAGCGGCCCGCTTGCCTGTTGCAACACTTCTTCGATATAGGTCACGGCCACTTTGTCTTCGGGCAGGACATTTTCGACCACATCGACAATAGCTTCGGTCAGCGCCGCCATTATCGGTCTGGAAATTGCGCACGATAGCCACGCGATAATGCGTGGTGGTGGGCGTTTCGGGGGTGAGCAGGTGGAGGAAGTTTTCCGTGCCCATAGGGTCGTTCGATCCGGCACGGTAGAAACGCCCACCAGTCCGGATCAGTGCGGGGCTGAAATATTCGGCATCGGCATGCAGATCAAACAGGCCATCATGCTGCGGAAATTGCATCGCCAGCAAGGGATTGGAGGGCGTGTTGCGGCTGATCGCGCTGCACGTTGATACTCACATCGGTTTCGAAAAGTTCAGTCGGAACTTCAACGATCGCGTCCGCAACGGGGATGCGATGCGCGGTGGATGAAGCCCGCATGGCTAAGGTCGAGCAGATTGTCGATCAACAGGGTATAGCGGCAATCGACTGTGAACGGCGTGGTTGCCGCCGCCAGTCCAGCCTTCCAGCCCCATTCCCAATCGCCTCGGCATCGGGCACTTGCAGCAATATCGGCGAGTTCTTCTTGCCCAGTCCAGATCCAGATCACGCCACCACGTTCGTAGCATCGGATAGCGGCGCAAGTTGGAATTGGTCGGCACGCCTGCATCCGGTTGTGATGGCACAAAGGTGCAGGTGCCCTGCTGGTCAAACATAAAGCCGTGATAGCCGCATTGGACCGCATCACCCACCAGCCAGCTGTTGGCGAGCGGGAAGGATCGGTGCGGGCAAATGCCCGCCAAGGCAACGGCCTCACCGGCCTCGGTCCGGTAAAAGATGACCCGCTCACCCAGGATCGTCTGGCCCAGGATGTCGCGGGTCACTTCGGACGAATAGGCGGCAACCCACCAGCAGTTGTAGGGGTAGGGTTGATCCACTTTCAAGGGGTGCATCTTTTGGTCTCCGGTTTGCTGGCCAGTGTCAATCGAGCTGTGGCATTAACGAAAAATGTAGCCGCCTGTATTTGCCGCCATAATAGCGCAGGGGGTCCTTACGGGAATCGAACCTGCACCCGATCCACGCGCACGATCAGAATAACGTGGTCCCCGCCGTCATGGACGGCGATATCGCGAACATTCGATATTTCCGATAGAGTTGGTCAGGATCGGAATTTGGGCGTCGGTCAATTCCCAGTCCGCCTTGGCAAAGCGGTCTTCTCCCGGCCGAGCAAAGAGGTTCGAGGTGGGCTGCTGACCAATATGTAGGATGTTGATCGCAAAATGGGATGCTTCCTCAAGTTGCGGCAAGCTGCCCGCTGATCGGGCTATACAAACCAATACCAGCGGCGGATCCAAGGAAACAGAAGTGAAGGAATTCACGGTCAAACCGATGGGAATACCAGAGTTAGCCATCGCTGTTACAACGCAGACGCCGGTAGCAAAGCAGCCGATCGCATCCCACAGCAGCCGTGTATCCGATCCGCTTTCGAAGGATTGCGGGTGGCGCGGGCATTTTCGTTCGAGGAAGTCGAGCACAACGGCATTGAAGGTGTCCGCGGTATCGGCTGCAAGCAGATCGTCCGCACCGTCGATCTCAGCGCTTTCAACGTCGCGGATTAGGCGGATGAATTCGGACAAATCGCTTTTAGAGGTGAAGGCGCTCCCCACGCTGCGGATGAAGAGAGTCGGGACGGACAGGCGGACGGCAGCGTCATCGATCCGTCCAATGGCTTGGCGGTGGTCGAAACCATCAAGAAAAGCTGGGTCCCAGCGAAGGTCCTCGCATGCTCTTGCGGCTTCACGCAGTTCGTCTCGCCGTCTATCGCCGGCCTGCGGATCAAGGCGAGGAGGGGAGTCCACCAGAATTAGCCCAGAGGCTGCCGGGACTGCCATTTCGGTAAGCGCGACAGTTGCGAACCAGCCGCTAATCGGCCCAGCAATAATGACCGGCCGGGAATCGATTTGCGACAAGATGGCGCGCAGATCTTCAACGAAGCTTTCGAAATCGTACCGCTTGTCTTCTGGTCGGCCGCTCTGTCCGTGGCCGCGGAGGTTCAGGTTGATGACCCTGCGTCCAGCGGCAACCAGCGCTTCGGCGGTGGAGTTCCAGACAGTGCGATCCTCGCAGCCTGAGTGAAGTAGCAGTACGGCAGGATCATCATCATGCCCAAGCACTTCGGCTTTCAGTTCAAGACCCGCAAATCCTTGGAAGGACACCTCGGCCATGATGTTTGTTCCATTGGGCATCGGCCGCGCGACAGAAGCGTGTGAGGGCGAGAATTGGGAAGCCTAGAAGTGGTCCCTCCCGTCCGCACCCTTGCGGACGGGAGGGTGCCATCAGTTGAAGTTTACCCGCAGGTCGATGCCGAATGCGCGCGACCGGCCGGGATCGAGCACTGTCGTGCCGACAGTCCAGCCACCGGCAAAGTCCACTGCGCCGACCAGATAATATTCATTGGTCAGGTTGGTGCCAAACAGGCCCACGCTCCACACATCGTCCGGCGAGGTGTAGCTGACGCGGGCGTTCAGCAGGCCGACCGAAGGTAGGCGCGGAGTCTCATTGTTGGAGATCGGCAACTGCTCATCGGTCCAGGAATAGTCGACATTTGCATTGATTTCGTCACCACCAGCCAACGGCACATTGTAGTTGGCGCCCAATGTGAATTTGACTTCCGGCGCGCGAACCAGCGGCGTGGTCAGCAGCACGTTCTGGATGAAGTGGGTTGGCGGGCCGGGATTAACCGGATTGAAGCCGTTGCGCCACTGGGTTCGAATACTCGGGACAATACGCGTGTAATGGGCGTCGAGGTATGAGAACGTACCTTGCAAGGTCAGCCGATCAGTGGCGGCGAACTGCGTTTCGAGTTCCAGACCGCGAATTCGGGCGTCGCCCGAGTTTGCAGTAAGCGCAACCGGATTGCCGCTGAACACCACGATGTCGAGGAACTGGATGTTGGTCCATTCGGTCTGGAAAATCGTCGGGTTGATCCGCAGGCGGCCGTCAAGAGCTTCGATACGCGCGCCAATTTCGTAGGTCCAGGCTGTTTCGGGATCGAACGAGACGCCGCCCCCGGGCACAAACTTGTTGGGCGTGAAGCCGCCAGCGCGGAAACCCTTCGATGCCTTGGCGAAACAGGAACACATCCGGCGTGGCCGCAAAATCCAACCCGAAATAGGGCGACCAGTCAGTGAAATGGAAATCCTGGGTTGCAAAGGTCAGCGGCTGGAACGAGCCCGGCGCCGGTGCGCCGCCCGGACCCGGTATGAACCCGCTGTTGGCCCCCAGAAGATCGCTCGAAATATCCTCATCAGTGTAGCGAATGCCAACCGTTGCACTCAGCTGATCGGTCAGCTCGTACCGCAGTTGTGTGTAAGCAGCGATCGATTGGGTGCTAATGACCGCAGCTCCGGCCGTGGTATCGAGCGGAGACGGGCCGACCGCCACAGGAGCTTCAATTTCTTGTCTATTATCAATATAATAAGCGCCAAATGTATAGGATAGCTGGTCATTCAGCGCTCTCCCGGTCAGTTGGAGTTCTTGGGTGAATACTTCGTTCCGCTCGGCTCTGACAGTAGAAAGGATAGCGAGCGGGGTGGCATCGAGATCGTTGACTAGGGCTGTATCGTACGTCGCGTATGATGTAATTGACTTGAGCGTCAATGCATCGCCAAGCTCGTATTCGATCGTGCCCTGAACAAGCTTCCAGACTGAAATCCGAACCATCTTCGGTGTTGTAACCATCCGAGCTGTAATCGCCCGGGTTAAGATTGCTCGACAGTTCCGAGGAATCGAGCACGCCACCGATTGTCGTTCCACTTCCAGCAGCAATGAAACTGGCGATGCCGACAAATTGGGCAAGCGGATTGACCCCGGTAACCAGTGTGGCGCGGCCGTTGTTCTCAACATCGACATATTCGCCCTTTAGGTCGACAGTCAGACGGTCGGTAGGCTCCCAGCGGACCCTGACGCGGGCCATCCTGGAATCCGTCGCCCCACGATCGATGTCGTTCAATTCGTCATAAACGTAGCCGTTGATGGAATTGTACTGCCCGGCAAAGCGCACTGCCAAAGTATCGGACAACGGGATGTTGAGTGCGGCAGCCGCATCTGCGCGGCCGAAATTGCCCACGGTGCCTGTCAGGTATCCGCCAAAATCCTGATCCGGAGCACGCGTCACGTACTGGATTGCGCCTGCGATGGTGTTGCGGCCGAACAAAGTGCCCTGGCGGACCGCGCAGGACTTCAACCCGCTCGGTATCCATCAGGCCAAGGATATTGCCCCCGCTTGAACCAAAAAACACATCATCGACATAGGTGCCGACGGCTGCAGCGGATTCGAGCGAATCAACGCCCATGCCGCGAATTGCAATCGCGCCGAACGCGCTACCGCTGGTCCGGTTGCCGATCGAGAGGCCCGGAACATATTGCGCAACGTCCTGCAGATTGTCGATGCTGCGCTGCTCCAGATCATCTGCCGACAGCGCAGTAACCGCGATGGGCGTAGTCTGGAGATCAGTTGCTCCTGTGCGAGTTGCAGTTACAGTAATAGTGCTAAGGCCACCATCGACGGCAGGCTCAGCGTCCTGAGCAAAAGCACTTGTGGCCACTGCAATTGCGCCCGTTGCGCAACACCAAGCCATTCTGTGTGCGAAAATACGCATATCGTCCCTCCCCATGGTCGGGATCTTCTCGAACGCAAGGTCGGCCGATCCCTGAAAACTTCCTGTGCCCGCCTCGTTTTGAGTTCGGAGTAATGTCGATTGGACCACTGGATGCAATCGGAAAAATGGTATTTCCAGATAAATTACATCAGTTTTTTCGATGGCAATCGAAGCGTTCAGCCCCTGCCTCAAATTTCTGGAGGTGACCGCGATTGGCCTGCGCCCAAGACCCATCAAGGCAGCAGGACCGGGCCGCGCTGGCCTACATCCCGGAGCCGAATGGCGCAACATTGTCCTTAACCTGCAAAGCGTGCGGCAATAGGTCAGACGCGCCTGTACAAGAACTTGTCGAGGTTGAGATTCTTGAACATCTTTTTTTCGAACACCCGGTCTGGCAGGATACGGGCCATAAACCATACCGGGTCCAGCGGATTGCGCGTTTTTGGCGTTTGGGCTGCGATCAGCGCATTCGTGCGTTTGACGATGGCATCGGTGGGCAGCGCGGCCTCGTCCAGTTCCTCAAGCCGATTGAAGAATTTTGGCCAGATGTCCGCGTAAATGGTGCCAGAGTAGGACTTGCCCTCAGCCATCTTGCGGCTGTTCGCGGTGATGTTGCTCTTCACAAAGCTCGGTTCGATCGTGCAAACTTCAATGCCAAACGGCATGAGCTCGCGGCGGCAACCTTGCGACAAGGCTTCAAGCGCATGCTTGGAGGCAGAATAGGCAACCATGAAAGGAACCGTCATGGCACCGGCCACGGAACCGATGTTGATGATCTTGCCCGGAACATAGGCGTAGTTTTCCTGAGCACCCAGGATGGGCAGAAATGCGCGCGTGACATTGAGGACTGCGAAGAAATTGACCTCCATCACGAAGCGGACCTCGTCTATCGGCTGGTGGGCAATCGGCCCGATGGCACTGACCCCGGCGTTGTTGATCAGCACATCCAGACCACGATCGCCTAGCCTTTCCCGGACCTGCGCAACTGCTGCGTCAATTCCAGCCGCGTCGGTCACGTCAAAGACAAGTGGCACGAAGTTGTCACCAAGCGCGATCAAGGGATCGGCATCCGAAGCCTTGCGGACACTGCCAAACACAAGGTGGCCTTGTTCAACCAGATCCTTGGCAATGGCATAGCCGATCCCGGTTGAGACACCGGTGATGCAAATTGCTTTTCTGTTATCGCTCATCGGGCTTATCCTGCAGCTGAGGATTTAAAAGTCTCCCCCTCATGTTCGGGGGGGCGGCTGATCAAACCGACCGTTCGCCAGCTGCCATCCGCTGAAGTTGTTCGAGCACCAGGGGCTTGGCCTCCAGCATGATCTCGTTCAGTGAGCGGGGCTTCCTTCCGGTGATGAACTCGACGTGGTGCGACAGCACAGCGTGATACAATTCGGCCCAAGCGACGTAGTTCTCGACCAATTCGTTAGAGCCGAAGCAATGGGGGGAGGGTGCGTCAGGGTCACCGATACGCGGCACGCCCCATTCGTCGAAGCGGGCCCACATGTCTTCGGGCGAAATTGGGCGAAATTCGATCGGTCGATCATACATTGCCGCAAATCGCTGCGACAACTCGCGGAACGAGAGCAGCTCTGGCCCGGTGATTTCATATGAAACATTGCGGTGCTTGTCCGGTTCGAGAAGAATAGCCGCCGCACAGGCCGCAATATCTCCGCGAGATACTGGGCTGAAAAGGCCCTCTCCAACGTGGTCCCAAACGCCGGTCATCAGTGGCACCATGGCCATGTCGGACGCATATTCAATGTAGGTTTGATTGCGCAGGGCAGTGAAACCCAAGTTCGATTTTTGCAACATTTGTTCGGTCGCATAATGGTCGCCCGACGACGGGGTTCGGTTCATCGGATGGACACCGGATACCGAAGTGTAAACGATGTGCGCGATGCCAGCTGCTTCGGCGGCTTCGATGGCGTTGCGATGTTCCGGGATCCGCTTCATCAGATTGAGGCCGCTGATCAGCATCAACGTGTCGCAACCTTGGTAGGCAGCATCGAGCGAGGCTCTGTCGCGATAATCGGCTTTCACCACGCGCATCCCTGCTGCGGCCTCGTCAGCCAGCTTTTCAGGTGAGCGCGTGGCGAGCGTGATATCAGCGGCGGGAATGCTTTGCGAGATCTCGCTGGTGATCAGGCGCGCAAGCTGGCCTGTTGCGCCGCTGATGACAATTTTCGGCATAGGAACATCCCCTAATGATCTGTTATATCGCGATATTTAACGCGAAGATCGGCGGAAGTCCGGAAGCGGGACCAGCGCCAATCCGCTTATGGGTAGGCAGGAGGTCGATGCGTAAGCAAGCCGGAATCGCCATCGGCATTTGCGAACGAAACAATCCAGAATCTGGATTGAACTGCTGTTGCCCGAGCATGCCAAGGGCCCGGTCTGACCGAAATGCAGCTAGATAATCCCCAGCAACCGCGCGCGCACGATCGCGATCCGGCGGCTCGATGTTTCCAGCTTCTGGAACAGGTTTTTGAGGTGCCATTTGACGGTTTCCTCGCCAAGACCCATGGCCAGCGCGATTTCCTTGTTGCTGAGATGGTCGGTCAACAGTTGCAGAATTTCCATTTCGCGCGGCGTCAGGATGCTGCGGACCGGAGCCTCTGGAGGGGGCGCCGTCCGCTGAACCTTTAAGCTCGATTGCGGAAGTCCAGCTTCGGCTGGCACTGCCAGGTTCATTTCCAGCAAGCGTTTGAACCCGGCAGCGTTGCACATGCTTATGGCTTCTGCACGCTCGTTCGCTGCGGCACGATTGCCCAACCGTTCAAGGCACACCGCATGCAGGAACTTGGCCCGGATATGGTCCCGCCCGCGATTGAGTTGGGAGGCCAGGGCGATTGCCCGCACGGCAGCATCGGCACCAGCCTGCAGCTGGGCATCGGACTGGTCTTGCGCGTACAAGGCGGCGCGGGCGAGATTGAGCTGGACGTCCAGCCATTGCTGCACCGAGCGCGAAACGGTGTCGGCATGATCGAGGATCATCGCCTCCAGCCGCTTCAACTGCGTTTCGGCCACCTCGATGCGGCCATGACGGGCATGCAGCTGGACGGCTTCTGCCGTGGCGATGGCTGACATGCGAACGATATTGCGGCTGCGCCCGATGGCATCAAGCGAAGCCAGCTGGTCGGCGGCGCGATCCTGCCGCCCTTCGATTTCGTAGAGTTCGGCCTTGAGCAAATGGGCAGCGATCACGACATCGGGCAAGGCCTGCTTCTCAACGATCGGCAACCGCAAGGCCAGATGCCGTCCGGCCTCTTCGATGCGCCCGGTTTCAAGGCAGGCCTGGGCCAAACAGACCGCGATCATGGAAACGATTCTGCTCCAGCGATCGAGTGCAGTCTCGACCCGCGCTTGCTCTGCAACCAGCAGGTCATAGGCAAGCTGTGGCTTGCCTTCCCACAGATAGCTGAGGGCGAAAATGGTAGCAGCAAAACCGCTTGTGAAAACGGAAACAGGAGTGGTGTTGGCGCTTGCACCTGTGACTGGCGCAGACGCTGCTTGCGACAAGATCATGCGCACCTTTTCCGTTTGCCCGTTCATCAAGGCGATGCTGGCCTTGCAGATCGCTCGGATAAGAAGTTCCCCGGGCTGGGCATTGCTTGGCGCGCCAGGGCTGCTGTGCTGGATAACCTCAAGTCCGACAAAATCGTCCTGATAGGAACAGATCGCACCAAGAATGAGGTTGGCTTCGAACCGTTCGCTTTCGCCATTTTCTGGCCGGTCGACGATCATGCTGACGAGGTTGCGCGCCTCCTTGGCCCGATCGCTCATCGCCAGCGCCCAGGCTGTTGCTGGCCAGAAGCTGGGCCGTTCGAGAAAAGTGTCGCGCGACATCCGGTCGAACCATTCCAGCACTTCACTGTTGCGACCCTGCGATGTCATTTCCCGCAGGCTCAACTCGATCAAGCGGAGCGCTTCCTCGCGGTCGCCGACCAGCGTTGCTTGCGCGGCGCCAGCTTCATAGAGGCCTTGTTGCGCGTACCAGGCACAGGCCCGTTCGGCGATTTGCCAACGGTCAGTCGCAGATATTGAATCCTGCATTTCAACCAGCACTTCGCGCGCGGCGTCGTGCAGCCGTAACCACTCGCCATTCTCGCTCCGCGTAAGGATCGGCGATTCATCGGCAAGGCGAGCAAGATGTTGGGACGGGTCATCACAGCCCAGCGCAAAGGCACACAATTCAGCATGAATCGGATCAAATCGCGCCATGCCTACCAACAGGCTGACGACCGGCTGCGGGAGCGGTTCGATCACCCTTTCCTTGAAATACCGGCCAATGTCTGCCGCAATCGACACGTCTGGTCCGGCCTGATTGCCGGTCCGCAATTGCGAGGCGATCCCCAGCCTCACGCCCAGCGGCCAGCCGCCAGTCAACGAATGAATGCGCACGCCAAGGTCGGCAGGCAGCGACTGATTCAACGACCGGTCAACCAATTCTACCGTCTCTGCCATCCGGAAGCGCAATTCCTGCGCGGTAATCCGCATCATTGGGGTGCTGCCGAAGATGTCAGATTTGTCGACGGTGGCGTTGGGCAAAGTAGACAAGGCGATGCGCAGATTGCTTGGCGCATTCGCCAGCAGATAGTCGAGCACTTCGGACCGGGCATCGGCGGGCAAGCGATCAACGTCGTCCAGCAGCAGCAGCGTATTCTGGTGCGACTGGGCTACCTCATACATCCACGCCGTCAGGGCTTGGGAGGGTAAAGCGCAGCTGCCGATCCATTCGGCGAACGAGGCGGAAAAGAAATCGCGCCTGCTTACGCGCAAGGCAGCATTGGTCAGGCCCTGGATCAGGCGCGAACTGTCATCGCGCTCGCCAAGGCTCAGCCAGATCGCGGTTTCGCCCGATAAAACGGCTTCGCGGTGCCATTCTGTCAGCTGCGTGGTTTTTCCGAAGCCATGCGGGGCACACAGTTCGATAACCTGCATCCCCGCTTGCCGGAAACGGTCGAGTGCCAGATGGTCGCGGTTCAAAAAAACCTGTGGTGCGCGCGGCGGAAGCACCCGCAAATCCAGTTCCCCCACACGCGTCCGGCCGGTTGGAGCCGGGCTTTGAATATCGATCGTCTGCAGTCTGGTCATTCCTATCGAATAGGCCGCTGGTGGCGGTTCTGCAAACGCTGCCAGGACGGCGCGGTTGACCAGAAGGCATCTCTGGCTTCGGTTTGCCTGGCAAGATCTTCGGGCAAGCGGGAATGGAGCAATTCCTGTTCCCCCCCATCATAGGGGGCGGTATCGAATGCCACGTATACTAAGCCTGTCATCGAAATTGGGGCGGCCTTGGCTGGCGCGTTAATAAGCCGAATACACTAGGCCCCAGAGGATGCAGGATTCGCCCATTCGGGTGAATGGAGGAGGTGAGCCGTCGTGGACATTTTTGTTGCCGGTACTGGCATGACGCAGTTCAGCCGCCACCTCGACAAGGCGGTTTGGCAGCTGGCCGATGAAGCTGTCAGACTGGCGCTCCGGGATGCGGGCGCGGATGCCTCGATGATCGAGGAAGTCTATTATGGCGGGGCCACGCAGGGTGCGCTGCAAGGGCAGAACGCCATCCCGGGCCAGGTCGTCCTTGCCCGTCTCGGCATGGGCACTGTGCCGGTCTACAATGTCGAAAATGCCTGCGCATCCGGCACCAGCGCCTTCCAGCTTGCGGTCACCTCGATCAAGGCCGGTAATTGCGACATTGCCTTGGCACTGGGTGCCGAGAAAATGAACATCGAGGACAAGGTGCGCGCACTGAAGATGTTCGACGGCGGCTGGGATGTCAGCCGGGCTGATGAACTTTCGGAACAACTGCTGGCACTCGGCAAGGGGATTATCGTTCCCGAAGGCAGTGAATCCGACCGTCCCTACAGCAAGTTCATGGCGATCTACGCCTCAATGTGCCGCTACTGGATGCTCACCTTTGGCACCACCCAGCGGCAGATCGCCGCCGTGGCGGCCAAGAACCACATGCATTCGGTGCACAATGAACTGGCGCAATTCCGCAAGCCCTTCACCATCGATGAAGTGCTCGCCTCGCACCCGATTACCTTCCCGCTGACCGTGGCGATGTGCGCCCCGCTGACCGATGGCGCGGCCGCAGTGGTGGTGTGCAACGAACGCGGGCTCAAGCGCCTGCAAGGCAATCGCAACCGGGCGATCAAGGTGGCGGCCACCGCCATCGCCACCGCATCGGACCGGCGCGCGGACGAGTTCGAAAAGTCCGTCTGCCGCCGCGCGGCCAACATGGCATACGAACGCGCGGGGCTTGGCCCGAAGGATGTGTCGGTGGTGGAAGTCCACGATGCCACCGCGATGGGCGAGATCATGGCAGTCGAATATCTCGGCCTCACCGAGATGGGTGGAGCAGGCCTTGCGGCAGAGCGTGGCGATTTGTCGATTGGTGGGCGCATTCCGGTCAACCCATCGGGCGGGCTGGAATGCAAGGGCCATCCGATTGGTGCCACCGGAATGGGGCAGATCCACGAACTGGTTACACAGCTTCGCGGAGAGGCGGGCATGCGGCAGGTCGAAGGGGCCAAGGTCGCCCTGCAGGAAAACGGCGGCGGATCGAGCGGTTACGAAGAAGCCGTTGTTACTGTCAATTTGTTCACGCGCTAAGGATTAGAGAATGGCACACAGCAATATCGCCTGGCCACACGTGGAAATCTCGGGCTTCGATGCCGGGCTTTCCGAAGAAGAACGGGCGATCCAGCAGAACATGCACCGTTTTTCCGCTGATGTGATCCGCCCGATCGGGCAGGAACTGGACCGGATGGAACCCAAGCTGGCCTATGAAAAAGGCTCGCCGTTCTGGGATTTCCATCGCGAGGTGAACAAGCTGGGAATCGGGCCGCAGCACATGATGGATGTGCCGCCCGCCATTGCGGCGCGCATGGAAGGGCTGGTGGTCAATGAAATCGCCTGGGGCGATGTCGGGCTGGCGGTTTCGCTGGGTGCAGGATCGATGCCGATTGTCGCATCCCTGCAAAGCGGCCAGCAAGAACTGATCGACATGTGCGAGGGCAAGATCGGCTGCTGGGGTGCGACCCAGCCTGATCGTGGATCGGATGGGCTGACGCTCTATCCCAAGGAACGCTTCCCCGGATCGAAGGGCAATGTCGGCAATCTCACCGCCAAGTTCATCGGTGATGACATTGTAATCAATGGCCAGACTTCGGCCTGGGTGTCAAATGGCTATGTAGCAGAAACCGCGCTGCTCGATATCGCAGCAGACTATGGAGACGGCTTCTATGATGAAAATGGCAGTGTTTATGGCTGCAACATCATCGTCCCACTCGACATTGCTGGTGTTTCCAAGGGCAAGCCACTGGAAAAGATCGGCAAGCGGGCTTTGCCGCAGGGCGAAATCTTTTTCGACAACGTGAAAGTCCCGCGCCGCTTTGCCGTGGCGACGCGCGACGATTACGACGTGAAACACGCGATGGCATGGGCGATGGCGGGCACGGCGATGAGCCACGTATCGACCGGCCTCGCGCGGGCGGCATTCGAAATGGCGCTCAATTATGTGAACGAACGCAAGCAGGGCGGGGCGCTGCTGGCTGATCTGCAACTCACCCAGTTCCGCATCGGATCTATCGGTGCGAAGGTCGAAGCGATCAAGGCGATGGCCCGCCATGTGGCGCAATATACCGCCACCTCGCCGCAGGCTCACCCCTATTTCACCGCGGCGGGCAAGGCGTTTTGCAGTTCCGAAATGTTCAATGTGGTCAACGATTCGCTGCAATTGTTCGGCGGTGTCGGCCTGACCAATGAATATCCGATCGAGAAATTGCTGCGCGATGCCCGCGCGATGCAGATCGAGGATGGCGAGACAAATCTGCTGCTGATGCACTACGGTTACCTAATGACCCGGATGAATTCCGAGCAAGGCTGGGGCCGCAACTGATCGCGAACGCAATTTTGCGCATTTGATTGAGAGGATGAGAGATGAGCGAACGACTTCCCGTCGTTGTTTATGGGGCCAGCGGATACACTGGCCGGCTGGTGATGGAACATCTGCGCGAACTGGGGGTGGGCTTTGTCGCCGCCGGGCGCAGCCGGGCGAAGATTGAGGAAGCGCTCAAGCTGGTGCCGGGTATTGAAAATGCCATCTATGAAATTGCCGAGGTCGCACACGACGCGCAGGCACTGGCCAACCTGTTCGAAGGCCGCAAGGTGGTGTGCAACACGGTCGGCCCGTTCATGCGGTTCTGCCGCCCGGTGGTGGAAGCGGCGCTGAAATCCGGCCTGCATTACATGGACACCACGGGCGAACAGCATGTCGTGGCGATGTTGATGCGCGAATATGGTGCGGATTATGCCGCCGCTGGGCTGGCGCTGATGCCGTCGACCAGCTGCATGTACGGCCTGTCGGAAATGGCCGCGCAGTTTTGCCTTGAGACGCCGGGGATCGACACGATCGACATTACCGAAGTGGCCGTGGCCGTGCCGACAGTCGGCTCTGCCCAGACCATTCTGGATGCGGTGCGCCACCCGGCCTATTATCTCGAAAACAACGAACTGGTGCGCTATCCGGGGATCGAGACTGGCCAGATCGTGACGCCTTCGGGCCGCGTGCTGACCGCATCGAACTGGGGCGGGACAAGCAACCCGATCTGGTTCAGCCGCGATGGCCGGGTGCGCAATTGCCGCATGTCGGTGGCCATGACCAATCAGGAATTGTGGAAGAAGGAACTGGGGCTGGAACGCGCCTACAAGGTCAGCCTGCAATGGGTGCCGGACGAACAGCTTTATCCCCTGCTCGATCAGATGTCGAAAGACATCACCCCCCACACCCCGCCGCGCGAATCGCGCTTTGTGCACCGGGCGGTCGATACGGTCGTGGGCACGGGCAACAAGGTGATGGTCAAGGTTACGCTGATGTCCACGGGCGGTTATTACACCACCGGCTTGCTGCAAGCCTATGCCGCCATGCGCCTGTCGCGCGAAACGCCGCGCGCGGTGGGCTTCCGCAGCCCGAGTGAAGTGCTGGGTCACCGCGAGATGCTGGGGGCGCTGGAAAGCTTCGGCTACGCCGCCATCGGCATCCAGCAGATCGTCTGACGCCCGCGCAGCTTACAGTTTGAGGAGAATTCACCATGGAATTCCAGACATTGAAACTGCGCGAAGAGGGCGCAGTGCTTTATGTGACTTTTGCCAATCCGCCGATCAACCTGATGAACGGGTTGATGGTGCAGGAACTGTTTCAGCTGACCGGCTATCTGATGGGCAACCGGGCACTGAAGGTGGTCGTGTTCGACAGTGCCGATCCAGATTTCTTCATCGCCCATTTCGATCTCGATGATCTGACAGATACCCAGAACGATCCGGCCAAGGCCAGCCGCTATCCCGATATCAACGGGCTGCAATCGCTCGGCCTGAGCTGGCAGAATCTTCCGCAGGTGACCATCGCCAAGATCGATGGGCGCATTCGCGGCGGGGGGCTGGAATTTGCGCTCGCGCTCGACATGCGTTTTGCATCTGAGGGCTCGCTGTTCTGCTCGCCCGAAGCCAGCGCGGGGTTCCTCGCTACCGGCGGCGGGGCGACGCGGGTGCTGATGATGGCTGGCCCGGCGCGGGGGATGGAATTCCTGCTTTCGGCGCGGGATTTCTCCGCTGCTGAAGCGGAGCGGTACAACCTGATTAACCGCAGCCTGCCCGCGGGCGAACTGGATACTTATGTCGCTGATCTGGTGGGCCGGATCACCCGCCTCAGCCATTCCGTGCTGGGGATGCACCGTGCGGTGCTCGACCAGACCACAGCGCCGTTTGTGGAGCCGCTGTTTGCCGGGATGGCGGCGGAAAATGTCGGGTTCAAGATCGGTCTCGACACCGGCATCATCGCCGAACGTGCCGCGATGCAGATGAAGCACGGCCAGACGCGCGAAGTGGAGCTGGATCTGCCCGCCACGCTCGCCACCTTTCCGCCGCTCGACTGAACCAGCAGGAAATCCCGCATGTCCCTGATCGCCTTCTTCGACCGTGGTGCGCGCTTTGGCGCCGACCGGATTGCCTATACGATGGACGGCGATGACTGGACTTTCGGGCAGTCGCGTGACGTTACCTGCAAGGTTGCCCATGCGCTGATCGCGATGGATCTGCCGCTGGAAACCAAATGCGCGGTGCTGGCCAATAATGATCCCAAGGCGTGGCTGTGCGTGCTGGCGTTCTGGCGCGCGGGCCTCGCCTGGGTGCCGCTCAATCCGCGCAGCCCGGTGGAAGACCATATCCAGCTAGTGAGTGGGTTCGATGTCGAGGTCCTGTTCTTCCACGCTGCGTTTGCGGGCGATATCGAGGCGATCCGGCAGGCTTGCCCGCAGGTGCGGCAGTTCATCTGCATTGACGGAGAAGTGCCGGGCACGACAGCGTTCGACGATTTCTGCGGCGCTTATCCCGCCACCGATCCGGGCCGCTATTTCCCCGAAGATACCCTCGCTGCGATCATGCCCACCGGCGGCACCACCGGCGCACCCAAGGGGGTGATGGAAACCCACCGCAATCTGGGCATGTCGGTGGCGAACGGGGTGATCAACAATCCCTATCCCGAAGACGCACCCATCGTGAACCTCGCCGCTGCGCCGATGACGCATACGGCCGGCTTCCTCAGCCTGCCCGCCACTGCGCGCGGCGGGCGGATCGTGGTCATTTCCAAGGCCTGATCCCAAGGTGCTGCTCGAAACTATCGAGGGCGAGGGCGTGACCGAACTGTTCCTGCCCGCCACGGTGATCTACCGTCTTGCTGGAAGTGGCTGGGAATTGCCGAAAAGTTCCGCAGCGTGCGCTATTTCATGTATGGCGCAGCGCCGATGGCGGTCGAAAAATTGCGCCGCGCGCTGGAGATTTTCGGTCCGAAAATGTTTCAGGGCTACGGCCAGACCGAAGCCCCCGGCTCCATCGCCTTCCTGCGCCTAGGCGACCACTACCGCAATGGCGAAATTGCCGACGACAACCGCCTGTCATCCTGCGGTATCCCCGCGCTGATGAACACCACCGCCATCCTCGACGATGCCGGCAATGCCCTGCCGCAAGGCGAAACGGGCGAGATTTGCGTGCGCGGCGATATCGTGATGCGCGGCTATTACAAACAACCTGAAAAGACCGCCGAAGCCATTATCGACGGCTGGCTGCACACGGGCGACCTCGGCCATATCGATGCGGAGGGATACCTCCACATCACCGACCGCAAGAAGGATGTGATCATCTCGGGCGGGTTCAATGTCTATCCCAGCGAGGTCGAACAGGTGATCTGGTCGCATCCGGCGGTGATGGATTGTGCGGTGATCGGCGTGCCCCACGATAGCTGGGGCGAGGCGGTGAAGGCCGTGGTCGAACTCAAGCCCGGCGCATCGGTAAGCGGCGAAGAACTGATCGCGCTGTGCAAGGAAAAGGTCGGCTCGGTAAAAGCGCCCAAGACGGTCGATTTTGTCGAGCTGCTGCCGCGCAGCCCGGTGGGCAAAGTGCTCAAGAAGGATATTCGGGCGGCCTATTGGCACAACGCCGGGCGCGCGATCTGACATCATCAATTTCCATCGAAAGCGAGAATCTGCATGACCGAAGGCCCGATCAACCGCCAATGGCTCCTCGCCCGCCGCCCGGTGGGCGCGCTGACCTTGGAGGATTTCACCTATAACGAGGCGTCCGTGCCCGAAGTGGGGGAAGGCGATGTACTCGTCCGGTCGATCTATTTCGGCTACGACGCCAGCCAGCGCATCTACCTGACCGATGACGGCGGCTACATGAAGCCGGTCATGCCGGGCGAGCCGATCCGCTGCATGGGGATCGGTCAGGTCGTCGAATCGAAGAACCCCGATTACAAGCCGGGCGAACTGATCGAAGGGTTCATGAGCTGGCAGGATTACTGCATCGTGCGCGCCGACGGGCCGATGCCGCTGCGCCATCTGCCCGATGCGCCATACCCGGTGTCGTGGAACCTCGGCGTGTTCGGGGTGGGCGGGCTGACGGCCTATTTCGGCATTACTGATGGCTTGCAGGTGAAGGAAGGCGACACGGTCGTCATTTCCGCCGCCACCGGGGCAACCGGCTCGCTGGCCGGGCCGATTGCCAAATTGCAGGGCGCGGCCAAGGTCGTCGGCATCGCTGGCGGGGCGGACAAGTGCAAGTGGCTGGTCGAGAAGGCCGGTTATGACGTTGCAATAGACTACAAGCGCGATGATTTTGCCGAACAATTGCGCGCTGCCTGCCCAAATGGCGTTGATGCCTATTTCGACAATGTCGGCGGCGATATGCTGGACGAATTGCTGATGCAGATGGCTCCCCGTGGGCGCATCCTGATCTGCGGGGCGATGTCATCGGGCTATGTCGATACCAAGCTACAGGGCCCGACGAATTACATGAAGATTTGCGTCATGCAGCTGACCGTGCGCGGCATTCTGTTGTTCTTCTACACCGACCAGATTCCTGCGGCGGCGCAGCAGTTGGGCCAATGGGTGATGGAAGGGAAAATCCACGTGGAGGAGAACCTTCACGAAGGATTCGAGAAGGCTCCGCTGCTGCTGCCGACCATGTTTACCGGCAAGCAGCCGGGCAAGATGGTGCTGAAGGTTTCCGACCCGGTCTGACCGGGTCTCCAGGGAGAGTGACATGAGTGATTTGCAGGATATGGTCATTGCGGTGACCGGCGGCGGATCGGGCCTCGGCAAGGCGATCTGCCTGCGCGCGGCCGAGCTGGGCGCGAAGGTGGCGGTGATGGACCTCAACGGCGAAGCCGCCGCCGAGGTCGCCGCTGGCCTTGCCGGGGCGCGCAGCTATGCAATCGATGTGGCCGACGCGGGGCAGGTAAACGCCACCTATCCGCAGATCGCAGCCGATTTCGGGCGCATCGATGGCGCAGTCAACAATGCCGGGATTGGCGGCGAATTCGGGCCGATTACGGCCTGTTCGGATGCCAATTGGGACAAGATGATCGCGGTCAACCTGACCAGCGTGTTCCTGTGCCTGAAAGCGCAATTGCCGATCATGCTCGAAGGTGGCGGCGGTTCGATTGTCAACATGGCTTCGCTGGCGGGCCTGCTCGCCGAACCCGCGCTGCCCGCCTATATCGCGGCCAAGCACGGCGTTGTCGGGCTGACCAAATCGACGGCGATCGATTACGGCAAGCAGAACATCCGCTGCAACGCGGTGTGCCCGTCCTTCATCAAGACGCCGATGGTGGAAAGCGCCTTTCCCGATCCCGCGTTCTGGGAACACATGAAGGAACTGCATATGATCGGGCGGATGGTCACTGCCGAGGAAGTGGCCGATATTGCCACGTTCCTGCTCAGCAAGCGGTCTGGCGGGATGACCGGCAGCGTGCACCTTGCTGATGGTGGTGCGGCGGCGAAATGATCACGCAAAACCGGGGCGGGCAGGCATCCCTGCTCGCCCCGTTGGTCCATTGTCAGGGTTGATCAGACGATTTCGTAGCCGATCAGTTCCACGATATTCGGGTCTTTCGGCGGCTGGTGATCCATCACGAACACCGATTTGGTCAGCCAGTCATATTTCGGATCAGAAACCTCGAAACGCGGCTGGGTCTTGGAATACCAGGTATCGGGATTGGGCATGCCCATCGTCTTGATCAGTTCCTGCGCTTCCTCATCCAGACGCCCGTAACCCTCGTTGAGAACCGAAATGATCGCCCCGTCATCGGTCTGCATGCAATAGCGCGCGCTGACGAACATCATGCCGTCGGGTTGCACCAGGTTCCAGTCCGCCCCGATCGGGAACAGCTTGGCCTTGATCCGCGGCCCTTCGAACGTGCCGCCGACGATAGGAAAAATCCGGCGATAGCCGCCTGGCACCGGGCCGACGTCCATCATGCCGGACAGTTCTACCCGAACGCGAAAGGCTTCCTTCAAACTTGCCGCCATTGTGCTTCTCTCTCTCCCAATTGAAAACGTGTCGCCCGGTCAAAGATCGGGCGTTGGCGCCAATCCCATCAGGCAGCGCCCGTGGGTCTGTTTGGTGGTGTCGTAATCCATCCCCTGATGCAGCCGCACGGTGTTCCCATCGCGCCAATAGCGCTGCATCGGATTGAAATCGGCAATGCCGCTCGCGCCGGCCCCTTCGAACAGGTTGTTGATCACTTCGACCGCCAGTTTGGTGACATAGCCGAGCTTGGCGCCCACCTCCCAGAAACGCTCTTCGGTCAGCTTCACCCGGTCCTTGGCATCTTGTTCCAGCTTGTCGAGGAGGTGGTAGAAATACACCGATGCGGCATCGATTTGATGGGTCGCTTCGGCCAGACGGATGTGGCCCATCGGGTTCAGGATGCCCTGCGCGCTGGTGTAAGCGTTCTTGCGCACGCGCTGGCGCTTGCGGAATTCCTCGATCATCCCATCGGCACAGCCGAGCGCAATGGAAGGCAGGAAGGTCGCGAAGATGTGGCTGTAGCACACGCGCGAAATCCAGCTGTCGACCGTGCCTGCTCCGCGCGCAAGGCCGAGGTTCAGATCGGCCAATGACTCGACATTTTCCTGCGGCACAAACAGGTTTTCGAACACCAGCGTCTTCGATCCGCTGCCGCGCATCCCGCGCGAATACCAGTCGTCCTCGATCCGGAACTGGCTCTTGTGGACCATGAACATGTGTTCGCGATAGCGGCGTTCGGGATACTGGCTGTCGCTAAGGTCGGGCAGTTTAACGCCGACGCCTGCCCATTCGGCATGGTCACTGCCGCTGCTCCAGCGGCCGTTGCCGTTGACCAGAATGCCGCCATCGACCAGCTCTGCCTTGATGATCGGGCTGCCCGACGAACAGATGACCGTATCCGGGCCGTTCTTCCAGATCTCGTCCTGCAAGCCCTTGCGGTAATGCATCACGCCCGACTGATGAACGTTGAGCACGCCAGTTACCCAGCCCGTTGAGGGGCAAGCCTTGGTGATTAGGCGAATGGCTTGGTTGTAGTCCTTCAGGCTCCGCTCATCACCGCCATATTGCTTGGGCACGAACGCGCGGACAAATCCGGCCTTGCGGGCGATCTCGATGTTTTCGTTCGGCACGGCCCGCGCCTCTTCGGTGGCATTGGCGCGGCTGGCGATTTCAGCCAGATATGGCCGGATGCGATCGGAAAGAGATTCCAGCGGCCCTGTGTCTGAAACGACCTTGAGTTGACTTGCCATAAAATTCTCCGTGGATTCCGTCAGGCCGCGATCCGGGCCACCAGTTTTTCTGCATGGCGCATAATGGCATCCGCTTCGTCCGGACGTTGGCGGGTGCCTTCCGCCCGAATGAACGTGACGTCATAGTTGCCGATAAGTCCCAGCAGGGCACGCAGCAGCGGCTCCTGATAATCGAAGCCACTTGCCGGTGGATCGGCGTAGTCGCCACCGCGCGCTTCGATCACGAAGGTCTTCTTGCCAAACAGCAGGCCACGGACAATGCCAGGCCCGGCGTACTCAAAAGTTCGGCCAGCAATCGTGATGTGATCGAACCATGCCTTCAATTGCGTAGAGATGGTCAGGTTGATCATCGGCGAACCAATCACAAGGATATCGGCGGCTTCAAGCTGGGTGCACAGGCGATCGACCATGGCCATTGCATCCAGCGTTGCCTGGCTCAGTTGGTCCGCAGGGCCACGGGCGGCCATGATATCCGGGCCGAAATGCGGGATCGGGTCAGTTACAAGATCAAGCACGTCCACAGTCGTGTCGTTATGGCTTGCCACCCAGGTGTCGACAAACTGCTGGGACAAAACACGCGTGAGCGAGCCATCAAGGTTTGGGCTGGATTGAATATGAAGCAACCGTGGCATTCGTGTCCCCTTGGGTGGTTCCGTCTGTTTGCGTCGACCATGCAGTGGTCAGCCAGATTTGTTTCGATGACAGGCAATATGGCTATTTGAAAGGCATCCGAATAATCGATATATGGAAATCGAAGCATCGAATTTCTGGATATACATGTCCAGCGAATCGCGAGGAAGTTTGAATCGTGGCGATAAGAACCAGAAACCTCAACCTGATCCCACTGTTGCGGGCCTTGCTGGAAGAAGGCAGCGTCGCGGCGGCTGCTGACAAATCCGGACTGTCACAACCGGCCATGAGCGGTGCCTTGGCCCGGTTGCGTGACGAGTTTGACGACCCGCTGCTGGTCAGGGTCGGGCGCAGTATGCAGCCAACCCCGTTTGCCCTGAAAATTCAACCACGGGTGGCTGAATTGTGTGCGGAAATGGAATCACTGTTCGAGCCGGAGGGGTTTGATCCATCCACGGCGCATGAATTTTTCCGTATCGCGGCGCCGCATTATCTCAGCCTGCTGTTGATGAACAAATGGCTCGACAAGCTGGCCATCGAAGCACCGAATGTGCGGGTCGATTTTGTCGATGTTCCGGTCGATCTGCCCCATTGGCTAGGAAATTCAGCGATCGATGCTGGCGGTGTGTGGTGACTTTGACATGTGGCCGGATTTGCGCAAATCAACGGCTTACCGCGACCGGCGCGACAGCCGTGGTTTCGGCCAATCATCCGCTGGCAGGCCGGAAAATCGTCAGCAAGCAAGACTTGGCGCAATATCCTTCGGTCGGAACGATCTACAACGCCAGCTTCCCGTTCTCGACCGGAGGGCGCGAGGCGGTGGTCGGAATCCCAAGCTTTGATGCCCCGTCGCAGATCAATTCGATGACCCAGTTCAGCTCGCTTATCCTTGCTACCAGAAGCCAGCTTGTCGCCCGATCACCTGGCGCATTGGCGCATTGGATGACCGAGGTGCTGCCCCTCGTCGTGCTCGAAATCTCAGATGAGAAAACCGAATTCAGTTCCAGTGTATTCTGGAGCCAGATTACTGATGCCTCGCCACCTCACCAATGGCTGCGCACTTCCATCGTCGAGGCGCTGGGTGAATACGAGCATCTGAAGAAGGCCTGACAGCCATCGCATCAGCTTAGGCAGTTATAGTTTTACCATCTCCACCAGCACGTCGTTGTGCGGGTAGGTCAGGGCGGTCGGGCTCCAGTTGTCATTGATGAGCGAATAGAGATCGCCTTCAACGAACTCGGACACCCAATAGCCTTCCTCGATCACCACGCAGCCGGGGCGAACCCGCTCATCAATCTCGCACCGGATCACAACCCGCCCACGCGCATTGATGATCTCGACCATGTCACCACTGGAGAGATTGCGCGCGGTGGCATCCGGCTGGCTTATGCTGACGATGGGCTGGTCCGGTTTGCGGATCGAATGCATGTTGGCGAAGGTCGAGTGGATCCGGGTTTTGCTATGCGGTGAGAGCAGCACCAGCGGATAGTTTGCGAAGAGCGGGTTGGCGGGGGAGGCCTCCACGGGCTGCTTGTAATAGGGCAATTCTACCCCGAAACTGCGCAGGTTTTCGCAATAGAACTCGATCCGGCCGGACGGCGTCGGGAACGTCAGGTCTTCCATGCAGATGTGCGGGGTAGTTTCGGTATAGGGCGAGACGACCTTCTCCTCCGCCAGCTGGGCATAGCTGTCGATACCCATATCCGGGCTCGCCTTGAGCATTTCGTCGAGATATTCCTCGGGCGTCTTGTCGAAATAGCCGCCAAGGCCATTGCGTTCGGCAATCAGCCTGAAAATATCGAAGTCTGACTTGGCCTCGCCTTCAGGTTCAACGGCCTTTTCCTGCAATTGCACATATCGATCGACCGCCACATCGGTTCGTTCGAAGATGGTCGCAGCGGGCAGGACCAGGTCGGCATAGCGGGCGGTGTCGGTCATGAAGTGATCGATCACCACCACGAAATCCAGCTGCTCCAGATAGGTGCCGAGCACCTTGCGCCGGTTGGGCTTGCCCTGGTTGAACGGATTGCCGAACGAGATCACCTCCATCTTGATCGGATAGGGATCGCCGGAAATCACCGCCGCATCGGCGTGCATCAGGCTGAAGGCCTGGTGTGGTCGCTTGCCATCCGGGGCGTAGAATGAACTGGCGTGAAAGGGCGCCAGCTTGTCGCCCGCATTGATCATGACCCCGGTGCCGGGCTTGCCGATGCAGCCCTTGACTACGACCAAGGCGGCTATCGCGCGCATGGTGACATCGGAATAGTAATAGTGATCGATGCCATAGCCCGCGCGGATCGCGGCGCGCTCTGCCGCGGCAAAATCGATGGCAAGGCGCGCGACGGCGTCCTCGGGAATGCCGCAGATTTCGGCCGCAATGGCAAACGGGTATTGCGCCGCCAGTTCGCGCATCAGCGTAAACACCGTGGCGACCTCAACTTGCGAACCGTCGGCAAGGGAAACCTTACAACGGGCGAACAGGGCGGGTGCCTGTGCCGATGAAACCTCTACCGCTGCCGCGCTGCCATCGCACCAAGCGACAAGCCCATCACCGTCGCCCTCAACCAGATCTTGGGCGCGCAACATCGCACCATTATCCTGCCTCACCAGCAGTGGAGCATTGGTGTGGGCCAGCAGGAAGGCCCGATCGATCCGGTCCTCCTTGATCAGGTGGTCAAGCATCGACAAGGCCAGCGCCGCATCGGTTCCCGGAGCGGGCGAAAGCCATTCGTCGCAGATATCGGCGGTGGCGCTGCGGCGCGGGTCGATGCAGACCAGCCGGGTGCCGCCTTTGCGCGCTTTGGTCAGCGGGGCATAGTCGACACTGCGGGTGACCACCGGGTTCGCACCCCAGATCAGGATCATGTCGGAATTCACCGCATCGCTGAACTGGTGTCCCATCCGGGTGAAAAAGGCGAACGCGTCATAACCGAAGGTATATTGCAGCCCCTTGACCACGCCAAAATCAAAACCGCCCATGATCAGCGACATGACAGAAGCGCCGGTCAGCGCAGCATAGCGACTGCCGGCGCCGCGCGATATGATCCCGGCTGATCCGGTATAGTGCGAGTGCAGCACAGACCGCGCGCCATAATCGCGAGTCGCCGCCTGTTCAGCCTCAAGGTAAAGCGTGATCGCTTCGTCCCAACTGATCGCCTCCCATTGCCCGCTGCCGCGCGGACCCGTGCGGCGCAGCGGCGTTTTCAGCCGATCAGGGTGATATTGGTATTCCAGCCGCGACATGCCCATCTGGCAAATGCGGCTCTTGATGTTGAACTGCTTCGGGAAATCAGCGGGCTTGATCGACGTGATCCGGCCGTCCTCTACCAGCGCCTCGATGCCGCAACGTGGCCGGGCAATGCAATTGGGATCGCAAACGGATCGAATTGTTTTCACGCTCATGTCGGTTGGCCTCTCCGATGCAGATCGATGCGTAACCGCACACATTTGCCTTTTTGTCCTGCTAGCGGGCGAAGCTAGGCAGGTGCCACGCGCCGTTCAAATCCGCACATCGGACGCCAGTAATCGGTTTGCCAGATGCTCCGCACCCACCGTCTGCCTAAGCGGCGATGAGGCCGAGCATGCGGGCGCGGGCTACGGTGTGCTTGCGGTTTGCGCCATCAAGTTTCTGGAACAAGTTCTTCAGATGCCATTTGACCGTCTGTTCCGACAGGTCGAGAGCAGTGGCAATTTCCTTGTTGCTCATACTCTGTGCCAGCAAGCTCAAGATCTCGCGCTCCTTGATTGTCAGGATTGCGCCACCGATTGTTGTGTCCATGGTAGCCGTGGCAGCTAAAGGTGTGGCGCTGACAGGTGACGCGCAGGCGGGGCCGCCGTATTGTTCGATTAAGCGCATTTGCCCACTGATTTCCGCGAGGCTCAGCGCCTCCCGGCGGACGTCTGCCGCCGCTGCAGCGTCGCCGCAGCGATCGAGGACCTGGCTGCGCAGCATCCGCACTTCGACGCCTTCCCGGCCCAGGTTGAGGCTTGTCGCCAGAGTGGTGGCGCGATCGACATCCTGCAGGGCCTCAAGCATGTGATCGGCACCTTGATGCGCCAGCGCAGCGTAAACCTTTGCGAGTTCGAGTTGCAGTTCCAGCCAAGGCAGGAACTGCGTGGGGTATTGGGTCTGTTGGGTGGCAAAAATCATCGACAGCTGGCGAACCAGAGCTCCGGCCGTCTCTCCGCGACCTGCTTTCGCGTGCTGGCGAACCATTTCGCACTGCGCGGCAAAATGGAGCCGCGGAATGCGCCTTGTGATGCCAATCGCCCGCAGTTCTTCGAGCATACTGAACGACTTGTCGTGCCTGCCTTCATGTTCGGCAATTCGAGCCAGTGTGAGGTAGGCGCTCATCAGGGCATCGGGCAGAGCTTGACGCTCCAGAATATCAAGTCGCAGCGCCAGCAGGGCAGTGGGCTCATCACTGCATCCCCCTTCCCAGCGCGCGCGTGCGAGCAGTGCGGCCAACATGCATGTCACAAGATTGCGTCGGCCCATTTGCGCTTCAGCCATCGCAAGGGCGGGGCGCAGCACTTGTTCTGCCAGCGCGCAGCGTCCCTCCCAAAGGTAGCTTATTGCCACGCCGTAGGATCCAAAGCCGCGCGACATGGGGGTATAGGTGATTGTCCGATCAAAGCCTTCAAACCGTAGCCAGTCCACCCGGGCCTGATCGGGTTTTCCAGCATAGAGTGAAGCAAGACCGCGGCTGATCCAGTAAACTGGAATGTCCCTAGGTCGCGCCGCCTTGGGCGCCTCGATCCAGGTCTTCAGCTCTTCGCTCAACTTGTCGGCAGAATCCGAGAAGCCGGCTGATGTCATCCGGATCAATGCTGCTTCGAACTTGTCTTCGACGTGCAATCCAGAGCGGGCTACGATGCGATCGACCAGTGGCAAGGCCTCTGCATGGCGTTCGCTCATGGCCAGTGCCCATGCCACTGGCATCCAGAAGCCGGGGTGCCGATCAAATTCCGCGTCCGGCAAACGGCGATGCCATTCCAGGACGGCACCAATTCTGCCATCGGTCAACATCTGCTGCATGACGATCTCGACCATGGCATAGGCCTGCTCTTCCAGCCCAGCGGCCAAAGCTTGCTCGGCAGCGGCTTCGAACAGCCCTGCCTGTGCGAGCCATTCGCTGGCCCGGGCTGACATGGCCTTTCGGCTATCTTCAGAGATTTCCTGAATGCGTTCGCTGAGCACTTCCCTGGCCATGGGGTGCAAGCGCATCCATTCACCTTCTTCCGCTTGCGACAGAAGCGGTGTCTGCTCCTGCAACCGGCAAAGCTCACCCCTTGCGTCCTCGTCTTGCAGGATCGCGACGCAAAGATCTGGATGGACGAGGTCAAGCGACGAAATGCGGATCAGCAGCTGCTTTGCGGCCTCAGGCTGCCGGTCGATCAGCCGATCGATAAAAAACCGGCGAATGTCTGCGGTTGCCGCGCTGAGGAAGCTGGAGAGATCATCGTTGCGGCGCAGGGATGCGATCGCCAGTTGCACCCCCAACGGCCAGCCCTCGATCAATTCATGCAAGCGAAGCGCAACCTCGACATCGTGCGCTTTGCCGAGAGCAGAGGAGAGAACTGAAATTGTTTCATCGGGTTTGAAGCGCAAGTCATCTGCGGACAGCCTGGTGTGGGGGCTATCAATAAGGTGGCCATTGCTGCCGATCCGTTCCGTTGGCCTGGCACCGACAACGATCCGGAGATTTGCAGGCGCATTTCCGGCCAGATAGGTGAGGAATTCGGTGCGGGTGTTTTCAGGCGCGCGGTCAGCCTCATCAATGATCAGCAAGATATCTTTCGACAGTCTTGCCGTTTCGGCAAGCCAAGCGGTCATTGCTTCAAGCGGGTCCGAAAATCGCTCCAGACTTTCGATGAACTGGCCGTCGAAATCCCTGCCGACCAGATGCCTGGTGCGCGGCCCGGGCAAGACCGTTGACCAGCCGCAGCGGTTCATCCCGATTGTCGAGAGTCAGCCAGATTACGAGGCTTCCAGCGGCCAGTGCTTCCTTGCGCCATTGCGCCAACTGCGATGTCTTGCCGAAGCCGGTCGGTGCAACAACGGTGATCAGTTGCCCGGCCGCGCCGTCAAGACGCGAAAGGGCCAGGCGCTCCCGTTCCAGCAGGTCAGGCGTAACTCTGGGGGGGATCGCCTTGAGCAGGAGCGCCGGATCACGCTGCACAGGCCCGCCGGGAATCACCGTAGCTGCTGCTTGCACATCAGAAATACGCCTCTCCGAATCATTCGTTCGTTAGAGGCTCTAATAGACCCTTTCTTTGTCTGTGAACCCCCCCTTCTTGTGTGGCCTGCCTCAGGGGTTCCCGCGAGGATGTTGCAGACTTCATGAAGGCTTTGGAGCAAACCTTGTTGCCAGCCACATGACCGCAGCAACAAAGCCGCCGAAAAAGAATCCGCCGCCAATAGTCGCAAGGCAAAGCTCGACCCAATCAATCCTCAGCTGGATCAAAGGCGCAGCGGCAACAATTGAGAAGAGCATGGTCGACGCATTAAATAACAGCGGCAGTATCTGGATGATATCCAGATAGATGGCGACAATCAGCAGCGCCAGTCCAGCCAACAACCCCATGGGCACCATAGTTGGTCGCTCCGTAAAACATTGCCCAGGCGATAGCGATTCCCACCAAGGCACCCAAAACCGAGGCTGGAAGCTTTGCCATCGAAAGCCGTTCCATCTTCGCCCAATACCACAGCACCATAAAGCCGCTGAACAAAGCGGTTTCCGACAGAAACAATCTGCCAAGCGCCACCCATCCAATGATCGCGGCCACACACAACCGCGGCAACGGCAATCCCCGCAAGTGGCGGAGGTGGCGGTGGAAGATCCTGCTTGGCAAAGCCGGGCTCAGTCATAACCTCTTTCTCCCCTGTCGAATTTATTGCGGTCACGTTTGACAATCAACGAAACTGGAAGGCTACCTCGGCAGCGCAATCCGACGGCCAAAACATCGTTGAGTGCAGGATCGGTTCCTGGATTCGATACATATTGCAGATTGGGTTGGATAGTCAGCCAATTGGCCAACTGAGCGCGGTATGTCAGTTCCGCACCGTCTCGGCTTCAGTGGAAGGCGTTGTCTGCCGAAATTCTGCGGAGGTAGGCGCCAATCGTTGCGCCTTTCCAGCCAACCAGACGGTCGAGACAGCGCTGGATCAGGCCGGCCTTGCCGCCGACCAGATCGACCACGTGTTCCTGACCGGTGGATCCTCGCTCATCCCGGCGGTGCGCAGGCTGTTCGAGAAGCGCTTTGGCGAACGCCGGATTGCGCAAGGCAATGAACTGACTTCAATCGCCCACGGTCTTGGACTGATGGCTGCCGGAGCCGATCTTGCCGATTGGGTGATAAAGGACGAAGATCAGGCATGAGCGTTGCATTCCGCCGCGAGGGCGATGACGAACATCTCGAGCCCAAGTTCGAGCTGCCCCTGCCACCCGGTCCCAATCTCGTCACCGCGCGGTGACATAGCTTGTTGCCCTGCCGGGGGATGGCGCGGGTGCGGGTGGCGGGGAGATTTTCGGCGCGACTCATGCGCGGGGGTGGAGCATGGGGGAGGGGGTGTAGGAAAGGGGTTATCTCTAAGTTAGAGATTGATCCTAAGCAGGTTAGGATGCATTTTAAGGGCTGTATATGGAAAAACTCTGCCATTAGAGAGGAGGAAAGGGGTTCCCAATGCTGCTCAGATTTTTAATTCGAGAATTCAAGGTCGTTTAAAGACCTTGGTGAAATTTCCATGATTCGGACGGGCCTTAAGGGGCCTCAAGTGCCTTCAAAGCCGGTGCCACCAATTGGCGAAACCCAGGTGCTCCCATGCGCATTAATCTACGGAGCGAACGCCTCGGGAAAATCGAACCTCATCGAGCATTTCGCTTCTTTAGAAGCGCAATTCTCAGTTCCCATAATCAGGGCAGCCCAAAGGGAGGGGTGCCAAGGGTCCCGTTTGCAAGCGAAGAGCAAAAGCAGAGGAGAGCCTCCACGAGCTTGACTTCGTTGTGGATGAGGTACGATACACGTTTGGCTTTACTTGCAACGACGATCGCTTCGTGGAGGAATGGCTTTATAGTTATCCGGAAGGAAAGCAGAACTCTTGTACCAACGCAACAACGGTGATGTCAGCTTTGGTGGAAAATTTACTGGGCAGAAAAAGCAATTAGTAGACTTCATGAGGCCAAATAGCCTTTTCATATCTACAGCAACGCAAAATGATCATCCCTCACTATCTAAGCTCGTCCAATATATTTCAGAATGGGGTAGAGAATTTCATTCATGGGTATCTATCGCAATGCAATCAATAAGAAATTAAGAAGACGGAAATAGATTCAAAGGGTTATCAGATTTCTTGAATTTGTCGGTACTGGCGTTGTGGGAGCGAAAGCAAAAGAGATCGAAGTGCCTAGAGGAATTAAGAGGACTTTCCAAAGAGTTTTTTGGGATTTTAAAAAATAGAGCTCGGGGAATTGCCTGAAATTGATCACTCAATTGACGACGATGATATGCATCGGATATTTGAGCTTGGTCATAGAGGAATTGACGGAAGTATTTTCTATCTCGATTTGGGGAGGGAAAGTAGTGGAACTCGTCGCCTGCTTTTACTTATGTCGAAAGTATTTGAAGCCTTAGATTTAGGATCTCTAATAATCGTCGATGAACTTGACTCCAGCCTTCATACCCTTGCTGCGGAAGAGATCGTAAATCTTTTTCAGAGCGCAGCAACCAATCCGAAGGGAGCGCAGTTGATTGCTACGACGCATGATACAAATTTGTTGTCAGCCCCGACCCTTCGGCGCGACCAAATTTGGTTTTGTGAACGGGGTGAGGGCGGAGGGTCAGAACTATTTTCTTTGGCTGAGATAAAATCTCGTCAATCTGACAACTTTGAGAAAGGGTACTTGGAAGGTCGATATGGCGCGATCCCCTACGCTGGCAGTGTTGAGCTTCTGTTCGGGGTGGAGCAGTGAGGAAAAAAGGCGGGGCACTGTCTCGGCGTGTTGAACGCAGAGATGCAAGGCCGCAGTGTATAATTTTTTGCGAGGGAAAGAATACAGAGCCTGACTACTTTAGGGCCTTTCAAACGCGGTTTCCACGATCGTTATTTCGTCTGGAACTGATTGGAGCCGCAGGAACACCGGCCGTGCTGCTTGACAAGGCCAAGAACGAACAAAAGCGAATTTTGAGAGCAAAGAAACGAGGCAACAGTTACGAAGAGAATGATCGCGTTTGGATCGTTTTCGATAGAGACGAGCACCCATACGTGGACCAAACAATTTTCGACGCTCGTGCGAATGGGATCGGGTTGGCATACTCCAATCCATGCTTCGAGCTCTGGCTCATATTGCATTCAACTGATCATGACCGGCCGGATCATCGGCACGATGTTCAACGACGGTGTGAGGAAGTGGTCGAGGGATACGATCGGAACAAGAGAAAAACGGGAAATATGCTCGCTGTAGTGGATCGGGTCCAAGAGGCAGAATTACGTGCAGCCTTGTTGGTCAGGCGGAGAGAGGAGGAGGGGGCGCCGCTATCATGTCCCTCCAGTACTGTTTATGATCTTACTTCGTCACTGCGAGACCCTTGACCCCCACCCCAAACCCCACTAAGGGCACCCCCATCCGAAGCCAGCCCTTGCGGTCAGCCTTGGACAGATAGAGCTGAACATTGCCGGTTACGTCCCGGGGCTCCTCACTTTCAGGCGAGGGGCTCTTTGCTATTGCATCCCCATCTACCGCAACAATTCCCCCACCAGCGAAGGCCGCTTGGCGATCATCGCCAGCAGCACCTGTGCCGGGCCGGTAGGCCTGCGTCGTCCGTGCTCCCAATTGAGCAGGGTGCCCTTGGCCACGCCGATGCTGCGGGCGAACTGGGCCTGCGAGAGGCCGGTGCTGGCGCGGATCGCAGCGACATCGGCGGCGGGAACGGCGATGCGGTGCACCACCGCCCCGGTCTGTTCGCCCTGGGCGTAGGCGATCGCCTCGTTCAGGCCTTGGCGGATGCTTTCATAGGCGCTCATTGCTGCACTCCGTAACTGGCGATCAGGACCTTGCTCAGCGCGATCAGTTCGGCTTGTTCGGTCCTGCTCAAGTTGTCTTTCTCATTCTTGGCGAACACGGTCACCAGAAACACGGGGATATCCGAGCCGCCGAACACGAAGACCGTGCGATAGCCGCCGCTCTTTCCGCCGCCGGGACGGGCGAAGCGAACTTTGCGCAGTCCGCCGCCGAGTGCCACGCCTGCCTCCGGATGGGCGGCGATGAAATCGACCAGCGCCGCGCGTTCCTCGTCCGTCATGGTCGCCTTGGCCCGGCGCAGGAACTCGGGCAATTCGACCACGGTTTGCCATGTCGTCACGTTTTGTGTTTTATGGGTCATTGGCGTATAAGTCAATGGCAAATAGAGCGGGAGCTGCGTTCTCGCGCTTGACCCCTGTAGGATTCCCCACTAAGGGCACCCCCATCCGAAGCCAGCCCTTGCGGCCAGCCTTGGACAGATAGAGCTGAACATTGCCGGTTACGTCCCGGGGCTCCTCACTGACAAGCGAGGGGCTCTTTTCTATTGCAGCCGCGGCTTTCGCAAGAGAGCGAGGCTGGGGGCAGCCGTCAAAGTAACCCGGTGCCGCAACGCGGATGGGTGGAGTGTTTCAGGCTCGTGCAGGTTCGCCAGTCCGGCACCGTCAAGGACAATGTCCTTCGACAGGCGCAGGACGAGCGGGCCTTGGCACGTTCCTCACCTCCATTCCGCCTGCCAGTCGGCACCTCGAGACAGGCTCCCGCCTCGCGTGGAAGGTTTGCGGTTTCGTCCGCGCTCCCTTCAGCAAAAGTGGGAACCGGTTTTGCGCCCGGAAGGGGCGCGCTGGCACGGCAATAAGGCCGGGCCAGAAAACAAGGTGAAGAGAAATCAATGCCGACTATCAACCAGCTGGTGCGGATGCCGCGCAAGCCCGTCAAGGCCAAGTCCAAAGTGCCGGCGATGGAAGCCAACCCGCAGAAGCGCGGCGTTTGCACGCGCGTCTATACGACGACCCCGAAGAAGCCGAACTCGGCGCTGCGCAAGGTGGCCAAGATCCGCCTGACCAACCAGCGCGAAGTGATCGCCTACATCCCCGGTGAAGGCCACAACCTGCAGGAACACTCCGTGGTGCTGATCCGCGGCGGCCGTGTGCGCGATCTTCCCGGCGTGCGTTACCACGTGCTGCGCGGCGTGCTCGACACGCAGGGCGTGAAGGACCGCAAGCAGAGCCGTTCGAAGTACGGCGCCAAGCGTCCGAAGTAAGGTTTTTCCTTGTCAGCCCGGACCTGTTCCGGGCGCGGTGCTTCCTTCATCCGCGACTGTCGTTTGAGAGAAAGCACCGCCCCCGGAACAAGTCCGGGGTGACAAATCGAGATTATTGGAGACAAGCAAATGTCACGTCGTCGTCGTCCCGAAAAGCGGGTCATCCTGCCCGATCCCAAGTTCGGGGATCAGATCCTGTCCAAGTTCATGAACAACCTCATGCTGGACGGCAAGAAAGCCGTTGCCGAAGGTATCGTCTACACCGCGCTCGACGTGGTGCAGACCAAGGCCAAGGCCGATCCGATCGCGCTGTTCCACGATGCGCTGAACAATGTGAAGCCGCAGGTCGAAGTGCGCAGCCGCCGCGTTGGTGGTGCCACCTATCAGGTGCCGGTGGAGGTTCGCCCCGAGCGTGCCCAGGCGCTCGCGATCCGCTGGCTGATCACTGCCGCGCGCGGTCGCGCCGAAACCACCATGAGCGCGCGCCTATCGGGCGAGCTGATGGATGCGGCCAACAATCGCGGCAACGCGGTGAAGAAGCGCGAAGATACGCACCGCATGGCGGACGCGAACCGCGCTTTCTCGCACTACCGCTGGTAGTCGGGATAGGCTTGCAGGGCTCGGGGCGCTCGTTGAGTCTCGAGCGGCCTTCAAGCTGTCACATTCGATACTATATGGGGGGCGTGCGATCCGTTCGCTCCTCCAAAACGCTAAGGAAATCCACATGGCCCGCGAGTATCCGCTCGACCGCTATCGCAACATCGGCATCATGGCGCACATCGATGCCGGTAAAACCACCACGACCGAACGTATTCTGTACTATACCGGCAAGTCCTACAAGATCGGCGAAGTGCATGATGGCGCGGCGACGATGGACTGGATGGAACAGGAGCAGGAGCGCGGGATCACGATTACCTCCGCTGCGACCACGTGTTTCTGGAACGACCACCGGATCAACATCATCGATACTCCGGGCCACGTCGATTTCACCATCGAAGTGGAACGCTCGCTGCGCGTGCTCGACGGCGCGGTTGCCTGTTTCGACGGCGTCGCGGGCGTGGAACCGCAGTCCGAAACCGTCTGGCGCCAGGCCGACAAGTACGGCGTTCCCCGGATGTGCTTCATCAACAAGTTGGACCGCACCGGCGCCAACTTCAAATACTGCGTCCAGTCGATCATCGATCGCCTGGGTGCAAAGCCTGCGGTGCTGTACATCCCCATCGGCATCGAAGCCGATCTCAAGGGACTGGTCGATCTGGTCGAGAACCGCGCGATCATCTGGAAGGATGAGGCGCTGGGCGCGGAATTCTTCTACGAGGAAATTCCCGCCGATCTGGCCGACGAAGCCGCGATTTACCGTCAGGAACTGATCGAGCTGGTCATCGACCAGGACGATGACGCGATGGAAGCCTATCTCGAAGGCAACGAGCCCGACGTGGCAACGCTGAAGGCCTGCATCCGCAAGGGCACGCTGAACCAGTCGTTCGTTCCCGTGTGCTGCGGCTCGGCGTTCAAGAACAAGGGCGTGCAGCCGCTTGCTCGATGCCGTGGTCGATTATCTGCCTTCGCCGCTCGACATTCCGGACGTGCAGGGCGTGAAGATCGACAGCGACGAGAAGGACAGCCGTCCGCCTGCGGACGACGCGCCGTTCTCCGCGCTGGCGTTCAAGGTGATGAACGATCCGTTCGTCGGCAGCCTCACCTTCATCCGCATCTATTCGGGTACGCTCGCCAAGGGCACCTATCTGAACTCGGTGAAGGACAAGAAGGAAAAGGTCGGCCGCATGCTCGAAATGCACGCCAACGACCGTAAGGACGTTGACGAGGCATTCGCAGGCGACATCATCGCGCTGGCCGGGATGAAGGAAACCACCACCGGCGATACGCTGTGCGCCGAGCGCCAGCCGATTGTGCTGGAACGGATGGAATTCCCCGAGCCGGTGATCGAACTGTCGGTGGAGCCCAAGACCAAGGCCGACCAGGAAAAGATGGGCATTGCGCTCAATCGTCTGGCCGCCGAGGATCCCTCGTTCCGCGTTTCGACCGATCACGAATTGGGCCAGACGATCATCAAGGGCATGGGCGAACTGCACCTCGACATTCTCGTCGATCGGATGCGCCGCGAATTCAAGGTGGAAGCCAATGTCGGTGCGCCGCAGGTGGCCTACCGCGAATAGCTCGCTCGTCAGGTGGACGTCGATTACACCCACAAGAAGCAGTCGGGCGGTTCGGGCCAGTTCGGTCGTGCGAAGGTGACGGTGACCCCGGGCGAACGCGGCCAGGGCGTGGTCTTCTCGGACGAGGTGAAGGGCGGTAACATTCCGAAGGAATTTATCCCCGCCATCGAAAAGGGCATGCGCGAGCAGGCCGCCAGTGGCTACCTCATCGGCTTCCCGATCATCGATTTCACCATCAAGCTGACCGACGGCGCCTACCATGACGTCGACTCTCAGCGCGATTGCGTTCGAAATCTGCGGGCGTGGCGCAATGCGCGAAGCGGCAGAGAAGGCGGGCATCAAGCTGCTCGAACCGATCATGAAGGTCGAGGTGGTGACTCCCGAGGATTACCTCGGCGACGTCATCGGCGATCTCAACTCGCGGCGTGGGCAAATCCAGGGCACCGACACGCGCGGCAATGCCCAGGCGGTGGAAGCCAATGTGCCGCTGGCCAACATGTTCGGCTACGTGAACGAGCTGCGCTCTTTCACGCAGGGCCGGGCCAACTACTCGATGCAGTTCAGCCACTATGACGAAGTGCCGTCAAACGTGGCGGCAGAGATCAAGGAGAAGCTTGCCTAAGGTTGGGCAAGCGTCTAGGGGCGGCGCCTGATTCACCGGGTGCCGCACCATCTCCCGGTTAGATTCACTTTTTTACAGACAGAGGTTTTTGAGAAATGGCAAAGGAAAAATTCCAGCGGAACAAGCCGCACTGCAACATCGGCACCATCGGTCACGTCGACCATGGCAAGACCACGCTGACCGCCGCGATCACCAAGGTGATGGCCGGCATTCACGGCGGTGCAGCGGTCGATTTCGCCAATATCGACAAAGCTCCCGAAGAGCGTGAGCGCGGCATCACCATTTCGACTGCACACGTCGAATATGAAACCGCCAACCGCCACTATGCGCACGTCGATTGCCCTGGCCACGCTGACTATGTGAAGAACATGATCACCGGTGCCGCGCAGATGGACGGCGCGATCCTGGTGGTGAACGCTGCTGACGGCCCGATGCCGCAGACCCGTGAGCACATCCTGCTCGCCCGTCAGGTCGGCGTGCCTGCGCTGGTGGTGTACATGAACAAGGTCGATCAGGTCGACGACGACGAAATCCTCGAACTCGTCGAACTGGAAGTGCGCGAGCTGCTGCTCGTACTACGACTTCGACGGTGACAACATCGCCATCGTCAAGGGTTCGGCTCTCGCCGCTCTCGAAGGCCGCGATCCGGCAATCGGCGAAAGCTCGATCATCGCGCTGATGGAAGCCGTGGATGCGCACATCCCGCAGCCTGAGCGTCCGGCTGACCGTCCGTTCCTGATGCCGATCGAAGACGTGTTCTCGATCTCCGGTCGCGGCACCGTGGTGACCGGCCGTATCGAAAGCGGCATTGTCAACGTTGGTGACGAAGTCGAAATCGTCGGCATCAAGGACACCCAGAAGACCGTGGTGACCGGCGTGGAAATGTTCCGCAAGCTGCTCGATCGCGGTGAAGCTGGCGACAACGTTGGCGCGCTGATCCGCGGCGTTGCCCGTGAAGCGGTGGAGCGTGGCCAGGTCCTCGCCAAGCCGGGTTCGGTCAACCCGCACACCGATTTCGAAGCCGAAGTCTACGTGCTGTCGAAGGATGAAGGTGGCCGTCACACGCCGTTCTTCGCCAACTACCGCCCGCAGTTCTACTTCCGCACCACCGACGTGACCGGCGAAGTGATTCTTCCCGAAGGCACCGAAATGGTGATGCCGGGCGACAACGTCTCCATCGGCGTCAAGCTGATCGCGCCGATCGCGATGGACGAAGGCCTGCGCTTCGCCATCCGCGAAGGCGGCCGTACCGTCGGTTCGGGCGTCGTCGGCAAGATCACGAAGTAATATAGCCTCGCGCCACCCGGCGCGGCAGAGAAAAAGCGGCCCGGCACTCCGAGCGAGTGCCGGGCCCTTTTTTATGTGAGGCACCCTTCCGCTTTCCCGGCAAATTCGCGGAGAACGGGGGTTGTCAGACAGGGGTTGCGCCCGTATAGGCCCTCCCACAGGCGGAAATCGTTTCTGCCGATTGTAATTTTTCGAGGGCCGCCCGTTCCGGGAAACCGGGGATAGCGGGGCGGGCCTTTGTTTTTTGCGGTTTGGCAACAGGCCGCGTGGCTCTTTCGCATCGGTAGTGGAACATGGACGCACAGAATATCCGTATTCGCCTCAAGGCTTTCGATCACCGCGTGCTCGACCAGGCAACTGGAGAGATCGCGGATACCGCAAAGCGTACTGGCGCGCTTATTCGTGGCCCCATTCCGCTTCCGACGCGCATGGAGAAGTTCACCGTGAACCGTGGCCCGCACGTCGACAAGAAGTCGCGCGAGCAGTTCGAGGTGCGCACCTACAAGCGGCTGCTCGATATCGTGCAGCCCAACGCCCAGACGGTGGACGCGCTGATGAAGCTCGATCTGGCTGCTGGCGTGAACGTGGAAATCAAGCTCGCTTGAGTCTGCGCGCTAGTCGCTTCGGTCCGGACTTTAAACGGGCCGAGAGTTTCGGGGCTCTATGGCCCCGCCGGTTTCAGACCGGCAAGACATAGGGATACCGCCGGACCCTCCTTCGGGAGAACAGTCCGGGCCGCGTCCCCCGTCTCGCTCACTTCGCCATCCGGCAGTTTGAGCAATTCAGCCCGGACGGGGCGACGTTTCGAAAATTCGGGCTGACATGCACCTCGGGATGGTCCGGTGTGCCTCTGTAAGGAGTATGCATCATGCGCACTGGCGTGATCGCTAAGAAAGTCGGGATGACCCGCCTGTTTCAGGAGGATGGACGTCACGTGCCCGTGACCGTCCTGTCGCTGGAAGGTTGCCAGGTCACCGGAAATCGCACCGCCGATCGTGACGGATATTTCTCCGTCCAGCTCGGCGCAGGCGATGCCAAGCACAAGAATGTCAACAAGCCGCAGCGCGAAGCTTTCGCCAAGGC
Source organism: uncultured Alphaproteobacteria bacterium (assembly GCA_963774985.1). Lineage (GTDB taxonomy): Bacteria > Pseudomonadota > Alphaproteobacteria > Sphingomonadales > Sphingomonadaceae > Alteraurantiacibacter. The sequence continues at coordinate 58,141 of CAVZHE010000001.1, forward strand.
TGAAGTCGGGCTGAAGCAGAAGGTCGCCGAATTCCGCGTCGCGAACGAGGATGGCCTGCTTCCCGTCGGCGCGACGATCACGTGCTGAGCATTTCATCGCCGGGCAGATGGTCGACGTCACCGGCCACACCGTCGGCAAGGGCTTTGCCGGCGTCATGAAGCGTTGGGGCTTCGGCGGTCTGCGCGCGTCGCACGGTGTGTCCGGTCTCCCACCGTTCGCACGGTTCGACCGGTCAGCGCCAGGATCCGGGCAAGGTCTTCAAGAACAAGAAGATGGCCGGCCACATGGGCGACAGTCAACGCACCCAGCAGAACCTGGAAGTCGTGCGCACCGATGCCGACCGCGGCCTGATCTTCGTCAAGGGCTCTGTGCCCGGCTCGAAGAACGGCTGGCTGCTGGTCGCGCGACGCGGTCAAGGTGCCGCTGCCCGAAGGCGTGCCGTTCCCCGGTGCCCTGCTCGGTCGCGAATGCGCCGATATCGCGGTTGAGAACGACGTCGCCGGCCGTGACCGATGTCGCAGCGGAAACCCCTGCAGACGAGCAGAACAATGCGCCCGCCGCCGATACCGGCGCGGACGAGAGCCCAAATCCTGAAAACAGGGAGGGCTGATCGTGAAGGTGAAGGTCCAGAAGATCGACGGTAAGGCTGCCGGCGACGTGGAACTCAACGATGCCGTGTTCGGCGTTGAGCCGCGTGCCGACATCCTGCACCGCGTGGTGACGTGGCAGCTGGAAAAGCGCCGCGGCACCGCCCGTCCGACGCGTGAGCGTTCTGACGTTGCCCGCACCGGCAAGAAGTTCGGCAAGCAGAAGGGTTCCGGCGGACGCTCGCCACGGCAATCGTCGCGCTCCGATCTTCATCGGCGGCGGCAAGGCCCACGGCGCGCGCATGCGTGACTTCGAGCCTTCGCTGAACAAGAAGGTCCGCGCGCTCGGCCTGAAGATGGCGCTGTCGGCAGCAAGGCGAAGAACGGTCTCGTGATCGTCGACAGCCTTGATCTCTCCGATGCCAAGACCAAGGCGCTGCAAGGGCCACTATCGGCAAGAACGGCTGGAACGGCAAGGTGCTGGTGATCGATGGTGAAAGCGTGAGCGAAGGTTTCGCCAAGGCGGTCGGCAACCTGCCGGGCGTCAACGTGATGCCGGCCGTGGGCGCCAACGTCTATGACATCCTGAACCACGACACGCTGGTCCTCACCAAGGATGCGGTCGAAAAGCTGGAGGCGCGTTTCAATGGCTAAGAAGCAGGAAATCGCCGCGCGTCATTATGACGTGATCGTTGCGCCGCACATCACCGAGAAAGGCGACGATGGCTGGGTGAGAACAACGCCGTGGTGTTCAAGGTCGCCAATGATGCGACCAAGCCGCAGATCAAGGAAGCCGTGGAAGCACTGTACGACGTCAAGGTCACTGAGCGTGAACACCGTCGTGGTGAAGGGCAAGACCAAGCGCTGGAAGGGTAAGCCCTTACAAGCGGTCTGACTTCAAGAAGGCGATTGTCGCGCCTGGCCGAGGGCCAGGATTCGATCGACTTCACGAGCACGATCTGAGGCAGGGAGCAGGAATAGAACGATGGCACTCAAGACATTACAAGCCGACCAGCCCGTCTCGTCGCGCACTGGTTCTGGTCGACAAGACCGGCCTGCACAAGGGCAAGCCGGTCAAGTCGCTGACCGAAGGCAAGCGCAAGACCGGCGGCCGCAACAACAAGGGCCACGTCACGTCGCGCGGCCGTGGCGGCGGCAACAAGCAGAAGTACCGCTTTATCGATTTCAAGCGGCGCAAGTGGGACATGGAAGCCACTGTGGAGCGGATCGAATACGATCCCAACCGCACGGCCTTCATCGCGCTCATCAAGTATGAAGATGGCGAACTGGCCTACATCATCGCGCCGAACCGTGCTTGCCCCTGGCGACAGGGTTATCGCTGGCGAGAAGGTCGATACCAAGCCGGGCAATGCGATGCTGCTGGGCCAGATGCCGGTCGGCACCATCTGCCACAATGTGGAGATGAAGCCGGGCAAGGGCGGGCAGATCGCCCGTTCGGCAGGCACCTATGTGCAGCTGGTCGGTCGTGACCGGGGCATGGTGATGGTGCGCCTCAACAGCTGGCGAGCAGCGTTACCTGCGCGGCGATTGCATGGGCACGGTGGGTTCGGTTTCGAACCCCGACAACCAGAACCAGAACTTCGGCAAGGCCGGTCGCAAGCGCTGGATGGGCGTGAAGCCGCTGACGCCGCGGTGTCGCCAAGAACCCGGTCGATCACCCGCATGGCGGCGGCGAAGGCCGCACCTCGGCGGTCGCCATCCGGTTACGCCGTGGGGCAAGCCGACCAAGGGTGCCCGCACCCGCAACAACAAGCAGACGGACAAGATGATCATCCGTTCGCGCCACGCCAAGAAGAAGAGGTAAGGCCACATGGCACGTTCCGTCTGGAAAGGTCCGTTCGTCGATCTTCACCTGTTGAAGAAGGCGCAAGACCGCGCAGGAAGACAGCAACACGAAGCCGATCAAGACCTGGTCGCGCCGCTCCACCATTCTGCCCGATTTCGTTGGCCTGACGTTCAGCGTCTACAATGGCCGCAAGTTCATCCCGGTGTCGGTCTACGAGGAAATGGTCGGTCACAAGCTCGGCGAATTCGCGCCCACGCGCACCTTCCCTGGCCACGCTGCCGACAAGAAGGGCAAGCGGTAATGGGCAAGCAGAAAGCTCCCCGCCGCGTTGGCGAAAACGAGGCGCTGGCCGTTGGCACCACCATCCGTGGTTCGGCGCAGAAGCTGAACCTCGTGGCGGCGCTGATCCGTGGCAAGCAAGGCCGAAGATGCGATGAACATCCTCTCCTTCTCCAAGCGGGCGATGGCGCGTGATGCGAGCAAGGTGCTGGCTTCCGCCATCGCCAATGCGGAAAACAACCACAATCTCGATGTCGACGCACTGTTCGTCGCCGAAGCGAGTGTCGGCAAATCGGTCACGATGAAGCGGTTCGCCACGCGCGGTCGTGGCAAGTCCACCCGCATCCTCAAGCCGTTCAGCCGGCTGCGGATCGTCGTGCGCGAGCAGGAAGAGGCGTAAGATGGGTCACAAGAGCAATCCGATCGGTCTGCGCCTGCAGATCAACCGCACCTGGGACAGCCGCTGGTACGCCGAAGGCGGCGAATATGCCAAGCTGCTGAGCGAAGACATCTTCATCCGCAAGTACATCGTCGAGAACCTGCCGCAGGCAGCGATCTCGAAGGTCGTGATCGAGCGTCCGGCCAAGCTGTGCCGCGTGTCCATCTATGCTGCACGCCCCGGCGTGATCATCGGCAAGAAGGGCGCAGACATCGAAAAGCTGCGTTCGAAGCTGGCCACCATGACCGCCAGCGAAGTGAAGCTGAACATCGTCGAAATCCGCAAGCCGGAAGTCGATGCCAAGCTCGTGGCGCAGGGCATTGCCGATCAGCTGGTCCGCCGCGTGGCGTTCCGCCGGGCGATGAAGCGCGCGATGCAGTCGGCCATGCGTCTGGGTGCCGAAGGCATCAAGATCATGTGCGGCGGTCGTCTTGGCGGGGCGGAAATCGCCCGTGTCGAACAGTATCGCGAAGGCCGGGTGCCGCTGCATACGCTGCGCGCCAACATCGACTATGCCGAAGCCGAGGCGCTGACCGCCTATGGCATCATCGGCATCAAGGTGTGGGTCTTCAAGGGTGAAATTCTGGCCCACGATCCGATCTCGCAGGACCGGCTGATGATGGAATCGCAGACTTCCGGCGTCCGGCCGGCGCGTTGAGGTGAGTAGAGAACATGCTGCAACCGAAGAAAACCAAGTTCCGCAAGGCGTTCAAGGGCAAGATCCATGGCCTGGCCAAGGGCGGCACGGATCTGAATTTCGGATCCTACGGCCTCAAGGCCCTGGAACCCGAGCGGATCACCGCGCGCCAGATCGAAGCCGCTCGCCGGGCGATCACGCGCCACATCAAGCGCCAGGGGCGTTTGTGGATCCGCGTGTTCCCCGATGTGCCGGTGACCAAGAAGCCTGCCGAAGTCCGTCAGGGCAAGGGCAAGGGCGCGATCGAATTCTGGGCCGCCCGCGTCAAGCCGGGCCGCGTCCTGTTCGAACTCGATGGCGTTCCCGGCCCGCTGGCCGCTGAGGCGTTCGAGCCGTGCGGCGATGAAGCTGCCGATCAAGACCAAGGTGATCGCGCGCTTGGGCGATACCTCGCACCTGGGCGGAGACAAGTAATGGCGAAGATAGAAGACCTTCGTACGAAGACCGACGATCAGCTCGATGTGCAGCTGGTCTCAGCTCAAGAGAGAGCGTTCAACCTGCGTTTTCAGGCCGCAACCAACCAGCTCGAGCGTTCCGCCCGGGTGAAGGAAGTGCGCCGCGAGATCGCCCAGATCAAGACGCTTCAGGGCGAACGCTCCAAGAGCGTTCAGTCCGAAGCCGCGAAGGCTTAAGGAGCAAACGATGCCCAAGCGTATCCTGACCGGGACTGTCACTTCTGACAAGACCGACAAGACCGTGACCGTGCTGGTCGAACGCCGCGTGAAGCACCCGTTGTACGGGAAGATCATCAAGCGTTCGAAGAAGTATCACGCGCACGATGAAGCCAATGAATTCGTGGTGGGCGACAAGGTCCGCATCGAAGAAACCCGGCCGATTTCGAAGACCAAGACCTGGGCGGTCAAGGATCGTCTGGTCGCCAGCAAGGGCCAGGCCGTAGAGGCCGAGCTCGATGTCAAGGAATCGCTGCCGACCGGTGCGCCTGCTGAAAAGCAGGGTGACAAGACGCCCGCCAAGGCTGACGCCGAAGCATGAGAATTGGCTCGCTACGCAGGTAGCGGGCAGACGTTAGGAACTGTCGGACTGGTTTCGGCAAGCCAATGAGAAGGAAGACGGATCGATGATCCAGATGCAATCCAATCTCGACGTCGCGGACAACAGCGGCGCAAAGCGCGTCCAGTGCATCAAGGTGCTGGGTGGCTCTAAGCGCCGGACCGCGAGTGTCGGGGACGTGATCGTGGTTTCCATCAAGGAAGCCCAGCCACGCGCCCGCGTGAAGAAGGGTGACGTGCACCGTGCGGTGATCGTGCGCACCCGCAAGGATGTGCGCCGCCCCGATGGCAGCGTGATCCGCTTCGATTCGAACGCGGCCGTGCTGGTCAACAAGAACGAGGAGCCGATCGGCACCCGTATCTTCGGCCCGGTGGTGCGCGAACTGCGCGGCAAGGGCTTCATGAAGATCATCTCGCTCGCGCCGGAGGTGCTGTGATGGGCGCTGCAAAGATCAAGAAGGGCGACAAGGTCGTCATTCTGTCGGGCAAGGACAAGGGCCGGACCGGCACCGTCCAGCAGGTCATGCCGAAGGATGGCAAGGTGCTGGTCGATGGCGTCAACGTGATGACCCGTCACCGCAAGCCGAGCCAGGCGAATCCGCAGGGCGGGATTGACCGGGTGCCCGCGCCGCTGGCGATCAGCAAGGTTGCTGTCGCCGATCCCAAGGATGGCAAGCCCACCCGCGTCCGTTTTGAAACCAAGGACGGCAAGAAGGTGCGCGTTGCCGTCAAGTCCGGGGAGACTATCGATGGCTGATTATACCCCCCGCATGAAGCAGAAGTATGCGGATGTGATCGTGGCGGCGATGACCGAGAAGTTCGGTTATACCAACCGTCTTCAGGTTCCCCGCCTCGAAAAGATCACGCTCAACATGGGCGTGGGCGAAGCGAGCCAGGACAAGAAGAAGGTCCAGATCGCTGCTGAGGAAATGGAACTGATCGCCGGGCAGAAGCCGGTGATCACCAAGGCGAAGAAGTCGATCGCGCAGTTCAAGCTGCGTGATGGCATGCCGATTGGCTGCAAGGTGAACCTGCGCCGTGATCGCATGTACGAATTCCTCGACCGTCTGGTGACCATCGCCATGCCCCGCATTCGAGATTTCCGTGGCGTGAACCCGAAAGTCGTTCGACGGCCAGGGCAATTACGCGATGGGCATCAAGGAGCAGATCATCTTTCCGGAGATCAGCTACGACCGGATCGAAAAGGTGCGCGGGATGGATATCATCGTGACCACCACCGCCAAGACCGACGACGAGGCGCGCGAACTGCTGCGCCTGTTCGGTTTCCCGTTCCCGCTCGAAGAAGCGGCTGAAGAAGAAAAGGCCGCGGCGTAAGCCGTTGCCCTTGCTGGATAGAGAAAAGAAGAGAGCTTAAGTCCAATGGCGAAACTGAGTTCCATCAACAAGAACGAGCGGCGCAAGCTCCTCGTCAAGAAGTACGCGAGCAAGTACGCGAAGCTGAAGGCTGTGGCCGACAATGAATCGCTCGATGAAACCGAGCGTCTCATGGCCCGCCTGAAGATGGCCGAACTGCCGCGCAACGCGAACCCGACCCGGGTGCGCAACCGCTGCAACACCACCGGCCGCCCGCGCGGCTATTACCGCAAGTTCGGGCTTTGCCGCATCGAACTCCGCGATCTGGCCAACAAGGGCCTGATCCCGGGCGTGACCAAGTCGAGCTGGTGAGGACCTGAACGATGGCATTGACCGATCCCCTGGGTGATATGCTCACCCGTATCCGCAACGGCCAGCAGGCGAAGAAGGATTCCGTCCTTTCGCCCGCCAGCAAGCTGCGTGCAAACGTGCTCGAAGTGCTTCAGCGGGAAGGCTACATCCGTGGCTATTCCGAAGACACGAGCGGCAAGCACAAGGCGCTGCGGATCGAACTGAAGTATTTCGAAGGCGAACCTGCGATCAAGCATGTCGCCCGCGTTTCCCGCCCTGGCCGCCGCATCTATTCGGGTTCGAAGGAAATCCCGAACGTGCGCAATGGCCTTGGCATCACCATCGTCTCGACGCCCAAGCGGCGTGCTTTCGGATAACGAAGCGCGCAACCAGAACGTCGGTGGCGAAGTGCTGGCGGAGGTGTTCTGATGAGCCGCATCGGCAAACGGCCGGTGGCGATCCCCAGCGGGGTCACCGCGACGGTCGGAGAACGGCGTGCTGAGCGTGAAGGGCCCCAAGGGCGAGCTCACCATGCGGATGTCCGACCTGATCGACATACAAGATTGAAGCCGAAGAAATCTCAGGTCAACCCGATCAACAAGACCAAGCAGGCCCGGCAGTTACTGGGGCATGCAGCGCACGCTGGTGCCGAATCTTGTCGAAGGGGTGACCGAAGGCTTCACCAAGGTGCTGAACATCACCGGCGTCGGTTATCGTGCGGCGGCGGCGGACGGCAAGATCAAGTTGCAGCTGGGTTTCAGCCACGATGTCGATCTGGTCGTTCCCGAAGGTCTTGATGTGAAGACCCCGGACCAGACCACGATCGAGATTTCCGGCATCGACAAGCAGAAGGTCGGGCAGTTTGCTGCCGAGATCCGCGAATGGCGCAAGCCGGAGCCCTACAAGGGCAAGGGTGTACGGTATCGCGGCGAGTTTATCTTCCGCAAGGAAGGGAAGAAGAAGTAAGATGGCAAAGCTCTCTCTCTTTGAACGTCGCCGTCGCCGGGTGCGCACTGCGCTCCGCGCGCGTGCCGGTGGCAAGCCGCGCCTGTCTGTGCATCGCACCGGCAAGCACATCTATGCGCAGATCATCAATGACAAGGACGGCCGTACTGTTGCCGCCGCCAGCACGCTGGGTGGCAAGGTCTCGGGTGCCAATGTCGATGCCGCTTCGCAGGTTGGCAAGGATATCGCCGCCGCCGCCAAGAAGGCCGGCGTGACCACTGTCGTGTTTGATCGCGGCGGGTTCCTGTTTCATGGCCGCGTCAAGGCGCTGGCCGAAGCCGCCCGCGAAGGCGGGCTGGAGTTCTGATGATGGCTGACGAAATGAGCAACGATACTGCGGTGAACGAGGCTGTCGATAGCCCGTCGGCTGCTCCGGCTACTGACGGCGCTCCGCGCGGCCGTGGTGGCCGCGGTGGTGGCGGCGGTGGCCGTGACAACAATCGCTCCGGCGGCGGCGGCGGTGGCCGTGACAACAATCGTGGCGGCGGCGGCCGTGGTCGTGACGATCGCCGTGGCGGCCGTGGCGGAGACGATGATGGTGGCGAAGAGCTGATCGAAAAGCTCGTCCACATCAACCGCGTTGCCAAGGTGGTGAAGGGCGGCAAGCGCTTCGGTTTCGCCGCGCTGGTCGTGGTGGGTGACGGCAAGGGCCGCGTTGGTTTCGGCCACGGCAAGGCCCGCGAAGTTCCCGAAGCGATCAACAAGGCGACTGCGGCGGCCAAGAAGGCGATGATCCGCGTGCCGCTGAAGGAAGGTCGCACGCTGCACCATGACGGCATGGGCCATTTCGGCGCGGGCCGGGTGAACGTGCGTTCGGCTCCTGCCGGTACCGGCATCATCGCCGGTGGCCCGATGCGCGCCGTGTTCGAAAGCCTTGGCGTTGCCGACGTGGTGACCAAGTCGATCGGCACGTCCAACCCCTACAACATGATCCGCGCCACCTTTGACGCGCTGGCCAAGCAGACTTCGCCGAAGTCGGTTGCCCAGCGTCGCGGCAAGAAGGTCACTGACCTGCTTGGTCGCGGTGGTGCTACTGTGGTCGAGGCGGAAGCCGAAGCTGCGGCGCTTGTGGAGTAAGAACAATGGCCGAAAAGAAAACATCAAGATCAAGCAGATCGGTTCGCCGATCCGCCGCCCCAAGGATCAGCGCGCAGACGCTGATCGGCCTCGGCCTCAACAAGATGCACAAGGTCGTCGAATTGCAGGACACCCCGGAAGTGCGCGGCGCGATCCGCAAGCTGCCGCACATGGTGGAGATCGTAGACGACTGAACGTAAAGCCCTCTCCCCTTCAGGGGAGAGGGTTGGGAGAGGGGGATTGCGCCACTTGCGCGTAACAGCCCCCACCCCCGGCCCCTCCCCTGAAGGGGAGGGGAGATTTATAGCGCGAACATAGCGAAAGCGAGTGCAAGACATGAAACTGAACGAAATCCGCGACAATGACGGCGCCCGCCAGCGCACGATGCGCGTTGGCCGGGGCATCGGTTCGGGCAAGGGCAAGACCGCCGGGCGCGGCCAGAAGGGCCAGAAGAGCCGTTCGGGCGTGGCCATCAAGGGCTTCGAAGGCGGCCAGATGCCGCTGCACATGCGCCTGCCAAAGCGCGGCTTCAACAATCCGTTCGGCAAGGATTTTGCCGAAGTGAACCTGGGCCAGATCCAGAAGCTGGTCGATGCCGGCAAGCTCGATGCCAAGGCCAGTGATCGATCACGCGGCGCTGAAGGCGGCCGGTGTGGCGCGCGGCGGCAAGGATGGCGTGCGCCTGCTCGGCAAGGGCGAATTGACCGCCAAGCTGACCTTCAAGGTTGATGGTGCCTCCAAGGGCGCGCATCGCAGCGGTCGAAAAGGCCGGTGGTGCGGTCGAAGTGATCGACAACACGGTCAAGCCGCGAGCACGAAAAGAAGCCTGAGCGCCGCGAGGCCAACAAGGTCGCGCAAGGCCGCCAAGCACGGTTAGGTCGGTAAAATGGCACGGCGCGGGTTCGACATCGGCCCGCGCCTCCCTATATGCTCTCCTGAGCCGGGAGGGACCGGCGCACGAACCAGGATCAGAACGCATTCCATGGCATCACGCGCCGACAATATCGCCAGCTCGCTGAGCTTTGCCAATTTCTGGCAAGGCGACCGAGCTGCAAGCAGCGCATCTGGTTCACCATCGGTGCGCTGATCGTGTTCCGCTTCCTCAGCTTCGTGCCGCTGCCGGGCGTGAATCCGCAGATCCTGTCGAAACGCTGTACGACCAGACGCGCGGCGGCATCCTTGACCTGTTCAACACGTTTTCCGGCGGTTCGCTCGAACGGATGAGCCTGATCGCGCTCGGCGTGATGCCCTACATCACCGCCTCGATCGTGGTGCAGCTGGCAGCCTCGCTGCACCCGTCGCTGATGGCGATGAAGAAGGAAGGCGAGGCGGGGCGCAAGAAGCTCAACCAATATACCCGCTATGGCACGGTGTTGCTGTGCGCGATCCAGGGCTGGTTCCTGGCCACCGGGCTTGAGGCTTATGGCGCGCAGAGCGGCCTGCAGGCGGTGGTCGATCCCGGGCATGATGTTCCGCATCGTCGCGGTGATCAACCTTGTCGGCGGGACCATGTTCCTGCTGTGGCTGGGTGAACAGATCACCAGCCGCGGCATCGGCAATGGCGTGTCGCTGATCATCATGGCCGGGCATCGTGGCGCAGTTCCCCACTTTCACCGCCAATCTGTTCGAAGGTGGCCGGACGCGGTTCGATCAGCCCCGTGCTGATCGGCGGTTTGATCGTGATGGTGGTGGTGCTGATCCTGGGCATCTGCTTCTTCGAACGGGCGCAGCGCCGATTGCTGATCCAGTATCCCAAGCGCGCCACCCAGCGCGGCGGGATGCAGGCGGATCGCTCGCATCTGCCGCTCAAGCTCAACACCGCTGGCGTGATCCCGCCGATTTTCGCCAGTTCGCTGCTGCTGCTGCCGCTGACGATCACCCAGTTTGCGGGGAGTTCGGTGGATACCACCACGGGCACCGGTGCAATTCATGCAGACGCTCAACCAGTATCTCGCGCACGGGCAGCCGCTGTATATGGCGCTCTATGCAGCGGGATCATCTTCTTCTGCTTCTTCTACACCGCCGTGGTGTTCAACCCGGAAGAGACGGCGGAAAATCTGAAGAAGAACGGCGGCTTCATTCCCGGCATCCGTCCGGGCAAGCGGACCGCAGATTATCTCGATTATGTGCTCACCCGGATCACCGTGGTCGGCGCGATCTATCTCACGATCGTTTGCGTGATTCCCGAATGGGGCATTGCGCAAACCGGCCTGCCGCTGTTCCTTGGCGGCACCAGCCTGCTGATCGTGGTCAACGTGACGGTGGATACGATCAGCCAGATCCAGTCGCACCTGCTGGCGCACCAGTATGGCGACCTGATCAAGAAGGCCAAGCTGAAGGGCCGGATGCGCTAGGCAGGCGCAGGGGTCTGGTCACTTGGGGGAAGTTTGCCAGATGAACATCATTCTTCTGGGGCCTCCGGGCGCGGGCAAGGGCACGCAGGCGGCATTGCTGGTGGAGCACCACGGGATGCGCCAGCTTTCCACGGGCGACATGCTGCGTGCGGCGGTGAAGGCGCAGACGCCGGTTGGCTTGCAGGCCAAGGCGGTGATGGAAGCGCGGTGAGCTGGTCTCGGACGAAATCGTCTCCGCGCTGATCGATGACGAACTGGCGGCGATGGGCGGGGAAGCTGGGCGCGATTTTCGATGGCTATCCGCGCACCGAGGCGCAGGCCATGTCGCTCGATGAAATTCTCGCCCAGCATGGCCGCAAGCTTGATCATGTGATCGAACTGGCTGGTGGATGAGGATGCGCTGGTTGACCGCATCACCGGTCGCTTCACCTGCGCGACTTGCGGCGAGGGCTATCACGATCGGCACAAGCAGCCTGCCGCGGACGGGCGTGTGCGACAAATGCGGCGGCACGCGAATTCAAGCGCCGCCCGGATGACACCGAAGAAACCGTCCGCACCCGCATGGCCGAATATCGCGCCAAGACCGCGCCGATCCTGCCGACTTTATGAAGCGCGCGGGATCGTGCAGCGGGTGGATGGCATGGCGGCAATCGAGAACGTGACGGCAGCCATCGAGAAGGTATTGGCTCGGCCTGACCTTGCCTCTATCCCTTCGTGCCAGTGTGGACCGGAGGGAAAGATGAAAATTGCCAAAATTCTGATTGCAGCGGCGTGCTTAGCCATTGCCATCCCCGCCCACGCAGAAATCGTCGAAAGCGAGCACGGCGGCTTCGCCAGCACGCACAGCGTGCTCGTTGCGAGAGACCGTGCGGAGGTGTGGCAGGCGCTGGTGCATCCGGAGGACTGGTGGAGCCACAGCATGGTCCGGCAACTCGGCCAACTTGCGGCTCGATCTGCAAGGGGGAGGGTGCTTCTGCGAAACACTCCCCGCCGCTGATGGCTGGCCCGCCGGCTCGGTCGAGCACATGCGCGTGCTCACAGTGATGCCCGGCTCTGTGCTGCGGATGTCCGGGGCGCTCGGACCGCTGCAATCGGAAGGGCTGACAGGCACGCTCACCGTCACCTTGTTCGCAACAGACGCAGGTACGCTGATCACGTGGGATTACATCACCGGGGGTGAAGCGCGCTACTCGCTGGAACAGTTCGGCCCACTCGTGGACGGGGTCCAGGCGGAGTTTCTCGGCGGGCTGGCAGCGCAGCTCGGCGGTCCAATTGAAGGCGACTAATCCCGGTTTTGACTAGCGCGCTTCTCGCGCTATAAGCGGCGTTACAACACGGGGAGACCGAAACGGGCAGCGATGCTTCGCTTGCTCGCTTTCCCCTGTTGACGCGAGGGCGAATCGCCCTATCTGCGCGTTCCAATCGTCCAATTGCAACGGCATGTGGGGCAGGCGTCATCTGATGCTCGCTCTGTTTCCAACGTTTCTGCGCAATCGGGCGATCGCAAACCGCTATGAGATAGGGTCGCGCCCTCCACCTTGGTGGAGCCGCCAGGTCCCTGTGGAGCATGGAGAATAAAGTGGCTCGTATTGCCGGGGTAAATATCCCCACCAACAAGCGCGTTATCGTCGCGCTCACCTACATTCACGGTATCGGCCCCACCACGGCCAGAAGATCGTCGACAAGCTCGGCATCGATCACGCCCGCCGGGTGCAGGACCTGACCGATGCCGAAGTGCTGCAGATCCGCGAAACGATCGACGCCGATCACACGGTGGAAGGCGATCTTCGCCGCGACACCGCGATGAACATCAAGCGTCTGATGGATCTCGCCTGCTATCGCGGCCTGCGCCATCGCAAGGGCCTGCCGGTTCGCGGCCAGCGCACCCACACCAACGCCCGCACCCGCAAGGGCAAGGCCAAGCCGATCGCCGGCAAGAAGAAGTAAGCCAGGGCAATTCGCCCCAGCTTTTCCCTTCTTCGAGATCACGACAGGATTAACCATGGCACGCGAACCCCAGCGCCCATTAAGCGCCGCGAACGCAAGAACATCTCCAGCGGCGTCGCGCATGTCAACGCCAGCTTCAACAACACCATGATCACCATCACCGATGCCCAGGGCAATGCGATCAGCTGGTCCAGCGCCGGGATGATGGGGTTCAAGGGCAGCCGCAAGTCGACGCCCTATGCCGCGCAGGTCGCTGCCGACGATGCCGGCAAGAAGGCCGCCGAACACGGCGTGCGCACGCTCGAAGTCGAGATCAAGGGCCCGGGTTCGGGCCGCGAAAGCGCGCTGCGGGCCTTGCAGGCGGTGGGTTTCACCATCACCTCGATCCGCGATGTGACGCCGATCCCGCACAATGGCGTGCGCCCGTCCAAGCGTCGCCGCGTCTGATCGAAGCCTGCCGCGTCAGGCATCCGGTCTGACGCACAACAGTCATTCGCATCGGCCACGGCGGTACCAGCGCTCCGCAGCCAATGCGCCAGTATAAACCTTAGGGGAAGTCCATGTCCGTCAATACCAAGAACTGGCAGGAACTCAAGAAGCCCAACAGCCTCGAAGTCAAGGCCGGCGGCGACAAGAAGCGCAAGGCCACTTTCGTTGCCGAGCCGCTGGAACGCGGCTTCGGCCTGACGCTGGGCAATGCGCTGCGCCGCGTGCTGCTGTCCAGCCTGCAGGGCGCTGCCGATCACCTCGATCAAGATCGAGAACGTGCTGCATGAATTCTCCAGCCTGGCCGGCGTTCGCGAAGACGTGACCGATATCGTCCTCAACGTGAAGCAGATCGCGCTGAAGATGGAAGGCGAAGGCCCCAAGCGGCTGCAGCTTTCCGCCACCGGCCCCGGCGACGTCAAGGCGGGCGATATCGCCGTTTCGGGCGACATCGAGGTGATCAACACGGATCTGGTGATCTGCCACCTCGACGAAGGCGCGACGCTCAACATGGAACTGACGGCGGACACCGGCAAGGGCTATGTCCCCGCCGTTTCCAACCGTCCGGTGGATGCGCCGATCGGCCTGATCCCGATCGATTCGCTGTATTCGCCGATCAGGCAGGTCAGCTACAAGGTCGACAATGCCCGCGTCGGGCAGGAACTCGATTACGACAAGCTGAGCCTGACGGTCGAAACCGATGGCACCGTGACCCCGGAAGATGCGGTGGCCTATGCCGCGCGCATCCTGCAGGACCAGCTGACGCTGTTCGTCCACTTCGAAGATGGCATCCCGCAGCCGCAGGGCGGCATGATCGGCGTTGCCGCGGAGCCGCAGGAAAGCGACACCAACCAGCTCAACCGTTACCTCCTCAAGAAGGTGGACGAGCTGGAACTGTCGGTGCGTTCGGCCAACTGCCTCAAGAACGACAACATCATCTACATCGGCGATCTGGTCCAGAAGACCGAAGCCGAGATGCTGCGCACGCCGAATTTCGGCCGCAAGTCGCTCAACGAGATCAAGGAAGTGCTGTCGAGCATGGGCCTGCGCCTCGGCATGGACATCCCCGGCTGGCCGCCCGAGAATATCGAGGAAATGGCCAAGAAGCTGGAGCAGGAACTGCTCGGGTGTTTTCAATCTTCCCCGAGTTGCCAAGGATGGGGCAGGCAGCATTAGGGGCAAGGTGGCGCCCTGATCGCCACCGGGATCGGGGTACCTCGCACGGCCCCCCTACGAACGGAGTACACTACAATGCGTCACGGTATTCACGGCCGCAAACTGAGCCGCAAATCGCAGCACCGCACCGCCATGTTCCGCAACATGGCCGCCGCGCTGATCAAGCATGAGCAGATCACCACCACCACCGCCAAGGCGAAGGAACTGCGTCCCTACGTCGAAAAGCTGATCACGCTGGCCAAGCGTGGCGGCCTGTCGAACCGCCGCCTCGCGCACAGCCGGATGCTGGACGATGCGCAGGTGAAGAAGCTGTTCGAAGTGCTGGCCGAGCGTTACGCTGACCGTGACGGCGGCTATACCCGCATCATCAAGGCCGGCTACCGCAAGAGCGACGCTGCCCCGATGGCAGTGATCGAACTGGTTGACCGCGATATCGGACGCCAAGGGCAAGGATTCCGGCCCGGTGATGACCGAGGACGAATACGCGGACGCGTAATGGGTATCCTCCCCGCGCGAAGCGGGGGGAGGGGGACCATGCGCAGCATGGTGGAGGGGCTTGCCCCACGCCAGCTGCGGAAAAGCCCCTCCACCACCCTTCGGGTGGTCCCCCTCCCCAACGAGTTGGGGAGGATCTGATATTCGAAGGGCCGTCGGAGCAATCCGGCGGCCCTTTCCTTTTGTGATGATGTTGGCACAGTGCGCGGCATGATCCGTCAAGTCCTTGCAGCCGCAGCGCTGCTATTCGCCCTTCCTGCCGCCGCGCAATCGCAGGCCGAACTCGATGCCCGCTATGTTCGCGCAGAAGCGGCGGGGTACAAGGCGCTGATGCTGTGCGGGGCGATTGCCACTGCGGAGCGGGCCGGAACCCAGCGCACACCCGAAAGCGTGGAAGGGTGGGAACTGACGGGCATCCAGTCGCCGCAGCGCGAGGTGATCGCCGAACTGCCCTACACGATTATGCGCGCCAATTTCGGCACCGGGGCCTTGTCGCATGTCGAAGTAGAATGGGCCGAGGATATGGCCCCGCGCATCGCCTGGCACGAGGAAGTCGGCGGCTGCGCGCTCGGCCCCATCGGTATGGCGGAGCCGCCGGTGCGCCAGACACTGCCGTGGTCTGATCCTGATTCGATCTACATGTGGCACGAACGCATTCCGCCAGTCGCGCTCGGCGCGGTGACGGGGCGAGCCTTTGCCGGTGGCTATGGTGAGGGAACCCGCACGACGGCGTTTGTCTTGGGCCGGGGGAGCGGCGATGCCTTCTACTGGCACTATACCTCCGACTTCAGCCCGCTTGTCCCCCAACGCACATGGTCCGTCGCCAAAAGCATTGCCGCCACGCTGATCGGCGCGGCGGTGCAGCGCGGGGAAGCGGATGTCACCGCCAGCGCGGGGCTGGGGGCAAGCGACACCGATCCGCGCCGCGCCATCACCGTGGATCACCTCCTGCGTATGGCATCGGGTCGCTATTCCGACACGCCGGGCAACCGCACCGATCCCCTCTATTTCGGAGGCGCGACGGTGGACGAGGTGGCGCTGGACTGGCCGCTGGTCCACGCCCCCGGCACAGTCTATCGTTATGCCAACAATGATACGCTCGCAGCGGTGGAGGCCATCGAGGGGAGTTTCGCCAATCAGACGCCCGCCGAACTGTTCGCCCTGCTTGGGATGGACCATACCGTCGCCGAAACCGACTGGCAGGGCAACTTCATCCTCTCCAGCCAGGTTTGGGCGACCGCGCCCGATCTGATGCGGCTTGGCCAGTTGCACCTCAACCTCGGCGTGCTGCCCGATGGCACCCGCATTCTGCCCGAAGGCTGGGTCGAGTACATCTCCACCCCCTCCGGCCCGCAGCCGCCGGGGGCGTTCGGCTATGGCGCGGGGTGGTGGCTGATGAACAATTCCGAAGGCGTGCCGCCCGATACCTTCTTCGCCAATGGCAATCGCGGGCAATATGTCGTGGTCGTACCCAGCCGAGACATGGTGATCGTGCGGCGCGGGGAGGACCCGGCGGGCGGCAGCGGGTTCGACATCGCCGCTTTCACCCGCGATGTGCTTGCTGCGCTGGAGGAAGATGAGCTTTGTCCGGGTTGCATCCTTCCGGTTTCATCGCCAACTATATCGCTCCCTACGGATCGTAATCAAGAGGCCCTATGAACTCGCAATCTCCTCGCCGTAACCGCGCTGTTTGCCAGCCTCGCCATTCCCGCTAGTGCGCAGGACATGAACGCACCAGCCTATCCCGAAACCCGCCGTGGCGACGTGGTCGAAACCTAGTTTCGGTGAGGAAGTGGCCGATCCCTATCGCTGGCTTGAGGAAGACGCGCGCAACAGCGAGGAAGTCGCCGCCTGGGTCGAGGCACAGAACGCGGTCACTAATGCCTATCTCGAACGCTTGCCCGCGCGCGACGTGGTTTGCCGACCGGATCGGCGAGCTCTACGATTACGAACGCTTCTCCACTCCGCGCGAGGCAGGCGGGCGCTATTTCTACACCCGCAATTCGGGCCTGCAGAACCAGTCCCCGCTCTATGTCCGGGACGGCTTGGATGGCGAACCCCGACTGCTAATCGATCCCAACACCTGGGCTGCCGATGGTGCGACCGCGCTCGACTCCTGGGTTCCCTCACCCGATGGCACCAAGCTGCTCTACTCGGTGCAGGATGGCGGTTCGGACTGGCGGATCGTCCGCGTGCTCGATGTTGCCACCGGCGAACAGATCGGCGGCGAGACGCGCTGGGTAAAGTTCTCCCGCCTCGACTGGGTGGGCGAGGAGGGCTACCTCTACTCGCGCTTTGCCGAGCCCGAAGAGGGCGAGGATTTTCAGGCGCTCAATCTCAATCAGCAGATTTATTTCCACGCGCTGGGCAGCGATCAGGCGGCGGACGAGCTGGTGTTCGCCACACCCGATCATCCTGACCGCAATCACACCGCGCAGGTAAGCACGGATGGCCGCTGGGCGATCCTCACCTCCTCCACCGGCACCGATTCACGCTACGAAATTCATGCCATCGATCTCGGCGCGCGCGAGACGAGCGGCTGGACCACGGTGCCGCTGGTCACCGGATTCGAGCACAGCTGGAGCATGATCGACAGCGTCGGTTCGCGGCTGTGGTTCGTCACCAACCAGGACGCCCCGCTCTATCGCGTGGTGTCGATCGACATGGCCGACCAGAGCGCAGGCTGGACCGAAGTGGTCGCCGAACGCGCGCAGCCGATCAACGGCGCAGCGATGATCGGTGAGCATCTGGTGATCGACTATCTGGAGGACGCCAGTTCGCGCGCCTACGTGATGACCCGCGAGGGTGAGCCGGTGCGCCGAGATCGAATTCGCCGGGCTCGGCAGCGCGGGCGGCTTCGGCGGCGGGCCGGACAGCGATGAGACTTTCTACAGCTTCTCCAGCTTCAACCGCCCCGGCACGATCTACCGCTACGATGTGGCGACCGGGGAAAGCAGCACGTTCGCCGCGCCCGAAGTGAGCTTCGATCCCGAGGACTTCACCGTCGAGCAGCGCTTCTACGAAAGCCGGGACGGCACGCGGGTGCCGATGTTCATCGTCCGCCGCGCCGATGTGGCGGCCAGCGGGCAGCCGTGCCGACGCTGCTCTACGGCTACGGCGGGTTCGATATTTCGCTCACCCCCGGCTTCTCACCCAGCCGCCTGGCCTGGGTCGAAGCGGGCGGCGCTTTCGTGATGGCGAACATCCGTGGCGGCGGCGAATATGGCCGTGCCTGGCACGATGGCGGGCGGCGTGCGAACAAGCAGAACGTGTTCGATGACTTCATCGCGGCGGGCGAGTTCCTGATCGCCCAAGGCGTCACCCCCGCGGAAGGCCTCGCCATTCAGGGCGGTTCCAATGGCGGGCTGCTGGTGGGCGCAGTGGCGAACCAGCGGCCGGATCTGTTTGCAGCGGGCAATGCGGCTGTCGGCGTGATGGACATGTTGCGCTTCGACCGCTGGACCGCCGGACGTTACTGGGTGGACGATTACGGTTACCCGGAACGCGAGGAAGATTGGCGCATTTTGCGCGCCTATTCCCCGCTGCACAATATCCGCTCCGGCACCGATTATCCGGCGCTGCTGGTGACCACGGCGGATACCGATGACCGGGTGGTGCCGGGGCACAGCTTCAAATACACCGCCGCCTTGCAGGCCGCCGAGCTGGGCGAGCGCCCGCAACTGATCCGTATCGAAACCCGCGCCGGCCACGGTTCGGGCAGGCCGACCGACAAGGCGATTGAAGAGGCAGCGGACATTGCCGCTTTCCTCGCCTACTGGACCGGGCTGAATCCGCAGGAATAGCGTATTCAGGAAAAGCGGGATATTTCTGAATATTTCCTAACAGAGGGGTTCAGCCTCGTCTCACGGCGAATCGGCTAATTCCTCACTTGTCGGCGGCAGTGGTGTCTCCGGCGATGAAGGAGAAGCCTGATGAAGATCCTCACCAAAGCCCTGGCCAAAGGAGCGCTTTCAGCCGTCGCGGCTGGCGCAATGGTACTGGCCGCTGCAACTCCCGCCGCTGCGCAGGACCGCCACCGCGACCGTGACCGCGATGACGACCGGATTGGCGCAGGCGAGATCATTGCCGGCGCGGTCGTGCTGGGTGGCCTTGCGGCGATCCTTTCCTCGGGCAACAATGATCGGGATGATTACCGCTATCGTGATCGCGACTATCGCGGCGACTACCGCAATCGGGACCGCGACTACCGCGATGACAACTATCGCGGTGACTACGGCGACTACAACAACGGCTATGACGGCCATGGCCGCAATTCCAGCCGCCGGGCGGTAGAACAGTGTGTTTCCGCTGCCGAACAGGAAGCGCAGCGTTACAGCGGTTCGCGCGCCGAGGTGTTCGAGATCCGCGATGTCGAGCGCGAGCGGCGTGGTTATGAGATCGAAGGCCGGATCGCCCTGCGCGGTGGCTATAATGACAGGGGCTATCGTGATCGCGGCAATCGTGATCGTGGCTGGGGCGGAGACTATCGCCGGGGCCACCGCAACGATGGCTGGGAAGAAGGCCGCTTCGAATGCGAATATCGCAATGGCCGCGTGGTCGATGTGAATTTCAGCGGCCTGCGCGGGCTCTGATCCGCGATATATTCCCCCGGATTTGATGTTTGGGGGCAGGGCGGTTCAGGCTGGTGACAGTCTGGACCGCCCATCTATATACCATATCCATCCAACGGGGGACGGGACCATGATTGCCAAGCCAAACGGTTTTTCCAGCCTTGCAGCGATTGCTGCCGTGCTTTCTTTGACTGCGACGTCTGCCGGCGCGGTGGATTTGCCTGCCGTGTCGACCAGCGATGTTGCCGTGGATACCGGCGCGCCGGAAAACGCCAACCAGGATCGCTGGCACCGGCGTCGCCATCGGGACAATGATATCGACGCGGGCGATGTGGTCGCTGGCGTGGTGGTTCTGGGCGCGATTGCCGCTATCGCTGGTATTTTCGACGGCGGGGACAATGATCGCCGCGACAACCGCGACTATCGCAACCGGGACTATCGGGATCGCGATAACCGGCGCGGCGATGATCGTGATGACCGGCGCGGGACCTATAACAGCGACGGGCTGGAGCGTGCTGCCGAAATGTGCGTGGATCAGGTCCAGCGCGGCGATGACCGGGTCGAAGACGTATCCGAAGCACGCCGCACGACTGACGGTTGGCGCGTTGTGGGGACGCTACGTGGTGGCGAAGGTTGGAGCTGCTGGATCGATAACGAAGGCCGTGTGCGCAATGTCGACATCGGCGGAGCGGGCTATTCCGCCAATCAGGGCGATGCGGCTCCGGCCTCAGGCGCCCAATGGAGCGACGATGCCTATGCCAGCGCCCGCTCCACCACCCGCACTCCGGCGCAGGGCGGATATAGTTATCGCGAGCAGCCCGCCGGAGCCGCTGCCCCTGCTGCCGACGGCCCGCAACCCGCTTATCCCGGCGGCCCGCTTCCGGGCGAGGAAGACCCTTATGCCAATGCCCCCGAATGGCAGGGCGATGGCCGCTACTCCGCCGGAGAAGCGCCCGATTTCACGCAGCCGGGGAACTGAGCTTCACTCTTCCCGCGCATAGGCGGGCAGCTCGATAGACCACACCATCGCCGCGCCGCGCAGGGCAAATCCTGCCAGCGCGGCGATTGCCATCGCCAGCGGCTGGACCACGCCCAGAAGTAGCAGTCCGGCGCACAGCGCGGCCGACAGGGCGGCGGCGGTGACGTAAAGCTCCGGCCGCATCAGGATCGAGGGCACGCCTGCGATTACGTCACGGATAATGCCGCCTACGCAGCCGGTCACCACCCCAAGGACTACCGCGGCCACCGGGGCAACATCGAAGGCCAAGGCCTTGGCCGTGCCGAGCGCCGCGAACAGCGCCAGACCCAGCGCGTCCGCCCATTCCAGCCAGCGGCCTTCCCACCACTTGCGCGGCAGGAACCAGGCGAACAGCGCGGTGGCCAGCACCACCGGGGCAACCCAGAAATCGCGCAGCCAGAAGGCAGGCACGCCCAGCAGCGCATCGCGCACCGACCCGCCGCCAACACCGGTCAGCAGGGCAAAGAAGGCGCAGGTGACGAAAGTCTGGTTGAGCCGCGCCGCCATCAGCGCACCCGACAGCGCGAAGACCGCCGTCCCCGCCAGATCGACGAACGGTGGCAGCACCGGTGCGGCGATCTCCACACCGGTCATGTCGGAACGCGCACCCGCGCCTTGCGCCGCCGGAACATCAGCACGCAGCCGAGCAGCGAGCCGAACACGCCCAGCGCGGCAAACACGATCAGGATCGGATGGCTGGTATCCTCGCGCGTCCTGCAGGTCCATGATGTGCAGGCCCCACATGAAATCGAAAGTCCGCCACCAGCCGCTGCGCACCGCCAGCACCTCGCCGGTCTGCGCGGCGATGTAGATGTGGGTATCGTCGGCAAAGCGCGCCTGCCAGGCGTTTACCGGGAGTGCGCAGGTCCATCGGCGAAGCGTCGGCGGGGAAATAGGTGACGGCCTCCAGCGCCGCTTCACCGGCATAGGTCGCCGTAGCAATCTCGCGCGCGCCTTCCTCCAGCACCGGATTGTACAGCCGTCCGTCCGCGGCGGAATAGCGATAGCGACCGCCATCCTCCTCCACCACGATCCAGCCCGGCCCGTCGGCGAAGCCTTGCAGGGTGACGCTGCGCACGCTGGGCGGCAGTTGCGGCATGATGAGCAATTCGGTGGAAACGACCGGCACCTCGTTGCGGAGGTGATCGCCGCGCACATATTCGATCGGGTGCCACACCATGATGAGGCCGGTGACGGTCCACATCAGGATCGGGCACGCCGACCAGCCAGCCGAGCCAGATATGCCATTTGGCGAAGTTGCGCATGAAGTTCTGTCTGGCCATCGTAGTCCCTCGCAAACAGTTTCGAACGGTCGGCAAAGGCTTTCATCTCGATGGCATTGCCTGCCGGATCGCGAAAGAACATCGTCGCCTGTTCGCCCGGCTGGCCCTGAAAGCGGATGTGCGGTTCGATGGCGAAAGCGACGCCCGCCGCGCGCAGCCGGTCGGCCAGTTCCTGCCATTCGGCCATGCCGAGCACGATTCCGAAATGCGGCACCGGCACGTCGTGGCCGTCTACCGGGTTAGCGGCCGCATCGCCCGTGCGCGCGGGCGAGGTGGGCGACGATCTGGTGGCCGTAGAAATCGAAGTCGATCCATTCGTCCGAACTGCGCCCTTCCGGGCAGCCCATCACCGTGCCCCAGAAATGCCGCGCCTTGGCCAGATCATCGACCGGGAAAGCGAGGTGGAAAGGGGACAATTCACTCATCGGGAAGGTATCCTGTGCAGGCCCAGCGCGAGGCCGAAGCCGAGGATAGGCGCGGCACCATAACCGATCAACGGGGTGGGGTATGGGGCCATCAGCGCCATCACCGCAAAGCCGAAAAACAGGCCCGCGAGCGCGAACCGCTTGGCGCGATCGAACGGTATCGCGAACAGGATCAGCGCGAAGGAAGCGGCTAGCGAGAGGGCTAGGGCAATGGCGAGCAAGACGCTGTGCCCTGCTGCGTCCATCAGCACCCGCTCCACGAAAGGCTGCGGGGGAATTTCCCCGCGCACCGCCATCAGCAACGAAGCAAAGAAGCCCAGCACCGCCACCGCGCCGACTTTCCAGTCCTGCGTCGACATGGTGCAGTCCGACAGCGGCGAAAGTGAGGGCGAAGCCGGTCCCCGCATCAGGCTGGAACAGCGTGGCGAGGAGCGCTGCGAGCAGGATCGGTGCGGCGAATTTTCTGTCTTGGGCCGCCAGCACGCACAGCGCCGGGGCAGCAAGCATCCCGGTGTGCAGGGTGATCGGGCCGAGCGGGAGCCAGCGCACCACGCGGTCCCCGGTGATCGAGGTCAGTTCCGGGCCGACCAGCAGTGGGCTGAGCAGCACCAGCACCAGCGCCACAATCAGCACGTTGCAGGCTGGTCGCGTTATGCGGCCCGCGCCCGGTAAAGACGATCACAGGCAGGCCAGCGCCAGCGCACCAACATTTACCAGCGCATAATGCGAAGGCGCTCCGGCCAGCGCCATGTACAGCGCCCCCGCCAGCCCGGGATCGCCAGCGCGAGCACGGCGGGAAGGCGTTCCCTCAATTCACCTCGTCATTGCGAGGAGCCGAAGGCTACGCGGCAATCCATCTCCTGATGTATCGACTTGGCGCTAGGCCGGGAGATGGATTGCTTCGCTCCGCTCGCAATGACCAAGTGGATGCAGGAGCGCAGCACCATCACATATGGATCGGCTTGCCGCGCACGCCCATCGCCGCTTCCTTGATCGCTTCGGCATGGGTCGGGTGGGCGTGGCAGGTGTAGGCGATATCCTCGCTCGTGGCGCCGAATTCCATCGCCACGCAGGCTTCGGCGATCATCGTTCCGGCCACGCTGGCAATCGCCCAGACGCCGAGCACGCGGTCGGTCTCGGCATCGGCGATGACCTTCACGAAGCCGTCGGGCTCGTGGTTGGTCTTGGCGCGGCTGTTGGCCATCATCGGGAACTTGCTCGACTTGATCGCGCCGCGTTCCTTCGCCTGCTTCCTCGGTCAGCCCGACCCCGGCGATTTCGGGCCAGGTATAGACGACACTGGGGATGACGGCGTGATTGACGATCCCGGTCTGCCCGGCGATCCATTCGGCCACGGCGATGCCTTCATCCTCGGCCTTGTGCGCCAGCATCGGGCCGGGGATGACATCGCCGATGGCGCGCACGCCCGCCACGGCAGTGCGGAATTCGTGGTCGACTTCGATCTGGCCGCGCTTGTTCACTGCCAGCCCGATGTTTTCGAGGCCGAGGCCTTCGGTATTGGGCCGCCGCCCGATGGAGACCAGCACGCAATCGGCCTCCAGCGTTTCCGCCGCGCCGCCCGCTGCGGGTTCGAGCGTCAGCGTGGCCTTCTTGCCCTTCACCGTCACCCCGGTGACCTTGGTCGAGAGGCGGAACGCGATGCCCTGCTTGGTGAAAATCTTGCGCGCTTCCTTGCGTACGTCGCCGTCCATGCCGGGCAGGATTTCGTCGAGATATTCGACGCAGATCACTTCCGCGCCGAGCCGCCGCCAGACCGAACCCAGTTCCAGCCCGATCACCCCGCCGCCGATCACCACCATCCGCTTGGGCACCGCCGCCAATTCCAGCGCGCCGGTGGAATCGACCACCACCTGCTTGGCATTGTCCACTTCGACACCGGGCAAGGGCGTGACCGAGGAGCCGGTGGCGATCACGACTTCCTTGGCCGTGACTGTCTCGTCGCCCACCTTCACAGTGTGCGCGTCAACAAAGCTGGCGTGGCCCTTCTTCCAGTCGACCTTGTTCTTCTTGAACAGGAATTCGATGCCCTTGGTCAGCCCGTCCACCGCATCGATGCGCTGTTCGTGCATCTTGGGCAGGTTGAGCTTCGGCGTAACGTCCACGCCCATGCTCGCCATCGTGCCGTTGGCGGCGGCATCGAAAATTCGCTGGCATGCAGCATCGCCTTGGAGGGAATGCAGCCGACATTGAGGCAGGTCCCGCCCAGCGTCTCGCGGCTCTCCGCGCAGGCGACCTTCAGCCCCAGCTGCGCCGCCCGGATCGCCGCGACATAGCCGCCGGGACCGGCGCCGATGATGAGGACGTCGTATTGGTATTCAGCCATTCAACGCAGGTTTCCTGCTCAAAGCGCATCGATCATCACCCTCGTCGGCCGCCTTGGTGATGACGTAAAAATGTCCGGTCTGCGGCGAAAGTCTCGAAATCTCGGTAACCTGATCTGCGACGTTGAGCGCGGTCCACATCGACCGAGCCGCGAGAAACGAGTTCAACAGCGATGGACGGGTTGGCATCTGGTCGCGTCAGAACTGATCACGGTTCGTCCGAAATCGACATAGTCGATAAGTAATCGAGAATCAGAGTTCACCGATATCGTCGCCGAGCCAGAATTTCCTCGATATCGCTGTTGCGGGTCGCAGTTGAGCGCTATCCATTCGACGTCATAACGGTCTGGCTCGCAGGCAAGCTGATCGATCATCGAATGGAGAGTTTTCGTCGGCAAGAATACCGCAAGCGTCAAGATCGCCGGCCGCTTGGCAATGTCACTGGTTTCTTCGGCAACCATATCCGTGAGCATGAAAGCGAGAGCTGGTCCCGCGCAGGTCGGCTTCGGAATATGTGCGGAAATAGTGCAGCCAGTATCCGGAATCGGCCACGCTTGCTGCCGTCAGCCACATACTCGGAGCACGCAGTTGTCTAGCTCGGAAATTCGGCTGTCGCGAATGATCGGCATTCAGCCGCCGAGAATTGGTCGACCTCATCAGTAGTGGATGTGACGCCTTCCAGTCCATACCTTACCTCACAAATCGATCAGCAGCCGCATCGGGTCTTCTATCGCTTCCTTGATGATCTTCAAAGCCGTCACCGCCTCGCGCCCGTCGATGATGCGGTGATCGTAGCTCAGCGCCAGATACATCATCGGGCGGATCACCACCTGGCCGTCGCGGGCGACGGGGCGGTCCTCGATGCGGTGCAGGCCGAGCACGGCGCTCTGCGGCGGGTTGATGATCGGGGTCGACATCAGCGATCCGAACACGCCGCCGTTGGAAATGGTGAAGGTGCCGCCGCGCATGTCTTCCATCGTCAGCGCGCCGTCCTTCGCCCGCTTGCCGAAATCGGCGATGGCGAGCTCGATCTCGGCGAAGCTCATCGTGTCGATATTGCGCACCACCGGCACCACCAGCCCGTTGGGCGCGGAGACCGCCACCGAGAGATCGACGTAATCGTGATAGACGATCTCGTCCCCCTCGATCTGCGCATTGACCGCGGGCACATCCTTCAGCGCCAGCGCAGGCGGCCTTGGCGAAGAACGACATGAAGCCCAGCTTGATGCCGTGCTTGCTGCGCGAACAGGTCCTTGTAGGCATCGCGCGCTTCGATCACGGCGGTCATGTCGCAATCGTTGAAGGTGGTGAGCAGCGCGGCTTCTTCCTGCGCGCTTTTCAGGCGGCGGGCGATGGTCTGGCGCATCCGCGTCATCTTGACGCGCTCTTCACGGCGCGCGCCAGTTTGCGGGGCGGGGGCAGCAGCGGGGGCGGCTGGAGCCGGAGCGGCAGGCGCGGCTTCGCCGCCCTTTTTCGCTTCGGCGGCGGCGAGCACGTCTTCCTTGGTCAGCCGGCCGTCCTTGCCAGAGCCCTTGATCGCAGTGGGATCGACCCCGTGTTCGATCACCGCGCGGCGCACGGAAGGGGACATCGAGACTTCGGACGTGCTGGCGCTCTCATCCGCCTTCGCAGCGGCGGGAGCGGGGGCAGGGGTGGGGCAGGCGCAGCGGCGGGTGCGTCAGCGGGCTTGGCCGCAATCGCGCCATCGCCAGCTTCTACCGTCGCGATCACCGCGCCGACTTGCACCGTCGCGCCAGCTTCAACCTTCAGTTCGCCCATCACACCCGCAACCGGGGAGGGGACTTCTACCGCCACCTTGTCGGTTTCGAGGCTGGCGATCGGCTCGTCCAGCGCCACGGCATCGCCGGGCTGCTTCAGCCATTCGCCAATCGTGGCCTCGGTGACCGATTCGCCCAGCGTGGGGACTTTGACTTCGGTGGTCATCGGAACAAATTCCTCAGCTTGTTTCTTGGTTGAACGCGGGGTGGGCGCAGACTTGCCCGAACTGGCAAGGCCGAGCGCGGTTGCGACCAGTGCTTCCTGCTGCTCGGCGTGGCGCTTGGCAAAGCCGGTGGCGGGAGAGGCGGACTGCTTCGCGACCGGCATAGCGCGGGCGCATGCCCTTGATGCCCGGCGGCGATCAGCGCGTCCTCGATCCGGCTTTCGACGAAGAACCACGCGCCGTTGTTCTCGGGTTCTTCCTGGCACCAGATCACATCTTCCAGCCCAGTCATCCGCCGCAGCCGTTCCGCCAGCGGTTCGCCGGGGAAGGGATAGAGCTGTTCCAGCCGGACGATAGACACATCGTCCAAGCCCTTCGGCATCGCGCTCGTTCCATCAGATCATAGGCGACCTTGCCCGAACACAGCACCAGACGCCGAACCTTGGCATCGGCAATCTCGGCCTTGTCGGAAAGGATGCGGCGTGAAATGGCTTTCACCGACAAACACTTGGCATCGCTCTTGGCCATCGGGTGGCGCAGCAGGCTCTTGGGCGTCATGATCACCAGCGGCTTGCGGAACGGGCGCAGCATCTGGCGGCGCAAAACGTGGAAGTAATTGGCCGGGCTGGTGATGTTGCAGACCTGCAAATTGTCGTTTGCGCACAGTTGCAGGAACCGTTCGAGCCGGGCAGCAGGAATGCTCCGGCCCCTGGCCTTCGAAGCCGTGCGGCAGCAGCAGCACCAGCCCGTTGGCGCGCAGCCACTTGGCCTCACCCGCCGCGATATACTGATCGATGATGATCTGCGCGCCATTGGCGAAATCGCCGAACTGCGCTTCCCACAGCACCAGCGTCTTGGGATCGGCCATCGCGAACCCATATTCGAAGCCGAGCACGCCATATTCGGTGAGCGTGCTGTCATAGACCTCGAACTTGCCGTGCGGCAGGCTGGCGAGCGGCACGTATTTCTTCTCAGCTGGTCTGGTCGATCCAGATCGCGTGGCGCTGGCTGAAAGTGCCGCGCCCGCTATCCTGCCCGGAAAGGCGCACGCCGAAGCCTTCGGTGACGAGGCTGCCGAAGGCGAGCGCTTCCGCCGTGGCCCAGTCGAGCCCGCATGCCGCTGGCGAACATCTCGCGCTTGGCATCGATCACGCGGGCGAGCGTCTTGTGGATGGTAAGATCGGCGGGAACCGTGGTCAGCGTGCGGCCAAGGCTGTCGAACAGCTTTTTCGGGATCGCGGTTTCGACATTGCGCCGCGCGGCTTTCGGGATCGGCCGGCTTGTGCAGCCCGCTCCAGCGCCCGGCGAACCAGTCGGCTTCGTTGGGCAGATAGGTTCTTCCCCGCCTCGAACTGCTCTTCGAGATGGGCGTTGAAGTGATAGCGCATTTCGTTGGCCGTATCCGGCCCGATCACGCCCTGCGCCAACAGCCGCTCGGCATAGACTTCGGACACACGCGGATGCTGGCCGATCGCGTCGTACATCAGCGGCTGGGTGAAGCTTGGGCTCGTCGCCCTCGTTGTGGCCGAAGCGGCGATAGCACCACATGTCGATCACGATATCGCGCTTGAACTTCTGCCGGTATTCCACCGCCAGCTTGCAGGCGAAGGTCACCGCTTCGGGATTGTCGCCGTTCACGTGCAGGATCGGCGCCTGCACGCCCTTGGCCACATCGCTGGGGTAGGGCGAATTGCGGGCGAATTTGGGGCTGGTGGTGAAGCCGATCTGGTTGTTGATGACGAAATGCAGGCAGCCGCCGGTGTTGTACCCGCGCACGCCCGACAGGCCGAGGCATTCCCACACCACGCCCTGGCCCGGCAAAGGCGGCATCGCCGTGGATCAGCACCGGCAGCACCTGTTCGTGCAGGTCAAGATCGTCGCGGATCGCCTGCTGCGCGCGCACCTTGCCCAGCACCACCGGATCGACCGTTTCGAGATGCGAGGGGTTGGGAACCAGGCTCATATGCACCTTGATCCCGTCGAATTCGCGGTCGGTGCTGGTGCCGAGGTGGTATTTCACATCGCCCGATCCGCCGACATCGGCGGGATTGGCGCTGCCGCCGGAAAATTCGTGGAAGATCACCTTGTACGGCTTGGCCATCACGTTCGCGAGCACGTTCAGCCGCCCGCGATGGGCCATGCCGTAAACGATCTCGCGCACGCCGAGCGAGCCGCCGTACTTGATCACCGCTTCGAGCGCCGGGATCATCCTTTCGCCGCCGTCCAGCCCGAAGCGCTTGGTGCCGACATATTTCTTGCCGAGGAACTTCTCGTATTCCTCGCCCCGGATCACCGCCTGCAGGATGGCCTTCTTGCCTTCGGGGGTGAAGCTGGATCGTCTTTGTCCGGCTTTTCGAACTGGTCCTGCAGGAAGCGCCGTTCCTCGGTATCGGCGATGTGCATGTATTCGAGGCCGACGTGCGCCGCAATAGGTGTTGCGCAGCGCGGCGTAGAGATCGCCGCACCTTGACCCATTCGAACCCGAACGCGCCGCCGAGATAGACTTCCTTGGCTCTCCTGCCCGGCAAAGCCGTGCCATGCGAGGGTCAGATCCTCGGGCTCGTTCTGGTGCGACAGGCCGAGCGGATCGAGATCGGCGGCCAGATGCCCGCGCACGCGGTAGAGCCGGATCAGCATCATCGCGCGGATCGAAGTCGCTCGCCGCCGCTTCGATGCTCGCGGCATCGACGGGCTTGCCGACCTTGGCCGCCGCCGCCTGCACGGCAATCGCCATGTCGGTCGGGTCCATCGCCGACGCGAGATCGCCCGCCGCCTCGGCCAGCGGCCAGCGCGGATTATGCCAGCTCGGCCCCGCCTGCGCGCCTTCCTGCGACGGCAGTTCGGGAAGGAAATTGCGCGGTTCGTTACCCATCAGATCACCTCGTGGCGCAGCAGCGCGTTGGCCTTACGCCAGTTCCTTCAGCAGCGCGTCCAGCGTGGTGCCCAGTTCGCTGGGCGACTGCGCCACGCGGATGCCCGCATCTTCCATCGCCGCGATCTTGCTGTCCGCATCGCCCTTGCCGCCCGAAACGATCGCGCCGGCATGGCCCATGCGGCGGCCGGGAGGGGCAGTGCGCCCGGCGATGAAGCCGACCATCGGCTTGGTGCGGCCCTTAGCCGCTTCCGCCTTGATGAATTCCGCAGCTTCCTCCTCCGCAGAACCACCGATCTCGCCGATCATGATGATCGACTTGGTCTCGTCGTCGGAGAGGAACAGGTCGAGCACGTCGATGAAATTGGTGCCGTTCACCGGATCGCCGCCGATGCCCACGGCGGTCGTCTGGCCGAGGCCGACGGCAGTGGTCTGGTGCACGGCTTCGTAGGTGAGCGTGCCCGAACGCGAGACGACGCCGACGGTGCCCTTCTGGAAGATCGAGCCCGGCATGATGCCGATCTTGCATTCGCCCGGAGTCAGCACGCCGGGGCAGTTGGGGCCGATCAGGCGGCTCTTGGTGCCGCTCAGCGCGCGCTTGACCGTGACCATGTCCATCACCGGAATGCCTTCGGTGATGCAGACGATCAGCTCGATCTGCGCTTCGATGGCTTCGAGGATCGAGTCCGCGGCGAAGGGCGGCGGAACGTAGATCACGCTGGCCGTCGCCCCGGTTTCCCGCGCCGCTTCGGCCACGGTGTTGAACACCGGCAGTCCGATATGCGTGGTGCCGCCTTTGCCGGGGGTGACGCCCGCGACCATCTGCGTGCCGTAAGCGAGCGCCTGCTCGGTATGGAAGGTGCCGGTTTCACCGGTCATGCCCTGGGTGATGACCTTGGTGTTGGAATTTACGAGGATTGACATAAAAAACTACTCTCCTGTCGCCGGGCTGCGCGGCGAGCATTTTCGATTTGGAATTCATTGCGAAAGGAAATTTGAATGACAACGCTTTGGTCAATCAGCCTTCGGCCCTGAATATAGTAAGCAAAGTCGGCAGAAGGCGGATCGAAGTTCTGCAAAACCATGGGTCTGTCGGCCTCCGATCCTCCTCAACCGAAATTGGATGCGTAACCTGTTCGCAATCCAGTTTAGTGAATCTCGAAACGTCATCCTGTCTCTAACAATCGCACAACCTCGAATGAGGTCGAGATGTGAAGGCTCACGGGTTTCGGCAAAGACGAGAAACACCGCCCATCCGAGGCGAAAAAGACGAGAAACACCGGCCTTTCATCATCTATGCGATAAACTACAGCTTCGTGTCTGTACTCGTAGAACGAGGCTCTTGCCTGAATCGGAAGTTCGAGATAACTCTGCGGGTTGAAGCGCAAATCTCTCTGTAGAAACTTCCCCCTGTATGCATGCCGCTTCAAACAATTGAAGCGGCAACTCATCCTCGGCCGGTACAACCGCCGACGCAAGTGCCACTTGAGCCAAAAGGAATTCGGCGAAGGCTCACCCCAACGAACCATCAATCGCCCGACAAGCCACCAGCAGTTCCTCAACCGCCTCGACGCTCACCTTGAGGTTGTTCGCTTCCTCATCCGACAGCGAAATCTCGATCACGTCCTCGATCCCGCCCGCGCCGATCACGCAGGGGACGCCGACATACAGCCCGTCCACGCCGTACTTGCCTTCGACGAAGGCCGCGCAGGGCAGGATGCGCTTCTGGTCGCCGAGGTAGGCTTCGGCCATCGCGATGGCGCTGGTGGCGGGGGCGTAATAGGCGGAGCCGGTCTTGAGCAGGCCGACGATCTCGCCGCCGCCCGAACGGGTGCGCGGCACGATTTCGCCCAGCCGCGCTTCATCCACGCCCTTGATCTTGGCCATGTCCGCCACCGGAATGCCGTTGACGGTGGAATAGGACAGCACCGGCACCATCGTATCGCCATGCCCGCCGAGCACGAAGGCGTTCACGTCCTTCACGCTCACGCCGAATTCCCACGCGAGGAAAGTGGCGAAACGCGCCGAGTCCAGCACGCCCGCCATGCCCACCACCATGTGCGGCGGCAGGCCGGAGAATTCACGCAGCGCCCAGACCATCGCGTCGAGCGGGTTGGTGATGCAGATCACGAAAGCGTCGGGCGCGTGGTTCTTGATCCCTTCGCCCACGGCTTTCATCACGCCAAGGTTGATGCCCAGCAGATCGTCGCGGCTCATCCCCGGCTTGCGCGGGATACCGGCGGTGACAATCACCACATCGGCCCCGGCAATGTCGGCATAATCGTTGGTGCCGCTCACGTTGGCGTCAAACCCTTCGATCGGGGCGCACTGGTTCAGATCCAGCGCCTTGCCCTGCGGCATGCCCTCGGCAATGTCGAACAGGACGATGTCGCCCATTTCCTTCTTCGCTGCGAGGTGGGCGAGCGTGCCGCCGATCATGCCAGCGCCGATGAGCGCGATTTTCTTGCGTGCCATGGGAAACCTGAAGTCCTTTGTGCCTCGGGCGCATCGACAAGGTATTCCGGGCACTCAGCCATGCGCCCCGAAGGGGCTGCGCGCCGGATTCGCCATGTGCCCTAGAACCGCAGAAACGGCTTTGCAACAGGGTTTAGGCGATTGTTTTTGCAAACAGTTCGCAGTAGCAATTAAGCGACATTTTGCGCTTGTTATGGCGAGGGTAGCTGGGCTTTGCCTGGCTTGCCCGATCACCCCGCTAGCCGTCGTTGATTTTGGAATTCGGTATCGCCAAGCCGCTTCGCTTCCTCCGCCAGCAACAGCGCCGCCGCATGATCTGGCACCGCGCGGCTGAAATGCCAACCCTGACCCAGGGTGCAGCCAGCGGCGCTTGCGCTGCGCACCTGTTCGATGGTTTCCAAGCCTTCGGCCACGACCTGCATTCCCAGCGTCTGCCCCATCTCTGCCAGCGTCCGGATAACCGCATCGCCGCGTGGCCCGCTTTGAGCGCCTGACACCAGACTGCGATCCACCTTCAGAGTGCGGAAGGGATAGAGGTGAATATGCCTTAGCGAGGAATAGCCAGTGCCAAAATCATCGAGCGAAAAGCCGATGCCGTGGCGTGCCAGTTCCTGCATGAAGGAGGCGATGCGGGGGTCATCCGCGGTCAGGAGCGTCTCGGTCACTTCCAGTTCCAGCCGCGAAGGATCGATCCCGGCCTCGTTTAGCGCAGCGAGTATCGCCTGCGCAGCATCGGGCGCAAGTACCTGCACTGGCGAAAAATTCACTGTGAGAGCCACGTCCGCAGGCCAGCTGGCGGCAATCCGCGCGGCCTTTGCGGTGATCCAGTTCCCCAGCGTGACGATCAGGCCAAACTCCTCTGCCACCGGGATGAACTCCTGCGGAAGCAGCTCGCCCTTGTCGGGATGAAACCACCTTGCCAGCGCCTCGAATGCGCGGATGCGGCCGCTGGTGAGATCGATTATCGGCTGGAAATAGATCGACAATTCATCACGTTGCAGCGCGGTGCGCAGATCGGCCTCGATCTCCTTCTTGCGTGCAGCTTCGCGGGTCATCGCCGGTGTGAAAAAGCGCAGCGCGGTCCGGCCTGTGGACCTGGCGTGGTGCAGTGCCAGATCGGCAGCGGGCAACAGCGCCTCGGCCGTAGAGCCGTCGTCAGGAAGCAGTGCGGCACCCAGCCATGCGCCGCCAGCGATGCGATGACCTTCGATCCGCAGCGGCTCGGCGCAAGTCCGGGCGATGGTTTCGCCCAACCGTTCGGCGTCGCCGCGTGTCGCTAAGGGAGCGGCGAGCAGGAACTTGTCGCTGGCAAAGCGCCCGATCACCGATCCTCCGCTTGCGGCCTGCGCGATCCGCCGTGCCGTACTGCGCAACACTTCGTCGCCCACCGCATGGCCCAGATTGGAATTGACCTGACGGAACCCGCGCAGATCCAGCCAAAGCAGTACCAGCTTGGAGCCTGCGGGAAGTTCCCGCACAAGCTGCCTGAGCGCGGCTTCAAAGCCATTGCGGTTGAGCAGTCCCGTCAACTGGTCGGTCCGTGCAGCTTCGCGCAGCGCCTGCACTTCATGGCGCGCGGCCTCGGCAATTTCGCGATATCTGTCGACACTCGGAAAAAGCCGTCGGACGAGCGCTGCAAAAAGCTGCCCGTCAGCCTGCTTGCAGGCCTGAGTCTTTCTCTTTGTTGGTAGGGACCACATCGCCTGCGGCTCTAGCGCAAGCCAATCGCCCCGGCGTAAATGCGATCCCGGCGCTAACCCCGAGTGTGGGGCAGGGATTTGGTAATCAGTTGGTGGTTTTCACCGCGTTGCGGCATTGCCGGGGACGGCAATCGCGCGGGCCATGCGCCGGTCGAGCGCGCGGCACACTTCCAGCCACCACTCAAACATCTGCCGGTCCCCCGCGCGGCCTGCGGCAATCGCCTGCTCGCGGGCGTGCTGCGCGGCAGCGATGCCGTGTTGGGCGAAGTGGCGCAGTGCGGCGGAGAGATGGGCATTGCCATGCGCGCCGCCATTGTCGTTCGCCGCCAGCGGATGGCATGCTTGCACCCGCGCCGGAGTCATCCGCACGCGGCAGGCAGCAGGAGGGGCGGCGAAGCGGATCGACATGGGCGAGTATCCTGCTGTTGACCAAGCGGCGCACACGATGGCGCGTTCAGGCCCATGTAAAATCAACCCGCTAAGCGAAGGTGTGACAGCATGGTTGCCACTATCTTAGCCTTGTACGGCAGGGCCTCAGGGCCGGGTGATCCAGCGCCCACTGTTGGCATATTCAGACCGCACGTCGCCGCTTTGCGGGAGCAGGTCGGAGCGTTCTTCCGCTGGCTGCGTCGGAGCGGCGGCGGGGGCAGCATAGTTGGACGGTGCGGGAGCGGGCGCGGCATAGTCCGCCATCACCGGCGCTTCCACCGGATCGGGTGCATCGGGGGTGGCGGCGCGGGCGCGGGCGGGGGCAGGTTCGGCCCCGGCGTATCCGGAGCGGAACGCGGCAGGCTGGCCCGCCGCGCCTTTCCAGCGATAGAAGATATGCGCGCCGATCACGCCCACGGTGTCGAGACTGCTCGCCCAGTAGGGATTGACCGCCAGCGTGTGATAATGCGTCGCCGTGCCCACGGGCGCATAGACCACGCCTGCCAAGGCCTCGCGGGCAATGCGGCTGGCGCGGCTCCAACCAGACTGGGAAGGGGTGCGCGCCAGTGCGCCGTCGCAGGTGAAGGTGAACTGGCAGCCGGTGCGCCGCTCGCTGCCCTGATAGACCACCCCGCACACGGTGTTCGGATAGGCCGGATGCGCCACCCGGTTCAGCACCACCTGCGCCACCGCGCGCTGCCCGGCATCGCTTTCGCTCGCGGCTTCGTAATAGATCGCCTGCGCGAGGCATTGCTGCGCGCGCATGTGATCGCGGTCGCTGCCGACGATGCGCAAAGGGCGCGCGGCGAGGGGGAGGTTGGCCAGTTCGTCGGGGGTTGCAGTGGTGGCGAGCTGCGAGCCGCCGATCACTTGAATGGGGCGATCCCAGCCCTCGGCCTCGACCAATTGCGGGGTGTCTTCGAGGTAGTAGAAGGCCGAACCGGGAAAGCTCTCCCCGGCGGTTTCAAACGGCATCAGCGCGACTTCGGCGCTATCCGGCCCGCGTTGTAGCGCGGCGATGGTGCCCGGTGCAGCCAAGGTGGGAACGGCAATCGCCACCGCAAGCACGCCCAGTTTCTTCCACAGCGGTAGCAGGCGTTCGCGCAATGGCACGCGCCGGGTGCGGAAATCGCGCCGGGGCAGGGCTGCGGCAGGAAAGGTGAGGGAGGCCGAGGTCACTTCTGGCGCATAGGCGAAACCGGGTTACCAGACACTTGCCTTGCCGCGCCTGTATCGAAGCGGGACGGCGGTTAAGGCGGGTTAACCTTGTCCCGCCGAAAGTTACCGCCTAAAGGCCGCGTCACGTCATAGGTTGCCTGCGCGAGTTTGTGCTTTCGCAGGCCTAAGAGGGAAGCGGGTTAAATGCCCGCGCTGCCCCCGCAACTGTGACCGGGGAGGGCCGCTCCCACAATGCCACTGTGCCGGTTTCTACGGCTG
Organism: uncultured Alphaproteobacteria bacterium; assembly: GCA_963774985.1. Classification (GTDB taxonomy): domain Bacteria; phylum Pseudomonadota; class Alphaproteobacteria; order Sphingomonadales; family Sphingomonadaceae; genus Alteraurantiacibacter. Next base: position 93,660 of record CAVZHE010000001.1, read on the forward strand.
CGGGAAGGCGGGAGCGGACCGATGATCCGGGAGCCAGGAGACCTGCCGATGACGGTCGTTCGGGCTGCGGGCGGGGTGTACCGACAGCTAACGGGAGAGCGCCGGATTTCTTGGGTCGGCGCTCCCTCCGTCATGAGCGGCGTTTCGCTTGTGATAGGAGGTTACGTGTACAAATATCTGTTTTTCGGTGTTTCTCTTGCGGTTCTTGCTGTGCCGGCCGTGGCGCAGGAGAGCGAAAATGCGATTACCGTCACCGCTACCGGCACGCGCATTGAGGTCGAGGATACCGGGCAGCAGGTGACCGTGCTCGGCGAAGAGGAAATCCGCAGCCTGCAAGGCCCTGATCTCACCCGCGTGCTCGAACGGGTGCCCGGCCTCGCGATCAGCCGCAACGGCGGGCTGGGCGGGTTTACCGGCGTGCGCTTGCGCGGCGCGGAGGCCGAGCAGGTGCTGGTGGTGCTCGACGGGGTGCGGGTGGCCGATCCCGCATCGCCCATCGGGCGGGTTCGATTTCGGCAACCTGCTCAGCGGCAACTTGGCCAAGGTGGACGTACTGCGCGGCTCCAATTCCACGATCTGGGGATCGGACGCGCTGGGCGGGGTGATCGTCGCCTCGACCCGCGCCGAAGGCGGGCTTGCCGCCAGCGCCGAATATGGCGCGGACGACAGCCTGACCGCCACCGCATCGGGTGGCGTATCGGACGAGGACACCGGCTTCCTCGGCGCATCGGCCAGCTATGTGCGCACCGACGGCTATTCCGCTGCCGCCAATGGCACCGAGGCCGACGGGTTCGAGCAATGGGTGCTGGAGGGCCACGGGCGCTACTACTTCTCCGAAACTTTCGAAGTGTTCGCGCGGCTGCGGCAGGTCGAAGGCGCGCTGGAAATCGACGGCTTCCCTGCGCCGACCTATGCGCTCGCCGATACCGACGAAGTGCAGGACACGCGGCAGACTTTCGGCTCGGCTGGTGCGGTGTACGATTCTGGGCCGCTGTTCGTGCAGGCCAGCTACGCCTTCGCCGATACCGCGCGGGACAATCTGGACGGTTCCGGCGCGCAGACCTTCACCAGCGAAGGCCGTTCCGACGTTGTCTCGGTGCGCGGCGAATGGCGGCCGATCGGCCCGCTGCTGCTCAATTTCGGCGCGGAGAACGAGTGGACGAGTTACGAAACTTTGTTCGATCTGGGCGATAACACGCGGATTTTCGGCGCTTATACGCAGGCCGGGATCGAGTGGCGGGGGATTTCCGGCCATATCGGCGCGCGGTTTACCGATCATGCCGATTTCGGCAGCGATATCAGTTTCGGCGCGGATATCAGCTACGAGGTGGCGCGGAACTGGCGGCTGCGGCGAGCATTGGCGAGGGGTTCAAGGCGCCGAGCCTGTTCCAGCTGCTGTCCGATTTCGGCAATGCCTCGCTCACTCCCGAACGGGCAACCAGCTTCGATCTGGGCCTTGCCTATGGAGATCGCAGCGAGGCACTTTACGGCGCGGTGACGCTGTTCCGCCGCGATACTTCGGACCAAATCGCCTTCGTCTCCTGCTTCGGGGTGATCGGCGGCATTTGCACAGATCGCCCGTTCGGCACCTACGACAACATCGCCCGCACCCGCGCGCAAGGAGTTGAGGCGGAGTTCCGCGCGCGGGTGGCGGAGACGGTGGTGTTCGGCGCGGCCTATGCCTTCACCGATACCGAGAACCGCGCCACCGGCAACAGCCTCGCCCGCCGCCCGCGCCAGGCTGCGACGCTGACGGGCGAATGGCAGGCGCTGCCCACGCTGACGCTGGGTGCAGATGTGCGGATCGTCTCTTCCAGCTTCGACGATGCAGGCAATTTCGTGCGGCTGGATGGCTACGAAGTGCTCACCCTGCGCGCGGCATACGATGTATCGGACAAGGTGCAGCTGTTCGGCCGGGTCGAGAACGTCTGGGACGAGCAATACCAGACCGCCGCCGGTTACGGCACGCGCGGGCGTGCAGCCTTCGTCGGGGCGCGGCTGGCCCTATGATCCTCTCCATTGCGCAGCGATGGGGAGGGGGACCATCCGCAGGATGGTGGAGGGGCATGGCGCTCCTGCCGCTGCTGGTGCTGGGCGGATGCGCGCAGGCGCTCCCCCTTCCGCCACTGCCGGAGCAGCCCACTATCGTCAGCCTCAACCCCTGCGCCGATGCGATCCTTGCCGAGATCGCCGCGCCGGGGCAGGTGCTGGCACTGTCGCACTACAGCCACGATCCACGGGCCAGTTCGCTGCCGCAGGACGTGGCGCAGCGCTATGCGATTACCGGCGGGACGGCGGAGGAAGTGCTGGCGCTGGCACCGGATGTGGTGGTCGCGGATACCTTCCTCGCCCCTTCCACCAAGCAGGCGCTGGAGGATGCGGGGATTCGCGTCGAGCAGATCGGGATTACCGCCTCGTTGGAGGATAGCCTCGCGCAGATCCGCCAGCTTGGCGAGGTGAGCGGGCAGGCCGCGCAGGCGGAGGCACTGGCGGAGGAGATTGCCGCCGCCTGGGACGCCGCGCGCGTGGCCGGGCCGCAGGTCGATACTCTCCTTTGGCAGTCGGGAGGAATCGTGCCGGGCGAGGGCTCGCTGGCTTTCGCGCTGCTCGAACAGACCGGTTTCGCCAGCCACTCGGCGGCGCGCGGGCTGGGGCAGGGGGCTTACCTACCGCTGGAACAAGTGCTCGCCGATCCGCCGCATCTGGTGATAGCGGCGGGGGATGAGGCGATGCTGCACCATCCGGTGTTTGCGCAAGTGGCCGGAGTGCAGCACGCTACGCTCGATCCGGCGCTGCTCTATTGCGGCGGGCCGACAATTCCGCGTGCGCTGGCAAGGTTGGGGGAGATTCGGCGGTCCTTCACTTCTCCCCTCCCGCTGGCGGGAGGGGTCGGGGGTGGGCCTGTACCGGCATCGCTCGCTTCGCTCGCTCCCACCCCCAACCCCTCCCGCCAGCGGGAGGGGAGTTAAGTGATCCGCCCAATTCCCCTCTTCACCGCGCTCCTCGCGCTGGCGATTCCGCTCTCGCTGCTCGCAGGCCGGGTCTGGCTCGATCTCTCGGGCGAAACCGCCAACACCGCGCTGATCCTCGCCGAATTGCGCCTCCCCCGCGCACTCCTCGCCATGATCCTCGGAGCAGGCCTCGGCGCAGCGGGCGCGGCAATGCAGGGATACTTGCGCAATCCGCTCGCCGATCCGGGGCTGTTCGGCATAGCCCCCAGCGCCGCGCTGGGAGCCGTACTAGCAATACATCTCGGCATGGCGGGCACGCTGCTGCTGCCCGGCTTCGCGCTGGCGGGCGCGGGCGGGGCGATGGCGCTGCTGGGACTGATCGCCGGGCGCACCGCCAGCCCCGCGCACGGCGTGGCGCTGTTCACGCTGGCGGGGATGATGATCGCCAGCTTGGCGGGCGCGGTGATGAGCCTCGCCATCAGCCTGGCCCCCAACGCCTTTGCGATGAGCAGCATCGTCACCTGGCTGATGGGCGCGCTGACCGATCGCAGCTGGGACGATGTCTGGCTCGCCGCGCCGCTCACACTGGCGGGCATTCTGGTGCTGTGGCGCGCTGGCCGCGCGCTCGATGCGCTGACTTTGGGCGAGGCGGCGGCGCGCTCACTCGGTGTCGATCCGCGGCGGCTGATGGGCATGATGGTGCTCGGCACCGGGCTGACCGTGGGCACCGGGGTGGCGGTGGCGGGGATCATCGGCTTTGTCGGGCTGATCGTGCCGCATCTGGTGCGCCCGCTGACCGACAAGCGCCCGTCGAGCCTGATCGTGCCCAGCGCGCTGGCAGGGGCGCTGCTGGTGCTGGTGGCCGACGTGGTCTGCCGCATTCTGCCGCTGGTGACCGAACTGCGGCTGGGCATCGCGCTCAGCCTGATCGGCGCGCCGTTCTTCCTGTGGCTGCTGCTGCGGATGCGTGCTTCGGCAGGCTCAGCATGAGCGGGGGTCTGGCATGATCCTCGCCTGCGAAAACCTGTCGGTGCTGCGCGGCGGCAAGCGGGTGCTCGACTTCCGTCAGCGCCAGCCTGATGCCCGGTGACATAACCGCCATTTGTGGCCCTAACGGAGCGGGCAAATCGACCTTGCTTGCGGCGCTGGCCAATCTCGTCCCGCCCGAAACAGGCATGGTGACGCTGAGCGACAAGCCGCTCCCCTTGATGCATCCGCTCACCCGCGCGCGCAACATCGGCTATTTGCCGCAAGCGGCGGAAATCGCGTGGGACGTATCGGTCGCCAATCTGGTTGCGCTGGGCCGCCTGCCGCACCGCGACACGGGCGAGGGGGAGATTACGCAGGCTCTCCACGCTTGCGATCTGGAGAGCTTTCGTGATCGTCCCACCTCCACCTTGAGCGGCGGCGAGAAGGCCCGCGCTTTGCTGGCGCGGGTGCTGGCAGGAACGCCGCAATGGCTACTCGCCGACGAACCGCTCGCGGCGCTTGATATCGCGCATCAGTTGGCGATGCTGCGGGTGCTGCGCGATGAGGCGGAGTCCGGCTGCGGGGTGGTGCTGGTGCTGCACGATCTGGCGTTAGCGATGAACCATGCGGATCGGGTGCTGGTGCTCGACGGCGGGCGGATGGTGGCTGATGGGACGCCGGATGAGGCACTGTCCGAAGAGGTCATCGCGCGCGTCTGGGGCGTCCGGGCGCGCTGGATCGGCGAAGCGGGTGCGCGGGCGCTGGTTTACTGATCCGCCGCAGGCGACAAAAAAGGCGGTTCTCGCAGAGGACGCAGAGGTAAATGAGAGCGCAGAGAGAAAGCTCTCGCAACGTCTCTGCGACCTCTTCTCACTCTGCGTTCTCTGCGAGAACCAATCCTATTTGCCTGCGGCGCTAAGTCTCCCCCTCAGCCAGCAGCCCCCGCGCCCGCAGCAAAGGCTCGACACGCGGATCGCGCCCCGTGAAGTCGCGGAACATCTGTTCGTAGGTCTTCGAATGGCCCTGGCCGAGGAAGGTGCCGACAATCCGGTCCCCCATCGCCCGCGTCATGCCGCCGTTCGCCTCGACATAGCTGTAGGCATCGTGGTGCAGCATTTCGGTCCAGGTGTAGGCGTAATAGCCCGCATCATAGCCATGCTCGAAGATGTGCCGGAAGTACGGCGTGCGGTAGCGCGGCGGGACGAGGTCGGAGCGCAGCCCGATCCGTTCCAGCGCGGCTTCCTCGAAGGCCATCACGTCGGTCGGCGCGGGTTCGCTGGGATCGAGCGAGTGCCATTCCATATCCAGCAGCGAGGCCGCCAGCACTTCGCCAAAGCCGTGGCCCTGGTTGAACTGACCCGCGCGGTTGATCGCCTCGACCATTTCCATCGGGATCACTTCGCCGGTTTCGTGATGCCGCGCATAGCGTTGCAAAACCTCGGGCAGCGCGGCGAAATTCTCGTGGAACTGGCTGGGGAATTCCACCCAGTCGCGCGCGGTGTTGGTGCCCGAGAGCGAGGGATACTGCTGATCGGCAAAAATGCCGTGCAGCGCGTGGCCGAATTCGTGGAACATCGTTTCCACATCGTCCCAGGTCGCCAGCGCGGGTTCACCCGGAGCGGGCGGAGCGACGTTCTGGGTGTTGGTGACCACCGGGCGCAGGCCGAGCAGGTGGCTCTGCTCGATGAAATTGCTCATCCACGCCCCGCCGCGCTTGCTCTCGCGCTGCATCGGATCGAAGTAGAACAGCGCGATCGGTTCGCCATCGTGGAACACGGTGTAGACGCTCACATCGGGGTGATAGGTGGGAATGTCGCTGCGCTGTTCGAAGGTCAGCCCGTAGAGCTGCCCGGCCATGTAGAACACGCCGTCTTCCAGCACCCGCTCGACCTCGAAATACTGCCTGATCTCTTCGTTGTTCAGCGCGTAGCGTTCCTGCCGCACGATCTCGGCGTAATAGGGCCAGTCCCACGCGGCGAGGGTGAACTCATTGCCGTCCTGCTCGGCGCGCGCCTGCAGCACGGCGGCCTCGCGTTCCTGCGTGGCGCGGAGCGCGGGGACCATGTCGGCCATGAAGCCGATGGCCTGCGCCGGATCGGACACCATGCGGTCGTACATCTGCCAGTTGGCGTGGGTCGGTTCGCCGAACAGCTCCGCGCGGCGATTGCGCAACACGATCACCTCGCGGACTTGCGGCAGGGTGGAATTCTCACCGGTCTGGTTGCGATCCACGCTGGCGCGATACAGCCGTTCGCGCACGCCGCGATTGCTCAGCTGCGCCAGTTGCGGCACCCCGGTGGTATTGCTGACGGTGAGCATGAACTTGCCCGGATGGCCGTTTTCAGTGGCCAGCGCGGCGGCGGCAGCGATCTGCCCGTCGGACAGGCCCGCCAGCTCCTCGCGCGTGTCCACCACGATCGAGGCCGCGTTCTGCCCCTGCGTGATCGAGCTGCGAGATCTGCGAGGATAGCGAGGACAGCCGCTCGTTGATCCCGCGCAGTTCGGCCTGCGAGGCTTCGGGAAGCTGCGCGCCCGAATGGACGAAATCGGCGTAGGTCAATTCCAGCAGCATCGCGTCTTCTGCCGTCATCGTCATCGCGGCGCGGTTGTCGTAGATCGCCTTGACCCGCGCGAACAGGGCGGGATTGAGGTAAATGCTATCGTTCTTGGCCGCGATCTGCGGGGCCAGAGCCTCGTCCGTGGCGGCAATCGTATCGTTGATGTTGGCCGAAACGATCTGGCTGAAGGCACCATAGGCGCGCGCGAAAACCTGGCCCGAACGCTCCATCGCTACCAGCGTGTTCTCGAAAGTCGGGGCTTCGGGGTTCTCGGCAATCGCCTCGATCTCCGCCATTTCGATGGCAATCGCTTCCTCGATGATGCCCTGCCACTGCGCGTCGGTCACCTGATCGAACTGCGGGGCGTGCATGTATAGCGGGGATTGTTCGGCGAAAATGCTGGTCGCCTGCGGAATCACGGGGTTGTAGGCGGCGGGCTGGGCGATGGATGCCACTTGGGTCTCCGGAGTGGTGGTGCAGGCGGATGCCAGAGCGGCGATCATGGTGGTGGCGAGCAGGCGCGATTTCATGGTGGGCGACCTCTTCCTTGGTTGTCAAAATGCTGCGGCACTATGCCCGGTTGAGCTTGGTTGCCGGTGAAACGATGGCTCTACTCCTAGCAGGCGAAGCTGCCAAGGCGCTGAACGAGTTGTTACAGCACTTCGTCGATTGGCGCGCCGTGGGGATAGTCCAGCAGCCGCGAATAGATCGCGCCGTTGGCCGTAAGATCGCTTTCCCAGAGCGAAAAGCCAGCCACCGTCCACGGCCCTGCAGCCAGATCGCCATTCGCCGCGAGCCAGTCCCCGATCGGCCCGCTTCCCGAATTGAGCCGCGCGATGGTGACGTGGGGCACGAATCTTGCGCGTTTCGCTGGCAAGCCAGCGCGGCGGCAGGCCATTTCCACGCTGTGCTGCAAGTCTTCGAGCGCCGGGGAGGGCGCGACCCCCGCCCACACCGCCTTGCCGTGCCCCTTGCGCTCAAAATGCCCGACCCCGCTGATGGCGAGTGGAAAGGGACGGAACGGCACGCTTTCCAGCGCGGTAGCAATGTCCGCGAACAGGTGCCGATCCACCTCACCAATAAAGCGCAAAGTCAGATGCAGATCATCCGCCTCCTGCCACCGCGCACCGATTATGCCCTCCTGCGTATCGAGCAGGGCATCGCGGATCGCGGCGGGGAGGGGGAGGGCGATGAAGAGGCGGTGGGTCATCACATGCCGCCATGCCACGCTGCTACAACGGGGCAAAGGTCGAGAATTAACATTGCAATGCTTGACCATTGCGAACATTTGAGGAACATAAAGCAACCTCTATCGCTGCTCGGCACGGGATTTCGGTCATGCTGGACTCTTGCTGTGTCAGCCCCCACTTGGACCGCCTATGGCTCTCACCCACATCACCGTCAAAGGCGCCCGCGAGCATAATCTCAAGGGCATCGATATCGAATTGCCGCGCGATTCGCTGATCGTCATCACCGGGCTTCAGCGGCAGCGGCAAGTCGTCGCCTCGCCTTCGATACCATCTATGCCGAGGGGCAGCGGCGCTATGTCGAGAGCCTCAGCGCCTATGCGCGGCAGTTCCTCGAAATGATGCAGAAGCCCGATGTCGAGCATATCGACGGGCTGAGCCCCGCGATCTAGCATCGAGCAGAAGACCACCAGCCGCAATCCGCGCTCCACCGTGGCCACCGTCACCGAGATCTACGATTACATGCGGCTGCTGTGGGCGCGCGTCGGCGTGCCGTACTCGCCCGCCACCGGCCTGCCGATTGAGGCGCAGACCGTCTCCCAGATGGTCGACCGGGTGATGGCGCTGCCCGAGGGCACGCGGCTATTCCTGCTCGCCCCGGCGGTGCGCGGGCGCAAGGGGGAATACCGGCGCGAACTGGCCGAATGGCAGAAGGCGGGCTTCACCCGCGTGCGCATCGACGGCGAGATGTACGAGATCGACGACGCGCCCGCGCTCGACAAGAAGTTCAAGCACGATATCGAAGTGGTGGTGGACCGGATGGCGGTGAAGCCGGGGCTGGAAACGCGGCTGGCCGAGAGTTTCGAGCAGGCGCTGAAGCTGGCCGAGGGGCTGGCCTATGTCGATCTGGCGGATGGGGTGGTGGCGGAGCTGAAAAGCCCCTCCCCTTCAGGGGAGGGGTTGGGGTGGGGTCTGTCCTCCGAGGGCACTGCCAGCTCAAGCCGGACAGGCCCCACCCCCGGCCCCTCCCCTGAAGGGGAGGGGAGAAAGGGATGAAAGGCGCCGGCATGCCCGCCAACCGCATCGTCTTCTCCGAGAAATTCGCCTGCCCGGTCTCCGGCTTCACCATCGAGGCAATGGAACCGCGCCTGTTCTCCTTCAACGCCCCGCAAGGCGCCTGCCCGACCTGCGACGGGCTGGGCGAGAAGATGCTGTTCGATCCGCAGCTGGTGGTGCCCAACGAGGAACTGACGCTGAAGAAGGGCGCGGTGGTGCCCTGGGCGAAGAGCAACCCGCCGTCGCCCTATTACATGCAGGTGCTGGCCAGCCTGGCCAAGGCATACGGCTTCGATCTCGAAACCCCGTGGAAGGAGCTGCGCGGGGGAAGTACCGCAGCTGATCATCCTCTATGGCACCGAAGCGGCAAGAACGTGGCGCTGACTTTCAAGGACGGGCGCAAGGAATATACCGTCGAAAAGGCGTTCGAAGGGGTGATCGGCAACCTCAACCGCCGCCTGCTGCAAACCGAAAGCGCGTGGATGCGCGAGGAACTGAGCCGCTACCAGACCGCGCAGCCCTGCGAGACTTGCGGCGGCGCGCGGCTGAACGAGAAGGCGCGGTGCGTGAAGATTGCCTGGCGGGACCGATATCAGCCAGCCGGTGCGCTTCTCGGTGTCCGACGCGCTGGCCTGGTTCACCGCGCTGCCCGACAGCCTGACCGATACCCAGAACCAGATCGCCCGCGCCATCCTGAAGGAGATCGTCGAGCGGCTGGGGTTCCTCAACAATGTCGGGCTCGATTACCTCAATCTCGATCGCACCAGCGGCACGCTGAGCGGCGGGGAGAGCCAGCGCATCCGCCTCGCCAGCCAGATCGGCTGCGGGCTGTCAGCGGCGTGCTCTACGTGCTCGACGAACCCAGCATCGGCCTGCACCAGCGCGATAACGACCTGCTGCTGGAAACGCTCAAACGGCTGCGCGACCTCGGCAATACGGTGATCGTGGTCGAGCATGACGAGGACGCCATCCGCGCCGCCGATCACATCGTCGATCTCGGCGCCGGGCGCGGGCGTGCACGGCGGCGAGGTGGTGGCGCAGGGGACGCTGAAAGCAGATCCTCAAGGCCAAGCGCAGCCTCACCGCCGATTACCTCACCGGCCGCCGCGAAATCGCCATCCCGGCCAAGCGCCGCAAGGGCAACGGCAAGAAGCTGACCGTCCACGGCGCGCGGGCGAACAATCTGCGCAATGTCACCGCCAGCATCCCGCTCGGCACCTTCACCTGCGTCACCGGCGTAGCGGCAGCGGCAAGTCCAGCTTCACCATCGATACGCTGTACGCCGCCGCCGCGCGGCACCTGAACGGCGCGCGGGTGATCGCCGGCGCGCACGACAAGGTGACCGGGCTGGAACATTGCGACAAGGTGATCGAGATCGACCAGTCGCCCATCGGCCGCACCCCGCGCTCCAACCCGGCCACCTACACCGGCGCCTTCACCCAGATCCGCGACTGGTTCGCCGGCCTGCCCGAAAGCGTGGCGCGCGGGTACAAGCCGGGGCGCTTCAGCTTCAACGTCAAGGGCGGGCGCTGCGAGGCGTGCCAGCGGCGACGGGCTGATCAAGATCGAAATGCACTTCCTGCCCGATGTCTACGTCACCTGCGAGGAATGCCACGGCAGGCGTTACAACCGCGAGACGCTGGAGGTGAAGTTCAAGGGCTTACTCCATCGCCGACGTGCTCGACATGACGATCGAGGATGCCGAGGTCTTCTTCAAGGCGGTGCCCCCGATCCGCGACAAAATGCACATGCTCAACGAAGTCGGGCTGGGCTACGTCAAGGTCGGCCAGCAGGCGACCACGCTTTCGGGCGGCGAGGCGCAGCGGGTGAAACTGGCGAAGGAACTGGCCCGCCGCTCCACCGGGCAGACGCTCTATATCCTCGACGAACCGACCACCGGCCTGCATTTCGAAGACGTCCGCAAACTGCTCGAAGTGCTGCACCGGCTGGTGGAGCAGGGCAATTCGGTGGTGGTGATCGAACACAATCTCGACGTGATCAAGACCGCCGACTGGCTGCTCGACCTCGGCCCGGAAGGCGGGGTGCGCGGGGGCGAGGTGGTGGCCGAAGGCACGCCGGAAAAGGTCGCGGCGACGGCGGGGAGCTATACCGGTGCCTACCTTGCGCCGATGCTGGCCAAAAGCGCCGAGCGCGCGAAGGCTGGTAAGGGCGCGAAAGTGGCGGCGGAGTGAGCGCCTACCGCCCCGAGTTCGAGGCGGCACTGCGATTGCTGGCGCGGATCAGTCGCGCGATGGACGATGCCGGGTATCGCCCGCCGGTGCTTGTTGGCGGTGCTGCGGTAGAAATCTACACGCGCGGTGCCATCACTACCGGCGATTTCGACCTGGCTTGCGGGCGGCAGGACATTCTGGAAGCGGAGATGCAGCGTGAAGGTTTCGTTCGGCCATCAGGGCCGGGCATGGCCACGCGCGGCTGGATTCATCCCGAACTCAGGCTCGGTTTCGAGTGCGTTGCCGATACCCTTCTTGATGGCATGGCCGATCGCGAAATGGTGCAATTGTTCGATCTGGACAAGGATGGCGGAATCGCCGTCATTGCCCCGGAAGACATCATTGCCGATCGGATGGGGCAATATGCATCGGGCAGCGCGCCAGAGATGCTGGGGCAGGCCCGCGCGCTGTTCAGCCTTTGTGAAGGGCTTGATCTGCATTATATGGCGCGCAGGATAGCGGAAGAAACGAGCGGCGATTATGGCCTTCAAGACCTTCAAGACGAAGCGTGAGCCGATTGCGCTGGAAGCGTTCAGCCGCCAGATCGCCGCGCGCAAGGCGGAGCTTGGGCTGCCCGATCCTCCGCGCAACGCCGGCCAGAACCGCACCCCCAGCAAGCGCGCGCTGCTGAAGGCTATCGAGGACCTCGGCGGCAAGTGGTGACCACTAAATCCTCCCCGAGCTTGCTCGGGGAGGGGGACCACCGGGACGTAGTCGACCGAAGGTCAACGTGGTGGAGGGGCAGGTGGACTGGAGCGGGATGGCATCCGATTGTGCCCCTTTACTCCCCTCCCTTGGGGGTGGGGGGTCCACACTCGCGAGGGCAGTACACCCCCACCCAGCCTCCCCCTCAAGGGGGAGGAGCAATGTGAGCCGACCAAACCCCATCCCGCTCTGATCACAGCCCCCCGAAACGCTCAATCCGCGCCCTCTTGTTTCACGCAGAGACGCGGAGACGCGGAGAGCCTCTGCGCCCAGACCGCCCTATCCGCTGCCGCAACTGGCGGCGGAGAACGCCCCGGTGCTGCGCGAACCCCGCATGGCCTCGCGCTGCGCCGATCCGGAGGGCTTCCTGCTGATCGAACGCGGCCGACTGGTCGGCATCGCGCGCGAGCGGATTGCCGATGCGATACTGGAAGCGCAGGCTTAGTCGCGAAAAATGTTGCGGATGCGGGATGGCCGATTGATTTGCATGGAGCTGCGGAATGAAATTGTTGAAATTCCACGTCGCGGGCTTGCTCTATCGAGCTTAAACCCTGCTAGATCACTTCATGACCACGCATACAGAACTGGGACTCGAACTTCTGCAACGGGCATGGTCTGAATCCGGAAGAGATGTCGGAGGATGCCTCGTCTCATCTGTCACCTTTGATCGACCGTGTGTTTGAAGGATCTGAGACTGGATACAAGAAAGCCATTATTATTCAGGCCACTGGGAAAGCGGCTGATCCTTCTTTGGATGCGCAGTCGATGCAAAAGGGTGAGGGACTTCAGGATCTTGGGATGCCCGCGAATTTGCCAAGCAGACTTTCGTTGAGTGGAACTTGACCGCTGGTAAGCCATCTTCCGATTCTGCTGATCCTTATGTGAGTAACCCATATCGCATTCCTCAATTCCACATAACCGAGCGTGCGCAAAGACAGAAGAAGGGTGAATTTGACGCGGCCCTAGCCGTACTGGAGACCCTGAATCAGGCAAACGACGGAGATGAATGCTACGCGAACCTTGTTGCAGTACTCCGAGGATTGAGGCGTTGGGTCGCGGACAAGGACGTTGATTACCCGCTTCCACTGCGAGCGAGCATGACTTCAGTTTCCAACGCTATCGAGGAATTTTTGGGGCAGAGATCAGGCGGCACGCGCTTGCAAGCATTGGTTGATGCCTTAGTTGAAAGCTTGTCTTCGGCTGGTTTCGCCTTCAACGAGATTTCCTCAGGGCACATAAATTCTGCCGATGTAGCTTCGAAGAGCGCCGGAGATGTCACGTATACTGTTCATGGCAGAACTTCTGCTGTAGAGGTGAAAGATCGCGCGGAACTAAGCACGAATTGTTGGCAACCATCGAAAAGGCGAGAATTGCGTCCGTTACGGACCTTCTATTCGTTGTCCGAGCGAAAAATCTGCTAGCTAAGGATTTGCAGGCCAGTGATCTTGAAATCGTGATTGAGTTCTAATTTTCTTCTGGATTGAATGTTTATATTGAAAAATTTGGGCGATCTTCTGTCGAGTTTGCCTCACCCTAATTGGCGAAAGCGGCAGGCGCACATTCCTTGAGGAGGTCGGAGTTAGTCTTTCAAAACAAGGCGCGGACATTTCGCACAAATGGGCTTGGGCAAAGATTGTCAAAGGACATCTGATTCAACGTCATGTTCTGAGAACATCGGAGAGAAATAGATGCGTGCCGTTGACCTATTTGTGGGGTGGAGGGTTGTCCTGTGGGCTGAAAATCAGCGGACTGGTCTGTCGAGGCTGCGATTGAGCTTGATCGCACTGCCCTTGAGACACATCGCGCAAACTTTCCTGAGAGTGAGCATATCTGCGAGGACGTGAGAGAAATCGATTTTCGACGTTTTGCTGGCATCGATTTGATCGCAGGCGGACCGCCTTGCCAGCCATTTTCTGTAAGCGGAAAGCGCCTGGGCCAATTCGACGTAAGGGACATGGTGCCAGAGTTTGTCCGTGTGTGGCCTAGGCGAAGCCTAGAGCATTTTTGTTGGAGAACGTGGCAGGTCTGACGGGATCACGATTTTCAGAATACTTAGGGACTAAGATTTCGGATTTGCATACGATAGGTTACACTGTATTTTCGAAAAGGACTCGATGCTTCGAATTTTGGAGTTGCCCAAAAAGCGGAAGAGATTATTTTTGGTCGGCCTTCGTGCGGATCAAGATGGGTTGTTTGAGTTTCCCGAACCTAGCCACGATGGTAGTGCGGAGAGGCCGTTTTTGACGGTCGATAGGTGCCTCCAAAATACCCCAGAAGACCTGCCCAATCGAGCAAGGGTGGTTTTTTGCAAAAATCCAGTTTTGCGCCGTTCACCTTATGCTGGCATGATGTTTAACGGCAAAGGGCGGCCGTTACCCTGTGATGGCTTGTCCAGACGGTTCCTGCAAGCGCTGGCGGTAATCGAACTCACATCCGTGATCCATTGAAGCTCATCCCGGAATATCATTCATCTTTGTTGGCAGGGGGCCGGCCGAGGAAAGGTGACCTTGAGGGTGTACAGCGGCTTACCGTCAGAGAGTCTGCCCGCCTTCAATCCTTTCCAGATGAATTTGTTTTGGCGGGAGACAAAGTGCCCGATACTCACAGGTAGGAAACGCGGTTCCTCCCCTGCTTGCGCGGGCCGTCGCTAAGCGGGCCCCCGGGAAGCACTGGTTTAATTTTGGCACCACCCCCCCCCTTTCCTACACCCCCCATTCCATGCCCTACTGCGCGGTTCCGTCCCCCACACCGCACCGCAAGAAGGCATAACCCATGCACCACCCCGATCCCGCCCAGTTCGCGCGCCAGCTCCCCGTCCTCCACGCCAGCGCCAAGGCCGACCCGGACAGTGCCCCCGACGAGCACCCCCACAGCGGCCCCGGTCGCCCGCCGTACCTGACGCCCGACAAGCAGGCCGCGTTCTGCAACTCGCTCTCGCATCACGGCAATGTCCGGCTCGCCTGCCGCGCGCTCGGCATATCCTCGCAGACCGCCTATCGCGCCCGCCGCGCCTATCCCGCCATGCGCGCGTGCTGGGATGCGGCGCTGTTGCTCGCGCGTGAGGCGGTGGAGGAGGTGCTGGCGGATCGCGCGCTGCACGGGGTGGAGGAGGCGGTGTATTATCACGGCGAGGAAGTGGCGCGGCGGCGGCGGTATGACAGCCGCCTGCTGCTCGCGCACCTCGCCCGGCTCGACGCCCGCGCCGCGCGCCAGCGGGTGTGCTCCGGCTGCGGCTCGCCCGCGGTGGACGAGGGCAATTTCGACGCGGCGCTGGAGCGGCTGGGGGAGGGCGCGCACTTTGCCCCAGGACAGTGCTCCATGTGCTCCATAATTGCCGATGATCCGGCTGCGGAAGCGGCGGCGGAGGCGGCTAGCGAGGCGGGGGAAGCGGGGGAAAGCGTCCCGCCCAAGGTCCCTCCATGCCCCGATTGCGGCGGCCAGTGTCTGCTGCTGGACGAGGACCCCGATGCCCGGCTCACCCAGGCGGACTGCATGTGGCTGGGCAACCGGCTGGAGCGGATGCACGACGCGCGCCCGCGCGGTGCGCTCGCCCCGCACGCGCTCGCAACCCGCGATGTCACCGCGTGGGATATCGAGGTTGCGCAGCTTGAGGCCTTCGAAGCAGGCGAGGACGAGTGGTGGCTGGTGGGCGCGCTCGATGTGGACGATCTGGATTGGCCCTATGCGCCAGAGCGGGCGGCAGAGCGGGCGCAGGAGGAGGCGCCAGAGCGGGCGCCAGAGCTGGAGCAGGAGGATTGCAGCGCGGCGCAATCGGCGTAAACTCGTGCGCATGCGGCGATGCCGGAGTCGCCGGGGCTGCGATGAGGAGACGGGACATGCGGCAAGGTGGAGCGATGGTGCGCGGGCTCTGCGCCTGCGCGTTGGCGGCGGTGACGGCGTTGACCGGAGGAGCGGCCAGTCCGGCCTGGGCGCAGGACAGCGCCTTCCTCAGCGCCAACCTCTATGGCGAACAGGTGGTCGGCGGCGGGGACGATGACGCCTCGGCAGACTGGAACGCGGAGGTCTTCACCTCTGGGCGGCTGTGCTACTTCCTCGATCTGGAGGAGCTCGACAATGCGAGTTCGGTGGCGCTCCATCGCGGCGCGGCGGGCGAGGAGGGGGCCTTGGTGATCGCGCTGGAGCTGCCGGGGCCGGATGGGGACGAGGTGTGCGTTGAGGCCGATGCCGCGCTGCTGGCCGAAGTGGTGGCGCAGCCCGACGCGTTCTACGTCCAGATCGCCTCCAGCCGCCACAGCAACGGCGCGGTGCGGGGGCAATTGAGCGAGTAGGAGAGGAGAGAGGATCATGACTGAGCCGCGTAATCGCCTGTTCCGCTGGATCACCTACGGACCCGGCAATGCCGCCGACACCCGGTCGCGGGTGCCCGACTGGATCAAGGTGCAGGAGCTGCCGCCCGCCGCGATGGAGCAACACTTCAAGGAGGTGTTCATCACCGGCGGCCAGGTCAGCGAAGCGCGCAAGCCCGGCCGGGTCAAGTTCAACAATATCGTGCTTGAGCGGGGCGTGGTGGACGAGGGAAAGCCCATGCTGCGCGTGCTGGCGGCGGGCGATGGATCGGTGCGGCCGGGTGATCGCCACGCGGAACTGCGGTTCAAGGACGAAGCTGGGCACACCGCGATCCTGCAGGGTGCGCAGGTGCTTTCGGTCAAGGACGCTGCGGGCGGTGAAGGGCAGGAGTGGTCGATCGCCTACGAAGCGATCCAACGCTAGGGCCGGGTGGTTAGTCGAGCAGTTCCAGCTCCACCGAGCCGTGCCCGGCGCGGACGATGCCGACGGTTTCCGCAGCAGCGCGGCTGAGATCGATGGTGCGGCCCCGCGTGAACGGCCCGCGATCGTTGATGCGGACCACGACCGACTGGCCATTGCGCGGATTGGTCACCCGCACGCGGCTGCCGAAGGGCAGGGTGCGGTGCGCGGCGGTGAGCGCGGTGTTGGAGAAGGTCTCGCCATTGGCGGTGCGGCGGCCGTTGAAGTGATCGGCGTAGTAGGAGGCCACGCCGCTGCCGAGCAAAGTGCCTTCGGAAGTGGCGGGCTCGATGGTAGTGATGTCGACCGCGGCGGCGGAGAGCACGGGTTCGGCGGGGGTTTCGAAGGCAGCAAAAGCCTCTTCGAACTGGGCCTGTTCACTGGGTACGAACACTGGGCCGCTGATGGCTGTGGCGGCAGTGGTGGCGGCGAGTTCTGCGCGCTGGTCCTGCTGGGCATAGCCCGCGCCGGTGGCGGAGAAGGCAGCGAGGGCGGCGAGCCCGACGAGCATTCTCGGCATAGTGCGGGCGCGGCGTGCTTTCGCAGGGCCTTGGGCCTTGGTGGTTGGTTTCCCGTCCATGCGGGTGCCCATAAGCCCCCAAGGTAAAGGTTCCCAAACCGGCGCAACGCTTCGCCGATGGGGAGGGGCGGTTCACCGTGAAATGGTGGCCGAAATGGGGCGAAGTGCCCTTTCCTACAGGGGCGACCGTGCGGCAAATGGCCCGTTTGACGGTCAAACGACTCGGTTGGAGCGGGAATTGTAGGGAGAAGAGTGGCGCGCAAACCCCGACAGAACCCCCCGCCAAACAGAAATGGGGCCGGCATTGCTGCCGACCCCACTCTCACCGGCGTGTGGACCCCCGAAGGGATGCTTGGCGCCTGGCGTGTCTCCTTTCAGCCATTGCCCGAAGGCGCAGGTTGTCCGGATATGTCGCCCGACGCTCGCGCCGGTGCCGGAGCGGATTTTCCGATTGGCGATACCGCAAAGCGATCTCAGCCCATCTTTCCACCCGTCCGAGACCGGTTTTGTCCTCTGGTGCTTCAAGCAGTCCTTTCGACACCGGAGTGTCTCCATTCCCTCGGCACCGGATTTCTCCTCCGGCCTTTCCCAATGATTGCCGCTTGCGGTTTCAACGGTCCGTTTGGCTTGCTGCTTCCGAAGAAGCGTTCGGCTGCCCTTTCCTCCTCCGCGATACTGCGATCATCGCGTCGATTTTGTCCGGTCTCTCCTGTGTCCGGATCGGCAAGCGATCCTTCGTGGTGGAGACTTTCCGTCTTCGATGCTTGGAGAATGCGCGCGGCGACTGAGTCGGGCAAGGGCGCGAGCGTCGACTTATCCACTTTCAAGCGGAATGCCAGTGGACAAGGCTGGATAAGTCAACGGCTCACCGCAAGGCGAGCCGTTGACAAGCAGATTACCGGAATGTGGCGGAAAAGGCCTAGCGGCGGTCCCGCTGCGCCAGCAATCGCAGCCGCAGCGCATTCAGTTTGATGAACCCGCCCGCGTCGGCCTGGTCGTAAGCGCCTGCATCGTCCTCGAAGGTCACATGCGCTTCCGAATAGAGCGAGTTGGCCGACTTCCGCCCGACCACACTCGCCACGCCCTTGTACAGCTTCAGCCGCACCGTGCCGCTCACCTTGGCCTGCGACAGGTCAATCGCCGCCTGCAACATCTCGCGCTCCGGGCTGAACCAGAAGCCGTTGTAGATCAGCTCGGCATATTTGGGCATCAGCTCATCCTTGAGATGCGCCGCGCCGCGATCCAGCGTGATCTGTTCGATCCCGCGATGCGCGCGGGCGTAGATCTCGCCGCCGGGGGTTTCGTACATGCCGCGCGACTTCATGCCGACGAAGCGGTTCTCGACCAGATCGAGCCGCCCGATCCCGTGGCGGCGGCCCAGTTCATTGAGCGCGGTGAGCAGCGTGGCGGGGCTCATCGCCGCGCCATTCAGCGCCACCCCGTCGCCGCATTCGAAATCGATGGTGATGTATTCGGGCACATCGGGCGCGCTCTTCCGGGATGCTCGGTGCGCGAATAGACGTAGTCGGGCACTTCTTCCCACGGGTCTTCCAGCACCTTGCCCTCGGACGAGGTGTGCAGCAGGTTCGCATCGGTGGAGAAGGGGCTTTCGCCGCGCTTGTCCTTGGGCACCTGAATCTGGTGCTGTTCGGCCCAGGCGATCAGCGCGGTGCGGCTGGTCAGGTCCCACTCGCGCCACGGCGCGATCACCTTGATATCGGGGGCGAGGGCATAGGCGGAAAGCTCGAACCGCACCTGATCGTTGCCCTTGCCGGTCGCGCCGTGAGCGATGGCATCGGCGCCGGTCTCGCGAGCGATTTCCACCAGCCGCTTGGAAATCAGCGGGCGAGCGATAGAGGTGCCGAGCAGGTAATCGCCTTCATAACGGGCATTGGCGCGCATCATCGGGAAGACGAAATCGCGGACGAATTCCTCGCGCAGGTCTTCGATGAAAATGTGCTCGTCCGGGATGCCCATTCGTCGTGCCTTCTCGCGCGCGGGCTCGATCTCCTCGCCCTGGCCGAGATCGGCGGTGAAGGTGACAACCTCCAGCCCGCGCTCGGTCATCAGCCACTTGGCGATCACACTGGTATCAAGGCCGCCCGAATAGGCGAGGACGACCCGTTTGATTTCAGACATCGAAGAATCCCGTCGGCAGAAATTGCGTCGCGGCGGTTAGCAGCGAGCGGGGGTTACCGCAATCGGGCTATCGAGATGCGGATGCTAGCGGCACAAACAGCGCTTGTGTTCGCGCCATTGTGGGGCGATCAAGGATAATCAAGCTTATGGCATTTCCGGGGGCGGGGCGATGAAGAACTTCATTTTTGGTGCAATAGCGATGCTGGTGCTGTTCATCGGCGGCTATTTCGTGCTCGCCCCGGGGGGTGAGGAAGTGGCTGAGGTCAGCGCAGAGGCTGAACCCTCGAGAGACACCACGGTAGTTACTCTGGCCAGGAGCGGGAGCGGGGGCGAGGGCAACGGCGGGGTGCTGGTCTTCATCGGCGGCGAGTATGCCGTGGCAAAGACGCTGGAAGCAGCGGAAGAAGCAGAAGCGGTCAGGGCAACACCAACGGCGCAAACAACCGCCAATCCCGATCCCCGGCCCGGCCCAACCGCTACCGCCACGGCAACGGCTACTTCCGCACCAGAGGTTACGCCGGCACCGGAGAGGGTTTGCGTGAGTGGCCCGTATGTCGTGTACTTCGATCTGGACAGTGCCAGCGTCAACGCCAGCGCCGCAGAAACGCTCAATCGCGTGGCCCAGCAATATCGCCTCAATTGCCCCGGTGCGCGTGTGGCGGTGGCCGGCCATACCGACGAGGGCGATGGCCGCCGCGATGCTACCAGAATGTCGCAGCGGATGGCGGCCAGCGTGGCGCAATATCTGGGTTCGCGTGGCGTACCGGGCGGCTCGATTTCGACCGAGGCATTAGGTCGGTCGCAGCCGCGCGTCAGGACAGAAGAAGGAGTGAGCGATCCGCAGAACCGCCGGGTGGAAATTACCTTCGGGCGCTCCTGAATTCGGGCGCTGCTAGTAAGGGTCTGGGCAAGGTCGCTAGACGGCCTTGCCCATCCACACCGGGCGGGCTGCGTCGCCGCCTTCGAACATCACCCAGACGCGCGTGCCCGGCGCGGGCGAGTTCGCACCGTGCATTGAGGAGGACCCGCCCGGCAGGCAGGCCTCCGCCCAAGTCGATTGCAGGCCAACGCTGGGAACGCTTACCTTGATGCGGGAGCGGGCCTGCGGGTCCATGCTGTCTTCGACATTTGCACGATACAGGCCCGCATAGGTCATTCAGCCGCCTCCTTCAGCGCCGGATCGAGGCTCCACACTGGCGGTTCTTCCAGGGCCCGCAATCGCGCCGACTCTTCATACATGTAATCGCGGGTCATGGGAATGGCGCTGCGGTCCTTCACGTAGAGGATCTGCCAGTTGATCATGTTGCCGTTGCGGAAGCTCTGCTCTGCGCCCGCCAGATAGAACAGCCACATGCGGTAGAACACCTCGTCATACATTGCGACGATCTCGTCCTTGTGCAAAACGGTGCGGTTGTACCATTCCTCCAGCGTGTGGCAGTAGTGGAAGCGCATCGCCTCCACATCCATCACCTGCCAGCCGTACTGCTCGCTCTGGGTGACCAGTTCGGACAGCGCGGGGATGTAGCCGCCGGGGAAGATATACTTGCGGGTCCAGGCGTCGGTGAAGCCGGGGCGGCCGGCGCGGCCGCAGCAGTGGCTGAACATCACCCCGTCCTTCTTCAGCAGCTTGGCGGTATGCTCGAAGAACTGCGGGTAATGCGGGGTGCCGACATGTTCGAGCAGGCCGACCGAGGTGATCCGGTCAAACTTGCCCTCGACCTCGCGGTAATCCATCAGCGCGAACTTGACCTTGTCGGATACGCCCGCTTCAGCGGCGCGTTCCTTGCAGAAGGCGATCTGATCGGGCGCCAGCGCCACGCCGAGCACTTCGCAGCCGAAGGTGCGGTGGAGATAGAGCGCGAAGCCGCCCCAGCCGCAGCCGATATCGAGCACCCGCATGGAGGGCCCGTTTTCGGCGGTGATATTGAGCTTGGCGGCGATATGCGCTTTCTTGTCGAGCTGCGCCTTTTCCAGGCTGTCGTTCAGATCGCGGTGGTAGCCCATCGTGTATTGCCGGTCCTCGTCGAGGAACAGCTCGTACAGGCGGCGGGTGAGATTGTAGGTGTGCTCGGCGTTCTTGCGGGCCTTGCCCGGCAGGTTGATGCTGTCGGCCTTGGCAATCGCCTTCTGCACCGCAGTGCGGATCGCGCCGCGTGGCTGAAGCGGAACATCGCCCAGCTTCTTTGCGTTCTGCGTGGCGAACAGGATCATGTCGCGGATATCGTGCGGTTCTTCCACAACCAGCCAGCCCCACATGAAAGCTTCGCCCGCGCCGCATTGCGGATAGCGGGCGATGTGGCTGGAAGCCTTCTTGTTCGTCAGGCGGACGCGGATCGGCCCCCGGTCCATCCCGTGCAGCGCCAGATCGACGCCGGGGCCGTATTCATAGACCTTCCCGTCATAGTCGGTGATGACCATGCGGCCGCGCTTCATTGCTTGCTTCAGAAATTTGTCGAGCAGCCACATAAGGCTTACGTCCCCCGGATTGTTATTGTCTCGATGCGAGCGCAAGGTTTTGCGCAGCGATTGGCGCGAAGTCAATTCTCGGTTATTGTCTTCCCTCATGAGCGAGAACAAGACCAAGCCTACCGCGCAGGCGGTGGAGGACTTCATTGCCGCCGTCGGGCACCCCGGCAAGCAGGCGGACGCGCACGTGCTCGATGCGCTGTTCCGCAAGGTGACGGGGCAGGAACGCCGCGATGTGGGGGCCGACGATCATCGGCTATGGCCAGTATCATTATCGCTACGAAAGCGGGCGCGAGGGCGACATGTGCCGGGTGGGCTTCTCCCCGCGCAAGGCCAAGCATTCGCTGTATGTGATGTCATGCGGCGATGACAAGGACGAGGCGGCTTTCGCGCCATTGCTTGCCCGACTTGGCAAATATTCGCGCGGCGCGGCGGTGCCTCTATGTCAATAAGCTGGGGGATGTGGATCTGGGCGTGGTGGAGGAAATGATCGCGCTCGGGTGGCAGAAATCATTTGAAAGGTGGCCGACCTGATGGCTGGTTCGGCCCGACTGGGGTGGCCTTGTGGCACTTCCTGAAGGCGACGCCCGCCGCTTCAATATCCGCGATGCGGCAGGTCGCCTGCTTTGCCCGGCTTGCGGCTTCCCCGATTTCGCCAGTCACGCCGCTTATGACGAACGCGGCGGGATCATCGGGAGGACTATTTGCCCATGTTGCCTGTGGGAACCGGGATTCGACGACGATATGCGCGCTTCGGCAGATGCGCTGGGCACAATCATCGCATCCCTGCTGGCCTATCGTATGCGTTGGGGCGGACCCTGCGAATGGCGTGGACGAGAGGGGGAGCGTCCGGCGGACTGGGACGGGCAGCAGCAACTCGACCGCCTGCGCGAGCTTGCGCCGCATCTTTTCTGACCAAATCTAGATCCCCGCGTACCACTGGTAACCGTGGTGATCCTCCCAGTATCCACCCTTGCCCACGCCGATCCCGTCAAGGCTGGCCACCAGTTCGATCCCGGTCAGATATTTGGCGTGCTTGTAGCCCAGCTGCCGTTCGAGCCGCAGCCGCAGCGGCGCGCCATTGATGACCGGGCAGGGCCTCGCCGTTGAGCAGGTGCGCGATGATGGTTTGCGGGTGCAGCGCATCGTCGAGATCGCAGCTTTCGTAATAGGCCCCTTGCCGCGAAACTGTCGGCGCAGCGGAACACGACGAAGCGAGCGGCGGACTGTACGCCCGCCTGCGCGAGGATCGCCGACAGTTGCGGCCCGGTCCATTCGCCGATCGCGCTCCAGCCTTCCACGCAATCGTGGCGGGTGATCTGGGTGCGCTGGGGCAGGGCGCGGATTTCGGTCCAGCGAGAGGTCTAGCGGCGTGTCCACCAGCCCGCCCACGCCAGCCGCCAGTCGGCGAAGCCGTCGGCCACGCGCCGTGCGATAGGCATCGGTATCCACCATCTGGTTGCCATTGCCGCGAAAGAACGGCGAGACGTCGGCGCGGGCATATTCGGGCGCCAGCGGGATGCGCCCGAAGCCCAGCGCCCGGTGCAGCCCGCGATGCCAGCCTTCCGCCCCGTCGACCAGCTCGGCGAACCACGGCGTTTCGCCGATCTTCGTGCAGCCGGCGAGGAAGGCCGCAGCCAGCCGCGACCAGGAAATTGCGCCGCTTCATGGCTCGCTCCCCCCGGTGATCATGTCGCGCATCTGCTTCACCGGGCCGGACAGCAGCACCAGCACGATATGCAGCACGAAGAAGCCGCACAGCGCCCAGGCGGCGATGAAATGCAGCGAACGCGCGCTCTGCCGTCCGCCGAACATGTCGAGCAGGAACGGCCAGTGCCGCGTCCATGCCCGGGCTCATCGCCATGCCGGTGAAGATCATCAGCGGCAGCAGCGACGAAGATCACCCCGGCATAGGCGGCCTTCTGCAGGAAGTTGAACTTGCGCCTCGCCATGCTCGAAATTGAACCGCAGATGCTCGCGCATATCGTGCCAGATCGCTGGCCGGGCGCCAATCGCGCCGCGCGTGGCGAACAGGTCGCGGCGGAAGTGGCCGTTGCGCAGCGACGCCAGCATGAAAGCCGAGCAGGCTGAAGCGCGAACACCAGCGCGAACAGCACGTGCCAGTCGCGCGCGGCGGCCAGGCTGTAATGATCGGGGATCGTCATCCAGCCGGGGAAGTCGCGGCACCGACAGCCAGGCCTGCTCGGGCGCAAAGCCCCATTCGCCCCAGTAGAGCTAGCGGTGCGCGTTGGAGATGTTGAGGCCCGCACATGAACAGGATCATCACGCTGATCAGCGTTGACCCAGTGCCACAGGCGGGTGGCTGAGCGCGTGGCGTTTGCGGGGTCTGCGGGTCCATGCTCGCGCTCCTCGCGTGCGAGATAGATCACATCGCGCGGCTGGCGCAGCAGATGCTGGCCCGAATCGACGAACAGCGTCTGCCCGCTGGCCAGCGGGCCCCTCGGCGAGAAACAGCGCGGCATCGGCGACTTCCTCCGCACCGGTGCGGCGCTGCAGCAGGTTGAGCCGGTGCGAACGCTCCGCCTCGTCTCGGCGTCTGGTCATGGCTGGGCAGGATCGCGCCGGGGGCGAGGCGATAGACCCGGTCCTCGCCTGTCGCAGGCCATCGCCAGCATCCGCGCGGCGGCATCGGCGGCGGCCTTGCTCATCGTGTAGCTGAAGAAATCGGGGTTGGGGTTGGCCAGCTTCTGATCGGTCAGCTGGATCACCCGCCGCCGCCGCGCGGCTGCGGGCGTGGGCCAGATAGGCCTGCGCCATCAGCGCGGGAGTGGCAGCGTTGATCGTCATCGCCCGTGCATTCGCCGCCGGATCGAGCGCGGTTACGTGGTCGGCCTCAAAAATCGAGGCATTGTTGATAAGGCAGCGCCAGTCATCCAACTGCGCAGCAAGCTCTCGCACCATCGCTTCGGCCGCGCGCGCATCGCCAAGATCGCATTGAACCACTTGTGCATCGGGCAAGCCGTCCGCAAGCGCTCCGCGCTCGCCGCAATTGAATGATTTGCGTGGACCACAACATGCCAGCCCGCTGCGGCAAACCGCTCGGCAGATCGCCTTGCCCACACGTTTCGCGCCGCCGGTGATGAGGACAGACTTGCGCATCAGGCAAAAATGGACAAAGTCAATGGAACGGGCGGGGCATGACCCCACGATAGGCACAAGCGCGGGGCACGCAATACCCGCGTTGGGAGAGGTTTGCATGATCCGCAAGACGATGCTCGCTGGCACCGCAGCACTGTTGTTGGCCGATGCCGGTCTGCGCTACCGCGCAGGATGCGCCCGCGCCGCCGCCCGGTCCGCCGCCGTTTCAGGGCACGGCGCTGGCGGAGGGCCCGTGGGACTTCGAGACGGCTGAGGCGGACATTCACGCCGAGGTGCTGGTGCGCGGGCTGGAGCGGCCTTGGGGCATGGCGTTCCTGCCCGAAGGCGGAATGCTGGTGACCGAGCGGGTGGGGCGGCTGCGCCATATCGATGCTTCGGGCCATCTCGATCCGATCCGATTGCTGGCCTGCCCGCCATGTACACGGTCGGAATTGCGGGCTTGAACGGTATTGCACTCCATCCCGATTTCGCCAGCAACCGGCTGGTTTACATGGCCTATTCCAAGATCGACCCTGCTGATCCCAACGTTTCCACATTGGCGGTGATGCGCGGGCGCTGGGAAGCGGGGGCGCATGAGCTGACGCAGGTGGAGGACATTTTCGTCGCCGATACCTGGTATGGCGCCACGCCATTGCCCACTCGCTGCTGCGGACAGGGGCCAGCCTTCGGTTCCTATGGCGGGCGAATTCTGTTCGATGCCGACGGCTACCTGTTCGTCACCAGCGGTGATCGCAACTAGGGTGAGCGGGTGCAGGACCCGGCGAACCAGTACGGCAAGATCTTGCGCCTGAACGCCGATGGCTCGATCCGGCAGGCAATCCGTGGGTCGGGCGCGCGGGACATGCAGCCGCGGAAATCTGGTCCACCGGCCATCGCAATCCGCTGGGCCTGACAATCAATCCCTTCACCGGCGAGCTGTGGGAAAGCGAATTCGGCCCGCGCGGCGGGGACGAAGTCAACCGCATCCTGCGCGGCGGCAATTACGGCTGGATGAGCGTGACGCAGGGCGCAGCACTACAACAACGAGCCTGCCGATGCCGTGCGCGACGTGCCCGGCATGATCGATCCGGTGCTGGTGTTCGGCCCGCCCAGCTTCAATCCCGGCAACCTTGCGTTCTATCGCGGCGAGGCCTTCCCCGGATGGAACCGTGACCTGTTCCTCGCCAGCTTCACCCAGGGCCTTCTGCATTACGAGACCGATGCCAGGGCATAGCCGGTGGGCGAGCCGGAGGTCCTGCTGCGCGATCTCGGCCAGCGCTGGCGCGATGTGCAGGTGGGGCCGGATGGCGCGCTCTATCTGCTAGCGATCAGGTTGAGGGTGCGCTGATCCGGGTTACTCCGGGCGGTTAATCAGCCTTCCGGCACCTTATCGCGCAATTCCATTCAGCCACACCGTCGCCACCGCATCGCTTGGTGCGCGCCAGTCGCCGCGCGGGGAGAGCGCGCCGCCTGAACTGACCTTCGGGCCGTTGGGCAGGGCGCTGCGCTTGAACTGGCTGAACTCGAAGAAGCGCCGGAGGAATTTTTCCAGCCAGCCGCGGATGGTTGGCAGATCGTACGGCGTTCTTCTTCGCTTCCGGGAAATCCGTGCGGCCATACGCCCGCTGCCGCATCGCTCCAGGCGTGCCACGCCAGGAAGGCGACCTGGCTCGGCTGCTGGCCCGCAGCGCATCACATGATGAAGGAAGAAATCGTTGAGCTCGTAGGGGCCGATCATGCTCCTCGGTGCTCTGGATCGCCCCATCCGCACCGGCGGGGACCAGTTCGGGGCTGATCTCGGTGGCCAGCACCTCGCTCCAGCACCGCATCGACTGCCGGATCGAACTGGTTGGTGCGGGTGGTCCAGCGGATCAGATACTGGATCAGCGTCTTGGGCACGCCGGAATTGACCGCGTAATGGCTCATCTGGTCGCCCACGCCATAGGTGCACCAGCCCAGCGCCAGTTCCGACAAGATCGCCGGTGCCGATCACGAAGCCGCCATGCTGGTTGGCCAGCCGGAACAGATAATCGGTGCGCAGGCCCGCCTGCACGTTCTCGAAAGTCACGTCATAGACCGGCTCGCCATCGGCGAAGGGGTGGCCCATGTCCTCCAGCATCTGCCGCGCGGCGGGGCGGATGTCGATCTCGCTCCGCCGTCGATGCCGAAGGCGCGCATCAGTTTCCAGGCGTTCGACTTGGTGCCCTCCGAGGTGGCGAAGCCGGGCATGGTGTAGGCGCGGATGGTGGTGCGCGGCAGGCCGAGCGTGTCGCAGGCCTTGGCCGCCACGATCAGCGCATGGGTGGAATCGAGCCCGCCGGAAATGCCGATCACCAGCGATTTGCGCCTTGGTCGCCAGCGATCCGCCGCATCAGCCCATCGACCTGGATGTTGAACGCCTCGTAGCAGTCCTGATCCAGCTTCTCGATCCGGTTGGGGACGAAGGGGAAGCGCGCGACTTCGGCCGCATCAGCGCCGACGTCGCCGGGTTCGCAGGCATGTTCGAAGCCGATGCGTGCGGAAGTCGTCCTCGGGCCGGCCCGGCATCCTCGGCGGCATCGTTGAACGTGCCCATGCGCATCCGTTCGTTGAGAATGCGCGCGCGTATCGACATCGGTCGACGCACAGTTCCGGGCTCCAGCTCGAACCGCACGCTTTCCGCCAGCAGATCGCCCAGTTCGTAGATCATGCCCTGGCCGTCCCAGCGCAGGTCGGTGGTGCTTTCGCCGAAGCCCGGCGGCGGAATAGGCATAGGCGCAGACCGAGCGGCTGGAACTGGCGCGGCAGAGCATGTGCCGTTCGTCCGACTTGCCGATGGTGATGTTGCGAGGCCGAAAGGTTGAGCAGGATCGTCGCCCCCGCCAGCGCGGCCAAAGTGCCGGGCGGATTGGGGCTCCAGAAATCCTCGCAGATCTCGATGCCGAAGGTGAAGCCGGGCAGATTGGTCGGCGGCGAAGATCAGGTCGATGCCGAACGGCACTTCCTCGCCGTCGACCCCGATCCACAGCGTTGCGGCACTTGCTGCCGCGCGCGAACCAGCGCTTTTCGTAGAATTCGCGGTAATTGGGCAGGTAGCTCTTGGGCACTGCGCCGAGCATTTCGCCTCGCGCGATCACTACCGCGCAATTGTACATCCGCCCGTTGCGCCGCAGCGGCGCGCCGATCACCAGTACGGGGGTCAGCTCCTCGCTCGCCGCGCGCACCGTCTCGATCCCGGCCTCCACCGCTTCGAGCAGGGCAGCCTGCATGTGCAGATCGTCCAGCGCGTAGGAGGACAGGCACATTTCCGGATAGAGCAGCAGATCGACATGCCGCTCATGCGCGGCCTGCGCCTGTTCGATGATCCCCGCCACGTTGTAGGGGACATCGGCGGTGCGGGTCTTGGGGGTGCTGGTGGCGACGCGCACGAAGCCGTGCGTGTGCATATCGAAGAAAGGGTGCGTCCGTTCACTCATGCCAGCGCACATAGCGCAGAATTCGGCTTGGTGGGAAAAATCCTGCACGCACGAAAAGCGCCGCTGCTCGGAGGGGAGGAGAGCAGCGGCGCAATTTCGTCAGTCAGGCCGATGGCTTAGCGGCAGCGCGCTTCGCCCCGATCAATTTCGCGGCCGAGCAGGCCACCGAGCGCGGCACCGAGGATCGTGCCGACGGTGCGATCACGCCCGCCGTCGATTTCGCGGCCAAGCAGCGCCCCACCGGCAGCGCCGATGATCAGGCCGGTCGTGCCGTTGTCACGCTGGCAGTGATAGCGGCCATCATCGCCGCGCCACACGCGGTCATCGCGGTCCACGCGGCGCGGTTCGCGATAGCGGCCGTAGTCGTCGTAATCGTCATAATCGCGATCACGTGAGCGGCGGCGATCACGGCGATCCTGGCGGTGTTCGTAACGGTCATCATCATCGTAGCGACCGTGGCGCTGATAGCCGCGATCATTGTCACGATAGCCGTAGGCGGGGGCCCAGGAGGGGGGGCCGCTCTGCGCCATCGCAGGCACGGCGGGAAGGGCCAGCGAGGTGGCCGCGGCGAGTGCAAGCAGGGTCTTGTTCATGGCGATCTTACCTTTCTTGTGTGGCATCGCTCTGGTGCCGGTAAGACCGTACATCGTTCATCTAATTCCAACCGGAGATGAACAGCTCGTTGGAATTCGGGTTAAGGGACGAACCGTTATTCTGGCGCGATCAACCGTTTTAGCGGGCCGTGATGGCGCGATCAGCCAGCGGCAGTCACCACAGCTGCCTCGCGATCCAGTTGCGCCCAACTCTTCTTCTCGGCGCTGGTTTTCAGCTGGCCGCAGGCGGCATCGATATCGCGCCCGCGCGGGGTGCGGACGGGGGCGGAGATTCCGCCTTCGAAGACGATTTCCGAAAACCGCTTGATGCGCGCGGGAGTGGAGCATTCGTAGGGGGTGCCCGGCCACGGATTGAACGGGATCAGATTGACCTTGGCGGGCAATTTGTAGGCCTTGAGCAGCCGCACCAGTTCGCGCGCGTCGGCGTCGCTGTCGTTCTTGTCTTTCAGCATCACGTATTCGAAGGTGATGCGCCGCGCATTGCTGGCACCGGGATAGTCGGCGCAGGCTTGCAGCAGTGCCTCGATCCCGTACTTGCGGTTGATCGGGACGATCTCGTCGCGGACTAGCTTGGTCACCGCGTGCAGCGAGACCGCGAGGTTGACGCCGATTTCCGTTCCGCAACGGCCCATCATTGGCACCACGCCGCTGGTCGAAAGCGTAATCCGGCGGCGGGACAAGGCCAGCCCGTCGCCATCCATCACCAGCTTGAGCGCGCCCTTGACGTTATCGAAATTGTACAGCGGCTCGCCCATGCCCATCATCACGATGTTGGTGAGCAGGCGGCCATCGGCGGTGTAGTCGCTGCCATCGTCCTCATCGTCAAAATCAAGGCCGGCCATCGTCCCGCCCGCTTTCGGCCATTCGCCGAGCGCATCGCGCGCCAACATCACCTGTCCGACGATCTCGCCCGGCGTCAGGTTGCGCACCAGACGCATGGTGCCGGTGTGGCAGAAGGTGCAGTTGAGCGTGCAGCCAACCTGGCTGGAAACGCACAGTGTGCCCCGGTCCGCGTCGGGAATGAACACCATTTCGAAATCGTGGCCGTCGGCGGTGCGCAGCAGCCACTTGCGCGTACCGTCGGTGCTGTGCTGCGCCTCGACCACTTCGGGCCGCCCGATCACGAACCGCTCGGCCAGCCACGGGCGCATGGTCTTGGCAATGTCAGTCATCGCGTCGAATTCGGTGACCCCGCGATGATAGAGCCAGTGAAACACCTGCCGCGCGCGCAGCTTGGCCTGCTTGGCGTCCAGTCCGGCTTCGGCGAACAGGTCGGTGATCTGCTGCCGCGGCAGGCCGATCAGATCCACGCGGCCGTCAGCGCGCGGCGTGATGTCACGCGCAACGGGAACCGGGTCCACTTGCCCCGGAATGCTCATGAGTGTCGTATCGGCCATGCGAGCGCGGCCTATAGGCGAAGGGTGCAATTTTGCAAAGCCATGAGCGCCAAGACGCTTTCAGCTTTGGTTCCATCAACCCGGCGCAAATCCAAACCTGTTCATCGGAACCATATGTATCTAATTTACAACAATAAGTTGGTTATTTGAGGTTCAGGAAACGCAGTCGCTATTCCCGCATTCTGGTTGTCTACGTGCGGGCGATCTGCCTGCGCTGAGAAAACCAATGGAGTTCACATGAAAAAGGGTATTGCACTCATTCTAACCTCGGCATCAGCAATTGCGCTGGCAGTTCCGGCGGTGGCACAAGACAATTCGCCGTTCACCGGCCCGCGCATCGAGGGCATTGCCGGGTATGACATCACCGCGGCGGGCAGCGATGTCGACAACGATCTGAACGACGAGGATGACCAGTCGATCGACGGCTTCATGTATGGCATCGGTGTCGGGTATGATGTTGCCGTGGGCGGGGTCGTGCTTGGCGCCGAGGCAGAACTGACCGATTCTACCGCACAAACCGAAATCGTTGATGGCGATCTCGAAGATCTCGGCATCGGCGCCCGGCTCGAAACCGGTCGCGACATCTATGTCGGGGCACGTGCGGGCGTACTGGTGGGCCCGCGTGCGCTGCTTTACGTGAAGGGTGGTTACACCAATGCCAGCTTCAACTTGCTGGCAAATGATGGAACCACCGAACTGGAAACCGATGTCGATCTGGACGGCTGGCGTGCCGGTGCGGGCGCCGAATATGCTCTGTCTGACAACACCTTTGTGAAGTTGGAATATCGCTATTCCAACTACAGCGAAGGCGAGTTCGATTTTCAGGACGACGATTTCTTCGATGATGACACGGGCGAAAGCGATCGTTTCGACGCCGATCTCGACCGTCACCAGGTCGCAGTGGGCTTCGGCCTGCGCTTCTGATGTGATTCATCGGGATAGGTAAGATGGGGCCGGGGGAGCAATCCTCCGGCCCTTTTCGTGCGCCCCAATCATGTAGGGGGGTCAGGACCGCCGCGCGCAGCCTACCGCCGCCGCATCGATGGCCGTCGCTGCACCTTCAAGGCTATAGCGATCGGTGAAGCGGTTGCCGCGTGCATCGCTGGCGCTCACGCTCATGCGGCTGGCCGAGCGCATGGCGGCGACGATGGCGGCGTCGGCGCGCGCATCGGCGGCCCAGGCGTCGCCATCCCCTGCGGTCAGCGCGAAGCGCTCCCCGCCAATAGCGAGTTGCACGCGCGGGCTGCTTGCCAGTTCGCGGCTGAGGCGGAAATGCACCTGTGCGCGCACATTGCGGGCGGGCCAGTTGCCGACGCTGGCAAAAGGCTGGAAATCGCGCCCGCCGCTGCCGCCCTCTGCCTCGGCAATCGCATAGCAGCGCGGCACTTCGGGATCGCGGAACGCGCCCCAGTCCCCAAACACGCCCAGGCTGTCGCGCGCCCAAAGCGGGGCAGAGACAACGAGCAGGAGGAGGGGGAGCAAGCGGAGCACTATGCCTTGTCTATAGAGTACCCTTCGGGCCGAGCGAAAGCCCGAAATCGGACGGCGAATGTCCGGTTTTTCTGGCGCAATTTGCGCATTTATCCTAATCTAACTGGACGGAGGGGGTTCTCCTGAAAACCCGACCTAGGAAAGGCGCCATCCGCTGCATTGCGGGTGGCGGTGAACGAAATGAGCCTGCTTGCCGACCACAACCTGCCCTTCGCGATTGCCGCAGGGGCCATGCTGTTGCTCGGCCTGTTGCAAGTGATTGGGCTGGGGGATTTCGATTTCCTCGCCGATGCGGATGTGGACACTGACGCCAGTATTGCCGATCCGACCGCCGCTGGACTTGGCGGGGCGTTGGCCACCCTGCTGGGGCTGGGGCGGGTGCCGTTCTTCGTCTGGCTGATGGTGTTTCTGCTGCTGTTCGCGGTGATTGGCCTTGCGGTGCAGGGCTTTGCCGGGGAACTGACGGGCGCTCCGCTCTACCCGTGGCTGGCCGCTGTGATCGCGGGCGGGGCGTGCCTGCCACTCACCTCCGCACTCGTGCGACCGCTGGGGCGGATCATCCCGCAGGACGAAACGACGGCTGTCGGGCTGGACAGCCTTGTCGGGCGGCGGGCGCAGATCACCGAGGGAAAGTCGGCGCGCAATTCGCCTGCCCGCGCACGTGTGCATGATCGCCACGGGCTGCCGCACTACGTGATGGTGGAGCCGCACGAGGATGCCAGCGTAATCCCGGCAGGCGACGAATTGCTGCTGGTGCGGCGCGAGGGTGAAGTTTTTTACGGTGTTCCCTTGGCGGAGCGCAGCTCTGGCCCCGCTCAACTAAGCCGGGGTTAGAATCAAAGTCTGAAAGCGAGGAAAAGACATGGAATTTCTGTTCGACGCCGGCATGATCGGCATTGTCCTGCTGGTGATCGGGATCCTCGCGGTCCTGATGTTCCTCGCCAAGCTCTATAAGCGCGCCTCGAAGGAAACCGCCTTCGTCCGCACCGGCGTGGGCGGCGAGAAAGTGGTGATGAACGGCGGCGCGATGGTGCTGCCGGTGTTCCACGAAACCATGCCGGTCAACATGAACACGCTGGTGCTGCCGGTGATCCGCCGCGACACCGAGGCGCTGATCACGCTCGACCGGCTGCGGATTGACGTGAAGGCGGAATTCTACGTCCGCGTCCGCCCCGATTGCGGGGCTATCGCCATGGCGGCGCAGACGCTGGGCCTGCGCACCATGCAGCCCGAATTGCTCAAGGATCTGGTCGAAGGCAAATTCGTCGATGCGCTGCGCTCGGTCGCGGCGGGGATGACGATGAACGAGCTGCACGAACAGCGCGCCGATTTCGTGCAGAAGGTGCAGCAGGTCTCGTCCAACGATCTGGCAATGAACGGGCTGGAACTGGAATTGGTGTCGCTCACCGGGCTCGATCAGACCAGTATCGAGCACTTCAACGCCAACAACGCCTTCGACGCCGAGGGCCTGACCAAGCTGACCGAGCAGATCGAGGCGCGCAAGAAGCTGCGCAACGATATCGAGCAGGACACCCGCGTGCAGATGGAAACCAAGAATCTGGAAGCCGACCAGAAGAGCTATCAGATCAAGCGCGATCAGGAATATGCCCGGCTGGAGCAGGAGCGCGAGGTGGAAATCCGCCGCGCCTCGCAGATGTCCGAAATCGCCACCCAGCAGGCCGAACGCCAGCGCGAGGCCGATGCCTCACGGATCGAGGCGAAGAAGCAGGTCGACGCGCAGCAGATCGAGGCCGACCGGCTGGTGGAAGAAGCCCGCATCGATCAGGTCCGCGCGCTCGAAATCGCCCGGCAGGAACAGCAGATCGCGGTGCAGAACAAGAGCCGCGAAGAAAGCCAGGCGCGGGCCGAGGCCGATGGTGCGCGCGCCCTGGCGGTGCAGGCAGAGGAACAGGTGGCGACCGCGCGCGAAAGCGAGATCGCCGAACGGCAGAAGAAGATCGAACTGATCGAAGCGGCCAAGATCGCCGAGCGCGACGCGATCAAGATCAAGGTGGAGGCCGAGGCCGAGCGCGACGCCGCCAGCAACCGCGCCGCCGCCGTGCAAGTTCGAGGCGCAGGGCGAGGCCGACGCCGAGAAAGCTGCGCGCCGATGCGTCGCGGGTGCGCTTCGAGGTGGAAGCCGCGGGCCAGCGGGCGATCAATGAAGCGGCGAACATCCTGTCGATGGAGCAGATTTCGCTCCAGACCAAGCTGGCGCTGCTGAAAGTGCTGCCCGAACTGATCCGCGAAAGCGCCAAGCCGATGGAAGCGATCGATTCGATCAAGATCGTGCAGGTCGATGGGCTGATGCAGCGGACCGGGCCGGCCGGTTCTGGCGGCGGTGGCTCAGGTGGTGGGACGGGCAATCTGGCCAACGATGCGGTGGCGGCTGCGCTCGCCTATCGCGCGCAGGCCCCGGTGCTGGACGGGCTGATGAAGGAACTGGGGCTGGATGGGTCTTCGCTGGGGAAACTGGTGGAGGGCGCGGCGCTAAGCCATGCCGATCCGGTGCTTGCTCTGGGCGACGAGGAAGCGGAGGAGTAACTGAAAATCCTCCCCGAGCTTGCTCGGGGAGGGGGACCA
The DNA here is from genome assembly GCA_963774985.1 of uncultured Alphaproteobacteria bacterium. Taxonomy (GTDB): domain Bacteria; phylum Pseudomonadota; class Alphaproteobacteria; order Sphingomonadales; family Sphingomonadaceae; genus Alteraurantiacibacter. The sequence goes on from CAVZHE010000001.1 coordinate 127,848, forward strand.
CCCGCAGGGTGGTGGAGGGGTATTCTGAAGGGTCGTGCTAATGCGCTGCGATTACCAGCTCTGGACAAACCCCTCCACCATGCTGCGCATGGTCCCCCTCCCCAGACAAGTCTAGGGAGGATCGGGTCACTCCGGATACCCGATCCCCACCACTTCCCATTCCTTGCTCCCGCCCGGCAGCACAACAGTCCGCAAATCCCCCACGCTCGCCCCACGCAAGCGCCCGCGCAATCGGGCTCGACCAGCCGACCAGCCCCGCGCTCGCATCCTGTTCCTTGTCGCCGACGATGGTGAGCACCCGCTCCTCGTCATCCTCATCGGCAATGGTGACGGTCGCGCCGAAGAACACCCGGCTCTTGTCCGGCTGGCGGCGCGGATCGACCACCTGGGCATGCTTCATCACCTTGGCGAGATAGGACAGTTCGCGATCGATCTCGCGCATCCGCTTGCGCCCGTAGAGGTAATCGCCGTTCTCGCTGCGATCCCCGTTCCCCGCCGCCCAGCTGACAATCTCGACAATCGCGGGCCGTTCGGTGCCGAGCAGCTGATCGTAGCGTGCCTTGAGCGCGGTGAGGCCTGCGGGGGTGATGGGGGAGGTGGTTTGGGACATCTGTCCGCTATATCGCCATTGCGAGCGAAGCGAAGCTATCCCATTCGCTCAAATTGCAGCACTTCGCCGTCTAGCCAAATTTCTTCCGGCGGACCATCGTCATTGAATTGTATGAGATTCCCCGGCCATGACGTCGCGCATTCGACGGCTTGATCGGAAACCCAGCATTCGACTGGTCCAGTAATGTGATACTGGCCAAGAAATGTCGTTTCATTCTGGATCACGATGATCTTGCTGACCCCATGATCGACGCCCCCCGGATGCGGAAGATGGCGTCCGAAATAGGAATAAATCTGGTAGCTGTTCACACCCAGCCGGATCTCGCCAGCGTAATGAATTTGCTCGCGCCCGTTCAGGGGTGCATAAAAGCCCTGCTCGCGCAGAATTGGACGGATATCCTGGCCGTGCCTCAGTCTGGAAATCCTCCTGCATCAAAGAGAACTTGACCTGGGGGCGGCTCCTCCCAATCGTATTCCTCTTCGGTTTCCACCCCCCGAAATTCTCCGCTCTCATGTCGGATGATGCCCTCATAGGAGACGAAGGCATCAGCGCGATTTCGAAAACTAATCTCGCGCCAACCATTGCTCTCGCTATCTAAGGCAATCACCGGGGTCGAGACACCAGGTATCCTCCCGATTTGCACCCAATTCCCGTCTCGAAACGTTAAGACGACAAGTGTGCATCTTCCAGTTGCACCGCATTCATGTCTGTTGAGGGCAAGTTGAAGTCGCTCGGCGTTGCCATCGCCATCGAGATCGACATCGGCAAAGCGATAAATGCCCGGCCCCTCATCGCGTTGGCGAGGCGGATGCGCTGGGGACTCCACATCGCGCGGCTCAGCAACCGCAATAGGTTCGGCACAGCTCGAAAGGGCGAGAGCCGAAGCAGAGACACAAAAGCGCCTCCGCCCTCATCACCGCAAGAAATCCCCCACGTCCCGGCTCCGCCCCATGCTCGCGTTCTGCGGATAGAGCTGCTCGTACACCACCGCGTTCTCAATCACCCGGTGGATGTAGTTCTTGGTCTCGAAGAAGCCGACTTCCTCGATCCAGCGCAGCCAGTCGACCGAGCCGGTGCGCGGGTCGCCGTTTTCGCGCAGCCAGCGGTTCACGTTGCCCGGCCCGGCGTTGTAGGCGGCGATGGCGAGGGGGTAGCTGCCGTCGTAATAGGCCACCAGCCGTTCGATATGGTTCGATCCCAGCCGCATCGCATATTCGGGATCGTCCATCAGCGCGCTGGCCGAGTACTGCACGCCCGCGCGGCGGGCCTCTTCCTGCGCGGTGGCGGGCATGAACTGCATCAGCCCGCGCGCGCCGGCGTGGCTGACGGCGTTGAGCGCAAACTGGCTTTCCTGTCGCGCTATCGAATGGACCAGCGTCCAGTTCGCGCCCGGCGGGGTTTGCAGCGTGGGGAAGCCGATGCGGGTAAAGCCGTGGTGGCCGTCCGCCGCAGCGGCATCGGCAAGGTTCACTGCCAGATCGCGCCGCCCGATTTCGCGCGCGAGGTCAGCTACCAGCACGTGTTCGCCCACCGTCTCGGCCTGATCGGCAATCGCGCGGTAGAAGCGGATGCCGGTGGACCACGGCGCGTCGCGCGCGACTTCGGCAGTGGCTCGGGTGATCGGCTGCGAGAGGAAGGCCTGCCGTTCCTCCGGCGTCGGAGTCCCTGCGGGCGCATCGGCATAGGCGGGAATTTCCCGGCCCAGCCGTTCGAGCGCCATCAGCCCGTAAAAGCGGTCAGTATATTGCGCGGCCATCTCGTAATAACGGGTGGCGTCCTGCACATTGCCCGCTTCGCGCATCGCTTCGCCCGCCCAGAAGAAGCCCTTGGAGCGGGTCTGGCTGGTGCGTGCAGCGGCGCCATACTGGTAGAACAGCGGCGCTGCGGCGGCGCCATTGCCTTGGTGCCAGAGCGCATTGGTGCCGCCCAGCCACATCAGCGAGGTGTAATCATCGCGCAGACGGAAGCCCATTTCGGAAATGATCTCGCCTTCGCCGAAGGCCTCGGTGGCGCGCTGCGCGATGCGCGACCGAATCGGCGCGTCCCGCATCGCGGGCCAGTGTGAGCAGTTCGGTGATCCACAGCGTCCGGTTAAGGGGCAGAGCAGCCAGTTGCGGACCATCCGCGATCAAGCGCACCGCTTCGCCCGACGCGGCCTTCCTGTCGCAGTTCGCGGCTGCGGTTATAGAGATAGCCCGCATCGCTGCGTGCACCGGGGGCGTCGGTGGCGCCGTCGCCGCCCTGCAGAATCGCAAGCCGCGCGGCGAACAGCCGGCGGCTGTCGGGCGAAACCCGGTCAAGCTGGCGCATGGCGGCCTCGGGATCGCGCTGCCACAGCAGGGCGTCCATCCGCGCGGTCGTTATCGTCTTGCGTGAACTGGCCGCCGAACATGGCGTAGATCGCCGCCTCGGCCGTCGCGCTCATTTCCCCGCCGCGCCATGCTTCCAACGCCCAGCGTTGCGCCGCCGCCGGGTCCTGCCCGCCCAGCGCCAGCGCGTAGTGGGCACGGGCATGATTGGTAACCGGTTCGCGCGCGGCGAAAAAGATCGAGCACGATTGCGGATCGGTGAATTCACCGCGCAGCCGCTGCTTCGGCACTGGCGCGCAGGGCTTCCTCGTCCGGGAAACCGGGGTTGGTGGCGAGGAAACCGGCGTATTCGGTGAACGAAATCTGCGGGTCAGGCTCCCCGCCCGAACGGCGGCGACTGTCTTCCCACAATCGTTCCCAGCGGGCGATTTCGCCCGCCATCGCCCCCGGCTGCTGCGCCACCAGGCTGGCGCGGTTGCGGTCCCACTCCCCGGCGTCCTGTGCCGAGGCGATCGAAGGGGCAATTGTGGCGGTCGCGGCGAGAAGCGCGTAGAGGGAATGTCGAACCATGCTGGACATACTGCTTGGCCTCTCCTTATCAGGCCATGAATAGATCGATCTTTGCAAAGCCGGGAGCGGCCATCACCATGTTTTCAGGATCGATACCCGCGCTGGCAACCCCCTTCAAGGACGGAGCGTTCGACGAATTGGCTTATCGGAAATTTATCGACTGGCAGATCGAAAGTGGCTCGTCCGCGCTGGTCCCCTGCGGCACCACCGGCGAAAGCGCGACGCTGGATAATGACGAGCACCACCTCATCATCACGACCTGCGCCGAGCAGGCGGCGGGCCGGGTGCCGGTGATCGCCGGGCGCGGGCAGCAACGATACGCAGACCGCGCTGTGGCACATCAAGGAAGCGCAGATCGCCGGGGCCGATGCGCTGCTGCTGGTCGCGCCCTATTACAACCGTCCGTCGCAAGCCGGACTGCTGGCGCATTTCAGCTATCTGGCCGAGCGGGCCGACCTGCCGATCGTGCTCTACAACGTGCCGGGGCGCACGGTGACCGATATCCAGCCCGATACGGTGGTGGAACTGGCGCGGCGCTTTCCCGGCAAGATCGTGGCGCTGAAGGATGCCAGCGGCGATTTGCAGCGCGTGGTCCAGCACCGGATGGGCGCGGGGCCGGGGTTCTGCCAGCTTTCCGGCGACGATCCGCTGGTGCTGGCGGGCTATGCGCTGGGGCAGGTGGGCTGCATCTCGGTGACCGCCAATGTCGCGCCGAAACTGTGCGCGGATTTCCACGCGGCGGCGGCTTCGGGGGATTTTGCCACGGCGCGCGAACTCAACGAAAAGCTCTACCCGCTGCACAAGGCGATGTTCGCGGATGCCTCGCCCAGCGCCTGCGAAATATGCGCTGAGCAAGCTGTTCGACTGGTTCTCGCCCGAAGTGCGGCTGCCGATTGTCGAGTGTTCGCGATGCGGCGAAGGCGGCGGTCGATGCGGCGATGGACACTGCGGGCTCTATAGCAACTCGTCATTGCGAGGAGCGAAGCGACGAAGCAATCCATCTCCCGCCGTCGCCTGCGATCGAAAGGTCGGGAGATGGATTGCCGCGTCGCCCTACGGGCTCCTCGCAATGACGAAGATCTGGGGTATGCAAATGAAAAACCTCCTCCTCGCCGCCACCGCCCTCGCGCTGGCATCGTGCACCACCATGCCCAACGTCCCGCCGCCTGCGCTGGACGAGCTGGCGCGGCAGTATCTGAGCGTTCAGCTTGCCATCGGGGAGAAGGACCCCGGCTACGTCGATGCCTATTACGGGCCGGAGGAATTGGCCACCGCCGCCGCCGCGCAAGATGCCGAGACCACGCTGCCGATCCTTCAGGCGCGGGTCGTCGCGCTCGATATCACGCTGCGTTCGCTGCCGGTGGCGGCGGGCAGTGTCGAGGCGGAGCGGGTGCGCTATCTGCGCGCGATGCTCAACAGCGCCAAGGTGCGGCTGCGGATGCTGCGCGGCGAGGAAATCCCGTTTCAGGACGAGGCCGAGGGCCTGTTCGGCGTCCGCCCCGAACTGATCGACCTTGCCACGCTCGATCCGGTGCTGGCCGAGATCGACGCGCTGGTCCCCGGAACTGGCCCGCTGCACGAGCGGGTCAACGCGTTCCAGGATCGCTTCATCATCCCGAATGATCGCCTGCGTAGCGTGATCGATGCCGCCGTGGCCGAATGCCGCGCCCGCACCCTGCCGCATATCCCGCTGCCCGCCAGTGAGAGCTTCGATCTCAGCCTTGTCACCGACAAGCCGTGGGGCGGGTTCAACTATTATCAGGGCGAATATCATTCGGTGATCGAGATCAACACCGATCTGCCCACCCGGCTGGACCGCGCGGTGGATGTCGGCTGTCACGAGGCCTATCCCGGCCACCACGTTTATTCGACGCTGATCGAGCGCGACCGGGTGAATGCGATGGGCCAGATCGAATACACCCTGCTGCCGCTCTATTCCCCGCGCGCGATCATTTCCGAAGGCAGCGCCGAATACGGGGTGGAACTGGCCTTTCCGGGGGACAGCCAGCTTGTCTACGAACGCGACGTGCTAGCGCCGATGGCGGGGATCGATGTGAGCCAGTTGCAGGCGTACTACGACTTGCGCGAGGCGACCGATGGGCTTTCCGGTGCCTATTACTCCATCGCCGCAGGCTATCTCGACGGCACGATGACCCGCGAGCAGGCGATCGAAGCCTCGATGCGTTACCGCCTGATGAGCCGCGAACGGGCAGTCCAGTCGCTGCGGTTCATGGATACCTACCGCAGCTATGTGATCAATTACGGGCTGGGGCAGGAGATTGTCGGTAGCGCCGTGGAAGCGGGCGGCGCGGATATGGCGACGCGGTGGCGGAGGTTTATCGGGATATTGAACACGCCGACTTTGCCGGAGGATTTGCTGTAGTTCGCGGAAATACGGGGACAGTATACTTAATTCAGAGGGTTCGCTCCAGCTGCACCGGGTCGTTGAATTAAGTATACTGTCCCCGTATTTCTGTTTGCGCTGGCAGCCGCCAGAAACAGGGCCTAGAGCAACCCAAAGCAGGGGTGCTGGAATACAGGAGCACTGCCATGTCCAACACCCGCCTCTTCGCGCTGCCGCTTATTGCACTGCTCGCTTCGTGCGGTATTCCGCAAACGATCACCCCGCGCATCGCACCTTCTTCCATCGCTTTGCCGATGCGCAGCGCGTGGAAGTGGTGCTCGACAATTTCAGCTTTGAACCGCGCACGATTACCCTCGCGGCGGATCGGCCAGTGGTGCTGGTGCTGGTGAACAACGCGAGTGGCGGGCACAATTTCTCTGCGCCCGGTTTCTTTGCGGCGGCTCAGATTGCGCAAAGCGATGCGGCGGCGATTACCGATGGCGAAGTGGAGGTGGAGCAGGGAGGCCGGGTGGAACTGCGGCTGATCCCGGCGGCGGGCGGCTACGATCTCGACTGCACGCATCTCGGCCATTCGGTGCTCGGAATGTCAGGCTCCATCGTGGTGCGTTGACGCGGCCGAACCGCTAAATCACCTCATCCTCGTCCATCAGATCCTGCGCCGCGCCCGGAGGTTCGCTCATGCGGATCGCCTCGATGATCGAATCGATGGTCTGCCCCGCCTGTTCGGGATTGGCGATCTCGGCGATGTGGAACAGGGCGTCGCCCTGGTGCACTACTGGCAGGGTGGCGTGGCCGATCACGATGCCGTCCACCGGGCTGGCCATTTCGTGCACGTCCTCGCCGAACAGTCCGCTGACCCGCGCCAGCACGTCACCCTTGTGCACCAGATCGCCCGATTTGCGCACGCGGTGCGTCACTCCGCCGCGCGGGGCGCGGACCCAGCGGGTGTCGTTGGCGCGGGCGGGGATGGTGATGCAGGCCAGCCCGTCATCGGCTTCCAGCATCCCGATATGCGCCAGCACCCGCAGCACGCCCTTGGTGCCGATATCGATGGCCAGCCGGTCGAACCGCAGCGCCTCGCCCGCTTCGAGCAGCAGCATCGGCGTGCCGCGTTCCTGCGCCACTTGCCGCATCGATCCGTCACGCAAGGGGCTTTCGATGACCACCGGGGCGCCAAAGGCCATCGCCAGTTCGACCAGATAGGGATCGTGCGCGGCGATGCGGATTTGCGGCAGGTTGTAGCGGTGGATCGCGGCAGAGTGCAGATCGATGCCCAGATCGGCGCGGGCGATCACATTATCGAGAAAGCAGTTCGCCAGCCGCGCGGCCATCGATCCGGTGGGGCTGCCGGGAAAACTGCGGTTGAGATCGCGCCGATCAGGCAGGTTGCGGGTGTGGTCGACAAAGCCGAAAATGTTCACTGCGGGAACCAGGATCAGCGTGCCCGCCAGTTCATCGGGCGCGATCTGGTGCAGCAATTGCTGGATGATCGCGGTGCCGACAATTTCGTCACCATGGATCGCCGCGCTGACAAACACGGTCGGGCCGGGGCGGGTGCCGTGCAGCACTTTCATCGTCAGATTGGCATCGATGCCTGTAACGGTGTGGCTGATCGGTAACGCGACAAGCTCGCTCTGCCCCGGCGCGACCCTGGTATCGGCAATAACGAAGTCCGGCTGAGATTGAACCATTTGTGCGCCTCTTTAGCCGCACTTGTGCGGTTCACAGGCCATGTTTGGCAAGGGCAGCAGGCGCGATATCCAGCCCTTTGCAATTGCCGCCGTTCCTCCCTACATCGCCCCTCCTGATGGCCCGCCCCAAACCCCCCGTGTTCGACAAGCAGAAGATCGTCGCCGAAAACCGCCGCGCGCGGTTCGATTATTTTATCGAGGATGTGTTCGAGGCTGGGCTGGCTTTGCAGGGCACCGAGGTAAAGGCACTGCGCGGCGGCGAGGGCACCATCGCGGAAAGCTATGCCGAAGTGCGCGACGGGCAGGTCTGGCTGATCAACGCCAATATCCCCGAATACAGCCACGGCAACCGCGAGAACCACGAACCCAAGCGCCCGCGCAAACTGCTGCTCAGCGAACGCGAAATCAACAAGATGTTCGGCGCGGTGGAGCGCAAGGGCATGACGCTGGTTCCGCTCAGCGTCTACTTCAACGGCAAGGGCCGGGCCAAGGTGGAACTGGCGCTGGCCAAGGGCAAGCAGGTCCACGACAAGCGCGCCACGACCAAGGATCGCGACTGGAAGCGCGACAAGGCGCGGATCATGCGGGAAAAGTCCTGAGCTGAGAAAAGTACCGATTGCGGCAATAAAGGAAAATATTCGCGGCCGCATTCACCCGCTGGTTATCGATGATCTGCTACCCATATCGATGAAGATGACCGGTCTGCCGAAATTCAGCCCTTTGGGGCATTGGCAAGCCTTGCGCCATGCGGTGCGGGGGCGCAGGGCAATGGTCGAGCAGCGGACGCGACTATGAACGACCAGCATTCCCATTCCCTGATGCCTGCCTGGTTGCGCCGCTACATGCCCCGGCGTGAGCAGCTGGAAGGCAATCGCTGGACCCGGCATCTCGCCTCGCGCCATGAATTGTGGCGCTTTACCCGCCGTTCGGTGCCGCGCGGGGTGGCGGTAGGGCTGCTGGTGGGTATCTTTGCGCTGATCCCCGGCGTGCAGATCGTCGGCGCGGCGCTGCTTTGCGTGCCGGGGCGGGGCAATATTCCGATTGCTGCGGCGATGACCTTCCTCTCCAATCCAGCCACCACACTGCCGATCCTGATCTTTTCAGCGATGATCGGCAATTTCATGGGCTTCCACGCCGATATTGCCGCCGTTCAAAGGCTTGCGGACGAAGGCGCGAGTTTGAGCCACTGGATCAGCTGGTTTTTCTCGGATGCTGCACCCGCCGTCTTGCTCGGACTTTCCATGCTTTCTGTGGTCTGCGCGGCGGTCGGATACCTGCTATCCAGTCTGCTGTGGAGATTTGTGGTCGCACGCAAGTGGACCAGGCGACCTGCGCGGCGAAGGCTGTTACAGCCCGCCGAATGAATTTGGCTAATTTGCAGGAATCGCGGCGACTGGTGGATGGTTTGGCCGTTGCCGCCGCCGTGCTCGCGAGCGTGACGCTGGTGCAGTATGCGACCGGCAGCCTCACCGCGACGCTGGCCTATGCCGGGGGGCTGGTGGTGCTGGGGCTGGTGGGCTTCGTCGCCGGACGTCTGCCCGCCGGGGCCGTTGCGCCGCAGCAAACCGATATGCCCGATTGGGCGGTGACCGTGGCAGCAATCGAACAGCCCGATCTGGCGATTGCGATCACGGATCGTGCCAATCGGTTGGTCTGCGCCAATTCGGCTTTTGAACTCTGGTTCGGTTCAAACAATGGCCCGCCGCGCCTGCCGGTGGACGGTGCCAGCGCCGATCTGCTCGCGCGGCTGGCGCGCACTGTCTGGCGCGACGGCAAGAGCGACGCCGTTACCGTGGCCGATGAGGACAACGGGTGGATTGCCAGTGCAGTGCGCGCGGGGCGGGGGGAGGATTACCTCATCTGGCGATTTGCTCCAATTGTGCGGGCGGAACCTATCGCGGCAATCGGCAAGCACATAAACGGCATGTTCGGTCGGGTGCTTGATGCTGCAGGAATCGCCGTGGCGCTGGTTTCTTCGGACGGGCTGGTGCGTGCGGGCAATCCGGCGCTGGCGCGGCGCGCATTTGGGGACGAGACCGCGCGGATGACGGGGCAGGAATTCGTCCGCCTGCTACGCTCCGACGAGCGCGAGCGGATCTATTTCGCGCGCGAAGGCAAGAAAGGCAGTCCGCAGACGCTGGTCCAGGTGCCGCTCGCCGATCCCGACGAAGCAGCGCGCGAAAGCGTGCCGGGCAAGGCAGTAGCGCAAGCACCCTCGCTGATGCTGCTGATCGATGCAGGGATCGGGCTGGGCGGCTGGAGCGGCGAGGCCAAGGGGCAGGCGGCGCAATTGGAAGGCCTGCTGGAGCAATTGCCGCTCGGCCTCGCGACTACGGATCGCGACGGGCATTTCCTCTACGCCAATCCCGCCTTCCGCCGTGCTGCCGGGCTCGATGCAGGCGACCTGCCGCCTTATCCCGGCGATATCGTGGTGGCGCGGGACAAGACAGCGATTTCCGATGCCGTGCGCCGCTATGGGCAGGGGCCTGCCAGCGCGGGTGATATTGCCGTGCGGCTGCGCAGCGATCCGGATGAGCCGGTGAGCATGGGCATGGCCGGGGTGCGCGGGCTGGGCGAGTCCGCCGTACTCATCAGTCTTGCCGACACCACCGAGGAAGCGCGGCTGAAACGGCAGGTGGCGCAGGCGACCAAGATGCAGGCGGTCGGCCAACTCGCAGGCGGGGTGGCGCACGATTTCAACAATGTGCTCACCGCGATCATCGGTTATTGCGATCTGATGCTGCTGCGGCACACGCCGGGGGACAGCGATTATGACGATATCCAGCAGATCAGGGCCAATTCCAACCGCGCCGCCAGCCTGACGCGGCAATTGCTTGCCTTCAGCCGCCAGCAGACGCTCCAGCCTGAAGTGATCCAGCTGCCGGATATCATTTCCGAAGTCAGCCAGCTCTTGAAGCGACTTCTCGGTGCCAAGATCACGCTCAACGTACGGCACGATCGCGATCTCGGCCACGTCCGCGCGGATCCGCGCCAGCTTGAGCAGGTTATCGTCAATCTGGCGGTGAATGCCCGTGATGCGATCCAGTCGGCAGGCGGCGGTGAGAGCGCGGCAGGCACGCTCGCCTTCGCCACGCGGCGGGTGGAGGCGCGCGATATCCGCCGGATGGGCAGCGAAATCATCCCCGCTGGCGATTACACTGTGCTGATTGCCGAGGATACCGGCGGTGGCATCAAGCCCGATGTGCTGGGCAAAATATTCGAACCGTTTTTCACCACCAAGGAGCAGGGCAAGGGCACCGGGTTGGGCTTGTCCACCGTTTATGGCATCGTCAAGCAATCGGGCGGGTTCATCTTCGCCAGCAATGCCAAGGGGCAGGACGGCAAGGTAAAGGGCGCGCGCTTCACTATTTATCTGCCGGTGCATCACATGACCGAGGATGACCTGAAGAAGGTTGAGGCGGAGGAAGTGGTGCGCGAGTGGTCCGGTGGGGGCACGATTCTGCTGGTGGAGGACGAGGACATGGTCCGCGCGGTGGCTGAACGGGCATTGGCAAGGCAGGGCTATACCATCGTCACCGCGAGCGATGGCGACGAAGGACTCGAAGCCTTCCGCGCCGATCCGGACCGGTTCGACATGGTGCTGACCGATGTGGTGATGCCGAGCATGGACGGCCCGGCGATGGCGCGGGACATCCGCAAGCAAAGGCCGAGCCTGCCGATCCTGTTCATGTCCGGCTATGCCGAAGAACAATTGCGCAGCGAGATCGATATCGAGAACATGCACTTCATCGCCAAACCCTTCAGCGTGAAGCAGATCGGCGAGAAGGTGGGAGCGGTGCTGGGTCAGGTGGTGCGACCATAGCCGCGCCATGCGGGTGCCCGGATGCGGGACATTATTTTGCAAGGCTCTTTCCATACCTGCCGAAATGACTAAGGTTTTGCCCTGATGCCAGCCACCGTCCGCAATCGGACGGTCGGCGGTGGGATGACAATGGGGGGCACAATCATGCGCAAGGCCAAACATGGATATTTGGTAGCTGCCGCTGTGGCGCTAGTTGCGGGGGCGGGCGTGGTGCCTGCACCAGCTCAGGCGCAGGAAAAGTGGATCGGCCAGATCGTTCCGACAGCCGCAAACTTCTGCCCGCGCGGATCTGCGGATGCCAGTGGGCAGTTGATCCCGATTTCTCAGAATACGGCCCTGTTCTCGCTGCTCGGCACGACCTATGGCGGCAACGGACAGACCAATTTCGCCCTGCCAGATATGCGTGGGCGGCTGGAAATGCACGTCGGCCAGGGCCCCGGGCTGACTCCACGCGATCAGGGTGAAATGACCGGTCAGGAAAACACCACGCTGACCACGCTCAACCTGCCCGCGCACACCCATAGCCCGCAAATGCGCGTGTCGAACGCCACTTCCACGCTGCGCAACCCGATCAACGCTTATATCGCCACTTCGCAGAACAACGCGTTCGATACCGCGGCACCGACCGTGCACCTGATGGCGGCCGATGCGATCCAATCGAACACCGTTGGCAACAGTATTCCGTTCAACAACATCCAGCCCAGCTTGGTGGTCCGACACTGCATCTGGTTGCAGGGTGTATATCCGCCCCGGCCTTGATCGTGGGTGAGGCGCAAGAAATTTCAGAGGGGGCAGCAATGTCGAAAATCAGCAGGATTGTAGCGGGTTTGGCATGTGCAGCAATGCTGTCATTCGCAATGGTTCCGTCGGCGGCTAATGCGCAGGCGGGCGAGATGTACATCGGTGAGATTTTCACCACCGGGGCGAATTTTTGTCCCATCGACTCTGCCGAACTCAACGGCCAACTGCTCGCAATCAGTGAAAACGATGCCCTGTTTGCGTTGATCGGGACAATCTACGGCGGGGATGGACAGGAGACCTTTGCTCTGCCGGACATGCGCGGGCGGGTGCCGATCGGTCAGTTCCAGGGGCCGGGGCTAAGCAACCGGGTGATCGGCGAAACGCTCGGGCAGGAAACCATCACGCTCACCACGAGCAATATGCCCGCGCATTCGCACAGCCCGCAAATGCGCGTTGCCCGCGTCAACGCCACGCTTCGCAGTCCGATCGGGGCCTATATGGCCCGCTCCGCTACCAACGTTTACGATCCGACCGCTCCGGTCAGCAGCACGCTGGCTGCGGATGCGATCCAATCGAGCATTGTTGGTGGGAATCAGCCCTTCAACAATCTGCAGCCGGTGACTGTGAACCGCTTTTGCATCGTCCTGTTCGGCATCTTTCCATCGCGACCGTAAGTTCGCGCTGCCACAGGATCGATGACTTGCAGGATTAGGGGGAAGACAATGCCCAGACTTACCAGAACCGCCGCCGCTCTCGCCTTCACCGCTGCCGCTTTCGGCATGGCAGCCCCGGCGCATGCGCAGGACAAATTCATGGCCGAGGTGTTCCCGGTCGCGTTCGATTTCTGCCCGCGCTACAGCCTCCCGGCTACCGGATCGATACTTCCCATCAATAATAACCAGGCCTTGTTTTCACTGCTCGGTACGACCTACGGCGGCAATGGCGTGACGACCTTTGCTTTGCCCGATCTGCGCGGGCGATCGCCCATGCATGTTGGCCAGGGGCCGGGCCTGTCCCCCGTCACGCAAGGCGAGGCTTTTGGAACCGAAACCTCCACCTTGACCATCAACAACATGGCCGCGCACAACCACAGCCCGCAGATGCGCGTCGCGCGCGTGAATGCCACCGGTACGAATCCTGTCGGCGCCTACATCGCCCGCGCGGTGGATAACCTCTACGATTCTGCCGCACCAACCGGCAACCTGATGGCCACCAATGCCATTCAAGAGAACATTATCGGCGGGAGCCAGCCGTTCAGCAACATGCAGCCGTCACTGGTGATCAACTATTGCATCGCGGTGTCCGGGATTTTCCCTTCGCGCAACTGAGCCGTGGAACTGGCAAACGCGCCGGTCGCACCGGCAAAGCGGGCGCTCCATATCGGCAGCGCCCGTTTTTGTTTGCCTCGATCAATGTGCAGCATTGCCCGCCGGGTAATCCTGCGCCACCTTGCCGTTCATTCGGCATACAGGCCGTGATACCTTATATCAAATTGCGCGATCCTGCGGGATTGTCTGCCAGAGGGGATTCTCCATGACCAAACGCCTGTTCGCCGCCGCCCTGCTCACCGCATCGGCTCTCGCCGCCCCGTCTTTCGCGCAGCAGCAGGACCCAGGCTCGGATGAAACCGCGCAGGGCGATGTTTCGGTAACGATTTACCAGAACAACCAGTCGCTGGTGCAGGATGTCCGCCAGCTGGAAATCCCGCGCGGCCGCACGCGGATCGAATTTCCCGATGTCTCGGCGCAAATCCGCCCCGAAACCCTCAGCTTCGCCGCCGATGGCACCGCGATTGTCGAACAGAATTTCGATTTCGACCTGCTTACCCCGGCCAAAGCTGATGGAAAAAGCCATCGGTCAGACGGTAACGCTGATGCGCACCAATCCGGCCACCGGGGTCGAGACCACGCGAACAGGCCGAAGTGCTCTCGGTCGTCGGCGGCGTGGTGGTCCGGATCGGTGACCGGATCGAGGTGCTGCGCGACGATGGCCTGCCGGTGCGGGTGATCTTTGACGGCGTGCCACCCAATCTGCGCGCCCGCCCGACGCTTTCGGTCACGCTGGACTAGCACGCGCGGCGGCACCCGCGAGGCCTCGATCCGTTATCTCACGCCGGGGCTGGGCTGGAGCAGCCGACTATGTCGCGCTGTATGACGAAGCGCGCGGCACGGTGGATATGCAGGGCTGGGTGACGCTGACCAACAACACCGGCACCACCTTCCACAATGCCGATACGCTGCTGGTGGCGGGCAATCCCAATGCAGGAGGCGGCGGCGGTCGTCCGCGCGGCGATCTGGTCCGCCCCGGCACCGAAACGGCAGACCGCGAGCGGCTGGGCGATTTCTACCTCTATCCCATCGAGGGCCGCACCACGATTGCCAATGCGCAGACCAAGCAGGTCAGTTTCCTCGACGTGCAGGGCGTTCCCGCCCGGCGGATTTACTCTATCGGCAGCTACTGGTTGCAAGGCGACAGCGATTTCCGCCCCGCCTCCACCGCGATCAGCTTCAATTCCAGCCGTGAAGGCGGGCTGGGCGATGCGCTGCCCGCAGGAACGGTGCGGTTTTACCAGAACGATGCGGAGGGCAATCCGCAGTTCATCGGCGAGAACGGCATCGGCCACACCCCGATGGGCAGCACGCTTTCCTTGCGCACCGGCGACGCCTTCGACGTTTACATGCAGGCCGAGGTGGAAAACCGCGCGGTCATATCACCGCCGCCGAATACGAACGCAGTGCCCGCTATCGCGTGTATCGAGGATGGCGAGTTGGTGCGCGAAGTGCAGGTTGACCGCGCGGTCGATTATTACCGCACCACCATGCGCTACACCTTCACCAATGCGAAGCCCGAGCCGGTCGAGGTCGAACTGACACAGGGCGGGCTCGATCAGGGCTGGTGGGGCCGCGATTTCCGGGTGATTTCGGAAGATGTCGCGGGCGAACAGGTCAATTTCGGGTGAGCGGCTCTACCGCGTCACCGTGCCTGCCAATGGCGAGCGGGTGGTGCGGGTGACTTACGAGTCGCGGTACTAAGGTCGTGGCGATGTGCGCACTTCCCACCTCCCATTGGCTGCGCCGGCTCCCGCTTCAGCGGGAGGGGCCGGGGGTGGCGGTCTGTCCATCTCCAGCTCGTGCCGCTGGACGGGCAGCCTCCAGATCACTAACCTCCTCCCCTTGCAAGACGGGAGTGGGCTATTGCTGCCTTCGCGCTTCCTGCATCCTCCTCACCACCCCCGCCACCGCGCAGGACCGCACTATCAGTCGAAGCCTCCGCCCCCGAAAGCCTCGCCGTCACCGTCTATCGCGATCCCAACCGCGGCGTCAGGGCAGGCGATGAACCGCAATTGGCCGCAAGGCTTTGCGATGATCTCCGAAACCCGCACCGTCACCCTGCCGCCGGGCCGCTCGACGATCCGGTTTGACGGGGTGGCCGAGGGCATGGTGGCGGTCTGCGCCATCGTCACCGGCCTGCCCGGCGGCACCATCGAGAAGAACCGCAACGCCGATCTGCTCAGCCCCGCCGCGCTGGTGGACGGGATGCTCGGCAACCGCGTCACGGTCACCCGCACCGATCCCGCCACGGGCGAGGAAGCAGGCCGAAAGCGCCGTGGTCCGCACCCGCGCCGATGGCGGGCTGGTGCTGCAAACGGCGGAAGGGTACGAGGCGGTGCGCTGTTCCGGCCTGCCCGAACGGCTGAGCTTCGACGGCACTTCCGCAGGGGCTATCCGCCAATCCGGTCTTCACTATCGATACGGCAGACGATAGCGGCGGCACCTATACGGTCACGCTCACCTATCTCGCCTGGGGGTTCGACTGGCAGGCGAATTACGTCGCCACCATCCACGAAGGCCGCGAGGCGGACGATCTGCGCTTCGATCTGACCAGCTGGCTGACGATTCTCAACGACAACGGCCAGAGCTTCCCCGGCGCGGAGCTGATGGCGGTGGCGGGCACGCTGAATGTGGTGAGCGATTTTCAGGGGCTGGCCGATCCGCCCGATGCGCGGCCGCTGCAATTGACCTGCTACCCGATTGGCAGCACGGCGGCGGGGTCGCCGCTGTTATTATCCGGCCGCTCCGCGCCCGAGCGCGCCACACGGCGCCGCCGATGTCGTGCGGCGCGATCATGGTGACGGCGCAGCGCGGATGCGAGGCCCGATGCGATAGCCATGGTCGTGTCGGTGATGGCCATGCAGGCGCAGGAGAATCGCTCGGCGATCTCAAACTCTACCGCATTCCCATGCCGGTGGATGTGAACGCACAGGGGCTCAAGCAAGTGGCCTTCCTGCAAGAGGAGGATGTCGAAGGCGAGCTGGTCTATGACGCCGCGTGCAGCGGCTGGGAATGGGGCAATACCGATCCGGTAGCGGCGGGGATGCGGATTGAAACGGTCAACGATGAAGAGCACGGCCTTGGCGTGGCGCTTCCCAGTGGTTCGGTGGCGGTGTTCGAGCGCGGGCCGCTCGGCGAAATGCTGGTGGCGGAGGATTCGCTGCGCGATTACGCGAGCGGGCAGGATGTCGATATCCGGCTGGGTCCCAGCGCACAGGTGTTCTCCTCGTGCCGCGCGGTGGACGGCGTCGATCCGCGCGAAGGCAAGGGCGGCTGGGCGCGGATGGAAACCACGCTCAGCAATGCCAATCCCAATCCAGTGACGGTGCGCCTCTATCTCGGCTTCCCCGCGCAATGGCACTTCAGCGGCGCGGGCGAAGGAATGGACGAGGGGCAGCGAATCGTTGAAGCGACCGTTCCTGCGAATGGCACGCGGACGGTAGCGTGGCGGGTTCGGCCTGTGACAGAATAGGCAATTTATCGCTGAAATTCAGCACGAAATTTCGGCGATTGAACAAATCCGATAAAAATTTCGTTCCACTCTTGTTCTTACGGAACAAACTGGGTACACAGGCAGCAGTTGATGAGTTCATGGGAACTCTGGTGAACTGACGGAGGCCGTGTCATGGCGAGTGCTAACCTGAAGCTTGTGGAAAAGGAATCCAGATGTGGACCGTCAGAAGGCGCTCGAAGCAGCCCTCGCGCAGATAGATCGCGCATTCGGCAAAGGTTCGGCGATGAAGCTGGGCAGCAAGGAAGCGATGAATGTGGAGGCGATCTCCACCGGCTCGCTGGGGCTGGATATCGCGCTCGGCATCGGCGGCCTGCCCAAGGGCCGGGTGATCGAGATTTACGGCCCGGAAAGCTCGGGCAAGACCACGCTTGGCGCTGCACGTGCTCGCCGAAGCGCAGAAGGCCGGCGGCACGGTGGCCTTCATCGATGCCGAACACGCGCTCGATCCGATCTATGCCCGCAAGCTGGGGGTGGATATCGATGAACTGATTATCTCGCAGCCCGATACCGGCGAACAGGCGCTGGAAATCGTCGATACGCTGGTGCGTTCGAACGCGATCGATGTGCTGGTGGTCAATTCGGTCGCCGCGCTGGTGCCGCGCGCCGAGATCGAGGGCGAGATGGGGGACAGCCATGTCGGACTGCAGGCGCGGCTGATGTCGCAGTCCTTGCGCAAGCTGACCGGTTCGATCAGCCGTTCGAAGTGCATGGTGATCTTCATCAACCAGCTGCGCATGAAAATCGGGGTGATGTACGGCAATCCGGAAACCACCACCGGCGGTAACGCGCTGAAGTTCTATGCATCGGTCCGGCTGGACATCCGCCGCACCGGCCAGATCAAGGACCGCGACGAGGTGATCGGCAACACCACCCGCGTGAAAGTGGTCAAGAACAAGGTCGCCCCGCCGTTCAAGCAGGTCGAATTCGACATCATGTATGGCGAAGGCATTTCCAAGATCGGCGAAATTCTCGATCTCGGCGTGAAGGCCGGGATCGTCGAGAAGTCCGGGTCGTGGTTCAGCTATGACAGCATCCGGATCGGCCAGGGCCGGGAAAATTCGAAGGCTTTCCTCAAGGAAAACGAAGAGCTTTGCGCCAAGTTGGAAGCTGCCATCCGCAGCAAAACCGACGCGGTCGCCGAGGTAATGTTGTCGGAGCCGGACGCGAACTCCGAAGACTGATCCTCAAGAGGGCCGGTGCAGGTACATCCATCGCACAGGGATGTAGCTGATCCACCAGCCTTGCGAAACCGGAGCCGGCAACGGCGGGCTCAGTCGCCCGTCAGCGCCGGCTTCTTCGCTTTTGGTCCGGCTTCTTCGTGTTGGCCAGCGCTCAATTGGTATTGTCTCATACCATTCGCCCTGGCTATCAGCCGGTGTCAGGCAACAGGGGACGCGGCATGATGGACAAGAGCGAGTGGCAGGGCAACGTCGGCAGCCAGCTGGGCCGCAGAATGGCGCCGGACTGATCGCAGCTTCGGCGTGCTGACCGAACAATTGCTTGCCTCCCTGCGCCATTTCGTATTCTGCCGCAAGTGCTCGATATCGGTTGCGGGGCGGGCGAATTGTCGCTGGCCATTGCCCGCAGCAGTCCCGATGCGCGGTGACTGGGGGTCGATGTTGCGCCGCAGTTGATTGATGCAGCGCGGGGACGGGCTGCGCATCTTGCCAATGTCGCAGTTCGCGCTTGCCGATGCCGCCGAATGGCAACGCGATCCCGCCGAAGCGCCAGATTTGCTTGTTTCGCGCCACGGCGTGATGTTCTTCGCCGATCCGCCCGCCGCCTTCGCCAATCTTGCCGCGCAGGCCGCACCCGAGGCGGGCTGCTGTTCTCCTGCTTCCGCTCGCCAGCGAAAATCCCGTTTTTCAGCGAAATCGTCCGCCTGCTTCCCGATCCTGCCGAACGCGGCAATCCGCATGCGGCCGGTCCCTTCGCCTTTGCCGATGGCACACGGGTTCGCGCCATTCTCAGCCAAAGCGGCTGGGCCGGATATTCGGTCGACGCCGGTCGATTTCCCGATGATCGCCGGGACCGGAGCAGATCCCATCGGCGAAGCGGTGGCCTATTTTTCCCGTATCGGCCCCGCCGCCAAGGCTGCGGCGGAGATGGAACCAGCGGCGCGCGAACGCTTCTTCGAAAGAGTTCGCGCCCTTGCCGAACGCCACGAACATGGCGGCATCGTCTCCCTGCCTGCCGCGGCGTGGATCGTCACCGCGCGCAAGGGTTGATGCCGTGTCTCGCCACCACTCCTGCCTGATCGCCTGCACCGCCCACAGTATGTGCTGCATTGCGCTTGTCGCCGCGCCTCGCAACGCCTAATTCGCCCCGATGCATTCGACCAACGACATTCGCCGCGCCTTTCTCGACTATTTCGGGGCTGACGATCACCAGGTCGTGCCATCGGCGCCGCTGGTGCCGTACAACGATCCACGCTGATGTTCGTCAACGCGGGGATGGTGCCGTTCAAGAACGTGTTCACCGGCCTTGAGACCCCGCCCGCACCGCGCGCTGCCAGCAGCCAGAAATGCGTGCGCGCCGGGGGCAAGCACAACGATCTCGACAATGTCGGCTATACCGCGCGCCATCTGACCTTCTTCGAAATGCTCGGCAATTTCAGCTTCGGCGACTATTTCAAGGAACGTGCGATCGAACTGGCCTGGGGCATGGTCACGCGCGAACTGGGTCTTGCCAAGGATCGGCTGACTGTCACCGTCTATCATACCGATGACGAAGCCTTCGACTTGTGGCGCAAGATCGCAGGACTGCCAGAAGAGCGCATCATCCGCATCCCCACCAAGGACAATTTCTGGGCGATGGGATCGGACGGCCCCTGCGGCCCCTGTTCGGAAATCTTCTGGGATCACGGCGCTTCGATTGCCGGTGGCCCGCCGGGTTCGCCCGAGGAGGATGGCGATCGCTTCGTCGAGATCTGGAACCTGGTGTTCATGCAGCACGTGCAGGATGCGGATGAGATCATCGGCAACCTGCCGCGCCCCAGTATAGATACCGGGATGGGGCTGGAACGCATGGCCACCGTCATGCAGGGCGTCCACAATGTGTTCGAGACGGACACCTTCCGCACCCTGATCGATGCCAGCGAGGAGGGCGTGAAGGCCAAGGCCGACGCATCGACCATCGCCAGCCACCGAGTGATCGCCGATCATCTGCGCTCCACCAGCTTCCTGATTGCCGATGGCGTACTGCCGTCGAACGAAGGGCGCGGTTACGTGCTGCGCCGGATCATGCGCCGCGCCATGCGCCACGCACATCTGCTGGGGGCGGAAAAGCCGCTGATGCACCGTCTGGTGCCGACGCTGGTGAGTGAGATGGGGCAGGCCTATCCGGATCTCCCCCGCGCGCAGGCGCTCATCACCGAAGTACTTGAGCGTGAAGAGACCCGCTTCCGCCAGACGCTGGACAAGGGCCTGCGCCTGCTCGATGAGGAAAGCGCTGGGCTGGGCGAGGGTGACAGCCTGCCCGGTGAAACCGCGTTCAAGCTCTACGATACTTTCGGCTTCCCTTACGATCTGACCGAGGACGCTCTGCGCGCGCGCAACATCGGCGTGGACAGGGCGGGTTTCGATGCCGCGATGGCACTGCAAAAGGCTGCCGCCCGCGCCGCGTGGAAGGGTTCGGGCCAAGCTGCCGATGGCGAAGTCTGGTTCGACATCGCCGAGCGCGAAGGTGCGACCGAATTCACCGGCTACAGCGCCAGCGAAGGCGAGGGCCGGGTGGTGGCGCTGGTGGTTGATGGCAAGGAGGTGCCCTCTGCCGATAGCGGGCAGGAGGTGATCGTGCTCACCAACCAGACGCCTTTCTACGGTGAAAGCGGCGGGCAGATGGGCGACGCAGGCACCATCACCGGCGATCATCGACTGCACATCGCAGTCAAAGATACTTCCAAGCCGCTGGGCCGCCTGCACGCGCACCAAGGCACGATCAAGTCCGGACGAATCGCGGTAGGCGACACCGTCCACCTCGCCATCGATTCCGCGCGGCGCGACGCGATTCGTGCCAATCACTCCGCCACCCACCTCGCCCACGCGGCGCTGCGCAATCATCTGGGCGCGCATGTGACGCAGAAGGGTTCGCTGGTGGCCCAGGACCGCTTCCGCTTCGATTTCTCGCACCCGAAACCGCTCTCAACGGCGGAAGTGGCCTCGGTCGAAGCCGAAGTGAACGCTGAAATCCGCGCCAACGAGGACGTGCGCACCCAATTGATGAGCCCGGACGATGCCATCGAGGCAGGCGCGATGGCGCTGTTCGGAGAGAAGTACGGCGAGGAAGTGCGCGTACTTTCCATCGGGCGTTCCAACTGGGAGGGATCGGGGCGGAACTACTCGGTCGAACTGTGCGGCGGCACCCATGTGCGCGCGACCGGCGATATCGGGCTTTTTCGGATTGTCAGTGAAAGCGCCGTCTCTTCGGGCGTACGGCGGATCGAGGCGCTGACGGGTGAGGCCGCGCGGCAATGGCTGGTGAACCGCGATGAAACGCTAAAGTCGGTCGCTGCCACGTTGCGCACCGCCCCCGATGAGGTCGAGGAGCGGGTTGCCGCCCTGGTGGACGAGCGCAAGCGGCTCGAACGCGAACTGGCCGAAGCGAAGAAGGCGCTGGCGCTGGGCGGCGGCTCAGGCGGGGCGGCTCCGGCGGCGGACGAGGATGTCGGCGGCGTAACTTTCTCCGGTCAGGTGCTGGAGGGCATGGACCCGCGCGAATTGCGTGGCCTGCTCGATGGCGCGAAGGCGCGGATGGGTTCGGGCGTGGCGGCGATTGTCGCGGTTAATGAAGGCAAGGCGGCGGTGGCCGTCTCTGTCACCGAGGACCTGCTTGGGCGATTCAGCGCGGTCGATCTGGTGCGCGCGGGTGTCGAGGCCGTGGGCGGCAAAGGCGGCGGCGGGCGTCCGGACATGGCGCAGGGCGGCGGCCCGGATGGCGACAAGGGTGCCGAAGCGATTGCCGCGATCAGGGCCGCTTTGGGATGAAAGTGAGCGTCTCTCTTGCCGCATTCACCGCTGGCACCGCGCTGCTGGTCGCTTGCGATCCTTTGGCGAGTTCTGCCGTGCAGGACGAGCCGGCAACGGACACCGCCGATACGACAGAGCCTGAACGGGAGGTTCCGGACGGTTCTGATCAGGGGCAACGGACGAGCGATCCCGCTTGGCCTGAGGGCATGTTTGGCAGCGTCGAAATGTCTGGCGAAACTGGCGATCTGGGCGGGTTCGAAATCCGTTTTTACCAGGAGCACGATAGGCCGATGGCCGAATTCACCCTTTGCGAGGGTTGGTGCAATGAAAGCTTTCATTCTCCCGTATCGCGGGATGGCGATGCCTTTGTAGTCGAACATATCGAAACGCTGATCGGAGCGAAAGGACCGGAGCCGCATCAGGTGCGTCACCGTCTCACTCCGGTGGCCACCGGGTTACGGTTTGAAAGCTGGTATGATGGGCAGCAACTGCCGTGGGGCGACGACTACATTCTCCCACCTATCGACGCCGCCTTCGGCCTCGATATTGCCAATAACCCCGACTAGTCTACCTTAACTCTCCACCGTACTCGTCCGCAGCTTCGGCTTGTGTTCCAGCGCCGCGCCTTGCTGGATCGCCAGCCGGAATTCGTCGCGCTTTTCGTGGATCGAGGCGATCACCGGGCCCATCGGCACGCCGATATCGACCAGCGCCGCTTCGGACAATTGCAGCGAGCTTTCCAGCGTTTCGGGCACCGCAGTGCTCGCCCCGCTGCGGTACAGTTCCGCAGCGTGGAAGCTGTCACGCGCGCGGGCGATGATCGGCAGGTCGGGATGGGCGGCGCGCAGCTTGCGCACCATCCGCTGGGCCAGAATGTGCTCGTCCATCGTCAGCACCACGGCGGGAGCGCGGTCGAGCCCGAGCTTGTCCAGCGCATCCTCGCGCAGGGCATTGCCGAACACCGCGTAATAGCCATCGCGCCGCGCCTGCTCGATCAGATCGGGGTCGGAATCGATGGCGACATAGGGCTGGTTGTGCCGCTTCATCATCTGCGCCACCAGCCGCCCGACGCGGCCCAGCCCGACGATCACGACGCGGGGCACATCGGCATCACCGCCATCTTCCTCCAACGCCGGAGCCGGTTCGACCTGCCGCGCCACCCGCTTGCCCAGCATGGCCAGCAAGGGCGTGACGGTGAGGCCGATGGCGGTGACGATCTGCCAGAACTGCGCGGTTTCGGGCGCGATCAGCAGCGCGGTGGTGGCCACGGTCATCACGATCAGCGTGGTTTCGGACGGGCTGGCCATCAGGATGCCGGTCTCGACCGCCGTGGCCCGCCGCGCGCCCATCAGCCGCAGCAGCACGCCGGTGACCACCGCTTTCAAGCTCAGCACGCCGACCACCGCCAACGCGATCATGCCGAAGTTGTCCCACACCACCGCCAGGTCGATCCCCATGCCCACTGTGATGAGGAACACGCCCAGCGCCAGCCCCTTGAACGGCTCCATGATGCCTTCGACTTCGGTATGGTATTCGGTCTCGGCGATCAGCAGCCCGGCGATCAGCGCGCCGACGATGGGCGAGAGACCGACCAGCGCGGTGGCCAGGCTCGCGCCGATCACCACCAGCAGCGTGGCGGCAAGGAACAGCTCCGGGCTCTTGGTGCGGGCCGCCTGCGCGAACAGGTAGGGCAGCAGGAAGCGCCCCGCCACCATCAGCACCAGGACCACCAGCCCGCCCTGCCACAGCGTCGTCAGCAGGCCGTCCCAGCCCTCGGCACTGGCATTGGGAGCCAGCGCACCGAACAGGAAGATGATCGGTACGATCATGATATCCTCGAACAGCAGCATGGACAGCGCCGCGCGACCCACCGGGGTGTTGGTGCCCGAAATCGGCAGCACCAGCGCGGTTGAGGAGAAGGCGAGCGCCAGCCCCAGCGCCAAAGCGCCGGTCCAGTACTGGCCCGACAGCGCGAACACGCTGGCCAGCAGCGAGCCGATGACGATCAGTTCGAGCGCTCCCAGCCCGAACACCAGCTTGCGCATCTGCCACAGCCGGTTGAAGCTCAGTTCCAGCCCGATCGAGAACAGCAGCAGGGTGATGCCGAATTCGGCAAACGGGGTGAGCTGCTCCGGATCGGTGATGGTGACGTGGCGCAGCCAATCGTATTCCCCCACCATCCGCCCCAGCCCAAACGGGCCGACCAGCAGGCCGACGAGGATGAAGCCGATGATCGGCGTGACCCGGAAGCGGGCGAACAGCGGGATGACGATTCCTGCGGCGCCAAGGATCACCAGCGCATCGCTCATCCAGGGGGAGATTTCGGCGTGGTGCATGGCCGGGACTATGACAGAGGCCACGCGCTTGCTGCAACTGCGAAATGGCGGCGCGGCGCAGGGGAGGGGTAATTATGGAGCACTTGGAGCACTGTTCTGGGAGAGAAAAATCGGCCTCTGCGTGACACGGCAAAACCACGCAAAATCGCAAGGAAAGAGGGACGGTTCGCATCGGTAAAGCCAAGCACGCTGTTCGCTATGTAGGAAAGCCCTCCCACGATGCAGGCAATTATGGAGCACATGCCCCGCCACCCGTGACACGGCGCGCGCAATCGCTATGCATGGGGCCATGCAAACCGCCACGATCATCGCGCTCGCCCTCTATTTCGTCCTCATGCTCGCCATCGGTGTCTATGCCTGGAAGAAGACCAAGCAGGACAGCGAAGGCTACCTGCTCGGCGGGCGCGATCTTTCACCAGCGGTAGCGGCGCTGTCAGCGGGCGCATCGGACATGTCGGGCTGGCTGCTGCTCGGCCTGCCGGGCGCGCTCTACGCCACCGGGCTGGTCGAGGCGTGGATCGCGATTGGCCTGTTCATCGGCGCCTTGGTCAACTGGATCGTGGTCGCCCCCGGCTGCGCACGCAGACCGAGGAACTGGGCAATGCGCTGACGATCCCGCAATTCCTCGCCAACCGCTTTCCGGACAAGGCGGTGGCGCTGCGGGTGGTCTCCGCCGTGGTGATCGTGGTGTTCTTCACCATCTATTGCGCAGCGGGCATGGTGAGCGGCGGCAAGCTGTTCGAAAGCACTTTTGCCAGTGGCGAGATCATGGGCCTCAGCCCCTATATGGCGGGCATCTGGCTCACCGCGCTGGTGGTGCTGGCCTATACCGCGATTGGCGGTTTCCTTGCCGTCAGCCTGACCGATTTCGTGCAGGGCGTCATCATGGTGACCGCGCTGGTGCTGATGCCGCTGGTGGTGGTGCTGCAACTGGGCGGCGTGGGCGAAGTGGCGGGGACATTGCGCGAAATCGATCCGCAACTGCTCAGCCTGTTCGGCGGGGCGAGCGTGGCCGGGCTGGTCTCCGCGCTGGCCTGGGGGCTGGGCTATTTCGGCCAGCCGCACATCATCGTGCGCTTTATGGCGGTGCGCAGCGTCAGGGACATGCCGACCGCGCGCAATATCTGCATGGCGTGGATGGGGGTGTCGCTGCTCGGTGCGCTGGCGGTGGGGCTGGCGGGCCGCGCCTGGGCGCTGCGGACGGGCACCCCGGTGGACGATCCCGAGACGATCTTCATCGTGCTCGCCAACACGCTGTTCCACCCCTTCATCACCGGCTTCCTGCTGGCGGCGCTGCTGGCGGCGGTGATGAGCACGATTTCCTCGCAATTGCTGGTGAGTTCCAGCTCACTGACCGAGGATTTCTACCGCCTGTTCCTGCGCAAGAGCGCCAGCGAGCGCGAGATGGTCAACGCGGGCCGCGTGTGCGTGGCGCTGGTCTCGCTCGCGTCCATCGTGATCGCCAGCGATCCCGAAAGCGGCGTGCTGGCGCTGGTGGCCAACGCTTGGGCGGGCTTCGGCGCGGCCTTCGGCCCGCTGATCGTGCTGGCGCTTACATGGAAACGCATGACCGGCGCGGGCGCGGTGGCGGGGCTGGTTGTTGGCGCTGGCGTGGTGATGGGATGGATCGTGAGCGGCGCGGGCGAGGCGACCGGGGTTTACGAGATCATTCCGGGGTTTGTGGCAGCGTGGCTGGCGATCTGGGGGGTTAGTTTGGTGACTGGGCCGAACCCCACAACGTCACCTCGGACTTGATCTGGGGTCCAGCTTTCAATTGGGATCAGGGATTATGGAGCAAGAATGGCTTGATCAATTGCGGCGACGCTTGATTGGTAAAACTTGCTTGGTCCGGCGTCAGGTAGCTGACTGGGTCTTCGAATTGGAAGGCGGAGGTACAATTCGGGTGCCGGTCCCTTGGCGATTGGTCGCTAATTGATCGAATTGCTTTTGCGGATGAAGACGATGGGCAGAAATTTGGACGGACCGCGCCAGTCGACGGTGTATTCGAATCAAATCGTATCCTCGAAACCAAGGCAATCGTAGAAGTCTTGATTGCATCAGATACAGCCGATCTGACACTGCACTATGAAGGTGGCATTCGCCTCGACATTTTCAGCAATTCGTCGGGATATGAAGGGTGGGAAATAACCGTCCCTATCAATCAGGGTGGGATGCATGTGATTGCAATGGGTGCCGATGGGGTGGGATTTGTGAGGAAAGGTGGCTGTTCTCGACAGATAGCCGCAATCCTACACTCGGCCCAATCTGCAAAGTTGGTGTTGGACCCGCCTGGCTTGGCTTGTGAGGAGCCGCAGACGACCCCATTCCCCCCTCCCCTTCAGGGGAGGGGCCGGGGGTGGGGTCGTGCCCCAAGCATTGCGCCAGTTGGACAGACCCCACCCCAACCCCTCCCCTAAAGGGGAGGGGCTTAGAGAGACTAAGCCAGCCCCTGCGCCTTCATCTCCACTTCCAGCCCCTCGACAATCGCCTCGAAGAACTTCTCCGTCGTCATCCACGGCTGTTCGGGGCCGATCAGCAGCGCGAGATCCTTGGTCATCTTGCCCTGTTCGACGCAACTGATGCACACCCGTTCCAGCGTTTCGGCAAAGGCCACCACGTCGGGCGTGTTGTCGAACCGGCCGCGATACATCAGGCCGCGCGTCCAGGCGAAGATGCTGGCGATCGGGTTGGTCGAAGTCGCCTTGCCCTGCTGGTGCTGGCGATAGTGGCGGGTGACGGTGCCGTGCGCGGCTTCGGCTTCCACCGTCTTGCCGTCGGGGCTCATCAGCACAGAGGTCATCAGGCCGAGCGAGCCGAAGCCCTGCGCCACCACGTCTGATTGCACGTCGCCATCGTAGTTCTTGCAGGCCCAGACGAACTTGCCGCTCCACTTGAGCGCGGCGGCGACCATGTCGTCGATCAGGCGGTGTTCGTAGATGATCTTGGCTTCGGCGAACTTCTCCTTGAAGCCTTCGGTGTCGAACACTTCCTGGAACAGGTCCTTGAAGCGCCCGTCATAGGCCTTGAGGATGGTGTTCTTGGTGGAAAGGTACACCGGCCAGCCGCGATCCAGCCCGTAATTCAGGCTGGCGCGGGCGAAATCGCGGATCGAATTCGTCGTGGTTGTACATCGCCATCGCCACGCCGGGCTGGTCGAAGGTGTGGACATCGCAGATCGATCACTTTGCCGTCGTCGCCCTCGAACACCAGCCGCAGCTTGCCCGCGCCGGGGATCAGCGTATCGGTGGCGCGATACTGATCGCCGAAAGCATGGCGGCCGACGACGATCGGATCGGTCCAGCCGGGGACCAGCCGGGGGACGTTGTCGATCACGATCGGTTCGCGGAAAATGGTGCCGCCAAGGATGTTGCGGATCGTGCCGTTGGGCGAACGCCACATCTTCTTGAGGCCGAATTCCTCCACCCGCGCTTCGTCCGGGGTGATGGTGGCGCACTTCACGCCGACGCCGTACTTCTGGATGGCGTGGGCGGAATCGATGGTGATCTGGTCTTCGGTCTCGTCGCGCTTTTCGACGGAGAGATCGTAATATTTCAGGTCCACATCGAGATAGGGCAGGATCAGCCGTTCGCGAATCCACTCCCAGATGATCCGCGTCATCTCGTCGCCGTCGATTTCCACGATGGGGTTCTTGACCTGAATTTTCGCCATGGGGCTTCCCTGTCTTTCGTCTTGCGCAATGCGGTGAATCTGGCCGCGTCCTAGCAGAGCCTTATCGCGGCGCAAGGGAGGGGAAAGACGGAATTCGCGCCATATCGGCGAATTGGGCGACGATTCCGGGCGCGATCCGGGCGAAGCGCCATCTGCGGCGCGCGCGCCGAGGCGGGTTTCGGCCAGGTGCCAGGCCAGCGGAGGCGAGACGGACGGGTTTGCGCGCCTTGGTGGCGAAAGCGCGCTGGTAGGCAGGGGCGGAGGGTGCGCCACCCTCCAGCCAGTAGCGCGCGGCCATGCTGCCGCTGGCCAGCGCGATGGAAATGCCTTCGCCCGCCAGCGAGGGGATCACGGCCGCCTGATCGCCGAGGCGGAACAGGCCTGGCGAAGTTTCGCCGCCGATCCAGCCATAGGGCACCGCGCCGATGGTATCGACTGCGCTATAGTGCGCCAATCGTCCCCCAGCCGCGCGGCGAGCGCGGGGCTTTGCGCGGCGAGCCAGCCGAATAGCGCTTCGGGCGGAACTGCCGGCGCGGGCGAGGGCGGACTTGCGCAGTGCGAGGCAGACATTGGCGCTGCCGCCTTCCTGCAGGACGATCCCCGCATAGCCGCCCTTGAACAGGTGCAGTTCGATGGCACCGCCCAGCAGGGCTGTGCGCGCGGGGGAGGCGGGCAGGCGCAGGCGCAGGCCGAGCGTGGTGTCCTTGGCGTAACGCGGGCGCGAATGGCCGCGCAGGTCGTGCTTGCCGGTGGCGAGGAAGATGCTGTCGGAACGCCATTCCTGTGACTGGCCCTGCGCCACGCCGTCCGCCAGCCCGCCAATCCGGTCGAAGGCGATCCGCGCGCCATGTGCCAGCGCCACTTCGCGCAGGGCGGTGTCGAGAGCATGGCGCGAGAGGCCGACTGCGGCGTGGGGCAGGGGCAGCGCCGCCTCGCGCTCGCCATCGAACAGGCGCAGTTGCGTGCACCCGATGCGCACCCAGGGCGTCGGCGATCGATCCCCAGCGCCTGCAATTGCTCGAGCGTACGCCAGCTCAGGAATCCGCCGCACAGCGGATCGCCCACGGCCTCGTCGCGGTCGAGCAGCAGCGGTGTTGCGCCGTTGCCCGCAAGCACGATGGCCGCTGCACATCCAGCCGGGCCTGCGCCGAGGATCAGCGGGGCGTCCATCATTGCACCCGCGACACGCAGAGGCGGAATGGGAAATACCGCTCCACCCGCGCCTGAGTGATCCCCGCTTCGGCCAATATCGGTGCCCATTCCTCAGGGCGATAGGCGCGCGCAATCGAAGTACGCCCGTCCAGCCGCACGATCTTGTGCCAGCCCATCAGGAAGGCCAGCACCGGGTATCCGGCATGACTGAAATCGTGGCGGTGCAGATCGTTGATGAACCAGCCGATCCGCGCCTCGCTCTCCATGAAACGCAGGAACAGGAGCAATTCCTCGTGCGACATATGATGCGCGACAAGGCTGGAGACGACGAAATCCCAATCGCCGCCGATGTGATCGGCATAGTCCCCGGTGCGGAATGTGATCGGCAGCTCCGCAGGCGTTGCCTCGCGTGCCACCCGTTCGCTGCGGGGGTTGAGGTCCACGCCAACCAGTTCAGCCTTGATCCCGCGCCGCCCCGCCCAGTGCGCGATCTCGCGCAACATGTCCCCCTGGCCATAGCCGACATCGAGCAGCCGGAAGCTCTTGCGGCCCGCCAGCGCGCGTTCGAGGAATTGCAGCGTCGGCCTATAGGCCATCGTCATCCGATTGACTTGGGCTAGGTCCGCCAGCACCGCGCGATAGGTCGATTCGGGCAGGGCCGCGATCGTCCATCATTTCGCTGGCCTGGAGGCGTTCAGACGGCATCGGTGCCACCTGTCCAGCCGAACCGCAGGCCTTCCATCGCCAGACCGGGGCCGAAGGCGAGCGCCACGCCGCTTTCCGGCCTTTCCTGCATCAGCCGCTCGAGCACGAACAGTACCGTGGCGGAGGACATATTGCCGAAATCGTTGAGCACCGCGCGTGAAGTCGCCAGCGCTTCGGCTGGCAGGCTCAACCCGCGCTCCACCGCATCGAGCACCGAACGCCCGCCGGGATGCACGGCCCACGCCGCCGGTGGTGCATCGCCGATGATCCTGGCTTGCAAATGCGGATCGTCCAGCGCCTCCGCCAGCCTCCCCGGCACCGCGCCCGATAGCTGCATTTCAAACCCGGTATCGCCGACCGTCCAGGTGATGAGGTGATCGCTTTCCTCCAGCGCGGCGGAAATGCCTTGGCCCAGCGCCAGCCCTTCGCCCTCGGCACTCACCAGCGCCGCCGCGGCACCATCGGCGAACTGGCCCATCGCCAGCAGGCTTTCGATATCGCCGCTTTCCTGCAAGTGCAGCGAGCACAGCTCGACCGATACCGCCAGCACCCGCGCCTGCGGCTGCGAGCGGACGATGTGCGCGGCGGTGCGCAGAAGGGTGACTCCGGCATAGCAACCCATGAAGCCGATGCTCACCCGTTCGACATCGGCGGCCAGACCAAGGCGGCGGGCGATAATCTGGTCGAGACCGGGGGCCATGAAGCCGGTGCAACTGGCGATAACGAGGTGGGTTACGCCTTCGACTGAGGGCAGGGCGGCGATTGCCTGCATTGCCAGATCGGGCGCGGCCTGAGCATAGCGGCGCATCCGTTCCGCCGTTCCCGGCGGCGTGTCACCCATATAGAAACTGCCGAAATCCATCGCCGCATCGCTGCCAGACAGCACCGAGTAGCGATGGGCAATGCCGCCGCGCGCTTCCATTCGCCGGAACACGGCCGCCTCGCGCTCGCCCAATTGTCGCGCTGCCCAGCCGGTATAGACGGAATGTGCGTCGCAGAGGGGCACAGCAGTGGCAATCGCATTGACGCGAGGAATTACCGGTGGCGGATTGCTACTCATTACTGCTGCAACGGGTGCGCCGCACAATCGTGCCGGTCAACCGCAGATTTTCGCCTTTGCTTGCCGGTATTCGGCGATAATCTGTTCGCATATCGCGCGGGCTGGGCGCACTTCGCGCACTGCGCCGACGCCATGCCCGGCAGACCAGATTGTTTTCCATGCCTTCGCCTCTTCGTTGAGCGACATTTGCCCGCCATGTTCGGGCAGGGTCGCCGCGGCGAGGCTGGGCGTGAGGAAATTCGCGCCGACGCCGGTCACCTTGTCGGTGTAGGTGATATCCTTTGCGCGAAGCGCCGATCATCATGTCCTTTTGGCCATCCGGTGGCCATGCTTTCGGCGGCGGCGATGAAATGGCTGCCGAAATAGCCGAAATCGGCCCCCATCGCTTCGGCGGCGAGAATGTGCCCGCCATGGCTCATGCTGCCCGAAAGGATGATCGCGCCATCGTAGAACTCGCGAATTTCGCGACACCAGCGCGAAGGGGCTGTAGGTCCCGGCATGTCCGCCTGCACCCGCCGCGACGGCAATGATCCCGTCGACCCCGGCTTCGACGGCCTTCTCGGCATGGCGGCGCTGGATCACGTCGTGGAACACCAGCCCGCCGTAGGAATGCACCGCCGCCACCAGATCGGGCACCGCGCCGAGCGAGGTGATGATCAGCGGCACCTTGTGCTTCACGCACAGTTCCAGATCAGCCATCACGCGCGGGTTGGACTGGTGGACGATCAGGTTGACGCCATAGGGCGCATCATCGGGGCCGAGCCGGTCCTCGATTTCGTTGAGCCATTCCTCGAACCCTTCGGAGGTACGCTGGTTAAGCGCCGGGAAAGTCCCGCAAATACCCGCCTTGCAGGTCTCCGCCACCAGATCGGGACCGGAGACGAGGAACATCGGCGCGGCAATGGCCGGAACCTTCAGCCGCGCCTTGAAACTCCGCAACGCTCAAAACGCCTCCTCCGGCATGTCCATCATGCTCGCCTTGCCGCTGCGGATCGCCATGAATTGCGCCGTGGCAGGGGGCAGCAGCCGGTCGAAAAAGAACTGCGCGGTGGTGATCTTGGCCTTGTAGAACTGCTCCTCGCCGGTGCCCTCGGCCAGCGCGGCATGGGCGCGCTTGGCCGCCTTGGCGAAGCAATAACCCATCGCCACGAAGCCGAGCAGCCGCAGGTAATCGGTGGCCGCTGCCGCCGCTTCTTCCGGATCGCTCAGGCCCTTCTGGGCAATGTGACCGGTCGCCAGTTGCAGCGCGCCGAAGCTCTGCTGCAGCGAGCCGACGAGCCTGCCGATGCTGGCATCCTGCGCATTGTCCTCAAGGAACTGCGACACCGGGTGGAAGAAGGCGCGCAGGTTGCGACCCATCCGGTCGGGCAGCTTGCGGCCCACCAGATCGAGCGCCTGGATGCCATTGGTGCCTTCGTAGATCATCGCGATCCGGGCATCGCGGGCGAATTGCTCCACCCCGCTTTCCTGAATGTAGCCGTGGCCGCCATAGACCTGCACCGCGAGATGCGCGCTTTCATGGCCGAGATCGGTGAACAGCGCCTTCACCACCGGGGTCATCAGCGCGACGAAATCCTTGGCGCGTGCCCGTGCTTCCGGCTCCTTCGCCGCGTGTTCGGCATCGAGCGCGCGGCTGACCCAGGCGGTGAGCGAACGGCAGCCTTCGTTATAGGCGCGCATCGTCATCAGCATCCGCCGCACATCGGGATGGACGATGATCGGATCGGCGGGGCCGGTGGGGTTCTTGACGCCCGAAAGCGAGCGGCCCTGCAGCCGGTCCTTGGCGTACCAGACAGCCGACTGATAGGCGATTTCGCCCACGCCGAGCCCCTGAATGCCGACGGCAACGCGCTCGGTATTCATCATCGCGAACATCGCTTCCAGCCCCTTGTGCGGCTGGCCGACCAGCCAGCCCTGCGATTCCTCGAAAGTCATCTGGCAGGTGGCGGAAGCCTTGAGGCCCATCTTGTGTTCGATCGCGGTGGGGCGGGCATTGTTATGATTGCCGAGCGAACCGTCTGCATTGGGCAGGTACTTGGGCACCAGAAACAGGCTGATCCCCTTCACCCCGGCTGGCGCATCGGGCAGGCGCGCGAGGACGAGGTGGACGATGTTCTCGGTCAGGTCCTGATCACCGGCGCTGATAAAGATCTTGTTGCCCGAAATCAGGAAGCTGCCGTCATCCTGCGGTTCGGCCTTGGTGCGCAGCATCCCCAGATCGGTGCCGCAATGCGGTTCGGTCAGGCACATGGTGCCGGACCATTCGCCGTTCGCCATGCGGGGCAGGTAGAAGGCCTTCTGGTCCTCGCTGCCATAGGCATCGAGCGAGACCATCGCCCCGTTGGTGAGGCCGGGATAGAGCCCGAAGCGAAAGGTTGGCCGAGCAGGTCATTTCCTCGACCATCTTGCCCAGCGAATGCGGAGCGCCCTGGCCGCCCTATGCCGGCTTCGCGCCGAGACCGGCCCAGCCGCCTTCGCAGAACTGCTTGTAGGCTTCGGGGAAGCCCTTGGGCGTGCGGACCACGCCGTTTTCGATCCGGCAGCCTTCCTGATCGCCGGGCCAGTTGATCGGCAGCAGCACGTCGCGGCACAGCTTGTTGGCTTCTTCGAGGATCGCCACCGTGGTGATCGGCGTCGAAATCCTCGAACCCTTCGAGATCGCCGAACCCGTCGTCGGTGTGCAGTTCCTCCAGCACAAAGCGCATGTCGCGGATGGGGGCTTCATAGACTTGCATCGGACAAATCCTTTCAGGTTCAGTTTCGGAGCGGCTTGCCGGTTTCGAGCATCTGCTCGACCCGGGCCTGCGATTTCGGGTTGCGAACGAGGCGCATGAAAGACTCAACTTCGAGCTTGAGCAGCTGCGCCTCGGTGGTCACGTCCATCACGTCGGTATCGCCGCCGGTCAGGATCTGGGCAAGCTCGCCCGCCACGGTCTCATCGTGCGGGGTGGCAATGCCCTGCTTGCGGAACGAATCGCACCGCCAGCTTGAGCGCGGCCGCGCCGCTGGGGCCGGGCAGGCGATATTCGGGCTTTTCGGGCGGAGTGTAGCCTTCCACCATCGCCAGCGCGCGCTGCTTGGCATCGTAGAGCAGGCGATCGCGGTTCATCGTGATCCCGTCCTTGTGGCGCAGGAAGCCCAGTTCCTTCGCTTCCGCCGCCGATTTGGCGACGGTGGCGGTGGAAATGATCTCGAACGCCTTGGACACGGCGGGCATCGGCCCCTTGGGCTGGCGCGGATTCTCCAGCCAGCGGGTGAGCATTTCGCCGCAGCCGCCCCAGCCGGGAATCAGCCCCACGCCGGTCTCGACCAGGCCGATATAGGTTTCGGCATGGGCCTGGACCGCATCGGAATTGAGGCACACCTCGCAGCCGCCGCCCAGTGCCATGCCCGAACGGAGCCGAGACAACGGGGAAGGGCGCATATTTCAGCGCCTTGTAGGCATCCTGCCCGCCCTTCACCAGCCTCTCGACTTCGCTCCACGCGGCGATATTGAGCGCGAACATGGCGAGGCCGAGATTGGCCCCGGCGGAGAAATTGCGTGCCTTCGTTGTAGACCACCAGCGCCTTGTAATCGCTTTTCACCAGACCGATGGCCTGCTGGATCAGCTTCATCACCTGCTCGTCGAGCGCGTTCATCTTGCCGGTGAATTCGAGCGCGACGACCCCGTCGCCCACATCCCACAGCGAGGCGGAAGCGTTCTTGAGCAGCGGCTGGCAGAGTCAGCTTGATATCCTCAAGCAGCAGCACGCCTTCGGGGCGGACGACATCGTGGTACTGCGCCGTCGATGCCGAAATACTGCCGCTTGCCGTCCTCGATCCGGTAGAAGGTCTGGTCGCCAACCTGCTTGCAATATCGGCGGAACTGGCAGCCCCGCAGCCTGCAACCGCTCGACCAGATGCGCGGCGCCGATGGCGTCGATCATCTCGAACGGACCGGCCTTCCAGTTGTAGCCCAGCTTCATCGCATCATCGACGCCGACCACGGTGTTGGTCGCTTCGGGCACGATGGAGGCGGCATAAGAGAGCGTCGGGCCAAGCACGGCCCAGGCGTAATCGCCGACCTTGCCCTTGGCTGCCATCAGTGCCTTCAGATCGCCTTTGGCGGCAGCGCCATGGACATTGGTGGCAGTTGAGGCAGCGCGATATTCGCCGGTCTTGAGGTCCTTCGCCTCCTTGACCCGCCAGCCATCGGCGGCTTTGCCCATGCGGTAGAACCCGCCCTTGCCCTTGCGCCCGGTATAGCCGTCGGCGATCATCGCTTCGATCAGCGGTTCGCTGACGGGCAATCGCCTGATAGGGATCGTCTTTGGGCAGGGTGCTGGTGAGGCTGGCCATCAGGTGCGGCATCAGATCGATGCCGACCAGATCGACCAGGCCGAACACGCCGGTCTTGGGCACGCCCATCGGCTTGCCGACAATCTCGTCCGCCTCTTCCACGCTCAGCCCCAGATCGAAAGCGGCGTTGACCGCTGCCTGAATCCAGAAGGTGCCGATGCGGTTGGCGATGAAGCCGGGCGAATCCTCGGCATCGACCACGCTCTTGCCGAGCTGGCGATCGACGAAATCGCGAGACCATCTGTCACCGTGGCCGGATCGCTCTGCGGCCCCGCCACGATCTCGATCAGCCGCATGTAGCGCGGCGGATTGAAGAAGTGGGTGATGAGGAAATCGCTGCTTGAACTGGTCCGAACGGCCATCGGTCAGTTGCGCCAGCGGGATGGTGGAGGTGTTGGAAGACACCGCCGTGCCCGGACGGCGCACTTCTTCCAGCTTGGCATAGAGGTTCTGCTTGATGTCGAGCCGCTCGATGATCGCTTCGACCACCCAGTCGCACTCGGCCACGCGGCCAAGATGATCCTCGATATTGCCGGTTTCGACCAGCCCGGCCGCGCGCTTGCCCATGAAGGGGGCGGGGTCGGTCTTGAGCATCTTCGCCACCGCGCCCTCGGCAATGGCATTGCGGTTGGCGCCGTCCTTGGGGACGATGTCGAGCAGCAGCACCGGCACGCCCGGCATTGGCGACCTGCGCGGCAATGCCTGCGCCCATCGTGCCCGCGCCGATCACGCAGACCTTTTTGATCGCACCCTCAGCCATCATGCGGCCTCCAGAATGGTGGCGATGCCCTGTCCGCCGCCGATGCACTGGGTGGACAGCGAATACCGCTTGCCTTCGCGCTGGAGCAGGCTGGCCGCCTTGCCGACGATCCGCGCGCCGGTCGCGCCGAGCGGGTGGCCGATGGCAATCGCGCCGCCATCCAGATTGATCTTCTCGAGCGGAATGCCGAGATCGGCGATGCAGGCAAGCGACTGGCTGGCGAAGGCTTCGTTCAGTTCGACAATGTCGATATCGTCCATCGTCAGCCCCGCGCGGGCGAGCGCCTTGCGGCTGGCTTCGACCGGGCCGATGCCCATGATTTCAGGTGCGCAGCCGGAAATCGCCACGCTCTTGATCTTGGCCATCACCTTGAGGCCGTTCGCCGCGGCATAGTCGGCGCTGCACACCAGCACCGCGGTCGCGCCATCGGTGAGCGGGGAGGCGGTGCCTGCGGTGACAGTGCCTTCCTGGTCGAACGCCAGCTTGAGGCCCGCCAGCCCTTCGGCAGTGGTTTCGGGGCGCGGGGTGCCGTCGCTGTCGATCACCGTGCCATCGGGGAGAGTGTAGGGCACGATTTCATCGGCGAACGAACCCTTGGCCATTGCCGCGCCCGCCTTCTGCTGGCTGGCGACCGCGAAGGCTTCCTGATCGGCGCGGCTGAGCGAATACTTCTTCGCCACGTTTTCCGCCGTGTCACCCATGCCGAGATAGGCGGCGCTCTTCTTGGCGAGCGCGGGGTTGGGCATGGGGTTGAACCCGGTCATCGGCACGCGGCTCATGCCTTCGACACCGGCGGCGATGAACACGTCGCCCGCGCCCAGGGCGATCTGCCCGGCGGCATAGTGCACCGCGCTCATCGACGAGCCGCAGAAGCGGTTCATGGTGATCCCGCCCACGCTCAGCGGCAGATCGGCGAGCAGGCCGACGAGCCGGGCGATGTTGAAGCCCTGTTCGCCCTCAGGGAAGGCGCAGCCCATCACGATGTCCTCGATATCGTCCGCCTTCACGCCAGTGCGATCGATCAGCCCGCGAATCGTGTTGCGCCGCCAGATCATCCGGGCGGACCTTCGCCAAGCGCGCCGCGATAGGCAGGGTGGAAGGGGGAGCGGACGTATCCGGCGATGACGACATCAGTCATGGTGGCAGTCATGGGGGTTGGGCCTTTCCTCTTGTTTTTGTCATTTTCGGCGTGATTGACCTTTTGCGCCGAATGATTACGATAGGGTCTGTGGCTTGACGTATACGTTAAGCTAAAAGGAATCAAGACGCTCTTTCGCCCGTAGCCTTAGCAGCTTTGGACAAGCGGTGTGTCAGGGAAAGGAAACAAATGCCCACCGTCGATGCGCCATCGCACCCGCTCGATACCAGCCGCATCCTCGATGCGCAGGGCAATCTGCGCCCGCGGCTGCTGACCGAACTGCTCGATCATGCGGTGGCGACCTATCCGAACCGGGTATGCGTCGATTTCCTCGGGCGCGAGTGGACCTATGCGCAGATTGGCGAACTGGTGGATCGAGTCGCCACCGGCTTGCAGGCGGAAGGGCTGGGGCAGGGGGACCGCTTCGGCCTGTGCCTGCCGAACACGCCCTATTCGGTAATCCTCTATTTCGCGGTCCTGCGCGCCGGGGCCACGGTGGTGAACCTCAATCCGCTCTATACGGAAAGCGAGGTGGAATTCCTCGTGACGGATTCGGGCGCGAAGATGGTGGCGGTGCCTGATCTGGAACTGCTCCACGGCAAGGTTGCGGCAGCCTGGGGCAAGGGCGATGAGGCGGGGAAGGTGGCGCTCGAAAAGATCGTGCTGTGTCCGATGGCCGATGTGCTGCCGTTCTGGAAAGGCGTCGGCCTGCGCACCCTGAAGCGGTCGGCGCTGGCCAAGCGACGGGCGGGGGTGGGCTACCTCGATTACCGCGCTTTGGCCGGCGCATCCCGCCGCTCCCCGCAAGGTGGAGCAGCAACCGGACGACGTGGCGGTGCTGCAATATACCGGCGGCACCACCGGGCGGCCCAAGGGGGCCATGCTCACCCACGCCAATCTCGCCGCCAACTCCGCGCAGATGATGCTGCATGTGGGGGAGGAGCGCGAGGTGCAGGAGCGCACCCTGGGCGTGCTGCCGCTGTTCCACGTTTTCGCGCTCACCTGCGTGCTCAATTTCGGGATCGATACTGCGGCTGAGCTCGTGCTGCTGCCGCGCTTTGACATGGACGAGGTGCTGAAAAGCATCGCCCGCAAGCCGCCAACGCAGATGTTCGGGGTGCCGACGA
The DNA here is from genome assembly GCA_963774985.1 of uncultured Alphaproteobacteria bacterium. Classification (GTDB taxonomy): domain Bacteria; phylum Pseudomonadota; class Alphaproteobacteria; order Sphingomonadales; family Sphingomonadaceae; genus Alteraurantiacibacter. The sequence goes on from CAVZHE010000001.1 coordinate 166,055, forward strand.
TCTACAACGCGCTGGGCTCGCTGCCCGATGACCGGTTGCCCGATCTTTCTTCCGTGCGCACCAGCATTTCGGGCGGCGCACCGCTGCCGCTGGAGATTCGCCAGCAGTACGAAAAGCGCACCGGATCGCCGGTGTCGGAGGGCTACGGCCTCACCGAAGCCTCGCCGATCATCACCAGCAACCCGCTGCTCGGTCGCCAGCCGGTGAAGGACAATTCAGCCGGCCCCGCCTTCCCGCACACGGTGATCGAAATTCGCGATCCCGAGACCGGTGAGTGCTGCATGGGCGTAGGCGAGAAGGGGGAGATTTGCGCGCGCGGGCCGCAGGTGATGAAGGGCTACTGGAACCAGCCCGAAGCGACCGCCGCCACATTCGTTGATGGTGCGCTGAAAACAGGCGACATCGGCTATCTCGACAAGGACGGCTATCTGTTCATCGTCGACCGGATCAAGGACCTGATCCTGTGTTCGGGCTACAACGTCTATCCGCGCGTGATCGAGGATGCGGCCTACGAACATCCGGCGGTGAAGGAAGCCGTCGCCATCGGCATTCCCGACGATTACCGGGGGGAAGCGCCCAAGCTGTTCATTGCCCTGCATCCCGGTGAGGACCTGGACGCGGCGACTCTGCACGAATTCCTCAAGATGCGGCTCAACCCCATCGAGATGCCCGACGCCTACGAATTCCGCGACGAATTGCCCAAGACGCTGGTGGGCAAGCTGGAAAAGAAGGCGCTGGTGGCGGAGGAACGGGCCAAGGCCGCAGCAGCCAAGGGGGCCAGCCAATGACACATCACGCTATCAGCCCGCTGGGCACCGGATCGCCGCTGGCGGACAATGGCGATGACAGCCTGAAAAGCATCGCCGAAGCCGCCGAGGAACTGGGCGTCACCCAGCGTACCCTGCGCTTTTACGAGGACAAGGGCCTGATCGCACCCGCAGCGGGTGGGCACGATGCGCGTCTATTCGCGGCGCGAGATGGGCCGGATGATGCTGATCCTGCGCGGCAAGCGGCTGGGCTTCTCGATTCGCGAGATCGGCGAATTCCTCTCGCTCTACGATACCGACCAGCAGCAACTGGGGCAGATGCGCCATCTTGTGGGGCGGGTGACCGACCGGCTGGGCGAACTGCGCCAGCAGCGCGAGGCGATCGAGCAGACCATTGGCGAGCTGGAAGCGGTCGAAGCGCAGGCCACGGCGCATATCGCGCGGCTTACTCGCTGATTTAGCTTGGGAAACGAATGGTGGGCGTAGCAAGGATTGAACTTGCGACCCCTACGATGTCAACATAGTGCTCTACCACTGAGCTATACGCCCGCACCATTCGGGTTGCCGACCCATCGGGGCGGCAGGCGGGCCATCTAGCGCCGCCTTGGCTGGCTGGCAAGTGCCTACCTGACTGTCAGAGCGTGGCGAAGGCCACGTCTTCGAACATCCGCTCCACTTCCATCACCAGGTCCTTCAGGTGGAACGGCTTGGAGAGCATCTTCGCCTTGGGCGCATCGTGGCTGGCGCGCAGCGAAACGGCGGCGAATCCGGTGATGAACATCACCTTGGTGGTCGGGCTGAGTTCGGCGCAATGCTGCGCCAGTTCGATCCCGTCGATCCCCGGCATGACGATGTCAGACAGCAGCAGATCGTAAATTTCGGTGCGCAGCAGCGGCAGGGCATCGGTGCCCGCAACCCACGGCCATCGACGGAATAGCCGGCCTTTTCCAGCGCGCGCTTCAGGTAGGTGCGCATCGCCGTGTCGTCTTCGGCCAGCAGGATCCGGATCATGCTCTCGTCCTCAAATTCTCGTGTCTGAACTTGCCGCTCCTCTAGCCACCAATTTGTAACAAAGTCTTGTCGCGAAATCGGGGTGCCCAGCTTTGACACAAGAGCCATTCGCGGCCAGCTAGGCGGATGATGCAGGTGATCGAGACAGCCCACGGCGATTTGCCCGAACGCGGCGGGGGGCTGATCCCCGGCAGCGACGGGACTGGCGGCGTTCTCGCTCACCCGTCGCCGCCCGATGGCGATTCCGGTGCTGATCGCGGTGCCGCATGCCGGGCGGATATATCCGCCCGCGTTGCTGCGCCACCTGCGCCATCCGGACGACGCGCCGCACCGGCTGGAGGACCGGCTGGTCGATCTGGTCGGCCACGCCGTGGCGCAGCGCCACCGGGGCCGCACTGCTGGTCGCCCATGCACCGCGCGCGATGATCGATCTCAACCGCGCGCCCGACGATATCGACTGGGACATGGTTGCTGGCGGCGGCAGCGCCGATTCGCTGCGCGGCTCGGCCGCCGGCAAGCGCGCGCGCAGCGGGCTGGGGCTGGTCCCGCGCCGCCTGCCGGGGTTGGGCGAATTGTGGAGGCCGAAGCTGACGCGCGAAGACCTGGCCGCAACGGATCGATCAGGATCCACCAGCCCTATCATGCCGCGCTGGCGCAGACACTGGAATCGACTGCGCGATCGCTGGGGCACGGCGCTGCTGATCGATCTGCATTCGATGCCGCCGCTTGGGGCCGAAGACGGGCGATGATCCGGCGGCCGATTTCGTGATCGGCGACCGGTTCGGTGCGTTCGTGCGACGACCGGCCTGGTATCGGCGGGCTTCGATTACTTCGAACGATCCGCCGCGCGCGCCGCGCACAACCGGCCCTATGCGGGGGGCTATGTGCTTGACCGCCACGGCGCGCCGGGGCGCGGACTCAGCGCGCTGCAACTGGAAGTGTGCCGCGCGACCTATCTCGATCGCGGCATTGCGCCATCCGGGTCCGGGGCTGGATGCTGTTGTGCAAACCGTAACGGGGCTGGTGCGGCGTTTGGCCGATGAGCTGCAGCCGGAGCTGCGGGCGGGCTGGCAGAAGCGGCGGAATAGCGCACAAAAAAACCGCCCCGTGCGCAATGCACGGAGGCGGCCAAGGTTCAGGGAGGAGATGCACCGAAGTGCACCGATCCAGCCGGGCCATGAGGGTAGCGCCGACCGGACAACGACCAAATAGGACGGCGTTACGATTGTTGCAAGGTGTTGCAAGAAGGGCGCAGCACATAAATGCGCCGCGCCCTCATTTTCGTCCCGTTTCCGGCGCAATCAGGTGTCAGTTAGTTAACCGCAGCGCCATTGGCCAACTGCGGCGCCAGCGGGCCCTTGCCCTGCTCGGCCTGCTTGGCGAAAATATTGCGCATCAGATCGAGCGAGAACAGGTGCGCGAAAATCAGCGGCAGCAGGCCGTTCTGGTTCCACTTGCGCAGCTGGTCGCCGCGCAATTCGCGCAGCTTTTCCTGATTGACCATGCGGAAGCCGCGATAGATGAACGGCTGATCGGGCTTGTCGCGACGCTGGATGGAGATTTCGCCGTCCATCAGCAGATCGTGCTTGGCCAGTTCGTCCATGAAAGCTGGGTGCTGATGCCCGGCTTCTTCGAACTTCTCGCAGAATTGCAGCAGGCTCTGCGTGTGCTCGGTGGGCTGCTTGTCCTCGTCGAACAGCGCGTTGCCTTCAGCAAAATCGCCGACCAGATCGCTCGACGGATCGAAGCACAGCGACAGGTTGTCCGAATCCTTCTGCAAGCTGCGCGAGCAGGAACGGATAGCGGCGGACATAGGCGGGCACATAGGGCGTGCCGACCGGCGTGCCGTCATCGCCGAAGAACACGTTGACGCCTTCGTTCAGGCCCATCAGCGCCAGCGGCACCGGGCTGTCGCCGGCGGAAAACACGATCGGATAGTCGCGCTGCGCCAGCGGGAATTCCTCCACCGTCAGCGGAATGGCGTGCTGGCCGGCAACCCACGGCGCCTTGTCGGTATTGCGGCCCTTCCAGTTGGCGTGATCGTTGCTGTTGAGCGGCAGCAGGCCGTTGTAAAGGACGGGCAGGCTGGGATTCGGCGCGCTGGCCATGAGTATCTCTCCGGTCAGGATTGTCTGGATGGCATCGCCAGCCGCAAGGATCGCTCCGCCGCCGGGATACCGGAATAATGCGGGCGGGCCTTATGCGTGCCGCCCGCCTGCGCAAGTTACACTGGCATATCCGCATCCAGCGGCACCAGCTTGCCCGGATTGAGCAGGCCCTGGGGATCGAGCGCGCGCTTGACCGGCGCAGGATCGCCAGATGCACCGGATCGCCCAGCCGCGCCAGTTCGCCGCGCTTCAGCTGGCCGATGCCGTGTTCGGCGCTGATCGATCCGCCCCAGCTGGTGACCACGTCATGCACGAAGGTGCTGATCGCCTTGCCTTCGCTTGCTTCCCATTCGCCCGCGATCGACGCCTGGCGGGGCGAGGACGTGGAAATGCACATTGCCATCGCCCAGATGGCCAAAGGCGACGGCGCGGCAGCCGGGGAAGGCCGCTTCGACCTTGCGGCACCGCTTCGGTCGACGAAATCGGCCATCGTGGCGACCGGCACCGAAATATCGTGCTGCATCGCCGGGCCGATGCGCGCGTTCGGCGGGCGCGATTTCGTCGCGCAGGGGCCAGAACTCCTCCGCCTGCGTTTCGTTGGCGGCGATGGTGGCGTCTTCCACCAGCCCGGCCTCGAACGCGCTTTCGAGCAGCGACTTGCGGCGAGCGCGGGCAGGGCGTCGGCTCCGCTGGCATCGGCAGTCAGTTCGATCAGCGCATGCCATTGATGGCTGCCCGCCAGCGGCGAGCGCGCGCCCGGCGCATGCGCCAGCACGGCGGCGAGCGAATGCTGCGGCATCACTTCGAACCCTTCCAGCGCGTCGCCCGCATGGCGCTTGCGCGTGCAGCAGCAGCTTGCGCGCGTCGCGGATGTCGGCAAGCCCCGCCCACAGCACCGCCCGGTCCGCCAGCGCGGGCAGCAAGCCGCAGCGTGGCTCCGGTGACGATCCCCAGCGTGCCTTCCGAACCGATCAGCAACTGCTTGAGGTCAAACCCGCGATTGTCCTTCTTCAGCGGGGTCGAGGCAATCGAACACCGATCCGTCCGCCAGCACCGCTTCCAGCCCCAGCACCTGCGCGCGCATCGATCCGTGGCGCAGCACCTGCGTGCCCCCGGCGTTGGTCGAGATCAGCCCGCCAATGGTGGCCGAACCCTTGCCGCCCAGCGTCAGCGGGAAGCGCAGGCCATGCGCCTCCGCCGCTTCGTGCAGCGTCTGCAGGATCAGCCCGGCGTCGCAGGTGATCTCGCCCGCATCGGTATCGAAGCGTGCGGATTGTGTTCATCCGCCGGAGCGAGAGCATGATCGCATCGCCGCTGGCATCGGGTGTCGCCCCGCCGGACATGCCGCTGTTGCCGCCCTGCGGGACGATCGGCACGCCGTGTGCAGCGCACAGCTTGACCAGCCCGGCCACTTCCGCTGTCGAGGCGGGGGAGGCGAGCGCCAGCGCCCGCCCGGTATAGCGCCCGCGCCAGTCGGTCAGCCACGGCGTCACCAGATCGGGATCGGTCGCCAGCCCGCGCGGGCCGAGCAGCTGCGCGGCGGCATTTGAGGAAGGGTTCGCTATCGTTCATGCCCCGCCTGATGCCAGCCCAAGGCCCCGATTGCCAAGAGGCAGTTAAGCCGACATTCAATCCCGTGCGCTAAAAGGACAGTCGAACGGGGGAAGGAACAGGGCTTTTCCCACGGGGTACAAACGCAAAATCGCATGAAACGTCTTCTCGCCTTCCTCGCGCCAGCCGCGCTGCTCGCCCCTTGCTGGCGATGCAGGAGCCGCGCGCGTGGAGGCGCAGGATGCCGCGCCGGATCGTCCCGGCCAGTCGATTCCGCTGCCAACCCCCGTGCTGGGCTACGATCCCGATGCCGAGGCGCCGTTCGATACACTCGAACGCGCGCGTCAGCCGCAGCACCAGCATCAGGTGCGGGTCGAGCAGCGCGTCGTCATCCGCATCGGCCCCGCCGCCGCGCAGGCGCGCACGCAGATGCTGGCAGACCTGCCGCGCCGCCCGATGCGCACCCGCTATGCCGAGGTGGAACACGACGATTGCATCGATGCCGAAGGGGTAGTCGGGGTGCAGCCCACGGCGGACAACCGCCTGCTGTTCTTCACCCGCAGCAACCAGATCATCGCCGCCGAACTGGAAGACGGCTGCACCGCGCGCGCCTTCTACTCCGGCTTCTATATCGAGCGGAGTGACGATGCGCGGCTGTGCGTGGATCGGGACCGGTTGCAGTCGCGCGCCGGGGCGAGTTGCCAGGTGGAGGAATTCACCCGGCTGGTGGCCGTTGCCAACTAGGCACAGCGCGCCTGCCGAAAGGCGGCGCTCCGTCCGCAAATCTTGACTTTTCGCCGTGCTCGCGGCCTAGGGCGCGCCACAATGCTCTGTGTGCAGGTGCGCGCAGGCTCATTTTCCGGAAACACATATTTTGACAACATTCGCCGATCTCGGCCTTTCTCCCGAATTGCTCCAGGCTGTGGAAGCATCGGGATACACAGTCCCTACGCCGATTCAGGCGGAGGCGATTCCCGCCGTGCTGATGATGAAGGACATCATCGGCATCGCCCAGACGGGCACCGGCAAGACCGCCAGCTTCGTGCTGCCGATGATCGACGTGCTCGCCAGCGGCCGCCGCCGCGCGCTGATGCCGCGCTCGCTGATTCTGGAGCCGACCCGCGAACTCGCCGCGCAGGTGGCAGAGAACTTCGTGAAGTACGGCGTCAACCACGATCTCAAGATGGCGCTGCTGATCGGCGGCGTGCAGATGGGCGATCAGGTGAAGGCGCTGAACGAAGGCGTCGACGTGCTGATCGCCACGCCGGGCCGCCTGATGGACCTGTTCGAACGCGGCAAGATCATGCTCAACGGCTGCGAACTGCTGGTGATCGACGAGGCGGACCGGATGCTCGACATGGGCTTCATCCCGGATATCGAATTCATCTGCTCCAAACTGCCCGAAACCCGGCAGACGCTGCTGTTTTCCGCCACCATGCCGCCGCCGATCACCAAGCTGGCCAAGACTTTCCTGAGCAATCCCAAGCGGATCGAAGTCAACCGCGCGGCTTCCACCAACGAGAACATCACCGCCTTCAAGCTGCCGGTAAAGGCGCGCGAGAAGCAGAGCACGCTCAAGTGGCTGCTGCGCAACGATCTGGTCGAAACCGCGATCGTCTTCTCCAACCGCAAGACCACCGTGCGCGAGCTCAACAAGGCGTTGCAGCGCGACGGGTTCCGTTCGGGCGAGATCCACGGCGATATCGATCAGGCCAGCCGCAATGCCGAATTGCAGCGGTTCAAGGACGGGACGATCAACATCCTCGTCGCCAGCGACGTCGCCGCGCGCGGGCTGGACATCAAGGGCGTTTCGCACGTCTTCAACTACGACACCCCGTGGCACCCGGACGATTACGTCCACCGCGTCGGCCGCACCGGTCGCGCGGGCAACAAGGGCCGCGCCTTCACTTTCGTGGCCGAGGGCGATCAGGAAGCCATCGACAACGTCGAGAAGCTGACCGGGACGGTGATCCCGGTGTTCGGCAAGAAGGACGTGCGGGTGGAATTGCCGCAAGCTGCGGTGAAGGCGGCGGCGAAGCAGGCTGCGCCCGATGATGCGGATGCGCCGGAAGCGGAAGCTGCCGAGAAGCCGAAGCGTGCGCCGCGCCGGAAGCCGGAGCGTGAGGCTCGCCCGGAGCGTGCAGAACGGCCCGAGCGCGAAGCAAGGCCTGAGCGCGCCGAAAAGCCCGCTCCCGCTCCGCGCGAAATACGCCCTGAACCGCGCGACGACTCCCGCAAGGATGAACGCAAAGCACGCTATCGCGATCAGGACGAAGCCCCGGTGCCCGCAGGCGAGTGGAACGGCCCCATGCCGGGCTTCCTCGGCGTCGGCTTCGGCTGACGACTAAATCCGGGGCCGCACCAGCAGGCCTTTGAACATCGCGGTGCTCGGCCGCACCGCGATCACCAGCACGCCCGCCACTGCCAGTGCTGCGCCCGCGAGCATCAGCAGGCTCACCTCGTCGCCGGTAATCGTCGCGCCCATCAGGATCGTGAACACCGGCGTCAGCAGGGTGATCGGCGCGACCACGCCTGCCTCATTCGCTTGCAGGATGCGGAAATAGAGCGTGTGCGCCAGCACCGAGACGACGAGGCCGGAGAACAGCGTCGCCCCCGCCAGTTCCCACGGGCATGGCGAGCATGGCGGCGATCTGGCCGCTTTCCAGCGCCAAGCTCAGCGGGAACAGCAGCAGGGTGGAAAAGAACCCCGCCCAGGCCATCAGCCGCAGCGCGGAAAGCTCGATGGTCTTGATGTAGACCGATCCCAGCGCCCCCACCAAGGCTCCCGCGAACACCCACAGCAGCCCGGCGCTGTTCTCCCACCCGGCGGGGGAAGCGACCGCGAGCAGCACGCCGCCCAGCGCCATCGCAATCCCAATCCCGCGCCGCCAGCGCACTTTCTCCTTCAGGATCAGCATGGCGAACAGCACCGTCATCGGCGCTCCCGACAGGGTGACGATGGCGGAGGAAGAGGGCGTGGCATCCTGCAGCCCGACGAACAGCAGCGCAAACCCGCCGCCGCTCACCGAAGTCGTCACCAGCGCCACCCGCCACCAGTCCTTCCCCGGCCACTTGAGCCACGGGATGAGCACCACGACCACCAGCAGCGAGCGCAGCGCGGCATAGTACAGCGGCGGGACGGCCATGTCGGTAACGACGATCCGGCTGACGATCACATTCGCGGCCCAGATCACGCAGAGCAGGACAAGGGTGGCGATGTCGCGGAAGGGCATGGGCTGGCCGGTAGCATGGCGAGCGGAGCGGAGAAACCTTCCGCCGCCGTTCGGTGGATCAGGCGGCCCCGATTACTCCTGCAACTTCTTCGATAGAGCCGACCACCAGCAGCGGACTGCCACCGACCATGCCGACGAGCGTCTGCCCGTTCTCCCCGGTCCGCAGCCAGGCGATATTGCTGGCCACAACAAGATAATTGCCGCCGCGCGAGGGCAGATTGACGAACTTCATTGGGGAGTCTCCTGACGGGGACGGGTGTAGCGGCGGGGTGTCTCGATTGGATTAACGGGGGGTTTGGATGCGGCTTCGCACCAAAATCCGCTCAGCCTGAGCTTGTCGAAGGCCACGCGCAAAGGCTAACCCAGCAGGCATGGATTTTTGCGCATATCTACTGCTCTGTAACGACGGCAGCTATTACGCAGGCCATACTGACGACCTTGTTGTCCGACTCGCGCAGCATCAGAGTGGAGCAATGGGCGGGTACACAGCTGGGCGCCGCCCGGTGAAGCTGGTCTGGTCGGAGTGCTTTCCTACCCGCGATGAGGCCTTTGCTGCGGAACGCCGGATCAAGGGCTGGAGTCGGGCCAAGAAAGAGGCGCTGATAGCCGGGGATTGGGAGTGAGATTTCGCGATTGGCGCGATGGGGGATAGGGTTTTAGGGCGGCAGGTTTGCACGCGGCCTTCGACAGGCTCAGGCTGAGCGGGGAGTTGTTCGTAGGGGCAGAATTTTCAGGAGCTTCCACACCACCCCCGCTCAGCCTGAGCCTGTCGAAGGCCGCGCGCTGCAACCAACCCCAAGCCCCTCAAGCCACCGTAACAAAGCTATCAATCACCCGCTTCACCCCGCGCCTTGTCGAAATCGATTTCCAGCTTGTTCCCTTCCTGCCCGGTCACTTCGCCGTAGCCGAACTTCTCGTGGAACACCCGCGCGCCCACTTCCACGTCGGAGCGCGGCTTGCGCGGCGAAGCTTGCGGCGCTGCGGCTGGATTCCTTTACCCGCACCTGCTTGGTCTCGTAGCCGGTGGCCAGCGCGCGTTGCCAGCCGGGGCCGCGCTGTTGCGAGCGGTCCGGGCGGGATTGCGGAGACGTGGGCGAAGGGGTCTTCGCTCTCGCTCCAGTTCGCCTGCCACAGCTGAGCGCCCGCCGGTCAGCGTGGTTTCCACCGCCACATGTTCGGCGGGCAATTCCTCGACGAAGCGCGAGGGGATCGAGCTGGTCCACTGGCCGTAGATCCGGCGGTTGGCGGCGTGGAGCACGGTGCAGCGCCGCCGCGCGCGGGTGATGGCGACATAGGCCAGCCGCCGCTCCTCCTCCAGCGAGGCCAGCCCGCCTTCATCGAGCGAACGCTGCGCAGGGGAACACGCCTTCTTCCCAGCCGGGCAGGAACACGTGATCAAATTCCAGCCCCTTGGCGGCGTGCATGGTCATGATGGTGACCTTTTCCTCGTCGCTCGCCGCGTCGTTCTCCATCACCAGCGCGACATGTTCGAGGAAATCGCCGAGCGTGGCGATATTCCTCCATCGCCCGCGCCAGTTCGGTGAGGTTGTCCGCGCGCCCCGCGCTTTCCGCCGAGCGATCGGCCTTGAGCATGGCGTCATAGCCGCATTTCCTCCATCACCGTGCGCAGCAGTTCCGACGGGCGTGACCGCCTCCGCCATGCCCTGCCAGCGCAGGAAGTGGCGCATCAGCCCGGCAATCGTGCCGCGCGCCCGCGGCGGCAGTTCATCGCTGTCCGCCAGTTCGAGCGCGGCGGCGGCGAGCGGCTGGCCTGTGCGGCGGGCGTGCTGGTACATTTTCTCCAGCGTCTTGTCCCCCAGCCCGCGCTTGGGCTGGTTGTAGATGCGTTCGAAAGCCAGATCGTCCGCCGGTTGCGCGATCACCCGCAGGTAGGCCAGCGCATCGCGGATTTCGGCGCGTTCGTAGAAGCGGAAGCCGCCGACGATCCGGTAATTGAGGCCGATCTGGATGAAGCGGTCTTCGAATTCGCGGGTCTGGTATTGCGCGCGCACGAGGATGGCGACCTGTTCCAGCGGCGCGCCTTCGCGCTCCAGCCGCTCGATCTCCTCGCCCACCCGGCGCGCTTCCTCGGGCGCGTCCCACACCCCGATCACGCGGACCTTGTCGCCCGCCGGAAGCTCGGTCCACAAGCGTCTTGCCGAGCCGCTGGCTGTTGCTGGCGATCAGCCCGCTGGCGGCGGCGAGGATTTGCGGGGTGGAGCGATAGTTCTGCTCCAGCTTGACCACTTTGGCGCCGGGAAAATCCTTTTCGAACCGCAGGATATTGGCGACTTCTGCGCCGCGCCATGAATAGATCGACTGGTCATCATCCCCCACCACGCAGATGTTCTTGCGGGTCTGCGCGATCAGCCGCAGCCACAGGTACTGCACCGCATTGGTATCCTGATATTCGTCCACCAGCACATATTTGAAGCGGTTCTGCCAGCTTTCCAGCACGTCGCGATGCTGGCGCAGGATCGTCAGCATGTGCAGCAGCAGATCGCCGAAATCGCAGGCGTTGAGCGCGATCAGCCGCGCCTGATAGCAGGCGGTACATCTCCTGCCCCTTGCCGTTGGCGTAGCTTTCGTTGTCCACCGCCGTCAGATCGGGCGGATTGAGGCCGCGGTTCTTCCAGCTGTCGATCAGCCCGGCGAGCAGGCGCGGGGGCCAGCGCTTTTCATCAGATCTCGGCCTCGCGGATCAGGGTTTTGAGCAGGCGCAACTGGTCGTCGGGATCGATGATGGTGTAATTGCTTTGCAGGCCCACCAGTTCGGCATGGCGGCGCAGCATTTTCGCGCCGATGGAATGGAAGGTGCCGAGCCACGGCATCCCTTCCAGCGCCCCGCCGGTCAGCTTGCCCACCCGCTCGCGCATTTCGCGCGCGGCGCGGTTGGTGAAGGTGACGCAGAGGATTTCGCTCGGCCAGGCGAGCCGCTGGCGGACGATATGCGCGAGGCGATGGGTGAGCGCGGCGGTCTTGCCGGTGCCTGCGCCCGCGAGCATCAGCACCGGGCCTTCGGTGGCCATGACTGCCGCGCGCTGCGGCGGGTTCAGCTTGGCGAGCCATTCGGGGATGTCCGCGTTCGATGGCGGAATCGGGCAGGGTCGGGGGATGGGGCACTGTGAACAGTTAGGGAACGGCGGCTAAGCGCGCAAGGGCGCTCAGCCGGGCATCCGCAGCAGCACCAACTTGGCCGGGCCGACCTTGCGTTCGCTCTCGACTTCCATGCTGCGGACCTGCGGGTCTTCCTTCGCGCCGATTTCCAGCGCCACCCAGGTCGCTTCGCCGATCCAGCCGAGCCGCACCAGCCGGTCGATCGTCACCGCGCCTGCGTTGGTGCCGTAGGGCGGATCGAGCAGCACCAGATCGCGCGGGGCCTTGCGCTGCGGCGAGCGTGAGCGCCGATCCGGCGATGACTTCGCAGCGGGCCTGCGCGCGCAGGGCGGCGATGTTGTCACGGATGGCACGCACGGCGGCGGCATCCTGTTCGACGAACAGGCAACTTGCCGCGCCCCGGCTCAAGCGCCTCCAGCCCCAGCGCGCCCGATCCGGCGAACAGGTCCGCCACGCTCAGCCCTTCGAAAGTGCCCAGGCGGCTGACGAGCATCGAGAACAGCGTTTCGCGGGTGCGATCCGCCGTGGGGCGGGTGGCATCGCCCGCAGGCGTGCGGAGCTGCCGCCGCTTCCACTCGCCAGCGATAATTCTCACTCTTAGCCCCTCCCCTTAAGGGGAGGGGTAGGGGTGGGGCGATGTCGAGCTGGTGCTGGCGCTTGGCGGTCAGGCCCCACCCCCGGCCCCTCCCCTGGAAGCGAAGCTGGCCCGTCGGGCCAACGGGAGGGGGGAGTCATGCGCTTCCCGCCACCCTTGATCGAACTCCGGAACCGCTCGATATCTTCCTTGCGAATTTCCACCGCCGCGCCGCGCGCCAGCTTGTCGAGCAGGAACGGGCCGTAGGAAATGCGGATCAGGCGGCTGACTTCCAGCCCGAGGAATTCCAGCACCCGGCGCACTTCGCGGTTCTTGCCTTCGGTCAGCGTCAGTTCGATCCACTGGTTGCGGCCGGTGCTGCGTTCGAGATTGGCGTTGATCTTGTCGTACCGCATCCCTTCCACCTCGACGCCTTCCATCAGCGATTCGAGCTGTTCCTGCGAGACATCGCCGAAAGTGCGGGCGCGATAGGTGCGCGGGATTTCGGACGAGGGCAGCTCCATCTGCCGCTTGAATTCGCCGTCATTGGTGAGCAGCAGCAGGCCCTCGGTGTTCAGATCGAGCCGCCCGACCGGCATCAGCCGGGGCGTGCTGGCGGGCAGGGCATTGCGCAGCGCGGTGTAGATCGTCGGGCGGCCGGAGAAATCGCGTTCCGCCGTCAGCAGTCCGGTGGGCTTGTGAAAGGCGAACAGCCGGGTGCGTTCGGGTGCGGCGACGGGCTTGCCGTCCACTGTCACGCCCTTGAGGCTGGTGAGGAAGGTGGCGGGCGAGGTGACCAGATCGTCGCCGATCTTGATCCGCTTGTCCTCGATCATCCGCTCGATCTCGCGACGGCTGGCGACTCCGGCGCGGGCGAGGGCTTTGGCGATACGGTCGCCTTCTGGGCGGTCGCCTTCGGGTTTCCCGGCGGGGTGCGGTGCTTTCGACATGCCCTGCGCCTTAGTCGGTGATGGCCCGTTCATCCAGCCTTCCATTGCGAGCGATTACGGTTAGACCCTCTGCAAGACGCAACGACCGAGGATAGTATGGCCGAAACCGCAAAGACAAATCGGGGACCAAACCGGGCTGGGGAACACTGTTCCGCTCGCTGCGCAATCCCAAGAGCGGGTTCATGGCGCTGTTCGGCTTTGCCCAAGGCCTGCCGCCCGCGCTGTTCCTCGGCACATTGTATGCGTGGCTTTCGGAGGCCGAGGTCGATCTGGAAACGATGGGGGTCTTCTCGCTGGTGGGCCTCGCCTATGCCTTCCAGTTCCTGTGGTCCCCGCTGCTCGACAAGGTGGACATTCCCGGCCTGAGGAAGCTCGGCAAGCGCAAGCAGTGGATCGCGCCGATGCAGCTGGTGATCGGCATTGCGCTGGTGGTGATGAGCCTGCTCGATCCGCGCAGTGCGCTCGGCATGTTCAGCTTGCTCGCCGCCATCGGTGCCTTCGCCAGCGCCACGCAGGATATCGCGATCAACGCCTGGCGGATCGACGTGGCGGACGAGGAAGCGACCATCGATATCTTGTCCACGATCACCCAGATGGGGTTCCGGCTGGCGGCGCTGATCGGCGGCGCGCTGGGGCTGATCATCGCCGAGCGGATCGGCTGGCCGCAGACCTATGTCATCATGGGCGGGATCATGCTCGCCATCGGCATTGCCGGACTGTTCGCGCCCGATGCCGAGGTTGCGGAGCGTTCTGCTGCGACGGTTGCGGCGGACAATGCTGATGTGGCGGAGCTGTATAATGTTGGCGAAGTGACGCCGAAGGTGCGCAATCTGGCGCTGCTGGCGGTGGGGCTGCTGTGGGCATGGGCCATCGGCACGGTGGTGGTGTTCATGGTGCGGAGCATGACGGCGGCTCCGGAATTGCGCCGGACGTGACCGAGTTCACCACCACGTTCGGCCCGCTCATCATCATCGCCACCGTCGTCCTGCCCGCATTCATCGCCGCCTGGGTTGCGAAATTGAAGCGGGATGGGGAGCAGGTAATCGTCACCGCGCCCGAAGCGGGAGTGGTGCGGGCTGTGACATTCACCGATCACCTTTATCGCGCACTGGTGCTGCCGCTGGTCGAATTCGTCGGGCGGATGGGCTGGTCGCTGGTGCTGATCCTGGCGCTGGTGCTGACCTATCGCATCTGCGATTCGATCTGGGGCGTGTTCGCCTATCCGTTCTACCTGGGCGAATTGGGTTATACCGGGGACGAAGTGGCCTTCGCTTCCAAGTTCTTCGGCGTTGGCGCAATTATCGGCGGGCTGGCGCTGGGTGGGTGGATCATCACCAAGTTCGGGCGGATGTTCACCCTGACGCTGGGCGCGGCATTGGCTGCGGCGACGAACCTGCTCTACGCCGATCTGGCTGCCGGTGGCGCGACCATGCAGGCGGCTAGCGATGCTATCGGCTTTTCCGCGCTAATCGGCTGGATGGCCCCGTTCGGCAGCGAAGGACTGGCGCGACTGACCTTCACGATCTTCTGGGAAAATATCGCCATCGGCATTGCCGGGGCGGCCTATATCGCCTGGCTTTCGAGCATCGTGGCGAAGAAATATGCGGCGGTGCAGTATCGCGCTGCTGGCCTCGCTCACCCTGCTGATCGGTACGCTGGGGCGCGGCGCGCTGGGGGAGATGATCGAGGATCGCGGCTATTACTTCGTGTTCGTGTTCACCTCGCTGATCGGGATCGTCGCGGTGGTGCTCTGCGCGCTGGAATGGTTCCGGGTGACGCGCGCGGGGGCCAATTCGGGCGTGGTTGCGCCCGATCCGGTGGCGGTGGCGGCGGAGTGATTTAGTCGGGCACTTCGCGGTTCGCGGCGAGGACCTTGCCTGCGAGGTAGAGCGAACCGGCGATCAGCACCGTGCCGTTGCCTGCGCCGGGGCAGGGCTTCCAGTGCGGTGACGAGATCGGGCGCTGAGGAGGTCTGCGGCACGCCCGCCTCTTTCGCCAGGCCTTCCAGCGCGTCGAGCGGCAGGTGGTCATTGCCCTCAATCGGAACCGCCGTCACGCTGGCGAGGTGCGGGGCGAGGATCGTGAGGAAATTGCGCGCATCCTTCAGCGCCATCATCCCGATCAGCGCGTCGATGGGGCCGGTGTTGTTCTCGGTAAAGTAATCCGCCAGCGCCATCGCCGCATCGGGATTGTGCCCGCCGTCGAGCAGGACCCTGCACCCGGCAAGCTCGGTTACCGGACCCGGTCCAAGCACTTGCAACCGCGCCGGCCAGCGCGCGGCGAGCACGCCTGCCTTGAGCGCCGCAACCGAAACCGGCAGCACGTTCTGATGGCGCAACATCGCGGCCGCCAGCGCAGAGTTGGCGCGCTGGTGCCAGCCTTCGAGCGGGGGTTCGGGGAGGAACAGCGAGCCCTTGGCATCGCGATAGCCGGTGCGCCTGCCGATCCCCTCGGCAAAGTGCCAGCTGCTGCCCGCAGGGTAGAGCGGCGCACCGACCTTCTCCGCCTGCGCGAACACTGCCTCATTGGCCTCGTCCGGGTAATCCATCGTCACCAGCGGCACGCCGGTGCGGGCGATGCCTGCCTTCTCGAACGCGATCCGGGCCAGCGGCTCTTGGGGGCGGTGGGGTCGGGCGTGAGCAGGAAATGCTCGTGATCGATGCCCAGGCTGGCGATCCCGCAGGCGGCGGGGCTGTTCCAGCACATTGGTGGCATCGAAGCGCCCGCCAAGGCCCGACTTCCATCACCACCGCATCGGCCGGATGCGCTGGAAGGCGAGGAAGGTGGCGACCGTGGTGACTTCGAAGAAGCTGGGGTCGAGATCGTCGCTGGCATCCAGCACTTCTTCCAGCAGGCTCGCCAGCAGCGCATCCTGATCAGCTCGCCGGCCATGCCGGATGCGCTCGTTATAGCGCACCAGATGCGGCTTGGTGGCGACATGGACCTTCAGCCCCTCCGCCTCCAGCATGGCGCGCAGATAAGCGCAGGTGGAGCCTTTGCCATTGGTGCCCGGCCACATGGAGCACCGGCGGGAGCGCCAACTGCGGATTGCCGAAGCGGGCGAGCAGTTCGCGCGGATCATCTCCAGCCCGATCTGCCCCTGCGGCAGGCGGAGTGCGCCGAGCCGGTCAAGCTGGCGCTGCACCGCCGGGTCTTCGGACAGGGCGAAGTCTTTCACGAAAAGCCCCTCCCCTTCAGGGGAGGGCCTAGGGCGGGGGCTGTCCGATGGAGCCAATGTCGCGAGGTCGACATGCCCCACCCCCAGCCCCTCCCCTGAAGGGCCGTCATCACGCCGCCTGCGCCGGGCTCAGATACCCCAGCAGGTCCGCCAGCCGCCCGCGCAGTTCCGCGCGGCGCACCACCATATCGACCATGCCGTGCTTGTGCAGATATTCCGCCCGCTGGAAGCCTTCGGGCAGTTTTTCGCGGATGGTTTCCTGGATCACCCGCTGTCCGGCAAAGCCGATCAGCGCGCCCGGCTCGGCAATGTGGATGTCGCCGAGCATGGCATAGCTGGCGGTGACGCCGCCGGTGGTCGGGATCAGCCAGCACGACGATATAGGGCAGGCCCGGCATCGCGCAGGCGGCGGGTCATCACCGTGGCGCGCGGCATCTGCATCAGGCTGAGAATGCCCTCCTGCATCCGCGCGCCGCCCGCAGCGGTGACGCAGATGAAGCCGCAGCGCTCATCGAGCGCCTTCTGCGCGGCGGCAATGAAGGCATCGCCCACTGCCATGCCCATGCGAGCCGCCCATGAAGGTGAAATCCTGCACGCCGACCACGGCGGGCTGGCCTTCGATACATGCCGATCGCAGCGGTGAAGGCATCGGCGTGCGGATTGCTGGCGGCGCGCGGCACTTTTCAGCCGGTCAGGTAGCGCTTGGAATCGCTGGAACCGAGCGGGTCTTCGGCCACCTTTGGCGCGGGCAGCAGCGCGTAAGCCGTCGTCCAGCAGTTGCGCCAGCCGCGCATCCGCGCTGATCCGCCCGTGATGCTCGCAACGCGGGCAGACGCTGAAGATTCTCCTCGTACTCGCTGGTGAACAGCATGTCCTGGCAGCGCGGGCATTTGATCCACAGATTGTCGGGCGATCTCGCGCTTCTTGCCGAAGGGCAGGCGTTCGCGCACATTGGTTAGCCAGCTCATGCCGTCAGCCTTTCGCGCAGAATGGACCGCCTTGGCAAGCCTTGCGGTGAGCTGCCGCAAGCTGCGCGGGCGCATCTGCGCCATGTTGCGCCACCAGTTCGACCAGCGCCGAGCCGACCACCACGCCATCGGCCACCCGGGCGATTGCGGCGGCCTGTTCCGGCTGCGCACGCCGAAGCCGACCGCGACGGGCAGGTCGGTATGCGCGCTTGATCCGCGCGACATTGGCCTCGATCGAATCAATCGCCGCCTGCTGCATCCCGGTGATCCCAGCTACGCGACGTAATACAGGAACCCGCTCGATCCATCGAGCACGGCGGGCAGCCGCGCCTCGTCGGTGGTGGGGGTGGCGAGGCGGATCAGGCTGATCCCGGCATCGCGCAGGGCCGGGCCGAGATCAGGGTCTTCCTCGGGCGCGAGATCGACGCAGATCACGCCGTCGACGCCCGCCTTGCGTGCACGCGTCGCAAACCATTCCGGCCCGCGCCGGATCATCGGATTGGCATAGCCCATCAGGACCAGTGGCACATCCGGGTGGCGCGCGCGGAAAGCGGCGGCAATCGCGGAAGACATCGGCGGTTTTTGTGCCCTGCGCCGAGGCAGCGCAGATTCGCCGCCTGGATCGCCGGGCCATCGGCCATCGGATCGGTGAACGGCATCCCCAGCTCGATCACATCCGCGCCGCCTTCGACGAGCGCATCGAGATTGGCCGCAGTGTCGCCATCGCCTGCGGTGATGAAGCAGACGAGCGCGGGGTGCGGGGCGGAGAAGGTGGTGGAGAGGCGGGTCATAGTCTGACAGCGTCGACTCAAACCTGAGGTGGTCAGCAGGGCGAAGAATGCCCCAGCGGTCCAATGCGAAATTTGCGATCCGCTTCGTGGATTGGCATTTCAGTGATGCTCGCTATCCGCACAGCGCATGTATCCGTATCGCATCGGATTCTGCCAATTCTCGATTGCACATATGCGCGAGAACCAGTCCGCATAGCATCATGAAATTCATAGGCAATAGCGTACGCGCAATCGAGTTGCCAGCCAGGCCCAGTACATTCCTTGATCGAGTCCGATAGTCCAGTTCCCGTGCCCAAAACGTTGCGGATGAGGAAAGCTTCGACTGCCGAGCGCAGGCCCGTACAGCCGAACTCACGCGCGATTCCGCCAGCGGCATTTCGATGCCGCATAGGCACCAGCGCACCTGGCCAGGTCACGGCCGTTCCACGCATGCCATCTGCGGAGACGCACTTCCTGAGCGGCGGTAGCGGCCCTCGCAATGATGGAAGCGGGGACCTGCTCACATCTCCACTCCCAGCGCCTCGGCCACGGTGAAAATATCCTTGTCCCCGCGCCCGCACAGGTTCGCGCAGATGATCGCGTCCTTCGGCATCGTCGGCGCGACCTTGGCGACGGCGGCGATCGCGTGGGCAGGCTCCAGCGCCGGAATGATCCCCTCGGTGCGGCAGAGCAGCTGGAAGCCTTCGAGCGCCTCCATATCGGTGGCCGAGGTATATTCCACCCGCCCGGTTTCCTTCAGCCACGCGTGTTCCGGCCCGATGCCCGGATAGTCCAGCCCGGCGCTGATCGAGTGGCCTTCGGTGATCTGGCCGTCGTCGTCCTGCAGCAGGTAGGTCTTGTTGCCGTGGAGCACGCCGGGGAAACCGCCCGCGAGGCTGGCGGCGTGTTCGTCTTGTGCAGCCCGTGGCCCGCCGCCTCCACGCCGAGCAGCTTGCACTTCGGGATCGTCGAGGAACGGATGGAACAGGCCGATGGCGTTGGAGCCGCCGCCGATCGCCGCCACGCAGCAGGTCGGGCAGGCGGCCCGTGCGGCTGAGCATCTGCGCGCGCGCCTCGCGCCCGATCACGCTCTGGAAATCGCGCACCAGTTCCGGGTAGGGATGCGGGCCTGCCGCCGTGCCGATGATGTAGAAGGTGTCATGCACATTGCGCGACCCAGTCGCGCAGCGCCTCGTTCATCGCATCCTTCAGCGTCGCCGCGCCCGCCGTCACCGGGACGCACTTCCGCGCCGAGCAGCTTCATCCGGAACACGTTGGGCGATTGCCGCCGCACGTCCTCTGCGCCCATGAAGACCGCGCAGGGCAGGCCGAACCGCGCGCAGACGGTGGCGGTGGCGACGCCGTGCTGGCCCGCGCCGGTCTCGGCGATGATCCGCGTCTTGCCCATGCGCATCGCGAGCAGGATCTGCCCGACGCAATTGTTGATCTTGTGCGCGCCGGTGTGGTTCAGCTCATCGCGCTTGAACCAGACTTGTGCGCCTCCGAGTTCTTCCGTCAGATCCGCGGGCGCGAAATAGAGCGGGCTGGGGCGGCCGACATAATGCTCCAGCAGATCGTCAAATTCGGCCTTGAACGCCGGGTCGGCCTTGGCGCGCGCGGTATTCGCGCTTCCAGATCGAGCATCAGCGGCATCAGCGTTTCGGCGACATAGCGCCCGCCGAACTGGCCGAAATGGCCGCGCTCATCAGGCTGGTTGCGGAAGGAGTTTGGAGGGGTATCGTTCATGATTTGCGATTGGCAGAGGGGCGGGGCGGTGTCCAGTATAGCGCACATGTTCCCGCAGGTCGCCGAAGGCGAAGAAAGGGTTTCTCGCAGAGTTCGCGGAGATAAATGAGTTCGCAGAGGGAGCGTGCCGCTAGGGCATCTCTGCGCCCTCTACTTTCTCCGCGTCCTCTGCGAGAAACCCCTTTTCTTCGCCTACGGCGATAATGAAGAACTCTAAGCCGCCGCCCGCGCCTCCTGCGCTGCCTTGCAGAAGGCCCGTATTTTGGACACCTCCTTCACCCCCGGCGCGCTTTCGAGGCCGGAGGAGGCATCGACCAGTTCCGCTCCGGTGTAACGGATCGCATCTGCGACATTGTCCGGGTTCAGTCCGCCCGCGAGTCCCCAGGGCATGACATGGCGATAGTTCATCAGCAGCCGCCAATCGAGCAGCAGCCCGTTGCCCCCCGGCAGCGCACCCGCCGCCGCGTCATAGAGCAGGCGGTGCGCGGCATCCTTGAACCGCTCGGCCTTTTCCAGCGCGGCGCGATCCTTTACGCCGACGGCCTTCCATACTTCGATCTGGGAATTGGCCTTGATGAGGCCGAGCCATTCGGGCGTTTCCTTGCCGTGCAGCTGGATCACGTCGGGCTGCACTTCCTGCAAGGCTTCGGCGGTGGGGAGCGGTTCCATGTTCACCGTCAGCAGCACGACCTTCACGTGGCCGGGCACGCGCATCCGCAGCTTGGCAGCGTCTGCCAGCGAGACATGGCGCGGCGAGGCTTCGAAATGGACGAGGCCCACGTGTGTGGCCCCGGCATCGACAGCGGCATCGACGGCATCGGGCGTGGTCAGCCCGCAAATCTTGATGAGTGTTTGCGACATGCGGGGCGCTTAGGGGATTCGACAAAGGATCGAAAGTGCGGCAGATTATTTTGTGCAACTTTGGGGGGTAATCAAAACATGCGCAGAATGTTCACCGTTTTCGCCGCGCTGCTGCTGGCAGCCTGTAATCCGTTTGCCGTGATGGATGGTGCCGATGAGGAGATCGCGGCTTTCCACACGTCTTTCAGCAACAGCCAGTTCGACACGATCTGGAACGAAACGCACTCGCGTTCAAGGGAACCGTAGACGAGGCGGAGTTCACCCAAACTTCACGAACATGCGCGAGGTTTACGGCGCTTACCAGGAAGGCGAGCAAACCGGTTTCAACATCAACACCGTGAATGGCGTGACCACGACCGAGATCACCTATCGCTCCACATTCGAGAACGGGGTCGCCAACGAGACCTTCATCTTCCAGAGCGAAGGCGAGGGAATGGGCCTGATCACGTGGGATATCCAGAACGTTTCGCTGAATGAGCATGCCGGTGCAGCCGGTGAGACAGCCGCACCTGCTGCCGCTGCGCCTGCCGATTCTTCCGGGAAGCCTGCTGCACCTGCTGCAACACCGTCACCCGCCGCGCCTGCGGCATCAGGCGGCAAACCCGCTACGCCAACACAGGCCGCGCCCGCCGCAAAACCGGCTGGCTAAGGCGCTGTTTCTGGGTGCAGAACTCTAACCTTCGGGCGGGTTCTGCACCAGCCGCAGCAAGCTGCCGTCCGGATCGACCAGATAGGCGATGGTCAGGCCGCTCACGTCCATCTGCGGCGGGACGAGGCGCGGAATGCCGGTGCGCGCTTCGGGCACGCCCGCCGCACCGCATTGCGCCACCAGCGCATCGAGATCGTCCAGCCGCAGGCAGCAGGAGAAATTGCTCTGGGTGGGGTCGAGGTCCGGCCAGGGAAAGAACTCGATCTGTGCACCGCCGCGCTGAAGGATCAGCCAGTGGCCGGAGCGGTAGGAGGCCTTGAAGCCGATCTTGCCATACCACCGCTCGGTCGCGAGGAAATCGCGCGAGGGGAGATTGGGGGTGGCGTGGTCGGTCATCGGGTCAGAGCGTACCCTCGATCTCCCGCGCCGCGGCCAGCGGATCGTCTGCGCGGCTGATCGGGCGGCCGATTACCAGCACGCTCGCGCCGTCGTCGCGCGCCTGGCGAGGGGTGACGACGCGCTTCTGGTCGCCGTTCGATTTCCCGCCGGGGCGCAGGCCGGGGACGACGAGGAAGCCGTCCTTCCACTGCTTGTGCACCGCTTTCACTTCCTGGCCCGAACAGACAATCCCATCCAGCCCCGCGTCATGTGCCAAATCGGCCAGTCGCATCACCTGATCGTGCGGCGTGCCGGAAACGCCGGTGCGCAGCAGGTCCCGCTCGTCGAGGCTGGTGAGCATTGTCACCGCCACCACTTTGCAATCCTCCCCCGCTGCCGCCTTGGCATCTTCCATCATCGCCCGACCGCCGCTGAAGCGTGGACGGTGACGATGGCGGGTTCGAGCACGTGGATAGCCTGCATCGCGCCCGCGACAGTGTTGGGTATATCGTGCAGCTTCAGGTCGAGGAAAATCGGCAGGCCGAGGTGGGCAATCTCATGCACCCCGTGGTGGCCGTGGGCGCAGAAGAATTCCAGCCCCAGCTTGATCCCGCCGATGTGCCCCTTGACCCTGTCCGCAAGAGCCTTCGCCGCATCGAGCTGCGGGAGATCGAGCGCGAGATAGACCGGATTGCTCATGCGCTGTGCTGGCCTTTGTCGAGATCAGTAACGGTAAGTTCGCTTTCCGCAGGTCTTTCTGTCGTCGCGCTAGGAGAGGCCGCAACTGGCGTCGGTGCCGCCAGCCGCGCGGCATTTTCAAGGCTGGCGATCCTGCGGCTCATCCGCCATTTGCTGCCCCGGTGATAGAGCCACATCGGCACGAAGCCGATCAGGAAGCTGACGATGACGATGGCGGGGATTTTGGTATCGACCACGATCGCGTCCCAGATGCGCAC
This sequence comes from uncultured Alphaproteobacteria bacterium, assembly GCA_963774985.1. Taxonomy (GTDB): domain Bacteria; phylum Pseudomonadota; class Alphaproteobacteria; order Sphingomonadales; family Sphingomonadaceae; genus Alteraurantiacibacter. Next base: position 188,872 of record CAVZHE010000001.1, read on the forward strand.
GGTCACCGTGGGGTCCCAGTTGGCGATGGAGAACAGCAGCAGCGCGACCAGCAGCAGGACCCAGATGGCGGTGCGGATGATTTGCATGGGGCTTGTCCTTCACAGCTCTCGTTGGCGGCAATGCTAGGCGGAAGGGCGCGGCTTGGGAAGGGTCAGATAATTCCTCCCTCAATCCTCCCCGGAACGGGGAGGGGGACCATGCGAAGCATGGTGGAGGGGTCGCTCTCCGTTACGCGCCAAGCTTCGAGAGAGCACTCGGCCTCACCCGACCCCTCCACCATCCTGCGGATGGTCCCCCTCCCCGTGCCTGCGGCATGGGGAGGATTTTACTGGCCGAACACCCGCGCGAAGACCGTGTCGACGTGGCGGAAGTGGTAATCGAGGTTGAACTTGTCCTCCAGCTCCGCTGCGCTCATCGCTGCGGCCACTTCCGCGTCGGCCTTGAGCAGTTCGAGCAGCGACAGCGCGCCGTCGCTTTCCCACACCTTCATCGCGTTGCGCTGCACCAGCCGGTAGGCGTTGTCGCGGGTGATGCCCGCCTGCGTCAGCGCCAGCAGCACCCGCTGCGAGTGGACGAGGCCGCCCATCCGGTCGAGGTTCTTCTGCATCCGCTCGGGATAGACCAGCAGCTTGTCCACCACCCCGGTCAGCCGGGCGAGCGCGAAATCGAGCGTGATGCGTGGCATCGGGGCCGATGAAGCGCTCGACCGAGGAATGCGAGATGTCCCGCTCGTGCCACAGCGCCACGTTTTCCATCGCGGGGAGGGCATAGGCGCGGATCATGCGGGCCTGGCCGGTGAGGTTTTCGGTCAGGATCGGGTTGCGCTTGTGCGGCATGGCGCTCGAACCCTTCTGGCCGGGGGAGAAATACTCCTCCGCCTCCAGCACTTCGGTGCGCTGCAAGTGGCGGACTTCCACCGCCAGCCGCTCGATCGAACTGGCGACCACCGCCAGCGTGGCGAAGAACATGGCGTGGCGATCACGCGGGATCACCTGCGTGGAGACCGGCTCCACCGCCAGCCCCAGCTTTTCGGCGACATATTCCTCCACCGCGGGATCGATATTGGCAAAGGTGCCGACCGCGCCCGAAATCGCGCAGGTGGCGATCTCCGCACGCGCCGCCACCAGCCGCGCGCGGCAGCGGGCGAATTCGGCATAGGCCTGCGCCAGCTTGAGCCCGAACGTGGTCGGTTCGGCATGGATGCCGTGGCTGCGGCCGATGGTGGGGGTGTACTTGTGCTCCTGCGCGCGGCGTTCGATCGCGGCGAGCAGCGCGTCCATATCCTCCAGCAGCAGGTCGCTGGCGCGCGCCAGTTGCACCGCCAGCGTGGTGTCGAGCACGTCCGAACTGGTCATGCCCTGATGCATGAAGCGCGCTTCGGGGCCGACCTGCTGCGCCACCCAGTCGAGGAAGGCGATCACATCATGCTTGGTCACGGCTTCAATCGCGTCGATGGCGGCGACATCGATCGCCGGATTGCCCGCCCACCAGTCCCACAGCGCCTGCGCCGCGCTCTGCGGCACTACGCCCAGATCGGCGAGCTTCTGCGTCGCATGGGCCTCGATCTCGAACCAGATGCGATAGCGCGCCTCCGGCTCCCAGATCGCGGACATTTGCGGGCGGGAATAGCGGGGGACCATCGGGAGACTCCGGTAAGGATTGGGGCAGGTTTGCGGCGCGGCTATTGCCTTCGCTCCAGCTTGGCAAGGGCAGCCTTGCTGGCATCTGCACAGGCCGTTGCTTTCCTAAGCATTTGGCTGGCATAGTCGCCCGCGATGCAGTGCGAATCCGGCGCGGCAACAGGGGAATATCATGCACAAGTCTTTTGCGGCCCTGCCGCTGCTCGCGCTCGCATGGGCCAGCGCCGCCCATGCCGGGACCGAGCCGCTTTATGCTCCAGCCCCTGATTGGGTCGATGGCGTGGAGATCGGCGAACTGGAGCTGGAAGGCAGCGCGGCTGTGCTGCTGTACGACTGGCAATACCGGATCGAGGACGGGGTGGTGCACGCCTACACCGATAGCGCCATCCGCATCGACAATCCGCAGGCACTGATGTCCGCCAACACGCAGACGCTGGCGTGGCTGCCCGATAAGGGCGACATTACGATCCACCGGTTCGAAATCATCCGCGACGGCGAAGTGATCGATCTGATCGCGCAGGGCGTGACTTTCGAAGTGTTGCGGCGCGAGCAGGGGCTGGAGAACCGCCTGTTTGGATGGCGAATTGACCGCCACCGTTTCTGTCCCGGGCTTGCGCGAGGGCGACGTTTTGCGGATCGCGCATTCGGTCTCCACCGCCGATCAGGCCTTGGGAGACGAAGTGCAGGCGGTGCAATTCCTCCCCAGCGCGCCGTGGCAAGTGGGCACCGCGCGAGTTGCCGTTAGCTGGCCTGCGGACGAGGAAATGTACTGGGATGCCGAGGAGCGCGTGGCACTGGGCGAGCCGGTGGAGCGCGACGGCTATCGCTACCTTTCGCTCGATCTGCCGCTGGCCGAACCCGAGCCGCTGCCCGGCGATGCGCCGTTCCGCTTCCGCCGCCCAGCGGTGCTGCGCGTCGGCAGCTTCGCCACATGGGACGAACTTAGCGCGGTGATGGCGCCGCATTACGAGCTAGCCGCACGTGTTGAAGCGGAATTCGACTCTCGTAGCCTCGCCGATCACGCGCGAAGCGGAAGCGATCATGGCGCGGACTACCGATCCGCTGGAACGCGCCGCCTTGGCCACCCGGCTCGTCCAGGACGAGGTGAGCTATCTCCTCAACGGGCTGGATGGCGGGAATTACTTGCCGCAGTCCGCCGAAGAGACCTGGAACATCCGCTACGGCGACTGCAAGGCCAAGTCTGTGTTGCTGCTGGCGCTGCTGCGGGAGATGGATATCGAAGCCGAGCCGGTGCTGGTAAGCACCCGGATGGGCGATGCCGTGCCCGAACTGCTGCCGCTGCCTGCGGCCTTCGATCATGTCATCATCCGCGCGGTGATCGATGGCACCGATTACTGGCTTGACGGGACCAGCGCCGCCACCCGCCTCGCCACAATCGGCGATGTGCCGCCGTTCCATTACGCGCTGCCGCTGCGCGCAGGAGGAGCGGGGTTAATCGCGATGACACCACGCGATCCGGCAGTCCCGCAAATGGCGATAACGATGCGCGCCGATCATTCCGCCGGGGTCGATTTCCCGCAACTGTTCACGCTGGAAATGCGTGTGGTCGGCGCGGCGGGGGCGCAGTTGCAGGCGGTGGTCGATGCCGACGATCCCGAAACCCTGCGCCAGATGGCGGCGCAATTCGCCGAGCAGGACGAGATGCAGGTGCGCAATCTCGCCATTGCCTATGACGAGGAAGAAGCCGTCGCCACGCTGGTGGTGCACGGCATATCCCCGTCCGATTTCGAATGGCAGGACGGGCGGCTGCGCACCGTGCTTGAAACAGCGGACGATTTCGGCAGCTTCAATCCAGATCGGGCGCGGCCCTCTTGGCGGGATATCCCCGTCGCCACCGCCGGTCCGATGCGCCAGGCCAGCACGACGACAATGGTGTTGCCACAAGGTGGGCAGGGTTTTGCGCTGGAAGGCAATGCCGATTTCTCCGGCGGCTTTGGCAATATTCGGTTGATCCGCCAGGTTGCTATCGATGGCGATACGGTTCGGGCGGCGAGCGAGACCTTTTCCACGCTGGGTGAGATTTCCGCCATCGACCTGCCGGCCGCCAAGCGCGCGGCCCGGCGGCTGGAAAGCGACTCGCTCGAACTGGTGCCGCCTGCCGATGTGACCTGGCGCTGGGAACTGGACGCAAGCGAACGGCAGGCGCGCGCTGCGCCGATTCTCGCCGCCTATCAGGACGCGATCGATTTTGCCGACGAAGACAATCACGTGCCGCGCATGTACCGCGCCTTGTTCGCGCGCAGCGTGTATGATTTTGACGCGGCGCTGGCCGATTTCGACTATCTGGCGGAGGAGACGCCTTCGGCCTGGGTGTTCGGCCAGCGATCATGGCTGAATGCGGCGCGGGGCGATGTTGCTGCTGCGATTGCTGATCGGCAGGCGGCCTACGATCTCGAACCCTCGAACGACAATGCCCGCGCGCTGGCGGGAATGCTGGCCGAGCACGGGCGGGTGGAAGCGGCGCTGGAACTGCTCGATTTGCTGGCGGTGAACGACGACGATCTACCCTACCACACCGATACACTCGCATCAGTGATGGCGCTGGGCGGCGATGTGGCGGGGGGGCACGCGCTGATCGAGGATCTGGTGGCGCAGCAGCCGCAGAACGCCACCGCACTCAATGGCGATTGCTGGTTTCGGGGACTGTTCCAAGTGGCGCTGGAAAGCGCGCTGGCACGCTGCACCCAGGCGGTGGAGCGGGCGGCCAATCCCGCTGCTGCGCTCGACAGCCGGGCGCTGATCCACTTCCGGCTCGGAGACTATGCAGCGGCTCTGGCTGATCTCGATGCGGTGCTGGCGGTGCAGCCCGATCTGGCCGAATCGCACTATTTGCGCGGCATCGTGCGGCTGCATGCGGGCGATGCGGGCGGGCGGGAGGACATGGCGACCGGCCTGCTGATGGCCCCGCAATGGAGCGGTTCTACACCCGCCACGGGATAGTGCCGCCCCAATAACTCCCCTCCCATCGGGAGGGGCTGGGGGAGGGTGACAGATGCCTAAATCACCCCCTTCGCCCGCAGGCTCACATGCCCCTCGCGCCCCACGATCACGTGATCGTGCACGGTAATCCCCAGCGGCCGCCCGGCCTCGGCAATCGCCTTGGTGATCTGGATATCCGCACGGCTCGGTTCCGGATTGCCGCTGGGGTGGTTGTGGACGAGGATCAGCGCCGAGGCACCGCAATCCAGCCCCCGGCGGATCACTTCGCGCGGGTGGATCGCGGCTTCATCAATCGTGCCGTCGCCCACCAGATGATCGAGCAGCAGGCGGTTCTTGGTGTTCAGATAGAGCACCCGCACCCGTTCGTGATGGAGGTGCGCCATATCGATGGCGAGGTAATCGAGCAGCGCCTGCCAGCTGCCGAGCACCGGATTTGCCGCCACTTCGCTGCGCGCCATCCTGCGGGCGACCAGCGCGGCGATCTTGATCTGGCCGACGCAGGCATCGGACACGCCCTTGACCTGCTTCAGCGCGCCCGGCTCCGCATTCAGCACCGCCGCCAGCGTGCCGAACCGGGCGAGCAGCGCCTTGGCCTGCGGCTTGGTATCTCCGCGCGCCAGTGCGCCGAACAGCAGGTATTCGAGCACTTCGTAATCCGCCAGCGCTTCCGCCCCGCCGCCGAGCAGCCGCTCGCGCAACCGCGCGCGATGGCCCGCGGCCCCGGCGGGCGCGGATTTGGGCGGATTTTCGGCACTTTGCACCATGCAGGCGGAACCCCCTTGCAGCCATTGCATTGCCTTTAGTGCGCCGCTCGCGCAAGAGTTCGGCATAAGCAATGGCGCAGGAAACCGTGACAGAAGCGGGAACTCCGTCCCCGAGGACGCAAGCGCCGCTGGTTGCGCAACGGCGTGGGCGTGTTCGTGCTGCTGTTGGTGGTGCTGGTGGCAGCGGTGTGGTTCCAGCGCGAGCAGATTGCCGACAGCTTTATCGCCGATACCTTCGCGCAGAACGATATCGATGCGACCTACACGGTTGAAAGTATCTCGCCGCAGCAGCAGGTGCTGACCGATATCGTGATCGGCGATCCCGCCGCGCCGGACCTGACCATCGAGCGGCTCGAACTGAGCATTACCCCGCGCTTCGGCATTCCCGATCTCAACGAATTGCGACTGATCCGCCCGCGCCTGTACGGCAGTTACCGCGACGGGCAACTGAGCTTCGGCGAACTCGATCCGCTGCTGTTTACGGGCGAGGAAGGGCCGGTAGAACTTCCCGATCTGAACTTGGTGATCGAGGACGGGCGCGGACTGCTCGAAACCGATTACGGGCGCGTAGGCGTCAAAATCGGTGGCGGCGGGAACCTGCAGGACGGCTTCAGCGCCGAAGTGGCGGCTGTGGCGGCAGGAACTGGCGCTGCCGGGGTGCGCCATCGCCGAGCCAACGCTCTACGGCACCATTTCCATTGCCGACGAGCGCCCGCAGTTCGCTGGACCACTGCGGTTCGGCTCGCTTGCCTGTGCGGCGCAGGGAGTTTCTCTGGCAGAGGGCACGGTGCAACTCGACGCGCAGGCCGAGAGCGACTTTGCCGCCTTTGAGGGCACCTATGTCCTCGCGCTGGGGCGGAGCGAAATCGCAGCAATGCGCGCCGGAGGAATCGGCGGGGAAGGGCGCTTCAGCTGGCGCGACGGCGATCTGACCGCGCTCTACGATCTGGCCGCCAGCGATGTTGTGACTGCCGCCGGGAATGCCGGCGAATTGACCGCCGAGGGCCGGGTGCGGGCGATGGACCAATTCGCGCGGATCGAGGTGGAAGGCGAACTCGCGGGCAGCGATCTGGCGTTGGGCGGCGATCTGGCTGGCACGCTGGCCGGAGCGGCTGATGCCAGCGAAGGTACGCTCGCCGCGCCGCTGCTGGACAAGTTCGCCGCCAATCTCACGCGCGAACTGCGCGGCAGCACGCTGGTGGCGCGATTCGATGCGCGCATGATTGGCGACCTTACAAGCGTGGTGATCCCCGAAGCGCGGCTGCGCGGGGGGAGCAGGGCAACGCTGGTCAACCTGACGCGCGCGCGACTGGCGATCCCCTCGGAGGGGCTGCCGCGCTTCTCGGGCGATCTTGCCACTGGCGGGGAAGGTCTGCCGCAGATCAGCGGGCGGATGGAGCAGGAGGGCAATGGCGCGCTCACTCTGCGGCTGGCGATGCGCGAATATGCAGCGGGTGATGCGCGGCTGGCCATGCCCGAAATGACGGTGCTGCAAGGCCGAGACGGACGGCTGGCGCTGGAGGGCAGGGTGCTCGCCAGCGGCCCGCTGCCCGGCGGCTTTGCGCAAGGGCTGGTGCTGCCCATAGACGGAACTGTGGGCACAGATGGCGCGCTGGCGCTGTGGAACGGCTGCCGCAATGTCGGCTTTGACAGTCTGACCGTGGCCAGCCTCACTCTGCGCCGCCAGTCGCTAACCCTGTGCCCGCCCACCGGCCGCCCGATCCTGCGCTACGGCTGCTGGCGGGCTGCAACTGGCGGCAGGGGCGACTTCGCTCGATCTGGCGGGCGAACTGGCGGAGACGCCGATCACCCTGCGCAGCGGCCCAGTCGGGTTCGCATATCCCGGCGCACTGTCCGCGCGCGATCTGGCCATCACTCTCGGCCCGGCGGACAATGCCCAGCGCTTCACCATCAGCGATTTGCAGGCGCGGCTGCTGCCCGGCGACATCGGCGGCACATTCACCGATGCCGATGTGGTTCTCGCCAGCGTTCCGCTCGACATGCTGGATGCCAGCGGCAATTGGACTTATACCGATGTGCTTTCGCTCACCGATGCGGGTTCGTTCTGGAGGACCGCGAGGCGACCGACCGGTTCGAGCCGCTGGTGGCGCAGGGCGCGACGCTGACGCTGGCCGACAGCCAAATCACCGCCAATGCCGTGCTCCGCCACCCCGCTACCGATACGGTCCTCAGCCGGGTGGAGATTGCCCACGATCTTACCAGCGGCACAGGGCAGGCCGATCTGTTCATCGATGGCGTGACTTTCGGCCCCGACCTGCAACCCGCGCCCCCCGCCTCGCACTGTCTGCGGCCCGATCTCGCCCGCCGGGTGGTGCAAAATGGACTGACATGCCTTGCACTGGGCGTGGTCAGCGATGTCGGGGGCACGGTGACCGGCACCGGACAGATCAACTGGAATCCCGATGCCGTCACCAGCCGGGGCAGCTTCTCCAGCACCGGGCTCGACCTCTCCGCCGCCTTCGGCCCTGTTGGCGGCGCGAGCGGCACCGTGGTGTTCTCCGACCTGCTCGGCATGACCACTGCTCCCAACCAGCGTATGCGCGTCGCCGCGATCAATCCGGGGATCGAGATCAACGATGGCGAAGTCGGCTTCCAGCTCATCAATGGCGAACGCGGTCGAAGTGACCGGCGGAACCTGGCCGTTCATGGGCGGCACCCTCACCATGCGCCCGGTTGCGATCAATATCGGCGGTGGCGGAAAGCCGTTCCTACATAATGGAAATCACCGGGCTGGAAGCATCGCAATTCGTCGAGCGAATGGAGATCGGCAATCTCGCTGCCAGCGGCACCTTTGACGGAGTGATTCCCGATTGTCTTCGATGCCGACGGCAACGGCCAGCTGGTCAGCGGCGAATTGCGCTCGCGTCCTCCGGGGGGCAATGTCTCCTACGTCGGCCAATTGTCCTACGAAGACATGGGCTACTTCGCCAACTACGCCTTCCGCACCCTGCGCGATCTGCAATACGACCGGATGGAAATCGACATGAACGGCCCGCTGACCGGCGAACTGGTCACGCAGGTGCGGTTCGCCGGGATCCGGCAGGGGGAAACGGCCGAAAGCAATATCGTCAGCCGCGCGATTGCCGACCTGCCGATTGTGCTGCGGATCAATATCCGCGCGCCGTTCTACAAACTGATGACATCGCTCCAGGCGCTGTACGATCCCGCCGCCCTGCGCGATCCGCGCGAGCTGGGGCTGGTGCGTGACGATGGCACGCAATTGCGCGAGGCGGTGGATCAGGACACCGTCGATGCGCAGGACGAAGCCGCCGCCGAGGAAGCCATGCGGACCTGCTCGAACAACCCCCGATGATGAACCCACTATTCAGCCCCCCGAAAGCGAGGCCATGCGATGACGCTTGTGAAATTGACTTGCCTGCGCCCCCGCGCGCATAAGTCCCCGGATGACGGGGTATGAAACGCGCAAAGGGGCTGGTGGCGATGCTGGGGGCGATCCCGTTGGCTGGGTGCATCACGCTTGGAAGCACCCGACGAGCCGATCGTGATCGAACTCAACATCAACATCACGCAGGAAGTGATTTACCGGCTCGCAGGGGATGCCGAGAACACGATTGACGAGAATGCCGATATCTTCTGATCGGTAATCTGGAGTTTGAATGATGACGATCCGCAAGAACCTTCTCATCGCCGCCGCGGCCACATTGGCCACCGGCCTGATCGCCGCGCCTGCGCATGGCGCAGCGCGATCCCGCCTATTCCGCCGCGCGCGCCAGCCAGCAGATCGGCGAGAAGATGGACGGCTATCTCGGCATCGTCGGTGCCGCTACGCCGTCGTTGCAGGCACTGGTGGACGATCTCAACATCCGCCGCCGCGCGGTCTACGCCGAACGTGCGCAGGCCGAAAATGCGACGCTGGAAGAATATGCCTTCACCGCCGGTTGTCTGGCGATTGGCCGGACCGAGGCGGGGGAGATGTATCAGGCGCCCGATGGCACCTGGCAGCAGCGCGGGGCAGGGGCGCCGCTGCGCGATCCGCGCTGTCCGTAGAATTTATAGCGCGCCAATCTTTAACCAGTCCGGTTATGGTGAGGAAGGGCCGAAGCCGCATGGCTGAGGTCCTGTCTCGAACCATCGGCCCACGCCCTTCGAGACTGCGTTTCAGCTTGCAGCTTCAACGCCTCCTCAGGGTAAGCGGAGGTTTGGTGTTACTCCGATTATAGCAGGTTATCGCCAGAGTGGCAGCGCCAAACGCGCCAAAACCCCCACCCCACCGGTTGACTCGCCCATACCCCCCGCCTAAGGGGGCGGCGCCCTTGGCGGGCACCTTGTTGCGTGTGCCATTTCCTTGCCATAGAGGAGGCGGCATGAGCGACGAGAAACCCGCACGGGAACCCATCGGTGAGGATGCGCGGATCGACGCGCTCGAAGAGCGGCTCAAGGCCGCGCGCGAGCGGGAAGAACAGCGCAACCGGCCGCAGGTCAAAGGCTGCCGATGCCGGCTACAAGGCGGGCAATCGGGCGCTTGGCGGACCTGCTCGGTGGGCTTCTTGGCGGAGCGGTTGTCGGATGGACCATCGGTTGGTTCTTCGACACCACTCCCTGGGGCCTGCTGGGCGGCCTGTTCCTCGGAATAGTGGTCGCCTTCAGGAATATTATCCGCCTTTCCAATCAGCGCCCGGATTCGGGCGCTGACGATTAAGTAGCGCAAGGGATTTGTTAGACGTGGCAGCTGCAATGGCTCCGGAAGCGGCGAAGGTCGATCCGATGCACCAGTTCACCGTCGAGCCGCTGTTCGGTACGGACAATCTGGCTATCGGCGGCTACAATATCGCCTTCACCAATTCCGCGCTGTGGATGGCGATCACCGCGGTGGTGCTGTTCATTTTCATGATCGGCGGGATGAAGCAGCAGCTGGTCCCCGGCCGCTGGCAGATGACGGTGGAAACCTTCACCGGCTTTATCGACGATATGCTGGAAGCGAACATCGGCAAGGCGGGGCGCAAATATGTGCCCTATATCTTCAGCCTGTTCATGTTCATCCTGTTCGCCAATATCCTCGGCCTGATGCCGCTGGGCCTGCTCGGCGTGCACCCGTTCACCTTCACCAGCCATTTCACCGTCACCGGGATCATGGCGATCATGAGCTTTGCGATCGTGCTGATCGTCGGCTTCTGGAAGCACGGGCTGCACTTCTTCAGCCTGTTCGTGCCCGCTGGCACCCCGCTGCCGATGGTGTTCGTAATCGCGCCGATCGAATTCATCTCGTTCCTGTTCCGCCCTTTCAGCCTTGGCCTGCGGCTGTTCGTGGCGATGATGGCCGGGCACGTGCTGCTCGAAGTGCTGTCCAGCTTCGTGATCGACGGCTGGAACGCTGGCGCGGGCTTTGGCCTGCTGGTGGGCGTGCCCAGCTTCCTGCTGATGGTCGCCATCTGCGCGCTGGAAATCCTCGTCGCCGGTATTCAGGCCTATGTTTTCGCGCTGCTCTCGTCGCTCTACATCAATGACGCCGAGCACCTGCACTGATTTCTCAAACTCTCCGCTTAACGAATTTATTTGAAAGGATTATCTCATGGATCTCGAAGCTGCCAAGATGGTTGGAGCCGGTCTCGCCGCAATCGGTGCGGGCATGGCTGCGCTCGGCGTGGGCAACGTGTTCGGCTCGTTCCTCGAAAGCGCGCTGCGCAATCCGGGTGCGGCTGACGGCCAGCAGGGCCGCCTGTTCATCGGCTTCGCCGCCGCCGAACTGCTCGGCCTGCTCGCCTTCGTCGTGGCGATGATCATGCTCTTCGTTTGATGAATTCGGCCGGCCGGGCGGTGATCGCCGGGCCGGTCGCGTTCTGATTTCCTGACTACACCCGGAATCCGTCCATGCCCCAAATCGCCCAAATGTCCGAAATCTGGTCCAGCCAGCTGTTCTGGCTGCTGGTCATCTTCGGGCTTGTCTATGTCGTTGTCGGCAAGGGCATGTTGCCCAAGGTGATGGACACGGTGGGTATGCGTGACAGCCAGATCGCCAGCGATCTCGCCGCCGCGCAGGCCGCCCGGGACGCTGCAGACCAGCAGGAACTCGCCTGGCGGCAGCGCGAGAACGACAATCGCGAAGCGGCGCAGGCACTGGTGAACGAAGCCAAGGCGGCGGCGCAGAAGTCGACCGAGGCGAAGCTCGCGCAGGTGCAGGCCGGGATCGACACCCAGCTTGAAGCGGCCGAAGCGCGCATTGCCGCCAGCCGCGCCGAAGCGGCGGCGGAAATCGAGAGCGTGGCTGCCGAAGCCGCGCAGGATATCGCCGCGCGGATCGCCAATGTCAGCGTGGCTCCCGAAGCGGCGCGCGCTGCCGTGCAGGAGGTAATGGCTCGTGGGTGAATTCAGAGGTTTTGCCGACCGAGACGGTCGCCACCACGGAAGCGCACGGCGGGGCCGAAGCCCATGCCGCGCCATCGCTGCTCGGGCTGGAGCCGTTCCAGTGGGTCTCGATGGCGATGCTGGTGCTGCTGCTGATCGCCTTCTTCGGCGCCAAGGTTCACAAGATGATCGGCGGCGGGCTGGACAACAAGATCAAGGCCATCCGCGACAATCTCGACGAAGCCAAGCAGCTTCGCGCCGAGGCCGAGGCCTTGCGCGCTGAATATGCCGCCAAGATCGCCGGGGCCGAAAAGGACGCCGAAGCCATGCTCGCCAATGCCCGGCGCGAGGCCGAGGGAATTGTCGCCAAGGCGCAGGACGATACCACCGCGATGATCGCCCGCCGCGAACGCATGGCGACCGACAAGATCGCCGCTGCCGAACGCCAGGCGGTTGCCGAACTGAAGGCGCAGGCCGCCGACGCTTCTACTGCCGCTGCCGCAACGCTGATCGCCGGCCACCACAATGCCGCCGCCGACCGCGCGCTGGCGGATGAGGTCATCGCCGCACTGTAGCTTACGTCGCCATCACCCATGTGCTAGGCGGTTTGCCGTCAGTCATGTTCATGGGAGAAGCGCCGTGTCGATAGCCAAGGTCACCGAAGTCATTTCCTCGTCCACCATCGGGATTGAGGATGCCGTGAAACAGGGCGTCGCTCGCGCTTCGCAAACGCTCCACGGAATCACTGGTGTCTGGGTCAGCGATATCAAGTGCGTCGTCAACGACAGCGCCATCACCGAATGGCGCTGCACCCTGAAATTGACGTTTGTCCTGAACGACTAAGGTCGTCAGGCCACGAACGAATCCTTCGCCGCCCGCAGCGCCGCGAAGGTCTCGGGCGGCGTGCTGCCGCCCCAGCGCGCCATCATCGCCGGATCGTCGGCGCGCAGGAAGGGGTTGGTCTCCAGTTCGCGCTCAAGCCCGAACGGCACGGTGGGTGCGCCCTCCGCGCGTTTGGCGTCCACCCAGGTGATGTATTCCTTGAGCACTTCATTGTCCGGATCGGCGTGCAGCGCAAACTTGGCGTTGGCCTGCGTGTATTCATGCGCGCAGAACAGCAGGGTATCTTCCGGCAGCCGCTTGAGCTTGGACAAGCTGGTCCAGAATTGCTCCGGCGTGCCTTCGAACATCCGCCCGCAGCCCAGCGCGAACAGCGCATCGCCCACAAAGGCCACTTCATAGTCCATCAGGTTGTAGGCGATATGCCCGCCGGTATGCCCGCCCACGTCGATCACCTGCGCGGTGTGCTGGCCCAGCTTGACCAGATTGCCCTCGCGCACCCCGCGATCGAGGCCGGGGATCTTGTCCGCCTCCGCCTTGGGGCCGATGATGGTGCAGCCGGTCGCCGCCTTGATCGCCTCGTTCCCGCCCGCATGGTCCGGGTGCCAGTGGGTGTTCCAGATCTGGGTGATCGTCCAGCCGCGCTTTTCCGCCTGCGCCAGGCATTCGGCGGCATCGGGCGTGTCGATGCAGGCGGTCTGCTTGCTGTCCAGATCATGGACCAGAAAGCCGTAGTTGTCGCTCAGGCACGGGAACTGGTGGATCGCAATGTCGGTGCTCATGTATTCCTCCCCATCGGATGACGCGGCACGTTGGCCGGAAGCGCGACCCAGAAATGCTTGCTGCGCTCGTACACCGAGCGCGCGGGTTTGCCGAACAGCGGGTCGGCAAAAGCGCCCAGCGGCACGCCGATCATGGTCGGCAGTTTGTCGGCCTTGGCCCAGACGGTGCTGCCGCACAGCGGGGCAGAAGCCGTGGGTAAAGGTGCGCCCCTCGTCGGTAGGGCGGGTGAATTCGGTGGCCTCGCCCGCCAGCCTCACCTTGTCCTTGGGATAATAGGCGATCACCCCGAAAGGCGAGCCGGTGCGGCGCTGGCAATCGAGGCAATGGCAGACGACTGTCGTCGCTTCCGCCTTGTCGGCGATTTCGGCGGTCAGGGCTCCGCATTGGCAGCTGGCGTGGCGTTTTGGCATGGTGGTGCCAGTTTACACGGATGGCGGATGTAGGAAAGGCAAAGAAAAGCCCCCTCCTTTTCAAAGGAGGGGGTTGGGGGTGGTTGCGCGACCGCAAGGTCGCGCAAGTCCTGCTCGCTTCGCTCGCCACCACCCCCCGGCCCCCTCCTCTGAAGAGGAGGGGGGGAAGGGAGGGGGAGGGAGGCTGAGCTTATTCGCCCTTCTTCAGCGCCGCGCCGAGGATGTCGCCCAGCGACGCACCCGAATCGGCGGAACCGAACTGGGCCACGGCTTCCTTCTCTTCGGCGATCTGGTGTGCCTTGATGGAGAAGTTGGGCTTCTTCGAACGGTCGAAGCCGATCACCATCGCATCGATCTGCTGGCCGGCCTGGAAGCGATCCGGACGCTGCTCGTCACGGTCACGGCCAAGGTCCGAACGCTTGATGAAGCCGGTCGCGCCGTCTTCGCCCACCTGCACTTCGAGGCCGCCATCGCGCACTTCGAGCACGGTCACGGTGACGACTTCGTTGCGACGCAGGCTGCCTGCCTGGCCACCTTCGGCCGGAGCACCCTTTTCGAGCTGCTTCATGCCGAGGCTGATGCGTTCCTTCTCGACATCGACATCGAGCACCACGGCCTGCACTTCTTCACCCTTGCGGTGCAGCGCCAGCGCGTCTTCACCCGAAATGCCCCAGGCGATGTCGGACATGTGGACCATGCCGTCCACGTCGCCCGGCAGGCCGATGAACAGGCCGAATTCGGTGGCGTTCTTGACTTCGCCGGTGACGGTCGAACCGACCGGGTTGGCATCGGCGAATTCTTCCCACGGATTGCGCTGGGCCTGCTTGAGGCCGAGCGAAATGCGGCGCTTGTCGGCATCGACTTCGAGCACCATCACATCGACTTCCTGCGAGGTCGAGACGATCTTGCCGGGGTGGACGTTCTTCTTGGTCCAGCTCATTTCCGAAACGTGGACGAGGCCTTCGATGCCCGCTTCCAGTTCCACAAACGCACCGTATTCGGTGATGTTGGTGACCTGGCCGGAAACCTTCGCGCCCACCGGATACTTGGCGGCAACGCCATCCCACGGATCGCTTTCGAGCTGCTTCATGCCGAGGCTGATGCGCTGGGTTTCGGGATTGATGCGGATGATCTGCACGCCCACGGTCTGGCCGATTTCGATCACTTCGCTGGGGTGGTTGACGCGCTTGTAGCTCATGTCGGTGACATGCAGCAGGCCGTCGATGCCGCCGAGATCGACGAAAGCACCGTAATCGGTGATGTTCTTGACCACGCCTTCGGTGATCTGGCCTTCGGCGAGCTTGTCGATCAGTTCGCTGCGCTGTTCGGCGCGGGTTTCTTCGAGCACGGCGCGGCGCGAGACGACGATATTGCCGCGGCGGCGATCCATCTTGAGGATCTGGAACGGCTGCGGCATGTCCATCAGCGGCTGCACATCGCGCACCGGGCGGATATCGACCTGGCTGCCGGGGAGGAAGGCCACGGCGCCATCGAGATCGACGGTGAAGCCGCCCTTGACGCGGCCGAAGATGCGGCCTTCGACGCGCTTGCCTTCGCCGAATTCGCTTTCCAGCTTGTCCCACGCGGCTTCGCGGCGGGCGCGGTCGCGGCTGAGCATCGCTTCGCCGTCGGCGTTTTCGACGCGGTCAACGAAGACTTCGACTTCGCTGCCGACGGTAAGGCCATGATCGCCTTCGCCGCGTTCGAATTCGCGCAGGGAGATGCGGCCTTCGCTCTTCAGGCCGACGTCGATGACGGCCATGCCGTTTTCGATTGCGGTGACGGTGCCCTTGACGACGCGGCCTTCAAAGCCTTCATCGGCGCCGCCGAGCTGTTCGTTGAGCATTGCCGCGAAATCGTCGCGGGTGGGATTGGCAGAAGTTGCCATGTTTGGAAAATCCTTCACATTTGCTACCGGCCACGGGTTTTACCCGGGTCTTTTCCCGTCTCCCGCACGATTGCGGGGCGAACGGAGCAAGAGGGCCGTTGCCGCGCGAGGCCGTATGCCGCCACGCGGGTTCCTTCGATCAAAGACTTCGAGAACGGTCGCGCGCCTAGGCGAGACGGGGGTGAAAGGCAAGCGAAATGGGGCTGGTCGCTGCTATGCCGAGGGCAATTATGGAGCACATGGAGCACTGTCCAAGGGGAAGAAAACGCGGGGGGTCCGCAAGGACGTTTCGCGGCTTGATTTGGACGGAAAACAGGGCGTTGCATGGCGGCTCTTCCCTGCACCGGATAACCGGGTGTAGGAAAGCGCCATGACCGCTGCCCAGACCATCGCCAAGTACGGCGAATACCACCGCGACCGGCGCAATGTGCTGACCCACGCGCTGGGCATTCCGATGATCGTGCTGGCGCTGGAAGTGCTGCTGGCGCGGCCGGTTTGGCCGCTGGCGGGCTTTGCGCTGACTCCGCCGTGGTGGCGAGTGCGCTGGCGGCGGTGTGGTATCTGCGGCTCGACCTGAAGCTGGGGCTGCTGATGACCGTGTTGCTGGCGCTGTTCGTCAGCGTGGGTAGCCAGATTGCGGCGATTTCGGACATGGCGTGGCTGGGCGGCGGGATCGGGCTGTTCGTGGTGGGGTGGGCCTTGCAGTTCCTTGGCCACCATTACGAGGGGCGTAAGCCTGCGTTCGTGGACGATCTGCGCAGCCTGCTGGTGGGGCCGCTGTTCGTGGTGGCGGAGGGGATTGTTTGCGCTGGGGCTGATGCAGGGGCTTAGGCGCGAGGTTGAGGGGGCGGGTTAGGTCATCCCACGTCCGCTCATCCTGATCTCATCCACCTCCGCTCACCTTTAGCTTAGCCGCCATACGCTCAGGCTGAGCCTGTCGAAGCACAGCCATAATTTGCCCCACGGCTGGGCTGATCTGGTGGTG
Organism: uncultured Alphaproteobacteria bacterium; assembly: GCA_963774985.1. Lineage (GTDB taxonomy): Bacteria > Pseudomonadota > Alphaproteobacteria > Sphingomonadales > Sphingomonadaceae > Alteraurantiacibacter. The sequence goes on from CAVZHE010000001.1 coordinate 205,468, forward strand.
CCCTTCGAAGGCTCAGGGTGAGCGGATGGGTCAAGATTAATCGCCCCATAGCCCCCTCCACCACCGCAATCGCCTCAGCAATCGCCGCCTCGCGATCAAGCGCGGTAGTATCCAGCACATGGGCATCCGCAGCCAAGGCCAGCGGCGCATCCTTGCGCCCGGAATCGCGGGCGTCGCGGGCCTGCAAATCGGTTACGATCTGCGCCAGAGTCACTTCTCGCCCCGCTGAGCGCATTTCCGCCCAACGCCGCGCGGCGCGGGCTTCCACGCTGGCGGTGACGAACAGCTTCACATCGGCATCGGGCGCGATCACCGTGCCGATATCGCGCCCGTCGAGCACCGCGCCGCCGGGCTGGGTAGCGAAAGCGCGCTGGCGGGCGAACAGCGCCTCGCGCACTGCGGGATGGATCGAGACGCGGCTGGCCAGCCCGCCACTCGCTTCGCTGCGCAGTTCGGGGTGGCCGAGCAATTCCTCGGCGAAATCGCACGCCGCCAGTGCATCAGCGGGATCGTCCGGATCGCCGCCCCGCTCGCGGACTTCGAAGCCCACCGCGCGATAAAGCAGCCCGGTATCGAGATGGGGCAGTCCGAAATGCGCGGCGAGCGCCTTGGCAATAGTGCCCTTGCCCGATGCGGTAGGTCCATCAACGGCGATGATCATTCCGCGTCTTTCCGCGCCAGCCACCCACGCAGCAGCGCCTCGGTCTCGCGTGGGCGTTCGATGGGGAAGCCGTGCGATCCGCCGGGGACTACGGCAAGTTCTGCCCCCGGAGTGAGGCGGACGAAATCGAGCACCTGATCGAGCTGCGCCTCGTCGTACTGGCCGACCATGAACAGCACCCGGCTGCCGTCCACACGGGCGAGCAGCGGGGTGCCATCGTAGGTGATCAGCGTGCCGCGCGCAGAGAATTCGCTCGGTCCCCACATCGCGTTGTAAAGCACGGGGTTGAAACCGCGTCCGTTGAACTGGCGACTGTATTCGCGCGCTTCTGGCGAGGGTGCGGGCATGTCCGCGCGGCCGTTGAACTGCGCGTAGAAGGCATTGGTGGCGGCGGCGCAATCGGTTCCGGCGGGTGCTCGGGCCGCTTCGCAGGCGATGATATCGCTCGCCACCGCATCGGGCAGTTCACGGATCAGCAGGTTGGTGCCCATGATCCAGTGCGGGGTGGAGATATAGGTCCCCGCCAGCACCGCAGAGGCGGTATGCTGCGGATAGGCGGCGGCATATTCCAGCGCCAGCGCCGCACCCCAGCTGTGGCCGACCACGTGCCAGCGTTCGACGCCGAGCGCCTGCCGGATCGCTTCGAGCTCGGCGACGAACCGCTCGACCCGCCAGTTGGCGGGATCGCCGGGATGATCGGACATGCCAGAGTCGAGCTGGTCGTAGAGGATCACCGCGCGCTCGTCCGCCAACGGGAGCACTTCGCCGAACACGTCGTGGGTGCCGCCGGGGCCGCCGTGGATGAAAATCGCCGGTTCGGCCTCGGCATTGAGATCGCCATTGACCCGCACCCACACCCGCCCGCCTTCGACCGGCACCATCAGCTCGCGATCAGGCGCGGACCAGGCGGCGGGGGTGGCGGGCAGACCGGTTCCTTGCGCGGCGAGCGGGACCGGAGCGAGCGCGAGCAGCAGGGCGGCGACAATTCCGGGTAATCTCATGCGTCGCTTGCTCCCTGTTGTACGGCGCGCTTTTCCCGCCACGCCTTCACCAAGCCCCAGCTGGCGATGACCGCCCAGCAGGCTTCCAGCACGAAAGCGGCGAGGTTGAACTTCACCGACAGGCTGATCAGCAACAGCATCGCGCCGACCAGATTGGCGGCGTTGAACCACAGCTTGTTGAGCGACTCCGCCGCATTGGCATAGGCGAAAGCGGCGATGAACAACGCGGTGCCGATGAGGCCGATGATGTCGGCGAGGAGGGGGGTCAGAATTCCCCTCCCCTTCAGGGGAGGGGGCTGGGGGGTGGGGGCTGTCGGGATTGAGCGAAGCCTGCCGGATGAGGACATCCCCCACCCCTAACCCCTCCCCTGAAGGGGAGGGGGATTTTGTTGCGCTTTCCAGCAAAGCCTCAAACGTCGGAAAACTCGTCGCAATCGGCGCGGTATCATCAACCATCACACCCATCGCGGCTCGCCAGCCCTGCCACCGCCATGCTCATCGCGATCCGGTGGTCGAGGTGCGTCGCCACCGCCGCGCCCTCCGGTGTTCCCGGCAACGGATCGCCGCCGGTGCCTTCGATAACCAGCCCGTCCTCGCGCTCTTCCACCCGCGCGCCTGCCAGCGTCAAGGCGGCGGCCATCGCGGCGAGGCGGTCCGATTCCTTGACCCGCAAGTTCGTCCAGCCCGCTGGTCACGGTGGTGCCCTGCGCCAGCGCGGCGGCGACGAACAGCACGGGGAATTCGTCGATCATCGCGGGGGCGACGGCGGGATCGACCTCCACCCCGGTCAGCGCCGAATGCCGCACCCGCAGGTCGGCCACCGGCTCGCCGCCGACTTCGCGGCGGTCCAGCTCCTCGATGCTGCCGCCCATCGCCGCAGCACGTCGAACAGCGCGGCGCGGGTGGGGTTGAGGCCGACATTGGCGATCAGCAGGTCGCTGCCCGGCACGAGCAAGCGCCGCGACGGCGAAGAAGGCGGCGGAAGAGGGATCGCCGGGAACCACGATGGTCTGCGGGCGCAGGTCCGCCTCGCCGTGAATGCGGATCACGCGCGCGCCATTCTCCTCGCCCACTTCCAGCTTGGCGCCAAACCCGCGCAGCATCCGTTCGGAATGGTCGCGGGTGGGGACGGGTTCGATCACGCGTGGTGATCCCGGCGGTGTTGAGCCCCGCCAGCAGCATCGCGCTTTTCACCTGCGCCGAGGCGACCGGCAGGCGGTAGGTGATCGGCACGGCGGGCTGAAATGCCGCGCAGCATCAGCGGCAGGCGTGCCGCCGGGGCGACGCTTCAAAGGCTGCGCCCATCTGGCTCAAGGGCTCGATCACCCGGCCCATCGGGCGCTTCGACAGGCTGGCATCGCCGGTGAACACGGCGCGGATCGGGTGGCTCGCGACCAGCCCCATCAGCAGCCGCGTGCTGGTGCCCGAATTGCCCATATCGAGCGCCGCTTCGCGGCTGCAGCAGCGAGCCGACCCCGACGCCGTGGATGCTCCAGGTGCCATCTGCCTCGCGCACAATCGTCGCGCCCATCGCCCGCATGGCGGCGGCGGTGGCGAGCACGTCCTCGCCCTCCAGCAGGCCCGATCACCCGCGTTTCGCCCACCGCCAGCGCGCCCAGCATCAGCGAGCGGTGGCTGATCGACTTGTCTCCCGGCACGCGAATGCGCCCGGTCAGCGGCCCGGCGGCGGTAAAGCGTTTGGGGGAGGGCGGGTTGGAATGGCTCACGCGGCATACCTATCTGGCGAATGGACGGCGCGGCTTTGACAGTGCGATTGCCCTATGGCAAGGCGCGCCCGCCTGCGATTCCGCCAGCGTGCGGGCCGCATACGAATTTCCCGGAAACCACCGGACGAGTTTTGAGGACATACACATGGTCAAGCCAGAATGGGGCACCAAGCGCACCTGCCCCAAATGCGCCGTACGCTTCTACGATCTGGGCAAGGAAGACCCGGTCACCTGCATCGAATGCGGCAACGAATGGACGCCTGAGCCGGTGCTCAAGTCCAAGCAGCCGATTCCGTTCGAGGAAGAGAAGAAGAAGGTCGAGAAGGAATCCGATTCCGATCTGGCCGATGACGATCTGGACGATATCGACGTTGATGATGACGAGGTTTCGCCCGACAACGATGTCGATCTCGGCGGCGACGATGATCTCGGCGTCGGACACCGGCGAAAGCGGGAACGACGACGAAATCTGATTTGATCGGCATATTTTGCCCTTGCGTCGGGAGCGGCTCGCCCATAAAGGCCTGCCTCCCGACCGCATTGGCAGTCGGATGCCTGTCTGATATGGCAGGCCAAATCGATGGCGCGGGGCCTTAGCTCAGCTGGGAGAGCGCTACAATGGCATTGTAGAGGTCAGCGGTTCGATCCCGCTAGGCTCCACCATCGAATAGAGACGAGTGACGCCCCGCCACGTTGGCAGGGCAGAATATGGATCGGGCCTAAGGGCTCACGCTGGCTGACGAGGTTTCGTCCGCCGGCGTTTTTGGCATTTGCTTTCGGCCATCTTTTTTGGGGCCCCGGAAGCGGCAGTGGAGCAGTGAACGCATGTTCGAAAGCCTGTCCGATCGCCTGAACGGGGTCTTCGACCGCCTGCGCGGTCGCGGCGCGCTCAGCGATCAGGACGTGCGCGATGCCATGCGCGAAGTGCGCGTGGCGCTGCTCGAAGCCGACGTGGCGCTGCCGGTGGCGCGCGACTTCATCGCCCGCGTTACCGAACGGGCAGTGGGCCAGGAAGTGCTGCGCTCGGTCACGCCGGGGCAGCAGGTCGTCAAGATCGTCAATGACGAGCTGGTGGAAATGCTCGGCGGCTCCGAAGCGGGTGCGGGCGATGCGGTGCCGCTCAATCTGGATGTGCGCCCGCCGGCGGTGGTGATGATGGTCGGCCTGCAAGGTTCGGGCAAGACCACCAGCACGGCCAAGATCGCCAAGCTGCTGAAGGAAAAGCAGGGCAAGAAGCCGCTGATGGCCTCGCTCGACGTCAACCGTCCGGCGGCGCAGGAACAGCTGGCAATCCTTGGCGAGCAGGCCGGTGTCGCCACCCTGCCGATCATCGCCGGGCAACAGCCGGTGGACATCGCCCGCCGCGCGCTGGAAGCGGCGCGGTTGCAGAATTTCGACGTGCTGCTGCTCGATACCGCAGGCCGCCTGCATGTCGACGAAGCCTGATGGCGGAAATGAAGGCGGTTGCCGGGGTTTCGACGCCTGCCGAAGTGCTGCTGGTGGTCGATGCGCTGACCGGGCAGGACGCGGTCAACGTGGCGCAGAGCTTCTCCAGCGAAGTGCCGCTGACCGGCGTGGTGCTGACCCGCATGGACGGCGACGCGCGCGGCGGTGCGGCGCTTTCGATGCGCGCGGTGACGGGCAAGCCGATCAAGTTTGCCGGCACCGGCGAAAAGCTCGACGCGATCGAACGCTTCCATCCAGCGCGGGTGGCGGACCGCATTCTGGGCATGGGCGATGTCGGTCAGCCTGGTCGAGAAGGCCGCCGAAAGCATCAAGGCGGAAGACGCCGAAGAGCTTGCCAAGCGCATGATGGCGGGCAAGTTCGACATGAACGATCTGCGCAAGCAATTGCAGCAGATGCAGAACATGGGCGGGCTGGGGATGCTCGCGGGCATGATGCCGGGCATGAAGAAGGCCAAGGCGGCGATGGCCAACAGCGGCATGGACGACAAGGTGCTGGTGCACATGGATGCGATCATCACGTCGATGACGCCGAAGGAACGCGCGAAGCCCGAACTGCTCAATGCCAAGCGCAAGAAGCGCGTGGCGGCGGGCAGCGGCACATCGGTGCAGGAGGTCAACAAGATCCTCAAGATGCACCAGGAAATGGGCCGGGCGATGAAGCAGATCCGCAAGCTGGGCGGCATGAAGGGCCTCGCCTCGCTGTTCGGCGGCGGCATGGGTGGCATGGGCGGCGGCATGGGCGGTGCGCCGAGCGGTGCGCCCGGCCTGCCCGGTGGCGGAATGCCGGGCCTGCCCGGTGGCCAGCTCCCCGCCGAGCTGCAAGACTTTTTGAAAAAGAAATAATTACAATAATTTAGTTTGGAAAGGTAATAGACTATGTCAGTTTCAATCCGCCTCTCGCGCGGTGGTGCCAAGAAGCGCCCGTATTATCGCATCGTGGTGGCGGACAGCCGCCGTGCTCGCGATGGCAAGTATCTCGAACAGCTCGGCACCTACAACCCGCTGCTCGCCAAGGATGACGCGAACCGCGTTCGTCTGATCGAGGATCGCATCCGTTACTGGCTGGGCGTCGGCGCGCAGCCGAGTGATCGTGTAGCCCGCTTCCTCGATGCCGCGGGCATCAAGGAACGTGCGGCCCGCAGCAACCCGACCAAGGGTGAACCGGGCAAGGCCGCGAAGGACCGCGCCGAGGACCGGGCTGCCAAGGCTGCCGAAGCCGAGGAAGCTGCCAAGGCTGCGGCGGAAGCTCCTGCTCCGGAACCGGTGGAAGAAGCTCCTGTTGAAGAAGCTGCTGCCGAGGAAGCGCCTGCCGCTGCTGAAGAAGCTCCGGCTGCTGAAGAAGCGCCTGCTGCTGAGGAGGCTGCTCCTGCCGAGGAAGCTCCCGCCGCCGAGGAAGCTCCCGCCGCTGAGGAAGCGCCTGCTGCCGAAGAAGCTGCTCCTGCCGAGCAAGCTGGCGAAGAAAAGGCCGAGGGCTGATCCATGTCTCCCCCCTCCCCTTCAGGGGAGGGGTCGGGGGTGGGCATGTCGAAAGACACCCCGTTCCCGACAACCCCCACCCCAACCCCTCCCCTGAAGGGGAGGGGCTTTTAGCGTTGTCCCGCCCCGTCACTCTCGCCGCCATCGCTGGCGCGCACGGGGTGGCGGGCGAGGTTCGTTTGAAGCTGTTTGGCGAAGGATTGGCCTCGTTCAAGCCGCACAAGAGTTTCAACAACGGTGCCTTCACGCTCACCAAAGTGCGCGATGATGGCAAGGGCGGGGCCGATCGCTCGGTTCGCCGAAATTCCTGATCGCACCACTGCCGAGAAACTGCGCAGCACCGTGCTCACCGTTCCCCGCAGCGCGCTGCCGCCGCTGGGGGAGGGCGAGTATTACCACGCCGACCTGCTGGGCCTTGCTGCGGTGTCCGATGCCGGTGAACCGCTTGGCCAGGTTATCGCAGTCGAAGATTTCGGTGCGGGGGACGTGATCGAGATTCTCCGCCCGGACGGCAAGAAGTTCATGGTGCCGATGCGGATCGAAGCCGTGCCCGCGTGGAATGAAACCCACTTGACGGTCACTGCCGGTTTCGCCGAAGAATGACCATGCTCATCGGTGCTTTCATGATTGTCGGCGGTATCATCATCCTGAACGGCTTTGCCGCCGGGATCGTGGCCGCTTTGCATTTCTGGGGACGCAACTACACCGTGGCTGGACGCGCGGCGTGGGGTGCCTTGGCTTCGGGAGTAGCCACTGTGGTGATGTTGGCGGGCGCGATGTTTGCCGAAAGCCAGGGAGGCCGGGACGGGGTGGCAGTGGCAACGGCGCTTTTCATCTTTATCGTTCTTGCAGGCTTCTTGGTGGCGCTGCCGGGCGCTTATGTCCTGTCTCGCAAGATCGGGTCCAATGCCCCGATCAATCCGGACACCTTCGCCTGAACCCACGTCTGTTTGGAATGGCGAACGGGTGTTAGACACCGCAGCTTTCGCCGAGGACTAGGCAGGCTGTAACGAGCGCTGGCGCGAGCCTTTGGGCAGTGCTATATCGGCCCCATGCTGCACCAGCATCCGGTTTCGGATCACCTCGCAGTCAATTCGCCGCTGTGGCAGCGGCTTTCCACCTATCATATCGGACCTGACGCTGCCCCGCTCAGCTTCGCGCAGCGGCTTGCGCGCGAGAACCGCTGGAGCACCGCCTTCACCGAGCGGGTGATTGGCGAATACATGCGCTTTGCTTTCCTCGCGATCACCGCCGGGCATGAAGTCACCCCGTCCGATGCGGTAGATCAGGCCTGGCACCTGCATCTCACCTACAGCCGGGATTACTGGCAGCGGTTTTGCCCCGAAGTGCTGGGGATTGACCTGCACCACGGCCCCACGGTGGGCGGGGAGGCAGAGCGGAGTCGCTATTACGACCAGTACGCCGCCACGCTGAAGGCCTATGAGCGGGCATTCGGCGAGCCTCCGCCGCCCGATATCTGGCCTAACGCCGCGCGGCGCTTCGGCGTCGATCCACTGGCATTCAGGGTAAACCCCAAGGACGCTCTCGTCCTGCCGATGCGGACAGCCAAGTGGCTGACGGCGGGGCTGGGCGCATTGTTGGTAATCGCGTTCATTCTTGGATGGAGCATCTGATGGGACCGTTTTTCTCTTCCTATACCGGCACCGATTTCCTGCTGTTCTATCTGCTGCTGCTGGCAACAGCGGTTGCTGCAAGCCTCTGGATGCCGGGGCGGCTGCGGCCTGAGGGTCGGGATGTTGCAATGCGCGATGCCGAACTGCTCGCTTACCTGTCGGGCGGACCTGCGCGCTTTGCCGATAGCGTGGCGGCAGCGCTGGTGGCGCGCAGCGATATGCGGGTGGCGGACAAGAACCTTGTTCCCGTGCCCAATGCCCAGGGGCGGACGCGCGCAGAGCAGGCGCTGCTGCGCGACTACAGCGGCTATGGCTGGAACGATGTATTGCAGGCGCTTTCCCCCCACGCCGACGCTGCCGAGCGACAACTGGAGGTCAAGGGGCTGCTGCTGGAGCAGAGCGAACGGTGGAAGCTGCGCCTGCTACCCGCGCTCCCCTTTGCGGTGCTGCTGCTGATCGGGTTGTACCGGAGGCAGGCCGGCGCGGCGCTTGGGGAGCCGGTGGATTTTCTCAGTGTCTTGATGATGGGTACCCTTCTTCTCGCGGTGGTTAGGCTGGCTGTGTTCAACCCCCGCACCCACGCGGGCAACGACGCAGTGGAAGAAGCCCGCAATTCCCACGCGCGGCTGAGCACTGCGCCCACGCGCGAGGAAATGGGGCTGGCAGTGGGCCTGTTCGGTACCTCGGTGCTGGTCGGCACGCCGTTCATGGCGCTCCACACGATGCGGCACCAGCAGCAGGGTGGCGACAGTGGCGGTGGGAGCGGATGCGGCAGTGACGGCGGCAGCGGTTGCGGCGGTGGAGGCTGCGGCGGTTGCGGGGGGTGAATTGACGTAAAATGTGAGTAAGTATATACATGACGTATATACAGGAGGCTGGCGGTGGGTCAGGAATACAATTCACGCAGTTTCAAGTCTGGCAATTCGGTCGCCTTGCGCGTTCCTGCGGCGCTAGGGGTGGAGCCCGATGGCGACTGGACGGTCGTGGCTGATGGCGAAAAATTGATTTACAGCCCGAAACCCAAGGCCAAACGCAAGTTCGATATTGATAAGGTTTGGGGCTGTGCCAAAGGGTCCGGACTGAAGTTCATCAAACCGGAGGACCGTGCCTTCGCACATCGGCCCCTGTTGTGGGACGATCCCGAGTTTCGGGCAAAATACATGCCTGACGAATGAAGTTCATGCTCGACAGCAATATCGTCATCGCGGTTGCTCTTGCCGCGGGTGCAGAATTGCGGCTTCGGATGGCAGAGGCGGATGCCGGCGACTTCTGTATTTCGATGATTTCCTACGCGGAAGTTCTGTTCGGCGCTTATCAGGGCAAGCCTCCGTCTGCCAGACTTGCTCGCTACTCTGGTTGAAGCGGCCCCGGTTTTGCCGTTTGATTGGCTTGCGGCGGAATCCTATGCGCGCATCCCGTTCAAACGCGGCGGCTATGACCGATTGATCGCTGCCCACGCACTGTCGCTTGATCTGGTGCTGGTGACCAACAACGTAGCCGATTTTGCCGATGTGCCGGGGCTGAAGGTCGAGAACTGGACTGTTTGATGTCGGAAATGCTTGCCGCCGCGGGCGCTGCGCCCGTTACAGAGTTTGGATGCCTGGCTGTGGAAGCCCCTTTGACCCGTTGATCGATGTCCTGGGCGATCCTGCTGACCTGGTCTGTCAATCGTGCTTGCCGCCGTGATTGGCGCAATGGCGGCGGGTATCTTGTGCAAGTTCGGGAGGCGGATGAAGCCGATCGGCATCATCATGTTGGCAGGTGCATCACCGCTCTTCATTGTGGCCGGATTGATCGCCTATGCCGGGCTATTTGTACGGGATAACGGCTTTGAAGGCCTGCTGGATATGTTGATCGATTCGAAGATTAGCGTTGTCTTGTCGCTGCTTTTCATTGCCGGTTTGCTAGGCGCGCGCGTCGAATCTCGCCTTGTTCGGCAAACGAACCAAGACAACTATCACCAGCACGTTCGAATGACCTTCACCGCCACCATCCTCACCCTATACCCGGAGATGTTCCCCGGCCCGCTCGGCGTGTCGCTGGCTGGCCGCGCGCTGGAGCGGGGGGACTGGGCTTGCGAGGCAGTGCAGATTCGCGATTTTGCTACCGACAAGCACCGGACGGTGGATGATACGCCCGCAGGCGGCGGGGCGGGGATGGTGTTGAAGGCCGATGTGCTGGCGGCGGCGCTGGATTCGCTTACTCCCCTCCCCTTCAGGGGAGGGGCTGGGGGTGGGGTATGTCCTCCTCAGGCATTGAAGGACTATTCGGACAGACCCCACCCCAACCCCTCCCCTGAAGGGGAGGGGCTTTTAGTGAACCGCCCCATCCTCGCCATGACTCCGCGTGGCAAACCCATCACCCAGGAACGCATTCGCCAGATCGCCAGCGGCCCCGGTGTCGTCCTCCTCTGCGGCCGCTTCGAAGGCTTCGACGAACGCCTGTTCGAAGCCCGCCCGCAGATCGAACAGGTCAGCCTGGCCGACATTGTCCTCTCCGGCGGCGAGCCAGCCGCGCTCGCAATACTCGATGCTTGCATTCGCCTGCTTCCCGGCGTAATGGGCGCGGCTTCCAGCGGGGCTGAGGAATCCTTCGAAGACGGATTGCTCGAATACCCGCAATATACCCGACCATTCGAATGGGAAGGACGCACGATCCCTGAAGTGCTGCGATCGGGGGATCATGCGAGGATAGCCGCGTGGAGGAAAGCCCGCGCGGAGGACGATACACGGTTACGCAGGCCCGATCTTTGGGAGCGCCACGGGGGTGCTCCAGGTCAGCCTGCCTCTGGCGAGCGGCATGAAAATTAGGACAAACAGGCCATGAACCTGATCCAGCAGATCGAAGCCGAAGAAATTGCCAAGGCTGGCAAAGAAATTCCCGCCTTCCGCGCCGGTGACACCGTGCGTGTCGGCGTGAAGGTTATCGAAGGCACGCGTGAGCGTATCCAGAACTTCGAAGGCGTGTGCATCGCCCGTTCGAACCGCTCCATCAACAGCAATTTCACCGTCCGCAAGATGAGCTTTGGCGAAGGTGTGGAACGCGTGTTCCCACTGTATTCGCCGATCGTCGACAGCATCACCGTGGTCCGCCGCGGCGTGGTGCGTCGCGCCAAGCTCTATTACCTGCGCGGCCTCACCGGCAAGCGCGCCCGCATCGTCGAACGCCGCGAGAACGTGAGCAAGTAAGCTTCACGCTTCGCACCAGCGAAACAGGCAAAGGGCGGCTTCCCCGACGTGGGCAGCCGCCCTTTTCTGTTGCATGTGCGAACAAGCGCGTTAGGCAGCGCGCACATCTTCTGACGGAGCGAGAGTATCATGGGTTACCGGGTGGCAGTGGTCGGGGCGACGGGGAATGTCGGGCGCGAAATGCTCGCCATTCTGGCGGAGCGCGAATTCCCGATGGACGAGGTGGCGGCAGTCGCCTCCTCGCGCTCGACCAACATGGATGTCGATGTCGGCGATTCGGGCAAAGTGGTGAAATGCAAGAATATCGAGCATTTCGACTTTGCCGGCTGGGATATCGCGCTGTTCGCCTGCGGCAGCGCCGCCACCAAGATTTACGCACCCATCGCCGCGGCGGCAGGCTGCGTGGTGATCGACAATTCCAGCCTCTACCGGATGGACCCGGACGTGCCGCTGATCGTGCCCGAAGTGAACCCTGAGGCGATCGACGGCTATACCAAGCGCAATATCATCGCCAATCCCAACTGCTCCACTGCGCAGCTGGTGGTGGCGCTCAAGCCGCTCCACGATGTCGCCACGATCAAGCGGGTGGTGGTGACCACCTACCAGTCGGTCTCCGGCGCGGGCAAAGCGGGGATGGACGAGCTGTTCGAGCAGAGCCGCGCCATTTTCGTCGGCGATCCGGTGGAACCGCGCGTGTTCACCAAGCCGATTGCCTTCAACGTCATCCCGCACATCGATGTGTTCATGGATGATGGCTCCACCAAGGAAGAGTGGAAGATGGTGGTCGAGACCAAGAAGATCCTCGATCCCAAGATCAAGCTGCACGCCACCTGCGTGCGGGTGCCGGTGTTCGTCGGCCATTCCGAAGCGGTGAACATCGAATTCGAGAACGAGCTTTCGGCGGCGGACGCGATGGATATCCTGCGCGAAGCCCCCGGCGTGATGCTGATCGACAAGCGCGAGGACGGCGGATACGTCACCCCGGTGGAAGCCGCCGGAGACGGGGCGACCTATATCAGCCGGGTGCGCGATGATCCGACTGTCGATTACGGGATCACCCTGTGGTGCGTGGCGGACAATTTGCGTAAGGGTGCAGCATTGAACGCGGTGCAGATCGCCGAACTGCTCGGCCGCCGCCATCTGAAGAAGGGATGATCCTGATGCGCCGTTTTGCCTTGCTTGCCCTGCCGCTAATGCTGGCTGCCTGTTCGCAGGAAGCTGCCGAGGAAGCTGAAGCGCCGGTTGATGAGGTAGCGGCTCCGGCTGAGAATGCGACGCTGGATTTGCAGGCGACCGGGATCATCATTCCGGCGCAGAACGGGATCGAGGAACTGGCCGCGCCGTTCGGCTCTGCCCGCGCGGCAACCGAGGCGACAATGGGCAATGTGCTGGGCGCGGTGCTGGAACAGGGCGTGGATGCCGATTGCGGGGCCGGGCCGATGCAGTACACCACCTATGACGGCATCACGCTCAATTTCCAGGACGACACATTCGTCGGCTATTCCGCCAGCGCGCCCTATGTGCCGCGCCTGACCCGTGCCGAGATGCTGGCCGATCCGGAGGTTGCTCTGGTCGAGGACAGCACGCTGGGCGATGAATTCACCATCGGTTCTGGCGAGGCCATCATTTCGGGCGTGTTCAACACCGCGAATGACCAGGATCTGGTAAGCTCGCTTTGGGCCGGGGCGGTCTGCGTTTACCGCTGAGTTGCGACAGACTGCTATCATTGTGATAGCAATTTGTCGCATGGGCCAGACTTTGATCCGCCAACTCGATGACGAAACTGCTCGCAGATTATCGCCGGCGCGCAAGGTGCGTGGTAGCGTTCGCTTGAGGCAGAGCTGCGCGATCTGAATCGAGCGGACCGGCCCAAACGGCGGCTATCCGCAGGAGCGGAAGAACTGTCCTTGCAAGGCTCGCTGAAGGCGGGGCAGAAGACCCCACGTCTGACAGTGGCCCGCTGATCCGCGAGTTCCGCGAGCAACTTTCGGCACGTTCTGGAACTGATCCAGCTTGCTGATCCTGACGCGAATATTGCGGTCAAATGGTTCGTGCTCGAGAGGCGGGACAGGCGGAGTTTAAGCAGCGGCTGCAATCAGAACCTCTGCTGATCGCCTCCAGACTGGATTGCATGATCGAGCTGGCTCACATAATGTGCGAAGCGCGTGCAATGGCATTTCACGGCAGAGATCGCGAAACGCAAGCTCGAAAGTATCGATGTCATTTTGTCTGAGCGGTTTGTCTTCCAGTCGCGGATTCGATAGCGCTCGCGCTGAACTGGCTTTCGATCTGCGATCATGCGGTCCACGATTGCCTTTATCTCGCTTGCTGCGCGATCCAGCTTGGCGCTGTCCTGCTGACCGCTGACGTAAAGTTTCATGCGCATCTGCAAGCGTACGGGGGATGCCAATATCGCGAATATCTTGCTGGAGAGTAGGATTGAGCGCCCTCCGACCACCTTCGTCACCGCCCCCGATGGCGCGCAAATTGCCGTCCATCGGCTCGGTGCAGGCCGCCCGGTGTTGCTGCTGCACGGGCTGTTCTCCAATGCAGAGGTCAACTGGATCAAGTTCGGCACCGCGCAGATGCTGGCGGATGCGGGGTTCGAGGCGATCATGCCCGACTGGCGTATTCACGGGGAAAGCGATTCCCCCAGCGATCCTGCCGCCTTCCCGGCGGGAGTGCTGGTGCGCGATGCGCTGGCATTGGTGGAGGCGTTGGGGCTGGAGGATTACGATCTGGTCGGCTTCTCGCTCGGCAGTCGCACCGCGATCAGCTCGGTGATTGCCGGACTGGCTCCGCGGCGGCTGGTGCTTTCCGGCATGGGGCTGGAAGGGCTGACCAATTGGCGCAAGCGCACCGGCTTTTTCATCGACATGATCGACCGCTTTGATACCATCGCGCGCGGCGATCCGGCGTTTCTGGCCAAGAGCTTCATGCAGGGGCAGGGGATCGACCGCGTGGCGGCGCGGCTGCTGCTGACTCAGGGCGTGGACTCGATTGAGGTGGCTGAGCTGGACCGCCTCACCATGCCGACGCTGGTGCTGATCGGCGACGAGGACCGCGACAACGGCTCCCCCTGGCGGCTGGCCGAGGCTTTGCCCGATGCGCGGGTGGAGGAAATTCCGGGCAACCACATGAGCTGCGTGACGCGGCCGGAATTCGGGCGGGCGATTGTGGGGTTTTTGTCTGGGGACTGAACTGTGCCGCAGGCTTTTTGATTTTCACGCGAAGGCGCGAAGGCGCGAAGGGGAAAAGTGCAATCCTCTTTGTGTCTTTGTGGCTTTGTGTGAAAAAAGTTGGTTCACACAAAGCCACAAAGCCACGAAGAAATAGCGCGATAATCCTCCGTGCCTCTGTACCTCTGACAGCGCCTGAACTTGAAAGCGCCTGCGGCGCAATCTTCTTCGCGCCTTCGCGCCTTCGCGTGAACAAAAAAGGGCGCCGCCATCGCTGGCAGCGCCCCATTTTTCTCGTAACAGAAGCGAAAGCCTCAGCCTTCTGCGTCGCCCGCAACTTCGTCCTCATCCGCGCTCGGCAGTTCGCCGGGTTCGCGCGTGGGATCGAACGCTTCGGTGAAGCCTTCGGCTTCGCCGCGTTCGTCTTCGAAGGCGGCGGCGAGGATGTCGACGCCCTTGCTCTGCAGTTCGGCTTCGTCGTCCGAACGGGCGATGTTCGCCTTGATCGTCACTTCGACTTCCGGGTGCAGCGCGATGGTCACTTCGAACACGCCGATGGTCTTGATCGGTGCGCCCATGATGACCTGACGCTTGTCGACATCGTGGCCCTGCTCCTTGAGAGCCTGCGCCACGTCGCGGACGTTGACCGAACCGTAGAGCTGGCCAGCATTGGACGCTGCGCGCAGCAGCACGATTTCAGCGCCAGCAACGGTTTCGGCCTGCTTGGCAGCCGAATCGCGCTTCTGCACGTTTTCGGTTTCGAGCCGGTCACGGTTGGCTTCGAAGACCTGCTTGTTCGCCGCATTGGCGCGCAGGGCCTTCTTCTGCGGCAACAGGAAGTTGCGCGCGTAGCCGTCCTTCACGGTGACAACGTCACCGATCGAGCCGAGCCCGCCGATGCGTTCGAGGAGAATGATATCCATGGTTATGCTCCCCTCACTTCACGACGTAGGGCAGCAGGCCCAGATGGCGGGCGCGCTTGATCGCCTTGGCCAGCTCGCGCTGCTTCTTGCCGGAAACGGCGGTGATGCGGCTGGCACGATCTTGCCACGTTCGGACATGAAGCCCTGCAGCAGGCGCGTGTCCTTGTAGTCGATCACGGGGGCATCCTTGGCCGCGAACGGGCAGGACTTGCGGCGGCGATAGAACGGGCGGGCCATCAGAAACGCTCCTCACGTTCGGAACGGCGCTTGCTTGTCGCGGTCGTTCTTGCGCATCATCACCGAAGGGCCTTCCTCGTGCTCGTCCACCGATACGGTGAGCCAGCGGATGATGTCTTCGTTGATCTTGTTCTGGCGCTCCAGCTCGGCCACCAGCGGGCCGGGGCCCTCGATGTTGAGCAGCACGAAATGCGCCTTGCGGTTGCGGTCGATCTTGTAGGTGAGGGACTTGAGGCCCCAGGTCTCGGTCTTCATGACCTTGCCGCCCATGCTTTCCACGATTTCCGTGGCGCCGGCTGCAAGCGCGTCAACCTGAGCCTGGCTCAGATCCTGACGCGCGAGGAACACGTGCTCATATAGAGCCATGCTGCGCTTCCTTTCATTTCATGCCGATCGCTGGCATTGGCACGGCGAATTCCGTGCGCGCCCCTCCGGCTTTCTTGATTTCCGCGCGGCCGGCCATCGGCTCGGCTTTGCGGAAGCAGCGCCCTTAACGGGATTGGCGCGGAATGCAAGCGCGGCTATGGCAGGGATGACAACAGAGGGAGATAACTATGAAGACCACATTGCCGCGCTCGCCGCTGCCGCCGCTCTCGTTGCCACGCCGGCTGCCGCGCAGGATGCGCCCGCACTGGTACCGGTCTTCACCATTGTCGCCGAACTGGGCCCGAAGTGGAGCAACTGGGGGAAACCGGGCGCGGCAACGCGCCGGATCATCCCGATCACCGGCGGCAGATCGAGGGCGAGGGGATCACCGGCACTGTCCGCCCCGGCGCGTGGGACTGGCAGCTGGATCGGCCCGATGGCTGCACCACGCTGATAGCCGATTACTTTGTCGAGACCGACGATGGCGCGGTGATCAATGTCCACAACCGCGCCACCGTCTGCCCGCCCGGCGGAAGGCGAGGCGCCGCAGCCGATCTATACCCGCCCGGTGTTCGATCCGCCGCTGGGCCGGTATGAGTGGCTGGGCGGCGGGGTGTTTGTCGGCGCGGCTGGAAATGGCGACCGATCATCCCGGTCCCCGCCGTGCGATTCGCGTTTACAGGGTGGAATAGCCGGGCCGGGCACGATACGAAGCCAATAGCGTTTACTGCGCAAGCCTTTCCCCGCCTTTCACGGAGTACCCCATGCCCGGTGGCCTTGTAGCCCTGCTCGACGACATATCCATCATCGCCCGCACCGCCGCTGCCAGCGTGGACGATATCGCCGCTGCCGCCGGGCGCGCGGGTACCAAGACGGCAGGCGTGGTGATCGATGATGCGGCGGTGACGCCCGGCTATGTCACCGGGCTTTCCCCGGCTCGCGAACTGCCGATCATCGCGAGGATCGCCAAGGGCAGTCTGATCAACAAGCTGCTGATCCTGCTGCCCGGCGCGCTGCTGCTGAGCGAATTTCTGCCGCAGGCGATCATTTGCCTGCTGATGCTGGGCGGGGCCTATCCTGTGCTATGAAGGCGCGGAAAAGGTGATGGAAAAGCTGGGCGGGGCCAAGCACGGCAAGACGCGTGGAAGACGCGATCGACGGACCCGGCGGAGTTCGAGAAGCAGCGCATTGCCGGGCGCGATCCGCACCGATCTGATCCTGTCGGCGGAAATCATGGCGATCACGCTTGACGAAGTGGCGGCGGAAGACCTGCTGACCCGCGCGGGGGTGCTGGCGGTGGTGGGGATCGTCATCACGGTGGCGGTTTACGGCGTGGTGGGGCTGATCGTGAAGATGGACGATGTCGGCCTGCATCTGAAGACCGAAGCGCGCACCAGCGCTGGGCGCGGGCTGGGCGGCATTCCTGCTCGCTGCCATGCCGAAGTTGCTGGTGGCGCTGTCCATCGATCGGCACGGTGGCGATGCTGTGGGTCGGCGGCGGGATCATCCTGCACGGGCTGGCCGAGGTGGGGGTGCCGGGCCGGAGCACTGGGTCGAGGGCATCGAGCATGGCGTTGCTGCGGCTGTCCGGAGCAGCGGGCGGGGTGCTCGGCTGGCTGACTTTTGCCGGGACTTTCGGCGCTGCTGGGGCTGGCGCTGGGCGGAGTGATCGTGTTCGTGCTGCACAAGGTGATCGGCTTGACGCACGAGACCGGGGCGGGGCATTAGCGCGCGATGACGTTAGTCGACTAACCTTCCTCCTCGCCCTTGAGGGGAGGCTGGGTGGGGGTGTACTGCCGCTATCGAGTATGGGACCCCCGACCTCAGCCGCTGGGGCTCCGCCTCGAATCCGCGAGGGGAGGGGAGTTTTGGTGGCTCAATCTGATGCGATCCACCTCAAGGTCCTAAGCCGCCGCCCGGTAATTCCGCCGCTGTTCGGCGATCCATGCGTCCTTGGTCGACCAACTGAGGCCTTCAGAACTTTCTACGCGGCCATCGGGGTGGAGCACGAACCACACCTCGTCGTCCGCCGCGCGCACGTCGAGGCACAGCGGGGTCAGCCGCCGATCGTTGCCAAGCTGCCAGCCGAGCACGTTGCAGGTGATCACATCGACCTGATTGTCGTCAAAATAGGCGGAGACCAGATAGGTGCCGGGCAAGGCATCGAACAGCCCGACCCCGCCCGCGCGGTAATTCTTCTGCATTGGCGGCGCTGCTCCCCGTGCTTGGCGGTGTGGGGAGGAGCTTAGGCCTGCAATCGTTGCAAAAGGCTTTCCGCAAATGCCGTCAGCGTATCGTCGCGCGCGCCCATCACCACCATCCGGTCTCCCGGGCGGGCATTGTGCGACGATGCAATCGCCGCATTCCTTCGCGGGTGTTGATGTGCGAGCGCGTGCCGCCTGCCTTGGCGATCAGGTCGACGATCCGCTCGCTGCCTTCGCTGCGGTCCACCGTGCCGCCGAAATAGACCGGATCGCACAGGATCGTCAGGTCATCGGGGCCGAGTTCGTGCGGCGAAAGTCTCTGCCAGTTCCGCGCCCATCTGCCGCAGCGGGCCATAGCCGTGCGGCTGGAAGAAGGCGATCACCCGGCCCGGATGGCTCTTCAGCGTGCGCAGGGTGGCGCGGGCCTTTTCCGGGTTGTGGCCGAAATCGTCGATCACCGTCACGCCGCTGGCCGAGGTGCCGATAATGTCGAACCGGCGGGCGAGGCCTTTGAAACTGGCGAGCGCCGCCACGGCATCGGCCACCGGCACCCCGGCAGCATTGCGCGCCGGCAATCGCGGCGAGCGCGTTCGACAGATTGTGCCGACCCGGCATGGCGAGGGCAGCGGGTGTTCGGTGCCGCTCGCGCCGGTCCAGCACCAGTGCGGCGATCCTGCTGCGTCGGCCCTTCGACCATGCTGCCCTCGGCTTCACGCCCGAGGCGGCGTCAGCGTTGTCGATCCCGAAGGTCAGCGGCTGCCTCGGCGCGCGGCGACCAGCGGAGCGCCTCGGCATCGTCAAAATTCACCGCCGCCGCGCCGGCCACGCTGAGGAAATCACCAAACAACCCGCGCAGTTCGTCCATGCTCTTGTGATCGAGGCTGACGTTGAGCAGCAGCGCCACCGTGGGGCGATAGAGCGCGATCGAGCCGTCGCTTTCGTCCACTTCGGACACGAACAGTGCCGCCATCGCCCACCACGGCGCTGGCAAAGGGCACGTCGGGCGAAACGAAGTTCTTCATCACCGCGCCATTCATGATCGTCGGGCGCGCGGCCCGCCGCGTGCATGATCCAGCCGAGCATGGCGGTGGTGGTGCTTTTGCCGCTGGTCCCGCCAATCGCGAGCGGGCCGGCGCGGCATTGAACAATTGCGGCCAGCAGTTCGGCCCGGGTCAGCCGCGCGCAGCCCAGCGCGCGCGGCGCGCGCGACTTCGGGCACGGTGTCTTCAATCGCGGCGCTGGCGACCAGCACCTGATCGGGCGAGGTGATGCCGCTGCCGTCCTGCGGGAACAGGCGTGAGCCCTTGCGCTTGCCATCGAAAGGCGAATTTTTCCGGCGTGCGGCCCTGGTCGCAACTGCGGTCAGACCCGGCGACCTCTGCCGCCAGCCCGTGCACGATCAGCGCCAGCGGCAGCATCCCCGAACCGCCGATCCCGCAGAAGAAATAGGGCTTTGAGAGGTTCGCTTCGGTCATTTCTGCGCCGATAGCCGGGTGCGGTCGTTCGTCACCCCGGAGGGGTAGATTTTCAGCACGCGGAGACGCGGAGACGCGGAGGGGAATGCTGCGCCGGAGGCGCTGCAAAGTTCGCTCGCAGAGACACAGGGGCAGAGAGATGGTGGACACAATCTCCCCTGTCCCTGTGTCTCTGTGCGCATAATCGACAGGCGCCTGCGGCGCGATTATGCGCCCTCCGCGTCTCCGCGTCTCCGCGTGCATCCATCAATCCCCTGCGAAAAAGCGCAATTGCCACCTTCGCGCGCCCGCTGTTAAGGTAAGGCCATCCATGACCCACATCGCCCTCGTCTGCCCCGGCAAGCCGATCCGCCGCGAACGCGCCGATGCGGTGCTGGCGCTGGCGGCGGCGGAGTTCCCGCAGGCTCGCCTCGCTTTTCACCCGCAATGTTTCCGCAGAAACCGGGCCATTTTGCCGGCGATGACGCCACGCGGCTGGCGGCCTTTCTCGAAGTGGCCAATGATCCTGCGGTGGATGCGGTGTGGTTCGCGATGGGCGGTTACGGCGCCTGCCGGATCGCTGCGGATGCCGATTGCCGGGCTGGGCGAACGCGCGCAGGGCAAGACTTAGCTCGGCTATTCGGACGCCGGAATGCTGCTCGGCGCGCTCTACCGGCACGGGATCGGCAAGCCGGTCCACGGGCCGCTGGCGGGCGATATCCGCCGTGAAGGCGGGGACGAGGCGGTGCGGCGGGTGCTGCGCTATCTCTCCGGCCAGAAGGTGCCGCTGGAAGCAGGGCTGGATGGGCGCCCCACCGTCGCCTTCAACCTGATGACGCTGGCCATGCTGGCGGGCACCGAGCTGATGCCCGATCTTGCCGGCCATGTCGTGCTGGTGGAGGAAGTGGCCGAGCATCTCTACGCGGTGGACCGGCTGTTCTTCCACGTCACCCAGCACCTGAGCGGCGCGGCGGGGATCCGCCTTGGCCGGGTGTCCGACGTGCCGGAGAACGATCGCCCTTTCGGTTCCACCGCGGAAGAGATCGCCCGCTACTGGTGCGCCAAGACGGGCATACCCTATCCTCGGCCGCGCCGATATCGGCCATGATGCGGGCAACGCGATCGTGCCCTTTGGCACGGTCCGCTAGGCGCGCTGCCACGATCAGGAGACACACATGATCGCATTCGTTTTTCCCGGCCAGGGCAGCCAGAAAGTCGGCATGGGCGCGGAGCTGGCCGAGGCCAGCTCGGCGGCGCGCGAGGTGTTTCGGCGAAGTGGACGAGGCGCTGAGGCAGAAGCTGTTCTGCGCTGATGCGCGAAGGGCCGGAAGAGCGAACTGACGCTGACCGCCAATGCCCAGCCCGCGATCATGGCCAATGCGCTGGCGGTGGCGCGGGTGCTCGAAGCGGGCGGAATTGCGCTGGCGGAGAAGGGCGAGGCGGTGGCGGGGCATTCGCTTGGCGAATATTCCGCGCTGGCCGCCGTGGGCGCGTTCAGCCTGGCCGATACCGCGCGGCTGCTGCGCATTCGCGGCGATGCGATGCAGGCGGCGGTGCCGCTCGGCGTGGGCGGGATGTGCGCGTTGCTCGGCGCGGATGTGGCGATGGCGCAGGCGCTTGGCCGATGCTGCGCGCGCAGGGAGAGGTGTGCGAAGTCGCCAATGACAACGATCCGGGGCAGGTGGTGCTCTCGGGCCATCTCGACTGCGATAGATCGCGCGGTGGAACTGGCGAAGGAGCACGGCAGCAAGCGGGCGATCAAGTTGCCCGTTTCGGCGCCCTTCCACTGTTCGCTGATGCAGCCCGCCGCCGAGCGGATGGCCGAGGCATTGGCCGCGACACCGCCCGGCGCCGTTCCGCCTGCCGGTCTACGCCAATGTCACCGCCGCCGCCGTCACCGATCCGGCGAGCAACAGCGCGCTGCTGGTCGAACAGATCACCGGCCGGGTGCGCTGGCGCGAAAGTCGGTGTGGCGATGCACGACGCGGGGATTACGCATTTTGTCGAACTGGGGGGCAAGGTGCTCGGCCCGATGATCCGCAAGATCGCGCCCGACGCTGACGGTGACCAGCGTGGTGGGGATGGACGATATCGATACGCTGGCAGGGCTGATCTGACAGCCGCATTGCATACATATTGCGTTCAGGCGCGGCGGGCGATGTAACACTGTTACATAGTAGGGGGAATCACATGAAAACGCCGCTCCGGATATCGATCATCGCCCCGGCCACCATCGCCGGGGTATGCCTTGCGCTGGTAGGATGCCAGTCGGTCGGCGCACAAAACGCCACGGGCGAAGCGGCGGAAGAGGGGCTTTATGCCTTTGAGAACGCAGAGGCGCTCGAAGCCTTTGCCGCGCAGATGCAGGAACTGAGCGACCAGCCCTATGGCGGCAACTACGGCGATGACGATGAGATCGTCGTAACGGCGCAGATGGCTCTTCCTTCGCCGCCACCGCCCGCATCGCCACCACCGCCTCCCGCCTATGCCGCTGCGGAGGCGTCCGCCGATGCCTCTGCCCCGTCTGGCGAACAGATTACCAACACCCAGGAAGCGGGCGTGGATGAGGGCGCGATCGTCAAGGATGCGGGGGACTATCTCGTCATCTTGCGGCGCGGGCGGATTTTCACCGTGCGCCACGGCGGCAATGCGCTGGAACCGGCGGACAGCATCAATGCCTTTCCGCCCGGTGCCCAAAACGCCTCTTCCACCTGGTATGACGAGATGCTGGTGCGCGGCGATCAGGTGATCGTGGTCGGTTACAGCTACGGCGATTTCGGCACCGAAATCAACCGCTTCCGGCTGGGGCGCGACGGCAGCCTGACCTATCGCGACACGCATTACCTGCGTTCGGGCGACTATTACTCATCCACCAATTACGCCAGCCGGATGATCGGCGATGAACTGATCTTCTACGCCCCTGTCTCGCTGCAATGGAACAACTGGCGTGCGACCATGCCCGCGCTGCGGCGCGGCGGACCGGGGGGCGAGGTGGTCGATCTGGTCGATGCGGAGGACGTTTTCCTCACCGAGCCCGCGCGGCGCGGCAAGTTCTTCCTGCCGATGGCCCACGCGGTGACCCGCTGCGACCTCTCCACCGAGGAACTGGAATGCGACGCCACCGCCGTGCTCGGCAGCTGGAGCCGGGTGTTCTACGTCTCCTCACAGGCGGTGTACCTGTGGACGAATGCAATCAGCTACGATGGTGGCGAGGCCGACGGCCAGCTCTATCGCCTGCCATTGGACGGATCGCGCCCCGGATCGGTGCCCGTTACTGGCGGGCCGATAGACCAGTTCTCTTTCACCGAGGATGCTGCCGACAATGTCTTGCGCGTGGTCCTGCGCGGCGAGGGGCAGGGCGATGGCATGTGGGGCAGCGAGTTTTCCAGCGGCGATCTCGGCCTGCTCACCGTGCCGCTGGGGGCCTTTACCGACGGATCCGAACGGATGCCGCAGGCGGCCTTGCGCGAATTGCCGCCGGTGGCGGGCTACAGCTTCCAGAACCGGTTTGTCGGCGATTATCTGCTCTACGCGGCGGCGAATTACGGGAATGAAAGTGACGCCCGCTTCTTCTACGCGGCTCCTGTGGATGGCCGCGCAGCACAGCGGATCGATCTGGAACACGGGGTGTCGCGGTTCGACGTGATGGGAAGTGATGCCATCGCTATCGGTCCGGGCAGCGGAAATGCACTGGGTTTCTCGGCGGTCTCGCTCGGGCAGTCGGCGCGAGTGGAGGATGTCTACATGCTCCCCGCCGCGAGCGAAGGCGAAGTGCGCAGCCAGGCGTTCTTCTACCGCGCCGATCCCGGTTCGCCGCAGGGTGTTTCGGGCACGCTCGGTCTGCCGGTCAGCCGCACGAGGACGGGGACGGGGGGCGAATACCTCGGCAATGCCTCGGCGATCTTCTTCCTCCGCCGTGACAATCGCGAATTCAACCCGGCGGGCGATCTGGTAAGCCGCGCCAAGTCGGACGTGAGCGACAACTGCATTGCCAGCTGCGTCGACTGGTACGGCAACGCCCGTCCGATCTTCCTGCGCGAACGCGTGTTCGCGCTGATGGGGTATGAACTGGTGGAGGGCCGGATCGAGAACGGGGCGATCCGCGAAGTGCGCCGGACAAACTTCACGCCGCGGGGATCGGTGCGCCAGTAAGCAGACGGTTGACCCTAACCGCGACCGCGCGCAACAGCGCTTAGCGAAGGAGAAGATCGATTCACGCGGAGACGCGGAGACGCGGAGAAGGGCAGATCGCGACCGATGAGCTTACGGCTCAGGTTATCGATTCGTGCGTTGCCATCCATCGAGAATTGGGGCCGGGGCTGCTGGAAAGCGTTTATGAGCTCGTCCTTGCGGGCGAATTGGCAAATCGAGGCTTGAAGGTTTCCCGGCAGGTGCCGGTCGATGTGCATTTTCGCGGAGTGGTTCATCAGGCCGCGTTTCGCATCGATCTGCTGGTCGAGGATCGACTGATTCTGGAAATCAAATCAGTCGAACAGATTTCCAAAGCACATTGCAAACAATTGCTGACATACTTGCGCCTGACCAAACAGCTCGTAGGGCTGATCCTCAACTTTGCAGGTGCCGTTATGAGCGACGGCGTCAAACGTATCGTGAATGGTTACCGGCAGCCGAATTCGCCCTCCGCGTCTCCGCGTCTCCGCGTGAATCAAATCAACGGAGATTGAATAGATGTTCTCACTCACCGGAATGAATGCCCTCGTCACCGGCGCCAGCGGTGGGATCGGGTCGGCGATTGCCCGCGCGCTGGCAGAGCAGGGCGCGCGGCTGGCCCTTTCGGGGTCGAACGGCAGCAAGCTGCGGTCCTTCCGCGAGGAATTGAACAGCGAATTCGCGCATCACGATCATGACGGCCATGTCGAGATCACCTGCAATCTGTCCGATCGCACCCAGGTCGAGGAATTGGTCCCCGCCGCAGTGGATACGCTCGGCGGGATCGACATCCTGATCAACAATGCCGGGATCACCCGCGACAATCTCGCCATGCGGATGAAGGACGAGGAGTGGGACGAGGTGATCCGCATCAATCTCGAAGCCGCCTTCCGGCTGATGCGCGCCAGCGTGCGGCCGATGATGAAGGCGCGGTTCGGGCGGATTATCTCGATCACCAGCGTGGTCGGGGCGACGGGCAATCCGGGGCAGATGAATTACTGCGCGGCCAAGGCCGGGCTGGTCGGCATGTCCAAGAGCCTGGCGCAGGAAGTCGCCAGCCGCAACATCACCGTCAACTGCGTCGCCCCCGGCTTCATCCGCTCGGCGATGACCGAGGCTTTGGACGAGAAGCAGAAGGGCGCGATCAACGCGCGCATCCCGATGGCGAAGATGGGCGAAGGCGAGGATGTCGGCGCGGCGGTGGCCTATCTCGCTTCGCGCGAGGCGGGCTATGTGACCGGGCAGACGCTGCACGTGAATGGCGGCATGGCGATGATGGGCTAAAAATCCTCCCCGCTTGCGGAGCAAGTGGGGAGGGGGACCGCCCGCAGGGTGGTGGAGGGGGATGGTGCGATAAGCAATTCTCGCGCTACCGCTCAGCCATGGCATCACCCCTCCGTCACGCCGCTTCGCGACGCGCCACCTCCCCACTTGCTGGCGCAAGCGAGGAGGATTGGTACTGCTAAGCGCCACGGCACGCTGCCACGATGCCTTCACTACCTGCGCAAGGTCCGCCAGCACTTCGGACGCCGGAATGCGCAAAATCCGCAATCCGCGTTTCCGTATCACCGCGTCCCTGATGGCATCGCCGCGCCGGATTGTCGCCCATGTCGTGCGCCGCACCATCAACTTCGATCACCAGCTTCGCCGAGGCGCAGTAAAAGTCGTAAAAGTACGGCTTGGCGGGATGCTGGCGGCGGAATCTGAAGCCTTGCTGCTTCCGGCGCGAGCACTGCCAGAGCATTCACTTCGGGCAAGCTCATTTCGCCGCGCAGCCTGCGCGCTTTTGCTACAGTCGATTTATCAGGCGGTTGTTCGTCCATTTGCCCCTCCGTCAGGCCTGCGGCCTTCCACCTCCCCACTTGCTGCGCAAGCGAGGAGGATCGCAAGCGACTTTTCCCCAGCGAATCCCGTCTGCTCCGTCCGAATCCTTGCCCACATTCGCGCCTTCGCTAAGGGTAGGGCAGCATCTATACCGGCGCTGGCAGGCGACTCCGGGCTTTCCCGGTCACACCAGCGCGCAATGGGGAATGATTGGTCATGAAAGTCACCATCGAACGCGCAGAGCTGCTTCGCAGCCTGTCCCACGTCCAGAGCGTGGTGGAGCGGCGCAATACCATTCCGATCCTCTCCAACGTGCTGATCGAGGCCGAGGCTGGCGGGCATGTCCGCATCATGGCGACCGATCTCGACCTGCAGGTGGTGGACAACCTGCGCGCCAACCGGGTCGATACGCCCGGCGCGATCACCGTTTCCGCGCACCTGCTGTTCGATATCGCCCGCAAGCTGCCCGATGGCAGCGAAGTGAGCCTCGAAACCGCTGACAACCGCATGGAAATCAAGGCCGGGCGCAGCAAGTTCAAGCTACCGACCCTGCCGCGTGACGATTTCCCGGTGATCGTCGAAGGCGACCTGCCGACCAGTTTCGAAGTCGCGGCCAAGCTGCTCGCCGAACTGATCGACCGCACCCGCTTTGCCATCAGCACCGAGGAAACCCGCTATTACCTCAACGGCATTTTCCTCCACGTTTCGGACGAGGATGGCGGCGTGCTGAAGGCGGCGGCGACCGATGGCCACCGGCTCGCCCGCTTCACCCTGGCGCGGCCTGCCGGGGCCGAGGGGATGCCCGACGTGATCGTGCCGCGCAAGGCGGTGGCGGAACTGCGCAAGCTGCTGGAGGAAGCCTCCGAAGGCAATGTGCAGATCGATCTCAGCCCCTCCAAGATCCGCTTCGCGCTGGGCGGCGAGGGCGGGGTGGTGCTGACCAGCAAGCTGATCGACGGCACTTTCCCCGATTACAGCCGCGTGATCCCGACTGGCAACGACAAGTTGCTCAAGGTCGATCCCAAGTCGCTCTACGCCGGGGTGGACCGCGTGGCGACCATCGCCACCGAGAAGACCCGCGCGGTGAAAATGGGGCTGGAAGCCGACAAGGTGACGCTCACCGTCACCAGCCCGGACAACGGCAATGCGGTGGAAGAAGTCTCCTCGCAGTATTCGTCCGATCCGATCGAAATCGGCTTCAATGCCAGCTATCTGAAGGACATCCTCCAGCAGCTCGGCAGCGGCACGGTGGAACTGCATTTCGCCGATGCCGGCGCGCCAACGCTGATCCGCGAGAACGAGAAGAGCGCGGCGCTCTACGTGCTGATGCCGATGCGGGTGTGATTTAAGGCTGTTTCAACGCCTCTAGCATCGCTGCCACATCGACGAATTTCTCACGAGGTGCGCCCTCGCGCGCGGCCTGGGCTTCGGCCTGTTCGATCTTCTTCCAGTCGCGGAAGGTGACCACGTCGAGCTCTCTCGCTTGCGCCAGCTCGTCGAACCCTTCGCGGCCCCGTTTCCCGCCATTGCCCAGTGCGCCGCTGGCGATGTCGGTGACGATATGCGCGATCACGCCTGAACCATCGGGCTTGTTGGTGCCGATTGTCCCCGATGGCCCGCGCTTGGCCCAGCCGACGCAGTAGAGGCCGGGCATGATGCGTCCGTCTTCATTGGCGAAGCGACCCTCGCGCGTGTCAAACGGGACACCGGGAATGGGGGCGGTGCGATAGCCGATGCAGGCGATCACCAGATCGGCGGGCAAGGTCTCCATCTCGCCGGTGCCCACCGCGCGGCCTTTTTCCAGCGCGGTGCGTTCGACTTCGATGCCGGATACATTGCCTTCCCCCCCAGCGCAACGGGCTGGCGGAAAAAGGCAAATTCCACCGCGATGCGTTTCTCGCCCCGGATATGTTCGGGCGTGGCGGCGAATTCGCGCAGCAGGTTCACCGACTTGCGCAGGCCGGGTTCGAGAATGGCATCCTCGCCCTGATCAGGCAGGTCCGCTGGGGCGACATGCGGCGCGGCGTGATCGAGATGGCCCAGTTCGCCCAGTTCCTTGGGCGTCATCATGATCTGGTGCGGCCCGCGTCGACCAAGGATGACAATCCGCTCGATAGTACTGGCAGAAAGGGCGGTCAGCGCGTGGTCGACAATATCGGAACCGGCGAACTCAGTGCCCTTCTTGGCCAGCATCCGCGCCACATCCAGCGCGACATTGCCCATGCCGATCACCACCGCCGTCCGTCCGGAAAGGTCCGGATCGAGGCCCGCGAATTCGGGATGGCCGTTGTACCAGCCAACAAAGGCGGCACTGCCGAAAACATTGCCGAGATCTTCTCCCGGCATCCCCAGCGGACGATCCTTCGGCGCCCCGGTCGCTAGCACGACGGCATCATAAAGCTGTTGCAGTTCAGTGATTTCAACGTCGCGCCCCACCGCGACATTGCCCACGAAGCGGACGTTTTCCGTCAGGGCGGTCGCTTCATAACGGCGGGAGACGCCTTTGATCGATTGGTGATCGGGAGCAACCCCGGTGCGGATCAGGCCGTAGGGCACTGGCAGCATGTCGAACACATCGACCCGAACATCTTCACCAAATGCCTTCTGCGCAGCTTCTGCGGTGTAGTATCCCGCCGGCCCCGAACCGACGATGGCGATGTGGCGCATGCATCCTCCTGATAACCAGCCGCGCTTGGGCGCAATCGGGCGTAATCTTAACCTTTTCGTCTCCGTCGGCAATGGAGGGAGAGAAGCTATGCCCTGCTAACGCTGCGCAAGAATATGTCCCGGGCAATTAACCGTTCTTCAAAGCGAAACTGGCATTCCGCTTGCCATGCAAGGTGCGACCCAACCGGCCACACAGCGACGCCAACCTTACCCCGTGCCTGCGCGCGGAGTGGAGGCCGTGGCCGCGCCGGTCGTACCAACCACAATTGCTCGTCCAGTAATTGCGGAAGCCGCACCCGCACCGCCGCCAGATGAGCGGCGTCAGGGACCACGTCGAACGCCGAAGGCCGATCGCGCTGTCGATGCCCCACGCTTCATGCAGGCGCACCACCACTGGTTCCCGCGCAAATGGACCTATCTCATCTTGGGGATCATCGGCGCGATTGCCGTCTGTCTTGCCTTCTCGGAAAATCTCCCGCGTCCGGGCACCTGGGCCATCCTGGGCTGTTCGGTGCTGATTGCGATGCAGATCAGCAGGGTCCACGATCTCGTGGCGCTGCGAAGCCGCATGTCCAAGGGAATCGGGCTGGCGGCTGTGGTTATGCTGCCGTTGTTCATGTGTGGTATGGGCCTGACGATCTGGGCCGAGAGCGGAGGCATTTCCTGGGATGTCGCACTGGTCGGGATGCTGTGCGTCAGCAGCATTGCTACGGCCTATTTGCGCCAACAGCCAGCCGCCATCTTTGCCGCAAAATTCGCTATGTGGACTTCGGCGGTTGTAACTCACAGTTCGTTGGCAGGAATTCTGGGGCTTGGCGTTGGCTTTGTCGTTGCGGTGCTGGTCGTGCGCGAACAGCTGGATGAGAACAGGTCAGAGCGCGAACGGATCGACGCTCAGGAGCGTGTGCAGACCCGCGCCCGCGACATTCTGGCGGACTATGAAGAAACCGGGCAGGGCTGGTTCTGGGAAACAGATCGCCGCTCGCAGCTGACCTATGTCTCGGCCCCGGTCGCCAAGGCGCTGCATCGCAATCCCGATCGACTGGTGGGCCAGCCCTTCACGCGGCTATTCGATCTGGAGGACACCGGGGACGAGGGCGAGCGGACGCTGTTGTTCCACTTGTCCGCCCGGTCCGCCTTCAGTGAGTTGGCGGTGCGCGCGGCAATCGACGAGGAAGAACGCTGGTGGTCGGTCTCGGGCAGGCCGATCTATGACCAGTTCGACAATTTCATCGGGTTTCGCGGGTCCGGCACCGATCTTACCGAACGCAAGCGCAGCCAGGAACAGGCGACGCGGCTGGCCCGGTATGATGCGCTGACAGGTCTCGCCAACCGCTTCCAGATGTCGCAGGCGCTGGAGAAAATTCTTGACGCGCAGGCCGAGGCCAACCGCCATTGCGCCATCCTGCTGCTCGATCTCGATCGCTTCAAGCAGGTCAACGATACGATGGGCCACCCGGCGGGCGATGCGCTGCTCAAGCAAGTGGCGCAACGGCTGGAACGCGCCGTTGGCAAGGAGGGGCAGGTCGGCCGTCTTGGGGGGGATGAATTCAAGGTCATCATTCCCACCCGCGTCCCGCAGCAGGCACTGGCAGACCTGGGGCACCAAATCATTCATTCCCTCTCGCAGCCCTATTCGATCGACGGACAGCGTGTAGTGATCGGTGCATCGATCGGGATTGCCGTGGCCCCTGAACATGGCGACAATTCCGAAGAATTGATCCGCAACGCCGATCTGGCGCTGTACGCCGCCAAGGACGGCGGTCGCGGGCGATATCATTTTTACGCCGAGGATCTTCACGCCGAAGCCGAGGCGCGTTCGCAACTCGAAGAGGATCTGCGCGATGCGGTAGTGAAGGGCGAAATGCAGCTCCACTACCAGCCGGTAGTGTCGATGGCGACCGACAGGATTTCCGGTTTCGAAGCGCTGATGCGCTGGCAGCACCCTGTAAAGGGATGGATTTCGCCTGGCCGCTTCATCGGCATTGCCGAGGATTGCGGACTTATCCAGCAATTGGGTGAATGGGCACTTCGGCAGGCGTGTCAGGATTTGGCGCGCTGGCCGGAAGAAGTGCGTGTGGCGGTGAACGTTTCGCCGGTGCAGTTCTCCAATCTCAACCTGCCCACCATCGTCGCGAATGCCATTTCCCAAGCCGGAATCCGGGCATCGCGGCTGGAACTGGAAATCACCGAGAGCGTGTTTCTGGGTGATGATCGCGGTACTGACGAAATGTTCGCCGCACTCAAGCGCGTCGGCGTGCGGCTGGCGCTGGACGATTTCGGCACCGGCTACTCCTCGCTCGGTTATCTCAAGAAGGCTCCGTTCGACAAGATCAAGATCGATCAGAGCTTCGTGCGCGGGATGACCGAGAAGGGCAGCCGTAACGGGGCGATCATCGCCTCGATCACAAGCCTGGCGCAGACGCTGGGAATGGATACCACCGCTGAAGGGGTGGAGACGCATGACGAGCTGGACCTGATCCGCCGACACGGGTGCAGCCACGTGCAGGGCTATATCTTTGATCGTGCGCTTCCGGCAGATCAGGTTGACGAACGGATCGCAAACGGGCTGGACGCCGTGGCCAAGGGTCCACAATCCTCTCGGGCTGCACGGCAGAAGATGCTGCGCAAGGTTGTGCTCGAACACCACGGCCAGTTTTACAACGGAACCATTCGCAATATCTCGGTCACCGGGGCGATGATCGAGGGTTTGTGGAATGTTCCCGTCGGGACGCAGTTCCAGTTGCAGATATCGCACAATCAGACACTTTCCTGCATCGCAAGGTGGAGCGCCGATGATCGCACGGGGGTGGAGTTCGCCAATCCGCTGCAACGCGATTCCACGGGGCAAATTACCGCGATCCAGGCACCGCCACCAAGGCCTTACACGCCGGAAGAACTACAGAAGGCGGGATAGCGGGCCGGCAATCGTGCGTGCGAGTACCATGCAGCGAAACTTAGCCGTTTGGTAAGCATGGACAGGCAATAATCGCGCGATCAGGCGCAATAATCGTTGGAATATTTCCTACCATTGATTTTTGGAGGACAGACAAAGTGGGTGTTCGCGGCATGTTCAGGAATATCGGCGGTCAACTGACCGGCGGTGTCCGTGTGCCCGATGCCGAGGACGCGGCTGCGCAAATCGTCGCATTTTCAGATAGTCAGCGGCTATCCTTCCTTGATTCTTTTGAACGCTCAGGTCTCAGTTGGTTCTGGGCAACCGACGAACTGGGCAGGCTGATCTACCTTTCTCCCAACGCGGCCGCCTGCTTCGAAAAGGATCGGGAGATCATCGGCTCAAGTCTGGCGAAACTGGTTGAGACGGTCGAGGATTCCGAAAGCGAAAGCCGGGGCAGACCGTTGTCCTTCCTGCTGAGTGCCCGCACAACTTTCAGCGAACAGGCAGTTCGCCTTATTCCTGATGCAGAATCATCTGCCGCAGGGAAAATCGAAACCTGGTGGGCGCTGACGGGCAAGCCGCATTTTGACGAGGCGAAGAACTTCCTCGGCTATCGCGGCAGCGCCAAGAACATCACCACCACCTATCAGCAATTGCGCGATTCCTCGCGAGCGGCGGCCTTCGATTCGCTCACCGGGCTCGCGAACCGCCATCGCATGCTGACGCGGCTGACAGCTGTGCTGAAGGCCTACCGGGTCGAGAAACGATCCTGCGCGCTGCTGATGCTCGATCTCGATCGCTTCAAGCAGGTTAACGATACGCTTGGCCACCCGGCGGGTGACGAGCTGCTGCGGCAAGTTGCGCAGCGCCTGCAACGGATCGTGCCCGATGATGCTGAAATCGGGCGGCTGGGGGGCGACGAATTCCAGATCATCATTCCCGACAAGGATGATCGTGGTGATCTTGGTGATATGGCCAATCGTATCATCCAGATGATTTCCCAGCCCTATTCAATCGAGGGCAGCAGGGCGATCATCGGCACTTCAATCGGCATTGCTATCGCTCCCTATGACGGGATCGAACCGAGCGAGCTGATCAAGGCCACCGATCTCGCGCTATACGCGGCCAAGGGTGGTGGGCGCGGGCAGTTCCGCTTCTATTCCAACGATTTGAAGGAATTGGCGGAAGACCGCCGCGAGATCGAGGAAGATCTGCGCGATGCGCTGGCGCGCGACGAGCTGGAAATGCACTACCAGCCGGTGGTCTGTTCGCGGACCCACATGGTCAAGGGGTTCGAGGCGCTGATGCGCTGGAATCATCCTGAACATGGGGCGATCAGTCCGGGTGTGTTCATTCCGATTGCCGAAGACAGCAATCTGATTGACTCGCTGGGTGAATGGGCTTTGCGCCGCGCTTGCAGTGATGCGGCCAAATGGCCGGGCGAGCTGACCCTTTCGGTCAATGTCTCGGCACAGCAATTTGCCAACGACAGTCTGCCCAACGTGGTGGCGAATGCTCTGTCGGCGTCGGGATTTCCGGCTCGCCAGCTGGAGCTGGAAATCACCGAAAGCGTGTTCATGGGCGACGTCGGCGCGACCGACCTGATGTTCAAGAAGCTGTGCAAAATCGGGGTCAAGCTGGCGCTGGATGATTTCGGCACCGGCTACTCCTCGCTTTCCTATCTGCGCCGCGCCCCGTTCGACAAAATCAAGATCGATCAAAGCTTCGTTCGCGGCTGTACCGAAGAAGACAATTCCAACGCCGCGATCATCACCGCCATCGTCAGCCTGGCGCGGGCGATGAAAATGGTCACCACTGCCGAAGGGGTGGAAGCGCTGGATGAACTGAACTGCATTGCTGCGCTGGAGGCCGACCTGGTGCAGGGTTTCATCTTCTCGCGCGCGGTTCCGCAGGCGGCAGTACTGGAAAAGCTGGAATCTGGCGAATTGCGTTATGAGCCAGTCGGCCCGGCCAAGCATCGCGCCGACCGCAAGACGCTGTTCCGCCGCATCGGGGTGATCCACGAGGATCATCACTATTCGGTGATGCTGCGCGATCTTTCCCGCTCCGGTGCACGGATCGAAGGACTGGTGGACGTGCCAGTCGGCACCCAGCTGGTGCTTGATCTGGGTGAGGGGCAGCTGGTGGTCTGCACCGTCCAGCGATCGCAAGATGCAACGCAGGGTCTGGCGTTCGAGAACAATCTCGTGAGCGACGGGGCGGGGGGTATGTGTACCCGGCACCGCGTTTCGCCCTATATGCTGGCTTCAGCCGGAATGCCCTTGCAGGCGCTGCCGCCCGGTCACTACGCGATGCCGCATCAACACGGTGCGCAGACAACACGGCCACGCTTCATGCAGGTGGATATCACTGCCGGATCGCTGCGCGCCGGGTGATTAGGGGATCGCCTGCGTTCCCTGCTGACACGGGGCGAACACGTCGCTAGAGGCGGCGGATGTCTACCGACCTTTCGCTGATCCGCAATTTCAGCATCATCGCCCATATCGATCATGGCAAGTCCACGCTGGCCGACCGGCTGATCCAGACCACCGGCGGCCTGACCGCGCGTGAGATGTCCGAGCAAGTCCTTGATAACATGGATATCGAGAAGGAGCGCGGGATCACCATCAAGGCCCAGACCGTGCGCCTCAACTACACCGCGAAAGACGGCAAGACCTATGAGCTCAACCTCATGGACACCCCCGGCCACGTCGATTTCGCCTACGAAGTCTCCCGCTCCCTAGCCGCCTGCGAAGGCGCGCTGCTGGTGGTGGACGCGGCGCAGGGCGTCGAAGCGCAAACGCTCGCCAACGTCTACCAGTCGATCGAGCACGATCACGAAATCGTCTGCGTCATCAACAAGATCGATCTCCCGCCGCCGAACCGGAGAAGGTCCGCGCCGAAATCGAGGACATCATCGGGCTCGACGCCAGCGAGGCGGTGCTCACCAGCGCCAAGTCCGGCATCGGGATCGAGGACGTGCTCGAAGCCGTCGTCGCCCGCATCCCCCCGCCGCAAGGGCGACGCCGCCGCGCCATTGAAGGCCATGCTGGTCGATAGCTGGTACGATCCCTACCTCGGCGTCGTCATCCTCGTCCGCGTGATCGACGGCGTGCTGCGCAAGGGCCTCGAAGTCACCTTCATGCAGGGCGGCACCCAGCATCTGGTGGACCGGGTGGGCGCCTTTACGCCCAAGCGGATCGACCTGCCCGAACTCGGCCCCGGCGAAATCGGCTTCATCACCGCGCAGATCAAGGAGGTGGAGCAGGCCCGCGTGGGCGACACCATCACCACGGTCAAGAACGGCGCGACCGAGGCGCTGGCCGGGTACAAGGAAGTGCAGCCGGTGGTGTTCTGCGGGCTGTTCCCGGTGGACGCGGCGGACTTCGAAAAGCTGCGCGAAAGCATCGGCAAGCTGCGGCTGAACGATGCCAGCTTCAGCTATGAAATGGAGAGCAGCGCCGCATTGGGCTTCGGCTTCCGCGCCGGGTTCCTCGGCCTGCTGCATCTGGAAATCATCCAGGAACGGCTGAGCCGCGAATACGATCTCGATCTCATCACCACCGCGCCCAGCGTGGTCTACCGCCTCCAGCTCGGCCACACCCGGACCGAGGCCGCGACCACGATGGACATCCACAATCCGGCGGACTGGCCCGATGTGAACCGCATCGACGTGATCGAGGAACCGTGGATCAAGGCGGTGATCTACACGCCCGACGAATATCTCGGCTCGATCCTCAAGCTGTGCCAGGACCGGCGCGGGATGCAGACCGATCTCACCTATGTCGGCGGCCGCGCGCAGGTGACCTACGAATTGCCGCTGAACGAAGTGGTGTTCGATTTCTACGACCGCCTGAAGAGCATCAGCCGCGGCTATGCCAGCTTCGATTACGAGCAGATCGGCCTGCGCGAAGGCGACCTGGTGAAGATGAACATCCTCGTCAATGCCGAGCCGGTGGACGCGCTCAGCCTGATCGTCCACCGCAACGTGGCGGAGGAACGCGGGCGCGGCATGTGCGAACGCCTGAAAGACCTGATCCCCCGCCACCTGTTCAAGATCCCGATCCAGGCCGCCATCGGCGGCAAGGTGATCGCCCGCGAAACCATCGCCGCGCTGCGCAAGGACGTGACCGCCAAATGCTATGGCGGCGATATCTCGCGCAAGAAGAAGCTGCTGGAAAAGCAGAAGAAGGGCAAGGCGCGGATGCGCGAATACGGGAACGTGAGCATCCCGCAGGAAGCGTTTATCGCGGCGCTGCGGATGGGGGAGGAGTGATCCTGTTAGAACTGGATAGGCATCGTATTTTGCCTTCCGTCCCACCACTCGCTAGAGCCTCAACCATGAAATCGCGGAGTTCTTGCCCGGATATTCGCAGGCGCAGTCCTGTGCCTTGCCTTGGCTGCGTGCGAAGGTGCGCCGCAGGATGACCGGCCGGAGACTTCGCGCGAATTTCCGCGCCCCTATCGCCCGGTTTCTGATCTGGCGGGCAATGCCTTTTCCACCGAACAGGCGCGCGATGATCGCAGCGAGGCGGATACGGTGATGGACCAGGCGGCGATTACCGAGGGCATGACTGTTGCCGATATTGGCGCGGGGGAGGGATATTACACCGTTCGCCTCGCCGCCCGCGTCGGCCCCGAAGGCCGGGTACTGGCGCAGGATATTGACGATGCGGTGCTGCGCCGCCTCGGCAGCCGCGTGGAGCGGGACAGGCTCGACAATGTCTCGATCATCACCGGCGGGATCGATGATCCCAACCTGCCGGAGAACAGCTTCGACCGCATCTTCATGGTGCACATGTATCATGAGATTACCGAGCCTTACGCCTTCATCTGGCGGATGCGCCCGGCGCTGCGTGAAGGCGGGCAGGTGATCGTGGTCGACGTTGATCGCCCGGCGGACCAGCACGGCATCAATCCGCAGCTTCTGTTTTGCGAATTTGAGCGAGTCGGCTATCGGCTTGTCGAATTCGTGCGCGAGCCCGAGATCGAGGGCTTTTACGCGCAGTTCGAGATCACCGGCGAGCGGCCGGAGCCACAAGACATAGAGCCCTGCGCACAGCCGGGTGAGGATTTTAGCGAGCAGGCCATCGCGGATGGCGGCTCCAGCGAGGACGATAATGGCATTTAAGGGTCTCACTCCGATCATCTACGGCGGCAAGGAAGTCTGGCCGCTGGTGGAAGGCGGCAAGGGCGTTTCGGCGACCAATCACGCCAGCAGCGGCGCCTGGGCGGCGGCGGGCGGTATCGGCACGGTCAGCGCGGTGAATGCCGACAGCTACGATGCCGAAGGCAAGATCGTGCCGCAGCTGTACGATGCGCTGACCCGCAAGGAACGCCACGAGCAACTGGTCCGCTACGCCATCGACGGGGCGACCGAGCAGGTGAAGCGCGCCTACGAGATTTCCAACGGGCAGGGCGCGATCAACATCAACGTGCTGTGGGAAATGGGCGGCGCGCAGCAAGTGCTCGAAGGCGTGCTTGAACAGACCAAGGGGCTGGTCACCGGCGTCACTTGCGGTGCGGGGATGCCATACAAGCTGGCGGAAATCGCCGCGCGGTATGAGGTCAATTACCTCCCCATTATCAGTTCCGCCCGCGCTTTCCGCGCGCTGTGGAAGCGCAGCTATCACAAGGTTTCCGAATTGCTGGCGGCGGTGGTCTATGAAGACCCGTGGCTGGCGGGCGGGCACAATGGCCTGTCCAATGCGGAAGACCCGCTGAAGCCCGAAGACCCCTATCCCCGCGTCGCCGCCTTGCGGGCAACGATGCGCGCGGAAGGCATTGCCGACTCGGTGCCAATCGTGATGGCGGGCGGGGTGTGGTTCCTGCGCGAGTGGGAAAACTGGATCGACAATCCGGAACTCGGCCAGATCGTGTTCCAGTACGGCACGCGGCCCTTGCTGACCGAGGAAAGCCCGATCCCGCAGGGCTGGAAAGACCTGCTGCGCACGCTCGACGATGGCGACATCCTGCTGCACCGCTTCAGCCCGACCGGCTTCTACAGCTCGGCGGTGCGCAATCCTTTCCTGCGCAGTCTGGAAGCGCGCAGCGAGCGGCAGATTCCCTATTCCAAGGTTTCGGCGGGCGAGCACACGGTGCAGCTCGATGTCGGGGTGAAGGGCAAGAACTTCTGGGTCACCCCGCAGGATCGCGAACGCGCGCGCGGCTGGGCGGCGCTGGGGCATACCGAGGCGCTCAAGACGCCCGATGATACGGTGGTGTTCGTCGATCCCGCCGAACGCGCGATGATCCGCAAGGACCAGACCGATTGCATGGGCTGCCTGTCGCATTGCGGGTTCTCCTCGTGGAAGGACCACGACGATTACACCACCGGCCGCCTCGCCGATCCGCGCAGCTTCTGCATCCAGAAGACCCTGCAAGACATCGCCCACGGCGGCCCGACCGACGAGAACCTGGCGTTTGCGGGCCACGCGGCGTACCGATTCAAGACCGATCCGTTCTACTCGAACAACTTTACGCCGAGCGTGAAGCAGCTGGTGGACCGGATTTTGACGGGGGATTGATGGCGGGGAATTGGTGGAGGGGCCTAGGTTTCGATTTACCCGCTTCGCGCTCCCCAAAACCCGCTCATGCTGAGCTTGTCGAAGCACAGCCACAATCGTAGCCGCAAGCGCTGTGGCTATCCTTCGACAGGCTCAGGATGAGCGAGGTTGGTGGGCAAGATTCCAGTAACGCTTCCGCCATCAATCCAGCGACCACCCGCGTTCGCCGTGGCTCGACAGGTCGAGGCCCTGCACTTCCTCGTCCTCGCTCACCCGCATCGGGATGAACATGCTCACGCCCACCGCGATCAGAGCGGTCGCTACCGCGCTAAACAGCGCAACCACCAGAACACCCATCGCCTGCACGCCCACGGCCAGTGGCATGTCGGCCAGCGCGGTATAGCCGGTGCCGCCGACACCGCTCCAGATGAACACACCGAGCAGTACCGAGCCGAGCATCCCGCCCACGCCATGCACCGCGAACACATCGAGCGAATCGTCGATCGCCAGCTTGTTCTTCACCAGCCCGATCGCCCAGTAGCAGACCAGCGCCCCGGCAACGCCGAGCAGGATCGCCGATCCTGGGGTAACGTATCCCGCGGCGGGAGTAACCGTCGCCAGTCCCGCTATCGCACCGGTGGCAAAGCCGACGGTGGTTGGCTTACCGAAGCTGAGCTTTTCCACCAGCACCCAGACCAGCGCGGCCACGGCTGCGGCGACATGAGTGTTGATGATGGCGTTGGAGGCATCGTCGGTGGCGGTCAGCGCAGAGCCGCCGTTGAAGCCGAACCAGCCGACCCACAGCAGCATCGCGCCGAGCATCGTCAGTCCGGGTGCGTGCGGCAGCAGGGCAGAGCCGGGGAAGCCCTGCCGCTTGCCCAGCAGCAGTGCCACAACCAATGCGGAAGCGCCCGCCGTGGTGTGCACGACCAGCCCGCCCGCGAAATCGACCACGCCCAGCTGGCCCAGCCAGCCGCCGCCCCAGATCCAGTGTGCAACCGGGGCATAGACCAGCAGGCCCCACAGCGCGGTGAAAGCCAGCACCCAGCCGAACCGCGCGCGGTCCACCCAGGCACCCACCATCAGCGCGGGAGTGATCGCGGCAAAAGTCATCTGGAACAGCGCGAAAGTGCTTTCGGGCAGCACCAGGCCTTCGCGGACAATGGTAAGATCAATCAGCATCCATTTGGAGCCGTCGCCGATCACGCCGCTCACGCTGGTGCCGAAGGCGAGGGTGTAGCCGACCATTACCCACAATACCGAGGCCAGACCCGCGACTGCCGCCACTTGCAGCAGCACCGAAAGGAAGTTCTTGGCCCGCACCAGCCCGCCGTAAAACAGCCCGAGGCCCGGCAGCGCCATCAGCATCACCAGCGCGCTGCAGACCAGAATCCAAGCGGTATCACCGGAATCGTTCTGGGCGATATTGGTAGCGTCCTGCGCCAGCGCCACTTGCGGCGCGGCCAACCCGACCGATACGGCAAGCGCCAGCGCCGCAACCTTCGCAAAACCCGATTTGCGCAACATTCACATTCCCCTGCTGCCCGCTCTTGCGGCGGCATTGCGTCCAGCGGCGCTCAATGGACGCAATCATGCGGGGCTGCAAGACTGGAACGCGCCAGCTGCCGCGACTCTTGCCGCGACTCTTTCCGGCGCGCTATGGATGGGGTGATGAAAACGATTGCCCGCTTCGCCCTGCTCTTGCTCGCCTTGCTTGCTCCCGCTTCCGCCGCATTCGCGCAGGAGCGTGAGCTGCCCTATTGGGCGAGCATTTCCGCCGAGACCGCAAACATGCGCGCAGGCGCGGGGGAGCGGTTTCCGATCGAATGGGTGTACCAGCGGCCCGGCCTTCCGGTGCAGGTAATCCGCTTCCATCAGGGCTGGCGGCTGGTGCGCGATCCCGATGGGGCCGAGGGATGGATCTATGCCAGCCTACTCAGCGAACAACGCACCGCCATAGTAACTGGCGAAGGATTGGCCGCAATGCGCGAGTCTGGCACCGCTGGTGCGGCACTGCGCTGGAATCTCGAACCCGGCGTGATTGGTGAACTGGGCACCTGCGCCAGCGGCTGGTGCGAACTTAACGTATCAGGCCATCGCGGCTGGGTGGAACAGGACCGACTGTTCGGCGCGGGCGCGCCCTGATAACCTGTACCGCGCCAACGAAAAAGGGCGACCCGCAGGCCGCCCTTCTCTTAAGCGAAATTCCCTGAAAGCCTCAGCCTTCGAAGGAATAGGTCAGCGTTTCACCATCTGCATCGGTGATGTTCATCGTGCCCGCTTCGGTGCCGGGTTCGATGTTCCAGCAATTCTCGCCGCCGCCAGCAGCAGGCGTCAGGCAGGTGCCGCGAATGTTATCTTCCCAGGTGCCGGTTTCGACCGAAGCACCGCCTTCCATCACGGTGTAGTTGCCGTCCGCACCGAGCGACACGGCCACTTCCGCGCCATCTTCGGCAACCGAAGTGTAGGTGCCGGCGCTGGTCGTCGGCAGAGCAGCATCTTCGGCTGGCGCAGCGGCCGTGGTTTCGGCATCCGTTGGGGCATCGGCTTCGCTGCCGCCGCAAGCGGCAAGGGCGAAAGCTCCGGCGAGTGCAATAATCTTCTTCATGGTAACTCCTTGTGTTAGAACAAAATTGGACGGAAATCTCTATTCGGCAGTTGCTGCCGCTGCAACATGATCGGCAAGCTCGCCTTCGACCGGGCGGACGGTAGCCACATCGCCAGCTTCGGAGGTGGTCTGCATACTGCCATCTTCGGCCTTCGCGCCATCGGTGAAGCAGTTTTGGCCTTCTTCGCCCTCGACCACAAAGCAGGTCTGGCCCGCCTGCATGAAGATCGTGCCGCCGGTGGCTGTGCCATCTGCGGCGATGCGCGAATAGGTCATGCCGTCGAAAATCTCGATGTAGTCGACCGAGCCATCGGCGCGGGTGACTTCATAGGTGCCGGTGGCCACCGCTTCAAATCCGGGCGCATCGCCTTCGAGCACGTCAGAAGCGTCGGCAGTCTCCTCGCTCGCTGCGTCAGGCGCATCGCCCTCTGCCGGAGCTTCAGCGCCGTTGCAGCCTGCAAGTGCAAATGCGGCGCTGGCCGCCAGAATTGCGAATTTCTTCATGATGCCTTCTCTCCCACTTCCAGCCAGCTTGTGCCACACATTCCCGGCGTTGACAAAGTCTGACTGGTAAAGGGACGTAACGCGGCGAATATCAGGCCAGTTCCACCGCCAGCGCGGTTGCCTCGCCGCCGCCGATGCACAGCGAGGCGATGCCGCGCTTCTTGCCCTGCTGCTTGAGCGCGTTGAGCAGGGTGACGATGATCCGGGTGCCGCTGGCGCCGATGGGGTGGCCGAGCGCAGTGCCGCCGCCGTTTACGTTGATCTTGTCATGCGCGATGCCGATGTCCTGCATGGCGAACATGGCGACGCAGGCGAAGGCCTCGTTCACTTCCCACAGATCGACATCGGCGACGCTCCAGCCGGTCTGTTCGAGCAGCTTCTGGATCGCGCCGACCGGGGCGATGGTGAACTCGGCGGGAGCCTGCGCGTGGGCGGACATGCCGGTGATCGTGGCTACGGGCGTGAGGCCCTTGGCGTCGGCCACGCTCTTGCGGGTGAGTACCACGGCGGCCGCGCCGTCGGAGATCGAGGAGGAGGTGGCGGCGGTGATCGTACCGTCCTTGGCGAAGGCGGGGCGCAGGGTCGGGATCTTCTCCGGGCGTCCCTTTCCGGGGGCTTCGTCTGTATCGACGGTCACTTCGCCCGCGCGGCTGGTCACGGTGACCGCGACGATTTCATCGGCGAAGGCACCGCTGGCGATGGCGGCATTGGCACGGGCAAGCGAGGCGATCGAATAGTCATCCATTTGCTCACGGGTCAGCTGGTACTTGTCCGCCATATCCTGCGCGAAGGTGCCCATGGCGCGGCCCGCTTCGTAGGCATCTTCTAGCCCGTCGAGGAACATATGATCGTAGGCGGTATCGTGGCCGATGCGCGCGCCAGAACGGTGCTTCTTGAGCAGGTACGGCGCATTGGTCATGCTTTCCATCCCGCCAGCGATCACCGTATCGACATTGCCGGTGGCGAGCGCTTCGGCCCCCATGATGACCGTCTGCATGCCGCTGCCGCAGACCTTGTTTACCGTGGTTGCTTGCGCGCTAAGCGGCAGGCCCGATTTGATCGCCACCTGGCGGGCGGGAGCCTGGCCCAGACCAGCGGGGAGCACGCAGCCCATGTAAATGCGATCCACATCCTCGCCCGCAATCCCGGCGCGTTCGACCGCCGCCTTTACCGCCGTCGCGCCAAGATCGGTCGCTGCAACATCGCTCAGGACGCCTTGCATCGCGCCCATCGGGGTGCGCGCGTAGGAAAGGATGACGATAGGATCGGCGGCATTGAACGTGGACATCAGCGTGGGCCCTTCGATATGGCGTGTTGAATTGGTTTGCGCGGTTCCTTAATGTTGCAGTGCAGCGAATGCAAACGGCGCGCGTTGGGTGCAGAAACCCGACAAACCTCCACCAACAGCCTGATAGGTGCATATCATGCAAACCACCGATTCGCTCGCTTCAATGCTGGACCGCCAGCGCCAGGCATTCATCACTGCGCGCCCTGAAACTCTGGCCGTGCGCAAGGACCGGCTCGATCGGCTGATTGCGCTGCTGGCCGACAATTCCAAGGCGCTGTGCGACGCGATGAGCGAGGATTTCGGCAACCGCTCGCCGGTGCAGAGCATGATTTCGGACGTGCTGGTTTCGATCCAGTTCGCCAAATACTGCCGGGGCAATATTGCGCGCTGGGCGAAGCCGAGCAATCGCAGCGTGCAGTTCCCGCTCGGGATGCTGGGGGCCAGGGCGCAGGTGCGGTATGAGCCCAAGGGCGTGGTGGGGATCATCAGTCCGTGGAACTTTCCGGTAAACCTCGCCTTTGGGCCGCTGGCACAGGTGCTTAGCGCGGGCAACCGGGCGATGTTGAAGCCGAGCGAGTTTACGCCGGTGACGAGCGATCTCATTGCCGAGCTGGTTGCAAAGCATTTCGCTCCTGAAGAGGTGGCAGTGGTCACGGGCGGGGCGGATGTGGCGGCGGCTTTTTCCGCGCTGCCTTTCGATCATCTCGTCTTTACCGGCTCCACCGCCACCGGGCGCAAGGTGATGCAGGCGGCGGCGGCTAATTTGGTTCCAGTGACTCTGGAATTGGGCGGCAAGAGCCCGGTAGTGATCGGTAGGCACGCCGATCTGGAGCGGGCCGGATCGCGGATCGTCACCGGCAAGCTGATGAACGCGGGGCAAATCTGCCTCGCCCCCGATTACCTGCTGGTGCCCGAAGGCATGGAGGATGGCGTCATAGCGTCGCTGGAACTGGGGGTGATGGACCAGTATCCCACCCTCCGCGACAATCCCGATTACGCCAGCGTTATCAACGATGCGCAATTCGCCCGGTTGCAGGCGATGGTGGCCGATGCGCGCGCGAAGGGCGGGGAGGTGATCGAGATCAACCCGGCGGACGAGGATTTCAGCGCGGGCAACCAGCGCAAGATGCCGCTCACCGTGATCCGCAATCCCACCGATGCCATGCAGGCGATGCAGGAGGAGATTTTCGGCCCGGTGCTGCCGATCCTCACCTATCGCCACATCGACGAGGCGATTGCGCGGATCAATGGGGCCGACCGCCCACTGGGGCTCTATTACTTCGGCGAGGATGCGGCGGAGCGCGAGCGGGTGCTGACGCGGACGATTTCTGGCGGTGTGACCGTCAACGACGTGATCTTCCACGTTTCGGCGGAAGACCTGCCGTTCGGCGGCACCGGGCCGAGCGGGATCGGGGCCTATCACGGGCCGGAGGGTTTCCGCGAATTCAGCCACGCGCGCAGCGTCTATACCCAGCCAAAGATCGACGTGGCGGGGCTGGCGGGGCTGAAGCCGCCCTATGGCGAGCGCGCGCAGAAGGTGCTGCGGCTGCTGGCGCGCAAATAGTGACTTCCGGTGCGGGGGCGTTAGTTTGACGGGATGAAAGCCGTCTTTCCCGCTCGCACTGGCCGCTCTCGCGCTGGCTTCCTGCGTCAGCCGCATCGAATTGCCGGGGAGCGTGCTGGCTCCGGTGGAGGCGCCGGTAGCGGTGGAGGACATGGGGCCGCCGGAGGATTGGCGGCGCGGTGGATGCCGCCACCGGGCAGATTGCCGATGTGCCGGGACTGGAGCAACTGGCGGCGGACTTTCCCGACTCGGCTTCGGTTCGG
The DNA here is from genome assembly GCA_963774985.1 of uncultured Alphaproteobacteria bacterium. Lineage (GTDB taxonomy): Bacteria > Pseudomonadota > Alphaproteobacteria > Sphingomonadales > Sphingomonadaceae > Alteraurantiacibacter. Next base: position 249,278 of record CAVZHE010000001.1, read on the forward strand.
CTACGCCTGCTTAATGCGCAGCTCGGCGCGGAGAACCTGATCGGTGGCTACGAACAGGTCGAATGGCTGACCGACAGAGGCTATGCCTTTTCAGCGGGAGCGGAGGGCCAACTTGTTGCCATGTTCAATGGCGAGCAGGCAGGCGCGCTTTCCCAGCGTTTTGCCGATGATCCAGCCATAATTGCAACCAGCTCCACCGCCGCAACAATCCCGGCCACCATCGCCTTGCCCGAAGCCGTGCTCTACGATCCGCAGCAGCGGCGAATGTTCGCTACCTCCGTGGTCTCACGCGGGTTGTTCGTGCAGGAGCAGGGCGAAGAGTGGCGGCAACTCCCATTGGCCAACACCGGCAGCCTGGCAGGGATTGCACTCGATGCGCCGCGCGGGCTGATCTGGGTGGGGTCGGGTGTGGTCGAGCAGACTCCCGATCCTGCCAGCGCCTTTCGCGGGGTGATCGCGATTGATCGGATCACGCTGGAGGAACGCCGCAGGGTTCCAGCACCCGCAGGCGTTACCATTTCTGATATTGCCGTCGGGCCAGACGGCACCGTCTATGGCAGCGATCCGCTGGGCGGGGGGATTTACTCTGCCGCGCCAATCGACTCCCAAATGCAAGTGTTCATCGCCCCCGGCACGTTCCGCTCGCCGCAAGGGATCGCGGTGCGGGCGGACAACACCGCGCTCTATGTCAGCGATTATCGCTATGGCTTGGCGCAAGTGATGCTTCGCAGCCGCCACGCCTACCGGATGCGCGCGGCCCAGCCCACGCTGCTCGATGGGGTGGACGGGCTGTGGTTGCTCGGCAACCGGCTGATCGCCGTGCAGAACGGGGTCAATCCGCACCGCATTACGGCCTTTACACTGGGAGAGGGGATCGGCGTGATTGCTTCGGCACAGGTGCTCGAACGCGCCAATCCGGCGTGGACCGAACCGCTCGGCGGGGCGATCAGCGGCGGGGTGCTCCACTACATCGGCACCGGCCAGTGGGACTTGTACGGCGAGGGTGGGGCGCTGGTTGAAGGGGCAGAACCGCGCGAAGCCCGGATTCACGCGCTGCAACTGGTGGAAACTCCCCCGGAAACCCCGTAAATAGGGGCCTTAGCCGCCTTGCATCGCGGCATCGCATTGCCTAGACGCGGCCCCGAACCCGCTAGCAATCAATCGAGTCCGCCTTGGCCGATCAATCATCCTATTTCGCAGAGTACCTGCCGATCCTGCTGTTCCTCGGAATCGCAGCGCTGTTGTCGGCGGCATTCGTGTTCCTGCCGATGGGCGTTTCGCGGCTGACCGGCACCCACAAGCCCACCGAAGCCAAGCTGACCGAGTACGAATGCGGCTTCCCCGCCTTCGAAGACCCGCGCAGCCAGTTCGACGTGCGCTTCTATCTGGTGGCGATCCTGTTCATCATCTTCGATCTTGAAGCGGCGTTCCTGTTTCCCTGGGCGGTCAGCCTTGATGTGACCGGCTGGCCGGGCTGGATCACGATGATGATTTTCCTCGGCGAACTCGCGATCGGCCTGGCCTATGCGTGGAAGAAGGGAGCCCTGGAATGGGAGTGAGCGATACTCTTCCTGCTGCGAAGCCCGGCGAGGTGCTGACGCCCGATGCCGACTATTTCAAGGCGATGCAGTCCGAGGTGAACGACAAGGGTTTCCTCGTCACCAGCACCGAGGACCTGTTCCAGTGGGCGCGCACCGGCAGCCTGTGGTGGATGACCTTCGGCCTCGCCTGCTGCGCGGTGGAGATGATCCACGTCAACATGCCGCGTTATGACATGGAACGCTTCGGCGTCGTCCCGCGCGCCAGCCCGCGCCAGTCGGACGTGATGATCGTGGCGGGCACGCTCTGCAACAAGATGGCCCCCGCTTTGCGCCGGGTGTACGACCAGATGTCGGACCCGAAATACGTGATCTCGATGGGCAGCTGCGCCAATGGCGGCGGCTATTACCATTACAGCTATTCGGTGGTGCGCGGATGTGACCGGATCGTGCCGGTGGATATCTACATCCCCGGCTGCCCGCCGACGGCCGAGGCGCTGCTCTATGGCGTGATGCAATTGCAGCGGAAGATCCGCCGCAGCGGGACGATTGAACGGTGAGTGGGGCAATGGCAGCGCGGATGCTCTCGAACAAGCTCAGCATGAGCGGTTATTTGTGGCTCTGGTTCAAACAAGCCAAGCCCGCTCATGCCTGAGCTTGTCGAAGGCCGCGTGCAAGGTTTGGATTAGCAAATGACCATCCTCCACTCCGCCCCTCGTATTTCCTCCAACGAAGGCGTGCGCGATACGCTCGTAGCCGCGCTCGGCGCCTCGGTGCTCGGCTCCAGCGAACAGCACGGCGAGATCATCATCACCGTGGCGCGCGAGAGCATCGAGGATGCCCTGCGGTTGCTGCGTGATGAGCATGCCTACCAGCAGCTCGTCGAGATCGCGGGCGTTGACTATCCCCAACGGGCCGAGCGGTTCGAAGTCGTCTATATGCTGCTCAGCCTGACCAAGAACCACCGCGTGATGGTGAAGGTGAGCACCGACGAGAACACGCCGGTCCCCACCGTCACCACGCTGTGGCCGGTCGCCGGCTGGCTGGAGCGCGAGGTGTTCGATCTTTACGGCGTCACTTTCGACGGCAACACCGATCTGCGCCGCATCCTCACCGATTACGGCTTCGAAGGGCACCCCTTCCGCAAGGATTTCCCGCTGACCGGCTACACCGAAGTGCGCTATTCCGAGGAAGAGAAGCGCGTGGTCTATGAGCCGGTGGAACTGGCGCAGGATTTCCGCACCTTCGATTTCATGTCGCCGTGGGAAGGCGCGGATTACGTGCTGCCGGGGGACGAGAAGGCGGGGGAAAAGAAATGACCATGCCCCACTCTTCCAGTTCCGCTCAGCCTGAGCTTGTCGAAGGCCACGCGCTGACTTCCGCCTCTTGGGCTGCTTCTGTACGCGGGCTTCGACAGGCTCAGCCTGAGCGGGATTTGGTATTGATGGGGGAAGAACAATGAGCCTCACCCTGGAATCCTCCCCCACCACGGGTGACGAGGTCATCAGCAATTACACGATCAACTTCGGCCCCCAGCACCCGGCGGCGCACGGCGTGCTGCGGATGGTGATGGAGCTGGACGGGGAAATCGTCGAGCGGGTCGATCCGCACGTCGGCCTGCTCCATCGCGGCACCGAAAAGCTGATCGAATACAAGACCTACCTGCAGGCGCTGCCCTATTTTGACCGGCTCGATTACTGCTCCCCGCTGGCGATGGAATACAGCTACGTCCTCGCGATCGAGAAGCTGCTGAATGTCGAAGTGCCGATCCGCGCGCAGTATCTGCGGGTGCTGTTCGCTGAGCTGACGCGCATCTGCAACCACATGCTCAACCTCGGCAGCCACGTGATGGATGTCGGCGCGATGACGCCGAACCTGTGGATGTTCGAAATCCGCGAGGATTGCCTCAACTTCTTCGAACGGGCGAGCGGCGCGCGGATGCACAGCGCCTATTTCCGCCCCGGCGGCGTGCATCAGGACGTGCCGCTCAAGCTGCTGACCGATATCGGCGACTGGGTCGATACCCGGATGCCCGAACTGTTCCGCGATGCGATGAGCCTGGTGCAGGACAACCGCATCTTCAAGCAGCGCAATGTCGATATTGCGGTGGTGAGCAAGGAAGACGCGATTGCCTGGGGCTTTTCCGGCCCGATGATCCGCGCGGCGGGGATCGCCTGGGATCTGCGCAAGAGCCAGCCGTATGACGTGTACGACCGGATGGATTTCGAAATTCCGGTGGGCACCAATTCGGATTGCTACGACCGCTTCATGGTCCGTTGCGAGGAAGTCTGGCAGTCCGCGCGCATCATCAAGCAGTGCCTGGCGGAAATGCCCGAAGGCCCGATTGCGACCTCGGACCGCAAGATCGCCCCGCCCAAGCGCGCCGAGATGAAGCAGAGCATGGAAGCGCTGATCCACCACTTCAAGCTCTACACCGAAGGCTTCCACGTGCCTGCGGGCGAGGTCTACGTGGCGACCGAAAGCCCCAAGGGCGAATTCGGCGTCTATCTGGTCAGCGACGGATCGAACAAGCCCTACCGCTGCAAGATCCGCCCCACGGCCTTCTCGCACCTGCAGGCGATGGACATGATGACCAAGGGCCACATGCTGCCCGACGCTACCGCGATTTTGGGCGCGATTGATGTGGTGTTTGGGGAGTGTGACCGGTGACTTGGCGACTTTTTGCAAGTGTAGCGGCTATCTCTACCCCCGTCATGGTGGGTGCGCAGGATTTCGAATCGCGCTCAACGTGCGAACACTCTGATTTTGCCTCAAATCCTATCTGCCTTGGAGCAGGGCGATAGTGATACAATCGACATGCTTGATCCTGCTATCGATTATGGTGCGGGGCCTAGGCCAGCTGACAACAGTGTGATCAATGGCGAGCAATTGGTTGCCATGTCTTGAGGGTTGTGAAGCCGCCCCGAATTAAATCTGCAACCCAGCTCACGAGACATGCTTGTCCTCCAATTTTCTTGCCCTGATCGCGAGCCGACGGGAAGTTGCCAGAGTGGGGATATGAGCCTGATGGTGTGGCCTGGAAGTCCCATCTCGATAGGTGTGTTCGAAGTTCTATCCCAGTCTCCGGTAAATGTCGTCCGAGGGCACCGTCGAAATGGCACCGCCACCACCCCCTCGTACATGGCCGAAAGGCCAGGGCTCTTAGTGGTCCTCTAACGCACCTCGACCGACCGCCGAAGCTATGATCGCAGGCCTACAACGCGATCCAGCGATGTCGAATAGCTGTACGCCTCGTACATGACCGATGGATGCCTGCGTAAGCTGAACTATCGCGGCGCGGTGCTGCCCGACGCGGCCGCGATTCTGGGCGCGATTGACGTGGTGTTCGGGGAGTGTGACCGGTGAGGTGGGTGAGGTTCCTCCTCGCGCTGCCGGTGATCGCGCTGATGATCGGCGTTGCGAAGGCGGCGCAATTTGCGGCGGTTGATGCGTTCGGCGCGGAACTGGGCTTCAATCTTGCGTCTTTGCTTGGAGCGGGGCCGGTGGTGGCGCTGTACTATTATGCAGCCGTCAAACTGCCTGCCTTGAATCGGTTTGGATTTAGCCGTGACTAACCTCGCCACCGCCGAAGCCATGATCGCGGCCTACAACGCGCAGGATGTGGACCTCTACGTCTCGTACATGACCGAGGATGCCTGCGAAGCGAACTATCGCGGCGCGGTGCTGCGCGAAGGGCGCGAGGGCACGCGCGCGGGCCTCGCCGCCGCTTTCGCCAAGTGGCCGCAGAACCGGGCCGAGATCGTCGAGCGCCAGACAATCGGCGAATACGTCCTGTTCCGCGAACACGTCACCCGTGGCCCGGCCGCCGATGGTTCGGAACTGGTCGAACCGTTCGAGGTGATCGCGGTCTAAGCTTTGAAGGCGGCAAATGCTCTCGCGTGGAGTTCATACGATGAATGATTTAGCTCAAGCGGCCAGGAAGTCGGCCAAATGATCGGCACGGCCATCGCGCCGCTGCTGATGGTGGCGATTGGCTTTTTGGTCGCGCGGTTTCTCACCAAGCGCCGCACCGATGGGAAGAAGGTGCAATGGCCGCTGATCGTGGGCGTGGTGCTGGCGCTGCTGATGATTGTTGGGATGGTGCAGGGCCAGTGAACGCCTTGCGCCCAAGGTGTCTGGAGTCTTGCGCTAATGGCCGCCAGACACATCGCCCCCGATACGCCCGAACTGCGCGCCCGCTGGGGCGGCTGGGCGTTCACGCCGGAAAACCGCGACAAGGCCGACTGGCACATCGAGAAGTACCCCGAAGGCCGCCAGAAGAGCGCGGTGATGCCGCTGCTCGATCTGGCCCAGCGGCAGGTGGGTGCGGAGACCGAGACGCAGGGCTGGCTGCCGATTCCGGTGATCGAATATGTCGCGGCCTATCTCGACATGCCGGTGATCCGCGTGCTCGAAGTCGCGACCTTCTACACCATGTATAACCTCGCGCCGGTGGGCAGATTCCACGTGCAGGTCTGCGGCACCACTCCGTGCATGTTGCGCGGCTCTGACGACCTGCTCGCCGCCTGCAAGGCGCGCGGGATGACAAAGGGGCACATTTCGGCGGACGGCCTGTGGTCCTTCACCGAAGTCGAATGCATGGGCAATTGCGCCACCGCGCCGATGGTGCAGATCAACGACGACAATTACGAAGACCTGACCGCCGAACGGCTCGACGCGGTGCTCGATGCGCTGGCACGCGGTGAGCAGCCGAAGACGGGCACGCAGGAACCGGGGCGGCATACGTCCGAACCGGCGGGCGGGCCGACTTCCCTGCGCGAAATGGTCGATGCCAACCACGATTACCGGGGGGAATGGTGATGACCTTCCAATTTCGTCATTGCGAGCGAAGCGAGCAATCCATCTCCTGAACTCGCAATCATTCGCCACGGTCGGAGATGGATTGCCGCGTCGCCCCTGCGGGGCTCCTCGCAATGACGAGGGGAGGGGGTTGCAATGATGGACCTGATCATCCCCATCGTCATCGCGCTGGTGCTCGTCATCGTGGCATGGAAAGTGGTCACGGGCATTGCCAAGACCGTGGTGCTGGTCGTGATCCTCGCGGCGGCGGCGCTGTGGGTTTGGCAGTCAGGTGCTTTGGCGGGAGCATTGGCATGAGCCTTCAAGACAAGGACCGCATCTTCACCAACGTCTACGGCTTCCAGTCTCCCGGACTGAAAGCCGCGCAGAAGCGTGGCGACTGGGACGATACCAAGAAGCTGATGGCTGTCGGGCAGGACGCCATCATCGACGAAATCAAGGCCAGCGGCCTGCGCGGGCGCGGCGGGGCGGGGTTCCCGACCGGCATGAAGTGGTCGCTTCATGCCCAAGGAAAGCAAGGACGGGCGGCCCAGCTTCCTCGTCATCAACGCCGACGAGTCCGAGCCGGGCAGCTGCAAGGACCGCGAAATCATCCGCCACGATCCGCACAAGCTGATCGAAGGCGCGCTGATCGCCGGTTACGCGATGCGCGCGCGCGCCGCCTATATCTACATTCGCGGCGAATATATCCGCGAGGCCGAGGCGTTGCAGGCGGCGATCAGCGAGGCTTACGACGCGGGCCTGCTGGGCAAGAACGCCAGCGGCTCGGGCTACGATTTCGATGTCTTCATGCATCGCGGGGCAGGGGCCTACATCTGCGGCGAAGAAACCGCGATGATCGAAAGCCTCGAAGGCAAGAAGGGCCAGCCGCGCCTCAAGCCGCCGTTCCCGGCGGGCGCGGGGCTCTATGGCTGCCCGACCACGGTCAACAACGTGGAGAGCATCGCGGTGGTGCCCACCATCCTGCGGCGCGGGGCGAGCTGGTTCAGCAGCTTCGGGCGCGATGGCAACAAGGGCACCAAGCTGTTCCAGATCAGCGGGCACGTGAACAACCCTTGCGTGGTCGAAGAAGCGATGGGCATCAGTTTCGAGGAGCTGATCGAAAAGCACTGCGGCGGCATTCGCGGCGGGTGGGACAATCTGCTCGCGGTGATCCCCGGCGGCTCCTCGGTGCCCTTGGTGCCCGCCGAACAGATCCGCCCCGCGCTGATGGATTTTGACGGGCTGAAGGAACTCGGCAGCGGGCTGGGCACCGCAGGCGTGATCGTGATGGACAAGAGCACCGACATCGTCCGCGCGATCAGCCGCCTCTCCTACTTCTACAAGCACGAAAGCTGCGGCCAGTGCACCCCCTGCCGCGAAGGCACCGGCTGGATGTGGCGGGTGATGGAACGGCTGCGCGTGGGCGAAAGCTCGTCGGCAGAGATCGACATGCTCTACCAGGTCACCAAGCAGGTGGAAGGCCACACCATCTGCGCGCTGGGCGACGCGGCGGCATGGCCGATCCAGGGCCTGCTCAAGCACTTCCGCCCGGAACTCGAGCGGCGGATTGCGGAGCGCGATGGCGTTATGGCGGAGGCGGCGGAATAGTATGGAGCAAGCTACATACTATTTTTTTGCCTCAGCCTCCGCTGTTGCGGCAGCGCTTACGTTTGCTTTCTCAGTGTGGAGGGGGCGGCAAGACATCAATCGATCACGCGAGATTAGCGCCCGTTCTGCTTGGGAGGCTTACTTGCAGATGGCATTTGAAAATCCGAAGTTGTCGCGTGCCGCGTATGTCACCAGCGATGCTGATGAGTTCGAGAAGTATGAATGGTTTGTGTCTCGGATGCTCTATGCTGCTGAGGAGGTTTTGACCTTAACCTCACAGAGCAAGCAGTGGAATGAGGCAATTTCATCACAAATTGCGTACCACAAGGTTTACCTCGCTGGTCAGGGCAGGGAATACATGAAGCACTATTCGCCAGAGCTCCAAGCCTTGGTTAAATTGGAGCCGAATAATGCCTAAAGTCACCGTAGACGGCACACCAAACGAAGTCCCCGCCGATGCCACCGTGCTCCAGGCTTGCGAGCTGGCGGAGGCGGCGGAGTGATTGCGCTACTCAAAATCCTCCCCGGAACGGGGAGGGGGACCATCCGCAGGATGGTGGAGGGGCCGCTCTCGGCTTTGGCGAATGGGGCGACCGGCCCCTCCGTCAGCCGCTTCGCGTCTGTCACCTCCCCGTTCCGGGGAGGATTTGGGTGGGTCAAGCCCGCCGCCTTCCTCCTGCTATCCGTGCTACTGCTCGCGGTGGAGCCGACTGCGCCCTTCTCAAGCAGCGCGGCATGGGCGCAGACCAATGATGATGATTACACCCCGCTCAACTCGCGCATTCGCCGGGACCGGCAGTTCCCGACCGAGCCGCGCGGCGTCGCTCCGGCGGAAGTGACCGAAGTCACCCGGCGGCGCAGCTTTGATATGGTCGATCATTTTGCCGAATGCATCTGGGATCGTTCGAACGAGGACGGGCTGGACCTGCTCGCCCGCACCGATTTCGGCTTCAACAGTTTCGACCAGATCGGCCTGACTAACGACGACGTGATCGATCGCTACCCGATCAGCACTTGCCTCAGCCGCGTGGCTGATCGCAACAATTCCGGGGTCCGGCTGAGCTACAGCGCCGAAGGCATGCGCCGCTGGTACATCCAGGCAGCCTATCTCGAATATTACCCCGATGGTGCGACATGGGTGCGCCCCGGCTTTGCGATTGCGCCGCGCGAATATCCGCTCTCGGCGCGCAATGGCATGGTGCAGGCGGCGATGTATCTGGCCGATTGCGTGGTCGCGGGCGATCCTTACGGGTCCGACTTGTATTACCGCACCCAGCCGAGTTCGCCTGACCAGACTGCCGCACTGCGGGCGCTGGTGCCTGCGATTGGCCCGTGCATTCCGGCGGGGCAGGATTTCGAGCTCGATCCCTACGCCATGCGCGTGTGGCTGGGCGAGGGGCTGTGGCACGCATCTCGAAACAGCGCGCCGGTTACCGAAGAAAATTCCGAGGAAGTGCAGTAATGCCTAAAGTCACCGTAGACGGCACCCCAATCGAAGTCCCGGACGGCGCCACCGTGCTCCAGGCGTGCGAGCTGGCGGGCAAGGAAATTCCGCGCTTCTGCTATCACGAACGCCTCAGCATCGCGGGCAATTGCCGGATGTGCCTGGTCGAAGTGAAGCCGGGACCGCCCAAGCCGCAGGCGAGCTGCGCGCTGCCCGCTACCGAGGGGCAGGAAATCCGCACCGATACGCCGATGGTGAAAACCGCGCGCGAAGGGGTGATGGAATTCCTCCTCATCAACCACCCGCTCGATTGCCCGATCTGCGATCAGGGCGGCGAATGCGACCTGCAGGACCAGTCGGTCGCCTACGGGCGCGGCGGCAGCCGTTATCACGAGAACAAGCGCGCGGTGACGTCCAAGAACATGGGGCCATTGATCAAGACGATCATGACCCGCTGCATCCACTGCACCCGCTGCGTGCGCTTCTCCGAAGAGGTGGCGGGCGTGGACGAGATCGGCGCGCTCTATCGCGGTGAGGACATGCAGATCACCACCTATCTGGAACAGGCGGCGAAGCACGAGCTGAGCGCCAATGTGATCGACCTGTGCCCGGTCGGCGCGCTCACCAGCGGGCCTTACGCGTACGAAAGCCGCCCGTGGGAACTGAAGAAGACGCTGGGCATCGACGTGTCGGACGCGGTCGGCGCGAATATCCGCATCGACAGCCGGGGCCGCGAAGTGCTGCGCGTGCTGCCGCGCATCAACGATGACGTGAACGAGGAATGGATTTCGGACAAGGCCCGCTACCAGGTCGATGGCCTGACCCGCCGCCGGCTCGACAAGGTGTGGATCCGCAAGGGCGGCAAACTGGCTGAGGCGAGTTGGGATGAGGCGTTTGGCGCCATCGCCAAGGCCAAGCCGGGAGCGAGCATTGCTGCCATTGCGGGCGACATGGTCGATTGCGAAACGATGTTCGCCGCCAAGGCGCTGCTGCGGGCGAGCGGTTCGGCGCTGATCGAAAGCCGCCAGACGGGGATGGACTACGATTGCTCCAGCCTCGCCGGGGTGAACTTCAATTCCACTTTCGCCGGGATCGAGACGGCGGATGCGGTGCTGATCGTCGGCAGCCATCTGCGCTGGGAAGCGCCGCTGGTGAACGTGCGGCTGCGCAAGGCGGTCAAGCGCGGGGCCAAGGTGTTCGTGGTCGGGCCGGAGTGGGAGACGACCTACAAGGCCGAATTCCTCGGCTCCGATCTGTCGGTGCTGGGCAAGCTGCCCGATCATGTGGCGGATGCCTTCAAGGCGGCTGAGCGCCCGGCGGTGATTATCGGTGGCGCAGGGCTGGCGGCGGGCGCGCATGGCGCGGCGCTGAAGATGGCGCACGACTTCGGCATGGTGAAAGACGGCTGGAACGGCTTCAACGCGCTGCACTTCTCCGCCGCGCGGATGGGCGCGCTGATGCTCGGCTTCGCGCAGAAGGGCGGGATTGCCGATCTGGCCGATGCCAAGCCCAAGGTGGTGCTGGCGCTGGGCGCGGACGAGGTGGACTGGAGCCGCTTCGATGGCGCGCTCAAGGTCTATATCGGCCACCACGGGGACAAGGGCGCGCACGCGGCGGATATCGTGCTGCCCGCCGCCGCCTATACCGAAAAGCCCGGCACCTATGTGAACACCGAAGGCCGCGTGCAACTGGCCGACAAGGCCGTGTTCGCTCCCGGCGATGCGCGCGAGGACTGGACGATCCTGCGGGCGCTGGCCGATGCGCTGGGCGTTTCGGTCGGGTTCGACAGCTTCGGGGCCTTACGCGCCGCGATGGTGGCGGAAGTGCCTGCCTTGGGTGACGAGGGCGCAATTGCCGATTACGGCGCGCTGCCTGCGGCTCCCGCTGCGGCTGAGGCGAAGGGCGAGATTGCGGGCTATCCGGTGAAGGACTTCTACCTCACCAACCCGATTGCGCGGGCGAGTGTGGTGATGCAGCAATGCAGCGCGGAATTGCTTGGTCACGGTGAATTGGCGGAGGCAGCGGAATGATGTCGGCCAAAAAAATCCTCCCCGGAACGGGGAGGGGGACCGTGCGAAGCATGGTGGAGGGGGCGCTCTCCGCTATGTGCCATGCATCGAGCAAGATACCCAGCCGCACCCGCCCCCTCCGTCAGCCGTTCCGGCTGCCACCTCCCCGTTCCGGGGAGGCTTTTGAATGCGATGCGACCCATATACAAAAATCCGCTCAGGCTGAGCTTGTCGAAGCCCGCTCGCGAGGCCAGCCTAGCGCGTGGCCTTCGACAGGCTCAGGCTGAGCGGACTATGGTGCAGGTTCTGGAGCAGGACCAATGACCGAATTCTTCACCAATCTCGGCATGGCCCACGGCTGGGCGATGGTGGTCGGCGCGATCGTCGGCATCCTGCTGATCGCGTTCCCGGTGATGCTCGCCGTGGCGATGGTCATCTATGTCGATCGCAAGGTGCTCGGCGCAGTCATGCTGCGGCGCGGGCCGAATGTCGTCGGCCCGTTCGGCATCCTGCAAAGCTTTGCCGACGGGCTGAAGGTGTTCCTGCAGGAAACCATCATTCCCAGCGCGGCGAACAAGGGCATGTTCCTGCTCGCGCCGATCATCACTTTCACCGTGGCGCTGGTGGCCTGGGCGGTGATTCCGTTCAGCGAGACCTGGGTGCTGGCGGATATCAATGTCGGCCTGCTGTACATTCTCGCGATCTCGTCGCTCTCGGTTTACGGGGTGACGATGGCGGGCTGGGCGAGCAATTCGAAGTACCCGTTCTTCTCCGCCATGCGCGCCGCCGCGCAGATGATTTCGTACGAAGTCTCGATCGGCTTCATCCTCGTCTGCGTGGTGCTGTTTGCGGGCACGTTCAACCTGAACGATATCGTGCGCGAGCAGCAGGGCTTCGGGCTGCGGCGTGATCAACGCCTATGTCGTCCACCCGCTGCTGTTCCCGATGTGGGTGCTGTTCTTCATCTCCAGCCTGGCCGAAACGCAGCGCGCGCCGTTCGATCTGCCCGAGGCGGAAAGCGAGCTGGTGGCGGGCTATCAGACCGAATACAGCTCGATGGCCTTCGCGCTGTTCTGGCTGGGCGAATATGCCAACATCCTGCTGATGTGCTCGCTCAACACGCTGCTGTTCTTCGGCGGCTGGCTGCCGCCGCTGGACTGGGCACCGCTGTACTATGTGCCGGGCTTCGTGTGGTTCCTGCTGAAAACCTTCATGTTCTTCCTGATGTTCAGCTGGATCTGGGCGACCGTGCCGCGATACCGCTATGACCAGCTGATGCGGCTGGGCTGGAAAGTGTTCCTGCCGATGAGCCTGCTGTTCGTGGTGCTGATTTCGGGCTGGCTGATGCTGACGAGGTATGGGTGATGATCCGTCGAACTTTTCGTAGGGCCGAACTGTCTCGACGCAATCTGTGCATATATCGACTTTCGTTGGCGCGAATGTTAGTCAACTTGCATGGATTGGTCGACGATGACTGGCAGTTCGGCGAACATCTGGCTAGTCTATCGAATTGGTTCGCGGAATGGGCCAACAGACCGCAGAAGTCTTCGACCTCGATGGTTCTCGATGGTGCACGTTACAGCGTGTGACGCGAGGTCGGAGTGCAGAAGGGCTATCGATTTTATCTCGGACGAGGCCCAATGATTTCTTTCTCGACACAGAGCGTTCATGATGGTCGCTCCTTACGAGATTGGCAATCTAGTCGGTGAACCGACTCTAATTGCAAATGCCGGTGCTGGTTCGAACCTGCTGCCAGATGCCAACTTATTTGGCGAGACATCGCTCCTGCCGAGCAGAACCAATGACCGTCGCCCAACTCATCAAGTCGTTCACCCTGTGGGAATTCCTCAAGGCGCACGCGCTCACCTTGAAGTATTTCTTCAAGCCCAAGGCGACGCTCAACTATCCGTTCGAGAAGAACCCGCTGTCCCCGCGCTTTCGCGGCGAGCACGCGCTGCGCCGCTATCCCAATGGCGAGGAGCGGTGCATTGCCTGCAAGCTGTGCGAGGCGGTGTGCCCGGCGCAGGCGATCACCATCGAGAGCGAGCCGCGTGCTGACGGCAGCCGCCGCACCACCCGCTACGATATCGACATGACCAAGTGCATCTACTGCGGTTTCTGCCAGGAAGCCTGCCCGGTGGATGCCGTGGTCGAAGGGCCGAACTTCGAATACGCCACCGAAACGCGCGAGGAACTGCTCTACGACAAGGCCAAACTGCTGGCGAACGGGGACAAGTGGGAGCGGGCCATCGCCGCGAACCTTGAAGCCGATGCGCCGTATCGTTAGGGGCGGCGCGATGATGGCTAAGCGGGAAATTTTTGGTTCACGCGGAGACGCGGAGACGCGGAGGGGTATCGCTTGCGGCGAAGCCGCTTTCGCCAATCGACCTCGGCCGATGCTGAACCGTTGCGTTGGTCCGGATGGCCTGCGGCCGGCGCAGCATCTCCGCGTCTCCGCGTCTCCGCGTGAATCATTTTTTGTACTTCGGACAGGGTGCGTGGCATGATCAATGTTCTCGCCTTCTACCTGTTTGCCGCGCTCGTCATCGCCTCCGGGGCCTTGACGGTGCTGGCGCGCAACCCGGTGCATTCGGTGCTGTGGCTGATCCTCGCCTTCTTCAACGCCGCCGGGCTGATGGTGCTGGTGGGGGCGGAATTCATCGCGATGCTGCTGGTGATCGTTTACGTCGGCGCGGTGGCGGTGCTGTTCCTGTTCGTGGTGATGATGCTCAACATCGATTTCGCCGAACTGCGCGCCGGGTTCATGAAGAACGCGCCGCTGGGCGTGGCGATTGCGGTGGTGCTGCTGGCGGAACTGGTGCTCGGCTTGGGCGCCTATCGCGCGGGCGGGCTGGAGCTGGGCGTGCCGGATGGCAGCGCCGCGCCGCTGCTGGGTGAAAGCAATATCGAGAGCATCGGCGCACTGCTCTACACCGAATACCTGTTCCTGTTCGAAAGTGCCGGGATCATCCTGCTGGTGGCGATGATCGGCGCAATCGTGCTGACCCACCGCGAAGGCCGCAGCCATCGCGGGCACCAGGACATCGCCAAACAGAACGCCCGCCGCCCGCAGGATGCAACCGTGCTGCAAGCGGCCCGAAGTCGGGCAGGGGGTGGAGCTGTGATCGAATCGACATCTCTTCCTCTCCATTCGCAGAATGGGGAGGGGGACCATGCGCAGCATGGTGGAGGGGTAGTCCGTGCCGGAGGGCGTTACCCCTCCACCACCTTCGGTGGTCCCCGCTCCGCCAAGCCAGCTTGGGGAGGAAAGTATCGTGATCGGCATCGAACATTATCTCGTCGTCAGCTCGATCCTGTTCGTGCTGGGGGTGCTCGGCATTTTCATGAACCGCAAGAACGTGATCGTGGTGCTGATGGCGATTGAACTAATTCTGCTGGCAGTAAACCTCAATCTGGTGGCCTTCAGCGCCTTTCTGGGGGACCTGACGGGGCAGATTTTCGCCATGTTCGTGCTCACTGTTGCGGCGGGCGAGGCGGCCATCGGGCTGGCGATCCTGGTCATTTATTTCCGTTCGCGCGGCACGATCGCGGTGGACGATGTCAACCGGATGAAGGGCTAATCCGTTGAACTCCATCCTCATCATCGTGTTCGCCCCGCTTGCTGGCGGCGATTATCGCCGGGCTGGGCAACCGCATGCTCGGCAATGTCGCGGCCAAGACCATCACCACCGGCGCGCTGTTCCTCGCCTGCGGGCTGAGCTGGCCGATTTTTCTCGGCTATATCAACGGCTCCGAGACCGCCACCGTCGTCCCGGTGATGAAGTGGGTCGAGAGCGGCGCGATGAGTTTCGACTGGGCGCTGCGCGTCGATACGCTCACCGCGGTGATGCTGGTGGTGATCACCAGCGTCTCCGCGCTCGTCCACCTCTATTCGCTGGGGCTATATGGACGAAGATCCGGACCAGCCGCGCTTCTTCGCCTATCTCTCGCTGTTCACCTTCGCCATGCTGATGCTGGTGACCGCGAACAATCTGGTGCAGATGTTCTTCGGCTGGGAAGGCGTGGGCCTCGCCAGCTATCTGCTGATCGGCTTCTGGTTCAAGAAGCCGAGCGCAAACGCCGCCGCGATCAAGGCCTTCGTGGTCAACCGCGTGGGCGATCTTGGCTTCATGCTCGGTATTTTCGGCACCTTCCTGGTGTTCCAGACCACCAGCATTCCCGAAATCCTCGCCGCTGCACCCGCGATGCAGGGGGCCAGCACCATCGGCTTCATGGGCATGCGCGCGGATACGATGACGGTGCTGTGCGTGCTGCTGTTCATCGGCGCGATGGGCAAGAGCTGCGCAGCTCGGCCTGCACACCTGGCTGCCCGACGCGATGGAAGGGCCGACCCCGGTTTCCGCGCTGATCCACGCGGCGACGATGGTGACCGCGGGCGTGTTCATGGTCTGCCGCCTGTCGCCGATGTTCGAAGCCGCGCCGGCCGCGCTGGGCTTCGTGACGGTGATCGGCGCGGCAACCTGCTTCTTCGCCGCCACCATCGGCACCACCCAGTGGGATATCAAGCGGGTGATCGCCTATTCGACCTGTTCGCAGCTCGGCTACATGTTCTTCGCCGCTGGCGTTGGCGCGTACGGCGCGGCGATGTTCCACCTGTTCACCCACGCCTTTTTCAAGGCGCTGCTGTTCCTTGGTGCGGGTTCGGTGATCCATGCCATGCATCACGAGCAGGACATGCGCTATTACGGCGGGCTGCGGAAGGAAATTCCGTTCACCTTCTGGGCGATGCTGGCGGGGACGCTGGCGATTACCGGGGTGGGCGTGTACCGCTGCGCGGGCTTTGCGGGCTTCTGGTCGAAGGATGCGATCCTCGAGGTCGGCCTATGCCGCCGAACGGCGAGCTGCTCTTATACGGCCTTCTGGCTCGGCACGCATTGCCGCGCTGCTGACCAGTTTCTACAGCTGGCGGCTGATGTTCCTGACCTTCTGGGGCAAGCCCCGCTGGATCAGAGCGAGCATATCCAGCATGCCGTGCACGAGACGCCGCGATCAGGCGGGCGACGATCACCACTGGCGGGCTATCACCCGCACGAAAGCCCGTGGTCGATGCTGGTGCCGCTGGGGCTGCTGTCGCTGGGCGCGGTGGCGGCGGGCTGGCTGTTCAGCCATGCCTTCCTCGAGAGCGAGGCTTCTGGGCCGGGTTCCATCGCCTATAACGAGCATCTGATGCACGCGATGCACGAAGTGCCGATGCTGGTGAAATACGCCGCCATTATCGTGATGGTGCTGGGCCTGCTGGGCGCGATCTATGCCTATCTGATCCGCGCCCGATGTCCCGGCGAAGGTGGTCGAGCAGCTCGGGCCGATCCACACCTTCGTCTACCGCAAGTGGATGTTCGACGAGCTCTACCACTACCTCTTCATCGTCCCCGCCTTCTGGCTCGGCCGCCTGTTCTGGAAGCAGGGCGACGAAGGCATCATCAACCGGTTCGGTCCCGATGGCGCGGCCTGGGCGGTGATGCAGGGTTCGGTATCGCCAAGCGGTTCCAGTCCGGCTATCTCACCGAGCTACGCGCTGGTCATGCTGCTCGGCCTTGTCGCCGCGATCACCTGGGTGCTTGTTCTGATGGGCGGATTTCCCGATCCTTTCCGTCATGCTGCGGTGCCCATGCTGGGCGCGATCGCCTGCCTGTTCCTGCAGCGCGCAGGCCGCGCGACTGGTGGCGCTGGTGGCGACATTGGTCAATCTGGCGCTCGGCATGGTGCTGTGGGCGAATTTCGACATCGGCGGCGCGCAGTGGCAGTTCACAGGAATGCGCACGATGATGTTCGCCGGCTTCGCCTATGCGCTGGGGATTGATGGCATCGCGCTGATGCTGATCATGCTCAGCGTGTTCCTGATGCCGATCTGCATCGGCGCGAGCTGGGACTTCGATCACCAAGCGTGTCGGCGAATACATGGCCGCCTTCCTGTTCATGGAAGTGCTGATGATCGGCATGTTCGCCGCGCAGGATCTGTTCCTGTTCTACATCTTCTTCGAGGCCGGGCTGATCCCGATGTATCTGATCATCGGCGTCTGGGGCGGGGATAACCGGATTTACGCCAGCTACAAATTCTTCCTCTACACGCTGCTCGGATCGGTGCTGATGCTGATCGCCATGCTGTGGATGGCGAATGTTGCGGGCACCACCTGCATCCCGGTACCTGATGGAATATGACTTCGCCGCCGAGGCGCAGACCTGGCTGTGGCTGGCCTTCTTCGCCAGTTTCGCGGTGAAAATGCCGATGTGGCCGGTCCACACCTGGCTGCCCGATGCGCACGTGCAGGCGCCCACGGCCGGTTCGGTGATCCTGGCGGGCGTGCTGCTGAAGCTGGGCGGTTACGGCTTCATCCGCTTCAGCCTGCCGATGTTCCCCGATGCCTCCGCGCAATTCGTCTGGCTGATCTGGGGCGCTGAGCATGGTCGCCGTGGTCGCCACCAGCCTGATCGCGCTGGTGCAGCACGATATGAAGAAGCTGATCGCCTATTCCTCGGTCGCGCACATGGCGATCGTGACCGTGGGGCTGTTCGCCTTCAACGTGCAGGGGCTGGAAGGCGCGATGATGGTGATGCTCGGCCACGGGCTGGTCTCGGGCGCGCTGTTCCTGTGCGTCGGCGTGATCTACGACCGGCTGCACACGCGCGAGATTTCGCGTTACGGCGGCCTGTCGATCAACATGCCCGGCTATGCCACGCTGTTCATGCTGTTCACCATGGCCAGCGTCGGCCTGCCGGGGACGAGCAATTTCGTCGGCGAATTCCTCGCGCTGGCGGGCATTTACCAGGTCAACAGCTGGGTCGCCTTCGTCTGCACCACCGGCATCATTCTGGGCGCGGCCTACATGCTCTATCTCTACCGCCGGGTGGCCTTCGGGGCGCAGGTCAATGCCGATGCCGCCGCGATGCCGGACCTGTCGCTGCGCGAATACCTGCTGCTCGGCCCGATTGCGGCGGCGGTGCTGTGGATGGGGGTCTATCCCGAAAGCTTCCTCGCCCCGATGCGCGCCGATATCGCGCTGCTCGATGCGCGGCTGCGCCGATGCCGCGCCGGAGAGCGATGCGCAACTGGTCGTGGGTGAGCCCGTGCAAACCGAAGAAGCCGCGCACGGGGGAGCGCACTGATGGACTACGCCACTTCCCTCGGCCTCGTCGCGCCGGAAATCATCCTTTCGCTGACGGGCCTCGTGATGCTGCTGTTCGCCGCCTGGGCGGGGGACAAGCTCGCCAGCACGATCAGCATTTGCTGCACGCATCGCGCTGGGCGGAGCCTTTGCGCTGGTTGCGCCTTCGGTTTGCGCCGGGGCGAGCGGGCCGGATACGCTGGCCTTCTCCGGCCAGTTCCGCGCCGATGCCTTCGCCGGGCTCGCCAAGCTGATGATCTTCGCCGCCAGCGGTGCCGCGCTGATGGTCGCCCCGCGCTTCTTCGACCGGCTCGGAGCGATGCGCGCCGAATATCCGATCCTGGTGCTGTTCGCCGCGCTGGGCATGAGCATCATGGTTTCGGCCACCGATCTCATCACGCTGTATATCGGCCTCGAACTCAATTCGCTCGCGGCCTACGTGCTCGCCGCATTCCTGCGCGATGACGAGCGTTCGGCCGAAGCGGGCCTCAAGTATTTCGTGCTCGGCGCGCTCGCCAGCGGCATCCTGCTGTTCGGGATGAGCCTGGTCTACGGCTTCACCGGCACCACCAATTTTGGCGGGATCGCAGTGCGCCGTGTCGGGCGGACTGACCCCCGGTATGCTGTTCGGGCTGATCTTCATGCTCGCGGGCCTCGCCTTCAAGATCAGCGCCGCGCCGTTCCACATGTGGACGCCCGACGTCTATCAGGGTGCGCCGACGCCGGTGACGATGTTCTTCGCCAGCGCGCCCAAGGTGGCCGCGGTGGTGCTGCTGACGCGGGTGAGCATGGAGGCATTCGGCACGCAGGTGGACGCATGGCGGCAGGTCGTGATCGCCGCCGCGCTGCTGTCCATCGTGATCGGCGCGCTGGGCGCGATCGGGCAGGACAACATGAAGCGGCTGCTCGCCTATTCCTCGATCAACAATGTCGGCTTCATCCTGATCGGCCTTGCCGCCGGCACCGCCGCCGGGGCGAGCGCGCTGCTGGTCTACCTGGCGATCTACGTGGTGATGACCATTGGCAGTTTTGTCGCCGTGCTGCTGCTGCGCGATGCCGAGGGCAGCCAGCTGGAGGCCGTTTCGCGACCTTGCGGGCCTTTCCACCACCCGCCCGGCCATGGCATGGAGCCTGATGGCGCTGATGTTCAGCCTTGCGGGCATTCCGCCGCTGTTCGGCTTCTGGGGCAAATTCGTCGTGTTTCAGGCGGCGGTGGAGGCAGACCTGCTGGCGCTGGCCGCCATCGGCATTGCCGCCATCGGTGATCGGGGCGTTTTATTACATCAAGATCGTCAAGGTGATGTTCTTCGATGCTCCCGCCGATACGGTGAAGGGCGAAGGCGACTGGGCGCATTGGGCGCTGCTGCTGATCTGCGCGGTGCTGATTTCGCCGCTCGGCTATCTGCTCACCGTCTGGCTGGGCAATCTGGCGGATATGGCGGCGGCATCGCTGATGCTACCCGTCTAATTGATTCGAGTTCATTCCCGAAACCGGCAGCACCAATGCCGATCTGCTGGCGCGGCTGCGCTCCGGCGAGCGGCTGGCCGAGGGCGATTGGCTGGTGGCGGACCGGCAGAACGCCGGGCAAGGGCAGGCAGGGGCGGGCGTGGATCGATGCTCCGGGCAATTTCATGGGCTCCACCGTGGTGCGGCTCACCCCGCAGGATCCGCCGCCCGCCACTTTGAGCTTCGTCGCGGCGCTGGCGGTGTACGAAGCGGTGCTGCCGCGCCTTGCCGATCCGGCGGCGCTGCAACTCAAATGGCCGAACGACCTGATGCTTGATCGGCGCCAAGCTGAGCGGCATCCTGCTCGAACGCGAGGGCGAATCAGGCGGTGATCGGCATCGGCGTGAACCTTGCCGCCGCGCCTCTGGTGGAGGGGCGCGCTGTCGGCTCGCTGGCCAGCACCGGCCCGGCCCCGGCGCGCGACGTGTTCGCCGCGCGATCTCGGCCGCAAATGGCGACCGAAGTTGCAGCGCTGGCGCGAATTCGGCACTGGGCCAATCCTCAGCCGCTGGCGCGCTGCCGCCCATCCGCCGGGCACTTTGCTCACGCTTCACGAGCCAGATGGCACGTTAACGAGCGGCACATTTGATTCAATCGGCGATGATGGCGCGCTGCACCTGCGTTTGCCGGATGGCACCACCCGTGCCATTCACGCGGGCGATGTAATGCTGGAGGATGGCTGATGCTGCTGGCGGTCGATGTCGGGAACACCAATGTCGTTTTCGCGCTGTTCGAGGGCGAGGACATCCGCGCCCGCTGGCGCATCGCCACCGATCCGCGCCGGACGGGGGATGAATATGCCGTCTGGCTGATCCAGCTGCTGGCGATGGAGGGGATCGAGCGCAGCGCGGTTGACCGGATCATCTATTCCGTCGGTCGTTCCGCGCGCCGATCACAATCTCACCGTGCTGGCGCAGAAATATTTCGGCGTCGAACCGCTGTTCGCCGGGCAGGGCGCGGCGGCGTGGGATTTCGCCATCGATGTCGAACAGCCGCACACGCTGGGGGCAGATCGTGCGGTCAACTGCATCGCTGCCCATGCGCAAGTGGGCGGGGATATGATCGTGGTCGATTTCGGCACGGCGACCAAGTTCGAAGTGATCGACTACACCGGCGCCTACAAGGGCGGCATCATCGCGCCGGGCATCAACCTTTCGCTCGATGCGCTGGTGGGCAACACCGCCAAGCTGCCGCGCATCGCCATCCGCGCGCCCGACAGCGCCAGCGTGATCGGCCGCAATACCGAAGATCAGATGCTGATCGGCGTCTTCTGGGGCTATGTGGCGATGATGGAAGGGCTGATCGCGCGGATGAAGGCCGAAATAGGCCGCCCGGTAAAGGTTGTAGCCACCGGCGGGCTCGCCATATTGTTCGATGAGAAAACCGACATTTTCGATCGCGGTTGATGCCGATCTGACCATTCGCGGGCCTGCAAATCCTTGCAGACCGGGTGGCCGCACGGCCAGGAGCATAATGAAAAAAGATTTTACCCCGCAGGACGAATTGCTGTTTCTCGCTTTGGGCGGTCAGCGGTGAAATCGGCATGAACGTCAATCTCTACGGCTGCCAGGGCAAGTGGCTGATGGTCGATCTGGGCATGAGCTTCGGCGCCAATGAATATCCCGGCACCGAACTGATGTTCGCCGATCCCGAATTCATCGAGGACCGGGCGAAGGACCTGCTCGCCATCGTCCTGACCCACGGGCACGAGGACCATATCGGCGCGATCCCCTATTTCGCCGCCGATCTCGGCGTGCCGATGTACGCCACGCCCTTCACCGCTGAGCTGATCCGCCGCAAGCTGGAAGAGGCCGGGCTGGGCCGCGCGGTCAAGCTGCACGTGATCGAAGAGGACCACGGCAGTTTCGATATCGGCCCGTTCGGCATCACCTATCTGCCGCTGGCGCACTCGATTGCCGAGGGCAACGCGCTGCTGATCGAAACGCCCTATGGCCCGTGTTCCACACCGGCGACTGGAAGCTGGACGAAGACCCGATCATCGGCGAACCGACCACGCAGGCCGAACTGACCGCCATCGGTGACGAAGGCGTGCTGGCGATGGTGTGCGATTCCACCAATGTCTTCAATCCGGAAGCGTCCGGCAGCGGAGGGCGCGGTCTATCGCGGCCTGCTGGAGGAAGTGGGCAAGCACAGCGGCAAGCGGGTGCTGGTGACGACCTTCGCCTCGCAACGTCGCACGGCTGCAAACGCTTGGGCGCAGTGGCGCAGGAAACCGGGCGCAGGCTGTGCATGGCCGGGCGCTCGCTCGACCGGATCATCGAAGTCGCGCAAGGACAACGGCTATCTGCGCGATTTCCCGGAGACGGTGGATTTCAATACCGCCATGGGCCTGCCGCGCGGCGAAGTGATGATTATCGCCACCGGCGGGCAGGGCGAACCGCGCGCGGCGCTGGCCGGATCGCCGAGAGCAGCCACCAGATCGACTTGTCGGCGGGCGATGTGGTGCTGTTTTCCAGCCGCGTCATCCCCGGCAATGAAATGGCCATTGGCCGGGTGCAGAACATGCTGGCCTTGCGCGGCGTGGTGATGGTGAGTGACCGGCAGGCCGATATCCACGTTTCCGGCCATCCCGGCCGGCCGGAGCTGGAAGCGCTCTATGGCTGGCTGCGGCCGCGATATCCTGGTCCCGGTGCATGGCGAAATTCGCCATATGCAGGAACAGGTGCGGGTCGGCGCGTGCTGCCGGGATCGAGCACAATGTGGTCCAGAAGAACGGCGATATCATGCGCCTCGCCCCCGGCGTCCCGTGCAAGCTGGCCGAGGTGCGCAATGGCCGGCTGGTGCTCGATGGCGATATCCTCGTGCCCGCCGATGGCGATGCCGATCACCATGCGCCGCCGCATTTCGCGTGACGGGATGCTGCTACGTGGTGCTGGACGGGCAGGGCGGAGTGCAGATCGACGGGATCGGCCTGCCGCTGGACGAGGACTATCGATGAATTCGTGGCTGAGGCGCAGGCCGATGTGGTGGCGGCACTGGGCAAGTTGCGGCAGGGTCGCCGCGCCGCAATCGCGAAGCGATCATGGAAGCCGCGCGGCTCGCGGCGCGCAAGCGCCGCGCAGCGCTGGTGCGGCAAGAAGCCGCAAACGCGCGTGGTGATGGTGGGGTAACCAGCGCGCGATGAAGATCACCTCGATCATGGCCATCTATGTCCTGTTCTGGGTGATGTGCGCCTTCCTGCTGCTGCCCTTCGGGGTGCGACGGCGGAGGAGGCGGGGGTGGAGAAGGTGCCGGGCCAGGCAGACAGCGCCCCGGCCAATTTCCGCCCCGGCAGGTGGCCTTGCGCGCCACGGTGATCGCGGCGCTGTTGTGCGGGCTGTATGTGGCGAATTACGAGGCGGGCTGGGTGACGGTGGACGATCATCAATCTGTTCGGCACTTTGCCGGGATACTGATGGCGATCACGCCCGCAGCCGGTCAATCGCCTGCGCCAGGCGACATAAAGCTTGCCGATATCGCTAGAAAGCAGCGTAACCGCCAGCGCATTGCCATCGCGGGTGGACAGCACATTCGCGCAGCATCGCCTCGAAATCGTGGATGTAGCGGTTGGCGGTTTCGCGGAACTCGCCGTCCTCCTCATAGATTTCCAGCACGCGCGCGACCTCTGCCTTGTCGAGCAGTCGCACCGCGCGGCGGGTGAAGATACCGCGATCGCCGCGCAGATAATTGGCCCATTGGGTATCCGGACACTTCATTGTCGAAGGCCTTGGCGATGTCGATCGAGGAGGAATTGAGCGCCTCCGTGATCAGCGCCATGCGGCGCGAAAAATCGGTGTCGATCCGCTCTTCGGAGCGTTCGCGGGCGTAGGCGATGCGGGTTTCGAGATTGCCCGTCAGTTCGTTCACCCGCGCCAGCTGGTCGCGCAGCCCCGTGGTCGTTTCATGGCCGCGTGCGGTGGCTTGCGCCACGGCTTCCTCAAGTTCGGCGATCGCAGCAGCGGCATCCGCGCGAATCGCCTCGGCGACACGACTCCCGGCTTTGTCTGGCGATAGTCCCGGCTATTGCCTCGATCATTTCGCGCTGGTTGTCGCGCAGCCCTTCGAGCGCCTGTGTGGTCGCGCCTGAAAGCAATTCGATGGCTTCACGCAGTTCCCCACCGGCACGCTCTGCCAGCTTCCCGGTTTCGCTGTTCAGCACCGCCAGTCGGCCTTCCAGCGCTTCCAGATGCGCAGCGGTCGAAACACTGCCCTGTTCCGCCGAGCCGACGTGCGCCGCGAGCGCTTCCCCGCGCGCTTCGGCATCGGCGACCAGACCCGTCAATCGCGAAGCCTCATCGGCGAAATTGGTAAGCCGTGCTTCGGCAGTGCCGATGGCATTGGCCAGCGAACCCTGCGAGTGATCAGCACTGGCGCGAATGATTTCCAGCAGGCGCACGCCATCGTCGGTCAGGCGGGCCACCTGCGCGCTGTTTTCTTCCAGCACGGCGCGGCTGATCGTCAGTCGTTCGGCAAAGTCCTGTGCCGCCATGCCCAGCCCCGTGCGGGCATCGTCGCCCTCGCACGCGATGCGGCGCATATCGCTATCAATATCAGCCAGTCGTTCGGCAAGAGTTTCGCTGCGAGTGGCGAGATTCTCGATCAGCGAGAGATACTCCTCGCGCCGTTGGGAAAGCCGAGTTCTCGAATGCGCCGATTCGCGCATCCAGTTCGGAAAGTTCAATACCCTCGCGCTCACGAACTTCTTCACGCCGCTGCGCCATCTGCGCATCGAAGGCGACAAGGCTGCCGGAAATACGCGCTTCGGCTTCCCCCGCTTCCTGCGACACCATGGCCAGCCGCTGCTGCGCCGCCGTCTGCGCAGCTTCGTCCGCACGCGCGATTTCGGCAATTGCCGCGGCCATGCGCGTTTGCAGCGCAGCGACGGCGTCGACCCACGATTTGCGCGCCGATTCGCGACCCTCCTCCAGCCGGGCGAGCATATCGTCGCCTTCTGCGGAAAGCGTGGCCAGTCGCGCATGTAGAGCCGTTACAGCACCTTCTTCGGCCTGCCGTTGTCCGGCCATGCGGATATCCAGCGTGGCCGCAAGTTCGTCCGCCCGCAGCCGCAAGGAAGCCAGCGCGGCATCTTCCGATTCGACCATGTCGGTGCGGAATGCCTCGCTCACTTCGCGCAGTTTGCCGAACCGGGCCTGCGTTACCTCGCCCAGAGTTTCGATCTGGCGATCAAACGAATTGAGCGTGGCGCGAACCCGCTCGCCGATCTGTTCGACATGCTTTTGCCCTGCCTCGCCAAACTGGTTCAGCCGGGCAAAGCCATCCACCAGCCCATCGATCTGCTGGTGCGCGATGTTACCGGCATTGCCGATCTGGTTGCTCATATCGCGCGCGGCATTGGTGAGCACCGGCAGTTGATCGCGCAGGCTTTCCATATTCGCGAGCGCGCCGGTACTGACCGCACCAATCGCTTCGACCTGCACGCTGTTATCGTGGATAAGGCCTTGCAAACGATCAGCATTTTCGGAAAGCCGCTCACCCGCCAAGCGCCCAAGCGTTTCCAGATCGCGCGATTGTGCGGCGAGGAATTCGCGCGCCAGGCTCAGTTCGCGATTGACCACGGTGAGCCGCGTTTCCAGCTGCGCCAATTCGTGGGCCAGCGCGCGCGCGGCGTCGGTAAAGCGATTGGCTTCGCGGCGGCTGTTGCGCATTGCGAGCAGCCAAATCCCGATCACCAGCAGCACTGGGGTTGACCAGCTGGCAACCCAGCTGGTCCACTGTTCGGGACTCGCCCCAGCCAGCATTTGTGCGCCGTAAGCCCAGCCGAAAAAGCCTGTCCAGCCGACAATCGCCAGCACCGCCAGCGCAGGCGCGATCCATGCACCGCGCGGACCTGAAGGCTCCTCCTGCGTCCACTCATCCTCGTCCAAGTCCCGAATATGGGTCTCTTCCGGAGCGGTTTCGGTCAGGTCGAAGTCCTCGTCCCGGCCAAAGGTCGGTTCGGTCAGGGCGTCGGTTCCGTCATCAACGGAAAGCAGGCTGCGGCGTCGGGTCATCGAGTCATGCTTAACACAATGTAAAACGCTTGAAACCCCGCCTTAACGCATTCTGCGCCATCAGGTGGTCATGGCGTATGCAAAGGGTGACTTCGAAATGGCTTTGACGGCCGCTGCGGGCGACGATGCCGTGCTGTTCGCCGAATTGCGCAAGGGCTTCGCTGACAGCCTGGGCTGCCAGATCGATCTGCTTCAGCGGGCGCGTTGTGATGGCAACTGGCAGACCGCCGCGCAGAGGCTGCAAGGGCTGGGGGCGAGCTTCCACGCGGGAGAACTCGTGGCGCTGGCGGAGGAGGCCTTGCAAGGCGCTCCCGGCGATCCGGTGGTGCTGCGCAAGCTGGGCGCTTTTGCCCTGCAATTCTCCGGGCGATTTTCCAGCCTCGTCTGATCGCTGCTTGGCAGCACCGCCCTGTGCCCCTAGCTACTCTGGCTAAACTATCCAGCCGGGAGCAGAGATCACTTGCGGGCCGCACTTATCAGCCTGCCGCAGCCGGGGGAGGGGCCACAGCCCACCGTGGCCGGCAAGACTATCGCGCAGCGGCAATTGCTGTTCGCGCGCGAATGCGGCTGCACGTTGGTGATCGCGCATGGCGGCGGCGCATCGCCCGATGCCGTGGCGCTGCGCCATGCGGCGGAGCGGGCGGGAATGCGCTATCAGGCGATATCGACCAGTCACGCTTTACCAGGGGTAATCGGCGAGGCGGACAGCCTGCTGGTGCTGCAACCCGGTCTGCTGCCCGAAGCGCGCGCGGCGCTCGATCTGCTGCGTGCGGAAGGGGACCGGCTGCTGGTGGTTGCCGCCGGACCGGGCACGGCGGCAGGGTTCGAGCGGATTGATCTCGACCGGGCTTGGGGCGGGGCGCTCACGCTGCCGGGTGCGTGGCTGGCCGGTTGCAAAGCCTGCCCGCCGATGCCGCGCCGCAAGCCGCGCTGCTGCGCATCGCGCTGCAACAGCGACTGCCTGAAGCGCGGCTGGCCAATTCGTTGCTTGATGACGGGCACTGGGCCATTGTGGCGGGTTCCGACATGGCTTTGGTGCAAGAACAGGGCTGGCTCCGTGCGACTTTGGGCGATGTCCTTCCCACTGCTCCCTCCCGCTGGCTGGCGCGGCAAGTGATCGCACGCGCGGGTGCATGGTTGAGTGAACGCGCTTGGGCACGGCCTGCGCTTTTCGGGCTGAGCCTTTCGCTGTTGGGTGGTGGACTGGCGAGCGCATGGTATGAACTCCCGGCTGCGGGTTTCGCGCTGGTGGCGCTGGCGGCACTGGTTCTGGAGGGATTCTTCGCCCTGTCGCGCCTTTCGGTCGCGCCGTTCGGCAAGATCGGTCGGCTGGTCTGGTCGCGCTTTGCAATCGATCTGGCGTTGCTGGTGATCGGGGTGCTGGCGATCGACAGTCTGCCGCATCGCGCTGCTTTTCCTCCCGTCATCCTGATCGCCGCATTGCTGTTGCTGGACCGGCAGCAACCGCCCCCGATGCTGGAACCCTTGCGTGATCGGGCCGTGATCGCCGGATCGATTGCGTTGGTGGCGAGCTTCGTGGCACCTGAAATCGCTATCATGCTCGCAGCGGTGCTGGCGCTGCTCGCCAACCTGGTTCCGCAACGGAAACCAGGCGGATAACGCGGAATTAACGCTAACCGGGTAATCCGCACGCATGAGTGAACCAAGCCATTCCGGGACCACGGCGGAAGCGGTCGAGCAAGTGCTGAGCGACGAGCTGGCGCATGGCGACGGCATCCTTGCCACCGCGCGACCGATCCTGCGCCATTTGCTGGTGAACGACGGGCAGGGACTGTTCAGCGATCAGGTGCTGGCCAGCGTGCGCGGAATGATGAACCATGTCGCCATGCAACTGCTGCACGCGCAAGCCGTGAACGAGGATACGCAGGACCACGCCGCCTTTGTGGGCGCGCGGGTCGATATGCTTGCTTCCGCGCTGCTTGATCGTACAGAATTGCTTGGCCACGCCCACGCGCTTACCGTCGAAGCCAACCTCACCGAACGATTGAGCCGTCGTAGCGCCATCGATGCGGTGCTTTCACCCCTGTTGCAGGAACTGGTGGCGGATCGCGAATCGGAAACTGCTGCCCTGGCAATGCATGTCCTCGCGGCCCAGGCGCGGTTCATGCAGCAAGCGCGGCGGATGGAACTGCCGCTGGGCGAACTGCCGCAGGAACTGTTCGATATGGCAATGGCAGTATTTCGCGGCGTCGCCGCGGAAATGCTGGCCGATACCGCAGCTGCAGAAGCGCGGTTGCGCGCGCAATTCGATCCTGCGGCGCGCCGCGTGGCGAAAATCGCTCGTCTGGTCGGCGCGATGCAGCAGCGGGCGCGGCGGGCGCTGGAGATCGATCACGCCGGCGTGGCCATATTCGTCACCGCGCTGCACATGGCATCTGGCCAGCCGCGCCATATCGCGATCCTTTCGATGAGCGAAAATCAGGTCGCTCGCTTTGCACTGAGCCTGCGCGCGGCGGGGTTGGAGCAAGCGGGAGTTGAAGAGCAATTTCTGTTCCTCCACCCGGAAATCACCCTGCCTGATGGCTTCGACACCTTGCGGGTAGACCGCGCGGCGGCAATGCTTGCCGCGGCGCAGCCGTGGGCGGTGCAGTGAGCCGATGGGTGCCGCAAATACCTTTTCCGCCCGCGCGCGTACCGATGCCGATGACCGGCTGATCGAAGCGGAAGAACCGCTGGCGAGTTTCCATCTGCGCGCTGGCGGCGAATTGCCGGGGCCAATTGTCACTCCCGCACTGCTCGAACTGGTGCGCACTGCGCGCAGGACCGGGAAGCGCGTGGCGCGGGCGATCAGGGCGCAGGATTCGCTGGAAACCATCTCCGCCTGGGCCGAGGTTTTGCCGGGCAAGGCGGGGACCATCGTCAACCTCACCACTTGGACCGCGCAGGAAAGTCCTGCGGAGGATGTGGGCGGCGGCAGTTCTGGTCGTCTTGCTCTGGTCCGCCATCTGGCAGGTCTGTTTGCGCGGCTCGATGGCAACCAGTGCCTGCTGGCAGTAGACTGGACTGCGCGAGACATGGACGAGCTGGGCGAGGCGATGGTGACGGGCGTGGGCCGCGCTTGGACCGATTTTGCCGTTCCGGATGGCGGTGTGCATCACCAGCCATTGCACTGGCGATTGCTGGACGGTGCCAAAGTGGCGGTTCCGGGATCGAAACGCGAATGGGCTGCGCAATTGGTCCCTTTGGGGCGCGACGAACCCGGCAGCGAGGGCTTCGAGCTATATCTGGTGCCAGACAGGCCGCTTGCCGAGGTGGCACCCGCGCCGTCGCGTAAGGCTGAGCGGGGCAAGGGTATCGGTCGTGATATCGCGCCGGTGCTGCGCCAGCCGGTCAGCCGGATCATCGCCAATGCGGAAACGATCCGCACCCAGCTCGCCGGGCCACTGGCAGAGGAATACAGCAATTACGCCGCCGATATCGCTTCAGCGGGTGAGCACCTGCTGGGCGCTGATCGATGATCTGACCACGCTGGAAATGGTCGAGGATGAAGACTTCGCCCCTGCGCCCGACGCGATCGATCTGGCCGACGTGGGCCGACGGGCAGCGGGGATTCTCGGCGTGCGGGCTAGGGATCGCGGGATCGTGCTCGATGCGCCCAAAGATGGTGAAAGCGTGCCCGCCGTGGGCGAATTCCGGCGCACCTTGCAGGTGCTGCTCAATCTGGTCGGCAATGCCATCCGCTATTCGCCCGAAGGGGGGCAGGTGTGGATCCGGGTCGAGAGTGCCGGGGAGCCGCGCGCGGATCATCGTGGCCGATCAGGGCGAAGGGCTTGATGCAGGCGAGCAAGCGCGCGTCTTCGCCAAGTTCGAACGGCTGGGGCGGCAGGGCGACGGCGGCTCAGGCCTCGGCCTCTACATCTCGCGCCGTCTGGCCGAAGCGATGGGCGGTTCGCTCACCGTGGAGAGCGCGAAGGGGCAGGGCGCGCGGTTTACTTTGGAATTGCCGGGGGGAGAGGAGGCAGTAGTGAGTAGGCAGTAGGCAGTAGGAGGAAAAGTCCACTGCCTAAAACCTACTGCCTACTGCCTAAACCCTACTGCCTACGATCAACAGGAACATAATCCCGCTCAGTCGGCCCCGTATACAATTGCCGCGGGCGGCCAATCACCTGGCCCGGATCGGAAATCATCTCGTTCCACTGCGCCACCCAGCCCACGGTGCGCGCCAGTGCGAACAGCGCGGTGAACATCGTGGTCGGGAAGCCGATGGCCGAAAGGATCATCCCGGAATAGAAATCGACATTGGGGAACAGCTTCTTCTCGATGAAATAATCATCGTTCAGCGCCATTTCCTCCAGCTGCAACGCGGTTTCGAACACCGGGTCCTTCACCTTCAGCGCCTCAAACACTTCGCGCACGGTCTTCTGCATCACGGTCGCGCGCGGATCGTAGTTCTTGTACACG
This sequence comes from uncultured Alphaproteobacteria bacterium, assembly GCA_963774985.1. GTDB lineage: Bacteria > Pseudomonadota > Alphaproteobacteria > Sphingomonadales > Sphingomonadaceae > Alteraurantiacibacter. Next base: position 279,744 of record CAVZHE010000001.1, read on the forward strand.
CGGTGGCCGAAGCCCATCAGGCGGAACGGATCGTTCTTGTCCTTGGCGCGCTCCAGATAGTGCGGAATGCGATCGGGCGTGCCGATTTCGCGCAGCATGTTCAGCGCCGCCTCGTTCGCGCCGCCATGCGCCGGGCCCCACAGGCAGGCGATGCCCGCCGAAATGCAGGCAAACGGGTTCGCTCCCGAGGAACCGGCGAGCCGCACAGTTGAAGTGGAAGCATTCTGTTCGTGATCGGCGTGGAGGATGAAAATCCGGTCCAGCGCCTTTTCCACCGCCGGAATCACTTCGTACGGTTCCGCCGGAACACCGAAGGTCATGCGCAGGAAATTGCCCGTGTAGCTCAGCGAATTGAGCGGCTGCATGAACGGCTGGCCGACCGAATACTTGTACGCCATCGCCGCAATCGTCGGCATCTTGGCGATCAGGCGGTGCGAGCTGATCGTGCGGTGCTTGGGATCGGAAATGTCGGTGCTGTCGTGATAAAATGCGGACAGCGCGCCGACCACGCCGCACATGATCGCCATCGGGTGCGCATCGCGGCGGAACCCGCGATAGAAGGTGGAAAGCTGTTCGTGCAGCATGGTGTGGCGGCTGATGGTGTGGGTGAATTCATCCAGTTCGTCCGCGCTCGGCAATTCGCCGTTGAGCAGCAGATAGCTGACTTCCATGAAGCTGGAGTGTTCCGCCAACTGGCCGATCGGATAGCCACGATGCAGCAGCACGCCTTCATCGCCATCGATATAGGTCAGCGCACTTTCGCAACTGGCAGTGCTGTTGTAGCCGGGATCGAAGGTGAATTTGCCGGTGCTGCCGTAAAGCTTGCGGATGTCGATGACATCGGGTCCGCAGCTTCCCTCCAGCATGGGGAAATCAAGGGTTTCGCCGCCGACTGCCAGTGTTGCCTGCTTGTCCGCCAAGGGAGTTCTCCTTCAAAAGTCCAGTTAAGCCGCTGCCTGCGCGTCAATCCGCGCGAGGCTTTCCTCCCTGCCAAGGAGGACCAGCACATCGAAAATTCCGGGCGAGGTGGTTTGCCCTGTCAGCGCCGCGCGGAGCGGCTGCGCAAGTTTGCCGAGGCCCAACCCCAACCCTTCCGCATAAGCGTTAAGATTGGCCTCCAGTGCGGTAAAGTCCAGTCCGTTTCCGCCCGCAACCTTTCGGCAATTTCCGCCAGCACGGCGCGCGCGGCACCGTCGAGCAGCGCGCGGCCTTCTCGTCCAGCGCCAAGCGGGCGCGGTCTTGAACAGGAACGCGGCACCCTGCGCCAGTTCGTTCATGTCGCGGGCGCGGGTCTTGAGCACCGGCATCGCCTGTGTCGAGCAGCGCGACATCGGCCTGCGGGCCAATCTGCGCCGCCACCAGCCCGGCCAGCCGGGCATCATCTGCCGCACGCAGGTAGTGGCCGTTCATGTTGAGCAGCTTCTTCATGTCGAACCGGCTCGGGCCCTTGCCGACCGCGTCGATATCGAACAGCGCGATGGCCTGCTCGCGGGTGAATTCTTCCTGATCGCCGTGGCCCCAGCCCAGCCGGAGCAGGTAATTGAACAGCGTTTCGGGCAGGATGCCCATGTCGCGGTAATCATGCACGCCCAGCGCGCCGTGGCGCTTGGACAGCTTGGCCCCGTCGTTGCCGTGGATCAGCGGGACGTGGGCATAGATCGGCCGTTCCCAGCCCGCTCCAGCCCCTGCATCGCATCGATCACCTGGATCTGGCGGAAGGCGTTGTTGAGGTGGTCGTCGCCGCGAATGATGTGGGTGCAGCCCATGTCGGCATCGTCGACCACCACCGCGAGCATATAGGTGGGCGTGCCATCGCCGCGCAGGAGGATGAAATCATCGATCTCGCGATTGTCTACCTTCACCCGGCCCTGCACCGCATCCTCGATCACCGTCTCGCCACCTGTCGGCGTCTTGATCCGGATGACGAAGGGTGTGCCTGCTGGAGCCTCGGCGGGGTCACGGTCGCGCCAGCGGCCGTCGATAGCGCATACGGCTGCTTGGCGGCCTTCTGCGCCTCGCGCATCTCGGCCAATTCTTCCTGGGTCGGCGAAGCACTTATAGGCCGGCCCGCGTCGAGCAGCTTGTGCGCCACTTCGGCGTGGCGCGCGGCGCGTTCGCCCTGATACACCGTCTCGCCATCGAATTCGAGGCCGAGCCAGTCGAGGCCCTCAAGGATCACGTCAATCGCTTCCTGCGGTGCTGCGCGCCTTATCGGTATCTTCGATCCGCAGCAGCGCGCGTGCCGCCGTGGTGGCGGGCATAGAGCCAGTTGAACAGCCCGGTGCGGGCGTTGCCGATATGCAGAAAGCCGGTCGGGCGAGGGGGCAAAGCGCGTGACGACCGGGCGCGTGCGATCCTTGTCCCTTGCCTTCCCGAACTTGCCATGTGCTGCGGTTTCCTGTCCATTACCCGTGATGGCAGCGCAGTCCGCCGGTACTGGTCCCGCTGGGGGAGGACGAGCGCGATGCTGCGATGCAGCAGACGCCTTGGCTAAGCCGCGTGTCTTTGTCCAGTCTGGCCGATGCGGCGGACGCATTTCTCGCTCGCGCAGGCTTTGATCGTGGGCCGTGGATGGCGGTGGCACTGGCGGCGGGGATCGCGGCGTGGTTCGTGCTGCCCGATGCGGCGGGCTGGGTCGCTTCGATTGCGCTTGGCCTGCTGGCGGCGCTGGGAGCGCTGGCGCTGTGGAAAGGGCGCGAGGATCGGGCGCATCTGGTGATCGCGCTGGTGACCTTGCGGGCTGGTGTTCGCTTTTGGCACCGGGCTGATCTGGGCACGCTCGGAAGTGGCGGGGACGCGGCGTTCGAGCGACCGCTTTCGGGCATGATCGAAGGGCGGGTGCTGGAGCGGATCGAGCAGCCCGCCGAAGGAGCGGATGCGGCTGGTGCTGGCCATCCGCAGTCCGGAAGATGGCGAGCCGGTGCGGGTGCGGGTCAACGTGCCGCTGGAGCAGGACGACTGCGGCCTTGCGCGAGGGCGCGCTGGTGCGCGCTGCAGGCGCGGCTGATGCCGCCGTCGCCGCCGATGCTGCCGGGCGGCTACAACTTTGCCCGCACCGCCTGGTTTGACGGGCTGGCGGCGACGGGGAGCGTGCAAGGCGAGGTGGAGGTGCTGGAGACGGCCCGCAGCCGAGGCGGCGGCCTTGATCGCAAGCGTGCAGCGGCGGCTTTCGGCGCATGTGCGCGGCGCAGCTGGGCGGTACGCCGGGAGCGATTGCGGCGGCGTTTGCCAGCGGTGATCGCGGCGCGATTGGCGAGGCCGACGAGGAGGCGATGCGCGATTCGGGGCTGACGCACCTGCTCTCGATCAGCGGGCTGCATGTCAGCGCGGTGATCGCGTGCGGCCTATCTGCTGGCGATACGGCTGCTGGCGCTGTGGCCGTGGCTGGTGCTGCGGGTGCGGCTGCCGGTGGTGGCGGCGGGGATCGGGGCGCTGGCAGGGATCGGCTATACTTTGCTGACCGGTGCCGAGGTGCCGACGGTGCGCAGCTGCATCGGCGCGCTGCTGGTGCTGGGCGCGCTGGCGCTGGGGCGCGAGCCGCTGTCGCATGCGGATGGTGGCGGCCGCAGCGGCGTTGGTGCTGCTGCTCTGGCCGGAAAGCCTGGTCGGGCCGAGCTTCCAGATGAGCTTTTCGGCGGTCATTGCCATCGTCGCGCTGCACACATGCGGCGCCGGTGCAGCGCTTTCTGGCGGCGCGCGAGGAGAGCTGGCTGCGCGCGCGGCGGGCGGCGGCTGGCGATGCTGCTGCTGACCGGGGTGGTGATCGAGCTGGCGCTGATGCCGATCGTGCTGTTCCATTTCCACCGCGCGGGACTCTACGGGGCGCTGGCCAATGTGGTGGCGATTCCGCTGGTGACCTTTGTTTCGATGCCGCTCATCGCGCTGGCATTGGCGTTCGATACTGGTCGGCGCAGGGGCGCCGTTCTGGTGGCTGGCAGGCAGGTCGCTCGACCTGTTGCTGGCGATTGCGCATTTCACCGCCGATCAGCCGGGCGCGGTGCGGCTGGTGCCGCAGATGGGCGCTGGGAAGCTGTGGCGCTGTTCGTGGCAGGCGGGCTGTGGCTGGCGCTGTGGCGGGGCGGGCGCGATTGCTGGGGCTTGCGCTGCCGGTTGCTGGGGACCGTCGTGCTGCTGGCTGACCCCGGTGCCCGATGTCCTGATCATCACGGCGACGGGCGGCATGTCGGGATCGTCGGGGAGGACGAGCGATTGCTGGTGCTGCGCGACACCGACAGCGATTTCACCCGCGACAACCTGCTCGAACTGGCGGGGGTGGAGGGCGAGCCGGTGCCGCTGGACTGAATGGCCGGGGGCGGAGTGCAGCCGCGATTTCTGCGCCATTACCCTGACGCGCGGCGGGACGCGAATGGCACGTGCTGCTCGCCCGTAGCCGCGATGTCGTGGAGGAACGCGCGCTCGCCGCTGCCTGCGATCGGGCGGATATCGTGGTGGCGGACCGCTGGCTGCCGCGCAGTTGCGAGCCGCGCTGGCTGAAGGCAGACCGGCAGATGCTGGCAGGAGAGCGGCGGGCTGGCACTGGTGCTCGACGGACCAACAATGCGGAGCGTTGCCGAGGGGCAGGGCGAACACGGCTGGTGGCGCGGGCGGCGGGGGGATTAGACCCCGCGCCGCCCGCACACCAAATCAATGATACCGGCGCAGCAACCCCGCCAGCTTGCCCTGCACCTTCACCTGACTGTCGGCATAGATCTGCGGATCGTGCGATGAATTGGCCGGATCGAGCCGGATCTTGCCGCCTTCGTGGTACAGATATTTCAGCGTCGCTTCCTCATCGTTGATGAGTGCGACCACGATATCCCCGTCCCGCGCGGTGTCGGCCTTGCGGACCAGCGCATAATCACCATCGAAAATCCCCGCCTCGATCATCGAATCGCCCGAGACTTCCAGCGCGTAATGTTCGCCCGGGCCGAGCAGGGCCGCGGGCACCGGCAGCGATCTGTCTGACTTCCAGCGCTTCGAGCGGCAGGCCGGCGGCGATCTTGCCGTGCAGCGGCATCTCGATAACGTCGTTCGCAGGTTCGCGGACGGCAGCGGGCGGGGCCGACCACGCGGGCCACTGGATCGCTGGCCATATTTTCCGGCATCTTCACCACTTCCAGCGCCCGCGCCCGGTTGGCCAGGCGGCGGATGAAGCCGCGTTCTTCCAGCGCCGAAATCAGCCGGTGCACGCCCGACTTGCTCTTCAGATCGAGCGCTTCCTTCATCTCCTCGAAGCTGGGCGAAATGCCCGATGTCTTCAAGCCTGCGGTGGATGAAAAGCAGCAATTCGTGTTGTTTGGCAGTCAACATCGGCCAGTTCCTCACACAAATGTTCCACTTCGGGAACGAATAAGGAACAATTATGAAACAGATTTGCGCAAGTCAAGCGATACCGCCATTCTGGAGCGGAAAAACCTCTACCAGCGGCTCCAGCGGCGGCGGCAGGAGCGCCAGCGGGTCGCGCGATCAGGGCATCGGCGGCGGCGAGTGAGCGCAGGGCGCTGCTGTCGCGCTGATCGAAGGGCATCACCCCTGCGGGCACCAGCGCGGCGCGGAAGAACTCGGTGCGTGGGCCGGTTTCGGGCAGGTTCCCGGCCAGTGGCAAGCCAATGGAGCGGGGCAGGGGACTGCTTGCTCCCGCCAGATGCCGCAGCAGCGGCAACAGGAACAGGAAGGCGGTGACGTAGCTCGACACGGGATTGCCCGGCAGTCCGAGCACGATCTGCTCACCCTTGCGCGCCACCAGCAGCGGCTTTCCGGGGCGCAGCGCGATGCGCCAGAAATCGATTGTCGCGCCCCATGCTTCCAGCGCCGGACGGATCAGGTCATGATCGCCCACCGATGCGCCGCCGCTGGTGACGATGACCTGCGGCTCCCGCCGCCGCTTCGAAGGCAGCGACCAGCGCTTCCAGCCGGTCTGCCACCGGGCCGATCCGGCGGCACTCGCCCGCAAACGGTGCGGCCATCGCGGCGAGCATCGGGCCATTGCTGGCGGGTATCTGGTGGGCCGAGCGCCTGCGCGGGATCGCTGGCGAGTTCGTCCCCGCTGTCGATGACGCGCAGAGTTGCGCGCTTGCCGACCTGCAATTCGCCATGCCCGCCGCCGATGGCGAGCGCGAGTTGGGCCGCGCCGAGTCGGGTTCCCGCTTCCAGCAGCAGGTCGCCCGATTGGAAATCGAACCCCGTGCGGCGGATGTGGCGCGGGGTGGCGGCGATCGCTCCTCGACAACTGCAGCGAGTCGCCCTCGCGAATGGCATCTTCCTGCAACAGCACCGCGCCGCCGCCCGCTGGCATCAGCGCCCCGGTGGAAATGCGGATCGCCTCGCCTGCCGACAGCTCGCCCGCAAAGGGATGCCCCGCTGCGCTTTCCCCGATCACCCGCCACGGGCCGGTGAGGTCGTCTGCAGCCACAGCATAGCCGTCCATCGCCGAAAGGTCCGCCGCTGGCTGGGTGCGGCGGGCGAAGACATCGCTGGCGAGGTAGCGCCCCGAGGCCTCCCCCGCAGGCAGCATCTCACTGCCCAGCGGCCTTGCCAGCGCCAGCAGCCGTGCCTGCGCCTCCTCCAGCGGGATCAGCGGCGGCGGGTTCACGCGGGGCGTGTGTCGGCGCGCCAGTCGCCGCTCTTGCCGCCGGTCTTTTCCAGCAGCCGAACCTGCTCGATCACCATGCCCTTTTCCAGCGCCTTGGCCATGTCGTAGATCGTCAGCAGGGCGATGGAGGCGGCGGTCAGGGCTTCCATCTCCACCCCGGTCTTGCCGGTCAGTGAGGCGCGCGCGGTGACTGCAATGCCATCATCGGCGAAGGCGAAATCGACCGTGACAGCAGTCCAGCGCCAGCGGATGGCACAAAGGGATCAGATCGCCGGTCTTCTTTGCGGCCATGATCCCTGCAATCCGGGCGGTGGCCAGCACATCTCCTTTCGGCCCGCTGCCAGCGCGCACGGCGGCCAGTGTGGCAGAAGACATAGTGATCCGCCCGCTGGCAGTTGCGGTGCGCGCGGTCTGCGCCTTGCCGCTGACATCGACCATGCGGGCAGCGCCACTCTCGTCGAGATGCGTCAGGCGGCTCATGTGCCAGCCCTGCCAGAAACGGCAATTATGGAGCACATGGAGCACTGTTCAGGCAAAGAAAAACGCCCTGCCGCGCGGGTGGCGCGGGCAGGGCGTTTTTCAAGCTGATGTGTGGGGGCGAATTGGCTCATCCGCCTCCTTTGCCACAGTCCTATAGAGTAGGACAGAGGTGCATCAGTCCTTGAGGCCAGCCGGAACCTTGCCACCGGCAGCGGCCAGCTTGTTCATCACCTGCTTGTGCAGCCAGATGTTTTCCTCGGCCTTGCCCGAATAGTCATTGTCGCCCAGCTCGGTGGCGAGCTCCTTGCGGTTCTCATAGCTGGCATCGAGGCCGACGAGCTTCATCAGGTCGACGATCGAATTGCGCCACTTGAGTTCTGCCGCATTGGTCATCGCATCGAGCTTCGATTCGACATCGACTTCGGTGATGGCTTCGGAAGAAGCGCGGCCAAAGCCGGACTTGGCGGCAGGCGGCGTAGCAGTGGCCGGTGCTGCGGCGGCAACTTCCGCCTCATCATCGCCAAAAATCGCATTCTTGATCGAGCTGAAAATACCCATGAAACTCTCCTTTGTGTGATTCCGATTGGGGAGGTGGTTCGGCTATGTCGCGAGTGAGCGCAAGCCCGGAATTCGTAAAATCTAGCCTTCGAGCAGTTCCCGCGTCGCCGCCTCGACATCATTTTGCCGCATCAGGCTCTCGCCGACAAGGAAACAACGCACCCCGGCACCTGCGAGACGCTGGCAATCGGCGTGCGAATTGATCCCGCTTTCACCCACCAGCAGGCTGCCAGCGGGGGCGAGCGGGGCGAGTCGTTCGGTGGTGCCGAGATCGGTTGTGAACGTGCGCAGGTCGCGGTTGTTCACCCCGATCAGGCGCGAGGCGAGGTGCCTGCCCGCGCGCTCCATCTCGCCCTCGTCATGGACTTCCACCAGCACGTCCATGCCGCGTTCCAGCGCTGCTGCTTCGATCTCCACCATCAGCGCATCGTCGAGCGCGGCGACGATGATGAGAATGGCATCGGCCCCGAACATCCGGCTTTCGGCCACTTGCCACGGATCGACCATGAAATCCTTGCGCAGGACGGGGATTTCCACGCTGGCGCGGGCTTCCACCATGAAATCCTCGTGCCCCTGAAAATAGGGCGCATCGGTTAGCACCGAGAGGCAGGCGGCACCGCCATTGGCATAGGCCAGCGCGTGTTCGTGCGGGCGGAAATCGGCGCGGATTAGGCCCTTGCTTGGGCTGGCCTTCTTGATTTCGGCGATCAGCGCGAATCCTGCCGCTGCCTTTTCCTCCAGTGCGCGGCGGAACCCGCGCGGGGGGAGGCTTGGGCGGCCAGCCGGTCACAATCCTCCAGCGTGAGCAATGCCTTGCGCGCAGCGACTTCCTCGCGCTTGGTGGCGCAAATTTCGGCGAGTTTGTCGGTCATTTTGCAGTATCGATCCAGCAGGCGAGCAGTGCCTTGGCCAGCCCCTTGTCGAGAGCTTCCCCAGCTTCCTCCACCCCTTCGGCCCAGCTTTCCACTTCGCCCGCCACCATCAGCGCACCCGCCGCGTTGAACAGCACCGCATCGCGATAAGGGCCGGGCGCGCCCATCAGCAGGGCTTCGAGCGCGCGGGCATTGTGCGTGGCATCCGAACCGCGAATAGCTTCCACAGGCGCGTGTTGAAGCCCCGCCTCGCTGGCATCGACCCGCCGCATCAGCACAGTGCGGCCCTGCACGTCCGCCAGTTCGTTGCCGTGGTCGAGGCTCAATTCGTCCAGCCCTTCATCGCCCGACACGATAAAGCTGCGTTCGGTCCCCAGCCGCGCCATCGCGTCGGCGTAGATCGGCACATAGGCGGGGCGGGCGATGCCGATCAGTTGGCGGCGAACCTTGGCGGGGTTCGCCAGCGGGCCCATCAGGTTGAAGATCGTCCGCTTGCCCAGCTTCTGCCGGATCGGCTGAATCCGCGCCATCGCCGGGTGGTGGTTCTTGGCGAACAGGAAGCAGATGCCGATTTCGGCCAAGGTCTTTTCCGCCGAGCGCCCGGCGGCGTCCATGTCCAGCCCCAGCGCTTCGAGCGTATCCGCCGCGCCCGCCTTGGAACTGGCGGCGCGGTTGCCGTGCTTGGCCACCGGCACGCCGCAGGCGGCGACCACGAGGCTGACACGGCGGTGGAGACGTTGAGCGTGTGGTGCCCGTCGCCCCCGGTGCCGCAGACGTCGATGGCGTTGTCGGGAGCGTCGATCGGGATCAGCCGCTGGCGCATCGCCCGCGCGGCCCCGGCGATTTCCTCGGCGCGTTCGCCGCGATCCGAGAGTTCGGAGAGGAAGCGGGCGATTTCCTCTTCGGAAGGCTTGCCGTCGAGCATGTCGCCGAACGCGCGCTCGGCGTCGGCTTCGGTCAGGGGAATGTCGGTGGGGGGCAGCACGCTCACGCGGCCACTCCGGTCAGCCCGCGCACCGGAGTGATGCCGCAGATGTCGAGGAAGTTGGCGAGCAGATCGTGCCCGTGCTCGGTGGCAATGCTTTCCGGGTGGAACTGCACCCCGTGGATCGGCAGGCTGGCATGGCGGAAGCCCATCACCGCCGTGCCGTCCAGCCCCGGCGTCTCGCTGGTGGCGTTGACCAGCAGGCAGGCGGGAATATCCTCCACGATCAGCGAGTGATAGCGGGTGGCGGTGAAGGGGGAAGGGAGGCCCGCGAAGACGCCGGAACCGTCATGCTCCACCGGCGAGGTTTTCCCGTGCATCAGCCCGCCGCGCGCCACGTGCCGCCGAAATGCTGCCCGATCGCCTGATGGCCGAGACACACGCCGAGCAGCGGCTTCCCCGCATCGGCACAGGCGGCCACCAGATCAAGGCTGATTCCCGCCTCGTTCGGGGTGCAGGGGCCGGGCGACAGCAGGAACCCCGCCGCGCCGCTGGACAGGGCCTGCGCGGCGGAAAGCGCATCATTGCGCACCACTTCCACCTTGGCCCCCAGCTCCATCAGGTAGTGGACGAGGTTGAAGGTGAAGCTGTCGTAATTGTCGATGACGAGGATGTGGCTCATTCCGGGGCCTCTAGCCGTTTCACTAGTCCGGGGAAACTGCCTTGCAAAAATTCGAATTTTCACTACAGTAGTGAAATTATGAAAACCAAGACTGTCACCGCGACCGAGGCCAACCGCTCATTCTCCAAATGGCTTCACACGGCCATGCAGGGTGAACGGGTGGTAATAACTTCGCACGGCAAAAAGGTTGCAGCAATTTCCCGCTGACCGAGGACGACAGTGACGAGAGCGTGCGCCAACGGCAGCTTGCAGCCCTCGCCAAGATCCAAAAGAGATGGGCGACACGGGAGTTCAAGGTTGTCGGACCGTGGAACCGTGAAGACCTGTACGACCGGGATTGATGCGGTTTGCGCCACGCTTTCGATACCAACGTCCTTGCCTATGCGGTAGGTGTGGGTGAGGTCGATTCCGATCGGGCAAAGCGGGCGATTGCTTCCGCCCTGATTAAAGATGTGATGCAGCATGATCGATTGGTCATGCCACTTCAGGTGGCGCTTGAATTGCACCATGTCCTCGTCCGGAAGGCCCGTATGTCACGCACCGTTGCCGCAGCGACAGTGCAAGACTACCTCGAAAGCGCGGTTTTGGTCCCCACCGACGCTGCGGTGCTCGAAGCAGGTTTCGCGCTCGCCGCACGGCACAATTTGCAGACCTTCGATGCGATTATTCTGGCCGCAGCGGCGCGTGGCGGCTGTGGCATTCTCTATTCCGAAGACATGCAGGACGGCTTCGAGTGGAACGGCGTGCGGGTGATTAACCCCTTCGCCTGACCTCACTCTCCAATCTGCCTCGCCCCCACTTCCCGATTTCGCACCACGATCAACGGACCAATCTGCGGGCCGGTGTCGAGCCGGTCGTTCGCCGGGTCCCAGATCTGCGAGACGCTGCCGTCGAGGAACAGCGCGTTGTCCACGTTGAGCACGTCGCGGTAATAGCGGGCGAGCTTGCCGAAGCTGACCGGGGCTTCGCTGATGAGGAAATGCGCGCGGCCGCTGGCGTCCACGCCCACCGCGTTGCGGAGTTTGTGCGAGGTGCCGTCAGGATCGATGCCGGGGTGCAGTTCTCCGCCGATCACCAGCATCGGGCCGGACTGGGTGGCGAATTGCGGGCGGTCTTCGATGTCCTCGGCGAAGCTCTCGGTATCGAGCACGCGCCACGGGCCATTCGCCTCGCCGAAGAACACGCCGTTGGGGAGCAGGTGGAAATTGCCCGGACCTTCGTTCTGGTTCAGCACGGCGAGCCGCCTGCCATCCTCGACGTAATAGCCGATGGGCTGGCCCTCGGCGTCGTACATGCCGCCGTTCATGGCGAAGATGACACTGGCGGGGGCGGTGTCGGCGAAGGCGGTGAGGGAGCGATAGGGCGGGTCCGATCCTTCGGGGGCGAGGTCCATGCCCACCGCGTGACGCGCGGGATCGGCGGTGCAGTGGGTGAAAGGGGTGTCCTCGAAAATTACCGGCTCGCAGGGGGAGGCCAGTTCTTCAGCCTCGTCGCCCCCGGATTGAACCGAGCAGCCCGTCAAAACCAGTGCCGCTGCCAGCGCCACCACGCGCAAACTCACTGCCCGAAATCCGCCTCACCCGCGATCCGCACCGCTTCGCGCGCGGCGGCGATCAGGGCGCCGGCCTTGTGGCGGCATTCGGCGGCTTCGTAGGCGGGGTCGCTGTCGGCGACGATGCCTGCGCCCGCCTGCACGTGCATCACCCCGTCCTTCACCACCGCGGTGCGCAGCACGATGCAGCTATCCACCGAGCCATCGGGAGCGAAGTAGCCGACCCCGCCCGCATAGGCTCCGCGCGTTTCCGGCTCCAACTCGGCGATGATTTCGCAGGCGCGGATTTTCGGTGCGCCGCTGACGGTGCCTGCCGGGAAGCCCGCGAACAGCGCATCGAGCGCGTCCTTGTCTCCCGCCAGTTGCCCGACGACATTGCTGACGATGTGCATCACGTGGCTGTAGCGTTCGACCGTGTAGCTGTCGGTCACTTCCACGCTGCCCGCCGAGGCCACCCGGCCGACATCGTTGCGGCCCAGATCGAGCAGCATCAGGTGTTCGGCGCATTCCTTGGGATCGGCGAGCAGGCTGGCTTCGTTGGCCTTGTCCTCGGCCTCGTTCGCGCCGCGCGGGCGGGTTCCGGCGATTGGGCGGATCGTCACTTCGCCGTCTCTCACCCGCACCAGGATTTCGGGCGAGGAGCCGACCACGGCGAAACCGGGCAGATCGAGGAAATAGAGGAACGGCGAGGGGTTTACTCGCCGCAGCGCGCGATAGAGCGCCAGCGGGGGGAGCGGGAAGGGGCAGGTGAAACGCTGCGCCAGCACCACCTGAAAGATGTCGCCCGCTGCGATGTAATCCTTCGCGCGCAGGACGATTTCGGCATAATCGCGCTCGGCCATGACTGGCGAAAGCGCGCAATCGGGCACTTCGGCAAGGCGCGGGGCTTCGGGCACTTTCTCGCCCAGCCTGCGCAGGGCTTCGTCGATCCGTTCCCCGGCGCGCTCGACCGCACTGGCGGGATCGCTGCCATTGTCTGCCCACAACGGGGCGATGACGAACAGCCCGTCGGTCAGCCGGTCGAACACCAGCACCAGCGTGGGGCGGGCGAACAGCATGTCGGGCAGGGCGAGATCGCTTTGCGGCGCGCGCGGCAAGTTTCTCGACCAGACCGATGGTTTCATAGCCGAAATAGCCGACCAGGCAGGCGAGCGCGGGCGGCAGGCCTCGGGCACGTCGATCCGGCAGGTCTGCACCAGCGCGCGCAGCTCGGCCATCGCGTCACCGGGGAGCGGCGCGAAAGCCTCGCGGTCATGCCGCCATGCGCGGTTGATCTCGGCGCTGGCCCCGGTAGCGCGGAACAGCAGGTCGGGATCGAGACCGAGCAAGCTGTAGCGCCCGCGAATTTCGCCGCCTTCCACCGATTCGAGCAGGAAATCGCCGCGCCCTTCCTCGATCAGCTTGAGCGCGCCGCCGATGGGGGTTTCGGTATCGGCCACCACGCGCCGCCAGACGAGCGTGTTGCGCCCGCCCGCCAGCGCCTCGCGCGCGGCCCCGGCATGGTTGGGGGCATGGTTGGGAGCTATGCCCAAACTACCGGGCCTAGTTGGTGGCGCCGGTCAACGCTGCGCGGACCGCGTCGATACCCGCTTCGTTGCGTTCGACATCGAGCGAAGCCTGCGCGGCGGCGACATATTGCTCGACATATTCCTCGCCGATCACGCTGGAAAGCTGGAGCGCGGTTTGCACCACTTCGGGATCGTCTGCCGCCAGTTCGGGAGCGTCGATCTCGTCCAGCTCGATCACGAACCAGCGGCTCTGTTCCTCCACTTCGACCGGCTTCACCGTGCCTTCCGCCATCGAGAAGAAAAGGATGGTGGCGCGAGTGATCTGCTGCTGTTGCTGCGCCAGTTCGCGGCGGTTGATGACGAGTGGCTGCGGGGCGGGGAGAGCGATGTCCTCCTCGCGCACGGCATCGGCAAGCGACATGCCGCCTTCCACCCGATCACGCACCCGGTCGGCAGCCTGCCCGGCAGCGGCCATGCCCCGGTCCCGTTTCCAGCGGGTAACCAGTTCTTCGCGGATTTCCGCCATCGGCGCGGTGGCGCTGTTGGTGACGGCGGAAACGTCGAAGATCAGGAAAGCTTCACCCGCCGCAAGTTCGGAAATCGCTGCTTGTCCCTCGTCCAATTCGAAGGCGTAGGTGACGGCGCGGGCCAATTCCGGCGGGGCAAATTCCTGCTGCTCGTAAACCTGCCCGTTGGCGAGCAACGGCGGCGTGCTTTCCAGCTCCAGCCCCAGTTCGCGCGCTGCCTCTTCGAGCGATTTGCCGCGCGAGAATTCGGTATCGAGCTGTTCGGTCAGCTCCTCCAATGCCTCGGCGCGGCGTTCTGTCGCAAGCGTGGCGCGGATTTCGTCGCTTGCCTGTGCCAGTGTGCGCCCGGCGATCTGGGTCACATCGTCCACGCGCAACACATACCAGCCGAGCGAGCCCTGAACCGGCCCGGCCAAAGCGCCATCGGCGGCATCAAAACCGGCGGCGGCGACTGCCTGCGAGGCGGTGCTGGCAAATGCAGCGCGCTCGACAGCTTCGACTGTGGAGGTGGCGAGGCCCTTGGACGTGGCCGACTGTTCGAGCGACATGCCACCGCGCAATTCGGCGATCACCGCCTGTGCAGCGGCCTGCGTCGGCACCACCAGCTGGGTGAAAGTGCGCCGCTCGGTCGCCTGGTACTGGGCCTGATCGGTTTCGTAGCGCGCAGCGATCTGCGCATTGGTGACCGGTGGCAATTCGCCCACCGCATCCGCGCCGAACGCGGCGTAGCGCAGGACCCGGCGTTCGGGCCGAATGTAGCTGGCGCGGTTTTCGTCGTAGTATTCCTGCAATTGCGCCGCCGTGGGATCGCCCGTGGGCGTGAAGGCCTCTGCCGTGAACACCGCGGCGCTGCCGGTGCGGGTTTCCCCGAGCAACTGGGCATAGGTGCGGGCGATGCTGTTGGGCATCCGCGCCTGATAGGAAATCGGCACTACGGACTGGCGAGCCAGCAGGCTGAGTGCCAGATCATCGCGCACCAGGGCCTCGCTCAGCCCGCGCTGGCGCAATTGGGCGCGGAACGCCTCGGCATCGGTAGCGCCGCCCGCAACCAATTCGCTGTCCACCAGCCGCGTTCCCGCACGCAGGCCGAGCAGTTCGGCGAATTCGCCAATCGCGGCGCGGCTGAGCATCTGTTCGATCACATCATCCAGCCCGCCCTGCGCCACGAAGCCTTCCATAGAGAGCGTCGGGTTCTGCTCGCGCGCCTGTTGCAGCGCATTGTTGGCGTTCTGGGTGAGATCGTTGGTCGAGATCGTCCGATCACCCACAACTGCCACCCGGTCTCCACCCGCCACGCCGCCGAACATGCCGGTGTTGGCGACATCCGAACTGGCAAAGGCCAGCGCGATCAGGGCAAGGAAGCCCAGCGTTACCCCGATGCCGAGCTTGGATTGAAAGAACCTGCGGAAAAACTGGATCATGGCGAAAAGTCAGCTCTGGTTTTGGCCGGAAGGCCGTGAATACGGGGGCAGGGTTCATGTCCCTTGCGCAAAGTCGCTGCGCCTTATCCCGCCTGCGGCGCTGCCGCAACAGGGTGCAGGTGCTTTCCCGCATTGT
This sequence comes from uncultured Alphaproteobacteria bacterium, assembly GCA_963774985.1. Taxonomy (GTDB): domain Bacteria; phylum Pseudomonadota; class Alphaproteobacteria; order Sphingomonadales; family Sphingomonadaceae; genus Alteraurantiacibacter. The sequence goes on from CAVZHE010000001.1 coordinate 294,997, forward strand.
CGTTCACCGGCTTTGACAAGCTCGCCACCGGGCACTAGCGCGCTCGAACAGGTTTCCCCAGCGCAGGATTGCGATCCTGATCCGGTTACAGAAATAGCAGGACAATCAATGGCCATTCGCCCCTACATCGTCGGCAACTGGAAGATGAATGGCACGCGCGCCATGCTTTCCGAAGCCCGCGCAATTGATCGTGCTGCGGAACGGCTGATGAAAGTGGAAGTGGCCATCGCTCCGCCGTTCACGCTGATCCATGCCACTCGCAAGGAAGCCAGCCTGATCGGCATCGGCGCGCAGGATTGCCACGCGGCGGAAGGCGGCGCGCATACCGGGGATATTTCCGCGGCGATGATCAAGGATTCGGGCGCGGGTTTCACCATCGTCGGCCACTCTGAACGCCGCGCCGATCACGGTGAGAGCGATGCGCTGGTGCAGGCGAAGGCGCAGGCCGTGCTCGCCGCCGGGATGAGCGTGATCGTCTGCGTCGGTGAGACCGAGGCCGAGCGCGATGCGGGAGCGGCCGAAAGCGTGGTTGCCAGCCAGCTGGCTGGATCGCTGCCCGTGGGTGAGGGCGTGGCGGAGAAAGTCACCGTCGCTTACGAGCCCGTCTGGGCAATCGGCACCGGCAAGACTGCGACGCCAGACGATGTCGGCGCGATGCACCGCCATATTCGCGCCCTGCTTGTTTCGCTGTATGGCGATGCAGGTGCTGGCGTGCGTATTCTCTACGGCGGATCGGTGAAGCCCGATAACGCTGCCGAACTGCTGGCAGCGGATGAAGTTGGCGGCGCGCTGGTGGGCGGGGCGAGCCTGTCTGCCGAGAGTTTCCTCGGCATCATCGTGGCCGCTGCCGAAAACGGCGACAGCTAACCGCCAGTGCCTCTCCCCCTTGTGGGAAAGCGTCCGGCGGACTACATGCGCCGCGATCCTGCATTCTTATTGACTGACTGAACGGCCATGACTTCGCTCTTCAACTTCCTCCTCGTCATTCAGGGCCTCGTGGCCGCAACGCTCGTCACGCTGGTGCTGATGCAGCGCTCCGAAGGCGGTGGCTTGGGCATTGGCGGTGGCGGTAGCCCCGGCGGGCTGATGTCCGCGCGCGGTGCGGCAGATTTCCTGACGCGCGCGACCAAGTGGTCAGCAGTGGTGTTCGTGTCGCTGGCGGTGGTGCTGGCTTCGCTCGCGGTTGGTGCGACCGGCGGCAGCGATTTTGACGATACGCTTGATCGTTCGACGACCCCTGCGGATGAGAACAGTGCCGAGGCTGCGCCCGGACAGACCGGTGCCGCACCGGAGGCAGCAGCCGAACCGGCCGCTGATCCCGCCGACCTCGACCCGCTGGCAGACGTGGCCGAATAAGCAGCGGTAAAGGCAACAGCGGGGGAAAACCTCCGCTTCCAGAGATATTTCGCCGCAAGGTGCTTGCGCCGAATCCGGTGGTAGCCTTAAGGCTCAACTCCCATGGCGCGGTACATATTTATCACCGGCGGCGTGGTCTCTTCGCTTGGCAAAGGACTGATGGCTGCTTCTCTGGCAGCGGTCCTGCAGGCGCGCGGATACAAGGTCCGCATCCGCAAGTTCGATCCCTATCTCAACGTCGATCCGGGCACGATGAGCCCGTATCAGCACGGCGAGGTTTACGTCACTGACGACGGGGCGGAGACCGATCTCGATCTGGGCCATTACGAACGCTTCACCGGCGTTTCCGCGCACCAGAATGACAATATCACCAGCGGGCGGGTCTATCGCGATATCATCACCCGCGAACGGCGCGGCGATTACCTCGGCGCGACAGTGCAGGTGATCCCGCATGTCACCGATGCGATCAAGGCCTTCGCGCTGCAGGACCAGGACGATCACGATTTCATCCTGTGTGAAATCGGCGGCACGGTGGGCGATATCGAAAGCCTGCCGTTTATCGAGGCGATCCGCCAGCTGCGCAACGAACTGCCGGTCGATCAGACCTGCCTGATCCACGTGACGCTGGTGCCCTACATCTCGGCGGCGGGGGAACTGAAGACCAAGCCCACCCAGCATTCGGTGCGCGAACTCACCAGTCTGGGTGTACAGCCCAACGTGCTGCTGTGCCGCTGCGAACACCCGCTCCCGCAGAGCGAGCGCAACAAGATCGCGCTGTTCTGCAATGTGCGGCGCGAGGCGGTGATTCCCGCGCTCGATGCCAGCAGCATTTACGCGGTGCCTCAGCAATATCATGCCGAGGGGCTGGACACCGAAGTGCTCCGTCATTTCGGGCTGCTTGAACAATCCCGCACGCCGGACATGGCGCGTTGGGACGATGTGGTCGATCGCTATGAACATCCCGAAGGCGAAGTGACCATCGGGGTGGTCGGCAAATATGTCGGCCTGCCCGATGCATACAAGTCGCTGAACGAGGCGCTGGTGCATGGCGGCATGGCCAATCGCACCAAGGTCAACATCCGCTGGATCGATGCCGAACTGTTCGAGCAGGACGATAGCGAGATCGTCGCCCGGCTGGAGCCACTGGACGCCATTCTGGTGCCCGGCGGCTTCGGGGAACGCGGCAGCGAGGGCAAGATTTCCTCTGTACGCTTTGCCCGCGAGCGGCAGGTGCCGTTCCTCGGCATTTGCCTGGGGATGCAGATGGCCTGCATCGAAGCCGCGCGTGAAGCGGGGATCACTGCCGCCTCCTCCACCGAGTTCGGCGAGACCTCCGAACCGGTGGTGGGAATCATCACCGAATGGATGAGCGCTGAGGGTCTGCAACAACGCTCCTCTGAGGCCGATATGGGCGGCACCATGCGGCTCGGCGCCTACACCGCCAAGCTGGCGGGAAACAGCCATGTTTCCGGCATTTACGGCGGGGCGAGCGAAATTTCCGAACGCCACCGCCACCGCTACGAAGTCAATTCCGCCTACAAGGAGCGGCTTGAAGCGGGCGGGCTGATTTTCTCCGGCATGTCACCCGACGGGCTGCTGCCCGAAATCGTCGAACGGCCCGATCACCCTTGGTTTGTCGGCGTGCAATTCCACCCGGAATTGAAGAGCCGCCCGTTCGATCCGCACCCATTGTTTTCCGGCTTTATTGCCGCAGCATTGAAACAATCGCGCCTCGTTTAGACGGCGTTGTTTCAGGATCGAACAGGTTTCGAAAAAATACTTGCGTAAGTTACTATCATGCGCCTAAGCCTCCGCCACTGGGCCGTGGGGGCGTGCCTGACTTCACTCGCATGATGTCTGCGGTACCCCCTTACCAAGCTCTCGCAAAATTGGACCGGCCCCGCGCGGGCAACGGGGGTTTCCCGTGTGTTGTCGGCTCGGTCTTGCCTGCGGAATAGGCTGTCTCTTGCGACCCGGACAGCCAGTTCACGCGGCACGTCGGCGCTAACGCGTCGAGGGGGCGGGCCTTAGCGGGCCCGCCCCCAATCGTTTCTGCGGCAATCCTGAAGCGCGGACTATACGGAATGCGTTCTAATTGCCCGAACCGGGACCGTAGCTCACTTCCACGCGGCGGTTCTGCAGTTCGCGCACCCCGTCTGCGGTGGCGACGCGGTTCTGCGTTTCACCGAAGGCTTCGCTGGCGATCCGTGCCGCCGGAATGCCGCGACCGCTGAGGTAATCGCGTACCGCAGCGTTGCGGCGCTGCGACAGGGCGACGTTGTAAGCGGGAGCGCCCGAACGGTCGGCGTGCCCGGCCAGCATGACGCGGGCAGTGCCGCAGTCACGATAGGCCGTGGTCGCCGAGTTTAGCACAGTGGCCGCTTCAGGGGTGATCGCCGCTTCGTCCCAGTCGAAGAATACAATGTACGGACCGGTGTTGCAGGCGCGCGGTTGCGGCGTTGGCGGGGTTACGGGCTGGGCTACCGGCGGAGGAGTGCGGACCGGCTGCACCGGCATCGGTGGTGGCGGCACGATCTCCGGTGCGGCTCCACCGAAGTTGAAAATCACCGTGCCGAGGATCGCATGGGTGGCAAGATCACTGCCGAACGTCCTCCCGAAACCGTCGCGATATTCCGGCCCGTCGACATTGTGGTACTTGTACTTCAGCGAGGCATCGATGCTCTCGGTCAGCGGCGCATAGACCTGCGCGACCCCCTGCCAGGCAAACCGCGCATCGCTATCGTCGATAAAGCCAGGGCCGGTGGCGAAGCTGCGCACGTTTACAAAGCGGGCGTTGGAAATGCCCACGCCGCCGCCCACGGAAAAGCCGATGCCGCCATTGCCGCCAATATCGATCAGCGCGTTGAGCATTCCGCTCCAGATCTCGCCTTCGCCGTTCACCACCGATTGCGGGCCGAACGCCAGATCGGTAGCATTGGCGGGCACGCCGACTGTTCCGGCATCAAGCGCGTTGAGATCAAAATTGGTGTAGGAACCTTCGACTTCAAAGCGGACAGGACCGGCATCGTATCCGACCAGCGCCTCGCCTTGCCAGCCATAGTCGGTATCGGCGATCACGTCTCCGGCGGTGTTTTCAAAATCCACATCCCCGGCTTCCACCACGCCTGCACCCAGGCCAAGGTAAACGCCGGTATCCTGCGCCAGCGCCGGAGCGGCGGTCAGTATGCTGCCAACCATCAGAGCGGAGGAGAATTTCTTCATCGGGTTGTCCCTTTCAATCGCTTGTCCGCGAATTGTCGCGTCGGATTTCCGCCAACTAGGCAGAGAATGCGACAGTGCCGAGACGAATACTAGGGCCAGCACATCACAACAACCGTAGCTGTCCGCCGCTTCCGGGCCTGCGGAACTGGGTGCAATCGAGCATAAAATCGCTCTTGCCGATCCCCGCGCGGCGGCAGGCGAGGCGGAAGCGGGCGCGCAACAGGTCGGCCCAGACGCCGCTGGGCTTCATGCGGGAGTGAAAGCCCGGATCGTTATCGCGCCCGCCCCGGATCGATTGCACGATGCCCATCACCTTGCCTGCGCGTTCGGGGAAATGCACCGCCAACCATTCGCGGAACAGCGGCGCGACTTCGTGCGGCAGGCGCAGCGGGATCCAGCCGCAGCTTTGCACGCCCATCGCGGCGGCGCGGGCGACGATCTCCTCCATGAATTCATCGGTGATCGCAGGGATGATCGGCGAGATCGAGCAATGCACCGGCACCCCGGCGCGCACCAGTTCGCCAAGCGCGGCGAGCCGCTTGGCCGGGGCGGCGGCGCGCGGTTCGAGCTTGCTCGAAAGTTGTGGATCAAGCGAAGTCACCGAAATCGCGACCGCCACCAGCTTGTGCCGGGCCATTTCGGTGAGGAGATCGAGATCGCGCAGCACGCGGTCCGACTTGGTCGTGATAGTGACTGGATGGCGCGTTTCGAGGCATACCTCGAGCAATTGCCGGGTGATCCGGTAGCGGCTCTCTATCGGCTGGTAGGGATCGGTGTTGGTGCCCATCGCCAGCGGCTGCGGTACGTATTTGGGCTTGGCAAAGGTTTCGCGCAGCAGTCTTGCCGCGTCAGGTTTGGCGAACAGCTTGGTTTCGAAATCGAGGCCCGGCGACAGGTCATGGTAGGCATGGGTGGGCCGCGCATAGCAATAGACGCAGCCGTGTTCGCAGCCGCGATAGGCGTTGACCGAGCGGTCGAAGGGAATATCGGGCGACTGGTTGAAGCTGAGGATGGTTTTGGGATGTTCCTCGGTCACGATGGTGCGCAGTTTGACCGGCGGACCGTCGAGCGCCTGCATCGCATCGCGCCAGTCGTCATCCACCGCGCGTTCGGCCAGGCCGAATCGCTGGGGGACGAGGGCCGATTGGGCTCCGCGACCATGGACAGGAATTTCTGCCTTGCGCATGGAACATAAATAGAACAAATATGGTGAGTTGGCAAGTGAGGAGACGGAGAATGGCGGTACTCGATTATCTGGAGCTACCGGTGCAATCGGTGGCGAAGGCGCAGGAATTCTACGGCGCGGCGTTCGGCTGGCGCTTCACCGGTTACGGGCCGGAATACGCTGCGCATGAGGGTGGGCCGTGCCAGCTTGGGCTGAACGGCGCGCAGGATGCGGAACGGAGCGCGGCGATCCTGCCCGTGATCCGGGTCGAGGATATCGAAGCAGCGCGGGCAGCGGTGCTGGCAGCGGGCGGCAAGTTGACGCTGGATATTTTCGCCTTCCCCGGCGGGCGGCGGTTCCATTTCGCCGATCCGGAGGGGCTGGAGCTGGCGTGTTACCAGCCCGAAGGGAATTGAGCCTTAGTGAGCTATCACAACCCCCGACTATGGTGAGGAAGGGCCGAAGCCGAATGGCTGAGGAGCCCTGTCCCTCAGGGGAAGCTGATGAGGTGCGACCCAACGCCCCTTCCAGACGGCGTCTCAGCTTGCAGCTTCGACCCCTCCTCAGGGTAAGCGGAGTTTTTTGTGCGTATTAGCGCTGTACGCCCGGCCTTTCAACCGCGGCATCAGTTCGACGAAATTGCACGGGCGATTGCGGCTGTCGAGCTGTTCGGCAAGGATGCGGTCCCAGCCGTCTTTCACCGCGCCGTTCGATCCGGGCAGCGCGAACACATAGGTGCCATCCGCCACTACCGCGCAGGCGCGCGACTGGATGGTGGAGGTGCCGATGGTTTCGTAGCTGATCCAGCGGAACAGCTCGCCAAAGCCGGGAATGTCGCGACCGCCCAGGTCCTGCCGCACCCGTTCCAAAGCTTCGGGCGTGACATCGCGCCCGGTCAGCCCGGTGCCGCCGGTGGAGATCACGGCGTCCACCTGCGGATCGGCGATCCATTCGCGCAATTGCGTGGCGATCAGCGCGGCATCGTCCCGCAACAGCGTGCGACGCACCAGATGCGTGCCCCTTGGCCGCGATCCGCTCCGCGAGCAGATCGCCCGAGCTATCCTCCTCCGGACCGCGCGTGTCGGACACGGTAAGCAGGGCAATATTGATCGGCCGGAAGGTCCGGCTTTCGTCAATCGCCATCAATCGCCTCCGGCAGACATATAGGCCCGCCCGTCACCGCTCGAACCGCTCGGGAACTGCGGCCAATAATTCTGCGCCAGCGACTGCCGACTGGCGGAGACGGCATCGGCCTGCCGCTCGTACATCCAGTAATTGCGCATCACGATGGCAACATAACCGCGCGTTTCCCAATAGGGGATCGCTTCCATGTACAGCAGCGGGTCCTCGGCATCATTGATTTCGGTTTCCCAGCGCCTGATCGGGGTCATCCCGGCGTTGTAGGCGGCCATGATGATCGGCAGGCGGCCATTGGTGGCGGGATCGTCACGCAGCATCATCAGGTTCTGCTGGCCGAAGGCGAGATTGGTGTTGGGATCGTAGATATTCACCCCGCTCGCGCTCAGCCCCAGCGACGGGGCATGCTGGCGCACGGTGATCGGGGTGATCTGCATCAGCCCCTGCGCATTGGCCGGGCTGGTGGCATCGGCGCGAAAGGCGCTTTCCTGCAGGATATGCGCGAAGGCCAGCGCCGGATCGACCTGCCAGCCATTGTAGGGCGCAATCTTTGGGGCGGGGAAATACGAGGCCGGGTCCGCTTCTCCGCCCGAGGGCGCGTTGTAAGCCATGTATAATTGCGTCTGCGGGAAGCCGAGCGTGCGGGCGAGGCGCGAGTAGGCAGCATAGTCCTGCGGATCGCCAATCCGCGCCTGATGCAGCAGCACCGTGCTGGCCAGTTCATCCTCGCCGATTTCGGTCAGAGCAACGGCGATGCGGACATTCTCGACATTGCCGAGCGTCTGCCAGTCCTTGCGCCGAGAAATCGGCGCTTTCCACCCGATCGGGCAGGCGGCGGCCGAGCTGTTCAGTGGCAAGCATCCCGTACAAGGTGCGATCATCCGCCGCCGCATCGTTGAGGAAACGGGTGGCGAGATCGGGCTGGCGGCAGCGCAGTGAGGCGCGCGAGGCCCAGTACAGTGCAGCGGTGCGCAGATCGGCGTTGACCGCCCCGGCGGCGGATCGTTGGAAGGAATCGCTCGCGGTCTGGCAATCGTTCAGCCGCCACGCCGCGAGCCCGGCCACCCAGTCGCCTTCCGCCACCCATTCGCCGCTGCCGACGCTGACGGTCTGCGCCATCGCCAGCGCCTCGGCATCGCGGTTCTCGATGAAATAGCTCCAGGCCACCCGCTGCCGCCATTCGGCGCGCGCTTCGGAACTGAGCGAAGCATCGATCCCGTCGAGCAATTGCCGCGCGCCGTCCGGGTCATCGTCGGTGATATGCTGGAGGATTCCGGCGCGCAGGCTGGACGGCATCGAACCATCACTCACCGCGCGCGGGCAGCACCCGGCGCGGCATGGTGCTCTGCGACTGGAGATCGCGGACATAGGGCAGGTCCGGCGCATATTCTGCCCCGCGCGTCACGGCCAAGCCGCCCGATCTGCGGCGCTTGCGGCAAGTTCGCTCCGCCGTCCAGCCAGTCGAGCAGCGCGGGCAGTTCCACGCGCGGGGAATTGGCGTGGGTGTAGTATTCGGCCCGCGCCATATCGGTCAGCAGGCCATCGGGGCGGCGGGCGAGCAGGCTTTCGACTTCGGACCATTGCTGGCGCTCGATGGCGCGGAACAGCTGCGAATAATGCTCGCGCTCCTCGGCGGAAAGCTGCTGCGGCACTTCCTGCGCAGTGATGCGGGCGGTGAAATAGGTGCGCGTGTCCTGCTGCTGCGCGGCGGCGGGCGCGGCGCACAGCGCGCGCCAGCAGCGGCGGTGGCGGCAAAGAACGACTTTGGTCATGCAGTCCATTCCAGCAGGCGATACCACAGCCGCGCGCGCTGGCGCGGGTGGTCGATCAGGCGTTCGGGGGCGAAGGTGGTGAGCGCGGGAATTCCCGCGACTTCGGTGAAGCTCTCGGGCGGAGCAGCGGGATCGTGGCCGAGCAGCGCGGGAATCTTGCTGCCGAACAGGATCACCCGTTGCGGCTGCGCCAGTTCGATATGGCGGAGCAGCGCCGCGCCAAGACCGTCCGCCTTCAGCGCGTCCCAATCGGGCAGCGGCATCGCGCAGGGGAGGGCGGAAGCGAAATAGGGCGCGTCTGCCGCATGGCCCAAAGCGCGGGCAATATTGGCGAGCAACTTGCCCTGCGGACCGGCAAGCAGGCGCTCGCGATCCTCGGCTTCGGGCATCGGCACCAACATAAGCAGCGGTGCCCCGATCTCGCCGCGCGGGGCCACACGCTGGGCAGGCGCACCGGGGAGCGGGCTGGTTGCATCCAGCCACCATCCCCGGAACGCCTCCAGATCGGCAGGCAGCATCTTCGCCGCAATCGCCGGTTCAAGCGCAGCTTCCACCACCTTCACCGGCGCGGCGGGCTTGCCCGATGGCGTGGGCGCAGCGACAGGCTCCGGCTCCGCCAGCCAGTTCTGCGCTCTTCTCGACAAAGTCGCAATCCACGCCCGCATCGCGCCACCAGTCGAGCGCGGCGGCGTATTGCTCTGCCAGAGTGATTTCGGGGTGATTTTCCATCATCGGGGCCAAGCCCGGTCTTGACCTGCCAAGGGCCAGCGATCAAGCCCCCTGCAATGGAACAGCAGCAAAACGGGATAAAACGATGAGCGAACGGGAATCGATGCCCGTGGATGTGGTGATTGTGGGCGGCGGCGTGGCCGGGCTCGCGGCGGCGATCCGGCTGAAGCAGGTCAACGACGCGCTGGAAGTGGTGGTGCTGGAAAAAGGCTCCGAACTCGGCGCGCATGTGCTGTCGGGCGCGGTGGTTGATCCGCAAGGCGCTGGACGAGCTGCTGCCCGATTGGCGCAGCATGGACTGCCCGATGGCGCAGACCCGCGTCACCGACAACTGGCACTGGCTGCTCGGCAAGACCGGCAAGACCTCGCATTCCCCACGCCCTCATGCCGCCCTTCATGTCGAACGACGGCTGCTATACCGGCTCGCTCGGCAATCTTACCCGCTGGCTGGGCGAACAGGCCGAAGCGCTCGGCGTGATGGTGTTCCCCGGCTTCCCCGCCGCCGAAGTGATGTTCAGCGACGCAGGTGCAGTGACTGGCGTGGTGACGCAGGACATGGGCGTGGCGGCGGACGGCAGCCACAAGCGCGATTACCAGCCGGGCATGGAAATCCACGCCAAGTACACGCTGTTTGCAGAGGGTGCGCGCGGCAACCTGACCAAGCAGATGAAGGCGCGCTTCGATCTGGAAGCGAATTGCCAGCCGCAGGTCTATGGCCTCGGCATCAAGGAGCTGTGGGACATCGATCCGGCCAAGCACGTGCCCGGCCGGGTGATCCACACGCAGGGCTGGCCCCTGAGCGAAAGCGACACCTGGGGCGGCGGGTTCCTCTATCATCAGGCGAACGGGCAGGTGGCGCTGGGCTTCGTCACCGCGCTCGATTACAAGAACCCCTACGTCTCGCCGTTTCAGGAATTCCAGCGGTGGAAGCAGCACCCGGCGATCCGCGAATATCTCGAAGGCGGCACTCGCGTGGCCTATGGCGCGCGGGTGATCAACGAAGGCGGCTGGCAATCGGTGCCCAAGCTGGCCTTCCCCGGCGGCGCGCTGGTCGGCTGCGCGGCGGGCTTCGTCAACGTGCCGCGGATCAAGGGCAGCCACACCGCGATGAAAAGCGGGATGCTGGCGGCAGAAGCCGTCGCGGCGGCGATTGCGGCGGGCAGCGAGCATACGGAACTCGGCGATTATGAGGCGAACCTGCGCGCCAGCTGGATCGCTGTGGAGCTGAAAAAGGTGCAGAACGCGCAGCCGCTGGTGGCGAAATTCGGCGGCGAACTCGGCACCATTCTGGCGGGCGCAGACATGTGGATGCGGCAGCTCAAGATCGGCGTGCTCCCGGCGATGAAGCATCACCGCGACTACGCCGAAACCGGGCGCGCGGACCTGTACCAGCCGATCGACTACCCCAAGCCCGACGGCAAGATCAGCTTCGACCGGCTGACCTCGGTCTCCTACTCCTTCACCAACCACGCCGAGGACCAGCCGTGCCACTTGCAGGTGGCGGACATGGACTTGCAGCGCGAAAGCGAACTGGGCGTGTTTGCGGGGCCGTCGACGCGCTATTGCCCGGCGGGGGTGTACGAATGGCTGATCTCGAAGACGGGACGAAGAAGTTCCAGATCAACTCGCAAAACTGCGTCCACTGCAAGACCTGTGATATCAAGGACCCGAACCAGAACATCAACTGGACCACGCCCGAAGGCGGCGGTGGGCCGAACTATCCGAATATGTGAGGGGGTGATGCTGAAGTCTGGTGAGGGACTTGGATGTGCCGGGGCAATTGCAGGCTTCAACTTTTTGCTTATGGGGCTTGTCGCTCTAAGCTTTTCCCAAGGTCCCTATTCGAGTTTCGAGCAAGAGCTTTGGTATCGATACAGGTCGATCGGTCTTTTGTTTGCTGGTGCGATATTGCCAGCCTTGGTGCTCTGGTTGGGTCGAAGATCACCAATAGCGGTTGGAGGCGCAACCGTTTGGATGTTTTTGACGTTTTGGGTTTTCGTCGCTTACGTCATATATTCGGGCGGCGGGGTTTAGTCGTTGCGCGAGACCGCCTACGCCAAGATCAACCTCGCGCTCCACGTACGGCGGCGGCGGGAGGATGGGTATCACGAACTCGAAACGCTGTTCGCCTTCGTCGATGCGGGGGATGTGCTGGTGGCGCGTTCTGCCGAGGTCGATAGCCTGCATGTGGTGGGCGAATTTGGCGGATTCCTTGCAGCAGCAAACTCCCCTCCCCTCGGGGGAGGGGTTGGGGGTGGGGGGGCTGCAGTTAGTTGATCGAACGGCAGTACACCCCCCTCCCAGCCTCCCCCCTGAAGGGGGGAGGGGCAAAGCGGAAGGGGGAGGGGGTTTTGCGTTCGACAACATCGTCGCCAAGGCGCTCACCGCTCTCCCGCGCCGCGATGGCCTCGCCATCACGCTCGAAAAGAACCTACCCGTCGCGGCAGGGCTGGGCGGGGGGTCGGCGGATGCGGGGGCGGTGTTCCGGATCGTGCGCGATGCCTATGGCCTGCCCGACGACTGGCGCGAGCGCGCGGCCAGGCTGGGCGCGGATGTGCCGGCCTGTGTCGAGAGCGTCACCTGCGTGGGGCGCGGGACGGGGACCGAGCTGGAGCCGGTCGAAAACGATCTGGCCGGAACGCCCGTGCTGCTGGTCAATCCGCGCGTGCCGCTGAGCACCGGGCCGGTGTTTCAAGCGTGGGACGGGATTGATCGCGGGCCATTGCCGGAGGGCACTGCGCGCGAAATCGCGCTGGCGGGGCGCAACGATCTGGAAGCGCCTGCGCTTTCTCTGTGCCCGGTGATCGGCGAGGTGCTGGCGGCGCTTTCTGCCACCAGTCCGCTGCTCGCCCGCATGTCCGGCTCCGGCGCGACGTGCTTTGCACTCTACGCCAGCGAGGCGGAGCGCGATGCGGCGGCGGCTTGGCGATGCCTGCCGAATGGTGGAAATTGGCGGGGCGGCTGCGGTGATGGGGGCTGAAAAAGCCCCTCCCCTTCAGGGGAGGGGCTGGGGGTGGGGTATGTCATTTCAGTTCAGCAATGCGCTTTAGCCGGACAGACCCCACCCCAACCCCTCCCCTCAAGGGGAGGGGCTTAAGGGAGAAGAGGCCTATCGCATTCTCGGCACCCCAGTCCCCGGCGGCATTCTGATCGTCTCGGACCACGCCAGCAACGCCGTTCCGCCCGATATCGACCTCGGCATCGCGCCCGAACTGCTCACCCAGCACGTCGCCATAGACATCGGCGTGGCGGAGATCGGCGCGCTGATGGCGCGGCAGCCGGGTTTCGCCGCGTTCCAGGGCAACGTCAGCCGCCTCGTCTGCGATTTCAACCGCGATCCTGACAGCCCCGGCCTCGTCCCGCTGGTCAGTGACGGCCATGCCATTCCCGGCAACCACGGCCAGCGCGAGGCGCGGATCGCGCGGTTTTTCGATCCCTATCACAATGCGTTGGCCGAATTGCTGGAGCAGGCACCGCCCGCGTTGATCCTCTCGCTGCACAGCTTCACCCCCGCGCTCGCCACCTGCGACAAGCCGCGCCCGTGGCATGTCGGGGTGCTCTACAATGAGGACGACCGCGCCGCGCGGCTCGCCATTTCGCTTGCTGGAGGCGGAGGGGCTGATCGTCGGCGATCAGCAACCCTATTCGGGCAAGCTGCTCAACGCGACGATGAACCGCCATGCAGAGGGGCGGTTTCCCTATCTCGGCATCGAACTGCGGCAGGACCTGAGTGGCGATGCCGCAGGCTGGGCCGAGCGGCTGGGGCTAATTGCGGACGAGATCGTTCGGGTGATCTGAAGTGGTTTCACGCGAAGGCGCGAAGAAGCGAAGGCGCGAAGATGTGGTGACCAACGGCGAAGCCGTTTTACTAACTATGGCGTTGTCCTTCGAGGAGCCGTTGGATGAATAGGACGGCTTCGCCGCATTGAAAAACTTCTTCGCGCCTTCGCGCCTTCGCGTGAACCAAAAACTTGACCCCACGCGGTGACAGCGCGAGAGCAACGCGAAAGGAGTTCAGTCCCATGCCCGCCTACCGTTCCCGCACCTCCACCCACGGCCGCAACATGGCGGGCGCGCGCGGGTTGTGGCGCGCCACGGGCATGAAGGATGGCGATTTCGGCAAGCCGATCATCGCGATCGTCAACTCCTTCACCCAGTTCGTACCGGGCCATGTGCACCTGAAGGATCTCGGCCAGCTGGTCGCGCGGCAGGTCGAGGCGGCGGGGGGCGTGGCCAAGGAATTCAACACCATCGCCGTCGATGATGGCATCGCGATGGGGCATGACGGGATGCTCTATTCGCTCCCCAGCCGCGATCTGATCGCCGACTCTGTGGAGTACATGGTCAACGCCCACTGCGCGGACGCGATGGTGTGCATTTCCAATTGCGACAAGATCACGCCGGGAATGCTGATGGCGGCGATGCGGCTGAATGTGCCGGTGGTGTTCGTTTCCGGCGGGCCGATGGAAGCGGGCAAGATCGTGCTCAAGGGCAAGGAAGTCGCGCTCGATCTGGTCGATGCGATGGTGGCCGCGGCGGACGAGCGCTATTCGGACGAGGAAGTGGCCGAGATCGAACGCTCGGCCTGCCCCACCTGCGGCTCGTGCTCGGGCATGTTCACCGCCAATTCGATGAATTGCCTCACCGAGGCACTGGGCCTGTCGCTCCCCGGCAACGGCTCGCAGCTCGCCACCCATTCGGACCGGCAGGGCCTGTTCGAGCGCGCGGGGCGGCTGGTGGTCGACGCTTGCCAAGCGATATTACGAGGAGGACGATGCCTCGGTCCTGCCGCGCTCAATCGCCACCTTCGAAGCCTTCGAGAACGCGATGAGCCTCGATATCGCGATGGGCGGATCGACCAACACCGTGCTCCACCTGCTCGCCGCCGCGCACGAGGCGGAAATCGATTTCACGATGGCGGATATCGACCGGCTGAGCCGCAAGGTTCCCTGCCTCGCCAAGGTCGCCCCGGCCAAGAGCGACGTGCATATGGAAGATGTCCACCGCGCGGGCGGGATCATGGCGATCCTCGGCGAGCTGGACCGCGCCGGGCTGCTGCACACCGCGCTGCCCACGGTCCACTCGCCTACGATGGCCGATGCGCTGGACGATTGGGATATTGTCCGCAACGCCAATCCCAAGGTGCATGAATTCTTCAAGGCCGCCCCCGGTGGCGTGCCGACGCAGACCGCCTTCAGCCAGTCGCGCCGCTGGGACGCGCTTGATCTGGACCGCGCAAACGGGGTGATCCGCAATCGGGCTAACGCCTTCAGCCAGGATGGTGGGCTGGCGGTGCTTTATGGCAATATCGCCCGCGAAGGCTGCATCGTGAAGACGGCAGGCGTGGACGAAATCGATCCTGAAATTCTCCGGCCCCGCGAAGGTGTTTGAGAGCCAGGACGCGGCAGTTGCGGCGATCCTTGCCGATGAAGTGGTGGCCGGGGACGTGGTGGTAATCCGCTACGAAGGACCGAAGGGGGGCCCCGGAATGCAGGAAATGCTCTACCCCACCAGCTACCTAAAATCGAAGGGGCTGGGGGCGCAATGCGCGCTGCTGACCGACGGGCGCTTTTCCGGCGGCACTTCGGGGCTGTCGATCGGCCATGTCTCTCCCGAAGCGGGCGAGGGCGGGGAAATCGCGCTGGTGGAGCCGGGCGACCTGATCGCAATCGATATTCCCAACCGCACGGTCAACCTGATGATTTCGGACGAGGAATTCGCCCATCGCCGCGCCGCGATGGACGCGCGGGGCGATGGGGGGTGGAAGCCCACCGAGCACCGCCCGCGCAAGGTGACGCCCGCCTTGCAGGCCTATGCCGCGATGACCACCAGCGCAGCGCGCGGCGCGGTGCGCGATGTCTCGCAGGTGCTGGGCAAGTGAGGGTTTCGGTTCTGCTGCTCGCTTTTGGTGTCGCAGCCTGCGGCGATGCTGAGGCGGGGGCCGACTCCACGCCCGTTGAATGCGCGCTCGGCGGTTCGGCAGCTTTCGCGGCCGATTGCACGATGGAACGCGCCGAAGTGGACGGCCAGCGCACTCTGATCGTGCGCCATCCCGATGGCGGATTCCGCCGCTTCGAACTGGGCGTGCCCGAACGCGGGATCATCACCGCCGACGGGATGGAGCAGGCCGACGTGACCCGCAGCGAAGGAATGATCGAACTGCGCGTGGGGGCGGATCGCTATCGGCTCCCCGTGGCTGAGTAGATGCGCGAACCGCAACAGATCCTCACCGCCGCGCAGATGCAGGAGGCGGAACAAGGCCTGATTTCCGCCGGGGCCAGCGTTTCCAGCCTGATGGAAATGGCGGGGGCGGGGCGCAGCGGAGTGGGTGTGGCGGATTGCTGCGGGCCGTTCGGTTACAGTGCTGTGCGGCCCCGGCAACAATGGCGGCGATGGCTATGTTATCGCACGGGTTTTGCGCGAGCGCGGGCTGGCGGTGCAGGTCGTCGCTCCGCTTGAACCCAAGACCGAAGCCGCGATTGCCGCGCGCCGGGCATGGGGCGGGGAGCCGGTCGCGACGGCGCAGGGCGCGGTGCTGGTTGATTGCCTGTTCGGTACCGGCCTCGGCCGTCCGCTCGATGACGATCTGCTGGGCCTGCTGCGCAAGCTGGCGTCAACGCACCAGCACGCCGTGGCGGTGGACTTGCCGAGCGGTGTGGACAGCGACAATGGCGAATGCCTCAATCCCGGCCTGCCGCGTTATGACCTGACGCTGGCGCTGGGGGCGTGGAAATTCGCCCATTGGCTGATGCCCGCGATGGACACGATGGGTGACAAGCGGCTGGTCGATATCGGCGTCGGCAAGGTGGCGGGGGCGGCGCGGCTGTCCTCGCCGCCCGTTTCTGACTGCCCCACCACGCGCTGCACACAAATACTCGCGCGGACTTCTCGCGGTGGTCGCGGGCGTCATGCCCGGTGCGGCGATCCTCGCGGCGCAGGCGGCGCAGCACGGCGGGGCGGGCTATGTGAAGTTGTTTGCGGGTGAGGCGGATGACGATCTCGAAGGCCCGCCCGATCTAGTGGTCGATCACGGATCGCTGTTCGATCTGGTGCGCGATGACCGGATCGCCGCGTTCCTGGTCGGGCCGGGGCTGGGGCGCAGCAATGAGGCGCAGGCGCGGCTCGACTGGGTGCTGGCTTGCGATCTGCCCACGGTCTGCGATGCCGATGCGCTGTCGCTGCTCGAACCCTCGATGCTCGACGGGCGCAGCCAGCCGATCATCGCCACCCCGCACGCGGGCGAACTGGACGCGATGGCCAATGCTTTCGGCACCGTCGGGCTGGACCGGGCCGAGCAGGCGCAGGAACTGGCCGAAGGGATCGAAGGCGTGCTGGTGGCCAAGGGTCCGGACACGCTGATCGCCGCCGAGGGATCGCCGCTGATGGTGATGCCGCCCGCTACCAGCTGGCTGAGCACGGCGGGAACGGGCGATGTACTGGCAGGCCTGATCGCCAGCCGCCTCGCCACCGGAGTCGGCCCGCGCAAGGCCGCCGAACAGGGCTGCTGGCTGCACGCCGAGGCCGCGCGCAGGGCCGGGGCGGCGTTCTCTGCGGGTGAATTGATCTACCATATTCCTGAGGCTTACGAGGCATTGATGTGAAGAGTGGCGGAACCAAAAAGCCCCTCCCCTTAAGGGGAGGGGTTGGGGTGGGGTCCGTCCTCCACAGCCGATGCTGCTTAAGCCGGACAGACCCCACCCCCGGCCCCTCCCCTGAAGGGGAGGGGAGATGACAGAGGTAATCCTGCGCATTGCCGCAAAGGGCGACGGGGTCACCGCCAGCGGTCGCCATGCCGCCTATGCCGCGCCGGGGGATACGCTGCTGGCCGATGGCACAGTCCAGCCGGGGCCGCATCACGCCGAACCGCCGTGCCGCCATTTTGCCACCTGCGGCGGGTGCCAGTTGCAGCATTGCGACGAGCCTTCGCTCGCGCAATTCGTGCGCGACCGGGTGGTGTTCGCCGCGCAATCGCAGGGACTGGAACCGCGCCTGGTTGCCGAACCCGCCATGTCCCCGCCGCAATCGCGCCGCCGCGCCAGCCTGAAGGCGATCAGTTCGCGGCGGCAGGCCGCTGGTGGGGTTCAACGCGGCAGCTTCGCACAAGGTGATCGATCTGGCCGAATGCCACGTGCTGCTGCCCGAATTGTTCGCGCTGATTGCCCCGCTGCGCCGCTACTTCGCCGCGCTCAAGGGGCGATATGCGATCGAGATCGAGCTGGCGCGGGTCGATCAGGGAGTCGATTGCGGGCTCAAGGGCTTCATGCCCGAAGGACTGGCGCAGACCGAGAACCTGCTCGATTTCTGCCGCGATCACGGGCTGGCGCGGCTGACGCTCGATCATGGTTATGGCGCGGAAGGGTTCTGGGAGCCGGAGCCGGTGACGGTGACGCTTGGCGGCATTGCGGTGGCCTATCCGACCGGGGCTTTCCTGCAGGCGACACACCACGGCGAAGCGGCGCTGGTGGGCGCGGCGCGCGAATGGCTGGCGGACTGCACTCAGGTGGCGGACCTGTTTTCCGGCCTCGGCACCTTTGCTTTGGCTTTGGCTCAAGGGCGCAAGGTGCTGGCGGCCGAGGCGGACCGGACCACGCATCTCGCTTGCCGCAGCGCCGCCAATTCCGCGCGGCTGCCGGTGGAAGCCGTGCACCGCGACCTGTTCCGCAATCCGATGCGCGCCGAGGAACTGGCGGGGTTCGACGGCGTGCTGCTCGATCCGCCGCGGGCCGGCGCGCGCGAGCAGATCGAACAGATTGCCGCCAGCGGAGTGGGCCGCGTGGTCTATATCAGCTGCAACCCGTCGAGCTGGTCGCGCGATGCTGCCACGCTGGCGGCGGCGGGGTACGAACTGGCGGAACTGCGCCCGGTGGGGCAATTCCGCTGGTCAACCCATGTCGAGCTGGCGAGCTTGTTTGTGCGTCGGCTTGAGCCCTACGCACTGAAACTCCCCTCCCTTGAGGGAGGGGCTGGGGGTGGGTGTACCAAGGCCAGTTGGGACGCGAGGCCTAGCGGCCTCGCTCCCCCATCCCAACCCTTCCCCAAGGGGAAGGGCTTTTTGGGAGCTTGCCGACAATCACCCTCGCAACATCTCCAGCAACTGTTCCTCCAGCCACACGCGGGCATGGGGTTCCACATACGCATGGCTCGCCCCAGCGCAGCGGCGCACCTCGCCGTTAGCCCCATCCCAGCGCGCGACAAATTCCTGCCCGGTCCGGTCATTGTCAGCAATCAGGATGACATAGGGCTTGGTCGCGGCATCGAGGCCTTCCGCGATCTCCGCGTAGAGCGTTCCGGCGGGTCTGGACTTGGCAAGAGAAGCCTTCAAGCCACGGAACAGGGACGAGATATTGACGCCGCCACGCAGCAGCCGGAGCACTTGCGCCGGATCGCGCAACCGGCTGGCATAGCGCGCGCGGATGGCATCGGGCGGGGGCAGGTCCTGCTCGCCGGTGTCGTCATCGTAGGTCCACGGATTGGACAGGACGAGCGCATCGCACATGTCGCCGCGCATCAGCATCAGCGCGCTCGCAGCATCGCAATTGCCGAAGGCGACGACCCGCTGCAATTGCGGGCATTCATTGCGGAACGTGGCCAGCGCGGCGAGAATATCCGCGCGGCTACCGCGAAACCCGGCGTTCTCGCCGCTGCTGTCCCCCACGCCGCGCCGGTCGAAGCGGAACACCGGGAAGCCCTGCGCGGCCAAGCTCGCGGCCAGTTGCGCCTGCCCGGCAAAAGCCCCGCTGCGCAGTTCGTTGCCGCCGCTGACGATCAGCAGGCCACTGCTTCCCGCGGCGCTTGATCGAGCGTGCCGACCAGCGGTCTCGCCCTCGCAGGCAAAGGTGAGATGGCGGCGGCTCATCCGATCCGCTCCCGCACGATCCGCGCCAGCGCCTCGGCCTGTGCGGGATCGTGGTCCGGCTCGGCGCGCAGCCAGAGGCCGGGGCCGCCCAGTTCGCCCTGCGCGATTTCGGTAGGGCCGGGAGCGAGTTCGGCCTGTTCCAGTTCGCTCACCATCGCCGCGCCGAGCGAGTAGCCCGCCAGCACCAGACCCTCTCGCTTGCCCTGGTCGAGCAGCGCCTCGCGCGAACTTTCCAACCCCGCCTCGCGGTCGGCGATCACCCTTGCGCGCAGCAGGGCGCGCAGCACGCTCGCTCCCGCGACGGGAGCATAGCGAAGGCACGGCAAGCCTTCCGGCGCGCACAATGGCTCCCGCGCGCATGGTCAGCACATGGGTTGCAGCCGAAATGCGCAGCAGCCGCCGCCATCGCCGCGCGCCATGAGCAGAGCGTCTGTGACTCAAGATCGACGAGGCTCTCGTTGCGTGCCCGGCAAGTCGGGCAGCATGGAATCGACCCCCGCCGCATCCAGCGCGCGCATCGTCTCCACGGTGAAATGGCGCAGCTTGTTCGCTTCGTCGAACAGCGGCGGAACAATCAGCAGCCGCAGCGCGCGTCCGCTGTCGAAGCGCACCGCATATTCGTCAGCTACCGGGGGGATTGGGCCAGGTGCCCGGCAGCATTGCCGGTCAGGCGCCGCTGCGCTTGGCGACGAGGAAGGCGAGCAGGCCGCCGTAGGTTTCCAGCATCTCGCCGTCGACATCGTCATCCTCGATCACCACGTCCAGCCGGTCCTCGATCTCGGTCAGCAGGCCCGCCACCGCCATCGAATCGAGTTCGGGCAGGTGGCCGAACAGGCCGGACTCGCCGTGCAGCTCCGCCACGCGCTCCGCCGAAAGGCCCAGCACGTCGCTGAGGACCTGCCGCAGCACCAGATCGGTTTCGATCTCGATATCGAACGGGACGGGAAGATTGCTCGCCATAGGAAAACCGCCCTAGCCAGTGCGCAAGCGGCTGACAAGTTGCCGTGCAGACGCCTTGGCCAAGGCGGGCCAGTTGCCGGGATAGAGGGCACGGTACATGTCCAGCCGGTAACGCGGGCGGACTTCCTCCATCCAGTCGCGCTTGTAGCGGGTCGTCGCCGGTGCCGAAATCGACCATGGACACTTTGTCGCGGTCGATCACCTGCTCGAACAGCGCGGCGCTGAGCGTGGTGCCGGGCGAGAGCGGTTTCGACGCCTCGGTATGCGCCAGCTTGTGGATGAAGGCGGTGCCAGCCTCCACCGTCCAGAACTGCGCGGCGACCGGTTCGCCATCGGCGCGGGCTACTGCCAGCCGCAGCCGACCGGCGCGGCCTTCCTCCTCGGCGAAGCGGCGCAGGAACGCGGGCGAGCCTTCCTCGGGCTTCCAGCTCTGCGCATAGACGGCCTCATAGGCGGCCCAGCTTTCGGGATTGAAGTGCGTTTCGAGCGTGACCTCGACCTTCTTGCCCTTGCGTTTTAGCGTGGTGCGCAGGGGGCCGGGGCGGGTGGCCATGTACTCGGCATAGCTGCGCCCGCGCAGGTACAGGACGTGGTTCACGTCGCACTGGGAGCGGAACACGCGTCCAACCGCTCTTGCGGAAGGCGGCGGCGAGTTGGGTGGTTTCGCCATTTTCGTCGGGCAGTTTGTCCAGCACGATGTGGGGCGCCTGACCGGCCAGATCCTGCTGCCAGCGCGCCCAGCAACGCATCGCCGTCGGCATCGGGCGAGACAATCGGGCGGAGGGTGAAGTTGTACCAGTTGGCCAGCCCCGCCATGCTCCGCTTCACCCGGTAGAAGGGCAGGGCGGCGCGCTGATCGCCCAAGCGCGCCACCGCGATCACCGGGAACATGCCGCACTCTTCCACCAGCCCCTGCCACCATTCCAGCCGGTCGAACGGCGTCATGGCAGCAGGTGCGGATAGCAGCGCGGCGAGCGGCGCATCGCCTTGCACTTCCTTAAGATCATCGTGATAACCGACCGCGATCAATTGCCTGTTTCCCGTCCCTTGGAGCCTGTCACTAAGTGTCAGCCACGCCCGATCCCGTACCGCGCCCGCTCGATCACCTCGCCCTGTGCGGGGCGGATGAGGATGCGGCGCTGGTCCTGCGCGGGGAAACGCTTAGCTGGAACACTTTAAGAAGCCGTGTCGCGCGGCTGGCGGCCTGGCTGGCGCGGCGGGTGCCGGAACAGGGCGCGCGGGTGGCGACCTGGGCGGCGAAGGGCGAACTGACCTGCCTGATGCCGCTGGCGGCCGCGCGCGCGGGGCTGGTGCACGTGCCGGTCAATCCGCTGCTCAAGCGGGCGCAGGTGCAGCATATCCTCCACGATTGCGGCGCGAGCCTGTTCGTCGCCAACGCCGCGCGGCTTTCCGCGCTGGAGGCGGGCGATGTGCCGGATGGCTGTGCTGTGTGGGAGGAGGCGGCGCTCTATGCCGAACTGGAGGGATTCGACGGGGCGCTTGGACGCCATCGCAGGCCGATCCGCAGGAACTGGCGGCGATTCTCTACACCAGCGGTTCCACCGGGCGGCCCAAGGGGGTGATGCTGAGCCATGCGAACCTGTGGCTGGGCGCGGTGAGCGTGGCGCATTATCTGGGGCTGGCGCGCGACGATGTGACGCTGGCGGTGCTGCCGCTCAGCTTCGACTATGGCCAGAACCAGTTGCTTTCCACCTGGTATGCGGGCGGCAGCGTGGTGCCGCTCGATTACCTGACCCCGCGCGATGTCATCAAGGCTTGCGCGCGCCATGGCGTAACCACGCTCGCCGCCGTGCCGCCGCTGTGGGTGCAACTGGTGGAGCAGGACTGGCCTGCCGAAGCCGTCACGCCGCTGCGCCGCCTGACCAACAGCGGCGGGGCGCTGACCGTGGAACTGGTGCGCGATCTGCGCCACCTGTTCCCGCATGCGCGGCTGTTCCCGATGTATGGCCTGACCGAGGCGTTCCGTTCGACCTATCTCGATCCCGCGCTGGTGGACACGCATCCCACCTCCATGGGCAAGGCCATTCCCTTTGCCGAAATCCTCGTGGTGAACGGTGATGGGGCAACCCGCCAGCGAAGGCGAACTGGTCCATTGCGGCCCGCTGGTGGCGCAGGGATACTGGCAGGATGCAGAGCGCACCGCGCAACGCTTCCGCCCCGCACCTGCTGCTTCCGGCTATGGCGGCATCGGCCGTCTGGTCGGGCGACACCGTGCGCCGCGATGCCGAGGGCTTGCTCTATTTCGTCGGGCGCGGACGATGCGATGATCAAGAGCGCGGGCAACCGCATCAGCCCGCAGGAAATCGAGGATGCGGCGGTCGCCACCGGCTTTGCCGAGGAGGCGGTGGCTTTGGTGTGGCGGACGAGCGGTTGGGCCAAGCGATCCATCTGGTGGTGCGCGGGCAGGGGCGATGAGGAAGCCCTGCGCGCGGCGCTGAAGCGCGAACTGCCCAATTTCATGCAGCCC
The DNA here is from genome assembly GCA_963774985.1 of uncultured Alphaproteobacteria bacterium. Classification (GTDB taxonomy): domain Bacteria; phylum Pseudomonadota; class Alphaproteobacteria; order Sphingomonadales; family Sphingomonadaceae; genus Alteraurantiacibacter. The sequence goes on from CAVZHE010000001.1 coordinate 317,682, forward strand.
GCCGTGATCCGCTGGGTGGAGGCGATGCCGCTGAACCCCAACGGCAAGATCGACCGTGCCAAGCTGAAGGAAGAGGCCGCATGAAGCCGCTCGGCCCGATTCCGCCATATTTCGACGTGAAGGACGGCGAACTCGCCATCGGCGGGCGCACGGCCAGCGCGCTGGTGAAGGAGGCGGGCGATACCCCGCTGTTCGTCTATTCGCGCGAGGCCATCACCCGCCGCGTGGCGAACTGCGCGCGGCTATGCCCGAACGGCTCAGCATGCATTATGCCATGAAGGCAAACCCTTACCCGCCACTCCTCGAATTCATGGCCGATCTTGTCGACGGGCTGGATATCGCCTCGGGCGGCGAACTGGAGCAGGCGCGCAAGGCCGGGTTACCTGCCGCGCGAGATCAGCTTTGCCGGGCCGGGCAAGCGCGATGCGGAACTGCTCGCGGCGATCCGCGCCGGGGTGACGCTCAATTGCGAATCCGAAGGCGAGGCGGAGCGCGACGCTCGCTTTCGGCAAGGCGCTCGGCATTGCCCCGCGCATGGCGATCCGGGTCAATCCCTCGTTCGAACTGCGCGGATCGGGGATGAAAATGGGCGGCGGGGCCAAGCCGTTCGGGGTGGACGAGGAGCGCGTGCCCGCCCTGGCGCGGCGGCTGGTGGATGCGGGCGCGGACTGGCGCGGGTTGCACATCTACACCGGCAGCCAGGCGCTCGATGCCGAAGCGATGATCGAAACGCAGGCCAATGTGCTCGGCCTTGCCGCACGGCTGGGCGAGGATGCGGGCGTGCCGGTGCCGCATCTCAACATGGGCGGCGGGTTCGGGATTCCCTATTTCGACCGGGATGTGGCCGCTGGATACTGCAAGCGGTTGGCGCGGCACTGGCAGCAGCGCTTCGCCGATCTCCCGCCAATCCTGCGCGAAACCCAATTCGCCATCGAACTGGGCCGCTATCTGGTCGGCGAGGCGGGCGTCTACCTCACCCGCATTCTCGACCGCAAGGTGAGCCACGGCACGACTTACCTCGTCACCGACGGCGGACTGCACCACCAGCTGGCCGCTTCGGGCAATTTCGGCACTGTTGTCCGGCGCAACTATCCCGTTGCGATTGCGAACAAATTCGATGCGCCGGCCGAGGAAGAGACCAACGTGGTCGGCTGCCTGTGCACTCCGCTGGACCGGCTGGCCGATCAGGCGCATCTCCCGCGCGCCGAGGTGGGCGACATCGTGGCGGTGTTCTGCGCCGGGGCCTATGGTGCCAGCGCCAGCCCGGCCACCTTCCTGGGCCAGGGCGCAGCGCGCGAAATGCTCGTTTAACACCTGCGCAGGGGGCCGTCCCAACATCGGGACAGCGCCCGCAAAACCCCGCTTTTCCAGCGGTTTTGCCCCCCAAGGCTAACGCAATATTCACCCTTTTTGGCGAAAGGTCCGGGCTGGATCCACGGGCGTAATGCGTGCGCGGCAGATGAGGCCGCGTCAGCTGACCGCCAGAATACATGTGAAGGACGCATTCGATGCGAACGACAATTCCGGCCACGGCTCTCGGCAAAGCCGCTTCTCGCCACAACCGGCCTCGCGCTTGTGCTGACAGGCTGTGCCAGCGGCTCTGCCGGCCAGCAGCTTGACACCCGCCCGCTTCGTCGCGATGCAGGAAGGGCCGGGCGAGGAATATGTGATCGGTCCGCTCGACAAGCTGACCATCCACGTCTGGCGCAATGACGAACTGGGGGCCGAGGTGCAGGTGCGCCCCGATGGCCGCATCACCACCCCGCTGGTGGCGGATATGCCCGCCGTGGGCAAGACCCCGACGATGCTGGCGGAGGATATCCGGCTGCAGCTGTCGCAATATATCGAAGAACCGATCGTCACCGTGATCGTCAACGAATTTGCCGGCACCTTCAGCCAGCAAGTGCGCGTTGTCGGGGCGACGGCAGAGCCCGCATCGATCCCCTACCGCGCCAATATGACGCTGCTCGATGCGATGATCTCGGTCGGCGGCCTCAGCGAATATGCAGCAGGCAACCGCGCCCGCCTGATCCGCTTTGATCGCGAGAGCGGCGACCAGCGCGAATACGATCTGCGGCTGACCGATCTGCTGCGGCGCGGCGATAGCGACGCCAACGTAATGCTGATGCCGGGCGATGTGATCATCATCCCGGAAAGCATGTTCTGAGGGAGTTGGGGGCTTGAAGCTGCTTCTTGAGGAATTGCGCGCCGGCATTGTGGGCGGTGTGGAATCGCCGCTGGCTGGCGCTGGGCATTGCCTGGGGCATTTGTCTGGCCGGTTGGCTGGCGGTGGCGCTGATCCCCAACACCTACGAGAGCGAAGCGCGAATCTTCGTGCAGCTGGACGATGTGCTGGCCGAACAGATCGGCATCGGCTGCCGGCAGCCCGCGCGCGGGATATCGATCGCATCCGGCAAACGCTGGTGAGCTCGGTCAATCTGGAAAACGTGGTCCGTTCCACCCGTCTGGGTGACGGCGTGAGCTACGCCCGCCGAAATGGAAGCGGCGATTGCGCGGCTGGAACAGGACATCAAGGTCGTTTCCGAAGGCGACAACATTTTCGAGATTACCGCACAGAGCGGTCGCGGCGATCTGTCTGACAGTGAAAACGCCGAACTGGCGAACACCATCGCGCAGAGCATGATCGATATCTTCCGCGAAGAAAATCTCGGCGGATCGCGCGGCGAAATGGAAGGCTCGATCGAATTCCTCAACGAACAGCTGGCCCAGCGCGAAGAGGAACTGGCCGCTGCCGAGGAACGCCGTCTCGCTTTTGAAGCGCAAAATCCCGATCTGGTTGGCGGCGCGCAGGCGATTGCCTCGCAGATGAGCGCCAGCCGCGCCGAATTGCGCAGCGTTGAGGCCGATCTGGCCGCCGCAGAAAGTGCGATGGCCGCGATTGATGGCCAGTTGGCCGCTACTCCGCGCACGATTTCGATGGGCGGCGGCGGTGGCGCACCGCACGCACGCTGTCACAGGCAGAGGCCAATCTGGCCGCCATGCGCGCGCGCGGCCTGACCAACGAACATCCCGACGTGGTCGCCGCCAGCCGCACCGTTGCGGCGCTGCGTGAACGCGGCGGTGGTGGCGGCGGTGGCGGTGCGGGCTCTGCGCCCAATCCGGCCTATTCCTCGCTCCAGGCGATGCAGGTGGAACGCCAGTCCAACGTGATGAGCGCTGCAATCGCGCGCTGCCGCCCTGCGCTCGGAAATCGCCTCGATCAACGCCAGTGCCGCGCGCGAACCGGGGGCTGCTGCCGAAGCGACGCGGATCAGCCGCGATTATGAAGTGCTGCGCGAACGCTATGACGAACTGTTGCAGGATCGCGAGGAATTGCGGCTGCGCGGGCAGGTGGCGAATGAACGCAGCGCGGTGCAGTTCGAAGTGGTCGATCCGCCCACCACGCCGCGCGCTCCCGCTGCGCCCAATCGCGCGCTGCTGCTGTTCGGTGTGCTGTTGCTCGGCCTCGGGGCAGGGGCGGGGACGGCCTATACGCTGAGCAAGCTCGGCTCCACCTTCGCCACTGCCAGCCAGATGGAGCGGACCTTCGGCCTGCCGGTAATCGGCACCATCACCCACACCTTCACCGAGGCCGGGCGCGAATTGCGGCGCAAGCGGTTCAAGTATTTCGCCGCCGGTCTGGGCGGGCTGGGCGTGCTGTTCGTGGTGCTGCTGGGCATCAACATCATCCAGCTTGGCAACATGGCCTGAGGGGAACGGACATGACCGAACACACCAAGATCCCCACGCCGCCCAAATCGCTGTTCGAGCGGGCCGAAGGCTTCTTCGGCCTCGGCGGCGATTTTGCGCCCGCGCCGGTGCCGCGCAAGCTGGCCGATCCGGTCAACCGGCGCAAGGCGAGCAAGCCGAAAGTCGAGCCTGAAGTCTCGCTCGCCTGGGCAGCGGCCAAGGCGATGCCGCCGCGCGTGGCCCCGGTGCAGGTAGCGCCCCTGGCGGATGAACCCGTGGCAGAGCCAGTCTACGCGGACGTCGAATTTTCCGGCAAGGTCCACAAGCTGGATCGCGCCGCGCTCGCCACCCACGGGCTGATCCAGCCCGAAGGCCAGATCACCGCGCTGCTGGAGGAATTCCGCATCGTCAAGCGGCAGGTGCTCGCTTCGGTGCGCAAGGCGCGTGAGGCTGGGTCTGGCGCGATGGCGCAGCGGGTGCTGGTCTGTTCGCCGCATCCCAACGAAGGCAAGAGCTTTTGCGCGGTCAATCTGGCGCTGGCGATGGCGGCGGAGAAGGACAGCGAAGTGCTGCTGGTCGATGCCGATTTCGCCAAGCCATCGGTGCTGGCGATGCTCGGCCTGCCGCGCGGGCCGGGGTTCATGGACGTGCTGGCGCGCGACGATATCCGCGTGGAGGATTGCGTAATGGCCACAGATATGGCGGGGCTGTTCGTCCTGCCTGCGGGCAACCACACCACTGCCGACAGCGAATTTCTCTCCAGCACCCGCACCGCCGCCGTGCTGGATAGGCTGACCCGCGCCGCGCCCAATCGCATCATCATTTTCGATTCAGCTCCCCGGCACTGGCGGCATCGCCGGCCGCGGAACTGGCCAACCATGTCGGGCAGGCGATCGTGGTCGCCCGCGCAGACCGGACCGGGCAGAGCGCGCTGGAAGATGCGCTGACGCTGCTGTCGTCCTGTCCCGATCTCAAACTGCTGCTGAACGCGGCGCATTTCAGCCCCAGCGGGCGCCGCTTTGGTGCCTATTACGGGCAGGAGGCTTAGTCCCATGCGTACCACACAATTTCACCACCATGCTGGCCCTGGCGCTGCTCCCCGGAGCGGCGCTGGCGCAGGAGCGCGAGGAGGGCGGCGAGGAAAGCGTCCGCGGTTCGGATCGCGGCGATTGAAATCGCACCCTATATCGAGGCCGCGCAGGTCGTCACCGCCGAATTGCAGCCGGGCAACGATGTGGTCACCTACTCGCGCGTTGCGGCGGGCGTGGATGCGGGCTTTGGCGGGCGCTATTCGCAAGGTTCGGTGTCGCTGCGCTATGAACGGCGGATCGGTTATGAGGATAGCGTTGCCGATACCGATACCTTCTCCGGCATCGCCCGCACCTCGCTGGCCGTGGCCGGACCGGCGCTGACGCTGGAAGCAGGCGCGCTCGCCTCGCGCACCCGTGTGGAGGGCAATGGCGGCACTTCGATTGGCGGATTTGGCGCGGACGATGATTCGACCAGCCAGGTCTATGCCGTCTATGCCGGGCCATCCTTCCAGACCGAGGTCGGGCGTGGCGCAGGTCACCGGGGCCTACCAGTTCGGTTACACCCGCGTGGAATCGCCCGATGCGGTGCTGCTTGCGCCGGGCGCGGAGCCGGTGGACATCTTCGACGATTCCACCATCCACAACGCCATTGTCCGCGCTGCTATCGCGCCGGATACCGTGCTGCCTGTCGGGGTGGGCGTGGGCGCGGGGTGGAACCGGCAGGATGTTTCCAACCTCGATCAGCGGATCGATGATCGCCACGTGCGCGCCGATGTGACCGTGCCGGTGTCCCCCAATGTCGCGCTGATCGGCGGCGTGGGTTACGAAGACGTCCAGATTTCCAGCCGCGATGCGCTGCTCGATGCAGATGGCGATCCAGTGCTTGGCCCCGATGGGCGGCTGGTGACAGACCGTTCGCAGCCGCGCCAGATCGCCTACGAAACCGATGGCCTGATCTGGGATGTGGGCGTGATGTGGCGACCCAGCAGCCGCACTTCGGTTTCCGCTGCGGTAGGCCGCCGCTACGGCTCGACCACCTATTACGGCAACCTCTCCTACGCCCCCAACGCCAATTCCTCGCTCAATGTGTCGGTCTACGATGCCATCAACAGCTTCGGCGGCCAGGTGATCGGCGCGCTGAGCGATCTGGGCACCGATTTCGATGCCTTCCGCAATCCGGTGACGGGCGATCTGGGCGGCTGCGTGCTCGGCAGTTCGGGCGACAATTGCGCGCTGGCCCGGCTCGGTTCGATCCGTTCGGGCGTGTTCCGCGGCCGGGGCGTCTCGGTCAGCTACGGATCGAGCACCGGGCGCACCTCTTACGGCATTGGCGCAGGCTATGACCGCCGCACCTTTATCGCCGGAGAGAATACCGTGCTGGCCGGGATCGATGGCATTTCTGACGAGAACTACTGGCTCGCCGCCTATGCCTCGCAGCAACTGGACCGGCAGTCACAAGTGTCGCTCGGCGGTTCTGCCTCGGTGTTCGACAGCGGGCTGGCCAATTCCAGCCAGGCCATCGGCTACAGCATGACCGCAGCCTACAACCGCAATTTCATCGAAGGGCTGAGCGGCACCGCCGCGCTGGGCCTCGATGGCATCACCCGTGAAGACCTGCCCGATTACCAGGCCGCATCGGCGCTGGTCGGCCTGCGCTACACCTTCTGACGGGACTATTGAGGAAAAGACATGTTCGACAATTTCTACGGTCTTACCGGCAAGCCTTTCCAGCTTACCCCCGATCCGGAATTCTATTTCCGCTCGATCACGCACCGCAAGGCGCTGTCCTACCTCGGCTACGGGCTGGCGCAGGGCGAAGGCTTCATCGTCATCACCGGCGAAATCGGCTCGGGCAAGTCGACGCTGGTCGCGCACATGATGGAAAGCCTCGATTCGCGGCAGGTCACGCGTGGCGCAGATCGTCACCAGCAAGCTGGACGAGAGCGAGATCGTGCACGTTGTCGCCGCATCGATGGGGCTGGATGTCGAAGGGCATGACAAGGCCACCGCGCTGACCGAGATCGAAGGCTTCCTCCACGAAGAGGCGCGCGCCGGTCGCCGCTGCCTGCTGGTGGTGGACGAATCGCAGAACCTTTCGGTCGCCGCGCTCGAAGAACTGCGGATGTTCTCCAACTTCCAGCTCGGCAGCCATCCGCTGTTGCAGACGCTGCTGCTGGGCCAGCCGGAATTCCGCGGCACCTTGCAGAACGATCCGGGTCTGGAGCAATTGCGCCAGCGGGTGATCGCCGCGCATCATCTGGAACCGATGCAGAAGAGCGAAATCGAGCCCTATATCATCCACCGCCTGCAAAAGGTCGGCTGGGAAGGCAATCCGGCGTTCGACCAGCGGGTGTTTGCCGAAGTGTTCGAAGCATCGGGCGGCATTCCGCGCCGGGTCAACCAGATCGCCAACCGCCTGCTGCTGCTGGGCGCGGTGGAGGAACGCAACCGCATCGATGCCGCCATGCTGCAATCGGTGGTGGCCGAAATGGAGGCCGAGCGCGCCTTCCCGCAGGCAGCGCCCTCCGCGCTCCAGCCGCAAGCAACCGGAGTTTGAGCCGGTCAAGGCCATGCCCAGCACCCCGCGCGTCGATATCGAGATGTTCGAGAACGCGATGGCCGAACGCGATTTGCAGATCGCCGAATTGCAGCAGGCTGTTGTCGAGCTGGCCAATTCGGCGGACGAGAAGACCGTCAATGCGGTGAAGCCCGAAATCGAAATGATGCGCGAGCAAATCGCCTTGGTCGAGGCGCGCTGCTTCGAACAGGAACGTTCGATCCGGCAGACGCTGACCATGCTGATCGAGTGGATCGAAGGCGAAATGGATTCGAGCAAGGCCGCCTGATCGGCGGGCCGTGGAGTATAACCCGGTGAATGCCATCGCTTTTGACAGCGAACCGGAGGTCGCACCGGCGCCTATCGTCAACGGCCTGTCGGTCGATGTCGAGGATTGGTTCCAGGTCGGCGCGTTCGAGGACGTGATCGAGCGCGGCAGCTGGGGCACGCTGGACGACCGCGTGGAACGCAATGTCCACGCGATTCTCGACCTGTTCGATGCAGCCAATGCCAGCGCCACCTTCTTCACGCTGGGCTGGGTGGCGGCGCGGCACGGATCGCTGCTGCGCGAGATTGCCCGGCGCGGGCACGAAGTCGCCAGCCACGGCTGGGACCATCGAGCGGGTGTTCCGGATGGACCGGATGACCTTCGGCAAGGATATCGAACGCACCCGCAAGACCATCGAGGATTGCTGCGGCGTGCGGGTGATCGGCTATCGCGCGCCGAGTTTCTCGATCGATCAGCGCACCCCCTGGGCGTTCATGGAACTGGCCGAGCAGGGCTATCTCTATTCCTCCAGCGTCGCGCCGATCCGCCACGATCATTACGGCTGGGCCGATGCCCCGCGTTTCGCCTTCCATCCGCTGCCGTGGCACAGCCTGATCGAACTGCCGGTCACCACCGCGCAGTTTCGCGGCAAGCGGCTGGCGGCGGGCGGCGGCGGGTTTTTCCGGGTGCTGCCCTATGCCTTCAGCCGCTGGGCGATCCGGCAGGTCAATCGCGATGAGGGTCGCCCGGCGATCTTCTATTTCCACCCGTGGGAAATCGATCCCGGCCAGCCGCGCGTGGCCGGGCGCACCGCTGCGTTCACGGCTGCGGCACTACACCAATCTGGATGTGATGGCGGACAAGCTGCGCCAGCTGATCGCCGATTTTGCCTGGGGCCGGATCGATCTGATCGCGCACCGCGAAAGCGCGCGGATCGCGGCGGAGAAGGCGGAGGCCGATCTGGTCGGCTCGCGTTCGCTGGTCAGCGGCATGGGGGCATGAACGCGCCATTCGCTCTGGCGCGCGAAGCGGTGCGGGTGGCGGAACTGCGCCAGCCTGACGAGGTGGCGCGGATCGAGGGATTTGTCGCCGAACATGGCGGCTCGGTGTTCCATCGCCCCGCTTGGCTGCGCGCCGTGGAGGCAGGCACCGGGCAACGGGCGCGCGGCTGCTGGCGGAACGGGGCGGGGCGATCACCGGCTGGTTGCCGCTGACCGAAGTTCATTCGCCGATTTTCGGGCGGATGCTGGCCTCCAGCGGCTTTGCGGTCGAGGGCGGGGTGCTGGCGGACGATTTGGCAACTGCCGAAAAGCTGTGTGAGGCGGCATGCGATTATGCGTTGCGCCTGTCCTGCCCCACGGTGGAATTGCGGGGCGGCGCGGCGGGGGCGGGCTGGAAGGTGCGGACTGACAGCCACTGCGGTTTTGTCCAGCCGCTTGCGGGCGATGACGAGGCGCAGCTCACCGCGATCCCGCGCAAACAGCGCGCCGAGGTGCGGCGGTCGCTGGCCTTTGATCTCGATGTCTCGGTTGGCCGCGAGATGGCGGACCGTGCGGCGCATTACGCCGTCTATTCTGAAAGCGTGCGCAATCTCGGCACCCCGGTGTTTCCGCGTAGCCTGTTCGACGCTGTGCTCGACAGTCTTGATGCCGATATCCTCACCGTGCGCCACCAAGGCGCAGCCGGTCGCGAGCGTGCTCTCGCTGTATCACGCTGGCGCGGTGATGCCCTATTGGGGCGGAGGAACCCGTGCCGCCCGCGCGCTGCGCGCCAACGACCGGATGTATTACGAGCTGATGCTCCACGCCCGGCGGCGCGGCTGTGATCGCTTCGATTTCGGGCGCAGCAAAACCGGCAGCGGGGCGGGGAGCTTCAAGAAGAACTGGGGTTTCGAACCGCAGCCGCTGTCCTACGCCAGCTGGACTGCGCCGGGGCATGAGGCGCGCGATGCCGATCCCACCAGCGACAAGCATCAGGCACGGATTGCGCTGTGGAAGCGACTGCCGTTGCCGATTGCCAACCGCCTCGGCCCGATAATTGCGCGGGGGCTGGGGTGAAGGGTGATATCCTCTTCCTCGCCCATCGCCTGCCGTTCCCTCCCGACCGTGGCGACAAGATCCGTTCGCACCATGTGCTGAAGGCGCTGGCGCAATTGGCGCCGGTGCATGTCGGGTGCCTTGCCGAAAGCGAGGCGGATTTTGCCCATGAACACGAACTGGCGGCGATAGCGGCCAGCCATTGCCTGCCATTGCGGTCCAAGCCGCTGGCGCTGGCGGGGGTGGAGGCGATGCTGCGCGCGCGAGCCGGTGAGCCTTGCCGCGTTTCGATCAGCCGAGCTGCACAGTGGGTTCGGCGGACTCTGGCCGAGCAGGCATATCGGCGCGATCTACGTGTTCTCCGGGCAGATGGGGCAATATGTCCCGGTTGAACCAAGTGTGCGCCTCGTTGTGGACCTTGTGGACGTCGATTCGGCCAAGTTTGAGGCCTATTCGGTGGGTAAATCCAGCCCGCGCGCATGGATTGATGCGCGAGAGGGACGGTTGCTGCGGCAGGTCGAGGCGGACCTGGTTGCCCGTGCCGATACCACGCTGCTGGTGAGCGAGGCGGAAGCCGCGCTGCTGCGTTCGCGCGTTGTAAGTCAGTATGATATTCGTGCGCTGGGCAACGGAATAGACTGCGCTTTCTTTGATCCTACAAGTGTGAGAAGGCACCGCACGCTGGCTGAACCCGGCCCGCATCTCGTCTTCACCGGGCAGATGGATTACGCCGCCCAACGTTGCCGCCGTGCAGCGGATGGCGCAGGCGATCATGCCCGAAGTGCGCCGCTTCCTGCCTGACGCCCGCTTCCACATTGTCGGCCGCGCTCCTTCGCGCGAAGTGCTTGCTTTGCAAGGGATAAATGGCACCAGCGTGGTCGGCGAAGTGCCCGACACGCGCCCCTGGCTGGCCGGTGCCGACATAGTCGTCGCCCCCCTCACCCTCGCCCGCGGCGTGCAGAACAAGGTGCTGGAAGCGATGGCCATGGCCCGGCCGGTGATCTGTCTCGCCCGAAGCCGCGACCGGGATCGATGCGCGCAGCAATGGGCACTTCGTCATTGCTCGCAACGATGCCGCCTTTATTACTGATATCGTGCGATTATCTCAGGATGTTGCTACCGCGCAGGAGATAGGGTCGGAGGCCCGCCGCTTCGTCCTCGACACGATGAGCTGGCCCGCGATGCTGGCCGATTTGCCCGCGCTGATGGGCATGGGCGAAGGGGCAAGCGCGCGATGCGGCTTGAGGCCATCACCCCGCACCGCGCCCCGCTGACCGACCGGATCGCCGCCGCATTGGCGCGTGCCGCTGGCGCAGCTGGCGCTGGCGTGGGTCGCGCTTTTGGTCCTGTTTTCGCGCCAGACTGGGCCGAGATGGTGCTGCTGTGGTGGGACAGTTCGACCTACAACCACGTCCTGCTGGTGCCCTTCGATCCTCGGCTGGCTGGTGTGGCAACGTGCGCCGGGGAACTGGCGAAGCTGACCCCGCGCGCCTGGTGGCCGGGGCTGGTGCCGCTGGCCGGCGCGTTGTTTGCTGTGGCTGCTGGGCGATATTTCCGGGCTTGCACACGGCGACGCATCTGGGCGCGGTGGCGAATGCTGCAAGCAGCGTCGTTGACTGATGCTTGGCCCGCGGGTGTGCCTGGGCGCTGCATGTTCCCAATGGCCTATGCGCCTGTTCCTCGTGCCGGTTGGCGACGAACTGGTGCCCGGCTTGCAGATGATCACCGCCAGACATCACCATCGCGCTGACCCATGCGAGCGGTATCCCTGCGCATATCGACGGGGTGTTCATCGATACCCCCGCCGGGCTGTTCGAAGTGGCGGAGGCCTGTTCGGGCGTGAAATTCCTGATCGCGATGATCGCGCTGGGCACGCTGGTGGCGCATGTTTGCTTCCGCTCCTGGTGGCGGCGCGCGGGGTTCATGGCGGCTGGCGGTGGCGCTGCCGGTCCTGGCCAACGGGGTGCGCGCCTGGGGCACGATCTACATCGCGCAAAGTCCAGGGCATCGAATTTGCCGCCGGGTTCGATCACATCTTCTACGGCTGGATTTTCTTCGCGCTGGTGATGGCGCTGCTGCTGGCGATCGGCTGGAGGTTCTTTGACCGCCAGGTGGAGGAGCCGATTCATCGATGCCGCGCCAAGATCGCCGCCATGCCGCTGTGCGACCGCTTGCGAGCAGCGTCCAGTGACGGGCTGGCATGCGCTGGCGGCGATGGCGGCGCTGGTGCTCGCTACGCTCGGCATGGGCCACCGCCGCGCACAGGCGTTGGAAGCTGAAATTGCCGCAGGCAATTGCCGCTGCCGCAAGTCGCCAGGCTGGACGCGGGCCGCAGCCGCAGCAGCACCTATCCGTGGCAACCGCGCGCAGGCGGGGCGGACCGCGTGCTGGCGCGGCAGTTATCGCGATGGCGCGGGGAATGTGGTCGATGTGGTCTACGCGCTCTACGCCGCGCAGGAGGACGGGCGTGAGGCCGGGGCATTCGGCGAAGGCGCACTGCCGCCCGATACCGAATGGCGCTGGCATTCGGCCAGCCCGCGCCCGATGGCATCGCGGGCGAACGGTTGCAGGCGCTGGGCACGCATCGGCGGCGTCGCCGAAACCTGGTTCCGCACCGGGGACTGGACCGGCGGCAGCGCATCGCGGCTGAAACTGCTCACCATGCAGGATCGGCTGCTGCTCACCGCGCGCCCCACCGCGATGCTGATCCTGTCCGCCGAAGAAGCCCCGGCAAGCGATCCGGCGGCGGCCATCGCCGCATTTCCGCTCCATCCACCGCCAAGCTCGGCGAATGGATGGACCGGGCGGGCCGCGTGGATTAACGGCGCGCCACATGTGCGGGATTGCGGGCATTTTTCATATGCGGCACGATCAAGCCGGTCGATCCGCTGCGGGTCGAGCGGATGTGCGACGTGCTGGCCCATCGCGGGCCGGACGGTGCCGGGGTGTGGAGCGCGCCCGGCGTGGCGCTGGGCCACCGCCGCCTGTCGATCATCGACATCGCCGGATCGCCGCAGCCGATGCATTCTGTGGATGAGCGGTACGATCATCGTTTTCAACGGCGAGATCTACAATTACCGCGAATTGCGCCGCGAACTTGGAGGCGGGCGGGGCGCAGTTTCGCACCGATGGCGATACCGAGGTGATCCTCGCCGCCTGGCGCGCTGGGGGGAGGACTGCGTCACGCGCCTCCACGGCATGTTCGCCTTCGCGCATCTACGACCAGGCGGAGCGCACGCCTGTTCCTGGCGCGCGACCGGTTCGGGGTGAAGCCGCTGTTCATGGCGCGAGCTGTCCGATGGCTCGCATGGCCTTTGCGTCTGAACTGAAGGGCTTGCTGGCGCACCCTCTGCTGCGGCGCGAGGTCGATCCGCTGGCGATCGAGGATTACATGACCTGGGGCTATGTCCCCGATCACCGCTCGATCCTGCGAGGGCGTGAAGAAGCTGCCCGCCGGCGCATATCGCTGCTGCTGCGCCACGATACGCCGGTGCCCGCACCGCGCCGCTATTGGGACATCAGCTTCGAGCGACCGCCATCCGCGGCAAGGCGCGCGATCTGGAAGCCGAACTGCTGCACCATCTGCAGGCAGGCGGTGGAAAGCGCGGATGGTGGCGGATGTGCCGCTGGGGGCGTTCCTGTCGGGCGGGGTGGACAGTTCCACCGTGGTGGCCTTATGGCGCAGGCGGGGCGCGGGCAAGGTGCGAGACCTGCTCGATCGGCTTCGATGTCGCGGCGGCGGACGAGACCACCTATGCCGAGCAGGTCGCCCGGCTGTTCGGCACCGAGCACGCCGCGCGCACCGTTTCCGCCGACCAGTTCGACGCGATCGACACGATTGCGGGCATGTTCGACGAACCCTTCGCCGATGCTTCCGCGCTGCCGACATGGCGGGTGTGCCAGCTGGCGCGCGAAAGTCGGTGACCGTGGCGCTTTCGGGCGATGGCGCGGACGAGGCGTTCGCCGGATACCGCCGGCAGGTGTTCCACGCGCACGAGGAACGGGTGCGCGGGCTTCCTGCCCGCCGGTCTGCGGCGCGGCGTGCTCGGGCCGCTGGGCGAGGCATTGCCCAAGGCTCGACTGGGCACCGCGCCCGCTGCGCGCCAAGAGCACGCTGCAATCGCTCGCCGGATCGGGGCGCGGAGGGTTATGCGCGGGCGCTCTCGCGTGGTGCCGCCGGAAGCAGCGGCTGGGCCTCTACGGGGCAGACATCTGCGGCGCAGATCTGGCGGCTATCGCGGCCGAGCGACCCGCTGATCGAGCTGATGGCCGATGCGCCGGGTCGCTCCGGCCTCGATGCCGCGCAATATGCCGATCTCAACTTCTGGATGCCCGGCGACATCCTCACCAAGATCGACCGCACCAGCATGGCGGTGAGCCTTGAAGCGCGCGAGCCGCTGCTCGATCACCGGCTGGTCGAATTTGCCGCTGCCTTGCCGGAAGGGCTGCGGGTCAAGCGCGGGCAGGGCAAGTGGCTGCTCAAGAAGGCGATGGAACGCTATCTGCCGCAGCGACATCCTCTACCGCCCCAAACAGGGCTTCGTCACCCCGATTGCGCAGTGGCTGCGCGGGCCGCTGGCGGGCAAGGCGCGCGGGATTGCGAAGAGCGCGATGCTGGCGCGGACCGGCTGGTTCGACAACGCCCGCCTGTCCGAAATCGCCGAGGCGCATATCGCGGGACGGTCGGACCATTCGCGGTTGCTGTGGCAACTGATCATGCTTGACCGCTCGCTGGCGCGGCTGGGGATCACCTAGGCTCGCTACGGGTTGGCATGTGCCAATTGTTTCCAGTTGTAGCCTAGCCTTTCCCGTTCCGCTCAAACATCGTAGCGTCTCCGCCACACGATCCACAGGGAGATTCGACTGATGAGCATTTTTGACCAGATCCTCGGCATGGCGCAGGACAATCCGATGGTGAAGAGCCTCGCGGAAAAGGTCGGCATCGATCCGGCACAGGCGGCGCAGGCGGTGGCGGCGCTGGGCGAATCGCATGGCGAGGCTGGCGACACTGTTGAACTGGCCGCTGCCAAGACCGGGATGAGCCCCGATATGCTCAACAATATCAAGGATCAGCTGGGCGGCGATGGCGCGCTCGGCAAGGTTGCCGGAATGCTTGACCGCGATGGTGACGGCAATCCGCTGAACGATATCGCGGGCATGGCCAGCGGCCTGTTCGGGCGGAACTGAGCGTGGGCCTCGCGCAAATCCTCCAGCAGACCGGCGTCATCGAGAGCATGGCGCGCGAACTGAACATCGATGAGGCGACGGCACGCACCGGTGCCGGAGCGTTGTTGCCCGCAATCGTTGCCGGGATGGGCCGCGCTTCGACCTCCGGCGGCAGTGATGCCAATCCGCTCGGCGGTCTGGGCGGACTCGCAGGGGCGATCCTCGGCGGCGGTTCAGGCGGCGGCTTGCTTGATGCCGTGCTCGGACCGCAGCCGACTCCGGTAGAACAGGGCAATGATATCCTTGGCAACATTTTTGGCACCAAGGATGTCAGCCGCTCGGTAGCTGGTGAAGTCGCTTCAGTGACCGGGCTGGACGAGAACCTGCTCAAGCGGATGCTGCCGATTTTGGCGATGGCGGTGATGGGCTATCTCGCGCGGCAGGGCCAGCAAGGCGGCGGCGCGACCGCCGAACCGGCCTCCGGTGGCGGCGCGCTGGGTGGAATTCTTGGTGCAATCGTTGGCGGGCTGGCGCGTCGCTAAAGCGCGAGCAGCGAGTGAACGCTGCCGAACAGTCCCAGTCCGATCAGCATGGCAGCGCCGCCGCGTGAAGCGAGGCGCTGCCAGCGGATCGGGGTATCGGGGACCAGGAACAGCAACATCACGCCCATTGCGGCGATCACGATAAATGTCGTCATTTTGAGCGAACCCTTCTTCATTGGGTCGCAGGCAAAATCGGCCCCGGGTGGTTAATTCCGGGTTTCCAAACATGGTTACTTCCGGGTTAACGACGTAACCCACGCAATCGCTGGCAAAGTATTTTTAGCGTGTGCCACCGCCCGCGATGTAGCGGGTGATATTGCCGCCCAGCACATCGAGCGGGGCATTGCCGCCGTCCACCACCGCCTGATTGAAATCGCGCAGATCGTAGGCACCACCAAGCGCGGCCATCGCCCGTTCGCGTTGGCGGAGGATTTCCAGCTTGCCGACCATGTAGCCAGTCGCCTGACCCGGCCAGCTGCAATAGCGATCGACCTCGTTTTCCACCTGCTCGCGCTTGTTGCCGTTCCTTTCCATGAAGAACCGCACCGACTGGTCGCGGCTCCAGCGTTTATGGTGCAGCCCGGTATCGACGACGAGGCGACAGGCGCGGAAGGCGGCGTCCTGCAGGTAGCCGAGCCGCCAGGCAGGATTGTCGTCATAGGCACCCAGTTCGTCCGCCAGTTGCTCGGCATAGAGCGCCCAGCCTTCGGAGAAGGAATTGAACGCGAGGATCGAGCGGATCAGCGGCAACTGGTTCGAATATTCGCCTTCCCAAACATGGCCGGGAATCGCTTCGTGATGGGTGAGCGTCGGCAGATCATAGCGCCGGTGCAGATCGGTAGAGCGCAGGTTGATCCACATCTTGCCCGGCACCGTGCCATCCACGCTGCCCGCGCCACCATAGGCAGTGGGCGCCCCCGGTTCCTCCGCCAGCGGCAGGCGGCGCACTTCCAGATTGCCCGCCGCCAGCCGTCGGAACGCGCGCGGCATCTGTCCGCGAATCCATGCCACCCGCTCCTGAATGAAGGCCATGATTTCGGCGCGGCCCGGATCGCCCTCGGCAAACATGAAGCGCGGGTCTTCGGAAAGCGAGGTCATCCGGTCCCCCACGCTGCCTTCGGTATAGCCGATATCGCGCAGGATCGGGTCCATCCGCGCGTGGATTTGTTCCAGCGTGGCGAGGCCCAGTTCGTGGATTTCATCCGGACCCATCGTGGTGGTGGTGCTCGATTTGAGCGACCAGGCATACCACTCATCTCCACGCGGCTGCGCCCAGATGCCCGGGTCGCTGCCCGCCATCCCGCGCTGAACCTGCAATTCAGCCAATTGTGCTTCGAGCGCGGGGGCAATCTGCCCGGTGACGATAGCTTGCGCGCGCGCCTGCCAGTCTCCCGCAATGCCTGCTTCCGCCGTGCGCCGGGTGAGCGATTCGACCAGCGACCCGCCGCCCATTGCGTCGGTCAGCGTGCTGCGCATCTGGTCGATCGCCTTGTCGAGCAGGAAGTCGGGCGGCACCACGCCCATCGCGCGCGCGGCCTGTATGCGTTCGAGCTCGCCCGAAAGCACGCCGGGAATCTCCTCCAGCCGCGCGACATAGGCCTCCGCATCAAGCGCAGTGGCAATCGGGTGGTCCGAATCCATGAAGCGCGGCAGATCGAGATAGGCGCCGACATTCTGGATCACCGCATAGGGCGCAGTGCGCCAGCTGCCGACGGGGATATCGCCGTAGGGCAGGGCAAAGCCCTCCACGGCAGTGGCATAGGCGCTTTCGACCACTTCGAAGCTGGTGCGGGTGGCGGGATCGAGCCCGTCCTTGGGGTAGGCGCGCACGCGGGCGAGATCGGCGCGCAGCGTGGCGGCCTGCGCCGCGCGGCCGGCGGGCGAGGCATCGCCAAGCTGGCGGCGCAGCGCGGCGTGGACGCCAGTGTCGACGCCCAGCGAGGTGGCGCGGGTGGGTTCGTGCCGCAGCAGGTTCCACGCCACATCGTCGAGCAGCGCTTCGGCGGCGGCTTGTCCTCCGGCAAGCGCGAGGGTGGTGAGTGACGCAGCCGGGCAGGGCGGCAAGCGCGGTGGTGGTACCCAGCGCCCCGATGAAGGAGCGGCGGGAAAGCGAGAGGTCGAATGTGGTTTGCATGGGTCGATGGTTGCCGATGCAACCGCCTCTCGTCAAGCGGGCTGGCGAGGCGGCTGGCACCGCGCTAGGACGTGAGCATGTTCGATCTGATCGTTTCGCTCGTTATCCTCGCCGCTATTGCCCTGCTGGTAGGTGCATTTGTGCTCTATCGCAAAGGCATCACCAAGCAGGCGCTGCTGATGGGCGTGCTCGCCTTTGTGATGATCGCCAATGCGGCGATCTGGCTGGTCCCTACTGCGGACGGCGACTCATTGGCCGATGCCGCCGCCCGCGAGGGGGAGGAATAGCTCCGAAGGGCTATTCCGGAATCTGCCAGGTCACATTGCCGGTATAGGTCCCGACCACCCGTTCGCCCTGGTTGTTCGTGGCCGGATCGAAGCGTGCGCGGCGTTCGATCAGGCGGCAGGTGGCAGTATCGAGACTGGTGTGCCCGGTGCTGCTGGTGATCTCGCAGGCATCGACTCGCCCATTGCTGCCGATGACGAGGCGATATCGGGCATTGCCTTCGCGATTGCGCGTGAGATCGGAGCGCGAATAGTCGTCGGCAGTAATCCAGCGGTGCATATCGTTCGCCGGACGCGCGCTCACCGGGGTGAAGGCCGGAGTTGGCGCGGGGGTGGCTATGGGGCCGGGGGTTGGCAACGGCCTTGGGGTCTCGAACGTGCGGGGAACTTCGGGCGGAGTGTCCGAAACTGGATCAAGAGGCACAGGCTGAGTGTTGTTCACATCAAGACGCGGGGTTGGGGCCTGCGGGGGGACATAAATTGGCGAGTTCGACTGGCTCGGCGACGATTTCGTCGGGTGGCGGGGGCGGGGGATCAAAGATGAAGTCTCCGATAGTCCCGTATCCTCGTCCACAAGGACAGGCGTCAATGCCAGTCCGGCCACTAGACCGAATCCCAGCAAGGCGTGGATCGCGATGACTGATACTGCCGCCTTGGTGCGGGCGGCAGTGTCTGCTCCTGAATCGACATAGGCCATTGAACATCTCCTCTCACAGTAATGTTATACTGTTACATACATCAGGAAAAATGGGTTGGCAAGGAGGGATTCGCAGATGCGTCGGAGGCTTAACCCTATTGCCCTCTTCTTCCTTCGTCATTGCGAGGAGCCGAAGGCGACGCGGCAATCCATCTCCTGCCATGGCCTGCGATCGCCACGGCGGGAGATGGATTGCTCGCTTCGCTTCGCTCGCAATGACGAGATTAGTGCGCTCGCGCGGAAACGCACCCGCCGAGGGCGATCAGGTGATCGGGCAGCCCGGATCGAGGCGGAAGTCGAGGTAATTGTCGACCGAGCGCATCAGTTCCGCCTGCTCGTTCTCGAAGAAGTGATTCGCGCGCGGAATTTCGTCGTGGTGGATCGTGATGTGCTTCTGCGTGCGCAGCTTCTCCACCAGCTTGGTCACCGATTGCGGCTGCACCACGGTATCCCCGGTGCCCTGCACGAAAATCCCGCTGGCGGGGCACGGGGCAAGGAAGCTGAAATCATACATGTTGGCCGGCGGCGCGACCGAGATGAAGCCGCGAATTTCCGGGCGGCGCATCAGCAACTGCATGCCGATCAGCGCACCGAAGCTGACGCCCGCCACCCAGGTCACCTGCGCTTCGGGATGCATCGCCTGCACCCAGTCGAGCGCGCTGGCAGCATCGGACAATTCGCCGATCCCGTTGTCGAAGCTGCCCTGGCTTCGGCCCACACCGCGGAAGTTGAAGCGCAAGGTGGCAAAGCCGCGATTGACGAAGGTCTTGTACAGCGCCTGCACAATCCGGTCGTTCATCGTTCCGCCGCCCTGCGAATGGGGGTGCAGGATCATGGCAACGGGCGCGCGCGGACGCGGGCCGGGGGAGAAACGACCTTCGAGACGGCCTTCGGGGCCGGGGAAAATGACGTGCGGCATGGGCGATTGGGGCCTTGCAGAATGGGTTGACGCGCGCGCACGCTGGCGCGGCGGAAGTGGGCGGCTATATAGGGATCATGCTGCATTTCGCAATTGTTCCGTTGGCCAAAGCCTGATCGGTCCTGAATGGCTCGCATCTACCTCGATCACGCCGCCACCTCGCCGCTGCGCCCGGAAGCGAAAGCGGCGATGGAGGAGGGGTTTGCCCTGTGGGCCAATCCCTCGTCCCCGCACGCCGAGGGCCGGCGCGCGCGGGCCGCGCTGGAGGACGCGCGGGAGCGGTGCAAGACGGCGCTGGGCTGGCAGGGGGAGCTGATTTTTACGAGTGGGGCGAGTGAGGCGGCGGCGCTGGCTCTGGCGCAGGCACAGGCGGGCAAGCGGCTGCTCGGTGCGACCGAGCACGATGCCTTGCTGCGCGCTGCACCTGACGCGGAAATCATCCCTGTCACCGGCGACGGCGCGATCAATCTCGATGCGCTTGAGGACGCGCTGAAGCGCCACCCAGGCGCACTTGTGGCAGTGCAGGCGCTCAATTCGGAGACGGGCAACTGGCTCGATCTGCCCGAAGTGTTCGACCGGGTGGAAGAAGCGGACGGGCTGTTACTGTTCGATTCCTCGCAGGCAGCGGGCAAATACAAGTTCAACAAGTGGGGCGACATCGGCATTATCGCCGCGCACAAGTTCGGCGGACCGGTGGGGGTAGGAGCACTGCTGGTCCGCGATTACGCGATGCTGGCTCCCACGGGTGGGCACGAGCGCGGCTATCGACGTGGCACAGAAAACCTCCCCGGAGTTCTCGGCATGGCTGCCGCGCTAGAGGTGGGGGGCGAGCCTTTTATCTCGTGGGACAGTTGCGCTGCCATAGCCCGGCTGGCCGAGCGTGTGCGGGCGGCGGGCGGAGAATGGCTCGGCGACCGTCTCGACGCGCCGACGGGATATATCCACGCGATGGCCATGCCCGGCCTCTCCGCCACCGCGCAGGTGATGCGTTTCGATCTGATGGGCTTTTCGGTATCGCAGGGCAGCGCTTGCTCCAGCGGTACGATGAAGACCAGCCATGTGCTGAAGGCCATGGGGGTTGATGAGGATGTGGCCGGGCGGACGATCCGGGTGTCGCTCGGGTGGAATACCACGGAGGCGGAGGTCGATGCCTTTGCGGAGGCTTGGGGGTCATTATGTTAATTCGTCATTGCGAGGAGCCGAAGGCGACGCGGCAATCCATCTCCTGCTGTCTCCTGCAGAAGCAATTGCGGGAGATGGATTGCTTCGCTTCGCTCGCAATGACGAGGTTCTTAGACAAATGATCTACCTCGATTACCAAGCCACCACTCCGCTCGCTCCCGAAGCGCGCGAAGCTATGCTGCAATGGCTCGGCGGACCTGAAACGCATCAGTTCGGCAACCCGCACTCGCCTCACCGCATGGGCCGCATGGCAGCCGCAGCGGTCGAACTGGCGCGCGAGCAGGTGGCGGCGCTGTTGCCTCCCGGCGGGCGCGTGATTTTCACCGGCAGCGCCTGCGAGGCGATCAATCTGGCCATGCGTGGCATCCGCGCTGGCGGCGGGATCGCGGTTTCGGCCATCGAGCATGCAGCCGTGATCGATACGGCGCGCGCGCTTGGGGGATTGCACGATCATCCCGGTGGACAGCGATGGCATCGCCAATTCCCAGTCACGCCATCGGCGAACACACCGCGCTGGTCTGCCTGATGCAGGTCAACAACGAAATCGGCACCGTGCAGCCAGTCGATGCACTGGCGGAACGCGCCCACGCAGCAGGCGCGCTGGTGCTGTGCGACGCCGTGCAAGGTGCAGGCAAGTTCGCCCCGCCCGCCGCAGCAGACATGATCGCCATTTCCGCGCACAAGCTCTACGGCCCCAAGGGGATCGGCGCGCTGTGGGTGCGCGACGGGGTGGAACTGACCCCGCAAATCACCGGCGGTTTGCAGGAAGGGCTGCGCTCCGGCACGCTCAGCCCCGCGCTCTGTGCCGGTTTCGGCGCGGCGGCGGCGCTGGCGCTCGAACGGCGGGAGGAGGATGCCGCGCATGTCGAAACCCTGTGGCACCGTGCGCGCGAGCTGTTCGCCGACTGGACCCTCAACGGCAGCGCCACAGCGCGCAATCACGGCAATCTCAATATCCGCAAGGACGGCCTCGATGTCGCCCGACTGATGAGCGACTGCCGCGACGTGATGTTCTCCGCCGGGTCCGCCTGCGCCAGCGGATCGGGCAAGACCAGCCATGTGCTCAAAGCCATCGGCCTCACCGACGCGCAGGCGAAAAGCTCGATCCGCCTCGGCTTCGGCCGATACACCACGCGCGAAGAGCTTGAACAAGCCGCCGCAATCATCAATAATGCTGCAACGCAACAAGGATGAGTAGCATCAAAGTCACGTTCATCACCCGCAACGGCGACAAGGTGGAAGCGCAGGCCAAGCCCGGTGATCGCCTGCTCGAAGTGGCGCAGGCGGCGGATATGCCGCTCGAAGGCACTTGCGAAGGGCAGATGGCCTGCTCCACCTGCCATGTGATGGTCGCACGCGAATGGTTCGTCAAATTGCCCGATGCGGCGGAGGAGGAAGAGGACATGCTCGACCTCGCCGCAGGAGTGCAGGCGACCAGTCGCCTATCCTGCCAGATCGTGCTGGGCGAGGAGCTGGATGGCCTGATCGTGCATATCCCGCAAGACAGCGTGGACGCTCAGGCGTTCTGAGCAAGCGTTGGACAGAGAGAGATAGTGTTAGGCTAGGTTAAGCAAGCCTCGTACAGGGACGCTCACCCCCCACGATCCGGAAAATCGCTGATGACATCGCGCAACGCCACCCCCCTGCGGGCCCTGGAAGACGACGACGCGGGCGAAAGCGCGCAGGCTGGCTCGCTTTCCGACACCGCCTATCGCCTCGCCTTCGGAGCCATCGGCTGGCCCTGGCTGCTGTTCAGCCTGTGGGGCGGGACGCAGGCGAGCAAGCGCGCGCTGTTGAAGCGGGTGGACCTGCGCGACGATGCGCTGCCCAATCTGGGCAGCTGGAAGGCCGACACCGGCTTCCTCCACCGGATCGTCGATGCAGTGGAAGAACTGCGCCCCGCCACGGTGGTGGAACTGGGCGCGGGGGCGACCACGCTGGTCTGCGCCCGCGCGCTTGAACTCAACGGCGGCGGGCAGTTGCACAGTTTCGATCAGCACGCCGGCTTCGTCGATGCGACCCGGCAATGGCTGCGCGACGAGGGCGTCAGTGCCCGGCTCGATCATGCGCCCCTGCGTGCGCAGGTGCCGGGCTGGCCGGGTGTGTGGTACGATCTGGCCGACGTGCCCGAAAGCATCGACCTGCTGATTATCGACGGCCCACCGTGGTCCGTGCATCCCTACGTGCGCGGCGCGGCCGAAGTGCTGTTCGAGCGGCTGACCCCCGGCGGCATGGTGCTGCTGGACGATGGCGCGCGCCCCGGCGAACGGATTGTCGCTCGTCGCTGGCGCGAAAACTGGCCGGGTATCCGCTTCGAGCGGGTTTCAGGCAGCACCAAGGGCACGCTGGTGGGGCGCAAGCTGACCAGTGCCGAAGTGTTGGCTCTCCCAAAGCGGGCGGCGGAGAAGCGCCCGGTCACATGGCGGCGCGCGGCAATGATCGCTGCGCTGTTCGGCACCGGTTGGCTGGCCAACGATATCGCCGGGCGCACCGAAGCAGCCCACGCCGAAACGCTGATCGAGGAAGCCGACGCTTCCTACACCGCCACGCTTGCCCGTCAGGGAATGGACTCACAGCCGCAAACCCCGCAGCTGGATCGCGCCGAAATCGCCCGCACCACCGACATTGATTTGCCGCCGGTCCCCACAGGCTGGGCGCTGGAGGATGTGCAGGTCTATCCCTCCGATCTCGGCGTCGCGGTGGCGGTGCTGATGCGGACGGAGCAGGGTGAAACCGTCTCCCTGTTCGCCACCCGCGCGGAAACCCCGGCCGAGAAACTGCCCTTGCTCGAAATGCACGACGGCCGCTCGCTCGCCTATTGGGAAGCCGGCCCGTTCGCCTATGCGCTGACGGGGGAACTGGAAGCGGACCGGGTGTTGACGCTGGCGGCGGTGCTGGCGGAGTAGGGTTAGGCGGCTTCGGTCGCGGCTTCGGCCTTGTTTTTTCCACGCCCGCGCCAGCGACGCCACAACCAGCGCAGGCCGAGGATGAACGCGCTGATCGGGACCAGCGCCACCGCAATGTAGATCAGCGCCGCGATCACGACCCCCAGTGTCGATCCTATCGCACCGAAGGCATAGGCAATCGGCGCCCAGAACCCGACCGTATATTGCCCCATGTCCGGATCGTATTCGATGCTCACGTCAGAATAGGCTACGCGGTTGCGCATGTTTTCAAGCCGCGAGGAGGCGGCATCGATTTCCTCGTTGACCTCGGCAACGCCGCGCTCGGCCTCCACCAGATCGCCCACCGAACCTTGCCGCGTGCGCAGCACTTCCATCAGCCGATCGCGCAGCAGTTGCCGCGCTGCGAGCCGTGCCTCTGTATCGATGATGTCGTCAGTCAGGTCCTCACCGGAAATGCCGAACGAAATCTGTTCGGCATCGACGCCTTCGGTTGCGGTGTTGAGCGCCTGCCCGAACTCCTCCACGCGATCTGCCGCGACCTGCATCTCCATCCGGCCATAGGCGTCGTCGTCATTGCCCGATTGCGTGAGTGAGAGGGTGCGGCAGGCCTCACCGAGCGATTGGCACAGCGCGCGGTGGCGTTCCTGGAGCGTGGGAAGATCATCGGCTTCGACCTGAAAGCCCCAGCCGTACGCATAGGCGATCTGCGTGCCGGCGGGACGTTTTCGGGTGAGGCGGGTTCTTCCCGGATATCAACGGTCGTCACAATCCTTAGCATTTCGTCGCTGCCTGAACCGAAGAGGTTCGGCTCACGCCATAGCTTCATGAAACCGAATTCCGTTGCAGGGGCTGCGTCCATTGCGTCTCCGGTGTCGGAGGTCGCAATGTCGAGATTCTCGGCCTGATCGCGCGGGGTTAGCTCTTCTCCGCAACCCGCCAGGGCGAGCGCGGAACACAGGATGACGGCGCGAAGTGATTTCATGGCTGGCCCCTTTTGTCGGTAGCTTGATGAAACATTGTAACATCGTCAAGGCAAAAGAAACGACCCCGCCGCATTGCTGCGACGGGGCCAAACTCTTATGCACTAACTCAAACCTCAGCCGCAGGCCTTGCCAGCCGTGCCTTCGCCCAGCGTAGGCCGTAAATCCCGCCCGCAATCGGCAAGGCCACCGATCCCAGCAAGATGGCAATCGCCAGCAGGTAACCCGAGAATGCTGCCGATCGATGACACAGCCGCGCCCACCGGGCCGAGGAAGTCGCTCGCCGGGGCACTGGCGGTGGAATAGTCGATGTTGATGCGGGTGAAGGCGACGCGCTGGCGCATTTCTTCCATCCAGCTGCGCGCCTGGTCGATCTCCTCGTTGATCGCCGCGACGCTGCGTTCGGCTTCGACGATTTCCTCGACGCTGCCCTGCCGTGTGCGCAGGACTTCCATCATCCGGTCGCGCAGGGCAACGCGGGTGCGCAGGCGCGCTTCGGTGTCGATCATGTTCTTGGTCAGATCCTCGCCCGTGATCGCGGAGGTAACCTGTTCGCCGCCAACGCTTTCAGCCGCGCTGCTGAGGCGTGATCCGAAGTAGCGGGCCTGATCGGCGACGACCGCCAGTTCCAGCCGCCCGGTGGCATATTCGTCCTCGGCATTGCCCGAACGGCTTTGCGCAACGATCTGGCAGACATAGGGTCCGGCCGCCGCGCACATGTCGGCGTGGCGTTCCTGCAGCTCGGCGATGCCCTCTGCTTCCAGCCGGAAGCCGTAATCATGCACATAGCTCATGCGCGGGAGGGCGATGGTGACATCGGGTTGCGTGGGGGGCGGGGTGAAGGATTCGTCGCGAATAGGTTCGTTGGCGGCGGTTGTTTCCGAAACCGCCTCCGCGCCCGCTTCCACATCCGCCATCGCCCCTTCGCCTGCCATTTCTGACGATGCTTCGGTCAAGTCGTTGTAATCGCCCTCCTGACTGCACGCGCCGAGCGCCATGCAAGCCATTGCCGAACCGATCAAAAGTGCCTTCTTTGCTACAGTCTTTGTTACAGTCTCTGTTACAGTACGTCGCATTTTAGCCTCCTTTTCGCCATAATCTCGCCACAATTGCGCTGATTGTGACGACTTGGCAAGCGGGAATGCAAAAGGCCCCGCCGCATTGCTGCGACGGGGCCTTCCGAAGCCCGATATCCGGGGAGGGGGGAGGATCAGGCGACTTCGAGAGACCCTGAGGTCTCCAATTGCTGGCCGAGTTATTCGATCAGTGCGGATAGAAACGCGGGACTATCGCGCCGGTTCCGGCCTGAGACTTGTGGGGAAATCGCCCGGTTCCCCGCTGTCCGCCTCGCAATGAGGGTGATAGGGCCAGCCGCATGTCTCCACCCATCGATATTTCCGACGATAGCGGTGATGCCGAACAGGGCATCATGCGCGAACCGTTCGAAAGCGCGCTCTCCAGCCGCTATCTCGTCTATGCCCTGTCCACCATCACCGCGCGTTCGCTGCCCGATCTGCGCGACGGGCTGAAGCCGGTTCACCGCCGGCTGCTGTGGGCGATGCGGCAGTCTGCGGCTCTGGCCCGATCAGGCTTACAAGAAGAGCGCGCGCGTGGTCGGCGACGTGATCGGCAAGTATCACCCGCACGGCGATCGTGGCGGTTTACGATGCGATGGTGCGGCTCGCCCAGCCGTTCACGCTGCGCTATCCGCTGGTCGAAGGGCAGGGCAATTTCGG
Source organism: uncultured Alphaproteobacteria bacterium (assembly GCA_963774985.1). GTDB lineage: Bacteria > Pseudomonadota > Alphaproteobacteria > Sphingomonadales > Sphingomonadaceae > Alteraurantiacibacter. The sequence continues at coordinate 343,810 of CAVZHE010000001.1, forward strand.
CAATATCGACGGCGATAACGCCGCCGCCTATCGCTACACCGAAGCCCGCCTGACCCGCACCGCCATGCACCTGATGGCGGGGCTGGACGAGGGCACGGTCGACTTTCGTCCCGACCTACAACGGCGAGGAGGAAGAGCCCGAGCTGATGCCGGGGCTGTTCCCCAATCTGCTCGCCAACGGCGCCAGCGGCATCGCCGTGGGCATGGCGACCAGCATCCCCAGCCACAATGTCGCCGAAGTGATCGATGCCGCCGAGCTGGTGCTGTTCAACAAGCGATGTCACCCACGAACGAGCTGATGCAGCGTGTTCCACGGCCCCGATTTCGCCACCGGCGGGCTGGTGGTGGACAGCGCCGAGGCGATTTCCCACGCCTATCGCCACCGGGCGCGGCAGGTTCCGGGTGCGCGGGCGGTTTCATCGCGCCGGAGGCAGATAACGAGGCGGATCGCGAGCGCGGGGATCGAGCGGCAGAAGGGCGGCGGCTACCAGCTGGTCATTTCCGAAATCCCCTATCAGGTGCCCAAGGGCAAGCTGATCGAACAGATCGCCCAGGCCATCGGCGACAAGAAGCTGCCGATCCTGGAAGACGTGCGCGACGAAAGCGACGAGCAAATCCGCATCGTGCTGGTGCCCGCGCAGCCGCAATGTCGATCCCGAACTGCTCAAGGAATCGGTCTACAAGCTGACCGATCTGGAAAGCCGTTTCAGCCTCAATCTCAACGTGCTCGATCACACCCGCACGCCGATGGTGATGGGGCTGAAGGAACTGCTGACCCACTGGGTGGCGAGCCAGATCGACATCCTGCAGCGCCGCACCCGACGCACCGGCTGGACAAGATCGCCGACCGGCTGGAACTGCTCGAAGGCTATATCATCGCCTTCCTCAACCTCGACCGGGTGATCGAGATCATCCGCACCGAGGATGAACCCAAGCCGTGATGATGGCCGAATTCGCGCTGACCGACCGGCAGGCCGAAGCGATCCTCAACATGCGGCTGCGGTCGCTTGCGCAAGCTGGAGGAAATGGAGCTGCGCCGCGAGAAGGACGGGCTGCTGGCCGAGCAGGACGAGCTGCGACGCGCTGCTCGACAGCCCGTCCCGCAGCGCACCCGGCTGAAGCGCGACATGGCCAGCACTGCGCAAGGAATACGCCGAGAACCACGCGCTCGGCCGCCGCCGCACCACCATTGCCGAAGCCGCCGCCGACGGTGGAATTCGATCCTTCGACGCGATGATCGAGAAGGACCCCGATCACCGTGGTCCTTTCAGCCAGAAGGGCTGGGTGCGCGGGGCGCGCGGGCATGTCGAACTGGGCAAGGACGGCGCGGGCGATTTCAAGTACAAGGACGGCGACGGGCCCGATGTTCGCGCTGCATTGCCAGACCACCGACAAGCTGCTGCTGCCTGCGATGACGGGCGCTTCTTCACCCTGGGCGCGGACAAGCTGCCGGGCGCGCGCGGCTTTGGCGAGCCGTTGCGCAACACGCTGGATATCGATGCAAGTGCGCGGTGTTGGTCGCGCTGATCGTGCACGCGAAGGGCACCCAATTGCTGCTGGCCGCCAGCACCGGCAAGGGCTTTGTCGGCGGTGACCGATGAATTGCTCGCCGAAACCCGCAAGGGCCGGCAGGTGGTCAATCTGAAGGACGAGCGCGAAGCTGCTGGTGGCGCGCCCCATCGCGCCCGGCGCATGATCACGTCGCCGTGGTGGGCGACAACCGCAAGCTGGTGGTGTTCGCGCTGGAAGAAGTGCCGGTGATGGCGCGCGGGCAGGGCGTCACCCTGCAACGCTATCGTGACGGCGGCCTGTCCGATGCACCACGCTTCACGCTGGCCGATGGGCTGAGCTGGGCGCATGGGCGGCGAAACCGGGCGGACCCGCACCGAGAGCGAGATCGGCATGTGGAAAGTGGCGCGCGGTGCCGCCGGGCGGATGCCGCCGCAGGGCTTCCCGAAGGACAACCGGTTTTAGGAGCTGTTGCTGAGCTCTTCGCCCAGCAATTCTTCCACACGCTCGCGTGCGGGAAACCCTTCGGCGATCCAGCGATTCTCGACTGCTTTCAGGAGTCGTGCAACCTCTGGCCCGGCACCGACCCCACGCGCTACGATTTCGCCGCCTTTCAGCGGGAAGACAGGCACTTCCCAGCCATTGATGGGATCGAGCGGGAGGCCTTCCAGCAAGCAGCAAATCGCGCGCCAGCTCCATTCCTTCGCGGTAGGCGAGGGCGCGGGCTGTAAAGCCCCCTCCCCTTCAGGGGAGGGGGTTGGGGGTGGGGTCTGTCCGGCTTCAGCATCATTGCCGGGAGGGACAGACCCCACCCCAACCCCTCCCCTGAAGGGGAGGGGCTTTTCATGTGCCCGCTCCGCCAGTCTACCAAGTCGCTTCTTCTGCGCGACGGACAGCCGCAGCCTTGCCGCAACTTGCTCCGCCAGTTTGCGATCCGGCGGCAGAAGCGCCGCCAAGCCGCCGGATTGCGGACGGTTCGACACCCTGCGCTGCTTCATGCGCAATCAGTCGCTCCAGCGCCGCCAATCCCTCGTCGGCAACCTCAGGCAGCACCACCGGCAGCACGCCCTGCGCGAACATCCGCGCCAAGGTTCCGTGCGGATCGGGCAGGGCGAGGATCGCCAGCAGTTCCATCGCCACCCGCTCGCGGCTCAGCCCCTTGAGCATCGGCGCCAGTTCGGCGCAGGCGTGCTCGCCCTCTGCATCCAGTTCCGCACCGAACCGGGCCTGAAACCGATAATAGCGCAGGATCCGCAAGTGATCCTCGCGAATCCGCGTCCGCGAGCATCGCCGATGAAGCGCACCCGTCGCGCCGCCAGATCGTCCAGCCCGCCAAAGTAATCGGCGATCTCCAGCGTCAGCGGATCGGCATAGAGCGCGTTGATGGTGAAATCGCGCCGCGCGGCATCGTCCTGCCAGTCGCTGGCGAAGGCGATCGGTGGCGCGGCGGCCATCGGTGGAGACATCGTGGCGCAAGGTGGTGACTTCGACCGGGCCGCCCGCCAGCAGCGCGGTGATCGGTGCCGTGATCGATCCCGGTGGGCACGGTCCTGATCCCCGCCTGTTCAGCCGCGCGATCACTTCGTCGGGGGTGAGCGGGGTGGCGGCGTCGATATCCTTCACGGGCAGGCCCAGCAGCGTATCGCGCACCGCCCCGCCGACCCAGCGGACGTTCTCCGCGCCCAGCGCCGCCACCAGTTGCGCAAGATCGTCGCGCTGCGTCCATTCCGCTGCGGGGAGCCTAGCCATCGACCAGTTCCTCCCACGCCAGCCGGTGCGACAGGTTGACGATGATCCCGGCGGTGATGCCCCAGATGCGGTGCTCGCTCCCAGACGATCTCGGTATAGGGCCGCTCGACCTGCACCTCCTCCTCCCGCCCGAACAGGCCCACGCGCGGCGACATGGTTGGCGGCATCGAGCACGTGGCGCAGCGGGGCCTCGAACCAGTCGGCCACTTCGCGCGGATCGGGTCGGATGGCGAGATCGGGCGGGATCAGGCCGAGCACCGGGGTCAGTTCGAAGCCCGATCCGGTGATGAAAGTGGTCGCCGCGCCGATCACCTGCACCTGCGCCGGGTCGATCCCCAGTTCCTCCTCCGCCTCGCGCAAGGCGGCGGCGACGGCATCCTCGCCCGGTTCCAGCTTGCCGCCGGGGAAGGCGATCTGGCCGGGGTGCTTGGTCATCGTATGCGGGCGATGGGTCAGCAGCAGGCCGGGTTCGGGCCGGTCGGTAATCGCCACCAGCACGGCGGCGGGGCGGCGTTCGGTGGGCGCAAACACGCTGTCATCGCGCAGGCCGATGGGGCCGACATGGGCGGTCTCGGCGAAGCGGCGGGCAAGGCGGTCGAAGCGGCTCATGCGGGCACCAGCGAGAAGCGCGCGCCCTGGCTGGTGACGCTCATGTCCTGCGTCAGCGCCAGTTCGGCCAGTTGCAGCCAGGTGGAGCGGTTGAGCCGCGCCTCGCAGCCGTGGCGCACGGTGAGGTAGATCGCGGGGGCATCGGGATCGCCTGCCGCGCGCAGGGGGTTGTCCGGCCCGGCCAGCACCAGTTCGTCGGTGTTGAGGCGGAAGGCCAAGGCACCATCTGCCTCCTGCATATCCACCGCGATAAAGGCGGCATCCTCCACCACAATCGACTGGCGGCAATGCGGCGTCATCAGCCAGTGCTGGCCCTTAGCATCGCGCAGCAGCAGGCTGGCAAAGGCGCGCACCATCGCCGGGCGGGTGATCGGGCGGCCTTCGTGGAACCAGGTGCCCGTCCGCCGCGATCCGCATCTGGCTGTCGATCGTCTCGGGCGGGTCCCACTGCGCCACCGGCGGCAGCTTGCGCGCGGCGACCAGTTCGGCGATCTGCGCCAGCGACAGTCCGGCAAGTTCGGGGGGCGGTTCGTAAGGCATCGACTTAGCAGATGCCAGAGCCGCCTAGCCAATCCAAGGGCCGAGCGTGCCTTGTGCCGGAAGAATGGCCAGGATTCGCCGCGCGCACCAGCAGGCGGCGCTGCTCGTAGGGGCCGGGGAGCGTCCAGCCCTGCGCCGGGGCGGCGAAGAAGCCGAAGCGTTCGTAATATTCCGGATCGCCGATCATCACCTGCGGCAGCGGCGCCTTGGGATCGATCGCGCCGATCATCGCCGCCATCAGCGCATGGCCGAAGCCTTCGCCCTGCCGTTCGGGCACCACCGCCACCGGGCCGACCATCAGCATCGGATGGCGACGACCGTCGGGGTCGGTCAGCGCCACCGGCCAGGTCTGGATCGTGCCGACCAGCATTTCCTCCGCATCGAGCGCGGCGAAGCTGAGCGCGGGGAGCCATTCGGTGCCCTGCCGCACGATATAGGCGGTGCGGCCATGCCGGTCCGGTCCGAAGGCACGGTCGAGCAAAAGCTCGATCATCGGCGGATCGACCTGTCCGAGCGGAATCAGGGTGGAAGTGGCGGCATCAGTCATGGAGGCGCGCCGATAGGGGCGGGCGCTCCCCCGCGCAATTGTTTCTGCCGTAACGGTCAGTTGGCTGGCGGTTAGCCGCAGCAGCCGCCCGTCGTCGCCATCCTCGATCACCCAGATCGCGCCATCCTCGGCCTGGGCAATATCGCGCAACCTGCGCGGGAAGGCATAGCGCGACAATTCCTGCGCGCGGTTGGCCTGCGCATCGGTGGCAATGCGGGTGATCGACTGGGTGCCGAGGTTCGCCACCAGCAATTGCCCGCGCCAGTCGGCGAACATGCTGCCCGAATAGAACAGCACGTCCCCCGGCGCGATCACCGGGTTCCAGCTGATCGCGGGCTGGGAAAAGCCATCGTCGGGGGTGTGATCGGGGATGTCGCTGGTGTTGTAATTGTTGCCGTTGGAACGCACCGGCCAGCCGTAGTTCGCGCCCCGGTCCACCCGGTTGAGTTCGTCGCCGCCGGCCGGGCCGTGCTCCAGGTCCCACAACTGCCCATTGCCGTCGAAGGCCAGGCCGAGCGCGTTGCGATGGCCGTAGGACCAGATCTGATCGGCAGGCGAGCCTTGCGCGGCAAAAGGATTGCCCGCAGCCGCCGTGCCGTCGAGGTTCAGCCGCAGCACTGCGCCCAGATTGTTGGAGAGGTCCTGCGCCGGGTCGCCTTCCTGCCGGTCGCCGCTGGACAGGAACAGGTGCTGCCCGTCAGGGGAGAAAGCGATCTTGTGCGAATAATGGCCGGGGCGTTCGCCCGCGCGGCTCTGGCGCCAGATCTGCGTGAGGCCGTCGATCCGGCACTCGTCGGCCACTTCGCACAGCAGCGTGCCGCGCCCCAGCGTGGCAACCGTGCCGCCTTCCACGGCCTGCGCCCAGGTCAGATAGACTTGCCCGCTCTCGGCAAAATCGGGCGCGAAGGCGAAATCGCCCAGCCCGCCCTGGCCGCGATAGGCAACTTCGGGCAGGCCCGTGACCGTGCCGAGGCGGCCGCTGGCGGGTTCGTAAAACTTCATCGTTCCGGCCTTTTCGGTGATGAAAATCGCGCCGGTCTGCGGGTGGAAGGCCATCGCCCAGGGTTCGTCGAACGCGCCGTGGCTGGTAGCGGCGAATGGCGAGCCGTCCGGCATTTCCACCCTCGCCGCGGCCTGTCCCGCTGGGGTGGACGTAGGTGCAGTATCCCCCACGTCTCCGCCCGAACAGCTTGCGAGAAACAGCGTCGCGGGGAATAGCATGGAGCCGAGGATGATGTTGCGCATGATGTCAGGAACGCCTTCTGCCGATTTTTGTGCCGGGCTTGGCCCGCAGCCGCTGATCGCCGGAGTGGACGAGGCGGGGCGTGGGCCGCTTGCTGGGCCTGTAGTGGCGGCTGCGGTGCTGCTGTGCAAGCCTGCTCCCAAGGGCATCGGCGATTCCAAGAAGTTATCTGCCAAGGCCCGCGCGGAGGCGGAGACGCGCATCCGGCAACGTTGCGCCTTCGGCATCGGCGTGGTCGGGCCAGAGGAGATCGACCGGCTTAATATCTTCGGCGCGACGATGCTGGCGATGAGCCTGGCGATGGAGCAATTGTGCCTGGCTATCGAGCGCGACGATTTGAATACGCTGATCGACGGTAATCTCACCCCAGCGGGGCGCTGCGCAGAGTGGCGCTGGCCCGCCACGCCGGTTGTCGGCGGCGACGGGATCGAAGCCTGCATCGGCGCGGCGAGCATCCTCGCCAAGGAGTATCGCGACCGGCTGATGGTTGAAGCTGCGCGCGAGCACCCGCATTACGGCTGGGAAAGCAACAAGGGCTACGGCTCGAAACAGCACCTCGAAGCATTGCGAATACACGGCGCCACGCCGCTGCACCGCCGCAGTTTCGCCCCGGTGGCGCAGCTCGAAATGGCGCTCTAGCCCTTTATCCTACGCAAATCGCAGCAGCGAGTCCGCAGCGCCACACCACTGCATGCAGAGTCCGGCATTGCCCAAGAGACTCAACATCTTGTGCCGGACTCTTTTCGTTCTCCCTGAAGCGCCAACCATCATCACAAAATTGCCGCTTGACCGCGAGACTCGCGAGGACTCACCCTGTGGATAACTAGAGGGGTATCCAGTGAATCAACTGACGAAAATCCGCGCGCCGCAGCCGCGCGCCCGCAAGGTAGCGGTCGACAAGGCAGACCTGCCGCTGGGGCAAATCCTTGCGGGGGATTGCGTGGAGGAAATGCGCAAGCTGCCCGATGCCTGCATTGATCTGGTCTTCGCCGATCCGCCGTACAATCTCCAGCTCGGCGGCGATCTGAACCGGCCCGACGGCAGCCATGTCGATGCGGTGACCGATCACTGGGACCAGTTCGACAGCTTCCAGATCTACGACAATTTCACCCGCGACTGGCTGACCGAATGCCGCCGCATATTGAAGCCTGATGGTGCGCTGTGGGTGATCGGCAGCTACCACAACATCTACCGCGTCGGCGCTATCCTGCAGGATCTCGGCTTCTGGCTGCTCAACGATATCGTTTGGCGCAAGACCAACCCGATGCCCAATTTCCGCGGCACCCGCTTCACCAACGCGCACGAAACGCTGCTCTGGGCGAGCCAGGGCGAGAAGGCGAAGTACCACTTCAACTATCGCGCGATGAAAACGCTCAACGACGAATTGCAGATGCGCAGCGACTGGACCTTCCCGATCTGCTCGGGCGGGGAACGGCTGAAGGACGACACCGGCCACAAGGCGCATCCGACGCAGAAGCCCGAGGCATTGCTCTACCGCGTGCTGCTGGCGACAACAGAGGCGGGCGACGTGGTGCTCGATCCGTTTTTTGGCACCGGCACCACTGGGGCGGTGGCCAAGCGGCTGGGCCGCGAGTGGATCGGCTGCGAGCGCGAGAGCGCCTATCGTGCGGTGGCCGAAGCGCGGATCGCCAAGGAACTGCCGCTCGATGAAAGCGCACTGGCGACGATGCAAAGCCGCAAAAGCCAGCCGCGCGTCGCCTTCGGGCAGGTGGTCGAGGCGGGACTGCTCAAGCCGGGGACGGAGATATTCGACAAGCAGCGGCGGTGGACGGCGACGGTGCGGATGGATGGCTCGATTGTTTGCGGGAAGCTCGACCGGCTCGATCCACGGGGTCGGCAAGGACCTGCAAGGGGCGCCAAGCTGCAACGGCTGGACCTTCTGGCATTACGATGCGGGCGGCGAGGTGAAGCCGATCGATGCGGCGCGGGGGCTGTACCTGCTGGCAGCCGAGGATTGAGGTTTTTGGCACGCGGAGACGCGGAGTTGCCGTTGGGGGCGCCGCAGGCAAAGAATTTTCTCACGAAGCCACAAAGACACGAAGGTGATTGTTGACCGCATTCCTTCGTGTCTTTGTGGCTTCGTGTGAACCTATCTCCCTTTGCCTAACGGCGCGACAGCGATCCTCCGCGTCTCCGCGTCTCCGCGTGCAACTTTCCTACGGCCCAAGCTTGTGCTTGAAGCACAATTGTGAGTGCAGCCAACAAATCCGGAACCCGCCCCAAGGTGACACTTTCCGCGCCAAAAGTGACAGTTCAGGATTTCTCCCCTTGGACTGTGCTCCAAGTGCTCCATAATTAGGCCCAGAAACTGCCAAGCCATTGAAAGCAAACGCATGACCGACAAGCTCTACATCCACCCGATCACCACTGTTTCCGGTCCGCAGGCGGTCGAAGGCGATGCGGTGCGACTGGCGGGCGGGATGGTCTATGCGCGCGAGTTCGCGGTGGTGCTGCGGCGCGAGGGGCGGGTGGTGGCGCGGCATGTCGCCACGGCGGCGGGGATTGCCGACGTCTTCGCGCAACTGCCGGACGAGATGGGCGCAGAGGCCGAGGCGCAATGGGCGAACCTGCGCACGCGCGCATGCGCCGCTGCAACTGGGCGAGCGGACGATCCGGCTCGATCAGCCGCAGGTGATGGGCATTCTCAATGTCACGCCCGACAGCTTCTCCGATGGCGGCAAGTTCATGGACGATGCCGAGGACATGCAGCGAACAGGCCGCGCGATGCATGAAGCGGGCGCGGCGATCATCGACATCGGCGGCGAAAGCACCCGGCCCGGTGCCAAGGCGGTGTGGGAAGGGGAGGAGATCAAGCGCGTGGTCCCCGCCATCGCGCACTGCGCCGGCATGGGCGCGGCGGTGAGCATGGACACGCGGCGTCCGGCGGTGATGGAAGCGGCGCTGGAGGCGGGCGCGCATGTGATCAACGATGTCTCCGCCCTGCGTTACGATCCGCGCAGCCTGGAATTCGCGGCAGCGAGCGGCGCGCCGGTGGTGCTGATGCACGCGCCGGGTTCGGGCGAGGACTTGCATGCTGACGGGGCTTACGGCGCAGTGGCCTTCGACGTGTTCGACTTTCTGCGCGAGGCGCGCGACCGGGCCATCGCGGGCGGCATTGCGCGGGAAAGGATCATCCTCGATCCCGGCGTCGGCTTCGGCAAGTCGCTGGCGGAAAACCTCACCCTGCTCAATCACCTGCCGATGTTCCACGCCCTCGGCCAGCCGCTGCTGCTGGGGGCGAGCCGCAAGCGGATGATCGGCGCGCTGAGCAACGAAGTGCGCCGCGCACCAGCGGCTCGGCGGTTCAGCTGGCGCTGGCGGTAGCTGGGGATGGACGCGGGCGTGCAATTGCTGCGCGTGCATGACGTGTCCGAAACGGTGCAGGCGCGCAATGTGTGGCGCGGGCTGCGGGACGCGGCGCTGACGGATTTTGCGGGGCTGGCGGCGTGAAAGAAATCGGACCCCTCGGGTCCGCAAGGCCGACCGGCCGCCCGCAGGTGCCCCGGAGCGCGAGCGAAGGGAACAGCTCCGAGGACGAAGGCCCGGATGGGCTTTCGCAAGGCTAATCAGGCCGCGTTATCAATCCCCAGGTCGCTCAGCTTGCGATACAGCGTCGAGCGCCCGATCCCCAGCCGCCGCGCCACTTCGGTCATGCGGCCGCGATAATGGCCGATGGCGAGGCGGATGACATCGGCTTCGATCTCTTCCAGCGGGCGCAGGTTGCCGTCATCGGTATAGAGCTGCACCCCGGCGCTTTCGCGCATGGCCGGAGCGCGGGTGGCTCGGTATCGCCGACAGATCTCGCGCAATTGCGGGAAATCCTCGGCGGTCAGCGCATCGCCGTCGCAGAACACCGCGGCGCGGAACAGCACCGCCTGCAACTGGCGGACATTGCCCGGCCAGTCGAAGGCGGACAGCAGTTGCAGCGCGTCCATCGGTGATGCCCAGCTGGCGCAGGCCCGGCTGTTCGCCGATCCGGTCGAGAAAATGGCGGGTCAGCGCGGGAATGTCGCCCGGTGCGCTCGCGCAGCGGCGGCAGTTCGATTGCGGTGCGCGAAAGCGCGTCGAGCAGTTCGGCGCGGAAATGGCCGGTGGCGACCATATCGGCCAGCGGCAGATTGCTGGCGGAGATGATCCGCACATCGACCTTGTAGGAATAGCGCGCGCCGATGGGCCGGACCTGCTGCGATTGCACCGCTTCGGGCAGCCGATCCTGCAAGTCGGTGGAGAGCCGGTCGACCTCGTCCAGCACCAGGGTGCCGCCGTCGCAATGCTGCAAGGCGCCAATCTGCTGTTCGAAAGCGCCGGGGAAGGCGCCCTTTTCATGCCCGAACAGCACGCGATTCGAGGCTGCTGGCGGGAACCCCGCCGATATTGACCATGCGGAACGGCGGCCTTGGCGCGGGGGCTGGCGGCGTGCATCGCCCGCACCAGCATTTCCTTGCCGGTGCCGCTTTCGCCTTCGATCAGCACATGGCCGTGGCCGCGCGCCGCCTTGGCCGCTTTGGCCAGCGCATCGCGGAACGGCGGGGCGGTGCCGACCATCGCATCGAAATCGAGAATGCCGCGCATCTTTTCGGTCAGCGGGGTCAGTTCGTCCTTGCGGCGCTTCGCGGGTGGTGGCGTTGCGCAGCGCCTGCATCAGCCGGTCGGGTGCGACCGGCTTGACGAGGTAATCGGTCGCCCCGGCGCGCATCGCCTCCACCGCCAGCAGCGGCAGGTGCTGGTGGTCAGCATCAGGATCGGCAGCGCGGGGCGGCGGTCTTTCAGTTCGGCGATCAGTTCGCAGGCCTGATCGCCCGGCACCCATTGATCGAGCACGAT
>CAVZHE010000002.1:0-205035 GCA_963774985.1 uncultured Alphaproteobacteria bacterium
TGGAGGTTGATGATGAAAGCGACCGGTTGGGTAGTGGTGGGCACGCTCGCGGCGGTGGCCGCGGTGACGGCCTGTGCGAGCGGGAAGGCCGCCACGGCCCCGGCGGCGGCGGTCCCGGCCCCGAACGACACCGTTGGCCGGTTCGTCTGGCACGACCTCGTCACCCACGACGTGGCCGCCTCCCAGAAGTTCTACGCAGCGCTCCTCGGCTGGGAGTTCGAGCAGACGACCCGCAGCGGGCGCCCGTACGTCATCGCGCGGTCCGGCGGCCAGCTCACGGGCGGCATCGTCCAGCGCGAGGGGGCAAGACCGGGCCCGCGACGTGGCTTTCGTACCTGTCGGTCGCCGACCTGGACCGGGCGGTCGGGCAGGTGACGTCCGCCGGAGGCAAGGTGCTGCTTGCCCCGACCCCGGTCGGCGCCTACGGTCGCGTGGCCGTGGTGCTCGATCCCCAGGGCGCGCCGCTCGGCCTCGCCGGCGTGACCGGGACGCTGCCGGCGGAGCCCGCCCAGCCACCCCTCAACCGGTTCTTCTGGATGGAGCACCTCGCGAAGGACGGCCCGGCGGCGCTCGCCTTCTACAAGGGCCTCGCGGGATACGAGAGCAGCGTCACCGCGAGCGAGCACGGGATCGACTACAACGTGCTGAAGCGGCAGCGCTCACGCGCCGGCCTGCTGCAGCTTCCCCCGCAATTCGAGGGAGTCCAGCCGAACTGGCTGCCCTACGTCCGGGTGGAGGACCCGGCCGCTCTCGCGGCGAAGGCGCTCTCGCTCGGCGGGAAGGTCGTGATCGAGCCCCGCGCCGACATCCGCAAGGGCACGCTGGCGATCGTCGTCGACCCGACGGGCGCGGCGCTCGCGCTCCAGAAGTGGCCCCTCTAGAGAGGCTGAAGGAGACAAGGATCATGAACCGCAAGCACTTCCGGCGTGTCGCCGCCTTCGCCTTTCTGGCCGTCATCGCCCTCGGATCCGTCGCCTGCGTCACCACGGTCGGCGTAGGTGTCGGCGTCCCGGTTTACGGGGGTTACGGGGGCTACGGCTACGGCCCCCGTCCCTACGGCGGTGGCTACGTCGGCGGGCCGATGTGGCCCTAGGCCGAAGAACGAGGATCCATCCATGGTGACCACGCCGACGAAGAGCCGACTCTACCGGACCGAGCGAAAGCTGACCCGGACGCTGCGGGTCGCCTACCCCTCAGGGCGCGGCCGCATGGTGCTCCGCACGGAGCAGGACTGGGAGCAGAGCATCGAGCCGGTGGCGACGAGCGAGGACGGCAACGTCTCCACCTTCGAGCTCGAGGCGGACCAGCCGTTCCTGTACTTCAAGCCCTGCCTCGTCGAGAGCGGCGCCACGCACTGGGCCGTCGGTCCCAACAAGCTCCTGCTGATGACCGAGAAGGACGTGCGCGTCTCGTACCCCTGCTTCTTCAGCCCCGAGGTGGGGCGGTTCTCCGCGCTCGTGGAGCTCCCTTCGAAGATCCTCGAGCGCGACCACAAGATCCGCGGCTACCTGCCGCCCGGGTACGACGAGAACACGCTCAGCCGCTTTCCGGTCGTCTACATGCAGGACGGGCAGAACCTCTTCTTTCCCGACGAGGCCTTCCAGGGACACGACTGGGAGGTCGAGGAGACGGGCGACGTCCTTCGCACCATGAACGCCGTGGAGGACTTCATCATCCTGGGAATCTACTCGGGCGATCGGATGACGGAGTACACGAAGCCGGGCTACGAGCGGTACGCCCGGTCGCTGGTGGAGGAGGTCGTGCCGGAGCTCGAGAAGCGCGGAATACGCGCCGAACCGCACCGCCGGTCCCGCTCGGTCTGGGGCTCGTCCCTCGGCGGCGTCGTCTCGTTCTACACGGTCTGGCAGCACCCCGAGGTCTTCGGCAGCGCCGTCTGCATGTCGAGCACCTTCTCGCACCGGGACGACCTCATCGACCGCGTGTTCGCGGAGCCGTTCCGGGACGTGGGCTTCTACCTCGACAGCGGCTGGCCGGGCGACAACTACGAGGTCACCGTCGGGATGGCCATGGCGCTCATCTCGCGCGGCTGGGAGTACGGGCGCAACCTGATGCACCTGTGCTTCCCGATGGCCGGCCACAGCGAGACGGCCTGGGGGACGCGCTTGCACCTGCCCCTGCAGTTCCTGAACGGCGCGGTGGCCCGGGCCTACCGCGTCAACCGGCCGGTCCTGGGAGATCAGCCGTTCGAGCGGGGAAAGGCCTCCCCGGATCGCCCTTGATCGAGCCTCCGGACCCCGGCTGGCCGAGAACCTCGCCGAGACCCTTTCGCGCAACTAACCTAGGCTGTAGGAAATGAAGCTCAGCCTTCTCGGTCGCCTCTCCCCGCGCCGCGCCCTTCCTCTCCTCGCGGTCGCCTCGCTCGCCCTCGTCCCGGCCGCGTTCGCCGCGGAGGGCACTTGCGGGATCACGGGCGTTCCCCGTGTCGTCGCGGTCGGCGACGTCCACGCGTCCTACGACAACCTGGTGAAGCGTCCTGACCATGGCCGGGCTCCTGGACCGTTCCGCCCACTGGGCCGGCGGCAAGAGCTGTCTTCGTGCAGGTGGGCGACATCCTCGATCGCGGCGTCGAGGCGCGCCCGGTGCTCGACCTCCTGATGCGCCTCGAGAAGGAGGCGCGCCCGGCGGGCGGTCGGGTCATCGTGCTCCTCGGCAACCACGACGTGATGAACATCCTCGGGGACCTGAGCGCCGTGCAGCCCGCGGAGTACGAGGAGTGGAAGGAGCCGGAGACCGCGGGGTCCCGGACGCCGTCTGGCAAGACGCGGCGCATGGAGTTCGTCGACGCGGTCACGGAGCGCGCCCGCGAGGAGGCGAAGGCCGCCGGGCAGCCGTTCGACGAGGCGGCCTATCGGCAGAAGATCCTCGATGAGACCCCCCCCGGCTACGTCGAGCGCGCGCAGGCCCTCTCGGCGAGCGGCGAGTACGGGCAGTGGCTGCGCGGGCGCGACGTGGTCGCCACCGTCAACGGCGTTGCCTTCGTGCACGGCGGGCTGACCCCCGAGGTGGCCGCGCTGGGCTGCGAGGAGATCAACCGGAAGGTCCGGAGCGAGCTGGGCACGGACCTGGCCCAGACCAGGGCGAACCCGCAGGCGGCGCTCGCGACCGGCGAGAACGGCCCGCTGTCGTACCGCGGCCTCGCGCGGGAAGACGAGACGGCCCTCCTCCCCAGCGTCGAGAAGGTGCTCCAGTCCATGGGGGTGAAGGCGGTCGTGATCGCCCACACGCCCACCGGCGACGGGAAGATCCGCCCGCGCTTCGGGGGGCGGGTGGTGATGGTCGACGTGGGGATGCTGGCGGCGCTCGGCGGCCACCTCGCCGCCCTCGAGGTGGGGCCCGACGGGTCGCTGACCGCGATCTACCCGACGGGCCGGGAGACCCTCATGGGCTCGCCGGCTTCGGCGCCGCGCCTCGACCGGTGATCGGCCAGACCGTGGCCATCAGCCAGCTGACGGTGATGCCCACGACGCTGCCGAGGACGACCTCCGCCACGCGCAGCAGCCCGAGCTCCGGCGCAGTCAGGCCGCGACGGGTGCAGGCTGCCGGCGATGACGATCGCGGCGGTGATCGGCGCCTGCCGCCACATCACCGGGATGCGCACCACGTAGGCGGACAGCAGCACCGTCACCGCGAGCGCGAAGGGGACCTTCCACGGGGTCGGCTCGCCCGTCATCACGAAGAGCAGCCCGACCGCGCAGCCGACCGTGGTGTTGATGAGGCGGCTCCTGAACATCTTGAGCCCCTGCTTCACCACCGGCTCGCTCGACGCGATCATCGACGCGACGGCCCAGATCGGGTTCGCCCGGGTGGACAGGCGCAGCAGGAGCCAGGTGATGAGCGTCGCGAAGAAGACGTTCACGGCGAAGCGGACGCCGAGGAAGCGGTCCTCGCGCATGCGGTCGAGCAGTCTCATCGCGCCCGCCTCCCGAGCGCCCGGGGCACGGCCTTCACTCGTGCGCTTGCGGCGGATTGCCCTTGAGCTTGTAGACGACTCCCGTCTTCGTCGCCCCGAGCAGGACGTAGTTGCGCCCGCTCTCCTGCAGCGCGACGAAGACGCGCCGGGCGCGCTCCACCGCCTTCTGGTTCAGCTCATCGCGCTTCTTGAACTTCACCTGGAAGGCGAACTCTCCCACCAGCGGGCGGTGCATGCCGCGCTCGCGCCAGAGCGCCACGTTGAACTTCGCCGCCATCCCCTTGCCGAAGTCGAGGGTGCCCAGGTCCTGCAGCACCTCCTCGACGATCGTCTGGTTGACCAGCTCCACGCGGTCGGCCGCGGTCTTGAGGGTCGAGGCGAGGACGGGGAAGACGCGCGTCAGCGCCTTCGTGGCGGCGCGGTCCCCTTCCGGCGCCTGGCTCAGCGGGAACTGGACGTTGTGCGAGAAGAGCAGCCGGTACGCGCCCACCTGGTCCTTGAGCGGCAGCGCTTCGACCTTGAACTTCACGTCGTACTTGCCGGCGATCTGCGGCCGCACGTCCATCTCCGCCGCCTTCTGCATGTCCGGGTGCCGGAACTTGAGGACGATCTCCGGGTCGCCGGAGGGGAACCCGTCCTCGTACCGGATGCGCCGTCGCAGGATGAACGCGTTGTTGTAGAGGCCGGAATCGGGGGTATCGAAGAAGACCACCTCGCGGATCTGCGGCCGCGGCGCCATCCCTTCGTCCGTGCAGTCGACGTCGTTCTCCCTGGCGGTGCGCTTCACGATCTTCGCGTACTCGAGAAAGCTCTTCGTGGACGTGAGGAGATCGGGCTTCAGGATGATCTTGCACTCCAGGAACTGCACCTCGTGCAGCGGCGTCCCATCCTTGTATTTCCCGGGCTTGAGGTCCGGCATGCGGCTCGCGATCCCGGGCAGGTTGTCTTCGATCGGCTTCTTGTTTGGCATTGTCGTCTCCAGTCAGTCGAATTGAGGACTGGCCTCGTTCAGCGAGCCGCGGCGAGTCGCTCGCGAGCCGTCTTCAGGTTCTCCTTCACGCCGGTCTCGATGCCGTCGCGAACCTTGCCCATCAGGGCGCCCGCCAGCACCCCGGTCGGCGGGTCGAGCCGGGTCCGGTAGAGGCTCAGCAGGTAAAGGCCCTTGCCGTCCGGTGTCGGCACGCCGGCCATGAGCTCGAGGGTGGCATTGAAGAAGTGGCTGGCCGCGAGCAGCTTGTTCGCGATCAAGGCGCCGCGGGGCCCTTTGTAGAAGGTCGCGTGGTAGGCGGAGACGACGGGCTTGAGGCCGAAAGTGTCCTTCGCCCAATACAGCACGTCCTGGGCCCCGGCCAGCTTCCCCTTGGGGTAGGCCGCCAGGTAGTCGTTGAACTCCTTGACGTAGTCCACGAGGTAGGGCGAGTGGTCGAGCAGGGCGCGGTACTCCTCGGCGCGGGATTTCTCCTGCTTCTTGTCGAGCACGTTGCCCATCGCGTCCGTGCCCCCCTGCTCGTACGCGTTCACGTAGTCGACGATCGCCTGGTTGAGGATCGCCACCGCGCGCTTGTCGGCGTCGGGCGCTTTCCAGTCGATCTTCGACACGGCCTCGAGCCCCTTCGTCCCGAGCTTCACGTCGCAGCTTCCCGGCTTGCACTTCTTGAGGGCGTTGATGTCGTCCGGAGGATGGTCGAGGCCCTTCAAATTCTCGAGCGTCGCGGGGCTCGAGAAATAGCCCATCTCGGGGATCTGAGGCACCTGCCGGAACTTCTGCACGTCGACGGCCAGTGTCAACAGCTGGTCCACGGTGCCGGCGGTCTTCACGATGCCGAAAGCGGCGATCTCAGGCTTGTCGGTCGTGGGCAGGATCTTCGTCACCACCTCGCCCTTCTCGACGGCGGCGAGCTGAGCGTCGTCGAGCTGGACCACCTTGCGCAGGAACGGCCGCGGCGGCGGCTCCTGCGCTGGAGCGACCGCCGGCGCCAGAACAGCCAGCAAACAGCACAAGGACACGCCGTGTGAAATCGGCTTCAAGAACTCGCGTCCGCTCATCGGCATCCTCCCTTCGCGTTCCTGTCCAATCTGGAGGCCAGATTCCGGAGCTGTTGGGCGATTCTCCCATCACACCTCGGAGAACTGGATGACGACCTTGACGTCGTCGGGTCTTCTCTCCAGAGCCTGCTTGAAGCTCTCCGGCTTTTCGCGGCGGGTGATCAGGCGGCTCAGCCACTTCCGGTCCAGGCGGGACAACCTTTCGCTCGCCTTGTACCAGTGACGCTTGTTCGCATTCACGCTGCCGACCATCACGTTGTTCTTCAGGACCGCCTCCGCCGCGACGTCGGCCACGGCATGGCCGGAGAGCCCGCCCCCGCCGACCCCCGTCAGGCAGACGACCCCGCCCGCTCCGATCTTCTGGATCGAGTCCGCAATCACCGATCCGACACCCGTGCACTCGACGATGACGTCCGGCTCGAATCCGAGATCCAGAACGCTCCCCGAGTGATACGTCGCGCCGAGGGCGCGCACGAGGTCCGGCTTCAGGCCGGTCTCGACACGATCGAGGACATGGACCTCGACTGCTCCCAGGCTGGCGACTGCGGCCGCCAGGAGACCGATCGGACCTGCGCCGGTCACGAGCAGGGTCTTCGGTTCCCAGAAGGCGCGCTGGCCCACCGCGACGACCTGCTCCAGCGCCTTCGTGATCACCGTCGTCGGCTCGAGCAGCACGCCGAGGATTCCCAGCGAAGGGTCCACCTTGACCGCGTACTCGGGTTCGATGCGCCAGCGTTCCGACATGAAGCCGTGGATCTCCTTGATCCCCCGCTCGGTGTACTGGCCGTTGCGGCACATGTCCCATTCGCCCACCGCGCAATTGGGACAGGGAACCGGGTCCGGACGGCGGACGATCCCGGCCACCAGGTCGCCCTTTTTGAGGGTGCTGTTCGGTCCCGGGTCCATGACCCGGCCCAGGGATTCGTGGCCCAGCACGAGGCGCGTCTGTCCCGGGGGCGCCCAGCCGTACTTGCCCTCCGCGATCTCGACGTCCGTCCCACAAACACCGACGGCAATGGCTTCCACGAGGACCGAGCCCTCGCGCACATCGGGCTCGGGGATGTCCTCCAGGCGTGCGGTCTCCGGCTTGCGCGGTTCCACTGTGATGGCTTTCATCTCGATCCCTCCACACGATCCTGTCCCCGGCCCTGCTTCCTGGAAGCCGCGGCCGGCGCGTCGCTGGTCACTTCGCCGTGTTGGCTCCCTTCACGCGCATCCTCACTCCGTACAGGCCCGTGCTCGCAGTGATGAAGAGCGTCTGCCTGTCTTTGCCGCCGAAGCTGACGTTCGACGTCCAGCGCTCGTCGGGGACCGGGATGTGATCGATCTGCCGGCCCTCCCGGTCCAGCACCAGGACGCCGTCGCCCGTCAGGTAGAGGTTGCCCTCGCTGTCCAGCGTCATGCCGTCCG
Organism: uncultured Alphaproteobacteria bacterium; assembly: GCA_963774985.1. Lineage (GTDB taxonomy): Bacteria > Pseudomonadota > Alphaproteobacteria > Sphingomonadales > Sphingomonadaceae > Alteraurantiacibacter. The sequence continues at coordinate 7,388 of CAVZHE010000002.1, forward strand.
AGCCGTGCTCGGCGACGAGCGTCTTGCCGGTGAGGCTGCCGTCCGGCGCGCTGTCGTATCGGTACGTCCTCCCCGCTTCGATGTCCGCCACGTAGAGCGTCTTGCCGTCGGGCGTGCCGATGATGCCGTTGGGCTTCTTCAGGTCACCCGCCACGCGCACGAGCCGCCGGCGGTCGGAGGACAGGAAGTAGACGTGCTGGCCGTCCTGCGGCATCGTGTGGTGCGTCCACCAGGGTCGGTCGTAGAACGGGTCGGTGAAGTAGAGCGCGCCATCCGGCCGCACCCAGACGTCGTTCGGTCCGTTCAGGAGCTTCCCAGCGTACTCGCCGACGAGCACGGTGACCGTGCCGTCGGGCGCAATCGACCAGAGCGCGGTCTTCTCGTCGGCGCAGGCGATCAGGTTGCCCCCGGGGTCGAAATACATGCCGTTGGCGCGGCCGGCCGGCTGCAGGAACGTGGACAGCGTCCCCTCCACGCTCCACTTCAGGATGCGGTCGTTGGGCTGGTCGGTGATGGTATCTCGACCTGGTGGTTGTCCTCCGTCAGGTCGGGGTGCCATTGGTTCGTTTCGCCTTCAAGGAAGCCGAAATAGCAATCGAAGCCGCGCTGGAGTGGCCAATCGTCATACGGCCCGGCGGCGGAGATTTCACTCGTCGGCGTAAGGTGCCATTTGCCCGTGGCAAAGGTGTTGTAACCGTTCATGCGGAGGATCTCGGCGACCGTTCCCGCGCTCTTCGCGATGCGGCCGCGGTGGCCGGGATAGCCCATATCCCAGTCGGCCAGCCCACCCATGCCGACCGAGTGGTGATTGCGGCCGGTGAGCAGCGAGGCCCGCGTGGGCGAACAGAGCGCTGTCGTGTGGAAGTTGGTGTAGCGCAGCCCGCCAGCGGCGAGGGCATCGATGTTTGGCGTCGCAATCTCCGAGCCGTAGCAGCCGAGGTCGGCGAAGCCCATGTCATCGAAGACGATGTAGACGACGTTCGGCTGCCCAGCCTTGGCCGCCAGCGGTTTCGGCCACCAGGGCTGTGATTCGCGGTCGGTGCGTCCGACGATCCCTTGAAACTGCTGGTCTGCCATGGTGGTCCTCCTCAGGACTCCCCGGCGTCCCGCGCGCAGCGGAAGCCGAGGTTGCCGGTCGTGCTATCGGGCGTGTTCGCGCTCCGTGCGGCGACACGATACCGGAAACAGTAGGACTCGTGACAGAGGTAGGATCCGCCGCGCATCACGCGGTGGGTTCCGAGTGGTGGACCCGTGGGGTCCGGCGGTGGCGCGATGTCCACGTAGGGGCTGAACCAGTCCGCGCACCATTCCCAGGCATTGCCCACCATGTTGTAAAGGCCGAAGCCGTTGGGCGGATAGGCGGCCACGGGCGCTGTGCCGTAGAAGCCGTCCTCCCGGTCGTTCTGCGAAGGAAACGTGCCCTGCCAGGTGTTGCAGCGATGCTCGCCGCCCGGCGTAATCTCATCGCCCCAGGGGTAGCGGCGGCCCTTGAGGCCGCCCCTCGCGGCGTATTCCCATTCCGCTTCGGTGGGCAGCCGCTTCCCCGCCCAGGCGCGTAGGCCTCGCATCGAACCAGGAGACGTGGAGGACAGGGTGGTCCTCCCGCCCGGCCAGGTCCGACTGCGGGCCTTCCGGCGCGAACCAGGAAGCCCCGTGGACCTCGCGCCACCAGGGCGCATCCACCACACCGCGGGTATCTTCAAAATCATCGGGCAGGAGGCCAGCGAAGACGAACGACCAGCCTTCGCGCTCGGCGGTTGTCACGTACCCGGTCGCGGCGATGAAGGTGGCGAAGTCACGGTTCGAAACGGCGCAGGCGTCCAACCAGAACGGGAGATCCTTACCGCGCGGGTGGGGCCTTCGCCATCCGCGTCGTGGCCTTCGCGGGAGTCCGTGCCCATTGTGAAGGTGCCACCAGGCAGCAGGACCATAGCGCTGGTCGCCGGGCTGCGGGCCGGGCGCACCTGTGGAAGCACGGGTGGCGCGCTCGCCGGGGCGCCGGGGGCACAGCATGGGTGGGAGTCGGGCACCGTTGGAGTATAGGGCCGTGGCATCTGGCGCGAGGCCGGCCACAATGATGGCACGACGAGCCCTAAACAACGGCATGCGCCGCACATTTCATTGTGCTAGAAGTCGAGGTCGAGGCTGATATCCAGGGCGCGGGCGCTGTGCGTGAGCGCGCCGACGGAAATCGCGTCGACGCCCGTCTCGGCGATGGCGCGGACAGTGTCGAGGTTCACGCCGCCGCTCGCTTCGAGCTTCGCCCGCCCGGCTGTGCGGCGGACGGCTTCGGCCATGGCTGTCGACGGTCATGTTGTCGAGCAGGACCCACTCCGGCTTCGCCGGCGAGCGCGGCTTCGAGCTGGTCGAGCGCAGTCGATCTCGACTTCGACCGGCACGCCCGGCGTGCGCGCGCCGGATGGCGGCCACGCCGTCGGCGAGCGACCGTCCTTCGCGGGCGAGCGCCTCGCGGTGGTTGTCCTTGATCATCGCCATGACGGCGAGGTCGCGGCGATGGTTCGTGCCGCCGCCGCAGCGCACGGCGTACTTCTCCAGGTCGCGCAGGCCGGGCGTGGTCTTGCGGGTGTCGAGGATGACCGCGTTCGTACCCGGCGACGGCGTCGACGAAGCGGCTGCGTGAGCGTGGCCGTGCCGCAGAGGCGCTGGAGGAAGTTCAGCGCGACGCGTTCGCCCTGGAGCAGCGCCCGCACCGGGCCCTTCGACGGTCGCGAGGTGGCGCGCCGCGTGTCGAACGCGTCGCCGTCGGCGACGAGGGCATCGATTCGCACGACGCGTCGAGCTGCCGGAACGACTTCGGCGGCGACGGTCATGCCGGCGAGCACGCCGGCCTCCTTCGCGAGGAAGACGGCCCGGCCGCGGAGGGCCGCCGCGACGGTGGCGAGCGTCGTCACGTCCTCGGCGGCACGATCCTCGCGCGAGGCGCGGTCCTCCAGACGCAGTCGCACGACGACTCGTGCTCGGCTCGGGCCATCGACCAGGCTGAGCCGCGTCGGCTGCAGTCGCTCATCGCACGGCGGAACACCTGCTGGCGCTGCCAGTGGTGCGTCGTCGCGCTCCGGGAAGTCGCTGCGAAAGTGCGCCGCCGCGGCTCTCGGTGCGGCGAAGGGCGGCATCGAGCATCAGACGGGCGACCGTGGGCCATGGCGCGCCGTTCAATCGCGTTCGCGGCGTCGGCGGACGAGTGCCTCGGTTGCGCGGGGAGCGGGCCAGGCCGCGAGTTCGTCGATGCCCGGTTCGAGCGCCGCCGCGTTGCGTTCGATACCGGCGGCCGTCCCACATCAGGTGCTGAACGTCGGCGTGCTCGGGCGGTGCCGTCCGGCGAGGCTCGCAATGCCGAGCGCGTCCGTGGTGCGCGCGGCGCAGCCGCCGGCGCCGCTCTCCATGTGCTCGACCACCCGTTTGCCGAACACGACCGTCTCCATCAGCGAGTTGCTCGCGAGCCGGTTCGCGCCGTGGACGCCCGTGCAGGCGCACTTCGCCGCAGGCGTAGAGGCCCGGGAGCGTCGTCCGGCCCCAGATGTCCGTCCGGACGCCGCCCATGAGGTAGTGGGCGGCGGGCGACGACGGGAATCGGCTCGCGTGCGCATGTCGATGCCGACGCCCATGCAGAAGGCGTAGATGCCGGGGAAGCGCGCGGCGAGGTCGACGTCCGCGAGGCCGGTGCAGTCGAGCGAGACATGGTCGCGCCGCTCGGCGCGCATCTCGCTGACGATCGCGCGGGCGACGACGTCGCGCGGCGCGAGGTCGCGCAGGCGTGGTAGCGCGCCATGAAGGCTTCGCCGGCGGCGTTTCGGAGGATGGCGCCCTCGCCGCGGACCGCCTCGGAGATGAGGAAGGGCGGCGCGCCGGGCAGCCGCAGGGCCGTCGGGTGGAACTGGTAGAACTCCAGGTCCGCGACCTCCGCGCCCGGCATCGAAGCGCGAGCGCGATGCCGTCGCCCGTAGCGACTTCGGGGTTCGTCGTGTAGGCGAAACAGCTGGCCCGCGCCGCCCTGGCGATGACGATCGCCGTCGGCTGTCGTATTCGACCAGCGTCGCCCGACTGGAGGTCGATGGCTTCGACTCCGGCGACGCGGCCATCCTGGACGAGTGAGGCGCGTCGCGAGCGTGTAGTCGAGGACGGTGATCGCGGCGGACTTGCGTGCGGTGGCGCGAGGGCGGTTTCGATCGCCGCGCCGGTGCGGTCGCCGCCGGCGTGGAGGATGCGGTTGCGGCCGTGCGCGGCTTCGCGGCCGAGGGCGACGTCGCCGTCGCTCTCATCGAAGCGCGACGCCGTAGCGGACGAGGTCGCGCGATACGCGCCGGGCGCTTCGGTGCAGAGGATGCGCGCGGCCTCTTCATCGACGAGCCCGGCGCCGGCGGCGATCGTGTCGGTGAGGTGTTCTTCGATGGAATCGAGCGGGCCGACCGCGGCGGCGATGCCGCCCTGTGCCCAGCGCGTGTTGCAATCGTCGATGGTGCCCTTGGTGAGGACGAGCACCGGCCCGAGCCGCCGCGCTTCGAGGGCGACGAAGAGCCCGGAGATGCCGCTGCCGATGACGATGGTGTGGTAGTCGGGGGTCACGAGCGGTTCCGGGGGAGGTGGGAGGGGGTCATGAGGGAGTTAGTGTATCGAAGACACGAAGTCGCCGCGAACCGGGTGGCTGCCTTGCCACCTCTAGGAGTCGCGGCCGTCCCTGGCCTCCGCCCACGTTCCACACGCCCGGCCGCACTCCCACCCCCTCTGCTACACTAACCCCGGAGGGAGAGCGACGTGCTGGAAACCGCCCTGCCCAGCGTCGGCCGCGCGATCGGCGGGCAGATCGCCGCGACTGTGCGCGATGCGGGACCCGCGCCCAAGTCACTTCCGCCCTGCGAAACCGCCGCCGCGGCCACCGTCCAGGAAGCAATCGAAGACATCCGCGGTCGCAGGAACGTCGACCAACTCTTTGCCGCGCTCCAACCGCAAGACGCGGCCGAGATCGCCGCTGCCCTCCTTCGCGGCGAATGGCCGGTAGCACTTGCGTCCCGCATCACCGACCCGCCGTCCGCGAATGGTTCATCCGGTTCGTCGACCGCTGTGCCTCCGCCGCGATCGACGCCCTCCCCATCGCGGACCGGCTCCAGACTGCCTTTATCGGTGGCAAGCTCGCGCAACTCGGCTTCCACTCCCGCACGGAGATGGCGAACCTCCAAAGAGTTCGCCACTCGGCCCACTCTTACCCTGAAGGAAACCCTCTGGGCGCAACCAGGTCAGGAACTCGAGGACATCGAGATCCTCGGCGCCTACGCCCGCGCCATCCCCCTCATCGGCCGGGAAGCCGAACTCCGGCGCGTCAAGGAGTGGCTCGCCCTCCCAAGTCGCGTCTCGGTCGCCGTGCTCGTGGGCTCCGCTGGCCGCGGCAAGACCCGGCTCGCCCTCGAAGCCTGCATCGACGCGCTGTCCATGAAGCGGTGGCCGGTTTCGGGATGGTACAGCCGCCCGCCCTCGCCGCGCACGGCCTCGGTAATGAGGAAGTTCTTGACCTCCAGATGGTACAGGCAGGTGGGGTGGAACTGCATCATTTCCATGTTGGAAACCCGGCAGCCCGCACGCCAGGCCATCGCGATCCCGTCCCCCGTCGCGCCGCGCGGAGCTGGTGCTGAACTGGTACACCCGCCCTGCGCCGCCTGCGGCGAGCATCGTCGCCCGCGCGGTATAGGCCACCACCTTGCCGCTGCGCGGTATCGAGCGCATAGGCGCCCCAGACCCGGCCCGAACCCGAATACCGCTCCTCGTTGCGCCCGGTAATCAGATCGACGCAGCTCTGTTCGGGCAGCAGGGTGATGTTCGGATTTTCCTCCGCCGCCTTCAGCAGCGCCGCCTGCACCGCCCAGCCGGTGGCGTCGTTCACATGGACGATTCGGCGATGCGAATGCCCGCCCTCGCGGGTGAGGTGGAGATCGCCGCCCTCCTCGATCCGCTCACGGATTGAACGGCACGCCCAGTTCGCACAGCCGGTCGATCGCGGCGGGCGCGCGTTCGATGACCATTTCCACCGTCGCCCGGTCATTCAGACCCGCGCCCGCCACCATCGTGTCGCGGATGTGGTCCTCGAAAGTGTCCCCCGCATCGAGCACGGCCGCAATCCCGCCCTGCGCCCAGGCGGTGGAGCCGGAATTGAGCGGGCCCTTGGCGAGCACCAGCACCTTGTGCTTTGTGGCGAGCGTGAGCGCGGCGGTGAGGCCTGCCGCGCCGGAACCGATGATGAGGACGTCATACTGCATGTCAGCGGATCAGTTCTATCTTGATGCCGATATCGAGCGAGGCCCATGCCTTGTCGGTGGTCAAAGCGGGGCAATCGAGCGAGGCCGCGAGCGCAAGGCAGGCACGATCACCGAGGGACAGCCCTTTTACACGCGTCGATTTGCGGAGATGCCCGGCATGAACGGCCTGCGCCTCGTTGAACTCACGCACATCCAGTTCCAGCGCAGCAATCTTCTGATCGATCATCTTCGCACTCGCCCCACGATCAATCAGTTTGGCCACCACTTCGCTGAGGTTTACTGCACTGACGCAGGCGCTATCAGCGCGGTCGGCCACGATCAGGCCGCCCGGTTCGCGAAGCAAAAGCGCCAACATTGCAGAGGCATCGAAGACATAACGTGCCATGGAGGTTACTTACTCGCGCTCGGCTTCTGCTCTGCGATCAGCAATAAGTTCGTCCGACAAGAGCAAGCCGGGTGTGATTTCGGCTAGCAACGCGTCCTGAACTTCCTTGAGCACCGCCTTGAACGAGCGAATGCGCAATTGGCCATCAATCACCTGCATCCGCACCCCGTCGCCATCTTTCAGGCCCAGTTCGCGGCGAACCTCGGCGGGAATTTGCAGCCTGCCGCCACTGACGATCATGCCGCGAAGGGTCTTAGTGTGAGGTTCGGGAGTGATTTTGCGCTGGACGTTCAATGGGTCGACTCCACAGTGCTACAATTTCATCATACCATACAGATATGACTTTTGCGACACGTTTTCAGCCTTTACCCCGCCCCACTCGTCAACTGCACGAAAACATCCTCCAGATCGGCCTCGCGCGTCGTCACATCTTGGATGCCATAACCGTGCTGCTGGATCAGCGCCAAGACCTGCCCGGCGCTGGTGGCATCGCGGTTGTAGGTGACTTCGAGCACCCGGTCCTCGATCACTTCGGCCTTGGTGAAAGCCGGTTCCATGATTGGCCCGGCCAGATCCTTGTCGAGCGTCACGCGAACGATCTTCTCGCGCGCCATGCCCACCAGTTCGCGGGTGGTTTTGTTGGCGATCAGCTTGCCCTTGTCGATGATGGCAATCCGCTCGCACAGCTGCTCGGCCTCTTCGAGGTAATGCGTGGTCAGCACCACGGTCACCCCTTCGCCGTTCAGTTCCTGCACCAGTTCCCACAGCTGGCGGCGCAGTTCCACGTCCACTCCGGCGGTCGGCTCGTCCAGCACCAGGATCGGCGGCGAGTGGACCATCGCCTTGGCAATCAGCAGCCGCCGCTTCATCCCGCCCGACAGCGTGCGGGCATAGGCGTTGCGCTTGTCCTCCAGCCGCACCGCGCGCAGCAATTCCTCGCTCCGCCGCAGCGCCTTGGCGATGCCGTACATCCCGGCCTGGTTTTCCAGCACTTCGAACGGCGTGAAGAACGGATCGAAGACGATTTCCTGCGGCACAATGCCGATGTTGAGCTTGGCATTGCGATGATCGTGATCGATATCGTGGCCCCAGATCTTCACCGTGCCGCCGGTCTTGTTCACCAGCCCGGCCATGATGTTGATCAAGCGTGCTTTTGCCCGCGCCATTGGGGCCGAGCAGGCCGAACACCTGCCCCTGCGGCACGTCGAAACTCACCCCGTCGAGCGCCAGTTTTGGCGGAGCTTTCTTGGAGCCTGCATAGGTCTTGCGCAGGTCGCGGATTTCGATTGCGGCTTCGGTCATAGCCAGCCGCTCTTAGGGGCTTTTCCCGCTCGGCGTAAAGCGATAGGAGCGCGGGCATGGATCAGGCCCCACAAACCACGCTCGTCGATACCCACCGCGTCTGGTGCGATGGTGCAGGCGACATTCGCGGCGGCGCGAATTACCTGCCCGCCAGCCTTGGCCATCCGCGCGTGTGGATGGAAATCGACGAGAAGGGCTATGTCGATTGCGGCTACTGCGACCGGCGCTTCGTGCTGAAGGGCGGCCCTACCGATGGCGGCGGCGTGCCAGCCGAGACCGACACCGGAGCCGCCGTTTAGCAGACCTTGCAGTCATCCTGCGTTCAGTGATATCCTGTTACAAATTGGCGTACAGGAGAATCGTCATGAAAATACCGATGATTGCCGCAGCTGCCGCCGCCATTTCTTTTGGGGCCCTCGCGCTTGCCGCTCCAGCCACCGCGCAGGATCGGGAAGAGCGCGCCGAAGCCGCCTTTGCCGAACTGGTTGAGGGCCGGGTTGCGGGAGAACCGCAGGCCTGCATCAATACTTTCAACAGCAGCCGCCTGCGGGTGGTCGAACACGTCGGCCTTGCCTATCGCGAAGGCGACACGCTGTGGGTCGCGCGGGCGAGCAATCCGCAGGATCTGGGTTCGTGGGACGTGCCGATTATCGAGCGCCACGGCAGCCGTCTGTGCCGCCACGATGTGATGCGCACAATCGATCGCGGCTCGGGCTTCTTCACTGGGAACCTGTTCCTGGGTGATTTCGTGCCCTACACCGAAGTTGCCGAAGGCTGATCGCACGGATCAGGCGGACACGGCGGCGCTGGGCAGTGAACTGCTGCATTTCTGGTTCCATCGCTTGACCCCACGTGACTGGTTCGGCGGATCGGCGGAACTGGACAGGGAAATCGAAAAGCGCTTCCGGCGAGAGCTGGAGGCGCTTTTTCTTATGCCGCCCGAGAGCTTCACTGCCTCGCCTGCCGAGGCCTGGCGGCGGTGCTGCTGTTCGATCAGGTGCCGCGCAATGTGTTTCGCGGAACCCCGCGCGCCTTTGCGACCGATCGGCTCGCACTTGCCATCGCGCATCGGGCGCTCAATCTTGGGTTCGACACGGCGCATGCTAGGCAGGCAAGCGCAGTTCCTCGCCATGCCGCTGATGCACAGCGAAGCAGATCGCCGACCAGCGGCTATCGCTCGGAAGTGTTCCGGCGCATCAATCGCGGCAGCAATCTCGCCTTTGCGCGCAGCCATTACCGGATGATCGCCCGCTTCGGCCGCTTCCCGCATCGCAACGGAGTATTGGGTCGCCAAAGCACCCCTGCCGAAAAGCGCGCGGTGGCCGACGGCTTCGCCTGGTAAGTCTCAGCCCTTCGGCTTGACCAGCTTTCTCCGGACGCCGCCGCTGCGCTTCGCCGAACAGGCCGTAGGTCTTGTTGACGTAATTCGACACGTCGATGATCGAATCGAGATAGGTGGTCAGCTCCGGCGTCATTTCCTGTTCCACCAGCCGCACCCGCGCCGACGGATTCTCGGTCTCGAACGCAACATAGAACCACGGCTCCCCGCGCGTCAGCTTGAGCGGTTGCGACAGGTCGTACCACTCGAAGGCCCAGGCCAGCGGGCGCGGCCAGATGTGGATCGGGTACCGCCCGCCCATCGCCACGCCGGGGCGCTGACGCGGAAACCAGTGCAGGTAAGGTGCGGTCTGCACCACGTAGCACGGCTGGTCCGCCACGAAGACATAGGGCGCGGTGAATTGCAGCACCGGGCGTTCGGGATGCCGCCACTCGCTGGCGGGCTGCAACTGGAACAGGTTCGCCCGCCCCTGCGGCCGCATCGCCGATTGCTCGCCATCGGCATCGGTCAATTGCAATTGTCCCTGCGCGTTGCGCACAAAGGCCAGTTCAAGATCGACCGGGCAGGGGACGACGAAATGCCGCCGGTCAAAATCGATCGCCGCCGGGCAGGCCTGGATCGACTTGGCACTGGCGCTCTTGGGATCGGTGCGCGCGAAGGCCTTGGGCGGGCCCAGATCGAGCCGCCTGCGCCCGGCCAGCGGACCGTCCAGCCGACCGTGATGGTGCGGCCTTTGCCGCGTTCCTCGGCCTCGGTTGCGCCGACGTCTTCGGCGAAATAGTCATCCCAGCTCATCCGCCCGTCGTTGCCCCAATCGCGTGCGTTTGCAAGCCCGTGTAACTCGTGTCAGAAATGCTGGGCAGTTCGCGCGGCATGAGTATACATTACCGTGTCAGACAATTTAAATCGGGGGGATTCGAAATGGCGACAGCGGAATTGCTACGGGTTTCCGACCTTTGGCCCATCAGCGAAGGGAAATCCGGCTTCACCGGCATGAACAACAAGGAGAAGTACGGACCGGTCAATCCGGACACGCTTCTGCGGGCGTTGACCTTAGAGCAACGGGCCGAAATGGGGCTGTTCATCGATTGCATGAAACGCATGGGGATACATGACAATCATTTGACTGAGACGGGTCGTTTATGCCCATATCGCCAGTTCGAGATCGAGAAAAATGAACGGCGCTGCATTTGCGACTGCGCGGAATTCGAGGCGCTGATCAATGCAATCAAGGAGTTGGGGAGCAAAGAAGTCGCCGAAAAGATGAAGAACAAGGAAATCGCCTTCATCGCGCGCGACGATCATGGGAAGATCATGGCCCCGTGTGACAATTGTTTGGCCTGGCTCCAGGATATCGACATGCACGTGTTCAGCTATCAGTTCCAATTGACGAATGCGCGAGAAATTCCTGTTATCAACCACTTCCGATAGCATGTCTGCGGCTTGACTGACAAACCGGATGTTCCATTCGCGCTGACCGGGAAACTATTTCAGTGCAAAGGGTCGCGCCAATCGCGTGTGTTTGCAAGCCCTGCAATTCCGGCATAGTCTCGGCCACGGGAGACAGGAGAGGGGACGATCATGGCCATGCGACTGGCAGTCTGGTGGGTGCGACTGGTCTATGTCGCGTGGATGGTGCCAGCCGGGCTCAACCATTTCGTCCAGCTCTATGACCAGCCGACCGGCAACCAGCCGCTGAGCACAGCGGTGTTTCTGGCGCTGATCGATAGCGGCATGTTCACGCTGGTGAAGGCGGTGGAGCTGGCGGCGGGGCTGATGCTGCTGTTCGGCGTGCGAGTGCCGCTGGCGCTGGTCATGGTGCTGCCGGTCAGCTTCACCGTGTGGTACTGGGATACCGAATTGCAGGGCTGGTGGACCGCTTCGGCGATCTATGGCTGGGCGGTGCTGAGCTGCAACCTGTTCCTGCTTTACGCCTATCGCGCGCAATATCGCAGCATGTGGGAAGGCTATGGCGAACCGCGCCTGCCGTGGCGCGCTGCGGATGAGGTGCAGGCATGATCGCCCCGCTGCACATGCTGCGCCTCGCCTTGGGGGCGGTGATGGCGGTGACCGCGCTGGCGTGGTTCCTGCCCGATCTGCTGCCCTTCGTGCGGCAGGCGCAATGGACAAGATCCGATGACCGCGCGGCTGATGACATCGCTGGAGGCGAGCGGACTGCTGGCGGTGGCGAAGTTCATCCAGCTTACCGGCGGGCTGGCCATGCTGCTCAACCGCGCGGTGCCCTTTGCCTTGGCGGCCATGGCAGCGGTGAACGTGTGCGGGGCCTTTGTGGCACTGTTGATCGAGGGTGACGGGCTGCTGGCCACGCTGGCGCTGCTGGTGCTGGCGCTGAACACGCTGCTGATGTTTGCCTATATCGACGCCTATCGCGGCGTACTGGCGCAGGAAGTGCTGGCTGATGGCGAGGGGCCGGAGAGGGGCGCGAACTATGCCAGCCTGTTTACCCATCCGCTGGCGGGAGCACCGATCAAGGCCTGCCTGGTCGCGCTGGTCGTCTTGCTGGCAGCGGCACTGTTCTACTGGCGGGTGGTGCTGGGGCTCAATTCGCTCACCGGGCTGGTGGTGCTGGTCTGGCCTGCGCTGGCCTTAGGAGCGGCCTGGGTGCGAGGGGTCAATCGCTGAGAAGCGATTTGCTGCGAACTCATCACGCCCATCGCAGCGGCCAATCCACACGGCAACCAGACCCAGACCAGTTCGGAAAGCAGTGTCTCCAGCCCGCGCGCGGAGAAAAACCCTGCGCCGATCGGTGACACACGGATGGGCGTGACGGGTGCGAACAGCCGGGAAGTGTCGTACGGCCAGAGCAGCGCCACACCCAGCCCGCCGTCGGTCAGCGCGTCGAGCAAGCCGTGGCTCGCCATGGCAAGTGCGAGGAAAGCAAACGCAGGCAAGGTTCGCGCCTCCCTCCACACCAGAGCCAGTGCCCCAATAACCATCACCGCAAGCGCCAGTGCATGACTCGCCCCACGATGGCCCCATTCGTCCGCATAATCGATCCCCAGCGCGAAGCCGATCACGTCTGCATCGGGCAGCATCGCCAGCCCTGCACCTGCCAGCGCCACGCGCGGGGTGATGCGAGCTGGACCTACCGCAACTGCCAGCGCGAGCGGAACGATTGCGTGGGTTATGATGGTTGGCATGATTCGCCTACCACAGCGTTTCGAGCGGATATTCCCTGATCCGGGCATCGGCTGTCACTAAGGGCATTCCTAGCGCCAGAGCATGGGCCACCAGCATCCGGTCAACCGGATCGCCGTGGATCGGCGGCAGCGTAGCGGCAAGCGCCCACAGGTCGGCGGGATAATCGAGCACCGCAATATCGAATTGCTCAAGCAACAGCCCCAAGGGTCCCGCTCCGCCAAGTCTGCCACGGTTCTCCAGATCGGCGTATTCCCACGCGACGACGGCACTTGTGTAGAGCGGCGTTTCCGGGTCCAACAGGGCGTCGCGCGCGCGGGTATTAAGCCGCCGATCATCGGCGGCGGCCCAGACCAGAATGTGCGTATCAAGCAGAAGGGCCAAATTTCCGCTCGTAACCGTTCGTGCGGATCGCCCCGGTCGGCCTTTAACGCTTCGAGACTGAGGTCGGCGCCCTTGAAGGCTTCCCGATACATGCCGAATGCGGCGGCCCGCTTGGCAGCAATTTCCTCGCGCGTCATCTGGCGGGCAGTGCCTGCCGGGACCAGTTCGGCTTCGGGCTTGCCATCGCGCTGGATAATCACCCGCTCGCCCGCGTTCATCGCCCGCAGCAATTCCGAGAGTCGGGTCTTGGCTTCACCGATGTTGACGTGGATAGTCATGTGGCCAAATTACCTTGACCAAGGTGGTTGGTCAAGCTGCGCGCCTGGCCACCCACCTCAATCGTTGTGGCAATACGTTTCATAGATCGATGCGAACCCAGCCGTCAGTTTCGATAGGCCGCAATATCATAATGCTTGCCGCCGCCAACCTTCTCGATCCTTGTCAGGCCGATTTGCCCCAGCATCGCCCGCACGCTGGCGGCATTGACCCAGTCTTCGTCGATCTCCACGAAGATGAACTGGATGCGTTCGGCATGGCGGGACCGGGTGAGCTGCTGCAACACCACTTCCTCATGCCCTTCAACATCGATTTTCATGTAAATCGGCAGAAAATCGGGCACGATTTCATCGACCTGCTCGATAGCCACCAGCTTTATCGTCATTTCTTCGGGATTGCCCGTGCCCTCCCGCAATGTCGCGCCGCCGGTGTGGTTCGGATCATAGGCAATCGCGACTTGGCCTTCGCGTTCGGAGATGGCTGCGCGCACCACCCGGACCTTGTCTGCCACGCGATTGCGGCGCGCATTTGCTGCAAGAATGTCGGCCGTCCGTTCGACCGGCTCGAAAGCGATCGCTTCAACGCAAGCAGGGTTCTTTGCCGCGATCAGCGAATAAAGGCCCTGATTGGCCCCGATGTCGACGAACAGGAAGCGCCCTTCTGCGTGGGGGGGGGGGGGGGGGGGTAAATACTCTCCAGCATACGCTGAAGAAACGGACCATAGGCGCCTTCGATACAGGCCCGAAAGGTATTGTCCGCCCAATTTGCCTGCATCCAGACACCATAGCGCGAGCGGACGAATTCACGCTGCGTCATCCGCTTGATCGGCGTGAGAATCCGGTTCGATCCTATCCGGACAGCCTTGAGCAGCGTTGCGCCAAGGCCATAATCGGCAAGATTTCGCCGCAGTTTGCTCAGCATCGGCAAATTACCCCTCATCATTCCGGGCACTTGGACGGAATTGCGGCCCGCCTATCACACCAGCATTATTGCGCCTGCTGCGGCAAGTCCACATCGTCACGAATACGGATCACCTTCGCCGGATTGCCGCCGACAATCGCCCCCGCCGGCACATCGCGCGTCACCACCGCCCCCGAACCGATTACCGCATAATCCCCGATTTCACGCACCGATTGCAGGATCACGCAGTCCGATCCGATCCAGACATTGCGCCCGATGGTCTTGGACAACCCCTCCGGGATCGAATGCGGATCGAGCCCGTGCGAATGGGTGTAGATGACGCTGCGGGCGGAAATCAGCGTGTCGTGGCCGATGGTGAGGCCGCCGCTGTAGTCGATCTGCACGTCAAAATTGGCCTGCACGCCGTTGCCCACGATCAGCCGACCCTCGGGAAGTTCGGTGCCGATAATGCAGCGGCTGTCGAAGAAAACCCGGTCTCCCAGCGATACCTTTCCGGGCTGGCTGATGATGACCCCGTCGGCAAAGTGGCATCCGCTCCCCACGCTTGCGAGGCTGGAGCGATAGACAATGCCATTGATCCGCGCCGCAAGCCGCCGCCGGACGGCCCGAAGGCCTCGAAAGAGCGTGTAGATCATCTCATTCCCACTCAATCGTCCCCGGCGGCTTGCTCGTATAGTCATACACCACCCGGTTCACCCCCTGCACCTCGTTAACGATCCGCGTCGCGCATTGCGCCAGAAACGCGCCATCGAAGGGGTAGACATCCGCTGTCATGCCGTCAGTAGAAGTCACCGCGCGCAGGGCGCAGACAAAGTCATAGGTGCGGTAATCGCCCATCACGCCCACGGTCTTGACCGGCAGCAGCACCGCGAAGGCCTGCCAGATCGCGTCATACAGCCCTGCGTTGCGGATTTCCTCCAGATAGATCGCATCGGCCTTGCGCAGGATGTCGCAGCGTTCCTTGGTGACTTCGCCGGGGATGCGGATCGCGAGGCCGGGGCCGGGGAAGGGGTGGCGGCCGACGAACAGTTCGTTGAGCCCCAGTTCGCGGCCGAGCACGCGCACTTCGTCCTTGAACAGTTCGCGCAGCGGCTCGACCAGTTGCATGTTCATGCGTTCGGGCAGGCCGCCGACATTGTGGTGGCTCTTGATCGTCACGCTCGGCCCGCCGGTGAAGCTGACGCTCTCGATCACATCGGGATAGAGCGTGCCCTGGGCGAGGAAATCCGCGCCGCCGATCTTGGCGGCTTCCTCCTCGAACACCTTGATGAATTCGCCGCCGATGAACTTGCGCTTCTTCTCCGGGTCGGTCTCTCCCGCGAGGCCCGCCATGAAGCGTTCCTCGGCATCGACCACCACCAGCGGGATGTTGTAATGATCGCGGAACAGGCGTCTCGACCTGCTCGCGCTCGTTCATCCGCAGCAGCCCGTGATCGACGAACACGCAGGTGAGCTGGTCGCCCACGGCTTCGTGGATCAGGATCGCCGCAACCGAGCTGTCGACCCCGCCGGACAGCCCGCAGATCACCCGCCCGCTGCCGACCTGACGCGCGGATATCGGCGACCTTGGTCTCGCGATAGGCGGCCATCGTCCAGTCGCCCGCCAGCCCGCAAACGCGGTGGACGAAATTGGCGAGCAGCTTCGCGCCATCGGGCGTGTGGACCACTTCGGGGTGGAACTGGGTGCCGTAGAACTGCCGCGCCTCGTCGGCGATCACCGCGAATGGCGCGCCATCGCTGACGGCGACGATTTCGAAAGCCGGGAGCAAAGCGGGTGACCTTGTCGCCGTGGCTCATCCACACCTGGTGCCGCTCGCCGACCTGCCACAGCCCGTCGAACAGCGCGCAGTCCTTGGTGACGGTGAGGTAGGCGCGGCCGAATTCGCCGCCGTCGCCCACTTCGTGGCCCGGCCGCACTTCGCCGCCCAACTGGTGGCTCATCACCTGCTGGCCATAGCAGATGCCGAGGATCGGCACCCCCGCTTCGAACAGCATGGCGGGAGCGCGCGGGCTGCCTTCCTCCGGCACCCCGGCGGGCGACCCAGACAGGATGATGCCCTTCGGCTTCAGGCGGTGGAACGCCTCCTCCGCCACGGTGAACGGCGCGATTTCGGAATAGACCCCCGCCTCGCGCACGCGGCGAGCGATGAGTTGGGTCACCTGGCTGCCGAAATCGACGATCAGGATGGAATCTGGGAGGCTGGAATCGGGAGAGTTGTCTGGCTGCATGGCGGCTGGTTAGGCGCGGCTCACGTGGCTGTCCAGCGGTGGCCCAACATTGCAAAAATGTGAAATCCGGCGTTGCGAAATAAGCACCAGTGATTCACTTCTTCGCAATTGCACAATTTATTTTGCAGTGCACAATGGCAAGTGAAGCAATGAGTGGGGATGAACTGAACTGGCGGCAATGCTACTTATGAAGGAATTCATCATGCGTAAGACTTGTTTCAGTTTGATCGCCGCCTTTGCTGTTGCCGGAGTTGCAACTCCGGCACTGGCGGAAACGGTGACTATCAGGGTCAGCACCGAAGGATTTGATCTTTCGCAGGCTGATGATATCGCCGAGATCGAGCGGCGCGTGGAAATCGCCGCGCGCGAGGCCTGTATGGTCGGGCGGGCCTATTCAATGACCCAGCAAGCGGGCGAACGCGCCTGCTACGAAGACTTGATCGACGGTGCCGCGGAGCAGATCGAGCGCAGGCGCGAGATCGCCCTCGAGGCCGCGCGGCTGGAGCTTCTGGCCGTCAACTGATCCCCATCCAGACTATGCAATTCGCCAAGTGTTGCGCCAATAGCAACGCTTGGCGAATTCTTCGCGGGTGCTGGGCCCATTGCGTATCTGTGGAACACCGCTCCGCACGGCGGTGGCGCGCTTCCTATTTCTCTCGGCAATTCCTATATGCTCGGCATGACAGATACCCCTGAGCAGAATCCCGAAATCACCCCCGAACCCACCCCCAACAATACCAAGCGGATGGGCGAATACGGTGCCGAAAGTATCAAGGTCCTCAAGGGGCTGGATGCGGTGCGCAAGCGGCCCGGCATGTATATCGGCGATACCGACGATGGCAGCGGGCTGCACCACATGGTGTTCGAAGTCAGCGACAACGCCATCGACGAGGCGCTGGCGGGGCACTGCGACCTGGTGCTGATCGAACTGAACGCCGATGGCTCGGTCTCGGTGGAAGACAACGGCCGCGGCATCCCCACCGGCATCCATTCCGAGGAAGGCGTATCCGCCGCCGAAGTCATCATGACCCAGCTCCACGCGGGCGGGAAATTCGACAACACCAACGACGACAACGCCTACAAGGTCTCCGGCGGCCTCCACGGCGTCGGCGTTTCGGTGGTGAATGCGCTGAGCGAATGGCTCGAACTGGTGATCTGGCGCGAGGGCAAGGCACACTGGATGCGCTTCGAAGGCGGCGATGCGGTGGAGAGCCTGCGCGTCACCGGCGATCGCTCCGGCGGTGGCTTCAACGGCGATGACGAGGGCCTGAAAAAGGGCACCCGCGTCACCTTCAAGGCCAGCGAAGAGACGTTCAAGAACGTGCTCGAATTCGATTTCGAGAAGCTCGAACACCGTTACCGCGAACTGGCCTTCCTCAATTCGGGCGTGCGCATCAAGCTGCGCGACAAGCGGCACGAGGAAGCGGTGGAGCACGACCTGTTCTACGAGGGCGGGATTGCCGCCTTCGTCAAATGGCTCGATCGCAACAAGGCCCCACTGGTGCCCGAACCGATTTCGGTCAGCGCCGAGAAGGACGGCATCGGCATCGACGTGGCGCTGGAATGGAACGATTCATACTACGAAAACGTCCTCTGCTTCACCAACAACATCCCCCAGCGCGATGGCGGCACGCATTTGGCCGCCTTCCGCGCCGCACTGACCCGCACGCTCAACAATTACGCCACCGCATCGGGCCTGCTCAAGAACACCAAGATCACGCTTTCGGGCGAGGACATGCGCGAAGGGCTGACCGCGATTGTCAGCGTCAAACTGCCCGATCCCAAATTCTCCAGCCAGACCAAGGACAAGCTGGTCTCCTCCGAAGTGCGCCAGCCGCTGGAAAGCCTGATGGGCGAGAAGATGAGCGAATGGCTGGAGGAAAACCCCGCCGACGCCAAGGCCATCGTCGCCAAGATCATCGATGCCGCCGCCGCCCGCGAAGCCGCGCGCAAGGCCCGCGAGATGAGCCGCAAGGGGGCGATGAGCATCGCCAGCCTGCCGGGCAAGCTCTCCGATTGCCGCGAACGCGATCCGGCCAAGAGCGAGCTGTTTCTGGTGGAAGGGGACAGCGCCGGGGGCTCGGCCAAGAGCGGGCGCGATTCCAAGTACCAGGCGATCCTGCCGCTGCGGGGCAAGATCCTCAACGTGGAGCGCGCGCGGTTTGACCGGATCATTTCCAGCCGCGAAGTCGGCACACTGATCCAGGCGATGGGCACCGGCCTGCGTGACGAGTTCAATCTGGAAAAGCTGCGCTACCACAAGATCGTCATCATGACCGACGCCGACGTCGACGGCGCGCATATCCGCACCCTGCTGCTGACCTTTTTCCACCGGCAGATGCCCGATATCATCAAGGCCGGGCACCTGTTCATCGCCCAGCCGCCGCTGTTCAAGGTCGCCAAGGGGCGCAGCGAGGTTTACCTCAAGGATCAGGGCGCGCTTGATCGCTATCTGGTTGAAAACGGGCTGAACGACCGGGTTCTGGAAACCGCCGGGGGCGCGCGTTCGGGCGGCGATCTGGCCGATCTGGTGGACAAGGCACTGCTGCTGAAGAACCTGATGGCCTTCGTTCCGAAGAAATACGATGCCGCCGTGATCGAAGCGATGGCGATGGCAGGCGTTCTCGATCCTGATCTGTCGAAAGCGCAGCGCAATGAACGCCTTGCCCATGCGGCGGCGCAGATCCAGCTGAGCGATGCCGAAGCGCAGTGGTCCGCTCGGCTGACCGACGAAGGCGATGTCCGGTTCGACCGGGTATGGCGCGGGGTGGCCGATGTCCACCTGATCGACGGCAAGTTCCTCGACTCTGCCGAGGCGCGCAAGCTGCACAAGCGCGGAGTGGAACAGGCGGATACCTATGCTTCGCCGACGCGGTTGGTGAAGGTCGGCAGTGCTTCGGTGCAGCCGGTCGAGGAGGAAGGCGAGGACACCGCTGCCGACACCCCCGCATTCGATCCTGAAGGCTCAATCACCCGCCCCAGCCAGTTGCTCGAAGCGGTGCTGGCCGCCGGGCGCAAGGGTCTGGCGATCAGCCGCTACAAAGGGTTGGGCGAGATGAACGCCGAGCAGCTGTGGGAAACCACGCTCGATCCGGAAAACCGCGAACTGTTGCAAGTGAAGGTGGAAGATGCCGACGTCACCGACGAGATCTTCACCCGGCTAATGGGCGACGTGGTCGAACCGCGCCGCGAATTCATTCAGGATAATGCGCTGAACGTGGCCAATCTGGATATTTAGAGGATCGCGGGCATGACCAATGGTGAGGGACGCGCAAGGCTCGAAAGTGGCGGTTATCTGCTGTTTCTGGCGTTGGTCACGCTCGGTTTCATCGTCGTTATCTGGCCGTTCGCCTCGCCGCTGCTGTGGGCGACGCTGGCGGCAATCATGTTTCAGCCGCTGTATCAGTGGTTTGTCCGCAAGCTGGGCGGCACCGGCAATCGCGCTGCCATCGCGACGCTCTTGGTCATTACCGTCGCCGTCATCATCCCGGCGCTGTTCATCGGCGGCGTGGTGGTGGAGCAGGCGACGACGCTGGTCGTCGCCTTTCAGGAGGGGCGGATCGATGTCGCCGCATGGTTCGAAGCCGTGCAGGCGCTGCTGCCCACGGCGGTGCGCGAAAGCCTCGATACGGAGGGTTTGGGCACCGCACAAATGGTGCAACAGCGCGCGCAGGACTTTGCGCTCGAAAGCTCCGGGATGATCGCCCGGCAGGCGCTGGCGATCACCGGCAGCGCGGCGGGTTTCGTGCTGTCATTCGGCGTCGGATTGTACGTCACCTACTTCCTGCTGCGCGATGGCAGGTCGATCGGCACGCGAGTGCTGGCGCATCTGCCGCTGGCGGGTGACGTGGCGGAGCGGCTGGCGGAGCGGTTCCTCTCGATTGTCCGCGCCACGATCAAGGGGTCGGTGGTGGTGGGATTGGTGCAGGGGGCGCTGGGGTCGATCACCTACTGGATCGCGGGAATGCCCTCGGTGGTGCTGCTCGGCCTGCTGACCGCGCTGTTCTCCTTGCTGCCTGCGGTTGGCCCGGCGCTGGTCTGGGCTCCGGTGGCGATCTACCTGCTGGCGACCGGCGACATCTGGCAGGGCGTGGTGGTGCTGGTTTCCGGCGTGGCGCTGATCGGCATGGTCGACAATGTGTTGCGGCCCATTTTGGTTGGGCGGGACACCGGCATTCCCGACTGGATGATCCTGATTTCGACACTGGGCGGGATTACCGCGATGGGGCTGGCGGGGATCGTGGTCGGGCCGATGGCGGCGGGGCTGTTCCTCGCCGGATGGTCGATCCTTTACGCTTCGCGGAATCCGGAACCGGAACCGGCCTGATGTCGCTGGTCCGCCCCGGTTCGCAGGAGGAGCAGGTGGGGCGGCTGATCCTTGCGGCGGTACTGGTGACGGCCTTGCCCGCGCTGCCGCTGGGCAATTATGTCATGTATCCCTTCGTCCTGCTCTCCACTTGGTATCACGAAATGGGCCACGGGCTGGCGGCGCTGGCGACGGGTAGCGGGTTCGAGCATCTGGTGATTAACGCCGACGGTTCGGGTTATGCGCAATCGAGCACCGCAACGGACGCCTCCGGCTTCACTCGCGCCTTTATCGCGATGGGCGGGCCGCTGGGGCCGAGTATGATGGGGGCGCTGCTGATCCTCGCCAGCTCTGCACACCGCTACTGGAAACCCGCACTGCTGGCGCTGGCGGCGGCATTGGCGCTGTCGACGCTGATCTGGGTGCGCAGCATGGTCGGCTGGGCGGTGCTGCCCGCGCTGGCGCTGGGGATTGGCTGGCTGGCCCTGCGCGGACGACCCGCGTGGCAATTGTTCGCGCTGCAATTCCTCGGCGTGCTCGGCGCGCTGAGCATGTTCGCCGACTGGAACTACCTGTTTTCGGAAAGCGGCGTGGTCGGCGGGCAGGCGATGCTGTCGGATACCGGGGCGATGGAGGCCGAACTGTGGCTGCCGCACTGGCTTTGGGCAGTGCTGATTATCGGTCTGTCGGGGCTGATGGTGGGGGCGAGCCTCAGATACGCACTCAGGCGCGAGGGGTAGGGAACCACGGGACGAACGCCGGGGTGCGGCGCACATAGTCGGCAAACTCCGCGCCATACTTCTCCCGCATCCCCGCCTCGGTCATCGCCGCGCCCGACCATTTCACCAGCGTGAAGGTGAGGAACAGCGGCCCCGGCAAGGTCCAGATCACCGCCTGAGGCGAGACGCTCATTGCCACCAGCCAGATCCCCCACCAGACGCAGGCATCGCCGAAGTAGTTGGGATGGCAGGTGTAGCGCCACAGGCCGCGATCCATCACTCTGCCACGATTGGCCGGATCGGCCTTGAACCGGGCGAGCTGCCAGTCGCCCAGCCATTCGAAGCACAGGCCAAGGGCGTAGAGAGCGATCCCTGCCCAGGCGAGCGGACCGGGGGTCTGGGCGGTGTCGCTGGCGAGAATGCCCAGCTGCGCCGGACTGCTCACCAGCAGGATCAGCACAGCCTGCAACAGCCAGACCTTCCACAGCGCGGTCACGGCAAAGCGGCCCGCTTCGCGCGCGGGAGCGAGCATCGTGGCATAGCGCTTGTCCTCGCCGTGTCGGAGGAAGCGCCGCAGCAGATGCAGCCCCAGCCGCACGCCCCACACGATCGTCATCGCGGCGAGCAGGTGCGCCAAGGGCCCCTGCGGCGCGGCCTGCCACCAGCTCAGGGCAGCCAGCCCGGCCATTGCCAGCCCCCAGACGGCATCGACGAAGCTGACCTTGTCCAGCGCCAGCGAGAGCAGCCACAATGCCAGCGCCGCGACGAACATGGCGGCGGCATTGAACGCCAGCGCTTCAGCCATCCCCGCGCGCCTGCTCGGCAAGCACTCAAACCGCGCGCATTCGGGCATTTTCCGCGGTAGAACTCGGCCAGCTTGGCCAGATCGGCGTCGAAATCGCCGCTCGGCCAGATCGGTTCGCCCAGCCCGCCGCGCATGGTCTGCTGGTTCACCCACGCCGGAACAATCGGCACCCCTGCTCCCAGAGCGATATGATAGAACCCGCTGCGCCAGCGCCCATCGCTCTTCCGGCTGCCCTCGGGCGCGACCACCAGCGCGATCCGCTCCGCCGCGGCTCACCGCCTCGATCACGGTGGTGACATAACCGCGCGGCGAGGAGCGATCGATCGGCATCCCCCCCATATCGAGCATGAACCGCGTCATCGGCCATTTGAACAGCGTGTGCTTGCCGATGAAAGCTGGGGCTGATCCCCAGCTCCTTCACCGCGCCGGCGAAGAAGATGAAATCCCAGTTGGTGGTGTGCGGTGCGCCGATGAGGATGAATTTCGGAATATCGGGCGCGCCGCCTTCAAGCCGGTAGCCCTTCCAGCGATAGAGGCCGCGCAGGAGGCGCCAGACGATGCGGGAGAGGAGGGTGGGGGTGCGGGTCAAGGGGTGGGCTTGCCAAATCCTCCCCAAGCTCGGCTCGGGGAGGTGGCAGGGCGAAGCCCTGACGGAGGGGCATATTCGGTCTGCTGAGAAGCGCAGCCGGATGTTGCGCGGGCAAGCGCGCGCGGGCAGCCGCAATGATCGCCTCTGCCGCCGCCGCAACGTCGCGCAAGACCTCCTGCGCGGGCACCCCAATTGTCTCCAGCCCTTCGGACTCCAGCCACGCATCGCGGAGCGGATCGCGTTCTGGCCGGTCGCCCATGTCGTGCGAAATCCCGTCGATCTCGATCACCAGCCGCGCGTCGGAGCAGTAGAAATCCATCCGCACATCGCTGCTGGGGTGCTGACGGCGAAACTTCACACCCTGCGGCTGGCCGCGCAGCAGACGCCAGAGCAGGACTTCGGGCAAACTCATCTGCTTGCGCTGCTGGCGGGCCTTGGCGACGCCACCGGGGCGTGGCTTGGGGCGCGATCCTTGAACATTCAATGCCCCTCCGTCAGCCCTGCGGGCTGCCACCTCCCCGAGACAAGCTCGGGGAGGATTTTGTATAGCCAGCCCGCCACCCAAAATCCTCCCACAGCTTGCTGGGGGAGGTGCAACGACTTCCTCGCGTTGGCAGTGAGGAGGGGTCATCATGGTCTTATCCACGTAGTCCCCCGACACACCGGGCAAATCCCGGTGCCGCCACAGGTTAGACAACAACCTGAATTACTGCAGTCTTACAACTTTGTGCCGCTCCCTTGCAACTAGAGCACTGACCTTTGGAGCATTCGGACACCTTCCCGTTCCGGTCGACAAAAGTAGTTCAGACACCTTACCCCGTAAGCACGAATACCATCTCACATCCGAAACACCCCAAACCGCGGCGCATCCTCAATCGGCGCCTCCAGACAAGCCGCAAACGCCAGCCCCAGCACATCCCGAGTCTGCACCGGGTCGATCACCCCGTCATCCCACAACCTGGCAGTCGCGTAATACGGATTGCCCTCGTCCTCATACTTCTGCCGGATCGGGGCCTTGAACGCCTCGGCCTCCTCCGGCGTCCACGTCTCCGCATCGCGGTGCACCGTCGCCAGCACCGAAGCCGCCTGTTCGCCGCCCATCACCGAGATCCGCGCATTGGGCCAGGTGAACAGGAAGCGCGGGGAATAGGCCCGCCCGCACATGCCGTAATTGCCCGCGCCGAAGCTGCCGCCGATCACCACGGTCACCTTGGGCACCTGCGCGGTCGCCACTGCCGTCACCAGCTTCGCGCCGTGCTTGGCGATGCCTTCCGCCTCGTATTTCCCGCCGACCATGAAGCCGGACATGTTCTGCAGGAACAGCAGCGGAATGCCGCGCTGGCACGCCAGTTCGATGAAATGCGCGCCCTTCTGCGCGCTTTCCGAAAACAGCACGCCGTTGTTGGCGAGGATCGCCACCGGCATGCCCCAGATATGCGCGAAGCCGGTGACCAGCGTCGCGCCGTATTCGCGCTTGAACTCGTGGAACTCGCTGCCGTCCACCAGCCGCGCGATCACCTCGTGCACATCGTAGGGCGCGCGCACGTCGTCGGGGATCAGCGCGTAGAGATCGTCGGCATCGAATTTGGGCGCGCGCGGTTCCTTCAAGTCCACTTGAGCTTTGGAGCTATGTCCGAGATGCGAGACGATATCGCGCACGATCGTCAGCGCATGCTCGTCGTTCTCGGCCAGGTGATCGACCACGCCCGATCTTCTTCGCGTGGAGCGCCCCGCCGCCCAAGTCCTCGGCGCTGATTTCCTCGCCCGTCGCGGCTTTCACCAGCGGCGGACCGGCGAGGAAGATCGTCCCCTGCTCGCGCACGATCACGCTCTCGTCGCTCATCGCCGGAACATAGGCCCCGCCCGGCGGTGCAGCTACCCATCACGCAGGCGATCTGCGGGATGCCCATGCTGCTCATCTGCGCCTGATTGTAGAAAATCCGCCCGAAATGGTCGCGGTCCGGAAAAACCTCGGCCTGATAGGGCAGGTTGGCCCCGCCGCTAGTCGACCAGATAGATGCACGGCAGGCGGTTTTCCTGCGCCATTTCCTGCGCGCGCAGGTGCTTCTTCACCGTCATCGGGTAGTAGGCACCGCCCTTCACCGTCGGATCGTTGGCCAGGATCATCACCTGCCGCCCGGAAACCCGGCCGATCCCGGCGATGATCGAGGCTCCGGAAACATCGCCTTCGTACATGCCGTTGGCCGCCAGCTGGCCGATCTCAAGGAACGGCGAGCCCGGATCGAGCAGCCGCTCCACCCGCTCGCGCGGGAGCAGCTTGCCCCGCGCCACATGCCGCTCGCGGTGCTTCTCCGGCCCGCCCAGCGCCGCTTCGGCCACACGGGCGCGCAGGTCTTCGGCCAGCGCCTTGTTGTGCGCGAAACGCGCCTTGGCTTCGGGGCTTTCGCGGTCGAGTTTGCTGGTCAGCTGGGGTGCGGTCATGGCGCCACGTAAAACACCGACGCGCCGGGGCCAAGCGGCAAGTCGAGCGCAACCCAGCCAATCACCAGCGCGATCCCGCAGACCATGAAGCACAGCGCATAGGGCAGCATCAGCGCCAGCAGCGATCCCACTCCGAATTCCTTGTCCCACTTGCGCGCGAAGGCCAGCGCCAGCGGGAAATAGCTCATCAGCGGGGTCATGATATTGGTGTAGCTGTCCCCCGTGCGATAGGCCGCCGTGGTCATTTCCGGGCTGATGCCCAGCAGCATGAACATCGGCACCACCACCGGCGCGAGCGCGCTCCACTTGGCGCTGGCGGAACCGATGAACAGGTCGAGAAAGCTCGACAGCAGCAGCACCGAAACCAGCAGCAGCGGCATCGGCAGGCCGAGCGATTCGATCGCCCGCGCGCCCTGGATCGCCAGGATCGGCCCCAGTTGCGACCAGTTGAACATGGCCACGAAATGCGCCGCGAAGAACACGAAGACGATGTAGGGGGCGAGGCTCTTGATGCCTTCCTGCATCGCCTCGATCACTTCGGTCGAGCCACGGATGGTGCCCGCCGCGCGGCCATAGGCAATCCCGGTGAGCAGGAACAGCAGCGCGAAGGCCGGGATCAGCGATCCGAACAGCGGTTGCAGCGCGGTGGTGCCGGTCGCGCTTTCATCGACCAGCGGGGAAAAGCCCGGCACCGTGGCCAGCGCGGTGAACAGGGCGATCACCAGCAGCGCGGCGAGTCCCGCGTGGCGCAGTCCGCGCCGCTCGGCATCGCCCAGTTCGGGTTCAGCCTCCATCGCTGCCGCGCGTTCCTGCGCCGCTGCATTCCACGGCCCGAGGCGCGGCTCGATCACCCTGTCGGTCAGAAACCAGATCAGCGGGATATAGACCACGGTAATGCTGAGGGTGAACCACCAGTTGCCCAGCGGGTTCATGGTCCAGCCCGGCTCGACAATCCGCGCGGCTTCCTGCGTAAAGCCGAACAGCAGCACGTCGAGCTGGTTGGGGGTGACATTGCCCGCCAGCGCGCCCGAAACCCCGGCAAAGGCCGCCGCCAGCCCCGCCAGCGGATGCCGCCCCGCCGCCGCATAGACAATCGCCGCCAAGGGCAGGAACACCACGTATCCGGCATCGCTGGCATAGTGCGACAGGATGCCGACCAGCGCGATCACCGGGGTGAGGAACTGCTTGGGGGCATTGCTCAGCGCGGCGCGGATCAAGGCCGAGAACATGCCCGACCGCTCGGCCACCGCCGCGCCAAGGATGATCGTCAGGATCAGCCCCAGCGGGGCGAAGCCGGTGAAGGTCTTGGGCATGTCGACGATCAGCCGGGTGACGTTTTCCTCGGTCAGCAGGCTGGTGGCGCGGAAGGTGAGCACCCCGTTTTCCAGCGTGCCCCAGGCGGGCGGCTCGTCCGCGCTGTAAGGCAGCGAGGCGGTCCAGCCGAGCCATTGCCCCAGCACCGAAAGCACGATCAGCGCGCCGATCAGGTAGACGAAGATCATCGCCGGATCGGGAAGCAGGTTGCCGATCCGCTCGACCGCTGCGAGGAACCCGCGCTGGGGGCGGGGGGTGGCGGGTGTGTTCATCGGCTCAAATCCCGCCATGCAAAAACTCCTCCGGAACCATCCCCGCAATCAGGCCCAGTGGATTCAACATGAGCCCGATCAATCGGAAAAGCGGCCTGTATCCTTGCCCGAATCACGCCACTTGCCAAACCCGTATCCGAGCATGAACAGCAAGCTGCCAAGCACGAGGCTACCGACGAAGTTGGCCGCGAAATTCGGCATGTCGGGTGCCGGCAGCAGGTACGAGATAACTGCGGCCGCGACGCAAGCACAGCGAACGGCTTCCACGAGAGTTCAGGTGTCATGCGGCCATAAGCAAAGGCCAATACCCAGATAAAAAGTCCCAGCATCCCTGAAGTCTCCCCTTGTCTAAACCCCGATCAGCAGCGACGGCATATCACGCGCGTGATGAACCCCCAACCTCAGGCAGCGTCCTTGAATTCGAGATCGACGCCAATAGCCCGCGCTTGTCGCAATCTTAATGAGCGCATCAAGGCTGAACCGGTTAATCCGGCCCCGCAGCAGATCATTGAGGCGCGGTTGCGAAATACCCAATCGCTTTGCGGCTTCTGCCTGCGTCAACTCCCACCCTTTCACCTTGAGCGCAATCGCGCCAAGTGCCTTGCTGCGCATCTGCAGGCTGGCGATCTCCGCCGGGTCATCGAACAGGGCGTGCCAGATAGTTTGAAACGACTCCCCGGTGTCCTGAACAATAACCGTCATGGCAACTCCTTCAAACGTTTGCGGGCCAGATCGATTTCGCGTTGTGGGGTTGCTTGGGTCTTCTTGATAAACGCATTCAGCACCACAACTGCCGATCCGATACTGGCCACATAAATCACCCGATAGGCACCGCTGATGTCACGGATCCTGATCTCCCTCACACCTTTGCCTATCGAAGGCATCGGCTTCCAGTCATCTGGGTCGGCACCCGTTTGAACCAGAAAGAGCTGGCCACCGACCTTGTACTTCACAGAAACTGGAAACCCGCGAATGACCGTTTGCGTGTTACCCAGGAAAACGATCCCCTTCATGTGTTTATATCCGTATCAATATAAAATGCAAGATCACACCCCGATCAAGTCCCGCCCGATCAGCATCCGCCTGATCTCGTTCGTCCCCGCGCCGAAGTGTAACAGCCTTTCGGCGGCACTCAGCAGGCACAATTCCGACTTCGTTGAAACTTGACTGTGCCCCTAATCTTCAGGTGACCAGTCGAAAACCTCGACGAATTGGGCCGCATCCGGAAGCTTCTCGAAGGCTGAGCCAGCAGGTGCCTCCAAGTGCGCAATAATCGAAGGATCGTAGTTGGCTATCGTATTGACGTCATAGACCCCATGATTGCTCGCGTCGTTCATGTAGTCATCGTCCTCGGTGCCCGACAAAAAGCACCAGCCACTATCGAGTTCATTGTGAGGCTCGGTGCGGTAAAAGAACCTGACGGGAAGGCCCTCGACCGTAATACGGTCACTTGCGATGCAACCACCATAGCCAATGGCAATTGGCGCGATTTGCTCTGCGGAGAGTTTGAACTTTTTGCTCATCAGCTAAACCCCAATCAGTTCCCGCCCGATCAGCATCCGCCTGATCTTGTTCGTCCTCGCCCCGATGTCCAGCAGCTTTGGATCGCGCAGCTAGCGTTCCTCCTCCCAGTCAGGGCGTGCTCCGTGACCATGGATCGGGGGTCAAGTTGGAACGGCCCCGATCAGTCCAGTATCGCACGGGTCGCCAGGAAGGCGCGGTACTTGGGATCCTGATCCGCGAAGATTTCCTCGCCTGCTCCCATATAGGCCCGCATCAATTCGTCCGCCGCCCGGTCTTCCTCGCCAAGTTCGAAAAGCGACTGACCGAGCCGCAGATGCAGGAAGGGATTTCCCAGTCCGTCCGGACACAGCATGGCAAATTCAAGCGTCTGCCGCGCGGCATCGTGGTTGCCTTGCAGGAAGTCGATATCGCCGATAGCCGCCGCCAGCCACGTGGTCGCTTCCCACTCGCTTTGCGGTTCGGGAAGGAGCGCCCATGCCTGCACAAACAGACGCCGTGCTTCGGCCAGACTGCCTTCATCGAACAGCGCCTGCCCTTGATCGGATAGCGCCGTGATCTCGGCAAATATCGTCGGGTCGAGTTCCGCCTGCATTCCTGCGCCTCCGGCTGTGGCTGTGGCTTGGGCCGCGCTCGGCAGCGCAATAAGGCAGATCAGCACACCGGCGGCAGCGTTGAGCCAACGGCACTTGGCGGGTGCGGAGTTCATCCCATCACTCCAATCAATTCCCGCCCGATCAGCATCCGCCGTATCTCGTTAGTCCCTGCGCCGATGTCCAGCAGCTTGGCGTCGCGCAGGTAGCGTTCGACCGGCCAGTCGGTGGTGTAGCCCGCGCCGCCCAGCGCCTGCACCGCTTCGCCCGCCACGCGGAAGGCGTTTTCGCTCGCCAGCAGGATCGCGCCCGCCGCGTCGAAGCGGGTGGTCTGCCCGGCATCGCAGGCGCGGGCTACGGCATAGGCATAGGCGCGCGCCGATTGCAGCGCGACATACATGTCCGCCACCTTGGCCTGGATCAACTGGAACGCGCCGATCGGCTTGCCGAACTGCTGCCGTTCGCGAACGTAGGGGATCACCGTATCGAGGCAGGCTTGCATGATGCCGAGTTGCACGCCGGAGAGCACCACGCGCTCGTAATCGAGCCCGCTCATCAGCACCTGCACCCCGCGCCCCACTTCGCCGAGCACATTTTCGGCGGGCACTTCGCAGTTATCGAACACCAGTTCGCTGGTGATCGAGCCCTTCATGCCCATCTTGGCGATCTTCTGCCCGCAGGAGAAGCCGGGCATGTCGCGCTCGATCAGGAAGGCGGTGATGCCCTTGCTTCCGGCATCGGCATCGGTGCGGGCGTAGACCACCAGCGTTTGCGCGGCGTGGCCGTTGGTGATCCAGAACTTGGTGCCGTTGAGCACGTAGCCGCCCTGAACCGCATCAGCCTTCAGCTTCATCGAGACGACATCCGACCCCGCCCCCGGCTCGCTCATCGCCAGCGAGCCGACGTGTTCGCCCGAAATCAGGCCGGGGAGGTATTTCGCCTTCTGCGCGGCATTGCCCCAGCGCGCGATCTGGTTGACGCAGAGGTTCGAATGCGCGCCATAGCTGAGCCCGACCGAGGCGCTGGCGCGGCTCACTTCTTCCACCGCAATCAGGTGTTCGAGATAGCCAAGCCCGGTGCCGCCATCGGCTTCGCTCACGGTCATCCCGTGCAGGCCCAGTTCACCCATCTCGGGCCAGAGCTCGATCGGGAACCAGTCCTCGGCATCCACCCGTGCAGCCAGCGGCGCAATCCGCTCGTCGGCGAAGCGGGCGACGCTCTCGCGGATCATCTTCGCTTCGTCGGTCAGGCCGAAATCGAAATCGGGTGTGGCGCGCATAGCTCGGTCCTTGTCTTGTCGGAACCGGCAATAGCAAGCGCGGGCAAGGAGGCAAACAGGTTGCATGTGAAACAGCCGCTTGTAAACTCGGCTTTGCAATTCCCGCGGAACCAAGCTAAGGATGGCTCGTTGGGGAATAAGCCATTGAATTTAAAAGATAAATTTCCGGAATCGAGAAATACTTTCCCCTCTCCGCGATTCGTGGACGAGGCCGAGCGGGCGCGCGTGATCGACAGTTTTGCGCCGGATTCGCTGCAGGACGATCCCGAACTTGCGCGGATTGTCGCTTTCGCCGCCAAGCTGTGCGATGCTCAAATCGCGCTCGTCAATCTGGTCGAGAGCAAGACGCAGCGCTTTCTGGCGCGCACCGGCGTCGCACTTCGCGAGACGCCCACGGTTTCAAGCTCGTTTTGTGTGCACACCATGTGGGAAAGCGGCCCGATGGTCGTGCCCGATGCCAGTGCGGACCCGCGCTTTGGCGAAAACGATTTCGTCAGGGGCGAACCCTTCATTCGCTTCTACGCCGGACGAGCGCTGACTTCGGGCGAAGGCACACCGCTGGGCGCGCTGTGCGTGCTTGACTCGCGGCCACGCAGCGAAGGCCTCACCGCGCTGCAGCAGGAAGGGCTGGAGGTGCTGGCCCAGGCAGCCATGCGCCGCCTCAACGCACAGCGCGAGGGGCTGCAAGCCGAGCGCGAGATCGCCCTGCGCGAGGACCGGCTGCGGCACATTCTGGAGGGTATGCCGCAAATCGCCTGGTCTGCCGATCCGGATGGCAATTTCGACTATTTCAATTCTCGTTGGGAAAAGCAGGTCGGGGCAGCGCCGCCCAGGGTTTCTGAGGATTGGCCGCAATACATCCATCCCGATGATCGCGAAGCGATCATGAGCGTATGGTATGCAGCGCTCCAGAGCGGTGAGGAATTTGAGGGCGAATACCGCCTGCGATTTGCCGATGGGCAATATCGCTGGGTGATGGGGCAGGCGCTGCCGGTGGTGAAGGCCGACGGGCGCAAGCGCTGGTTCGGCACGGTCACCGATGTCCACGAATTGCGCCTCGCACTCGAACAGCGCGACCTGATCGCCAGTGAATTGTCGCACCGGATCAAGAACATCTTTGCGGTAATGATCGGGCTGGCGACGCTGAAAGTGCGCAAGACGCCCGAACACCAGCCCTATGCCGACGAACTGATCGAAGTGCTGCGCGCACTGGGGCGGGCGCACGATTTCGTCCAGCCGGGGGCGGCAGCGGCGCAGGATCGGCTGCAAGGGCTGCTGGCGGCTCTGTTCGCGCCCTATTCGGATAACGCGAGCACTCCGCGCGTGGTGGTGAGCGGGGCCGACAGCGCCATCGGCCTCAATGCCGCGACCCCGCTGGCGCTGGTGTTCCACGAACTGGCGACCAATTCCGCCAAATACGGCGCGCTCTCGGTGGACGAGGGGCAGGTGACGCTGGCAGTGGAAGATCGCGGCGAGCACATCGCGCTCAAATGGACCGAGCATGGCGGTCCGCCCGCTGTGGACAGCGGCCAGAGCGGCTTCGGTTCGCGGCTGGTGGAAATGAGCGTGAAGGGCCAGCTCGGCGGCTCCTGGCTCCGCCGCTTCACACCGCAGGGGCTGGTGGTGGAACTGACCGTGGCGAAGGTCGCGATCGCGCGCTAGCGCTCAGGCCGCGGGCGCGGGTCCGAAACCCACGGCATCGGGCCAGTCGGAGCCGGTCAGCCCCATCACCTTGAACAACGATCCCATTTGCTCGGGCGAAGTCAGCCGGTCGCGCGCGCGCATCAGTGCCTCGCGGTGCTGGGGAGCGAATTTCGCCAGCCCTTCGGCGCGCTGATCTATCCCCAGCGCCCGCAGCCAGGCACCCTGCTCCACCGTCCCCAACACCCGCGCCCCGCGCGAACGCGCGATCTGTTCCATCTGCGCGAAATCGACATGGGCGGAAAGGTCCACTTCCCCCGGCGCGTCGAACACGCCGACTTTCGCGTGATCGCGCACCGCCTGCAAGCTGGAGCCGGAGCGGCCATCGGCATGGCCGTAATCGATAAACAGCGCCGCCCCGCCCTGCTCGGCCAGCCGCCCGGCGACTTCGAACAGCACGGTGGCGCAGGCGGGCGAGGTTTCGATCACTGTGCCCAGCGGCGCATCGCGCTTGGCCTCGGCCACGGCGGAATCCATCGGCTGGCGGCCGGGCACTTCGATGAACTGGCCAGCCGCATCCACGCTCACCATGATTTCGCGCCAGCCCTCTTCGGTCTTCACCAGTTGCCGCACCGGCAGCGCATCGAGGAATTCATTCGCTACCAGCAGCACCGGCCCGGCCAGCGGAATGCGCGAGAGATCGTGGTGGTGGATCGCTTCGGGCAGCATGGCCAGCTGCGCATCACGCATCCGCCGCGAAGTTTCGACCAGATGCATCTTCGGCTTGAGCCCGTAACGCAGCATCGCCCGGAAGGCATCGCGCGCCAGCGTGCCCTTGCCCGGGCCAAGTTCGACATAGTGCACCGGCTCGGTCCGCCCGGCGCGGATCCACATGTCCGCCAGCCACAGGCCGATCAGTTCGCCGAACATCTGGCTGACTTCGGGCGCGGTGATGAAATCGCCGCCGTGCCCGCCGATGGGCCGCTTGTCGGTATAATAGCGGGCGTTCGATTCGCCCATGTAATGCGCCAGACTGATCGGCCCGGTCGCAGCGATCAGGCGGCGAAAGGTATCGCCAAGATCGCGCCGCGCATCCTCTTCGCGCAGGTCGCTCATGCGGGATCGGCATCCGGTTCCGGCGCGGCGGGTGGCTTGCGCGCGCCACTGGCCCCGCTCGCCTGCGCCGGGCGCGTCAGCGACCAGACCACCAGCCCCAGCCCCAGCAGCAGCATCGGCACAGTCAGCCACTGCCCCATGCTCAATCCCGTGCTCTCGGCGAACTCCGTCAACTGCGGGTCAGGCTGGCGGAAAAACTCCACGGTGAAACGCGCCACCGAAATCAGCACGGTGAACACCCCGACCAGCAGGCCGGTGCGGAAGCGCGCGCGGGTGAGCCAGAACAGGCACAGCATCACCACCAGCACCAGCAAGCCCTCACCAAACGCCTGATAGAGCTGGCTGGGGTGGCGCGGCAGGCCTTCGGCATCAGTCGGGAAAATCATCGCCAGCGGCGCATCCGGCCCCGCAACACGTCCCCACAGCTCGCCATTGATGAAATTCGCCAGCCGCCCGAGCAGCATGCCCATGCCGACATTGACGCTGATATAATCGCACACCCGGATAAACGGCAGCCCGCCGCGCCAGCAGACATAGGCGATGGCCGCGACCACGCCTGCCAGCCCGCCGTGGAAGCTCATCCCGCCGTCCCAAAGCCGCAGCGCCTTCCAGCTGACAAAGCCATCGCCGGAAAAATCGGTCCACAAATCGGGATCGTAAAAGGTCAGATAGCCGATCCGCCCGCCAAGGATGATCCCCAGTGTGCACCAGAAGAACAGATCGTCGACATGCAGCTGTGCCATCGGCGCGCCGGGGGTCTTGATCATTTTCGACACATGCCAATAGGCAAAAATGATCCCCGCCAGATAGGCGAGCGAATAGTATTTCAGCTCGAAGAAACCGAGATCGATGCCGGGGCGCAGGCCCAGCTCGCTCCAGCGGATGACTTCGCCCGATGCTGTGGCCAGCATATCCAGCATTGTGTGCGCCCCTTGGCGTTGCGACCGCGCGCGGCCCGTTGTGCGCGCGGCTTTGGCATAGAGCAGCCGCAGGTTAAAGCCCCGCTAAGGCCAGAGGAAGGGATTGCCGCTTGGCAAAGCGGCCAGCGCGCGCCTATTTCCGCCCGCGTGACCCTTCCCAACATCCCCCAGCAGCGCAAGATCATCGATCGCCGCGCGCTCGCCGCCAGCATTGCCGCGATTGTCGAGGAGCACGGCGCAACGGCTGGGCGGCAGCAGGTGGTCGAGGCGCTGCGCAGCGCACTGGCCGAAGGACGCAAGGAAATCGGCACGCGGCTCGCTCAGCATCCCGGCGCAGGGCACGAACACGCGCACAGCCAGGCCTTCCTGATCGACCAGTTGATCCGGGTAATCCACGATCACGTGATCGAGGACGTTTATCCGGTCGCCAACCGTTCCAGCGGCGAGCGCATCGCGCTGCTGGCAGTGGGTGGCTACGGGCGCGGCGAGATGGCGCCCTATTCGGATGTCGATCTCGCCTTCATCACCCCGCACAAGCCGACCAGCTGGTGCGAACAGGTGATCGAGGCGATCCTCTATTACCTCTGGGACCTCAGCCTCCAGGTCGGCCATTCGAGCCGCTCGCTGGCGGAAATGGTGCGGATGGCCAAGGGCGACCTGACAATCCGCACCGCGCTGCTCGAAGGGCGCTATCTGTGGGGCGATCAGGGCGTGTACGACATGGCCAGCGCGCAGTTCTGGAATGAAGTCGTCGCTGGCACACAGGCGACATTCGTGCAGGAGAAACTGGAAGAGCGCAACGCGCGGCACAAGCGGATGGGCGATTCGCGCTATGTCGTCGAACCCAATGTGAAGGACGGCAAGGGCGGGCTGCGCGATCTGCAGACGCTGTACTGGATCGGCAAATATACCCACCGTGTGAAGAGCGCCGCCGAACTGGTGGCGACCGGGCTGTTCACCGAACGTGAATACCGTAGCTTCCGCCGCGCCGAGGGCTTCCTGCTGGCGGTGCGCGCGCACCTGCACTCCATCTCTGGCCGCGCCGAGGACCGGCTGACCTTCGACCTCCAGCGTGAAGTGGCCGAGCGGATGCAATACGCCGACCGCCCCGGCAAAAGCGCGGTCGAACGGTTCATGCAGTTCTATTTCCTCCAGGCGAAACATGTCGGCCATCTGACCGGCGTGTTCCTTGCCGAACTGGAGGAGCAGGCAACCCAGAAAAGCCGAGTGAAAGGCTTCTTTTCCGCCATGCGCCGGGGCCGTTCGCGCAAGGTCGATGGCTATCTGGTCGAGGGAGACCGGCTGGCCGCGCCATCGGATGACTGGTTCGCCAAGGACCCCGCGCGGCTGCTCGAAGTGTTCGCCGTGGCCGAGCGCGAAGGGCTGGAAGTCCACCCCGGCACGATCCGCATCGCCCGCCGCGATGCCGGACTGATCACCCACGAAGTCCGCCGCGATCCGCGCGCCAACGATCTGTTCATGCAGGTGCTGGCGGGGAAACGCGATCCGGAGAACGTGCTGCGCTGGATGAACGAGGCAGGGGTGTTCGGCCGCTTCGTGCCCGATTTCGGCAAGGTCAACGCGCAGATGCAGTTCGACATGTACCACCATTACACGGTGGACGAACACACCATCCGCGCCATCGGCCTGCTGAGCGAGATCGAGCGCGGCAAGCTGGGCGAGGATCACCCGCTCGCCAGCGACATCATGCCCAAGCTGGTCAACCGCCGGGTGCTGTTCGTCGCCACGCTGCTGCACGATATCGCCAAGGGGCGCGGCGGCGATCATTCGGTGCTGGGCGCAGAAGTGGCGCGCAAGCTGTGCCCGCGGCTGGGGCTGGACGAGAAGGAGACCGAGCTGGTCGCCTGGCTGGTGCGCTGGCACCTGTGGATGAGCGCCACCGCGTTCAAGCGCGATCTGTCCGATCCGCGCACCGTGGCCAATTTCGTCGCCGAAGTGCAAAGCCTCGAACGGCTGCGGCTGCTGACCGTGCTCACCATCGTCGATATCCGCGCGGTCGGGCCGGGGGTGTGGAACAGCTGGAAGCGGCAATTGCTCGCTGATTGCTACGAAGCGGCGCAGGAACTGCTGCGGCTGGGACACAAGACCCACGGCCGCGCCGAGCGGGTGGCGGCGAAGCAGGAACGGGTGGGCGACCTGCTCGGCGCGAAGGCGCATCTGGTGGCCGATCTGGATGACCGGTTCGACGATACCTACTGGATCGCCGAGCCGGAGGACGTGATCGCCATCAACTTGAAGCACTATGCCGGAGCGAAAGCATCAGGGCAGTCGCTGTCGATCCACACCGAATATTACGCCGCGCTGGGGGCGACGCTGGTCACCGTGATTGCGGACGATCACCCCGGCCTGTTCTTCCGCATCGCCGGAGCCATCCATCTGGCAGGCGGAAATATCTGTGATGCGCGCATTCACACCAACAAGGTGGGCAAGGCGGTCGATAACTTTCTGGTGCAGGACCCGCTCGGCAAGCCGTTCAGCGAAGCGACGCAATTGGCGAGGTTGCAGAAAGCAATCGAGGATGCGCTGGCCAACCGCATCGACATGGTCCCCAGCCTCGCCAAACGGCCCTTGAAGCACATGCGCGCGCAGAACTTCCGCGTGGCGGCGGAAGTGGCGTTCGACAATCAGGCGAGCAGCCGCTTCACCGTGATCGAGGTCAACGCCACGGACCGGCCGGCACTGCTCAACCGGCTGACGCGGGCGATGTTCGAACAGAGCCTGCTCATCAATTCCGCCCACATCACCCATTACGGCGAGCGCGCGGTGGATACCTTTTACGTCACCGATCTGCTGGGGATGAAGGTCGATTCGCCCGACCGGTTGCAGCGGGTTGAACGGGCGCTGCTCGATGCGATTGCCGCGGGTGAAGGCGAACTGGAAGTGGCGGCGCAGTAGGCCGCGTCAGCCGCAGGTGGCGACGATGTGCTCGAAGACGTAGGGGCTGATCGGCGTCAGGAAACGACAGCCTGCGGTATCCGCCTTGGCCCAACAGACTTCAGCCTGAAGCAGCTGGATATTGGCAAAACGGATAAACAGCGGCGTGCCGCGCTGCGGCATGTCGAACAGCGTTACCTGAAAGCCATCGGGTGTCAGATCGGCGAGCCGCGCCTTGCGCCAGGCGCGGTTGGCGACGCGGATCTGGCAATCGATGTCCACCTGCGCACGGCCATTGTGCCGATGGTCGCCGTCGGCGAGTTCGGGCATCCCCTGCTGTTCAGCCGCTTGTGTCATCACTTTACCCGTTAACCTTGCTATCTCTAGGGAGACTACCTTCTAATGGGGGTATATCCCACACGAAGTTAAGGTTCGGTTGCGTCGCGCTCAGGTAACTAACGGTTGCCTTCGAGGTTAGCGCATCCGCTCCACCCGCAGATAGCCTGAACCCTGCTCGAAGCGGATTTCGTAGGCACCGCTCCAGTGGCGAGAGATAGTCCCCACCCAGCCGACGCGGACCCGGTTGCGCAGTGTCGAACCTTCGATCTCGCGCCACAACTGGCCGTTGTCGAACAGGATCACCTGCGACCGGCGCGCGCCCTGCAGGATTTCGGTGACCGTGGCGGTGACGCTGGCATCCTCCGGCGCCGCACGCTCGATCGCGTCGTCCTGTTCGCGGAAACCGAACACTTCCTCGCGCTGCTCATCTGCCTGCTCCGCCTGCTCGGCGATCACGACCCGCTGGCGGGCATAGGTCGCATCGAAACAGGCGAGCCGCTCAGCATTGCTCTCCATCGCAGCACAGGCGGCGTAAGGGTCTTCCTGCGCCGCGGCGGGGGCGGCGATGAGGAGCAGGAGCGGGAGGGCGAGAAGGCGGCAGGTCATGGTTTGGCGTCCCGGAATTGGCGGATATGAGGGACTTGGCGCCCGTTGCCCCGTGCCGTCAAGCCCGAGGGATTGCCAGCCGCTCATCCGCCGGTCTAACCAGTCTGCATGGGCGGGCAGGCAACCTCGGCGATATGGCGAGTTTACGTAGCTGCTGCGGCGTTGGGAGCGTTGGCCCTGATTTCGGCTTATGCGCTCGCCGCCGATCCCTCCGAAGGCGCCCTGCTGGCAGCGCGTTATACTGCGCGGGCGGCTTTCCTGTTCTTTCTGGTTGTAGTCAGCACCGGGCCGGCGCTGCGTTGGTGGAAGGCACCGATTTGGCAATGGCTCGGCAAACGACGACGTCACTTGGGGCTCGCCTTCGCCGGGCTGATGCTATTGCACCTCGTGGCACTGGCTATCAACGTGGGCTTTTTCGGCCGCGCCCGGCATCAGAGCTGGTCGGCGGCGGGATTGTTTATGCGCTGGTGGCGCTAATGGCCCTAACGTCAAATGATGCCGCCCAACAGCGCATGGGGAGATGGTGGCGGCGTCTGCATTGGCTTGGCGTCACTGCAGTTTTACTGACCTTCACCCAATCTTATGTGCTGAGACTGTTTGAGCCGGACTATTTCTGGACTGGAGCAATCTTCGCTCCACTGGCGCTTTTGGCCCTGGCGATTCGCCTTTTCGAACCTTGGCGCAAACACCTGTTCGCCTAATCCCGCGCCCCGAACAGCGCCGTCCCCACGCGCACATGCGTCGCGCCGAGCATGATCGCGGTGGGAAAGTCCCCGCTCATTCCCATGCTGCGCCCTGCCAGCCCGTGATCGTCGGCCAGCTTGGCCAGCAGCGCGAAATAGGGGGCGGGTTCGAGGCCGGCGGGAGGGACGCACATTAGCCCGGCGAGGGGCAATTCGGCCGTGCGGGCCTGGGCCAGCAGCGCGGGGAGAGCGGCGATCGGGCAGCCGCCTTTCTGCGCCTCCTGGCCGATATCGACCTGCACAAATGATGCAATCTGCCGCCCGACTTTGTCGAAGGCCTTTGCCAGCGCGGTGACGAGGCTGGGGCGGTCGAGCGAATGGATGCAGTCAAACAATCGCGCGGCATCTTCCGCCTTGTTGGATTGCAGGCTGCCTACGAGGTGCAGTTCGATGCCGGGTGACGCTTCGCGCAGGGCGGGCCACTTTTCTTGCGCTTCCTGCACCCGGTTTTCGCCGAACACGCGGTGTCCGGCGGCCATCAGCGGGGCGATTTCCTCGGCGCTGTGGGTCTTGCTGACCGCGACCAGCGTGACTTCCTCCGGCTTGCGGCGGGCGAGGGTGCAGGCGCGGGCGATTTCCGTGTTCACTGCAGCGAGGCGAGAGGTGGCACTTTCCATCATTGCCGCGCTATAGCGCAGGGCCAATGGCTTTCCAGTCCCTCCCCCGGCTTTGGCTGCTTTCCGATGCGCGCAATGATGCGGTGCTGGAAGCACGGTTGCGGGAATTGGGCGAGGCGGCGGGGTTCGTTTACCGACATTACCATCTGCCACCGGAGGAGCGGCTGGCGCGTTATCGGTATCTGGCGCGGATAGCGCGGGGGGCAGGGCATCTGGTGATTCTCGCCGACTCGGCACTGACAGCACGCGAATGGGGCGCGGACGGGATTTATGGTGCGCCGCTGGCGCTTTACCCCAGACGCGTCGACCTGCTGCGGGTGGCCACCGCGCACGATATGCGCGAGATTGCGCAGGCCAATCACGTGGGGGCGGATGCGGTGATGCTCTCGCCGGTGTTTCCGACCAATTCGCATCCCGGAGGCAAGGTGCTCGGTCCGCTGCGCTGGCACGGCCTTGCACGGCGGGCACAGATGCCGGTGATCGCGCTGGGCGGGATGAACGCCGTCACCGCTCGCCGCCTTGGATGTGAGCGTTGGGCCGCGATTGACGGGCTGAGTTAGTCCCCGCCGAAGGCATTTTTTTATCACGCGAAGGCGCGAAGGCGCGAAGAGAAGAAGGGGTAAGTGCACTGCGCGTCTTCCATTTTACCTTTCCTTCGCGCCTTCGCGCCTTCGCGTGATAAAAATCTGCAATTGCCTGCGGCGCTAAGCCAGCCATCGCAGCGCGCTTGACCGCCGAGTCCCCATGTGGGATTCTCCCCCTAGGGACGCACACGCAAGGGGATCCACCATGGCCACGCGGGCCGCCACTGCCGGGACAGACTGGAAAGCCGCTTTCCGCCGCTCGCTCGCGCGTTCGGCGCAGCTGACAGGCGCGGTGCTGCTGTTCGGCTTTACCGCTTTCCTCGCGCTGGCGCTGGTCAGCTACAGCCAGACCGATCCCTCGCTCTCCACCGCCGCAGGCGAGGTGGTCGACAACTGGATGGGCAAACCGGGAGCCTATGCCGCCGATCTGGCATTGACCGCGTTCGGCTGGGCCTCGCTGCTGTTCCTGCCGCTCACCTATGTAACCGCGCGCAAGCTGTGGCACGACGCGGAGGCCGAAGAGCACTGGGACGGCAAGTGGTGGCGCGCGGTCGCATTGCTGCTGCTGGCGATGGCGCTGCTTTCGACCACCTTCGCGCTGGCGACCGATCCGCGCGAGCATTCGTGGCCCGCAGGGCTTCGGCGGGCTGGTCGGCCTGCTCGGCGAAGGCGCGATTCAGGCGCTGGCCGGACTGCTGCCCGAACCGGCGCGGGTCTGGACCATCCTCGGGGCAGGTGTCGCAACGACTGATCGGCGGTGCAGTACTGGCGGGCCGGGTGTTCGCGCTCGACTGGGCAAGCCTGCTCACCGTGCCGGACTGGATCAGGAACCGCCCCCGCCTCACCGATCCGGTTAATCCGTTCAAACCCGAAACCACCCGCAAGCAACGCCGCAAGCCCGCCGCTGCGGAGGGCGAGGACGATGATGGCGAGGACGTGGCCCCCGTCGATCAGCGCCGCGCCCCCGAAATCAGCGATGCCGCCGCCCCGCCCCGCCGCGCCCGGCCCGAAGCCAAGGTCAGCCAGAAGGACCTGTTCGCCGAGTACGAGCTGCCCTCGGTCGAACTGCTCGAACTCGCCAAGGGCAACCAGGCCCCACCGCTCGACAAGCTGGCGCTGGAACGCAACGCCCGCCTGCTCGAAACCGTGCTCGACGATTTCAACGTCAAGGGCGAGATCATCGCGGTCAAGACCGGCCCGGTGGTCACCATGTACGAACTGGAGCCCGCCCCCGGCATCAAGGCCAGCCGGGTGATCGGGCTTGCCGAAGATATCGCCCGTAACATG
The DNA here is from genome assembly GCA_963774985.1 of uncultured Alphaproteobacteria bacterium. Taxonomy (GTDB): domain Bacteria; phylum Pseudomonadota; class Alphaproteobacteria; order Sphingomonadales; family Sphingomonadaceae; genus Alteraurantiacibacter. The sequence continues at coordinate 48,237 of CAVZHE010000002.1, forward strand.
AGCGCAATCAGCGCCCGCGTCGCCTCGATTCCCGGCAAGACGGTGATGGGCATCGAGCTGCCCAATGCCAACCGGCAGACGGTCAACTTCCGCGAACTGGTCGAGAGCGAAGCCTTTGCCGCCAACAAGGGCGGGCTGCCGATCATTCTGGGCAAGGGAATCTCAGGCGACCCGATTGTCGCCGATCTCGCCGCCATGCCGCACCTGCTGGTGGCGGGCACCACAGGTTCGGGCAAGTCGGTGGGCCTGAACGCGATCCTGCTCAGCCTGCTCTACCGCTTCACCCCCGCGCAGTGCCGCCTGATCCTGATCGATCCCAAGGTGCTCGAACTTAAGAGCTACGACGATATTCCCCACCTGCTCGCCCCGGTGGTGACCGAGCCGCACAAGTCGGTGCGCTCGTTGAAATGGGCGGTGGAGGAAATGGAGCGCCGCTACCGGATGATGAGCGAGATCGGCGCGCGCAATCTGATCGGTTTCAACGAGCGGGTCGCTGCCGCCGCCGCCAAGGGCAAGCCGCTCAAGCGCACGGTGCAGACCGGCTACGATCCCGATACCGGCGAGGCGGTGGTCGAGGAGAAGGAGCTCGATTTCGCTCCCCTGCCGCAGATCGTGCTGATCGTCGACGAACTGGCCGATCTGATGGTGACCGTGGGCAAGGAAATCGAAGTGCTGATCCAGCGGCTCAGCCAGAAGAGCCGCGCGGCGGGCATCCACCTGATCATGGCGACGCAGCGCCCATCGGTCGATGTCATCACCGGGGTCATCAAGGCCAACCTGCCCACCCGCATCAGCTTCAACGTCACCAGCCGCATCGATTCGCGCACCATCCTGGGCGAACAGGGGGCCGAACAGCTGCTCGGCAAGGGCGACATGCTGTACAAGCCCAACACCGGCTCGCTGGCCCGCGTCCACGGGCCGTTCGTCAGCGACGAGGAAGTCGAGAAGGTGGCCGAACACTGGCGCGCGCAGGGTGCACCCGCCTATGTCGATTCGGTTACCGAGGAGCCGGAGGATGGTGGCTACGGTTATGACGAGGACGAATTCACCGGCTCGGACAATCCGGAAGAGCGCAAATACCGGCAGGCCTGCCAGATCGTGATCGAGAACCAGAAGGCCAGCGGATCGTGGCTCCAGCGGCAGATGGGGGTGGGCTACAACACCGCTGCCAAGTGGATCGAACGGATGGAGGAGGACGGACTGGTCGGCCCCTCCAACCACGTCGGCCGCCGCGAAATCTACCGCGACAGGGACGGCAATCCGCTCTAGGGGGCGGCAATGAGCGAGGAACCTACCGGAAAGCCTGCGCAAAAAGGCTGCCCGGCCCATCGAAACAATCGGCTGGCGCGAGCGGGTGGACCTGCCCGATCTCGGCCTGCACGCCATCCCCGCCAAGATCGATACCGGCGCGCGCACCTCCTCGCTGCACGCCACGGTGCTGGCGGAATTTGTCCGCGACGGGAAGAATTACGTCCGCTTTGCCGTGGATTTCCCCACCAGCCACGTGCGGCAGGTGTGCGAAGCGGTGCAGGTGGACTGGCGCGGGATCACCAGTTCCAACGGCGAGACCCAGCGGCGGATGATTATCAAGACGCCGCTGAAAATCGGCAGGCTGACCTTCCGCGCGGAAATCAGCCTCGCCGACCGTTCCGAAATGCAATTCCCGATGCTGATCGGGCGATCTTCCTTGCGTCGCCGATTTGTCGTCGATTCCGGGCATAGCTGGTTGCAGACGCCGGGGATGGAACCGGCCAAAGGGCACAGACTGTGAGGATTGATCATGAAAATCGCCATGCTGGCGCGCAATCCCACGCTCTATTCGCACCAGCGGCTGGTCGCGGCGGCGAGGCGCGCGGGCACACGCTGGATATTCTCAACACCACTCGCTGCACGGTGAATATCGCCAGCCATCGCCCCACGGTGAGCTACGAAGGCAAGCCACTGGGCAAATACGATGCGGTGATCCCGCGCATCGGCGCCTCGATCACCCAATACGGGCTGGCGGTGCTGCGGCAGTTCGAAATGGCCGGGGTGTGGTCGCTCAACGAAAGCGTCGCCATCGGCCGCAGCCGGGACAAGTTGCGCAGCTTGCAAATCCTCGCCAAGCACGGGCTGGGCCTGCCGCTCACCGCCTATGCCAACGATCCCAAGCAGGCGGAGGAGATCATCAAGGCGGTCAACGGCCCGCCGGTGGTGATCAAGCTGCTCGAAGGCACGCAGGGCATCGGCGTGGTGCTGGCCGAAACGATGAGCAGCGCCAAATCGGTGATCGAGGCGTTTCGCGGGGCCAAGGTCAATATCCTGGTGCAGGAATTCATCAAGGAAGCGGGCGGCACCGATATCCGCGCGCTGGTGGTGGGCGGCAAGGTGGTGGCGGCGATGCAGCGCACCGGGGCGGCGGACGATTTCCGTTCGAACCTCCACCGGGGCGGCAGCGCGAAGGTGATCCGCATCACGCCCGAAGAACGCTCGCACCGCCGTGCGCGCGGCCAAGCACATGGGGCTGAATGTCTGCGGGGTGGACATGCTCCGATCGAACCACGGGCCAGTGGTGATGGAAGTCAATTCCTCACCGGGGCTGGAAGGGGTGGAGGCAGCGACCGGCATCGATGTCGCGGGCAAGATCATCGGCTTTCTGGAAGACAATGCCAAACTGGGCAAGACGAAGACGCGCGGGAAAGGGTAGCGCTACCGCTTTGCGGATGTGGGCGCGGCAAACCTTTCGTTTTACAGTTAGCAACTTGTAAACCCGCCCTACGTAAAAGCCCTGTCTATGAACGGGCCAGCCCAATTTCGCGCATTTTTCGCGCTTGCTTGCCATTGCGGTGGGTCTGGCCGCGAGCGTGCCTGCATCGGCACAGGCGGACCCGCCAATCGACGTGGGCGGCTGGACGCTCGATCCCTTTGCGCGGCTGGAGGCAGGCATTGTCCTGTCGCAGAGCGAGGACCGTGACGACGATCTGATCATCAACGGCGATGGCGGCTATCTTCGCGCGCAAGTGGGGCTCGAATACGGCAATGAAACCACGCAATTGCGGCTGGAAGCCGACCGGATCGAGGTCGAACGGTTCGGCTCGGCCACCGGGCGCGGCACCCTCAATCGGGATCGGCTTTCCGTCTCGCTGGCCCAGAAGCTGGGCGAGCAATGGGAAGTCGAACTGGGCGCTGCGCGCCTATGACGATCTGGTCTCGGTCGAAGCATCCGATACCGATGAACGGCAGGTCTCGTTGCGGGTCGAGTTCGAACCCGAACAGGCGCACCGTTTCCGGGTGCGCACGATCTGGCGGGACCGTGAGTATGACGATGGCGCGGGTCCGCTTGGCGGGCCCTCCACCGGCGATGGCCTGCGGGTCGATGCCGAGTATCGCCACCGGCTGGGCCGCTATCATTTCCTCAATTTCGATCTTCGCGCCGAAAGCAACGATTCCGCCAATCCGGAGCGGCGCTACAGCCGCGAAAGCGCCAGCGTCTCCTACACTCGCCCGCTTACCAATGATTTGCGGCTGCGCCCCGCCGTGGAACTGCGCCAGACGCGGTTTGACGGGCGGCTGACCCCGAGCCTCGCAGCGCGTGAGGATCGCCAACTGGTGCCCGAAGTGGAATTGCTGTGGTGGCCAGGCCAGTGGCGCATCGAGGGCGAGGCCAAATATGTGTTCGGCGACAGCAACGATCCGCTGCGCGACCGGCGCGGCTATCGCTTTGCAGTAAGTGTCGGCTATGCCTTCTAGGGCGTTTCGACATTGGCGGCTGAGCCGCTGGCGGAAATGGCGACGGGTGCTGGCCAAGGCCACCCCGCAGATCAAGCGCCCGGCCTTTATCGGTGCCGCCGTTATCGGCGGCATCGGCGTGCTGGTGATCCTCGGCCTCATTCGTACCGAAGACCCGTTCCAGATGCCGAGCTCGCTGGGCGAGCAGGCGGTTTCCTACGCGGTCTGGGGGATGAAGCCGTCCAACCTGCTGATGGCGCTGCCCATCGGCGCGTTTCTGGTGGTGCTGGCGCGCAGCTTTATCGGGATGAAGGCGTTCGGCCTGTTCACCCCGATGCTGATCGCCATCGCATTCCTCCAGATCGGCCCGGTGTTCGGCCCGGTGGTGCTGATCGCGGCGGTGGGCGTGGGCATGATCGCCGCTCCTTCGCTGCTCAAGCTGCGGATGACCCGGGTTGGTTTCCTCGGCGTGCTGATTTCGTTCGTGGTGTTCGTGCTCGCGGGCTTGCAGGAAATTCTCGATACCGAATTGCAGGTCGATGCCTTTCCCGTGGTGGTGACCGCGCTGGTGGTGGAACGCTGGTGGCGGCAATGGGAAAAGGATGGCGGCGCGGCGGCTGCGCAAATGGCGGTGAACACGATGGTGCTGGCACTGGTGATCCAGTTCGTGATGGTCAGCCATGTCGCGCTCACCCTGATCGAAATTTCGCCGCTTGTTCTCCCCGGTTTTGCCGGGCTCGCGATTGCCCTGCTGGGCCGGTATCGCGGGCTGCGGCTTTCTGAAATCAAACGTTTCGCCCCGATCTGGCTCGAAGGAAGACGCAATGCCAAGGCTGCTGCAACTCTCGACGAACGCGCTGAAGTCGCCGTCGCCAACGACGACACCGCTCAGCCCGCCCCAGCCCTCATCCCGCAAATGGCTGCCCCGCTTTATCCGCAACCGGTCTTCGGATCGGCCTTCGGCTTCGCCGCAGAAAGTACCGGCGCAGGGGAATATCGACGAGATCCTCGGCATCAACCTGCGCAACGCGATCATCTCGAAGTACAACCCGCGCTGGGCCATCGAGGCAGCGCGCGACAAGGTGGCAGCCAAGGTGGCACTGAACGCTGGCGGCGTCGTGACCACCGGCACGGTATGCGTAATCTCCAGCTATGGGGATCTGCTTGATTTCGATCCGCTGCGCGATCTGCCGAACAGCTGGGCGATCAAGCCCGCGCGCGGCAGCCAGGGCGATGGCATTCTGCTGGCAGTGCGGCGTGAGGGGAACGACTGGTACAAGGGATCGGGCACCAAGCTGACTCCCGCAGACGTGATGAACCACCTGCGCCGGATCGTCGATGGCGGCTTTTCAGGCGATTCTGCCGCCGAGGACGCGGCGCTGATCGAACCGCTGATCCGCCCGGACAAACGGATCGCCGGGCTGGTGCCCGAAGGCCTGCCCGATGTGCGCGTGATCTCGCTGCGCGAACATCCGCTGATGGCGATGATGCGGATTCCCACCGTGGCTTCGGACGGCAAGGCCAATCTCCATCAGCGCGCCATCGGCGCTGCGGTGGATATCGCAACCGGCATTATTACCCGGGCGATGGTGGTGGGGCAGGAAATCACCCATCATCCCGATACCGGCGCGCGGCTGATCGATTTCACCGTGCCCGAATGGGACCGGGTGCTGCTGATGAGTTCCAAATGCAGCGCCGCAATCGGGCTCGGCTATCTGGGGGTCGATATCATTCTGGACGAGAATGACGGGCCGATGGTGCTCGAAGTCAACGCGCACCCCGGCATCGAAATCCAGAACATCAACCAGAAGGGCCTGCGCCGGGCGATGATCCTCGCCGGGGAGAAGTTCTGACACGGCTGCACCAGCAAGCCCCCATGGTTAGCCGATCTTAACCACGTTCGCGCAGGCGACCTTAAGCCAGTCGCCCTATGCCTGACAGGTCGCAAAGGGGGAAAATCCCATGTTCGGAATGTTCAAGGCCAAGTCCGCCACGCCTGTTCAACAGGGTCCAGCCCTGATCGAAGCCGCCATCGGCATCGATTGCGCCGCCGATACGCTGTTCGGCCTGCTCAATTTCGCCGATGCGCGCTGCTGGAAGCACGCGGTGGGCAGGGTCGAAACGGTCGCCACCGGTCGCTTCCGCCTGCAACTCGATCTGCTGCCGACACATGTATTCACTATCGTGGTAAGCGATGCCGAGCCCGGCCGTCTCTACGCTTTCGACACCCAGATCACTCCACGCGCGGGCCGGATCACCCATGCTGCCGAACGCTACGAAATTACTCCCATCGGTGCTGCGGCTTGCGAGGTGCGGCTGGTGACCGAAGCGCACTTCGAAGCGGACATGCCGCGCGATGAATGGCTGGAAGAAGCCGCGCTGATGGATCAGGCGGTCCACACCACGCTGGCAAAGCTGAAATTGCACGCCGAATATGGGGCCGATGCGGTACGCAACGTGGAGAACTTCCAGCGCGCGGCCTGAGGGCTGGTGCTTTCCTTGGACCAGTGGTTGTGGCAGCTTTCCCCGCCAAAGGGAGACGCGCATGGCCAGTCAATACGAAGCACAAGTCTACGCCTGCATGGACCCGTCGATTGCGCTGCACGATGCGGCGGTCAATCCGCTGCACCGGGCCATCCTGAAAAACTACTGCCGCCACGTGCATCTCGAAGGCGCGGCCATGTTCGCCGAAATCACCGCGCCCGACATGATGGCCGACGATCCGGTCTATCACGTCTGCTGGGGCGACACGCCGCTGCAGGTGCATGGCAAGCAGGCGGTCTACGATTTCTACGCCGGGATTGGTGACATCGTGCTGTGGAACAGCGGCGACAAGGTGGCGGTGGCCGACTGGGGCATCGCCGACGAAATGTGGTTCCACCAGATGAGCACGGGCGCGGAACTGGCCAAAATCGGGGTGAGCGCGGAAAAGCCGGGCGGGCTCTATCTGGTCTCCAGTCGGCAGGCCTTCATCTGGCCCTATAACGAGCAGGCGCTGCTCAAGGGTGAGCATCTGTACGAGGACAAGTCAACGCTCAGGATCGAGGAGATCGATCCCGCAGACTACATCACCCCGGAGCGGGTGCGCGAAATCCACCGCGAGTGTCTTGCCGAGCTGGAGGAACGCTGGGGGGCGCATTATTGGGTGTGGCGGGAATAAATCCCCGATCACTCAAAATTCTCCCGGCAGTCATAACTCCCCGCCGCATCGGGATCGCCGCCGACATAGTGCGGATATTCGGGGTGCGCGCACAGCGGGCGTTCGCCCGGTCCACCGTCGCTGCGGGTGGCGGTGAGGCCTGCGGGCGCGGTGCCGCGTTCTACCCATTCCACCATCGGCGTCAGCAGGTCGATCCGGTCGAAGGTATTGCCGCCGCCGCAATGCAACATGCCGGGGATCATGTAGAACCGCGCTGCATTGTTCCACGCCGCAGGGCCGCTGGCCGCACTGGCGCGGCTGAAATAGGTCCAGGTGTCATGGGCGGAAAACCACGGATCGGAGACGCCGTGGTAGAACATGATCTTGCTCCCGCGCCCCAGATAGGTCGAAAGATTGGTCCAGTAGGGGGTGTCGGTCAGCCGCCCCACGGGGTCCCACTCGAGCAGTTCCACCCGGTCCGCCACGTCCATTTCGCGCGCGGTGCTGGCGGGGCCGAACACGCCGGGCTGGCCTGAAGGCAGATAACCGGGAATGCCGGGGCCGGTGAAGGTGATGCCGGTATCCCACGGGATCGAATGGTAGAACCGGCGGCCGTTGAACGCTTCCCGCAGAACCTCGACTTTGGCGGGGGCGATGCATTCGCTCGTTTGCCCCGGTCGGCAGGCCAGCGCGCTCGCATCGAAGGCGCGGCACATGTCGACATTGGCGATAATACCATCGGTTCGCCCGTCCTGCCCGTCGCACTGGCGGGTCAGTTCGCGATCAATCACCCGCCGTTCGGCGGCGTCGAACCCGGCAGGCGTGCTGATCCCGGCGGGCTGGGTGGCGTTCAATTGCACCTGCGCCAGCTCGATGGCCAGATTGCCGTGTCCGGGGCGCATCGCGGGGGCGCCCACCACAATGCCGTCGAACAGTTCGGGATAACGCTGGCTCGCCAGCATCCCCTCGCGCCCGCCGGTGGAACAGCCGGTCATGTACGAATGGTGCGGTTCAGTCTGGTAAAACTGCGCGGTGAGCGCGCGGGTGGCGAGCGTGACGGTGCGCACCGAAGTCTCGGCAAAATCGAGCGCGGCGCGCTGGTCGGCGTAGAAGCTGTTGTCGAACACCATGCCGCGATGGCCGCTGTCATGGCTGGCGACGGCGAAACCACGCGCCAGGGCATTGTGCGTGCCCGCCGCGACCGGGCCGATGGGCGGGCGAACCGATCCGTTCAGCCCGCCGCCGCCCTGCAACAGGTACCGCCCGGTCCAGACCAGAGGCAGCGCGAGTTCGAAGCCGATGCCGTATTCGACACCGCCTGCTCCTCTGCGCTGGTTGATCGTTCCGGTGACAAGGCAATGCGGGGCCATCTGCACGGCAGGGCCGCCGAAGCCGGCAGGGATCGTGCGCCCGGTGAGGTGGAAGGTGGCGGCAGTGATTTCCACCTCGCCCACGCGCTGCCCCACCAGCGCCTCGCAGCGCGGGCCGAAATCGGGAATTGGCTCTGGCGGCATCTGCGCCGCCGCGCTGCCCGATCCCAGTAAAGCTGCCAGCGCAGCCATGCGTGCAATTGTCCGCTTGCCCAAAATTTGTCTCCCCCAAATCCCGTCCCGCAATGATCGCGGGATAAACCACTTGTGTAGCTAGGCCAAGTGGCCCGCCTCTCCTATCCCCGCACCCGTGAAAGCGGAAATCGAAATCGGGCGGGACGCGCATGGCACGCCGGTGGCCATCGACGTGGAGGAACTGCTCGCCACCCGCCTGCTGGTGCAGGGCAATTCGGGCAGCGGCAAATCGCACCTGCTGCGCCGCCTGCTCGAACAAAGCGCGGGACTGGTGCAGCAGGTGGTGATCGATCCGGAAGGCGATTTCACCGGTCTCGCCGATCATTTCGACCATGTGGTGATCGAAGGCGCGAGCTATTCCCCGCGCGAGATCGAGGCGCTGGCGGGCCGCATTCGCCAGCATCGCGCGAGCGTGGTGCTGGCGCTCGACGATCTCGAAGTCGAAGCGCAGATCCGCTGCGCCGCGCAATTCCTCACCGCGCTGTTCGATGCCCCGCGCGAGCATTGGTATCCGGCGCTGGTGGTGGTCGACGAAGCGCAGATGTTCGCGCCCTCTGCGGCGGGGAGATGGCGGAAGACACCCGGCGGATGTCGCTGGCAGCGATGACCAACCTGATGTGCCGGGGCCGCAAGCGCGGGCTGGCGGGGATCGTCGCCACCCAGCGGCTCGCCAAGCTGGCGAAGAACGTCGCGGCGGAAGCCAGCAACTTCCTGATGGGGCGCACTTTCCTCGATATCGACATGCAGCGCGCCGCCGACCTGCTCGGCATGGATCGCAAGCAGGCGGAGCGGATTCGCGATCTGCAGCGCGGGCATTTCCTCGGCCTCGGCCCGGCGATCAGCCGCCGCCCGGTGGCGGTGCATATCGGCACGGTGCAATCGGGCGGCAAGAACGGCGGCGCGGCGCTCACGCCTGTTGCCGCAGACCGACGCAGTGGAAATGGGCGCGCTGCTCCACGCCGAACTGGCGCAGGAAGCCGCCGAGGCGGTGCATCGCCCGCCGCCGCCTTCTCCCCCGCCTGCTCCCGCGCTGGAGCAATTGGCGCAGAGCATCGCCGAACGCGGAGCCGAGCCAGCCGCGCCCGCTCCCACCGGATCGGTGGAGCAGGTGCTGCGCGAACTGGCGGCGGAGGACGGCGCAACCTTCCTCCCCACAACCACCCTGTTCCGCAGCTTCGCCACCCGCTGCCGCGAACGCGGCATTGCCTCGGCGCATATCGACATGCCCATGTTCCGCCGCCGCTTCGCCTTCGCCGCTGCCGGGATCGACCAGCTTGAGGGCATCGCCGCGCGCCGCCGTCGAACGGCTGGCAGAAGGCGTCGCGGACGATGTGCTCGCGCCCTATCTCGCCATCCTCGTCTCCGCCGCGCAGGGGCGCGGCACGCCCGACGAAGCCACGCTCGCCCGCGTTTACGGCACCGCTTCACCGGGCCGCATCCGCCGCCTGCTCGAACATCTCGAAAAGACCGGGCTGATCTGTGTTCACGAAGACTTCGGCGGCGACCGGACGATCTCCGTGCCGGGTATCGAGGCGGTGCTCGCCTGAGGCGATTGCCGCGCCGCCCCCACGGGCTTACGGTAACAACTCGGACGGGCGCGAAGGCCCGCCAATGAGGGGAAGAGCTGACATGAAAGCTGCCATCGCCGCGATCCTTGCTGCTGCCACACTGTTTACCTCCACGCCATCGGCAGCGCAGGACAACTGGGTGGCCAGCTGGACCGCGTCTCCCCACGCCCCGCTCACCACCGAAGGTCCGTTCGGTGCGCCCTCGTACGAGAATGTCACCATCTCGCAGGTCCTGCGCCTGTCCGAAGGTGGCGAACGGCTGCGGGTGCGCCTTTCCAACCGCTATGGCGATCGCCCGCTGACCATCGGCGAAGCGCGGATCGTGCTGCTCGATGCCGATGGCGCGCCGGTTCCGGGCACCAGCCGGCGGCTGACTTTCGGCGGTGAGGCGAGCGCAGTGATCCCGCGCGGTGCACCGTTCACCAGCGACATGGTCGGCCTGCCGACCAGCGACTTCGACCGGGTGCGGGTGGACATCTACCTGCCCCAAGCCACCGGTCCTTGCACCTGTCACCTCACCGGGCTGGACCGGCTGGCGGTCTCCGCCCCTGGCAACCACATCGGCACCGATTGGGAATCAGCCTCCACAGCGCAGCACCGGGCCTTCGTCTCGGTGGTCGAAGTAGACAGCTCCGACGCGCGCGGCACCGTGGTCGCCTACGGCGATTCGATCACCGACGGGGTCGGCTCCACTCCGGGCGCGAACCGCCGCTGGCCCGATGTGCTGGCCGAGCGGTTGCAGGCGGCGGGGATGGAATTTGCCGTCGCCAATGCCGGGATCAGCGGCAATCGTGTGCTCAGCCCCGGCATGGGCGAAAGCGCGCTTGCACGGTTCGACGAGGACGTGCTGAGCCTGCCGGGGGTGACGCATGTGATCGTCTTCATGGGCGTCAACGATATCGGCAATCGTTATGGCCGGATGGCAGGAATGCCACCGGGGTTCCCGCAGTTCGACCAGCCGGAAATCGACGCCGCGCAGATGATCGCCGGATACCGCCAGCTCATCGCCCGCGCCCATGCGCCGCGGGGATCCGCGTCATCGGCTCCCCCATCGCCCCGTACAAGGGCGCGATGTACTGGAGCGAGGAAGGCGAAGCGGCGCGGCTGGCGATCAACGAGTGGATCGTCACCAGCGGCGAGTTTGACGGGGTGGTGCGGCTCGACACCGCCTTTGCCGATCCCGCTGATCCCGCCACCATGCGCGACGGCTATCACATGGGTGATTTCCTCCACGGCACCGACGCAGGCCTGCGCGCCGTGGGCGAAAGCATCGACCTGTCGCTGTTCGCCATCGAGTAGCGCGAGGGGGCCGGTTTGATCCTTTCGGGTTGCAGCAATATTGTTTCAGATGTAACTTGATCGCCCAAGGAGAATTGAACCATGCGCATCGGCTGCCCGAAGGAAATCAAGAACCGCGAATATCGCGTCGGCCTCGCCCCTGAAAGCGCGGGCGAGCTGATTGCCAACGGGCACGAGGTCTGGGTCGAAACCGGCGCGGGCGGCGGGATCGGCGCGTTCGACCGGCATTACGAGGAACGCGGCGCCAAGGTTGTCGCCACGGGCCGCAGAAATTTTCGCCGAATGCGAAATGATCGTGAAGGTGAAGGAACCGCAGGCCGAGGAACGCGCGATGCTGCGCGAGGGCCAGCTGCTCTACACCTATCTCCACCTCGCTCCCGATCCCGAGCAGACCGAAGAGCTGGTGAAATCGGGCGCGACTTGCATCGCCTACGAAACCGTCACCAGCCCGCACGGTGGCCTGCCGCTCCTGAAACCGATGAGCCAGGTGGCGGGGCGAATGAGCATTCAGGCCGGGGCCACTGCGCTGGAAAAGGCGCACGGCGGGCGCGGGGTGCTGCTCGGCGGCGTTCCCGGCGTGATGCCGGGGCGGGTGATGGTAATCGGCGGCGGCGTGGTCGGCTTCAACGCCGCGCAGATGGCCGTCGGGCTGGGCGCGGATGTGACCATTCTCGACCGCGATCCCGAAGTGCTCGAACGATTGGGCACCCATTTCGAAAGCCGCGCCAAGACGCGCTTTTCCAACCGCGCCAATATCGAACAGATGCTGAGCGAGGCCGAACTGGTGATCGGCGCGGTGCTGGTGCCCGGAGCCGCCGCGCCCAAGCTGGTGACCCGCGCAATGCTCAAGACGATGAAGCCCGGCGCAGTGCTGGTGGACGTGGCCATCGATCAGGGCGGCTGCTTCGAAACCAGCCACGCCACCACCCACGATGATCCGACCTATCTGGTCGACGATATCGTCCACTACTGCGTTGCCAACATGCCCGGCGCGGTCAGCCGCACCTCCACCTACGCGCTCAACAACGTCACCCTGCCGCACGCGATCCGGATCGCCAATCTCGGCTGGAAGGAAGCGATGCGCCGCGATCCGCATCTGGCGCAGGGGCTCAACGTCCACGCCGGCCGGGTGACCTACCCGGCGGTGGCGAGCGAGCTGGGCTATGACCTGCTGCCGATTGCCGAGGCGATTGCTTAGGGAAATCCTCTCCGGAACGGGGAGGGGTACCGCCGCCGCAGGCGGGGGTGGAGGGGCTTCCCGATCTCTGCCCAGCTGTCGCATTCGAGCCAGCCCCTCCACCATCCTGCGGATGGTCACCCCTCCCCGTTCCGGGGAGGATTTTTCAGCCCGCCACCCAGACGGTGTTATTGACGTGCGCGTTCTCGTCGATGTGCTCGGGCAGCGCGGTGAAGGTGAGGGTGAAGCGGTTGCTCATAATTCCCCCTCCCGCTGGCGGGAGGGGTCAGGGGTGGGGACGAGCGCACCCCCGCGATTACAGGCCCACCCCCGGCCTCTCCCGCAAGCGGGAGGGGAGAAGCATGCTCACTCCACCACCCCAAGCTGCCACAGGATAAACGCCACTTCCTCCGCCGTCTCGCGCAGGCCCTCAAACCGGCCCGAGCGCCCGCCGTGGCCCGCGCCCATGTTGGTCTTGAGCAGCAGCAGGTTGTCATCGGTCCGCAGTTCGCGCAGGCGGGCGACCCATTTGGCGGGTTCCCAATAGGTCACGCGCGGATCGTTCAGCCCGGCGGTCACCAGCATCGGCGGATAGTCCTGCGCGGAAACCTGATCGTAGGGCGAATAGCTGAGCAGGTGGGTAAACGCCGCCTTGCTTTCGATCGGATTGCCCCATTCGGGCCATTCGCCCGGAGTCAGCGGCAGGCTCTCGTCGAGCATGGTGTTGAGCACGTCGACAAAGGGCACGTGCGCCACCACCGCGCCGAACAGTTCGGGCGCCTGGTTGACCACTGCGCCCATCAGTTCGCCGCCTGCCGAGCCGCCGCTGGCGCTGAAATCCGGCCCTCGGCCGGTCAGCCCGCGCGCCACCAGCGCCCGCCCGACATCGACGAAATCGTTGAAGGTGTTGGTCCGCTCCTCCATCTTGCCCTGCGAGATACCAGTTGCGCCCCAGATCGTCCCCGCCGCGGATATGGGCGATGGCATAGGCCACGCCCGCGATCGACGAGGCTAAGCCGGGTGGTCGAGAAGCCCGGCGGCACGGCATAGCCATAGGCGCCATAGGCGTAGAGATGCAGCGGCCCCCCCGGTTCACGGTCACGCGCGGTACATCACGCTGACCGGCACCATGGCCCCGTCGCGCGCGCGCACTTCGATCCGCTCCACGGTGTAGAGCGACGGGTCGAAGCCGCTGGGAATTTCCTGCACCTTCAGCGTTTCCAGCTCGCGGCTGGCGACGTGGTAATCATAGACGGTCGCAGGCGTGATCGGGCTTTCGTAGCTCAGCCGCAGCGCGTCCATCGCCCATTCGGGATTGTTGCCAAGGCCCGCCGAATAGGCGGCTTCGGGGAAGGTAATCGGATCGATACCGCGCCGGATCGTCATATTAGCGCACCTGCACCTGATCGAGCCCGGCCAGCCGCCCTTCGGTGACGTAGAAATCGCGGAACAGATCAAACCCGGTGAGGTAGAAGCTGTCCGATCCCTCGATCAGCGTCGTCCACTCGGCGGGGGCCGACATCGGCGCGGTGGCGAGGCGGAAATTGACGTGGTTGTCGTTGGTGAGGACGAACAGCGTCTCGTCACGCACGTCCACGTCATATTCCACCCCGGTTTGCCGCGCGCGCACCAGCAGCGGCGCGGCAAAGGGATCGCGCGGCGGGCAGCAGGCGGACTTCGCTGGTCTCGTTGTCCCCGGTGGCGAGGATCAGCCATTCGCGGTTGGAGGACAGGCCGGGGGAGACGGTGAAGCCCAGTTGCTCCTCGTGATAAATTTCGCGGTCCTCGCCGGTCTCACCGACACGGTGCGCGAAAATCCGATCGACCCGCCAGTTCTCGTTGGCGCGGCCATAGACCAGCATCGAGTCCCCTGCCGCCCAGATCAGCCCCGAATTGAGGTTTGCAATCCGGTCGGGCAGCAGTTCGCCCGTCGTCAGGTCCTTGACGAAGCCGGTGTAGAATTCGCCGCCGCTGGTATCGGTCGAATAGGCGAGATAGCGCCCGTCCTCGCTCACCGACATTGCACCGAGGCTGAAATATTCGAGCCCCTCGGCCAGCGCCGGGCCGTCGAGGATCAGCTGCCGCTCGTCGGTGCCGACCGGGCGGCGGTAATGCTTGCGATACTGCGCCGCCTTCCTCGAATTCGGACCAGTATTCGTAGTCGCCATCGCGCTGCGGCACGGAGGCATCGGCTTCCTTGATGCGGGCGCGCATTTCGGCGAACAGTTCGTCCACCAGCGCCGCCTGCCCGCCCATCTGCGCTTCGAAATAGGCGTTCTCGGCATTGAGATAGGCGAGCACATCGGGATCATCGACCGTGGGATAGGAGGGATCGCGCAGCCAGGCGTAATCGTCGGTCAGCACGATACCGTGATGGGTGGTTGCTGTGGGTCGCTTCGCCGCGACGGGCGGATGGGTGGAATCGCTCATTGAAACGGCCTATGTAGGGCCAAAGGAAGGACTGCAAGCCATGCTGATGCAAACCCATGAAGCCCGCCTGACCGCCCTGAGGGAGGAACTCAAGCGCTGCCAACTGGATGGTTTCGTGGTGCCGATCAGCGATGAGCACCTGTCCGAATATGTCGGCGCCTATGCCCAGCGGCTGGCGTGGCTGACCGGCTTTGGCGGTTCGGCGGGCAGCGTGGTGGTGCTGAAGGATCGGGCGGCGATCTTCGTTGACGGGCGCTACACCATCCAGGTGCGCGATCAGGTGGACGGGCGCTTGTTCGAATACTGCTCGGTCCCCAAGGATTCGATTGGCGAATGGGTGGCGCAGAACGCGGCCAGCGGCGCGAAGATCGGTTTCGATCCGTGGCTGCACACGCGCGGCTGGGCACGGTCTGTCGGCGCGCGGCTGGAGAAGGCGGGCATCGATCTGGTGCCGGTGGAGAGCAATCCCATCGATGCGGTGTGGGCGGACCAGCCCGAACCTTCCGCCGCGCAGGCTTTCATGCAGGACGATGCACTGGCGGGCCGTTCCAGCGCCGACAAGCGCGGCGCGATTGCCGACTGGCTCAAGGCCGAAGGGCTCGATGCGGTGGTGATCTCCGCGCTCGATTCGGTGGCCTGGACGCTCAACATTCGCGGGGCGGACGTGGACCGCACGCCGGTGGCGCTGTCCTACCTGATGGTGCAGGCCGACGGCACGGCGGACTGGTTCATCGCGCCCGAAAAGGTCACGTCCGAAGTCACCGCCGCACTGGGCAATGCCGTGCGCATTCGTGATCGGGACCAGTTCTCCGCTGCCTTCGCCGAACTGGCGGGCAAGCGCGTGGCCGCCGATCCCGAACGCTCGGTCTATGCGATTTTCGACCGGCTGGACGAAGTCGGCGCGCAGATCGTCAGCGAAACCGATCCCGCGTTGCTGCCCAAGGCGATCAAGACCCCTGCCGAACAGGCCGGGCACCGCGCCGCGCAGGCGCGTGACGGGGCGGCGGTGAGCCGGTTCCTGCACTGGCTCGAAGGCGAAGGACCGAAGGGGACGGTGGACGAACTGTCCGCCGCCGCCAAGTTGCAAAGCTATCGTGAAGCCACGGGCCAGCTCGTCGATCTCAGCTTCGATACCATTTCGGGCGCAGGCTCCAACGGGGCGATCTGCCATTACCGGGTGAGCGAGGAAACCTGCCTGCCGCTCGCACCCAACTCGGTCTATCTGGTCGATTCGGGCGGGCAGTATCGCGACGGCACCACCGATATCACCCGCACCGTGTGGATCGGCCCCGACGCTCCGCCCGCCGAAGTGAAGGACCGCTTCACCCGCGTGCTCAAGGGCCATATCGCGCTCGACACGCAGACTTTCCCCACCGGCACACCGGGTTCGGCGCTGGACGTGCTGGCGCGGCAACATCCTGTGGGCGGCGGGCGTGGATTACGCCCACGGCACCGGCCACGGGGTGGGCAGTTTCCTCGCGGTCCACGAAGGCCCGCAGCGCATCGCCAAGGGGCGCGGGGGGCAGGCGGGGACCGATCAGGAACTGCTCGCGGGGATGATCCTCTCGAACGAGCCGGGATATTACAAGGCGGGCGAATACGGCATCCGCATCGAGAATCTGGTGCTGGTGGAACCGCGCGAGATCGAAGGCATGGAAGGCGAATGGTTCGGCTTTGAAACGCTGACGCTGGTGCCGATCGACCGCACGCTGGTGGACGAGAGCCTGCTGAGCGAGGCCGAGATGGCGTGGTGGAACGCCTATCACGCCAAGGTGCGCGAAGTGCTCGCCCCGCAGCTCGACGGCCCGGCGCTGGCCTGGCTCGAACGCGGCTGCGCGGCGCTCTAGGCGCAAGGTGGCGCGCGGGTGAACGCCGACCGCTGCGCGCGACAAACTGCGACACTTTTGCCCGATCCCGGCATAGCCCTGCGACAAGTGCCCCGTAGAAGCTCAATCATAGAGCAGCGGGGTGCCGATCCTCCCTCCCCCCTCATGGCGGCGCTTCGTTGCTCTACCCCCCTATCCCAAGCGGAGCCCGACCAATGAACAAGACCCTTACCCTTGCTGTCGCCTTTGCCGTGTCCGGCCTGATTCTCAGCCCGGCGGTTCAAGCACAAGAAGCCCAGCGCGACACTGCTGACCTTACCCGCGCCGATGCGGAAACCCGCGCCGCCACCCGGTTTGCCCGGATGGACGCCAATTCCGATGGCACGCTTAACGCGGCAGACCGCGAAGCCCACGCCCGCGCCCGCTTCGCCGCGCAGGATGCCGATGCCAACGGCGAGCTGAGTTTCGAAGAAATGGAGGCCGCCCGCGAGAGCCGCCGCGCCGAGCGGAGCGAAGATGGCCAGCGTGGCAATCGTGGCGGCCATCGCCGGGGCCATCGCGGAATGCGCGGCGGCGGCGACCGGCACGGACAGATGCTGGAACGTGTCGACACTGATGGCGATGGGGCCATAAGCGAGGCCGAATTCACCGCCAGCATTCTCACCCGGTTTGACCGCATGGATGCCGACAGCAATGGAACCGTGACCGCAGAGGAACGTCGGTCCATGCGCGGTGGGCGTCGCGGGCACCGAGGCGGCGAAGCTGGCGAATGAGCGACGAGCCGATCAAACTGCTGCTGGTGGATGACGAAGCCAGCCTGCGCGAGCCCCTGGCCGAGTATCTCTCGCGCCAGGGGTTTGCCGTTCGGCAGGCGAGCGATGCCGCCAAGGCCCGCGCCGCGCTGATGGAAGACACGCCGCAGCTGGTCCTGCTCGACATCATGATGCCGGGCGAGGACGGCCTCTCGCTGTGCCGCCATCTGACCGAATCGAAGAACCTGCCGGTCATTTTCCTCACCGCGAAGGGCGAGGCGACCGACCGGATCGTCGGGCTGGAAATCGGCGCGGACGATTACGTGGTCAAACCCTTCGAACCGCGCGAGCTTGTCGCCCGGATCCGCTCGGTGCTGCGCCGCGCAGGGAAGAACGGCACCCCCGCCACGCCCGAAACCGAAGCGCATTACCAGTTCGATGGCTGGCAGCTCGATCCGCTGAAGCGCCGCCTGATCGATCCCGAAGGCACGGTGGTGCCGATCTCGACCGCCGAATTCCGACTGCTCGCCGCCTTCCTCGATCATCCCCGGCAAGTGCTCGATCGTGACCGGCTGCTCGACATGGTGCAGGGGCGCGAGGCGCATCTGTTCGATCGCGCGGTCGACAACCAGGTCAGCCGCCTCAGGCGCAAGATCGAAGTCGACAGCCGCGATCCCAAGCTGATCCAGACCGTCTGGGGCGGCGGCTACAGCCTCGCCTGCGAAGTCCGCCGCTTCGTGCCGCAGGACGACTGAGCAAGATGCGCCGTTTCCTCCCGAAAAGCCTGCTCCCCAAGAGTCTTTTGGGGCAGATGTTGCTGGCAGTGGCGCTGGCGCTGCTGGTGGCGCAGGCGATTTCCGCTGTGCTGATCTATCGCGCCGAGCAGCGCCGGATCGAAAACGGCCTGATCGCCGATCTGGCGTTCCAATTGGTCGCCGATCCGAGCATCGATTTCCGCGCTGGTGGACGCGATGGGAGGGGGCGCGGCGATCACGGCGAGCGCCGTCGGCTGCGGATCGAACGCGCGCTCGAATCGCCGCAGGAGCGTGACGAGGCTCGCGATGAACACCGCGAGGAGTTGCTTCGCGAAGTGCTCGAAGAACAGGACGTGGCGATTGCCGAACTGGTGGTGCTGTCGCGCCCCGTCTCGGATGACCGCTTCATCATGGAAGGGCTGAACCGCGATTCGCGCTTCGCCCGCCGCCGGTGGGACCCGCGATGGCGAACTGGTGCTGGCCGGATTGAAGCGGCAGGGAGAGGACCGCTGGCTGATCGCCCGCGCCCCGCGCCCCTCGGGCAATCGCGGGGTGATGGCGGGCGTCATCATCCAGACGTTGATCCTCTATCTTGTGCTGGTCGGCGGGCTGGCGGTGCTGCTGCGGCGGATCACCCGCCCGCTCGCCGCGCTCACCGACCGGGTCGAACGCTTCGGCGGCACGCTCGGCAAGGAACCGCCGCTGGAACCGAGCGGCCCCGAAGACGCCCGCCGCCTGATCGCCGCGCACAACGCGATGGAAGCGCGCATCGCCGCGCTGCTCGACGAGAAGGACGTGATGCTCGGCGCGATCGGCCACGATCTCAAGACCCCGCTCGCCGCGCTGCGGGTGCGGATCGAAAGCGTCGAGGACGATACCGAGCGTGGGCGGATGGCGGCAACGATCGAGGATATCACCCGCTCGCTCGACGATATCCTCTCGCTCGCCCGCGTCGGCCGCCCGACCGACCCGCTCGAACGCACCGAATCTGTCGGCGCTGGTCGGCTCGGTGGTCGAGGAATACGAGGATATGGGCGAGGACGTGGAACTGGGCGCGACCGAACGCATGGCGCTGCCACTTCGCGCCACCTGGCTGCGGCGGGCCTTGCGCAACCTCATTTCCAACGCGCTGCGCTACGGCGAGCAGGCGCGGATCACGCTGGTGAAGCGAGGGCGACGCGGCGGTAATCCGCATCGCCGACAACGGACCCGGCATTCCCGAAGCCGAAATCGCCGCCATGTTCGAACCCTTCGCGCGCGGCGAAGCCTCGCGCAACCGCGAAACCGGCGGCGCGGGGCTGGGGCTGACTTTGGCGCGGGCGATTGCCGAGCAGCACGGCGGGACTTTGCGGCTGGCCAATGCTGTGGGGGCTGGTGGCAAAGTGACAGGGCTGGTGGCGGAGCTTAGGTTGCCTCTCTAACCCCTCGTCATTGCGAGGAGCGAAGCGACGCGGCAATCCATCTCCTGCCTTTGCGGATGGGCGCTATGGCAGGAGATGGATTGCTTCGCTGCGCTCGCAATGACGAAGTTTTGGTCAGGGGCGTTACCGCATCAACCCGCCAATCAAATTCCGCACAAACCGCCCCGCAATCGAGCCGCCGAACTCGGTCGCCAGCGATCCCGCCGCGCTGGTGGCGGCGTTGCGCATCGGGTTGGAGCGGCTGCGGCGGCCGGTGATCGCTCCGGCGGCGACGGTGGCGGCAGAGGCAGCGGCGGCGCCCATCGCGGCTTTGCCCGCGCGTTCCCAGATGCTGGTGCTCTTGCGCGGTTGCCGCCCGACTTCCTCCTCGCCCTTTTCCGCCACTTCCTCGGCAGTGGCGGCGGCATCGGCGGCCTTTTGCGCCAGCACTTCCTCGGCACTTTCGCGGTCGACCCGCGTGTCATACTTGCCTTCGAACGGGCTGATCGACTGGATGATCGCGCGTTCCTTCGGCGTCATCGGCCCCAGCCGGAGCGCGGCGGCTTGATCAGCGTGCGCTGGACCACGGTGGGTGCGCCTTCGTCGTCAGCGTGGAAACCAGCGCCTCGCCCACTTTCAGTTCGGTGATCGCGGTTTCGACATCGAGATCGGGGTTGATGCGGAAGGTCTCCGCCGCCGCGCGGATGGCGCTTCTGATCCTCGGGGTGAAAGCGCGCAGGGCGTGCTGCACCCGGTTGCCCAGCTGCCCGGCCACTTCCTCGGGGATATCGATCGGGTTCTGGGTGACGAAATAGACGCCCACGCCCTTCGACCGGATCAGCCGCACCACCCGCTCGATAGTGTCTGTCAGCGCCTTGGGCGCGTCGTCGAACAGCAGGTGTGCCTCGTCAAAGAAGAACACCAGCTTGGGTTTTTCCGGGTCGCCGACTTCGGGCAGGCTCTCGAACAGTTCGGCCAGCAGCCACAGCAGGAAGGTGGCGTAGAGCTTGGGGCTGTCCATCAGCTTGTCGGCCGCGAGCACGTTGACATGCCCGCGCCCCTGCTCGTCCACCGGAGGAAATCGTCGATCTCCAGCGCCGGTTCGCCGAAGAAATGATTGCGCCCCCTGCGATTCGAAGCTGAGCAACTGCCGCTGGATCGTGCCGACGCGTGGGCTTGGTGACATTGCCGTAATTGCGCGATAAGCTCCGGCGCATTCTCGTGCGCCCAGTTGCAGCATCGCGCTGCAGATCTTCGAGATCGAGCAGCAGCAGCCCTTGTCGTCGGCATAGCGGAACACGATGTTGAGCACGCCTTCCTGCGTCTCGTTCAGATCGAGCAGGCGGGCGAGCAGCAGCGGCCCCATTTCCGAAACCGTGGTGCGGATCGGGTGGCCCTGTTCGCCGTACAGATCCCAGAACACCACCGGATTGTCGCTATAGGCATAGTCGGTCATGCCCAGTTCGGCGGCGCGGCTTTCCAGCTTGTCGGCATGTTTGAACTGGGAGGAGCCGGGCATGGCGATGCCCGACAGATCGCCCTTCACATCGGCCACGAACACCGGCACCCCTGCGGCGGAGAAGCTTTCGGCCATGCCTTGCAGCGTCACCGTCTTGCCGGTGCCGGTCGCGCCCGCGATCAGCCCGTGGCGGTTGGCGCGGCCCAGATCGAGCGCCTGCCGTTCGCCGCTCAGCATCATTGCCGATGAAAATATCGCGTCATTCAGCCTGTCGCTCGCCTTGATGCTGCTATGCATTGCCAGCGATGCGTCAAGCGCGGAACCCTAGAGCGGGCCGGATGGATGGCAAGAGCCCCTTTGTCTTGCTCGACGATGCGCGCGCCGAAGGGGCGAGCGATGCGCAGCTATTTTCCCGCGCCCGCGCGAGCTGTTCGTCGCCCGTACGCCCGCCGAAGTGCGCCAGTGCTGGCCGCTGCGGATGCGGCGCGGGTAAAATCGGGTAGGCATGCTCGCGGGCTATCTCGCCTATGAAGCGGGGCTGGCGCTGGAAGCGCGGCTTGCGCCGCTGGCGGGGGCGCGCAGCGGCGGCAACGGGCCGCTGGTCTGGCTCGGCCTGTTCGATGCTCCCGAGATAATCCCTGCCGCCGATATGCCCGAATGGCTGGCCAGCGCGGGCGAGCGGAACCGCCAGCATCGGCCCGCTCGATCCGCAGATTTCCGCCGGGGCCTATTGCGCCGCGTTTGATCGCTTGCAGGAAGCGATCCGCGCGGGCGACATCTATCAGGCCAATCTCACCATGCCGCTGGCCGGCCCGGCGCGCGGCGATCCGCTGGCGCTCTATGCCGCGATCCGCCCCACGGCGGGGGCGGGCTATGGCGGGGTGGTGTTCGACGGCTCGCACTGGCTGCTCAGCTTCAGCCCCGAACTGTTCTTCTCGCTCAAAGGGCGCGAGGCCAAGGTGAAGCCGATGAAGGGCACCCGCCCGCGCGCTCGCCGATCCGGCGCAGGACGCTGCGATCCGCGCCGAACTGGCGCATCGGTCAAGGACCGGGCGGAAAACCTGATGATCGTCGATCTGATGCGCAACGATCTGTCAGCCGCGTGGCCGAGGCGGGCAGCGTGCAGGTGGAAGCGGCCTTCGCGGTGGAAACCTATCCCACCGTCCACCAGATGGTCTCCACCGTCCGCGCGCAATTGCAGCCAGGGCAAGGGCGCGGTGGACATGCTGCACGCGCTGTTCCCCTGCGGATCGATCACCGGCGCGCCCAAGATCCGGGCGATGGAACTGATCGACGCGGTGGAGCGCGATGCGCGCGGGCCCTATTGCGGCACCATCGGGCGGATCGCGCCAGATGGCGATGCCGCGTTCAATGTCGCCATCCGCACCATTCGCCTGACGCCGGGGGAGAACCAGCGCCACAAGGCGGTGCTCGGCGTGGGCGGGGCGATCGTCGCTGACAGCGAGGCGATGGGCGAATGGCGCGAATGCCTGGTCAAGGGCGCCTTCGTGCGCGGGGCCGCGGGGGGGCATGATCTGATCGAGACCATGCGCTTCGATCCGGCGGCAGGCATTGCGCTGCTCGAACTGCCATCTCGAACGGCTGAAGGCGAGTGCGGCGGAGCTGGGCTTTGCGTTTGACCGGCACGAGGCGCGCAACCGCATTCAGGCGCTGTGCTTCGAACTGGAAGAGCCCGCCAAGGCTGCGCCTGCTGCTGGCGCGCAGCGGCGCGCTGACGCTGGAAAGCGCGCCGCTCGACACCGCGCCTGCCCGAGCACCTGCGCTGCATTGCGCTGCCGCATCCCACCGTGGCGCACGACTGGCGGCTGCGGCACAAGAGCACCGACCGCGCTTT
Source organism: uncultured Alphaproteobacteria bacterium (assembly GCA_963774985.1). Classification (GTDB taxonomy): domain Bacteria; phylum Pseudomonadota; class Alphaproteobacteria; order Sphingomonadales; family Sphingomonadaceae; genus Alteraurantiacibacter. The sequence continues at coordinate 71,170 of CAVZHE010000002.1, forward strand.
CTACGACAGCGGCACTGGCGGCGGCGCGCGATGCCGGGGCGCGATGAGGCGCTGCTGGTGCGCGACAGCGGCCTCGTGACCGAAGGCAGCTGGACCAAATGTTCGTCGAGCGCGACGGCATGTTGCTCACCCCGCCGCTGGCGTTGGGCCTGCTGCCCGGCGTGCTGCGCGCGCTCGCTGATCGAAGCGGGCCGCGCGCGCGAGGCGGAACTGACGCTGGACGATCTGGCGGAAGGCTTCTTGCTCGGCAATGCCCTGCGCGGGCTGATGCCTGCGGTGCTCGCATGAGTGACTGCGCACCTCAGCCAGGCGCTGCAGCGCATCGAAGCCTCGCCCACCACCGCGATGACCGACCGCGCGAGCGAACTGCGCGCAGCGGGGCGCGACATCATCTCGCTAGTCGTCGGCGAGCCGGATTTCGCCACCCCCGCCGCATGTGATCGAAGCGGCCAAGGCCGCGCTCGACGCGGGGGACACGCAATACACCCCCGTCACCGGCACCGCCCGCGCTGAAAGAGGCCGCCGCGCTGCATTTCCGCCGCGATCTGGGCATGGCGCACGCAGGTCCGAGCGAAGTGATCGTCACCGCCGGGGGCAAGCAGGCGATGTTCGAGGCATTGGCGGCCACGGTCAGCGCGGGCGACGAGGTGATCGTGCCCAGCCCGTGGTGGGTCAGCTATCCGCAGATGGTGCGCTTCTGCGGCGGGCGGGTGGTGCCGCTGATCACCTGCCCGGCGCACGATTTCCGCTTCGATCCCGGCGATTTCGAAGCGCTGATCACCCCGCGCACCCAGTGGCTGCTGCTCAATAGCCCCGGCAACCCGACCGGCGCGGTCTATCCGGCGGAGATGCTGCTGGGGATCGCCGAAGTGCTGCGCCGCCACCCGCGCGTTCTGGTGCTGAGCGACGATATCTACGCGCCCGCTGATCCTATACCGGCCAGCCGCACGCCACCCTCGCCGCGCTCGCGCCCGATCTGGCCGACCGGATCTGCACCGTCTCCGGCGTCTCCAAAAGCCACGCGATGACCGGCTTCCGCATCGGCGTCGCCACCGGCCCGCGCTGGCTGATCGAGGCGATGGGGCGGCTGCAGAGCAATTCCAGCGGCAATCCCGCCAGCATCAGCCAGGCCGCCGCCGTCGCCGCGTTCGAGGGGCCGCAGGAGTTCCTGACCGATTGGCGCGAAGTGTTCCGCCGCCGCCGCGACATGGTGGTGGCGCGGGTCAACGCGATTCCCGGCCTCGTCCACGCCTTCGCCCGATGGTGCGTTCTACTGCCTGATCGACGCCGCCCCGCTGATGGCGCGCTTCGGCGGGGACGACGGCAAGCTGGCGCTGCACCTGCTCGATCACGGGGTGGCCACGGTCGCGGCCTCGGCCTTCGGCGGGCGCGATGGCTTCCGCATCAGCTTTGCCGCCAGCGAGGAAGTGCTGGACTTGGCGCTGGGCAGGATAGAGAGCGCGCTGGCATGAACATCCCCATCCTCTACGAAGACGGCGAGGCGCTCGTGATCGACAAGCCCGCCGGGCTGCCGATCGAACGCCCGCGCAAGGGCGGGGCGAGCCTTGAGGATCATCTCGATTCGCTCAAGCTCGGCTTCCAGACCGCGCCGATGCCGGTCCACCGGCTCGATACCGACACCAGCGGCTGCCTGCTGCTGGCGCGCAACCACAAGGCTTTGCGGCGGTTCAACGCTGCGTTCGAGGCGCGGCTGGTGCAGAAGGTCTATCTCGGCATTGTCGCCGGGACGGTCGCCGAGGAGGAAGGCACGATCGAACTGGGCCTGTCGAAGATTTCCAGCGCCGAAAAGGGCTGGCGGATGATCGTCGCCAAGAAGGGCAAGCCCGCGATCACCCACTGGCGCAAGCTGCGCCGAACTTCCCGGCGGGATCACGCTGGTGGAATTCCGCCCCGAAACCGGGCGCACCCACCAGATTCGCGTCCATGCCGAACACATGTTCGGGCGCAGCCTGCTCGGCGATCCGGTCTACGGCCACAAGGATGCGCGCGTCACCCGCACCATGCTCCACGCCCGCGCGCTCACGGTGCCGCGCGAGGGGAAGAGCGACGATCGTCGCCGAAGCGCCGCTGCCCGCCGATTTCGTGATGCTCGGAGCGGAATAGTGACCGGCCAGCGCGATTCGATCATGAACCGCGCCAACGCCATCGCCGAAGAGAATTTCGTCACCGCCAGCGGCCCCGGCGGGCAGAACGTCAACAAGGTGGCGACGGCGGTGCAACTGCGGGTGAACATCTACGCGCTCGGCCTCACCCCCAAAGTGTTCCATCGGCTGAAGGATCTGGCGGGCAATCGCCTCAATCTTGCGGGCGAGATCGTGCATCGATGCGCGCAACCACCGCACGCAGGAAGCCAACCGCCGCGAAGCGCGCGAACGGCTGGCGGAGATGGTGACAGCGGCGCTGATCGAACCCAAAAAGCGCGCCAAGACGCGGGTGAACCGGATCGGCAAGGTCAAGCGGCTGGCGGGGAAGAAGTTGCAGGGCGAGAAGAAGGCGCTGCGGGGGAAGGTGGATCTTTCCTGATTTTCATTGGTTGCTGGGCGATTGCATGCGGCGCAAAGGAAGTGGTTTCTCGCAGAGGCCGCAGAGGAAAGAGAGATCGCTGAGGGATTGAGCGAACGGCGCAGCCGTTTCACGAGCCCTGCGTTCGGCCGGTGAAGCGGGCCTGCGGCCCGGCAAAACCCTCCGCGCCCTCCTTCATCTCTGCGTTCTCTGCGAGAAACAAACCCGGACAAGCGATAGACCTGCCCCCGCACCCCAGCCCCGCTTGACTTTTCCCCGATTCTTGCGCAGAGGCGCGCACTGTGAGGGCGGCGCTGGGCGTCGCCCGTGTTTTTTCGGGCGGTCCGCGTAAGCTGGGTGCCCTTCTCGATTAGCTGGAAGCAAGACCATGGCGAAGCCCGCAACCATCAAGATCCGCCTCAATTCCACCGCGGATACCGGCCACTTCTACGTGACCAAGAAGAACCCGCGCAACCACACCGAGAAGTTCACCTTCCGCAAGTACGATCCGGTTGCCCGCAAGCATGTCGAATACAAGGAAGGCAAGATCAAGTAAGGCGCTGCGCCTCACCTGATTTTGATGCCTGAATTTATGAACGCCGGGAACGCACCGGGTTCAGTGACAGTTCAACGCTTCTCGCCTAAGCACCGGAGCATGAACACATTGAAAAACCGCATCACCCGCCCGCTTGCTGTTGCCCTGGTGGGCGCGGCAACTTTGGCTGTCCCCGCAACCTTGGCCCTGCCGCTCGCTCCTGCCGTAGCCGCGCCAGCGCAAGCCAATGAGCTTGATCGCGCGGTGCGCGCCTTGCGCGCCATCACCACCATGCGCGCCGATTTCACCCAGACCGACCGCGCGGGCAATTCCGTCGCGGGCGTGCTGACGCTGCGCAATCCCGGCCGCATCCGCTTCGAATATACCGACGATGTGAACATGCTGGTCGTGTCCGACGGGCGCGCGCTGACGCTGGTCGATTACGATGTCAGCCAGGTCGAACGGTGGCCGATCAGCAACTCGCCGCTGGGCGCTTTGCTCGATCCAGACCGTGACATGCGCCGCTACGGCACGCTCCAGCCCAGTTCGACGGACAATGTGATCAGCGTGGAAGTGCGCGATCCGGATCGTCCCGAATTCGGAATTATCACGCTGGTGTTCGTGGAGGATGCGGGCGCGCCCGGCGGGCTCGAACTGGCCAGCTGGGTGGCGCAGGATTCGCAGAACACCCGCACCACCGTGCGGCTGCGCAATCACCAGTATGGCATGACCGTGCCGAACAGCGCCTTCACCTACCGCGATCCACGCCGCACCACCCGTCGTCCCGGATAAACGCTCAGCGGCCCAGTGGTTGTAAATTTGCGACAAATGCCCGCAGATATTCATTGGCGGGACAGCCGCGAATCCCTACTTTACAAAGGCAAGAAGCGGTGAGGTCGGGTTTCCCCCCTGTTGCCCTGGCCTCGATATGCCGCCGATTGTAAAGCGTGACGAACGCTTGTTAAGGAACCCCCGTCGCAATGCCCCCGCGACGGGGGTTTTTTTATGCTTTTTCCGCGCGTAGGGCATGCGGCATGATCTCTGTTGCCACCTGGAATATCAATTCGGTCCGCCTGCGGATGCCGCTGGTCGCGCAATTCCTCACCGAGGAAGCGCCCGACGTGCTGTGCCTGCAGGAAATCAAGTGCCAGGAACACCAGTTCCCCGCGCAGGCCTTTGCCGATCTCGGCTATGTCCATCAGGCGGTGCACGGGCAGAAGGGCTATCACGGCGTCGCCACGGTCAGCCGCGTGCCGCTGAAGGAAGTGTCCCGCCACGACTGGCAGGACAACGGCGAGGCGCGGCATGTCGGGGTGGAACTGCTGGGGGCTGGCAAAGGGCTGGTGATCGAGAACGTCTATATCCCCGCAGGCGGCGACCTGCCCGACCGGGAGGCCAATCCGAAATTCGGCCAGAAGCTGGATTTCGTCGAGCGGATGACCCGCTGGGCCGAGACCATCGACCGCCCGAGCCTGCTCGTGGGCGATTTCAACGTCGCCCCGCTCGAATGCGATGTCTACGATCACAAGGCGCTGCTCAAGGTGGTCAGCCACACCCCGATCGAAGTCGAACGCCTGGCCTGTTGCAGGATGCGCACGGCTGGGTCGATCTGGGCCGCAAGCATATCCCCGCGCCCGAGCGCAATTATTCGTGGTGGTCCTATCGCACCTACTGGCAGGGCAAGGATCGCGGGCGGCGACTCGATCACATGTGGGCCTCCCCGATCTGGCTGCGCAGAGCCGCGGCGCACCGGATTGTCGAGCACACCCGCAACTGGGAACAGCCGAGCGACCACGTGCCGCTGGTGACGGAGTTCGATCTCTGAGCGAGGCTGCGCCTCAGCTCCGGCACGCCGTGTGGCGCAGGCGGTGGACGCGCTGCGGCACGGCTGGCCGATCAAGGTGGGTGGTGCGCCGGTGCTCCTGCCGGTGGAGACCGCGCCGGCTCGCAGCGCGGCTTCCGACACGGCTGCTGATTTCTGCAGCCCGAGCGGAAACCCTGCGGCTGACCAACCAGCGCGCGGCAGCGGACGGGCATTCGCCGGTGCTGATCCGCGCGGCGGAACCGCTCGATCTGCACGCCGCGCTGCCCGTGGCCGATCCGGCGCTCGATCCGGTGCACCCGATGAAGGGGCCGTTCGCTGCCGAGGACTTGGCATGGCAGGCCGAGGCGGATGGTCGCGCTGGAACTGGCGCGGATTGCCGGGATATTGCCCGCCTTCATGGTCGATCCCGCGCCCGCCGGGGAACCGGTCACGCTTGCCACCGGCGATCTCGCCGCATGGAGCGATCCGCACAACCTCGCCATCGCCACCCGCGCCCACCTGCCCATCGCCGCATGAGGAGGCGGCAGAAATCGTCGCCTTCCGCTCGGTAAATGACATGCGCGAACATGTGGCGCTGGTGCTCGGCCAGCAGACATCTGACCGCGCCCCGCTCGTTCGCCTGCATTCCGAATGCCTCACCGGCGATATTTTCGGCAGCCTCAAATGCGACTGCGGCCCGCAGCTCGATGCGGCGCTGGCGGCGATGAGCGCCGAGGCAGCGGCGGGCGGCTGGGGCGTGCTGCTCTACATGCGGCAGGAGGGTCGTGGCATCGGCCTGGTCAACAAGCTGCGCGCCTATCGCCTGCAGGACGAAGGGGTGGACACGCTGGAAGCCAACCGCCGCCTCGGCCTGCCCGAAGAAGCGCGCGATTTCCCGCTGGCGGCGCGGATGCTCGACCTGCTGGCGGTGCGCGCAGTGCGGTTGCTGACCAACAATCCGGCCAAGGTGGCGGCGCTGGAAGCGGCGGGCGTACAGGTGATCGAACGCGTGCCGCACCAACTCCCCGCCAATCCGCACAACGCCCGATATCTCGCCACCAAGCGCGACCGCGCGGGGCATTTGCTGGGTTAGAATTCAAGCCGAACTTCACTCCAAACCCGCTCATGCTGAGCTTGTCGAAGCATTCGCGCTCGCTTCGGGCCTTGCACGACACCCTTCGACAGGCTCAGGGTGAGCGGGGGTGGGTTGATTTCGCTGAGGAAAAATTGACCTACAGCCACCGTCCTAAGGCTTGCCCCATCCGCACGCTTTCCCCCGCGACGAACTGCTCCAGCCACTCCACCCGTCCCTGTTCGAACAGCAGCACAACGGTAGAGCCGAGGAAAAAGCGGCCCATCTCGCCGCCCGCCGCAAGGGTTTGTTCGCCCGTCCCAAAAGCATCGCGGACCAATTCCGATTGGTGCGCTTTGACCCGGCCGCCCCACACTGTCTCAATTCCCGCGACGATCATCGCCCCTACCATCACACTGGCGAATGGCCGCGCGGCCCGTCAAACAGGCAGGCGAGGCGTTCGTTGCGGGCGAACAGGCCATCGACATTCTCCGCCGTCACCTGATTTACCGAGAACAGATCACCCGGAATGTAGGTGGTCGAACGCAGGTCGCCCGCCGCTGGCATATGGACGCGGTGATAGTCTTTCGGGCTGAGGTAGATCGTGGCGAAACTGCCGCCTTCGAACCGCTCTGCTGCTGCCGCATCGCCGCCAAGCAACTGGCAGGCGGTGAAGTGCCGCCCCTTGGCCTGAAAAATACGTCCCGCCTCCACCCGCCCGATCTGGCTGATCGCGCCATCGGCGGGGCAGAGCACGAACTGGTCGGCGTCTGCCAGCGGACGGGCACCGGGTTTCAGCTCGCGGGTGAAGAAGTCGTTGAAGCTGGCGTAGGCCTCCACCGGACGCGCGGCTTCCGCCATGTCCACACCATAAGCGGCGATAAAGCGGCGGATCAGCCGGTCCTTCAACCACGTCGTCTCGCTCCCGGCGATCTTGCCCGCCAGCTTGGACACAGCGTGGTGCGGCAGCAGATGCTGGAGGCGGATGAAGTTCTTCGACATCGGCCAGCCCTAGGCCCGATCAACGGGCCGCGCGCAAGCCTTGTCTGCCGCTTACCGCTCTTCGTAGCGGCGTCAGACCGCGGCCCAGCGCGTTCTCGCCGATCCCGCCCATGTCGCCCGACCAGTCGGCGACGAACACGGTGTTGCGATCCACGCCGGGGGCCAGCCGCGCATCGTTGCCGACCACGTTCAGCCCGCTCGAATCGTGCTCGCGCCCTTCGGCGGCGACGGCGATGAAGGCGGAGTAGTTCTCCTTGTCCGCGCCCTGCACGAACCAGTTGTTGCTGATCTGGCCCACCGCCCCGCCGGGCAGGTCGATCATGTAATTGGTCGCGCGGCCTGCGGCATCGTCGAAGCTGGAAGCGGCGATATCCACGCGCATGGCGCGCGATTTGACATAGTGCCCGCCGCGCCCCTGTTCGAACCGGCTGTTGGTGATGCGCACATGCGCCAGTTCGCCGGTATAGACCGAATGCGCACAGCCGCCCGATCCCTCGCAGGTGCCGAGACGAGTGAAGGTGGAGCGATCGATGATGAGCCGCGCGGAAGGGTCCTGCGCGGTGAGGATGCCCTGCTGGCTGTCGCGGAACCACGATCTCGGCCACGGTCAGGTCGCCCTGTTCCAGCCGGATTCCCGCGCCGTTGTAATCGGGCACGCGCATATTCTCGAAGATCAGCCCGGCAACTTCGGCACTGCGCCCGCGCAGCACCAATGCGGCCTTGCCTTCGCAGGTTACGCCATCGAACACGGCGGAACCGGGCTCGGTGGCGAGATAGGAAATCGCGCCCGCACTCTGCACCGCGCATTGTTCGTGCCTGCCGGGAGCAATGGCGATGGTGCCCTGCCCGTCACCAATGGCGTTCACCGCGTCCTGCAGGTTGGCAAAGCCCTGCCCGGTCTCGACCACCGTATAGGGCGCACCGCGATCCTGCGCGAGCAGCGCGGTGGCGGGGATGGCGGCAGTGGCCAGTCCGGCGATGGCGAGGATCACCTTGCCGGAAAGGCGCGGTGCGGGCGAGCGGAGAGTCTGGGTCATCACCCGCGCAGGCATAGGGCAAAAGGGTTAACCGGCGGTCAAGACCTGTCGCTATCCCGTGGCGGCCGCCCGCGCCGTGGGCCGCTGCTCACCGGCACCTCGATCCCGCGCCGCTTGCAGCGCCTCGCGCAGCAACACTTCCAGCTGCGCATTCACCGAGCGCAGATCCTGCGCCGCGAGGCGCTCCACCGCATCGTGGAGCGCCGGATCGAGGCGCAGGGCAAATGCCTTTTTGGGGGCTTTCTTCGGTGGCTGCGACATCACGGCTTACTGGTAAAGCGAGCCTGCGTTGACCACCGGGTTCACTTCCCGCTCGCCGCACAGCACCACCATCAGGTTGGAGACCATCGCCGCGCTGGCGCTCGTCGTCGAGGTGCACGATGTCGTCCGCCGAGAGCTTGTCGAGCGCCATCTGCACCATCGTCACCGCGCCCAGCACCAGCTTGGAGCGCGCGGCGATCACCGCTTCGGCCTGCTGGCGGCGGAGCATGGCCCCGGCGATTTCGCTCGGCATAGGCGAGGTGGGTCAGGCTCGCCTCGTCCACCACCACGCCTGCTGGCGAGAGCCGCTCGTTGAATTCGGCTTGCAATTCGGCGTTGATCACATCGGGGCTGCCGCGCAGCGTGGTCTCGTTCTCCTCGAAATCGTCATAGGGATGCCGCGCGCCCACGGTGCGCAGGCCTGCCTCGATCTGGATGTTCACGAACTGCTTGTAATCGTCGACATCGAACACCGCCTGCGCGGTGTCCTTCACCCGCCAGACGACATTGCAGGCGACATCGATCGGATTGCCGCGATTGTCGTTGATCTTGATGCGTTCGGAATGGACATTGTGCGCGCGCACATTGACCTTCTGCTTGCCCATCCAGAACCAGATCCAGCGCAGGCCCTCGGTCCGGTCGGTGCCCTTGTATTCGCCGAACAGGGTGATGACCACGCCCTGGTTGGGCTGGATCATGTAGAACCCGCACCATGCCAGAAGTGCGCCCAGCATGCCGAAAATTGACGCGACGAGCATGACAAAGGACCCGCCTTTGGCCAGAAAGCCAATTCCGTTCACGATGCCCCAGCCCGATGCCAAGGTCAGCGCCAGCGCCACAAACAGCATCAGAAAGCCGCTATACCCGCTTGCCGCGACTTCGCGGCTGCGTTCCATCGGAATGTGTGCATCGACCATCGGATTACCCCTCTTTGATATAATGATGATATCGTATTTATATCGAATTTAGGGAGGTGGCAAGCGATTCCGGTTCTGCGCCGCAGGCCTTTATGTCAGTTTCACGCGAAGGCGCGAAGTTGCGAAGGCGCGAAGAAGGTGAAGCAAGTGCCCGCACCCTTCGCGCCTTCCCTTTGCTTGCCTTCGCGCCTTCGCGTGAAAAAACTGCCTGCGGCGCAGCGCTAATTCTCGCGGATCGCCTTCAGGAAAGCCGCGCCATAGGCCGCGCGCTTCTTCTCCCCAACGCCGGGAATCGCCGCCAGATCGGCCAATGAAGCAGGCCGCTGCGAAGCCATTTCGCGCAGCACTGCATCGTGGAACACCACATAGGGCGGCACCCCCGCCTGCGCAGCGAGATCGCGACGCAGCGCGCGCAAAGCCTCGAACAGCGGATCGCCGACCGGATTGGGCGTGGCATCGCCGCCGCGCCGTCCGCGCCGTTCCTTCTTCGCCGGGAGCACGATGGCGACCGGCTGCTCGCCCTTGAGAATCGCCCGCGATGCCTCGCCCAGTTCCAGCCCGCCGTGGGCATTGGCCAGCAGCGCGCCCTGCGCCTGCAAGGCGCGCGCGAGCGGGCGCAGCAGCGCCGCTTCCTCGCCGCCGACGATGCCGAACACCGAGAGCTTGTCATGCCCGCGCTGGAGCACGCGCTCGTCGGCATCGCCGGTCAGCACGTTGACCAGATGCCCCAGCCCGAAACTCTGCCCGGTGCGGTAGGCGGCGCTGAGCAGCTTGCGCGCCAGCTCGGTCACGTCCGCCACCTTGGGCGGATTGAGGCAATTGTCGCAATTGCCGCAAGTGGCTGGCGGGCTCTCGCCGAAATGCCGCAGCAGCACCGCGCGCCGGCACCCCGGCGTCTCGACCAGCCCCGCCAGCGCATCCAGCCGCGCGCGTTCGCTCGCCTGCCGCGCCGGATCGAGCTTCGCCCAGCCGCTGGCGCGCGGTGGCAAAGTCGGTCGCACCCCACAGCATCACCGCCCGCGCCGGATCGCCATCGCGCCCCGCGCGCCCGGTTTCCTGATAATAGCCCTCGATCGATTTGGGGATGCCCGCATGGGCGACGAACCGCACATCGGGCTTGTCGATCCCCATGCCGAAGGCGACCGTGGCGACGATCACCATGTCCTCGCTGTCGACAAATGCCGCCTGGTTGCGCGCCGCGCACATCGGGCGCCAGCCCCGCGTGATAGGGCAGCACCGGCCTGCCACTCGCCCGCGCCAAGCTGGTCGGCCAGTTTTTCTACCGTAGCCCGCGTCGGCGCATAGATGATCCCCGGCCCCGGTTCTTCCGCCAGCAGCTCGGCCAATTGCTTGCGGGCCATTGTCGCGCGGGGTGATCTGGTAGCGGATATTGGGCCGGTCGAACCCCGCCAGCACCAGGCCTTCGGCCGGAATGCCGAGCTGGGTGAGGATATCGGCGCGGGTATGCGCATCCGCCGTCGCCGTCAGCGCCAGGCGCGGCACCTGCGGGAAGGCGTCCATCAGCGGGCGGAGCTGGCGATAATCGGGGCGGAAATCGTGGCCCCATTCGGAAACGCAATGCGCCTCGTCCACCGCGAACAGCGCGATCTCTGCGCTGGCGAGCATGTCACGGAACCCCTGCTGGCTGGCGCGTTCGGGGGCGACATAGAGCAGATCGAGCTGCCCCGCGCGGAACGCATCCACCGTCTCGCGCCAGTCGGTATCGACGCTGGTGAGCGTGGCGGCAGCGATGCCGTTCGCCCGCGCGCTGCGCAGTTGATCGTGCATCAGCGCGATCAGCGGGGAAATCACCACGCAGGTGCCGTGGAGCATGGTGGCCGGAAGTTGGTAGGTGAGCGATTTGCCCGCGCCGGTCGGCATCACCGCCAGCGTCGATTGCCCCGCCAGCACCCGCGCCAGCACATCCTCCTGCACCCCGCGAAATTCGGGAAAGCCGAAAATGCGGCGCAATTCGGCTCTGGCTTGATCGAGATCGGGAGACAGGGTTGCGGGATAATCCATCGCCGCCCATCTGGCAGATCGCACCAGATACCGCCACCTGCACGGTTGTGCATTTCCACGCGCATCGGGATTCGCTAGAAGGCCCTAGTCAATTCACTCCGAAATGAAAGTACCCATACCCATGAAGAAACTTGCCCTTGTTGCCGCCGCTGCCGTTTTCGCGCTGTCCGCCTGCGCCGATTCGACCGACGCGAGCGAAGATGCCGTGGCCGATACCGTCGAAGTCCCTGCTGACGAGGCGATGGCTGAAGTTCCCGCACCCGTCGCCGATGCCGATGCGATGACCGAGGAAGCCGCTGAGGAAGAAATCGAGGAGAATTCGACGACAGCGGAAGCAATTGCCGATGACGCACAGGCAGCGGCAGACGACGCTCTCAGCGCCGCTGCGGCTGCCGAGCAGGCTCGCGATATTGCTGCCGAAGCCCAGTGATGCCCAAGGTGGAGAGCGCGCGCGCCGGGATGCTGCTGGCCCTCGGCGCGGCGCTGGCCGCCTGCGGGGGAGCGGATGCACCCGCTCCCCATCCCGCTTCGGGCGATGAAGAGCGCGCCGTGGCCGAAGCCGCCGAAATGCTTGAGGAGCGCCAGCCGCCTGCCGCACCGGCACCCGATGATGGTAACGAGTGAAACTGGAATGGTGCGTACGGCTGTGATACACGGCTTGGCATGAGCCAGATTGTCGAGAAGCCGTCCGAATTCCGGGGAAATTGCCGAAGACTTCTCCACGCTTCCCGTGGTTCCCGCAGACGTATTCACTGCCCCCCTCCAACGTCCTGCAAACGTCGGCGAGGATTGGCTCGAGCCCGCGCAAACGCCGTATTCCGCAGACGAAGACACGATCTGGAACGATCTCTTCGCCCGGCAGATGCAGGTGCTTCCCGGCCGTGCCTGTTCGGCGATGCTGCACGGGCTTGAACGGCTCGATCTGGGACGCGGCGGCGTGCCCGACTTCATGGCACTCTCGGAGGAACTGGGGCGTCTGACCGGTTGGAGCGTGGTCCCCGTGCCGATGCTGATCCCCGATCACGTGTTCTTCTGGCATCTCGCCAATCGCCGCTTCCCGGCGGGCAATTTCATCCGCACCCGCGAGACTTTCGACTACATCCAGGAACCCGACGTGTTCCACGACGTCTTCGGCCATGTCCCGCTGCTCACCGATCCAGTGTTTGCCGATTACATGCAGGAATACGGCCGCGCCGGTTGGAAGGCGATGCGGTATAACCGGCTGAAAGCACTCGGCGCACTCTACTGGTACACGGTCGAATTCGGGCTGATGCTGGAGAATGGCGTGCCGCGCATTTTCGGCGCGGGTATTCTCTCCGGCCCGACCGAGGCGATTTTCGCGCTCGATGGCCAATCGCCCAACCGGATCATGCTCAATGTCGATCGGGTTATGCGCACCGATTACGTGATCGACGATCTCCAGCCGACCTATTTCGTGATCGAGAGTTTCGAGGATCTCTATCACCAGACAGTGGAACGCGATTTCGACCGGCTCTATCGCAATCTCGGGTCCAGCTTCACCTATGCCAATTCGGCGGTGATCGATGTCGATGACGTGCTGCATCGGGGCACGCAGGAATATTTCCTGCGCGGCGGCCGCGGATCGCGCGCCTCACCAGTTTGACCACGCCTCGGGCGGGCAAAGAAAAACCGGCCCCGGAGCGAACCCCGGAGCCGGTTCTCAGATTGCTGGAAGCCGGTCTTATTCGACTACGGCATCCGCTTCGGCAGCGGTGTCCGGATCGGCGGCATCAACCGCATCTTCCATCGCATCGGTTTCGGCTTCGACATCGGCTTCCATCGCGTCAGCCTGATCGTCGGTAATCGCACCGGAGTCTTCCATCGCGTCGATTTCGGCATCGGCCGCATCTTCGGTGGCTTCGATTTCGTCTTCAGCATTGTTCTCGGCGGCGCTGTCACAAGCGGCGAGCGAGAGGCCGAGCACGGCGGCGGAAGCGAAAGCAACAATCTTCTTCATCTGTATTCCCCTTCAAGGTGAGGCAGGCACAGGCCGCCCCGGATGAACGACCCCCGCGGGCCATCCGAGAGCCGCCTAACGTCTGTCGCTAAAACGCAGCAGGTTAAGCGGAACGAGCAATGCCAAGCCCGCAATTATGGATAGGATACCCACGAGGCGGTTTTCCCGGCTGACACATCGTCGAAGGAGGAAACTGCCCTGCCGCGCCTTTGTTCCGCCATAATTTAAAATTCGCCTCAGCGCAGGCTGAGCCAGACAATCGCTGCCACCCCGGCGACTATCCGGTACCAGGCGAACGGCGCGAAGCCGCGCTTGCTGACATAGCTGACAAACAGCTTGATTACCGCCAGCGCCACCACGAACGATACCAGCGCGCCGATAGCGATCAGCCCGAACTGGTCCGGGCTGAGCTGATCGGAATGTTTGTACAGTTGCAGCGCGGTCGCCCCGGTCAGCGTGGGCAGGGCAAGGAAGAAGCTGAACTCGGCAGCGGTTTTGCGGTCCACCCCGAAGGCCATTGCCCCCAGAATTGTTGCGCCGGAACGGCTGACCCCCGGGACCATCGCCAGGCATTGCACCAGCCCGATCATCGTGGCCTGCCGCAGGGAAACTCCCGCTACACCGCCGCTTTCTTCAGGATTGGCATATTTCTCCACCGCCAGCATCGCGAACCCGCCAATCAGCAGCATCCAGCCCACCAGCATGGCGCTTTCGAGCATCTGTTCGATGGCATCGCCAAACGCCAGCCCCAGCACAACCGCAGGAACGAAGGCGACCAGCAGATTGCGGGTGAAGGCCACCGCTTCGGGTTGCCAGCGGGTCAGACCGACCAGCACGTCCCAAAACGTGCGCCAGTACAGCACCACCACCGCCAGAATCGCGCCCGGCTGGATCGCGATGTTGAACAGCGCCCAGCGTTCCGCATCGTACCCGAGCAGTTCGGTGGCGAGGATGAGATGGCCGGTGGACGACACCGGCAGGAATTCGGTCAGTCCTTCGACTATGCCGAGCAGGACTGCGGTAATGGTCTCGTTCATGGCCGCCGCGTTTCTCGATTGTCAGGCGGCAAGTCAAGCCTTGGCACAGGCCCACCCCCGGCCGCTGGGGCTTCGCCCCCTCTGCGAGTCCCCGCAAGCGGGAGGGGGGAGACTATGGCTTACCAGATCGAGATGCGCTGTTCCGGCGGCAGGTAGAGTTCGTCGTCCGGCGTCACCCCGAAGGCGTCGTACCAGGCATCGATGTGCCGCACGGCGTTGTTCAGGCGGAATTCGCCCGGCGGGTGGTTGGCGGTCATCACCCGGTTGCGGAGCGATTCCTCGCGCTCCATCCCGCGCCAGATCTGCGCGAAGCCGAGGAAGAAGCGCTGATCACCGGTCAGCCCGTCGATCACCGGGGCTTCTTCGCCGTTCAGCGACAGGCGATAGGCGCGGTAGGCCATTTGCAGGCCGACCACGTCGCCCAGTGTCTCGCCCATCGACTGCTGCCCGCGCAGGCACACCGGGCCTTCGGGGCTTTCCACCGGGCAATAGCTTTCAATGAAGCCCGCCATCCGGGTGGTGATGTCCTCGAAGGCTTCGCGGTCGCCATCCTGCCACCAATTGCGCAGCGTTCCGGTGGCATCGAACTGCGATCCCTGATCGTCGTAACCGTGGCCGATTTCGTGCCCGATCACCGCGCCAATCGCCGCCGTAATTCACCGCCGTGTCCGCGTCCGCACCGAAGAACGGCTGCTGCAGGATCGCGGCGGGGAAAACGATGCGGTTGGTCAGCGGCGAGTAATAGGCGTTCACCGTCTGCGGCAGCATCCCCCATTCGCTGGGATCGACCTGGGTGCCGAGCCTGGCGAGATTGTCCTGCAGGTTCCAGCGCGTCGCGTTCATGCGATTGCCGAGCGGGTCGGTGGGGCTGATTTCCAGCCCTTCGTAGACTTCGAATTCGTCCGGATAGCCGATCATCGGCACAAAGCCGTTCAGCTTGTTGCGCGCTTCGGCGATGGTTTCGGGGGTCATCCATTCGTTTTCGTCGAGCGCCATGCTCATCGAACGCGAGAGATTGGCCACCAGCTCGTCCATCCGCGCCTTGCTTTCGGGCGGGAAGTACCGTTCGACATAGAGCGCGCCAAGCTGTTCGCCCAGTTGCCCCTGCACCGCGCCGATAGCCCGCTTCCAGCGCGCTTCGGGTTCTTCCTGTCCGCCGATGGTGCGGCCGTAGAAATCGAAATTCGCCGCATCCAGCTCGCTGGAGAGGACATCGGCGTTATTGCCGAGGAACCGCACCGCCATATAGGCTTGAAGCGTCGCCAGCGGGGTTTGCGTCAGCAATTCCATCATTGCGGGCAGCCCGCCACCGATCATTTCGAGCTGCGCCGGGGTGAGGCCGAGGCTGGCGACTTCTTCCTCGGTCGGCGGAAGTTGGCCGGCAAGAAAGCGGGTCTGATCGCCAAATTGTCCGGCCTCGAGCAGCGTATCGATGGGAAAGTCGCCCGCCATCGCCAGTCAGTTCTTCGCGGCTCAGCACATTGTAGGTCAGCTGCGGCATCCGCAGCATCTGCCGCGCCCATTCCAGCTCGGCCACCTGCTCCTCGAAGGCATAGACGGCAACCGCCGCACCCGCCGGATCGGTGTATCCCGCCGCGCCCAGCATGGTGCCGAGATAGGCCAGATAGGCCTCGCGGATCGCCAGATTGCTTTCCGAATCGACCAGATAATAGTCGCGATCAGGCAGGCCCATCGCGTCGAAGCCGATGCTCACGGCATATTCGGTAGGATTGCGCGCATCGATGCCGACGCCTGCGCCCACCATGCCGGGGTAGCCGGGTGCCTGGAACAGTTCGACCAGCCGGCCCAGATCGGGCGCAGTGAAGATTTCCTGCAAATAGGGCTGCGCGGGGGCGAGGCCATCGGCATCGATCGCGCCCATATCGGCATAGGCATTGTAGGCATCGACAATCCGCCGCGCAGGGGTGCCGGGCGCGGGATCGGAAGCGACCAGATCGCGCACCAGCGCTTCGACATCGACAATCGATTCCTCGCGCAGCATGTCAAACGCGCCGAACCGCTGGCGATCAGCGGGAATTTCGGTGCTCGCGAATCCACTTGCCGTTGACATAGGCGTTGAAATCATCGCCCGGATCGACGCTGGCATCGATCAGGTCGAGCCCGACGCCCCAGCTGCCAAAGTCCATCGTTGGCAGGGCCGGAGCAGCTTCGGAAGGCGCGTCTTGCGCCAAGGCGGGCATGGCGAAGGCCAGTCCCAGTGCGGATACGGATGTGACCAGAAGCGTGCGGATCATGTGGCAGTCCCCAAAGGTGTGATTTATTGTATTCGGCCCCGCCCACACCGGGCGGACCGTTTCTGTCGTTACCATTTCGATTAAGCGTCGATTCGGCTCGACGCAAGGCAACAGCGAACATGCTTTAGGCGGTAGCGGCTTCGACCTTGCGTTCGTCGAACTGCAGGGCCGCCAGCCGCGCATAGAGCCCGCCCTGCGCGGTCAGGCTGGCGTGATCGCCCTGTTCGACGATCCGCCCGCCCTCCATCACCACGATCCGGTCCGCCGCGCGCACCGTGGCGAGGCGATGGGCGATCACCAGCGTGGTGCGGTTCGCCATCAGCCGTTCGAGCGCATCCTGCACCAGCCGTTCGCTTTCGGCATCGAGGGCAGCTGGTCGCTTCATCGAGCAGCAGGATCGGCGCATCGCGCAGCAGCGCGCGGGCGATGGCCACCCGCTGGCGCTGTCCGCCCGAAAGCCGCGCCCCGCCTTCGCCGAGGAAGGTATCGAGCCCTTGCGGCAGTTCGCGCAGGAAATCCTCGGCATTGGCAGCGCGCGCGGCCTGCCAGATCGCGTCCTCGCTGGCTTCCCACGCGCCATAGCGCAGGTTGTCGCGCGCGCTGGCGGCGAACAGTATGCCTTCCTGCGGCACCAGCGCCATGCGGCGGCGGACTTCGGCGGGATCGGCCTGGGTCAGCGGCACCCCGTCCATCCGGATCGTGCCTGCCTGCGGATCGTAGAACCGCTCGGCGAGCTGGAAGATGGTGGACTTGCCCGCGCCCGAGGGGCCGACGATCGCCACGGTCTCGCCCGGCTCCACGGTCAGGGTGAAATCGTGCACCGCCTTGTCTTCGGGGCGGGTGGGATAGCTGAAACTGACATTGGCAAAGGCAATGGCGCCGCGCGGCGGCACGGGCAGCGCCTGCGGGCGGGCGGGCATGGCGATATCGGGCTGTTCTTCGAGCAGTTCGTTGAGCCGTGCTCGGCCGCACCGGCGCCGCGCAGCAGATCGCCGAACACTTCGGTCAGCGCGCCGAAGGCTCCCGCCGTAATCACCCCGCCGACGATGAAGGCGAGCGATCGTCCCGCCCGAAATCGTGCCTTCCGCCACCATCAGCGCGCCGCGCCACATCAGCCCGGTGATCGCGCCGAAAATCAGCGTGATCAGCAGTGCGGTCATCACCGCGCGGATCAGGATGCGCGATTTGGCGACCTCGAAGGTGCGCTCCACCGCATCACCGAAGCGCACGGACTCGCGCGCTTCCTGGTTGAAGCCCTGCACGATCTTCATCGCGGAGAGCATTTCGGTGGTGATGCCGCCGACATCGGCCACCCGGTCCTGACTGGCGCGGCTGATATCGCGCAGCCGCCGCCCGAACAGCGCAATCGGCCCGATCACCAGCGGAATCCCCGCCAGCAGCCACACCGCCAGTTGCGGCGCGAGCCAGAACAGGTAGCCCGTCCCCAGCACCGCCATGATCGTGTTGCGCAGCGCGACCGAAACGGTGGTGCCGACGATCTGCTCGATGATCGCGGTGTCGGAAACCATCCGCGAGCTGATTTCGCGCGGGCTGTTCTCCTCGAAGAAGGCGGGCGAAAGCCGCAGCAGGTTGTCGTAGCACCCGGCGGCGGATATCGGCGACCACCCGCTCGCCCAGCCAGCTGACGAAATAGAACCGCATCGCGGTGCCGATCCCGAGCACGCCGACCAGTTGCAGCAGATAGCGGAACCAGCGACCGATTTCGCCTTCGCCGCCGAATCCGCGATCAATAATCATCTGCAGCGCATTAGGCACCGCCCAGGACATGATGACGGCAGTGACGAACAGCGCAATCGCCGCCAGCCCGATCTGCAGCGGATATTTCAGCGCCTCGCGCGCCACCATCTTGAGCGGGCCGAGATTGCGCGCCGATTTCGCGTCATCGGCTTGGATGGATCGGGACATGCGTGCCATTGTCGCGCGGCACTAGCCCAATCGCTGGCCGTGGTCAAGCCAGCCGCAGGGCCGGGTTCCCACGTCCTGCTTGCCCATGCGCGCGCCATACCGCGTTGCAACATGCAACGAAACACGGGCATGTTTGCCGCAACGCACAAAAACGGTCGCCTGGGCACCTTCCGCCAGACCGCGCTACAGAAACGCAGGGGACGCACCAACTTGCTTTATTCCGCTTATGAAATGCAGCGCGTGCTGCTCGGCTCAGCCAGCAACTGGGCCGCCGTGGCCGCGCGTATGCTCGACAATCCGGCGCTGCCGATGGGCTATTTCGGCATGGGGCCTGCCGCCGCCAGCGCGCTCAAGGTGTTCGCGCACCTGTATGAGGATCGCGGCAAGCCGGAATTCGACATCCAGCCGGTCGAAGTGGACGGCGTTTCCTGCCCGGTCTCCGAAACCGTGGTGTTCGAAAAGCCGTTCGGCGGTCTGCGCCGGTTCGTGCGCGAAGGCCTGCCTGAAGATGCGCCCAAGCTGCTGATCGCCGCGCCGATGAGCGGACATTTCGCCTCGCTGCTGCGCGGCACGGTGCAGCGGATGGTGGTAAACCAGCAGGTCTGGATCACCGACTGGGCCGACGCGCGGCAGGTGCCGCTTTCGGCGGGGAAATTCGATCTGGACGATTACATCGATTACCTGATCGAATTCCTGCAATTCCTCGGCCCGAAGACGCATATCCTCGCGGTGTGCCAGCCCTCGGTCCCCGCCTTTGCCGCCACCGCGGTGATGGCCGCCGAGCAAGGACAAGTGCCGCCCGGCCTCGCTGACCATGATGGGCGGCCCGATCGATACCCGCGCCAGCCCGACCAGCGTGAACGATCTGGCGATGGACAAGCCGCTCGCCTGGTTCAAAAGCAATGTGATCGCCACCGTTCCCTACAGCTATCCGGGCGCGGGGCGGAAGGTCTATCCCGGCTTCCTGCAACTCG
Source organism: uncultured Alphaproteobacteria bacterium (assembly GCA_963774985.1). Lineage (GTDB taxonomy): Bacteria > Pseudomonadota > Alphaproteobacteria > Sphingomonadales > Sphingomonadaceae > Alteraurantiacibacter. Next base: position 90,513 of record CAVZHE010000002.1, read on the forward strand.
CAGGCTTCCTGTCGATGAACCTGGCCGATCACATGATGAGCCATTACGAGATGTTCAAACACATGACGCTGGGCGATAATGACAGCGCCGAGCGCACCAAGTCGTTCTACGATGAATATCTCTCGGTCTGCGATATGACGGAGGAATTCTACCTCCAGACTATCGAGCACGTATTCCAACGCCATTCGCTGCCCAAGGGCGAATTCGTGCATCGCGGCAAAGCCATCGATCCCGATGCGATCCGTGACACGGCGCTGCTGGCGATCGAAGGCGAGCTGGACGATATTTCCGGGGTCGGCCAGACCCGTGCCGCGCTCGATCTGGCCAAGCACCTGCCCACGGCGAAGAAGAAATACCACCTCGCTAAGGATGTCGGCCATTACGGCATCTTCAACGGCAGCAAGTGGCGCGGCAAGATTGCCCCGGTGGTGGAACAATGGATGCGAGATAACAATGGGTAGGGTTAGCGTAACAAGAGACCTAACCCGTACAAAGCTCGCTCACCCTGAGACCATAGCAAAACTCCGCTAATCCTGAGGCAGCCGAAGACGAAATCTGAGGGCCTCGATAGGCGGACAGAGTGCTGGCCGTGCTTCGACGAGCTCTCAGCATGCGGGTGTCGGTGTGGTGTTCGGGTAATTTGATCTAGGTTTGCGCAGGTGGATTCCCGCCCCCGAACACCTTCTTCACCAGCCGCCGCACCAGCACCAGCAGCGCGATAGCCGTTACCAGCAACACCACCGCCACGCCAACTGCGGCCAGCGGATACTCGTAAACCAGCCACATCAGCCCCACGGTAGCGACATCCTCTGCCGTGGACATGGCGATGTTGGAGACCGGTTCGGGCGAAGTGTTGATCGCTGCCCGCGCCCCCGCCTTGCCGCCATGCGCCAGCAGAGCGCCGCCGCCGCCCGCGAGGAAGGCGATGACTTGCGTGGCCGGATCGCCCGGATCGACAATCGCCAGTGCCAGCAGCGCACCGCCAATGGGGCGCACCAGCGTGTGCACTGCGTCCCACGCCGAATCGAGCCACATCACCTTGTCGGCAAAGAATTCCGCCAGTGCGCCGAACGCCGCTATCCCTAGCACCCACGGATTGGCGAGCACTTGCAGCGCTTCGAGATGCTCGGGCAAGGGCACATAACCGCTGCGCATCGCCAGCCCCGTGGCGAGCACGACGATATACAGCCGCCATCCGGCCAGCAGGCTGGCGCTGGCAGCAATGCCAAGGATTTCCATGATCCCGAGAGTGGCGACACCGTCCATTTGCGCACGATTATTCACCGCCACGCGGCGATTGTCGAGCAGATAGCGTCAGGCGGGCGCGGCCAGCCTGTCCCTGCCACCCAGCTTCTCCGCCACTTCGGAGCGGCGGAAGCCCTTGCGGCGCATGCGCCACTGGCTCCACAGCGCGCATTGCATCGCGATCAGCATGAACATGAACGACTGGTAGGCGATCCCGACAAAGGCCGCGCCGACCAGAAAAATCAGCTGCGCGTGCTGCAAGGCCGTGGCCAGATCGTGGAACCACACGTCGCGATCAGCATGCTTGGCCCGCTCCCGCCAGCGGATGCGTTCCATGTGCCACAGGCCCAGCCCGTGCAGCAGCAGCCACAGGCCCAGCCCCAGCCAGCCCTGTTCGCCGAGCATCTCGAAATAGGAGGAATGATAGGCACGCGCCTCGTCAGTCACTTCGGTGTAGGTGATCTGGCGATTGTTCCCTTCCCCGGTCACTTCGGGAAGCTGGTAGGTGAAGCTGTTGGCGCGATAGGCATCGAACCCGCCGCCCCGGGGATTGCCCAGCGCATAGTGATAGGTCCACTTCCACACTTCGAGCCGGGTGGAAGCGCTTTCGTCCGACTGGAAGCCGGTGATCGTGCCCATCCGCTCGGTGAATTCGGCCGGGAGGAATGGCAGCGACAGCGTCATCGCAGCGCCCGCCAGTCCGGCGAACAGGAAGCGGTGGCGCACCTGCCGCAGCAGCAGCACGGCCAGCACGCCCACACAGACCAGCCCAGTGCGCGCATTGGTGCCGACCGGGATCAGCAAGCAGGAAAAGATCAACGCGGCGCAGAATAGCCAGACCCATTTGCTCGGCGGAAACAGCGTGCCGCGGCGGGCGAGGAACAGGATCAGCGGAATCGAAGCGATAGCTGCGGTGGAAATGATCGAGCCTTCGTAAATGCCCGAATTGTCATCCACAAGCAGTGTCAGCGTGCCGTAGCCGCCGCCGCCGAACAGCGTCTTGATCCCGCCATTGATAGCAATCGCGCCAATCGCCAGCGCGAACACCAGCACGGCGGATTCGAGCCGCAGCCGGGTGCGCAGGGTCAGCGGCAGGAAGGCAGCGAAGAACATGCTCTTCCACACCCAGGCCCATTTGTCCCACGCCGAATCCTGGAATACCGCAACCAATGTGGTGTAGCCGCACCAGGCCAGCAGCGCGACGATCAGCGCCTGCCGCGGAGTAAATCGACTGCCTTCCTTACTGTCGAGCACCACGTAGCCCGCGAAGGCGGCGATAAAGGTTATCAGCGACAATTGCAGGCTGGTGATGATGCCCCAGCCAATATGCTGCGGGGCAACGATATCGACATAGATGTACAGCAGCACCCAGATGAAGGGCCGCTTGAAGCCGAGCAGTAGCACCGCACCGATAAAGGCAAGGAGGACCAGATCACGCATCTGCGGTGGTCTCTTCGCTTCCATCTTCAACTGCGTCGGCCTTCAGCCACGGGCGCGGCGCGGCAAAGGCGGTTGGATCGTCGTGATCCAGATCGTCGCGGAACAGCAGCTTCCACGCGGCCAGCAGGATCAGGCCGTGGCTGAGCAGGATGGTGAAAATATCGATCAAGGATCAGGGTCCGGCAGCTGTCTGGCCTTGGCCTTACCGCCAAGCTCTTGACGCGGCGTTAAGCAAGCTGTGGCAAAGGCACGGGCGATGACCCGGATCCTGCACGTCCTTGACCATTCGCTGCCGCTGCACAGCGGCTATACCTTCCGCACGCGCGCGATTCTGAAGGCGCAACAGGCTTCCGGACTGGAAGTGCGCGGGATTACCGGGCTGCGGCACAGCGTCGAGGGGCCGCCGGTCGAGCAGGTGGACGGGCTAACCTTCCACCGCACGCCCGGCAAGGCACAGGGCCCTGCGGGCCTGCGGGAATGGCGCGAAATCGGCGCGCTGGCCGATGCCATTGTCGCGCTGGCGCAGGAATGGCGGCCCGATGTGCTGCACGCCCATTCGCCCGCGCTCGACGGGATGGCGGCGATCCGCGCCGGGCAAACGGCTGGGTATCCCGGTAGTCTACGAAATCCGCGCCTTCTGGGAAGATGCGGCGGTTGGCAATCTGATGACCCACGAAGGCTCGCTCAAGTACCGCCTCACCCGCCAGCTCGAAAATATGGCGGTAAGCGGCGCGGATGCAGTTATGACGATTTGCCAAGGGCTGAAGGACGATCTGGTGGCGCGCGGTGTTGCCCCGGACAAGATCGGGATCATGCCCAATGGGGTAGACCTGACGATGTTCGGCGAACCGGTGCCGCGCGACGCGGCGCTGGCGGAGGAACTCGGTATCGCAGATGGCCCGGTAATCGGCTTCATCGGCAGTTTCTACGACTACGAAGGGCTGGACGATCTGATCGCCGCCATGCCCTTGCTGGTCGCGCGCCATCCCGATGCGCGGCTGCTGCTGGTGGGCGGTGGGCCGATGGAGGAAGCGCTCAAGGCCCAGGCCGCTGCGTCCCCCGCAGCTGATGCAATCGTTTTCACCGGCCGCGTCCCGCACGGCGAAGTCGAACGCTATTACGCGCTCAGCGACATCATGGCCTATCCGCGCAAGCGCAGCCGCCTGACCGATCTGGTCACGCCGCTGAAGCCGCTGGAAGCGATGGCGCAGATGCAGCTGGTTGCCGCCAGCGATGTCGGCGGGCACCGCGAGCTGGTCAAACATGGGGAGACCGGCGTGCTGTTTACACCCGACGATCCCGCCGCCTGCGCCAGCGCGCTCGCCGACCTGATCGACCGCCGCGAGGAGTGGCCCGCAATCCGCGCCACCGCGCGCCAGCATGTCCGCGATCATCATGACTGGCACCACAATGTACAGCGTTATCAGGTCGTTTACCAAAGCCTGTTAGGCCAACCCTTGAACCGCCGGATTCCCGCCGCCGCCTGACTTTTACGGTGGTAAGCGGGAAGGCGCAGACAGGAAACGCTCGTGGCTTCAATCCCGATGGATCAATCCGGCAACCGCAGAAGTGGTGGCAAGAATGCCGACCGGCTGCCGGTCAGCGCGCATCCCGCCTTTCCCGCGATAGTCGCCCTCTGGTTTGCCGCCCTGCTCGGCCTCGGCAGCCTGATCCTGCCAGTGCAACTGATCGAAAGTATGCTGACGACAACCGGTATCGCTTCGGTGATCCCGTCGGCCGCTCCGCCGCTGGGCTTCACTGCCCGTGCCGCGATTGCTCTGGTCGCCACGGTGGGCGGGGCGCTGCTCGGCCTGTTCGCCGCGCGCAAGGTTTCGCAGGCAGCAAGCCAGCCGCGTGCGAGTGCCAGCGAACGGCCCGGCGAACGGCAAAGCGATTATGACGACGACGGCTTCGATGCGGACTTCGATGATGACGGGCTCGATGCCGATCTCCCGCCGTTGCGCGCAACTCCGGAAACCGCTCCAGCAAATTTGGGCCGCCGCCGCTCGCTGGCAATGGCCGAGGAGGCGCGTCCGAGCGATTTCCTCAATATCGTCCCCTTGCCGGGCGACGACGCCGAAGCTGAAGATGCGCTTGAGCTGGGGCTAGAATATGCACCTGACGAGGAAGACGCTGAAGGCGAATACGAAGCGGTCGTACTCGACAAATTGCCCTCCGCGCCGGCATCGCAGCCGCGCCAGGAATTCATTCCCGCCCCGGCAGAATCCGGACTGGAAGAATCCAGGGTCGAAATCCGGCACAGCCGGGCCTTTGCAGCTCCCGTGGGCGATGCCTTGCCCTTTTCGCCGCCCTCGCTGGCGCGGATCGCGGATTATGTGCCGCCCTCGGAACCCGCACCATCCGTTGCCGATGCTTATGCCGATCCATCGGTAGACGACGAACTCTATGCGGCGGACCTGCCGCAACCCGAAACAACCCCGGAGAACTTTGTGGAAATTGTTACCCACGACCAGGTTTTCACGCCCGAAGAGACGACAGCTGTGTCCAACAGCGAAGTGACTGGGCTGGTCCAATTGGTGCAGAAGCTCGGCCACACGCTGGAAAAGCATCGCGAATGGACAGCGCAGCGGGCCGCCAGTGCTGCCATTGTCGCTGCCAGCGAAAGTGTTTCCGCAGCCGAACCCACGAGACTCGCCGAAGTCGCACAACCGCTCGCCGAATTTTCCGGAGAATTCGAACCCGCGCCCGCCGATGACGCCGCCGAAGCCATGGCAGCATGGTTTGGCAAATCTTCCGCCGCTGCCGAAGCGCAGTCACTGGCCGAAGCCACTCCCGAACCAGCACCTGCCGCAGCACCTGTGGCCGAATCGGTTGCCCCGCAGGCCTATGCTCCCTTCGCGGGGATGGGCCGTCTGACGGTGGTCGATGATGCTGCCGACGACGAGGACGATGATGACGAAATCGAGGAACTCGCTGCCTCGTTCCGGCTACCGGTCGGCAATCTGCAAAGTCCGGCAGCACCCCAACGCGATGCCAGCTATGGCTCTCTGGCCGCGGCAAATCCCTTTCGCCGCAGTGACGAGGAGTTTGTCCGCATTGACGAGTCCGAAACCGATGCTGAATTTGTCCGTCCGACGGTGATCTTCCCCAGCGAGGAACCGGCGCGCGCAGCAGTGCCCGCACCCGCTGTCAGCACTCGCCCGTTTGATCGCCCGTTCGATGCACCCGGATCGGCGCCCGCTCCCGCTCCGGTGGCGCAAATTCACCCCGATCCGCAGCCAGCTCCCGCAGTCGGTCGCCCCGCTTCGAACGACGATAGCGAGCGGGCGCTACGCGAGGCATTGATGAACCTGCAGCGGATGGGCAAATAGCCTTCCGCTCGCACCGCATGATATGCGGGCCTTGGCCGCACACTTGTGCAGTGCAACAAAACTTGCAAAACACGCTTCCTGTCGCCAAAAGGGCCACTCGCGAAATTTTCGTGCAGCCCGGGGCTGTTGATTCGCGTTTCGTTGCCGTTGAAACCGGTTTCGGGACGCGCGTTCGGTCCGCCCTGAACCTGCGCGAGCAACAGGAAGTATCGACGTTTGACCGAGTATCCCGCCGCCCAAGGCCTGTATGACAGCGTAAATGAGCACGACAACTGCGGCATGGGCTTTGTTGCCCATATCAAGGGCGTCAAATCGCATGGCATCGTGACCCAGGGGCTGGAAATTCTGGCCAATCTCGATCATCGCGGCGCGGTGGGGGCGGACCCGCTGCTGGGTGACGGCGCGGGCATCCTGATCCAGATTCCGGACAAGCTCTATCGCCGCTGGGCCACGGGCGAAGGCCTTACCCTGCCGCAACCCGGCGATTATGCGGTGGCCATGTGCTTCCTGCCGCAGGATGCCCCGGCGCGCGATTTCATCACCGCGCAGTTCGAGAAATTCGTCGCCAAGGAAGGCCAGCATCTGATCGGCTGGCGCGACGTGCCGACCACCGAAGACGGGCTCGGCAAGGCCGTGCTCGAATCGATGCCGGTGATCCGCCAGTGTTTCATCGCGCGGGGGGAGAACTGCGCCGATCAGGACGCCTTCGAACGCAAGCTGATCGTGATCCGCAAGCAGACCCAGAACCCGCTGGCGGACCTCGCTAAGAAGCATTCCATGCCGGGGCTGGAAAAGCTCTACATGCCCAGCTTCTCCAGCCGCACCGTGGTCTACAAGGGGCTGCTGCTGGCAACGCAGGTGGGCAGTTTTTACGACGATCTGCGCGATCCCGATTGCGAAAGCGCGCTCGGCCTCGTCCACCAGCGCTTTCAGCACCAACACCTTCCCCAGCTGGCGGCTGGCGCAGCCGTTCCGGCTGATCTGCCACAACGGTGAAATCAACACCGTGCGCGGCAACGTCAACTGGATGAACGCCCGCCGCCGGACGATGGAATCGGCGCTGCTTGGGGCCGATCTGGACAAGCTCTGGCCGATCATCCCGCACGGCCAGTCAGACACCGCCTGCCTCGACAATGCGCTCGAACTGCTGCTGCTCGGCGGGTACAGCCTCGCCCATGCGATGATGATGCTGATCCCGGAAGCATGGGCCGGCAACCCGCTGATGGACCCCAAGCGCGCGCGCTTTCTACGAATACCATGCCGCGCTGATGGAACCGTGGGATGGCCCCGCCTCGGTCGCCTTCACCGATGGCCGCCAGATCGCCGCCACGCTGGATCGCAACGGCCTGCGCCCCGCGCGCTATCTGCGTGACCAAGGACGATCTCGTCTGCCTCGCCTCCGAAAGCGGCGTGCTGCCGTTTGCCGAGGAAGACATCGTGCGCAAATGGCGGCTCCAGCCCGGCCGGATGCTGCTGATCGATCTCGAACAGGGCCGCATCATCGAGGATGAGGAGCTGAAGGCCCAGCTCGCCAATGCCGAACCCTATGAGGAATGGCTGCAAGCGGCGCAGTACAATCTCGCCGATCTCGAAACCATCGAGACGCACGACGAAGCGGTGCTGGAGCACGAAGTGAGCCTGCTCGATCGCCAGCAGGCCTTCGGCTACACGCAGGAAGATATCGCCAAGTTCCTCGAGCCGATGGCGGTGCTGGGAGACGATCCCATCGGCTCGATGGGCACCGACACGCCGATTGCGGTGCTGTCGAAGCGCAGCCGCCTGCTCTACGATTATTTCAAGCAGAACTTCGCGCAGGTCACCAATCCGCCGATCGATCCGATCCGCGAGGAACTGGTGATGAGCCTGCTGACGATGGTCGGCCCGCGCCCGAACCTGCTGGGGCACGAGGCGGGCACGCACAAGCGGCTCGAAATCAGCCAGCCGATCCTCACCAGCAAGGGGATGGAGAAGATCCGCTCGGTCGAAGCGAGCCTTGACGGCGCGTTCCGTACCGGCACCATCGATATCACCTGGGATGCCGACGACCGGGGCCGATGGCCTCGAAATGGCGATCAAGGAAATGTGCTGGGCCGCGACCGAGGCGGTGCTGCAGGACCGGAACATCCTGATCCTCTCGGACCGCGCGCAGGGGCCGGACCGGATTCCCATGCCCGCGCTGCTCGCCACGGCGGCCGTGCACCACCAACTGGTGCGGCAGGGGCTGCGGATGCAGACCGGGATCGTGGTGGAAACCGGCGAAGCGCGCGAAGTGCATCACTTCTGCGTGCTGGCGGGCTATGGCGCGGAAGCGATCAATCCCTATCTCGCCTTCGAGACGCTGGAAGATATCCGCCGCCGCAAGGCCCCGGAATTGACCCCCGAAGCGGTCGAGAAGAACTACATCAAGGCGGTGGGCAAGGGCATCCAGAAGGTGATGTCCAAGATGGGCATTTCCACCTACCAGTCCTATTGCGGGGCGCAGATTTTTGACGCGGTGGGCCTGTCCTCGCGCCTTCGTCGAAAGCTATTTCACCCGCACCGCCACCACCATCGAAGGCATCGGTCTGGCCGAAGTGGCGCAGGAGACGGTGCGCCGCCACTGCCGCCGCCTATGGCGACAATCCGATCTACCGCCACATGCTGGATGTCGGCGGGATGTACCAGTATCGCCTGCGCGGCGAGGAGCACGCCTGGACCCCGGCCAATATCGCCCAGCTCCAGCACGCGGTGCGCGGCGACAAGTGGGAGCAGTACGCGGAATTCGCGAAGTCGATCAACGAACAGTCCGAACGGCTGCTGACGATCCGCGGGCTGATGGTGCTGACCAAGGCCGAGGTGCCGATCCCGCTCGACGAGGTTGAGCCCGCCGCGCAAATCGTCAAGCGGTTCAGCACCGGGGCGATGAGCTTCGGTTCGATCAGCCACGAGGCCCATTCCACGCTCGCCATCGCGATGAACCGGATCGGCGGGCGCTCGAACACCGGCGAAGGCGGGGAGGAGCCCGAACGCTTCGTGCCGCTGCCCAATGGCGATTCGATGCGCAGCAAGATCAAGCAGGTGGCCAGCGGTCGCTTTGGCGTGACCACCGAATATCTTGCCAATTCGGACGATATCCAGATCAAGATGGCGCAGGGTGCGAAGCCCGGCGAGGGCGGGCAATTGCCCGGCCACAAGGTCGACAAGCGCATCGGCGCGGTGCGCCATGCCACGCCCGGCGTGGGCCTGATTTCGCCCGCCGCCGCACCACGATATCTATTCGATCGAAGACCTCGCGCAGCTGATCCACGATCTCAAGAACGTGAATCCGGTGGCGCGGATTTCGGTCAAGCTGGTGGCCGAAGTGGGCGTCGGCACGGTGGCCGCAGGGGTGGCCAAGTGCAAGGCGGACCATGTCACGATTTCGGGCTACGAAGGCGGCACCGGCGCTTCGCCGCTGACCAGCCTGACCCATGCGGGTAGCCCGTGGGAAATCGGTCTCGCCGAAACCCAGCAGACGCTGCTGCTCAACGGCCTGCGCAGCCGCATCGCGGTGCAGGTGGACGGCGGCCTGCGCACCGGGCGCGATGTCGCCATCGGCGCGCTGCTCGGCGCGGACGAATTCGGCTTTGCCACCGCCCCGCTGATCGCGGCGGGCTGCATCATGATGCGCAAGTGCCACCTCAACACCTGCCCGGTGGGCGTGGCGACGCAGAACCCCGAACTGCGCAAGCTGTTCGTCGGCCAGCCCGAACACGTCATCAACTACTTCTTCTTCGTCGCCGAGGAACTGCGCGGCATCATGGCCGAAATGGGCTTCCGCACGGTGGAGGAAATGATCGGCCGGGTGGAACGGATCGATATGAACCGCGCGATCCACCACTGGAAGACCGACGGGATCGACCTGTCGCGGCTGCTGCATCAGGTGGAGCCGTGGGCAGGCAAGACGCTGTTCCACACCGAGACGCAGGATCACGGCCTCAGCGCGGCGCTCGACAACGAACTGATCGAGGCCTGCCAGCCCGCGCTCGAACGCGGTGAGCCGGTGCAGATTTCGCGCCCGATCCGCAATCTCAACCGCACCACTGGGGCGATGCTCTCAGGCAAGATCGCCAAGGCGCACGGCCACAAGGGCCTGCCTGCCGAAAGCATCCGCATCAATTTCACCGGCACAGCGGGGCAGAGCTTCGGCGCCTGGGCAGTGCACGGGGTGACGCTCGATCTGGTCGGCGATGCCAACGACTATGTCGGCAAGGGGCTTTCGGGCGGCCGGGTGATCGTCCGCCCGCCCGCCGGGGTTCCGCGCGTGCCGGGCGAAAACATCATTGTCGGCAATACCGTGCTCTACGGCGCGATTGCGGGCGAGGCCTATTTCGCCGGCGTCGCCGGTGAACGCTTCGCGGTGCGCAATTCGGGCGCGGTGGCGGTGGTCGAAGGCACCGGCGATCATGGCTGCGAATACATGACCGGCGGCGTGGTCGCGGTGCTCGGCCCGACCGGGCGCAATTTTGCTGCCGGGATGAGCGGCGGGGTCGCCTATGTCTACGATCCGGACGGCACCTTCCGCAGCCGCTGCAACATGGCGCAGGTCGATCTCGAACCGATTGTCGCCGCTGCCAACGATCCCGATGGGACCGGCAGGCCGCAGCAGCGCGGCTCTTCCGTCACCGATTTCGGCATGGGCGATCCGCTCTATCACCACGCCGCGCGGCTGAAGATCCTGCTCGAACGGCACAAGCTGCACACCGGTTCGGCACGCGCCACTGCGCTGCTGGACGATTGGGCGGCATCGCTGGGCGAATTCGTCAAGGTGATGCCGAAGGATTACCGCCGCGCGCTCGAACAGCTCGAAGCCGAACGCGACCAGGCCGCCAGCGTCGCGGCCGAGTAGGATAACAAGACAATGGGTAAAGAGACGGGTTTCCTCGAAATCGACCGCAAGGATCGCACCTATGCCGATCCGAAGGAACGGGTGAAGCATTACAAGGAATTCGTGATTCCGCACGCCGAGGGTGCGCTGCGCAATCAGGCCTCGCGGTGCATGAATTGCGGCATTCCCTATTGCCACAACGGCTGCCCGGTGAACAACATCATCCCGGACTGGAACCATCTGGTCTACGAGGGTGACTGGCAGAACGCGCTGGAAGTGCTGCACAGCACCAACAATTTCCCCGAATTCACCGGCCGCGTCTGCCCCGCCCCGTGCGAGGCAAGCTGCACGCTCAACATCACCGACCAGCCGGTGACGATCAAGAGCATCGAATGCGCGATTGTCGATCGCGGGTGGCAGGAAGGCTGGATCAAGCCGCAGGTGCCCGCCCGGCAGACCGGCAAGAGCGTGGCGGTGGTCGGTTCCGGTCCGGCGGGCATGGCCTGCGCGCAGCAACTGGCGCGCGCGGGGCATTCGGTGACGGTGTTCGAGAAGGGCGACCGGGTCGGCGGGCTGCTGCGCTACGGCATCCCCGATTTCAAGATGGAAAAGAGCGCAGATCAACCGCCGCGCAGTGCAGATGGAAGCCGAAGGCGTGACCTTCCGCACCAGCACCGAAGTTGGCGTCGATATCTCCATGAAAAGCCTCAAGGAAAACTTCGACGCGGTGGTGCTTTCGGGCGGGGCGGAACATGCGCGCGGGCTGGAAATCCCCGGCGCGGAACTGCCCGGCGTGCGGCAGGCGATGGAATTCCTGATGCAGCAAAACAAGCGCAACGCGGGCGACGATGAAACCCGCGCCGCCCCGCGCGGCAGCCTCACCGCCACCGGCAAGCACGTGATCGTGATCGGCGGCGGCGATACCGGCTCAGACTGCGTCGGCACCACCAACCGGCAGGGCGCGGCCAGCGTCACCCAGATCGAGATCATGCCGCAGCCGCCGGTGCATGAAAACAAGCTGCTGACCTGGCCCGACTGGCCGATGAAGCTGCGCACCTCCACCAGCCACGATGAAGGCGTGGATCGCGACTGGGCGGTGCTGACCAAGCAGGTAGTGGGCAAGGACGGCGCGGTGACCGGCCTCCAGTGCGTGCGCGCCGACTGGTCCGGCGGGCAATTGCAGGAAGTGCCCGGCAGCGAATTCACGCTCAAGGCAGACCTGATCCTGCTGGCGATGGGCTTCCTCGGCCCGCGCAAGCAGGGGATGATCGAACAGAGCGGCGTGGCGCTGACCGCGCGCGGCAATGTCGATGCCAACACGCAGGACTACCGCACCAGCGACGCGCAGGTCTATGCTTGCGGCGACATGCGGCGCGGGCAATCACTGGTGGTCTGGGCGATCCGCGAAGGCCGCCAGTGCGCGGCGAGCGTGGACGAGGCGCTGATGGGCGTGACCGAACTTCCACGGTAGAGCCCGTCCGAGTCATCAAACTGTAACATCAATGCTGTGTGTTCCCTCTTCATAAGGGGACGCATGCCGCACTTCCAATTCTTTCTCGAACGCGGCAACATGCGCAGCCGGGAGGTCAGCTTTGACCTGCCCGATGTCTCGGTTGTCGGGCATGTGGCCAAGCAATTCGCCCGTCAGCATGCCGCCCGCCAGATTGGTGCGGGGCACCTGCATTTGGCACAGGATGTGACCGTGTTGGATTGTACCGACGCGGTCGTGGCGCGCTATCGGCTCGGTGATTTTCTCTGCGTCGAGTGATTTGAGACCGCCTCAGAGCGACCAATCCACCGCCCCGTGCCCATGCTTTTCCAGGTACACATTGGCCCGGCTGAAGGGCCTCGAACCAAAGAACCCGCGATGCGCGGAAAGCGGGCTGGGGTGCGGGCTTTTGATCAGGCAATGCTGCCCGCCATCGCTGCAAGCGCCGGCAATCCGCGCCGCCTTGCCCTGCGCATGGCTGCCCCACAGGATAAACACGCACGGCTCGGCCCGCTCCGCCACCGCCGCCACGCAGGCATCGGTGATCGCTTCCCAGCCGCGTCCGGCGTGGCTGCCTGCCTTGCCCTGCTCCACCGTCAGACGTGTTGTTGAGCAGCAGCACCCCCTGCCGCGCCCAGCCCTCCAGATTGCCGCTGGCAGGCGGCGCAATGCCCAGATCGCTTTGCAGTTCCTTGAACACATTCGCCAGCGAAGGCGGCAGTGCCACGCCCTCGGCCACCGAAAAGCACAGCCCATGCGCCTGCCCCGGCCCGTGGTAGGGGTCCTGCCCGAGGATCACGACTTTCACCGCTTCCAGCGGGGTCAGTTCCAGCGCCCGCAGGCGGCATCCGCGCGGCGGATAGATCGCCTTGCCTGCATCCTCCTCCGCACGCAGCCAGCCGCCCAGCTGGCGCGCCGCGGCGCGTGGCCAGCACCGGATCGAGGACCCCGGCCCAGCTTGCAGGAACAGTCTCGCTCATCCGCCACAGGTTACGCGCGTTGCAGCACCAGCGCAAAGCCGCGCTTCCCTCCTATCCCCATTCCGCCTAAGGCGTGGCCGATGACCGTTCATTTCCACGAAGAAGACCTGCCCGCAGGCGTGCTCGCCGATGGCCCTGTTGCCGTCGATACCGAAACCATGGGGCTGATCACCGCGCGTGACCGGCTGTGCGTGGTGCAGATCAGCGATGGCAATGGCGACGAACATCTCGTGCGCTTCGCCAAGGGCAGCGCTACGATGCGCCCAATCTGAAGGCGGTGCTGGCCGATCCGGCGCGGGTGAAGATCTACCATTTCGCCCGCTTCGATCTCGCGGCGATCGAGCATTACCTTGGCGTGGTCGCCGCGCCGGTGTTCTGCACCAAGATCGCCAGCAAGATGACCCGCACCTATACTGATCGCCACGGGCTGAAGATGATCGTCGAGGAACTGCTCGGCGAAAGACCTGTCCAAGGTGCAGCAATCGAGCGACTGGGGCGCGCCCGTGCTCAACGATGCGCAGCGCGAATATGCCGCTTCGGATGTGCGCTATCTCCACCGCCTGCGCGACGATCATGATCGCGCGGCTGGAGCGCGAGGGGCGGCTGGAACTGGCGCAGGCCTGTTTCGAATTCCTCCCCGCCCGCGCCCGGCTCGACCTAGCCGGATGGGCGGAAAAAGACATCTTCAGCCACGAGTAAGGTCGAGCGCAGCTTAGGCCAAGAATGACCATCGCCGCCGACCGGATCCGCACCCGCCGCCAGGCCTTTGCCGCGCCGGGCTCCGCGCTCGACAAGATCGTGCGCCTGCTGGCGGTGGCGCTGCCCGCGCTGGTGGGAGTGGTGGCGGCGATGATGGTGATCACGCCCTTGTCGCCGCGCGGCGAGATCAGCTTCCTGCTCGATCGCAACAGGGTGGCGATTGCCGATGACCGGCTGCGGGTGGACAATGCCATGTATCGCGGGGAGGACGGGCAGGGCCGCCCGTTCTCGCTGATGGCGGGCGAGGCGGTGCAGCGCAGCAATGCCGTGCCGGTGGTGGAATTGCAGGAATTGGTCGCGCGGATCCTGCTGCCCGAAGGCCCGGCGATCCTTGCCGCCGAACAAGGCACCTATGCCCTCGATGCGAACAGGTGGGTATTCCCGGCGTGGTCCGTTTCACGGCTGCTGACGGTTACGAAATGTCCGCGCGCAATGTCACCTTCGATCTGACCGAGCGGGTCTTGCTGGGCCAAGGGAGGGTGGCGGGCACAATCCCGGCGGGAACATTCGCGGCCAATTCGATGCGTGCCGATCTGGTCGAGCGCACCGTAGTGCTTGACGGGAATGCGCGACTGGTGATGGTCCCCGGTCGGCTACGGCTGCCGAGTGGCATGTGATGGTGGAGCAAATGATGACAGATAATCCAGCCGACGACGCTGCACGCCGCCTGCGCCGCCTTGCCCTGCGCGGCGCTCGCGGCGGGGCTGCTGGCGGGCGGCGCTGTGGCGCTGGGTTTCGGTTCGGTGGCAGGCGCGCAGAACATCGCCGGGTTCAATTCGAACCAGCCGGTCTCCTACGCCGCCGACCGGATCGAATTGCAGGACCGGCAGAACCGCGTGATCCTTTCGGGCGATGTGGTGATCCAGCAGGGCGACCTGCGGATGACCGCCGAACGCACCACGGTTGCCTATACCGACGCAGGTTCGCTGCGCATCCAGCGCATCGATGCCACCGGCGGCGTGGTGGTAACACGCGGGACCGAGCGGGCGCGCGGCGATGTGGCGGTGTATGATTTCAACCGCCGGATCATCACCATGTCGGGCGGAGTGGCGGTGCGATCGCGGGTCCGATTCGCTTGATGGCGGACGGCTGGTGATCGATCTCAATTCGGGCCTGTCGAGCGTCGACGGCGCAGGCTCGCGCCCCGGTGACGGGGAGAATGCGGGCCGGGTTTCGGGGACTTTCGCGGTGCCTGAAGGCGATTAGCGGCGGGGGCAGTCCGCCGGGCGGAAGCGGGCGGCATCCGCGGTGAAGCCGCGCCGCATGAAGTCATTGGCCAGCCGTTGCAGGCGGTCGCAAGGCAGCTCGGCACCATCCGCCAACGCCAGTTCGAGAGTGCGGGCGACATCAGGCGGAGCAGCAGTCAGCGCCGGACCAGTCAGCGAATTGGCCTGCCAGTGGCCCTGTGCGGCATAGCGCGCCGCCATAGCTGCTTGTCCTTCGGACGTGCTGAGCAGCTGTGCGAACAGAGCTTCTGTCTGCTCGGGCAGTTCACCCGTCGCCAGCAAAGCGCTGATCCGCTGCGCAGCGATAGCGTGCTCGCCCGCTGCCAGCGCCGCCTGCGCGCTCGCCGCCTGCGGCAGCGGATCACGCCAGCCGCGTGCAGCCGCGGCTTCGAGCGCGGAATCGGCCGCGTCGGCATTGCCAGTGGTCGCATGGGCCAGCGCCAGCATGGTGAGGTGATAGGCCGGGAGCGGGCGGCTTCTGAGCAGGCGACTCGCCTCCACCAGCGCCCGCTCGCCATCGCCTCGTGCCAGCGCCTGCCGGGTTTGCTGTTCGGCTGCAAAACCGACGTAAGCTGCGGGTACCAGCGCCGCGAGCTCCGGCATCGTATCGCGATCGGCGATCAAGCTGCGCAATGCTCGCCAGCACTGCCAGCGCCGCCAGCAGCGCAAACCAGCAGAGCCGCGCGATCATGGCGCTTCCTCCCGCTGCCGCGCGAGCAGCACCACCAAGACTGCCGCCACGCACAGCAGCGTCTGGTTGCGCAACGGGTAGTCGAGCAGCGATTGCAGCGCCACGCAGCCCAGCCCCAGCCCGGCGCCATAGTGCAGCCAGCCCTCGTCCTTCGCTGGACGGCGACAGGCTGACAGCAGCACCCAGCCAAGCCACACGGCGGCGAGCAGCAGCGCGAAAGCGCCCCCTTCGATGGCGATCTCCAGCCAGTCACTATGCGCTCTCCCGGCCTTCCGCGGGGAGACATATTCGAGCAATTCGTGGACCTGGAACACCTCGTCAAACGTGCCCATCCCGCTGCCCACCGGCCAGTAGTGTCCGGCGGTGAAATAGGCGTCGTCCCACATTTCCAGCCGGTCGGTTTCCAGCGTGTCAAACCGTTCCAGACTCTCCGCCACCCGCCCGCCGTTCAGCGCTGCGGCTGCAAGCACTCCGCCAAGCGCAACGAGGGCGAGGGCGGCTGGAAAAACGAGACGGATCGGTCTGCGCTGCTTGCGCCAGGCCACAGCTGCCAATCGCAGCAGCACGAACACGCCCGCTAGCACCAGCAACACCATCGCGCTGCGCGACTGGGTCAGCACAGTCCCGATTGTCAGCAGCACTCCCGCCGCCCCGCGCGCCAGCAACCAATGCCGCTCCTGTGCAAGAGGCAAAGCCGCCAGCAGGATCAGCGCCAACACAAACAGTAACCCGGTCGAATTGCGGTTGGCGAAGGTGGCATAGAGCACGTCGGGCGCGTGGCGGATCGGGTAGATCATACCTGCGCTGTTGGCAGAGGCCAGTTGCACCGTCCCCAGCAGCATCACCGCCAGTGCCGCCAAGGCCACTGTCACCACCAGCCGCGCGCGGTCCTCCTGCTCCAGCGCGCTGCCCACGGCGATGATCGCGGCGGGAGCGAGCAGGCCGAGAAAGGCCACCAGCGTCCGCGCCGGATCGAGGCTGAGCGGTGCCCATGCTCCACTATCGATCCCGGCAAGTGCGTAGCTTTCAACAACCAGCCCGCGACCCGGCAATGCCTGCCACCATGCGGCAGGCAGCGGGAGCAATTGCAGCAGCGGGAAAGCGAGAGTGAGCAGCACCAGCACCCTGAGAATGCGCGGCCCTTGCCGCAAGAACTGCGCTACCCGCGCACCATTGGCGGCCAGCACCGCCAGCGCGGCCAATTGGATCGCCAGATTGTGCAGGCCATAGGCGACACCACCGCCGCCGAGCGCCACGGCCAGCACCAGCAGGGCCTGCAATTGCTGCAAAGGTGGAAAATGGAACCCGCGCGTTTCGCCGACTATCGTCACAAGCTTGCCGCCCGCTCAGGCACAAGCGCAAAAATCAGGCTGATTCGCCTAGTTCGCGCCGGGCGAGGCGTTGTTTTCATCCAGGTCGCCAGCGATCACAAAGACCAGTCCAAGCACAATCGCCCCGCCAACCAGCCACCACCAGCCGCCGCCGCAACCATCATCGGCATCCTCGATCGAGAGCTCGATATCGTTGTCGTGACAAACGTCGTCGTCATCCAGCTCGGCTTCGCCCATTTGCAGGCTGACCACAGCACCCGCAGCCCGCGTCCCCGCCTGCGCGGCGACAGGTGTGACCGCCAGCGAGAGGGCGGCAAGCGATCCGAGAAGGGATTTCAGCATCGGCTGGCTCCTGATGGCCATAAATTCAACGTGATGCACAGTACGGCATCACATACTTTCCCGCAACCGTGATTAGGCGAAAGTCCTTAATTGCGGATGACGCTTGCGTCGTGCTTCCCTATTGCCGCTCGGATGAGCGGGATTGCGGCAATTTTCCACACCGGCGGTCGCGCTGCAGAGCTGCGCCATATCACCGCCATGACCGCCGCGATGGCCCATCGCGCTACGGAAGGGGTCGATCATTGGCGTCAAGGCCCGGTCGCGCTCGGTCATTGTGCTTTCCACACCACTGCCGAAGAGGGAACCGCTGCCCAGCCGCTGGCCGATGAGAGCGGAAATCTGGTGCTGGTGCTGGACGGCTACCTCACCAATTATCACGATCTGCGCCGCGACTTGCTGGAGCGAGGCGCGCGCCTGCGCAACGCATCGGATGCCGAACTGGTGCTGCACGCTTACCGCATCTGGGGCATGGCCTGCCTCGATCATTGCGACGGCGAATTCGCATTCATCGTTTTCGACAAGGCGGAGCACCGGCTGTTCTGCGCCTGCGATCACACCGGCTTGCGGCAATTGCATTATCATTGGGACGGCGAGACCTTCGTGGCCGCCACCGATGTGGCCGGGGTTCTCGCCGCGCTGGCAACCACGCCGTCGCCCAATCTTCCCTATCTCGCTGAACACGTGGCCAACGCCTGGTTCACTAGCGACGAGACGCCTTGGCAAGGGGTGATGCGCCTGCCCGCCGCGCATTGTCTGACGTTGGACGCGCATGGACTGCGGACGCGCGAATACTGGCACCTGCCAACCGAAGTGACCGTGCGCCATAAAAGCGATGCGGACTATGCCGCACATTATCGCAGCGTGCTGACCGAATGTGTCAGTGCCAGCGCCCGCACCCACGCGCCGCTCGCCTGCGATGTCAGCGGCGGGCTCGATTCCTCAGGCGTGTTCTGCCTTGCCGACAGGCTCGCCAAAGACGGCCAATTGCCCGCGCCCGACCTGCTCGGCTTCACCCTGCGCGCACCGCCGGGCACGCCTGCGGACGAGATGGAATATGTCCGCGCGGTCGAGCAGCAGACCGGGCGGGCTATCGCGGCGGTCGATCTCTTCTGCCCCGATCTCGAATGGTTCATCAAACAGGCCAAGGCCGACCGCCGCCTGCCATTCCTGCCCAACACGGTGATGCTGCGCGATCTCGCCGCTGCCGCCGCCGCGCAGGGTTGCCGGGTCAATCTGGTCGGACAGGGCGGCGACCAGTGGCTGGACGGGCACCCGCACCACATCCGGCAGACATTGCGGATGAGGGATTGGCGGGCGCTGGGGCAAAATCTGCGCGCCGACTGGCATGGCATGGGTGCGCGCTGGACCATCGGCCAGATGCTGCGGCAAGGCCTATCGGCGTGCCTGCCCGACGGAGTTCGAAGCCACTTGCTGGAAATGTTCGCCCGCACCGGTGCAGATGACGAGGGGTCCAATCTGGCACTGCTCAGCCCGGAAATGCGCGCGGCGCTGGCAGGGCGAAGGCAGACCTATCTCGCACGGATCGCAGGCGTATCGCCCGACGCCAGCCAGAAACTGGCCAAATTGGCCTATCCGTTTTCGCAGCTCACATACGACATGACCAATCTGCAAAGCGCGCAGGTGGGAATCGAATACCGGCATCCGATGCTGGCGCGCAAGTTCATCGAATTCAGCGCTGCGACGCCCGAACATATCCGCTGGCGCGGCGGCGAGACCAAATTTGTCCACCGGCTGGCGTTGAAAGGCATTCTTCCCGATGCGATCCTCCGGCGCGACAGCAAGGCGCATTTCAGTCAGACCTTTCATGGCCATCTCGCCGGAATGGAGCGGACCTGTTTGGAAACGAATTGTAAAAGCTTGTATCGCAGGCTCGTTTCGCCCGAAGCGGTACAGCGCGAATTCGCCACGGCGCAAAGTGGGTCGATTGACCGCATACCCATATGGACGCTATGGGGGAGCTTCGCAGTTGCAGCATTCCTGCAGGCGCAGGATTCTGTACAGCCAGAGGTAAAGTGCGATGAAATCAATCGATAAAGTCCGCAAGGCCACTTATGCCCGCCCCGAACTCACGGTGTTCGGTTCGGTCCGCAATCTCACCGGCGGCAGCCGCGGCACAGTCGGCGATGCCACCGGAATGAACATGGTGATGTCCGATCCGCGCGCGAAGGAAAACATCGAGCACGTCGGCACTCATCCGGCGGGCTTCGGGCTGTACCGGTTCGATTACCGCCCGGAATATCGCGCCGCGCACGGTGCCGGTCGCCAGTTCGGGGTGATGGCGGACGAAGTGGAAGCAATTGTTCCTGCTGCCGTGATCCGCGATGCCAGCGGCTATGCGCGTGTCGATTACGCACAGCTGGGCATTGCGCTCGCCTGATTGCTCCGGTGGCGGGCGTCCTACCCGAACATCACGAATACCTGTCGCTCAAGAACCGCCACGCGCTCTATGCCGACGCGATAGGCAAGGTTGTGCGCCCCGGTGATGTAGTCGCCGATCTGGGCTGCGGCTTCGGGATTCTGGGCATCCAGTGCCTGCAAGCAGGCGCGGGGCATGTATTCGGGATAGACCGCACCGACGCCATCGAAATCGCCCGCGAGACCGTTGCTCGTGAAGGGCTGGACAATCGCTACACCTGCCTGCGCGCCAGCAGCTTCCGCGCCGAACTGCCCGAACCTGCCGACGTGATCGTCTGTGATCATGTCGGCTATTTCGGGATCGACTATGGCATCATCGCCATGCTGGAGGACGCGCGCCGCCGGATGCTCAAGCCCGGCGGGCAAGTGATGCCGCGCCGGATCGTATTGCAGGTGGCAGGGGTGTCGTCTGAGAAGTGCAGCGAACTTGCCCGCATGTGGAGCCAGCCGCCAGTGCCGCGCGAATACCACTGGCTCGACAGCTATGCCGCCAATACCCGCCATTCGGTCGATCTGGTGGCGGAGGATGTCTGTTCCGAGCCAGTCTCGCTGGGCAGCGTAAGGCTGGACGAGGACAATCCCGCCACTCTGCAATTCAGCGCGCAGATCGCAATGGCGCGCGATGGCCAGCTCGACGGGCTGGCGGGGTGGTTCGACTGCGAACTGGCCGAAAATATCTGGATGACCAATTCGCCGCTGTCCGAGCATTCCATCGGGCGTTCGCAGGCATTCTTTCCGCTGGCCAATCCTTTGACCGTGGAAGCGGGCGAGGTGATCTCGGTGGACTTCAGCATCCGCCACGATCAGCCGATCATCACATGGACCGTGACCCTACCCCGCACGGGTGAGCGGCAGGTCATGTCCACCTGGAAAAGCACGATCCTGACGCAGGCAGACCTCGCAGTACAGACAGGACGCCAATTGCACCCCAACGCTCTGGCCCGCGCGCGCACGGCATTGCTGGCGCTGCTCGACGGGACGCGCTCTGCGGGTGAAATCGAGGCCGAATTGGGCAAGATCGAGCCGCCGCTGTTCCCCTCGCCCGGCGAACTGCTCCGCTTCGTGAAAGCAGAACTCGCCAGCGTGAGCGAATGAGCGCGCAACCTTGTCTCAGGCAGGACGAAGCGCGCGAACAGCAGGAACTGGCGAGCGCGCCCTATGATCGCTGGCTCTCCCCCGATGGCGACACGGTGGCGGAATTTCACCGCACGCCCGCCGGTTTCCTGCTGCGCTTCCCCGGTCGCGCCGACTTCGTCATTGCCGCCGATGGCAGCGCCGTGGCCTGCCATCCCGCGCCCGATATCGACCCCGCCGCAATCACTGGGCTGTTCGCCAATTCGGTCGCCCCGGTGATCGGCAACCATCGCGGCGAGTTGAACCTGCACGGCAGCGCGGTGGTGATAGGCGACAAGGCACTGGCCTTCATGGGCCTGTCCCGGCGCGGCAAGACGACGCTGGCGGGAGCCTTTGCCAAGGCTGGTTTCCCGTTCCTGAGCGAGGACGTGCTGGCGCTGGAACCGCGCGAGGGTGCCTATTGGGTCACTCCGCAGCCGCCCGTGCTGCGGGTGTTCGGCGATAGCGCGGCCTGGCTGCTGGATGAGGTGTCGCATCCCGAAGACGAGAAACACGAAATGTCCGGCGGCGCGCACCTGCCTGCCGCCTTCACCGCCGTCCCGCTGTCGGCGATCTGCATTCTTGGCCCCGGTCTGGCGGAAAAGGTGGAACTCACCCCGATTGGTGCGGCAGACGCGCTGGCCGAAGTGCTGCGCCACGGGTTCATCCTCGATGTCGAAGACAAGGCGCGGCTGCATGCCCATTTCGGTCGCGTGGCCGCGCTGTCTGGGGCGGTGCCCTGCTACCGGCTTGACTACCCTCGCCGGTTTGACCAGTTGGCAGGCGTGGTGGAGACAATCGCCCGCCAATTTGCAGGGAGCGGAGCAGCCGATGGAACTGACTGACCGGGTGCAGCAATCGAGCGAAGTGGTCGCCCGCGAAGTCGGCGGCGAAACCGTGCTGCTGCATCTTACTGCAGGAACCTATTTCGGGCTCAACCCGGTCGGCGGGCGGATCTGGAGCCTGCTTGAAGGTCAGGCCCGAACGCTCGGCGAAATCAGCGCCCTGCTGGTGGAAGAATACGAAGTGGAGGAAAGCGAAGCCCGCGCCGATGTCCTCGCGCTGGCCAGCGATCTGTGCGCCAACGGACTGCTGGACAGCGGTAAAGGCCTGAAGTTCAGCGGCGCGTGGCAAGCCGCCACGGCAGGGCTGCGAGCCTGCGCAGATGAAGGATGGGCAGCGGCCAGTTTCCTGCTTCGGGATACCGCTCGTGCAAATGGCGCGTGCGGGGAACAGGTGATTGCCGATCAGGCGCAAGCGATCCCCGAATCGGCCCGTTGCCCGAAAATCGGCGGCGATGCGCTGGTGCGCCGAGGCTCCCGAGAGGTAATGGCTGACGGGTGTTTGCTCCGGCGCCTGCGCGAAGGTCGCTTGGATTTCAGGCGGAACTGCAAACGGGAAAATCGCCGCCGCTTGCCGCAAATCCGCAAGGCACAACCTCCCCAACCCCGCCGCCACCGCCCGTTCGCCCAGCTCTTGCCAGTCCCCGGCATCGAAAGCCGCGGCTTGCAGGTAAACATCGTGGCACCAGATCAGCCGATAGGGCGACAGTACCCGCGCATTTCCAGCCAGATAGCCCAGTTGCCGGTGCTGCGCGCGGTTGACGCAATTGTGCAGGAACAGGCTCACCGGATCGGGTGCGTAGCGCGGAGGGGGACAGGCGCGGCAGGGGCATTGGCGCGGCGAAGAAATGGTCCACCCGCAAGAACTGGTTGAGCGCGGGGGAGCCCGTTACCTCCCAGTGCAAGGTCCATCGCGTGGGTGAATCCGTCACCGGAATCCCGCAGCCAGGTTTCCTGCGCCAGTTGGCGGCCTTCGCTGCGGACAAACCCCTCGCGCGCCAGCACTTGCCGCGCTCTGGCCAGATCGCCAGCGCGGACCAGCAGGTCGCTATCCCCGCGCCGCCGGATCGCCGGATCGGCATAAACCGAATAGGCCAGCGCCGTGCCTTTCAGCACCAGCGAGGCCACCCAGCGTCAGCCAGCCGCTCCACCAGCGCCGCCAGCACCCCATGGTGCGAGGCTTCCCACAGCGATTGCAGATGCGCTTCGGCACGGATCGCGTGGCGCGAGGCTTCGGGCCAGCCCTGCACCCATTCCGCGCGGGCCTGCAGCAGCCCGGCGATCCCGTGATACGAGACCCGCTCCGCCACACTGGCATTATCAAACCCGTCAAGCCACGGCGGCGCTTCCCGGCAAGGCCATCGCTCAGGAAGCCATCGATCTCGCTCTCACCCGTCATCGAGCGGGCCTAGCGCGATTGGCCCCAGCACTCCACCAGTTCGCGATTGCCATGCGCCCGCCGTTCGCCGATGGAACACCCCTAACGTTTGGCACCCAAGGGCACAGCGCATGAAATCCCGCAAAGGCATCATCCTTGCCGGTGGATCGGGCACGCGGCTCTATCCGCTGACGCGCGGCGTTTCCAAACAGCTGATGCCGGTGTTCGACAAGCCGATGATCTACTATCCGCTGTCCACGCTGATGCTGGCGGGGATCCGCGAGATCCTCGTCATCACCACGCCGGAGGATCAGGAGCAGTTCCGCCGCGTGCTGGGCGATGGTTCGGATTTCGGGATCGCCTTGTCCTACGCGGTCCAGCCGCAGCCCGAGGGGCTGGCGCAGGCCTTCCACATCGGCGCGGATTTCCTTGGCGATCATCCCGCTGCGCTGGTGCTGGGGGACAATATCTTCTACGGCCACGGCCTGCCCGAACTGCTCGCCAATGCCTCGGCGCGCGAGGCCGGGGCGACGCATTTTCGCCTATCGGGTGACCAATCCGCAAGACTATGGCGTGGTGGCGTTCGACAAGGCCGGAAAGGCCATGTCGCTGGAGGAAAAGCCCGCCCAGCCCGCAATCGCACTACGCCGTCACCGGGCTGTATTTCTACGATGACACGGTGGTGGAGCGGGCGCGCAGCCTGCGGCCTTCGCCGCGCGGCGAGCTGGAGATCACCGATCTCAACCGGCTCTATCTCGATGACGGCGCGCTGGCGGTGGAGATCATGGGGCGCGGCTTTGCCTGGCTCGATACCGGCACCCACGGCTCGCTGCTCGATGCCGCCACCTATGTCCGCATTACCGAGGAGCGGCAGGGGCTGAAGATCTGCTGCCCGGAAGAAATCGCCTGGCGGCAGGGCTTTATCGACGATGCCGCGGCTGGAAGCCATCGCCGCGCCCTTGCGCAAATCGGGTTACGGCGAATACCTGCTCGGCCTGCTGCGCGAAGGCGCGCGCTGATGCGGATCGTGCCCACCGCCATCGAAGGCCTGCTGCTGATCGAACCGCAGGTGTTCGGCGACGAGCGCGGGTTCTTCCTGGAAAGCTGGAGCGCCGACGACATTCGCCGCTGCGGGGCTCGATGTGACTTTCGTGCAGGACAATCACTGCCGCTCGCAGAAGGGCGTGCTGCGCGGGATGCATTTCCAGAACCCCGGCGCGCAGGGCAAGCTGGTGCGGGTGGTGTCGGGCGCGGTGTTTGACGTGGCGGTTGACTTGCGCCGTTCCTCGCCCACGTTCGGGCAATGGGTCGGGGTTCGAACTGTCGGCGGAGAACCGGCGGATGCTGTGGGTGCCGACGCGGCTTCGCGCACGGCTTCCTGACGCTGGAGGACGACACCGATTTCCTCTACAAATGCGACGCGCCCTATGCGCCCGAGCACTGAGCACACGCTGGCGTGGGACGATCCCGATGTGGGGATCGACTGGCCGCTCGACGGGCTGGACGTGCAGCTCGCGGCCAAGGACCGCGTGGGCAAGCGGCTTGCCGACGTGGAGGCATTCGCGTGAAGGTGCTGGTGACCGGCGCCAAGGGGCCAATTGGGCCGCGCTCTGCTGGCGACTGCGCCCGAAGGGGCGCGGATGTCACGCAGTCGATCTCGCCGACTGCGACCTGACCGATGTCGAAGCGATAGCCGCCCTGGTCGCCGACGTCGCTCCCGATCTCATCATCAACGCCGCCGCCTATACCGCCGTCGACCGCGCCGAGACCGACGAAGCCGCAGCGCGCGCGATCAACGCCGACGCCGTTGCCGCGCTGGTGCAGGCGCATTCCGGCAGGCTGGTGCATGTCTCGACCGATTTCGTCTTCGATGGCCGCTCCAGCCGTCCGTACAGCCCGGATGACCAGCGCGCGCCGCTCTCCGCCTATGGCCGCACCAAGGCCGAGGGGGAGGATCACCTGCGCCGCACCGACCTGCTGCTGCGCACCGCCTGGGTCCATGCCGCCGGCGGCGCGAATTTCGTGCGCACCATGCTGCGGCTGATGCGCGAGCGGGACCGAAGTGCGGGTGGTGGCAGACCAGATCGGTGCGCCGACATGGGCGACCGGCCTCGCGCGCACCATCTGGGGCACTGGTCGAGAAGCAGGCCCAAGGCACCTTCCACCACTGCGATGCCGGAGTGGCGAGCTGGTACGATTTCGCCGTCGCCATTCAGGAAGAGGCACTGGCGCTGGGAATGCTCAGCCGCGCGGTGCCGGTGATCCCCATCGCCACCGCCGACTACCCGACCCCCGCCGCGCGCCCCGCCTTCTCGCTGCTCGATTGCAGCACAACCCGCGCGCTGCTCGGCGACGGCCACACCCATTGGCGCGAAAATCTGCGGCTGATGCTGCGCGAGGAGGCCTTGCTTGGCTAACCTTCTGGTGACCGGCGGCGCGGGGTTTATCGGCGGCAATTTCGTCCATTACTGGGCGGCGGAGCATCCCGACGACACGCTCGTGGTGCTCGACAGCCTGACCTACGCGGGCAATCGCTCGACCATCGCCGGGGTGCCGCAGGCCGAACTGGTGGTGGGCGACATCCGCGATACCGCGCTGGTCGAACAGCTGCTGCGCGAGCGCGCAGATCGCCACGCTGGTCCACTTCGCCGCCGAAAGCCATGTCGACCGCTCGATCAGCGGGCCGGATGCCTTCATCGAGACCAACGTGCTCGGCACCAACAGCCTGCTGAAGGCCGCGCGCGCGGTGTGGCTGGAAGGCAGCGGCGCGCCGCACCGCTTCCACCACATCTCCACCGACGAGGTGTTCGGCTCGCTCGGCCCCAGCGATCCGGCGTTCCACGAGACGACGCCCTACGCGCCCAATTCGCCCTATTCGGCGAGCAAGGCGGCGTCCGATCATCTGGTGCGCGCCTGGCATCACACCTTCGGGCTGCAAGTCACCACCAGCAATTGTTCGAACAATTACGGGCCCTACCAGTATCCCGAAAAGCTGATCCCGCTGTTCCTGCTCAACGCGCTGCACGGTCGCCCGCTGCCGATCTACGGCGACGGGATGAACGTGCGCGACTGGCTGCATGTCGAGGACCATTGCCGGGGGATCGCGGCCTGTCTGGCGCGCGGCAAGCCGGGCGAGACCTACAATATCGGCGGCGGGGCGGAACTGCCCAATCTGGCGGTGATCGACACGCTGTGCGCCGAAGTGGACCGCGCTTTTTCCGAGATTGCTGGGCTGGCCGAACGGTATCCCCTCGCGCCCGCCGCGCAGGGCCGGCCGACGGCAGAGCTCAAGACCTTCGTCACCGATCGTGCGGGGCACGATCGCCGCTATGCCATCGATGCCAGCCGCGCGCGCGCCGAATTGGGTTACGAACCGCAGCACGACTTTGCCGAGGGGCTGGCGCAGACCCTGCGCTGGTATCTGGAAAACGAAGCTTGGTGGAAGCCGCTATTGCGGTAGTGCCATCCGGCGCGCGACCCAATGCAGGGCAATGAACTGGGCCAGATTGCGGATCAGCACTGCCGCCAGCGCGCCTCCTGCCGCTCCGGCCAGTCCGTAAGGAGCGATCAACACAGCAGCCAGACCAATACCCGCCAAAGTGGCGACCAGTTCGATCCCGGCCACCAGCCCTTCGCGCTTCATCATCACCAGCGCCCCGCCCACCGGACCGAAGGCCACGTTCACCAGTTGCCCCAGCAGCAACAATTGTAGCGCCAGCGCGCCCGAGATGAATGCTCGCTCCAAACAAGCCGAGCAGCGGCTCAGCAAACAGCGCGATACCCACGGCGGCAGGCAGGCAGAGCGCCAGCCCCAGCAGCCTTACGCTGCGCAGGATGCGGAAGATCTCGACCCGGTCCGCCGTCCGCCGCCGCTTTGGCCAGATGCGGCGAGGCCATCAGTCCGAACGAGGCGTAAACGATGCCGAGCAGCAGCGCGATCTGGAAGGCGGTGCGGTAAATCCCGGTGTCGGCCACGCTGAGCCATGCGGTGACGATCACCAGCAGCAACCAGTCGCCCAGCATCTGGATGATCTGCGGAGCGATGATGGCTGCGCCGCGCATGGTATCGGGTCGCTCAACGGCAGGGAGGGGATCGCCCGTCCCCATCCGGTGCACGGCATAGAGCCCCAGCCCGGTCGCCAGCAGCAGCCCGCCGACATAGAGCGCGGGCGGCAATAGCGGTCCTGCGTCTGCTCCGATGAACCACACCAGGCCCAGCCCCAGCGCCGCAAGCCCCGAATAGAACACCCCCTCCAGCGATTGCGACAGCACCACATCTCCGCGCGAACGCAGGAAGGCATTGGCGAGCTTGAGCAGCGGCAGCAGCAGCACGATCGGGGCGGATAGTTGGAGGAACGCCAGGGCCTCGGGCTGATCGAGCACCCGATCACTCAGCACCGGCGCGAGCAGCACCAGCAGCACCAGCATCGCTACCCCGGCGCGCAGGACGAGTTTCTGCATGGCGCGGTAGACCGCCATGGCCCTGCCCGCCTGCCCGCCGCTCAGCAATGGCCCTACTTCGCGGACCAGCAGGATATCGAGCCCGAAGCTGACGAACATCGACACCGTGGTCGCGGTGGTCACGCCCAGCTGGTACAGGCCGACCGCGTCGGCACCGAACATCCGCGCCACCAGCCAGATAAGCACAAAGCTCGCCAGCGCTCCCGCTGCACGCAAGGATAGGCCGAGCAGCATGTCCCAGTGCAGGCCTGCGCCTATGCGCATCGATCGATCCTTCGCTACAAGATGCTTGCAGAGGCGCGGCTTTGGGTGCTTTTCCCCCGCAAGGCAAGGAGCGCAGGTTTGAGCATGAAGAAGCGGATCGGCCGGATGATCCCCTACCCGCTGATCGAAGCGGGGCGGCGGCTGATTCATGCCGGGCCGCACCGCTGCCGGGTCTGCGGCGGGCGCGTTCGGCGGCTGGGCGACAGCGGCTACGGCTTCGAAGTGCTCGAACGCCTGCAGGTGGTCGGCGGGCTGAAGCGGCGCGGGGATCGCTGCCCGATCTGCCATGCGACCTCGCGCGAGCGGCTGGTGTGGTTCTGGCTTACCGAGGGCGGCGCGGGATTCCGCTTCGCGCCCGACCTGCGGATTGCCCATTTCGCGCCGGAGAAGGGACTTTCGCACATGCCTTCGCGCGGCGGCTGGGACAAACTACACCGCCTACGATTTCGATCCCTCGCGCTATCGGCATCTTTCGGAGGTGCGGCGGGCGGACCTCTCGGACTTGCCGATCGAGAGCGGCAGTGTCGATCTGCTGGTGTGTAACCACGTGCTCGAACACGTGCCCGACGTGGCGCCGCGCGCTGGGAGAGATTGTCCGCGTGCTGGCCACGGACGGGGTGGCGATCCTGCAAGTGCCCATCGCGCTGAAGCTGGAAGCGATGATCGAACTGGGCAGCGCCAGCACTCCGGCGGAGCGGATCGCGCAGGCCGGGCAGGACGATCACCTGCGTCTGTTCACCCAAGCCGATTACCGGGCCGCGCTGGAGGCGGCGGGATTTGCGGTGGAACTGTTCGATCCCTTCGCAGAAGACGGTCAGGCGGCTACCGACTGGCAGCTCGATCGTTCGAGAAAGCTGTGGCTGTGCCGCAAGGCCAAAGCCAGGCGTCGAGCAGCCGCCTCGACCACTGTCTACCTTAGGCGCACCGCGCCCTTTCGCCGCTGTCGCCCCGCGCCGCCTGCCGAGCAGGTCGAAGGCCACTACCGGCACCGCCGAATTGGCCAGCAGTTCCCCGGCAGGCGCAAAATCGCCCGCCATCGCATCGGCGAACAGGCTTGCCTCGTTGCCGCCAGCTGCTCGTCCCCAAATCGCCCCCCGGCAGGGCAAAGCCGCCATGCTGGTGATTGGCGCGATTGACCATCTGCGCATCCACCGCCCCCTGCCACAGCACGGATCGGCTGACATTGTTGGCGAACAGGCAATAGGGATCGAAATCGCAGCCGGGCCGGTCCGTCCGCATCAGAAATCCCTGATTGGCGAAGCTGTTGTGCGCGATCACCACGTGGCTCATCGCCGTGTTGTCGCGCCCCAGCTGGCTCGGCGGCATAGGCGGCGCTGAAATAGTCGCTGACCGTGGCGGTGATCGCAAAGGCATTGTTGAAGAAGACGTAATCGAGGCTGTCGCCATTGGCGATCGGGGAGAGGAAGATGCACTGCACTTCCATGTCCACGCCGGTGTTGTCGTAGACGATCACGTTCTCGAAGGTGCCGGTATCCTGCTGGTACCAGTCGCCGTGCTTATCGTGCAGCGAGACAATCGTGACGGTCGCATTCTTGACGCTTATCGGCGCGCTGCGTCCGCCCACCCCGTCGAAGCCCAACCCCTTGTCGCCCGCGAGCGATCCGGTGCAGGCGCGGCGATCCGGGTTGATGAGCAGGGTCGCGCTCCATCCCGGCAGCGTGTTGAGCCAGGCCACCACCTGCGCGAACCAGTAGCCCTGCCCCGCCGTCCCGGCATAGTGATTGAACGAGCCGTTGCCGACATCGAAGGTGGCAACGTTGACACCCCAGCGCGCGGTATAAAGCCCGCCGCCGCCGCTGCTTTCCGTCCCGCCGCTGCGTGCCAGCGTGGCGGTTGCCTCGGTCCCGGTGTAGGTGACGGTGAAAGCGGGGATATCGGTGTTCCAGGTGAGGTTCGAATGATCGACCACGCTGGTCCCGACCACGCAGCGCGCATTCGAGACCACGTCCTGCGAAATCCGCGTGAACTGGCACCCGCGCACCAGATTGGCATTGCGGCAAGGATTGTGAACTTCCGAAAACGCGCATTCGGTGAACCACGGCTCACCTTCGACCAGCCGCCCGAGGATCGCGGGCGGCCCGCCGCGCCAGAGCATGTCGCGTCCGTCGGGATGCGAATTGGTGAGCGTTACGCCGTCGAGCCAGTGGTTGACCCCGACAATCGAGGGCGCGTCGATTTCCATCACGTAGCGGAAATCCACGGTGATATTCGCGCCGAGCAGGTGCAGCGGCATCCGGTGCGCGGTCATGCGGGAGGCATTGTCGGTGGTGTAGGCGCTCTTGCCCAGCGTGACCGGCTGGGTGGCGCTGATCGTGCAGTAGCCGGGAATGGTCCAGGCATCGGGATTGCTGTCGCCGATATCGTAGGTGCCAGGCTCGATGATGCGGATGTGCGGGTGGGTGGCGAGTTGTGCCTTCACATAGGTCGCGGCGGCGGTGATCGTCGGATAGCGCTGGCCCGCAATGGTCGGCTGCGACGGCGCGACATCGACCGCGACATCGTACAGCTGCGCCGAGGGGCAAAACAGGTAGGGGCCGATCACCCGCTTCTGCATCGTCGGATCGGCAGCCACGGCCTCGACATAAAGCCGCGCCAGCCCTTGCGTTACCCCGCTCGCCGGGCGCTGGAGTCGTGCCCACCAGCCGAGGTAAGCTGCGCTCTACCCCGTTGGCATCGATGAGCTTGTGGTAACTCGGCGCGAACACCTCGACGCTTGCACCCTCGTAGTGGAACACCACTTTCGCCAGCCCCAGATTGGCCAGCAACGAACCGCCATCATTCGCCGCCGCCGCCACGCCCACCACCAGCGAATCGGTGAAGAACTGCCCCGGCGGCACCAGCAGGCGGCAGGCGGGCTTGGCCGTGGTGCGCGCCGGATCGAGCGGCACCGAGGCAAAGCCGCTGCCCGCCGTACCTGTCCATTGCAGCGATGGCGCGATCTCCGGCAAGGACATCGCTGATAAGGCCTGCGGGAAATTACCGATCGCGAATCCGTATTCGAAACCCGGCATCAGGCGAGGCCGATCAGGCTGGCGGCTGTCGTCCCCGTGGCACGGATAAAGCGCGCCCGCACAGAAAGCACCGATCCCGCTGCCAGATTGCGGAACGTCACGTCAGCGTCGCCATGCAGTGCCCGCAGCACCACATCGCCGCCTTCGCCGACGAAAATCGCCTTGGGTGCCCGCGCCAGTTCGGCGGTATCGCTGGGCGCGATGATGAAACAGTCCTCGGCCGGGGCCGTGGGGCTGTCAGCAGTATTGCGGAAAGGATCGTCGATCATGGGTGCTCCTGCGTTTGAACAAACGAGGAACATTGATTAGGCAGAGCACACGGCTGTAGGAAAGGAAAAACTGCCGTCGCGCTATCCCATCACAGGGCTTCCCTTGTCACTCCACAATTCCTAAGGTCGCGGCTCAGGTTCGCTGGAGCAACGGGATAGCGATGGCGAGCATTCCTCATTTCAGCCCACATCGATCAGTGCAAGAACTGCCGCGCGCAGCGCTTGGCGGGGTGCCGTGGTCACTGCTGCTTGCCAGCTTTGTTGGCTACCTGCTGTTGTTCCCGCCGCAAGTGAGCGTGACCACAGGGCCGCTAGTGCTCCCCGCCTATCGGCTGGCACTGCTGGCCTCCACCCTGTTCATTCTCAGCCGTTTCTTTGCCGGCAAATTGCGGATTTGCGCCGCCGACCTGATGATCCTTGGCACCGGCGCATGGATGGCCTTTGCGCTCAGCTACACCATGGGCCCAGAACGCGCGTTCGAAGGTGCGGGTTCGCAATTCGTCGATTGCGTGATCGGCTATTTCTTCGCTCGCTGCACCCTGCGATCGCTGACGGACCTGCGCACCTTCCTGATCCTGCTCGCCCCTGGCCTTTTCCTCACCGCACTGCTGATCGCTGCCGAATCGCTCACCGGGGGCTATCTCGTGCAGCCCTTTTTTGCGGCACTGCTGGGGCAGGCAGATACGCTTTCGGCCAGCATCGGCTATAATACCAGATTGGGCCTGCTGCGCGCCCCCGGCCCGTTCCCGCATCCGATTCTGGCAGGGGTGTTTCTCGCTTCATTCCTGACCTTGTATTCCTTCTCGGCCCTGCGCGGCTGGCCCAAGGTGGCTGGCTTCATCGCCGCCTGCTGCGCCTTCTTCACCATCAGTTCGGCGGCTTTCCTGGTGCTTGCCGCCGGCCTGCTGGCCACGATTTACAATCAGCTGAGCGAACGAGTGGCGATTTTTTCGTGGCGCAATTTCTTGATCGTCGGTTCCATCGTGTTTTTTGTGCTGGAACTGGCAACACGGTCCGGCACCTATTCCCTACTGGTCCGCTTCGCCTCGTTCAATTCGAGCAGTTCCTTCTATCGCGTGCTGACCTGGCGCTACGGTTCGGCAGCTGTGATGGAGAATCCGGTTTTCGGCATCGGTTATGCGGAATACGAGCGGCCGGTGTGGATGGTTTTGTCTTCTATCGATCACTATTGGCTGATGCTGGCGATCCAATACGGTATTATGCCGCCGCTGCTGATCCTTGGTGCGGTGACATATGCGGCCGTCGCGATAAGTGTGAAATCCAGGCACTATCCACAGGTAGACCGACGATTGCTGCGCGGAGTGGCGATTGCGCTGGTGGTGTTGGCGATGGGGGCAATATCGGTTTCGCTCTGGCAGTCCGCGCAAGTGTGGTTCTTCATGCTGCTGGGGATCGCGGTGTCGCTGGCCATTGCTGCGCCGCCACCCGCGCGCGATACTGAGGCCGCTGCATGAGCAGGCAGCTCAAATCCTATCTGCGCCGCTTGCGGTCCGAGGGGAAATTCGTCGCGCCGCTGACAATGCTGGCACAGGCCAATTACCAGCGGGTCAACCTGCGCGACTATTTCAACCGGGCCAAGCTCGACAGCGCGCTTGCGGCAATGGACGCTTCAGCTGGTCCTGCCCAGCAGGTCGATTTTGCGTTGGAGGCCGCAGCAGGCTTCCTTCGTCCGATGCAGAACCGCAGCGAACTGGTGCGGCTGATGGAGCGGGTGCGCGCCATGCAGCCCCGGCGTATTCTGGAGATCGGCACGGCGAGAGGAGGAACCCTGTTCCTGTTCTGCCGCAACGCCGCCCCCGATGCCACCGTGGTCAGCCTCGATCTGCCCTATGCGATCAACGGCGGTGGATATCCTGAGTGGAAATCGCCGATCTACCGTTCGTTCGCTCGACCGGAGCAGGAACTCATCCTCTTGCGCCGGGATTCGCACCTTGCCGCCAGTCGTGACGAGGTGCAGCGGCTGGCGGGCAGTGAACCGTTCGACGTGATCATGATCGACGCCGATCATCGCTACGAAGGGGTGAAGCGCGATTTCGAACTCTACGCGCCACTGGTTTCACCCGAAGGCCTGATCGTGATGCACGATGTCCTGCCCAATCGCTACGATGCGGAAATCCAGGTGGACCGGTTCTGGGACGAGGTGAAGGCGCGCTACTCCACCGAGGAAATCGTCGAGGACCGCGAGCAGGGCAATATGGGGATTGGCATCGTGAGCAATTTCCACGCTGCAATGGCCTGATCCTATCGGCGCAAGCCAGTGCGAAGGAATTTGGCGAGTGAGATCGCGCGTTCCCGCAGCCGCCGCAGCGGAAAGGCGACCAGGCGATCCGCCAGCAGCGCGGCACGGCTGGTGGGGATCAGCGGCGTTTCGGGGGCGATGGCGAAATCGCGGGCAAGTCGCCGGGTCCACCAGCGCGCCCTTGATTCGGTTGGCGACATTCTCGCCGTGTACCACCTGCAACCAGACCGGCGGTAAATCCACCTGCACCAGCTTCCAGCGCGTGCCGAGATCGCGGTGCTGGGCAGACCAGATGGTCTGCACCGGGCCAGCAGCCTGCTCGATCAGCGAAGTGAAGGGGTTGCTGGTGTCATCGGCGGTGTAAAGTCGCCCATTGCGCAGCGCCAAGCCGTTCGGGAAATTGAGCACTGTGCCGGGTGACTGCACCATTGCAGCGGCTTGCACCCGCTCGACGAAATCACGCGAGACGGCATCGTCATTGTCCAGCCGGGTGGTCAGGACGAGACCATCTTGCCGATCAAGCCGCGCAGTCACATCGTTCGCGACCATTTCCGCGCTGAAGCTCTCGACGTAGCGCGCCTCGAATGGGAAGTTCTGTTGGGCGTTGGCAATCCGCTTGCGGAAAATGTCCGGCGTGGCGGGATCGAAATAGATCAGCCAGGCGAAATCGCGGGTCGTCTGCGCCACCATGCTGGGGAGGCAATAGGCTTCGAACAGCGCGAAACGCCGCTCCAACCAGCCGGGGGCATTGCGAATCGCGCTTTCGCGCCCCGGACTGGCAATGTTGAAGCGGGTGAGCAGGAAATGCTGGGCGGTCATGACGAGGGCACTTCGCCGCGATCAATTTTCGCCTTCAGTCCGCGCACCGGATCATAGCCGTAGCGCCATAGGCCGGGCCCCGTCGCCACCAGACGATGGCCTTCGCCCAGCGCGGCGAGCCTTGGCCACCAGCGGCCCAGCAGCTTTCCCGCGGCCCAGCGTTCGACTGACGCCAGCCACAGCAGGCCCAAACCGAGCACGCGCTTGGGAGCGCTCCAGTGCTTGCGCAGATACTCCGCAGTCCCCGCGGCCATATAGAGCAGGCGGCGCGGGGCGAGATTGTCGCCGTGCGCCAGTTCGTGCTGCGCCCGCGCAGCGGGGATCGACCAGAGCTGACCCCCGGCCCTGTCCATCCGGGCGAACAGATCGACTTCCTCGCAATAGAGAAAGAACCGCTCGTCGAACCCGCCTGCGGCGTCCCACGCCTTGCGGTCGATCATCACGAACCCGCCGAGCAGCACCTGAACTTGCTGGTCCTGCACGAGGTGCAGGCGATCCCGCGCCGCCAAGGTGCGCCCCAGCGCCGCTGAGGCATATTGCCGCAGCGAGGGGACGACGATGGCATTGCCAGTATCGGGCTGCCCTGTAGCATCGAGTGAGATTCCGCCCCAGGCGGCGGCATCAGGATAGCGGCGCGCGGCGGCCACCAGCGCGTCGATGGCGCCGGGCTCGCAATACATATCCGGATTGAGCAACAGCAGCAGTGGCGCGCGGGCATGGCGCGCGAGCAGATTGTTGCCGCGCGCAAAGCCCACATTGCCTTGCGAGGGGACGACGTGGACCTGCGGGAACTGCGCCGCCACCAGGTCTCCGGTGCCATCCTGCCCATTGTCCACCAGCAGCACTTCTACCGCTGCTTCGCGCGCCGCGTGATCGATCGCGGCGATGCATCGGGCAATGCAGCGGCACGAGTTATAGGCCACGATAAGCACCGAAACCTGGGGTTCGGACGGGATTGCGCAAGTGCTCATCTGGCCAACAGCGCCGTGTGGAGTGCGGCGGTATAGGTCTGTGCGATAGC
This sequence comes from uncultured Alphaproteobacteria bacterium, assembly GCA_963774985.1. Lineage (GTDB taxonomy): Bacteria > Pseudomonadota > Alphaproteobacteria > Sphingomonadales > Sphingomonadaceae > Alteraurantiacibacter. The sequence goes on from CAVZHE010000002.1 coordinate 126,089, forward strand.
CGGACGGCTGAAGCGTTTCGCTCCGCCATTGGCCTGCCAGTCCGCCAGTGCAGCCTTCAGTTCCGCCTGCCGGTCCAGCATGTCCGCCATTGCCCGCGCCAGTCCTGCGGCATCGTGCGGCAAGACGGGCACGGCGAAAGCGCAATCATCGAAATAGCCCGCCACGGCGCGCCCTTCGGGGTAAATGATCGGACACCCGGCGAACAATGCCTCGGCAAACACCAGCCCGAAGGTTTCCCGCTTAGACGGCAGCACGAGTCCGGCAGCGCGGTTCAGCCGTGCCGGGATTGCATCACGATCCAACGGCCCCTCAAGCCGGATTCCTGGTGTCGCGCCAATGATTGTGCGGGCCTGCGCCACGTCCGCCTCGCTGCCTCCACCGATGATCGACAGCGTTGCGGATCGCCCCTGCCGCGGCAAAATCGTCATCGCCTCCACCAGCATCGCGAGGTTCTTGCGCCTCATGCTGGCGAGATGGAACACGCTCACGAAACCACTACCATCGGGAACAGGGCTCAGCATAACGTCAAGATCGGTCGGACAGGGGATCACTGCCGCTGGCCCGCTTCGTTGGCCCAGCTTCGCTTCCACTTCTGCCAGCGACCACGGAGCGAACGACACCACCATTGCCGACTCGTGATACACCCGACGGAGCGCGGGGACGAGATCGGGGCGAGCGGCGAGAATCTTGGTATCGGTGTCGCCCTGAATGGTCAGTGCATAGGGGAGGCCGAGCTGGCCCGCCATGCGGTGGACGCACAGGCCCTCCACCGTCAGCTTGTGGCCTACCAGCAGTTCCGGCAGCCCGGTTTCGCGGACATCGGCGATCAGCTCATCGGCCAACTGGTTGAGCATGGTGCGGTGGAACAGGCCCTTGCCCGGCGCACGATAGATAATCGCTTGCGGCGGCCCTTCCGCCACCCGCTCCAGCTCCAGCCGCGGCTTGCCCAAATTCCGCAATGCCGAACCCGCAAACCGCGCCGTGCTCACACCCCTGCGATTGAGCGAAATAACCCGATTGTCGAAAGCCTCATCGGTCAGCCCGATCAACGTGCGGATGGCTTGCGTCTTATTGCCCGCCACGGCGTCAGGATAATCGGCCGACAGATGCAATACCGAAGGCCGGTGGCTGGCGGAAACGGCGTCCTTCTCGCGGCTGTTACCCTCTGGCCAGTTCACGCCTTCGCTTCATAAGTGTAGTACTGGTACTGGTAATTGTAACCTTGGCCAGCCTCTAGCGCGCGGAACTTGGTGACGATGGCGCCAACGATATTGCGCGTTCATATCACGCAAACGACGCACTGCGCTTCGCGTCACCCGGCCATTCGCGCGATTCGCCTCAACCACAAACACCACCGCATCGACAAAGCGGGACAGCAGCGGCGCATCGGCGATGCCTATCACCGGGGAGCTGTCGATCAGCACGATATCATAGGCCTCACGCGCATGCTGCAGCATTTCCGCCACCAGCGCCGGAGGAGAGGATTTCGACCGGTTCATTCGGAATTGCCGCGACCGGCAGGACAACGAGATTGGCCTGCGCAGATTTCTGGACGGCCTGCGAAAGTGGAACGCGGCCGAACAGCACATCGATCACCCCGACTTCGGTTTTGGGCAGGCCGAGATGGCGGGCGATTGAGGGACGGCGCAAATCAAGATCGATCAGCAAAACCTTGCGCCCGACCGACGCGAATCTCTGCGCCACCGCCACGCAGGATGTGGTCTTGCCTTCAGCCGGTTGACTGCTGGTGAACTGGATCACCTTTTGCTCGCCGGAAGAAAGCTGGAAATCAAGCGAAGCCCGGATCGAGGAATAGGCTTCGCTGAGCGGGCTGAACGGGTTCTCCAGCTCCTCAACTGTCTTTTCGGAGACATAAGGCGTTTGCCCGATTGCGGGCACCCCCAGCCGACTTTCGACATCATCGATCGAATGCAGCCGGTCGTCTAAAATTTCGCGCAGCATTGCGATCGCCGCCGCCAACCCGATGCCCAGCACGGCGCGACGAAACAGATTGTTGAGCAGATTGGGGGAAGAGGGCGCGATCGGCGCGAGCGCGGGATCGAGCGGGGTGACCTTGGAACTGCGAAGATTGGCCGCCGCCGAAATCTGGTTGTAGCGTTCCATCAGCGACGCCAGTTGTTCCCGCAGGGAAACCACTTCGCGGTCAAGCTGGTTGTGCTGAATCTGCCGGTCCTGCTCGTCCAGCGAAGCATCGGTGACCGCCGCCAGTTCCTGCTGCAAGCCGTTTTCCTGCCGCTGGGCAATGCGATATTCATTGCGCGGGCCGGTTTTGATTTCTTCCGAAGCCAGCGAAATCTGCCGCCGCAAGACATCGACCTCGGATTGCAGTTCGCGCACCTCGGGGTATTCCTCGCGATAGCGTTCCTGCAGTTCCGCCAGCACACTGCTGCGCTGTCCCAACTGGGTGCGCAGAGTCTGGATGGTGGTATTCTGCTGCACTTCGGGCAATTGCGCCGCCGGAACATTGGCAATCGCCAGCCAGCGTTGCTCGGCGGCGATCCGCGCCGCGCGCGCTTCCACAAAGGCCTGGTTGACCAGCATCAGATTGGTCGCGGCCAAGGTTTGTGCAGTGCCGCTGGCTGCCCCGTCTTCAGACGGCATCTGCAAGGGTTCGCCGATGATGCGGTTCGCCCGGGCATACTGGTTGGCACTAACTTCCGCTTCCCCCAGCTGTGCGCGAACATCGGCGATCTGTTCCTCCAGGAACTCGCGCGCGTAGGCGTTGGCGGCGATCGAGCGGTTGAGATCGTCGGCGAGAAAGTTTTCGGCGTAGGAATTGGCTATCTGCGCCGCCAGCACCCGGTCCTGCGAAGCATATGAGATGCGGATGATCTGGGTGCTGGGAGGAATCTCCGTGCTCACGCCGCCGCGCACTATTGCCGTTGCCGTCTCGCGCCGTTGCTCGGCAAAGGCTTCCTCGGTCATTCCGGCGGGCGGGCCTTCGGAAATCATGTCCCCCAGCAAGGCCGCGCTGTCCTGCAGATCGAGCGAATCAACGACATTGCGCGCCATCGTGCGGCTGGCAATCACCTGCGACAGCGTTTCCAGCTCGGTCGAAATCTGGTTGGTCGGCACATAGGGATCGGCAAATTCATCGCCTTCGACCAATTGCTGTCCGCCGGTGTTGAGATCGACCCGGACCGATGCCGTCGCCTGATAAACCGGGGTTGCCAGCAGATAGGCGATGAAACCGAGCAGCAGGGCCAGGGCAATGATTGTGCCGAGCACGAACCTCTGCCGCCACAGCATGGCGCGCAGCGATTCCGCGCTCAGCATTCTGGCCGGTGGCCCATCACGATAGGCATCCACGCGATCGGGCAGATAGCGATCAACGAACGACGGCGCTCTGGTCGCAACGGGTGAAGGATCGTTCATTGAACCGGGCACGCCTCAGATACGGGTAAACAGCGCGAACGCCGGGAGTGCGGTGAGGAAATCCTGCCAGAACCGTGAAAGGCGGTCGGTCCCCACCACCACCCGGTCTCCGGGTTGCAGCACCGGGTCCAGCATCGTTCCCGAACGGACTGCGGCATAATCGAACTTGGCGATGGCGATCCCGCCCTCGACCTGACGGAAGACGGCAATATTCGCGCCATCCGCCGCCCGGCTTGGACCTTCGGCCAGCGCGATCGAGCCCGAAAGCCGCGTACCCGGCTGGAATGGATAGATTCCCGGCCGCTCCACCGCGCCTTCCACAGTCACCAGATGCGAAGCGTATTCGATCACATTCACGGCTACATCGGGCGAACGCAGGAAGCGATTGCCCAGCAGCTCTTCCAGTCGGGTGGCGAATTGTGCGGGCGTCAGCCCCTGTGCTTGCACCTGTCCCAGCAGCGGCATGACGATGGAACCATCGGCGGCGATGATGACCCGTTCGAGCGACATGGCTTCCTCACGGAAGACATTGACGGAAACGACATCAGACGGGCGCAAAGCATATTCGGCGGCTTGTGCGGTGGAAAAATCCTGCTGGTTCAGTCCGTCCGTGGGCAGGGTAACCGCCAACCCGGGCGCAGTCTGCACGGCCGGCGCGCATGCCGTGGCAGCCACGGCAAGCAGCGCCGAAAGCGCCAGTCGCCACCCTGAGCGGCCCTTGCCTGGCCTCTGCGTAAAAATCCCGATGTTCAAATTTGCGACCTCGCCAATTTGGCTTACCTGTACCCCTGCCGCATGGTAGTCACAACTGTTCATAAGGCTTTTATTGCGCGCAGTTTTCCTTATTTTACCTCGGCGCGAGCTGCAAATCCGGGTGACGTTACAGAAAGGGGGGAAGGAGCGTATCTCACTGGCATTGCCCGCTATGAAGATCGTGATCGGGGTTTCCGCCTATGGGCTGGTGGTCGCCTTCTGTGTGCTTGCCGCATTGGGCGCCCATCGAATCGCGCGGTCACGCACGCAAGCATGGCACTGGCTTGCCTGTGCGGCCTGGTTCGTAGGCTTGATGGCGATTCGCTTCTACGATGTCGAAGATCGCGGGCGCACCGCGCTGCGAGAGCTTGCCCGGCAGGAGGACCTCTATGCTGACCGCTGGATGTGGCAGGCACCGCTAACGGTGGTGGTGGCCATCGCCATGTGCGGCTTGATGGTCGTGGCTTTCACCTCATACCCCGGGACAAGGGTCAAATACCGGTTGGCGATCTGGATTTCGCAGATGGCGGTGCTGGCCTACATCCCGCTCTATGCCCTGCGACTGATCTCGCTGCACGCTGTTGATCGCCTGCTGTATTCAGCCGGTCCGGTTCCGTTGAACTGGGTGATAGACGGCGGTTTGGCGCTGGCCGTGCTGCTGGCGGCTGCCTTCTACCTGATCGACCTTCGCTCGGTCATCCGAGCGCAGCGCGATAGGCAGCGAGCAAGGGTTCGATCTGACGGTTCCAGTTGAGCTCGCTTTCCACCCGCGCCCGGCCGAAGGCGCCCATCGCTTCGCGCTTTGCCGGATCGTCGAGCAGTTGGGCGATCTTCTCCGCCATATCCACCGGATCGTTGGCCTTGGCGTAAAGTGAAGCCTCCTGCGCCGAAAAGCGCCCCTCGGTGACATCGAACTGAACCATCGGCTTGCCCAGCGCCATATATTCCATGATCTTGTTCATGGTGGACTTGTCGTTCATCGGGTTCACCCGGTCGGGATTGACGCCAATGTCCATTGTCGAGAGCACTTCGAACAATTGCTGATCCGGCGCGCGGCCGGTGAAATGGATCAATTCGCCCAGCCCGCGCTCCTCTGTCAGGCGCTGCAACCCGGCCAGACTGGGGCCGCCTCCCACCAGCACGAACCGCACATCGCGCCGGTCCATGCGGTTGACCAGATGATCGACCGCCTCGATCAGCAGGTCGATCCCCTCCTGCTCCCCCATCACCCCGACATAGCCGACCAGATAGCGCTTGCCGTCTTTCCAAGCCTGTACCGACTCGACCGGCGTGAGCCGCGATAGGTCGGGGCCGGAGCGGACAACGAAAACCTTGTCCGGGTCCATCCCGCCGCGTTCGATGGCAATCGCCCGGTAACTTTCGTTGGTGGCTATCGAAACATGCGCGGTCTTGAAGGTCAGCTTCTCGAACAGCAGCATCAGCCGCCAGAAAAACCCGCGCTTGCCGAATTTGGCTTCATACAATTCGGGATTGATGTCGTGGTGGTCAAAAATGTATTTCACCCCCAGCAACCGGAACGGCAGCGCCACCAGAAAGATCAGATCGGGCGGATTGCAGCCCTGGATCACGTGAATTCCGCGATTGAACCAAATGTGCCACGCCAGAACCGTCTCCCAGAACAGCGCCGCGCCGTATTCGAGCAGGAAACCGAGCGCGCCATCGGCCTCCAGCGGCAGCGGGTGGCGATGGATATGGACGCCTTCGATTTCCTCGTAGCGCTTCTCGTAACCCTTGCCGGTCGGGCAGATCACCGAGACCGTCGCCCCCGCCGCCTTCAACGTCCGCGCTTCCTGCCACACCCGCCGGTCGAACGGCAGCGGCAGGTTTTCGACCACGATCAGCACCGATCTTGCCCGCCAGCGGCTGGCCCTCGATTTCGGTCGGGAAGGCGAATTCAGGCAGGATTTCAGTGCTCAAGCGATCCGGCTCACATCGATCACCGGGGTTTCGCCGAGATCGAGCGTATCGACCAGCCGGTTGGTAGCGATGACCCTCGCATAGCGCGCGACTTTCCGCCGTGGCCTTGTCCACCAGCAGCGTCTCGATAGTCGGCAGCAGGGCAAAGGCATAGCCGAGGTTCTGGCCGATCAGCTGCTCAGGCTCCAGCCCCGGATCATAAATATCGAGCGCAAACCCCGCATCGAGCAGCTTGCGCGCCAGGTCCACCGCCGGACTTTCGCGCAGATCATCAGTATGTTGCTTGAACGCGAGCCCCACCAGCAGCACCCGCGCACCCGGCTCCAGCCCCTGCGTCACCAGCCGGAACTGGTGGTGCTTGTGCGCCTCGTTGCTGCGGATCAAGGCGTCGACCAGATGCGTGTTCGCGCCGACATCGGCAGCGATATGCTGCAATGCGCGGACATCCTTGGGCAGGCACGAACCGCCAAACGCCGCGCCGGGGCGGGTATAGGCGGGCGAGATATTGAGCTTGGTATCGGCGACGAAAATTTCGTGCACCTGCCGCGCCGAAATATCGAGCTGCTGGCAAACCCGGCCGATCTCATTGGCGAAGGCGACCTTTACCGCGTGCCAGGAGTTGTCGACGAATTTGGTCAGCTCGGCCTCGCGGATGCCGACATGGAAAGTCGGCGCCTCGATGCCGAGGTGGAGCGCCTCCATGTTCGCGCTCGGCTGCCCGTCCACGGTGCCGATCACGATCTTGGGCGGGGCGAAATAATCCTGTATCGCACTGGCTTCGCGCAGGAATTCGGGATTGTAGACCAGTTCCACAAGGTCGCCAGTGCGCTCCCCCAAAGCAGCGCGGAAGATCGGCAGGATCAGCTGCTCGCACGATCCGGGGCGCATGGTGGAGCGGTAGGCGACGGTCAGCGGGCGGGCGCGATCGGGGCGAATGGCGGCGGCCACATCGCGGGTGACCTGCACCACGAAGCGCATGTCATGCGCGCCATCGACCCCGCTGGGGGTGCCGACGCAGACAATCGCCACATCGCAATCATCCAGCGCATCGCCCATTTCGCAGCGGGCGCTCAGTCGCCCGGCTCGCTGTGCTTCGGCCACAAGTTCATCGAGCCCCGGCTCGCGCACCGGCGAGCGCCCGGCATTGATCGTGGCGACTTTGGCTTCGCTGACATCCACGCCGACAACCGTATGGCCCTGACGCGCGATGCAGCCCGCAGCAGTACTGCCGACATAGCCCAGTCCGAAAATGGCAATCTTCACTGAGCGCCCCTTTGCCGGACCTTGCCTTGCGTGCCCATGCCGTAGGTGATCTTTCGCAGGCTAGGCAACCGCTTATTGCCGTGCACAACCAACCGCTGGTAGGGCCGCGCAGTTCTGGGCGCGTGGCAAGGGATCGACAATGACAGGTGCGCCGGAATGCCGGATTTGTGGCTTCCCCGACCTAGGGGAAGTGCGCACCCTGCACGAAATGATGTTCGGCACGCGCAGACCCTTCGACTACCGCTCCTGCGCGGCCTGCGGCTGTTTGCAGATCGTCGATCCGCCCGCTGACATGGCCGAGCACTATGGCGCGGGGTACTATTCCTTCGTTCCGAAACCGTGCGGACTGAAGGAGAAGCTACGCGACTGGCTGACGCTGAACGCTCCCGCCGCGCTGGCCGGCGGTTTCGACTGGTACAAGCAGGGCAATTGGCGTTCGATTGCTGACGTTCCGAAAACCGCGAAAATCCTCGATGTCGGCTGCGGCACGGGGGAATTCCTGCGCTCGCTGCGGGCGATGGGATACGACGCGCGCGGGACCGATCCGTTCATCGACCGCGAAGTGATCGAGAACGGCGAGGTGATCGTGCAGAACCGCGATATTGCCGCGATCACTGAGCAATTCGACGTGGTGATGATGCACCACAGTCTGGAGCACGTCGTAGGTCAGACCGAGACCCTGCGGCAGGTCCACCGCATCCTGAACCCCGGCGGCCTAGCGATCATCCGCGTGCCGGTGATCGACAGCTGGGCGGCGCAGGAGTTCGGCGACCACTGGGCGCATCTCGATCCGCCCCGGCATTTCTACCTCCATAGCCGCAAGAGCCTGCGGATCGCGGCAGAGAAGGCAGGGCTGGAAGTCACCGCGATCCGCGACGATTACAACGAATTCGGCGTCCGCGGCAGTCTTCATCTGCGGCACGGGCGCACCAGCATCGCCAGCGATCCGCTCGATCCCAACGAATACGCGCCTCTGCTGGCCGAGCAGCGCCGGGCCTGCGCCAGCGGTCGCGCCGACACCGTCACCATGTTCGCGCGGGCCTGACAAACAAGGGCATGACTCGCATTGCCAGCCCCCAACGATGCCGCTAACCGCCGCTACCGAAGCCTCTACATACGTGGGACAATATCTTGGCCAAAACCGCACTCATTACTGGCGTCACCGGACAGGATGGCGCCTATCTTTCCCACCTGCTGCTCGAAAAGGGCTATGTGGTCCACGGGGTCAAGCGGCGTTCGTCCAGCTTCAACACCGGGCGGATCGAGGATATCTACCAGGATCCGCACGTCGATAATCAGAGGTTCCACCTGCATTACGGCGATCTGACCGACAGCACCAACCTGATCCGGATCGTCAAGGAAGTGGAGCCGGACGAGATTTACAATCTCGCCGCGCAAAGCCACGTCGCGGTGAGCTTCGAAACCCCCGAATACACCGCCAACTCCGATGCCATCGGCACGCTGCGGCTGCTCGAGGCGATCCGCATCCTCGGGCTGGAGAAGAAGACCCGGTTCTATCAGGCCTCGACAGCGGAGCTTTACGGGCTGGTGCAGGAAGTGCCGCAGCGCGAGACCACGCCATTCTATCCGCGCAGCCCCTATGCCGCGGCCAAGCTCTATGCCTACTGGATCACGGTGAACTACCGCGAAGCCTACGGCATCCACGCCTGCAACGGCATCCTGTTCAACCACGAAAGCCCGCTGCGCGGCGAGACCTTCGTCACCCGCAAGATCACCCGCGCCGCCGCCGCGATTGCGCTGGGGCGGCAGGAGAAGCTCTATCTCGGCAATCTCGATGCCAAGCGCGACTGGGGCCATGCGCGCGAATATGTGCGCGGCATGTGGCTGATGGTGCAGCAGGACGAGCCCGACGACTACGTGCTCGCCACCGGCGGTCACCACCGAGGTGCGCGAATTCGTGCGCTGGGCGTTCGAGGACGCCGGCATTCCGGTCGAGTTCCGGGGCGAAGGCGTCGACGAGAAGGGCTATGCCGTCCTGATGGCCGTTGCCTGGTCGAAGTCGATCCGCGCTATTTCCGCCCCACCGAAGTCGAACTGCTGCTCGGCGATCCGGCCAAGGCCAAGGCCAAGCTGGGCTGGGAACACGAAACCTCGGCGCGCGAACTGGCGCGCGAAATGGTGCTGGCGGACATGGAAGTGATGCGCGCCGAGCCGATCGCGGGCTTCGACTGATGGCCTACGCGCTGGCGGGCAAGCGGGTCTATGTCGCCGGCCACAGCGGCATGGTCGGCAGCGGCCATTGTCCGGCGGCTGGCAAGCGAGAATTGCGAAGTCCTGACCGTCGGACCGTTCCACGTCGATCTGCGCGAACAGGCTGCGGTGCGCGACTGGTTTGCCGCCAACCGGCCCGATGCGGTAGTGGTCGCGGCGGCCAAGGTCGGCGGCATCCTCGCCAACGACACGCTATCCGGCCGAATTTCTCTACGACAATCTGATGATCGAGGCGAACCTGATCGAGGCGGCATACCGCACAGGGCGTCGGAAAAGCTGCTGTTCCTCGGCTCCTCCTGCATCTACCCACGCATGGCGCCCCAGCCGATCCCCGAGGACGCGCTGCTCACCGGGCCGCTCGAACCGACCAACGAATGGTATGCCATCGCCAAGATCGCCGGGATCAAGCTGTGCCAGGCCTATCGCCGCCAGTACGGCTGCGATTTCATCAGCGCCATGCCGACCAACCTTTACGGCCCCGGCGACAACTTCGATCTTGCGAACAGCCATGTCCTGCCCGCGCTGATCCGCAAGGCGCATGAGGCCAAGCTGGCGGGCGCGGCGACGATCGACGATCTGGGGCACCGGCACCCCGCGCCGCGAATTCCTGCATGTCGACGATCTGGCCGATGGCTGCGTGTTCCTGATGAAGAACTATTCGGGCGAGGAGCACGTCAATTCGGGTTCAGGCACCGACCTGCCGATCATCGAACTGGCGCAAATGGTGTGCGAAGTGGTCGGCTTTACCGGCGAGCATCACCAAGGATACCAGCAAGCCCGATGGCACCCCGCGCAAGCTGATGAGCGGGGACAAGATCGCGGCAATGGGCTGGGCACCCAAAATCGCGCTGCAGGATGGCATCACCCACGCCTATCGCGCGTTTCTGGAAGGCGAACGGAAAAACTAAAACGCGCGGTCGTGCACCAGCACCCGCAATGTCGCGAGCAAAATGCCCAGATCGCGCCACAAACTCCAGCCCTGCATATATTCCATGTCGGCCAGCAACCGGTCGGTCAGATGCTCTTCGGTATCGGTTGCGCCGCGATGGCCGCGCACCTGCGCCAGCCCGGTGATGCCGGGGCGGAAGCCGTGGCGCTGCCAGTAGTTGCGGTCCACCTGCCAGAACAGTTTGCTCCCCGCTTTCGATCCGAGCGCGTGTGGGCGCGGGCCGACCATCGACATTTCGCCGCGCAGCACGTTGATGAGCTGTGGCAGTTCGTCGATACTCGTGCGGCGAATAAATCGCCCGATCCGGGTCACTCGCGCATCGTCGCGCTCGGCAGAGCGATCCCCCGCCAAATCCATTGCGCGCATTGAGCGGAACTTGAAAATATCGAAAAGCTCGTTCCCCCGGCCCATGCGCTGTTGGACGAAGAACACCGGGCCGCGATCCTCCAGCTTGATCAGCAATGCCACCAGCAGCATCAGCGGAGCCAGCAACAGCAGGACCCCTCCGGACAGGACAATATCGAATGCCCGCTTGGCTGCGCGCGCGCGCATCCCCAGCTTCCCGGTCGAAACCTGGAGCGAGGATACGCCTGCCAAATCGTGATGGACTACACCGATGGCGCCGATGGCACGCGACAGCGGGTGCAGCACTTCGCCATGGATGCCCGTACCCTTGAGCACGTGCGCCCAATCGGCGCGATCGGAATCGGTGCAACTGACAATCACTTCGTCCATGTGGCGAAGGAACTTGCTCAACCGGTCAAGTGCCAGCGGATCATTCGCATCGGGCACCAGGCCATGCTCAACTGCATCGATGTGATGAGCATCGGGGATGGCGATGGTTGGCCCTCCGGCGTGGATCACCAGTCGGTTGATCACGCCGCGCCCCAGCTTTCTTCTGACCAAATTCGCCATGCCGACGCGCAGGGTAACCAGCGGAGCGATGGAAGCGATCAGGCCGACTGCGAAGACAAGGCGGGAGAGTTCCGCGTTACTCTTGGCGAAAAATGCCAGCAGGTTGAGCAACCCGGCGGAAAGCAGAAGCGCGACAATCGCTCTCACTGAACTCGCCTGCCAATCGGTCAGCGCACGGCGCGAATAGGTGCCGTTATACAGCGCGATGGTGAGATAGAGCGGCAGGATGACATAGGCCGACAGCATCCCGCCATGGAGCATCGGCCAGTTGGTCACGGTGCCAAAATAGATCACCGAGACGGCGAGGAAACTGCCCAGCAGGATGACGACATCGCCCAGCAGCAGCGCAAGATAGGCCCGCAGGCGCCACTGTTCGAGTGAGCGGGCAAGGCCGTTTGCGGGGGCGGGCGCCACTGCAAGCCGCCCTTCGTCTGCAACAAGCGAAGCATCAGCATTCGTGCCGCCTTCCAGCGGCTCGAACAGCGGCCGCTCACTCCCGGCCTCGCGCAATTGTGTTCTGTCTTCCATAATCGCTGCACGCTCCTTGGAGCGTGAATGCAAACCACGCAAATCTCCTTAGCTCAGTCACACAGGATAATCACCCGCATTTGCGGCAGTTCGGTGCTGGGGGAGGCTTCAGTGTCGCGCGCCTCAGCGTCTTGCAGCAGCGTAACGCGCGATATTGGTCAGCTCGCGCGCCAGCAGCAGTTCGGCGGTCTGGCTGTTGGCGAGCAGCGAGCGGTGCAAGTCAGCCAGGCGCGGAATCAACTTGTGCAGCTTGCCGGTATTCCAGCGCTCCAGTTGCGCACCAATCTCGCGGTGTTCCTTGAAGAACACATGCTGGGCAGTGAGGAACTGCTTCATGTCCTGCCCCTGCCGCAGCTTGGGGGCGAGCAACGCCAACTGGACCGCACGCCGCTCCATCGCCAGCGTCACGGCCACCGGGTTGAGCGAAACTTCGCGCAGTCGCACCAGTTCACCGGGCAATCTGTGCAGATCGCCCCCCAGCGTTGCATTCACCAGCGGCATGAAGCTGTCATCCTCGGCCGTCGCGCCGATCGCATCCCAAGCCGCACGATCCGCCTGCTTGGGCGCTTGCGGTGAGGCGTCGCAATAGAGTGCCAGCTTTTCGACTTCGGACTGCGCCAGCCGCACGTCCATGCCTGCCGCGTGGGCGATAGTCTCGGCCAGCGAGACATCGATCCGCAACCCCAGCCGGTCCCCCATCGCGCGGACATCGGCAACGAGATCGGTCATATCGGGCGGGTAGAAGATGGCCACCAGCGCATCGGCGCGCTTCAGCAGCGGCGCGGCGGTGCGCGCCTTGTCGGTGGCGGAGGTGGCGACGATGAAGATCGGCCACGCCTGCGCCATTTCGCCACGGTCGGTCAGCTCGCACCAGCTGGCGACAGCATATTGCGCATCCTCGCCCGAAACGCGGGCGACGATATGGCGGCTGTCGCCGAACAGCGAGGTCGAGCGCGCCTCGTCAACCAGCCGCGCGGGGTCGTTCTTGCAGATCGCTGCCCGACAGATCGACCCGTTCGCCCGCATCGGGCAGCAGTTCGACCAGCTTGGCGACGGCGGAGGAAGCGCCCGCCTCGTCCGGGCCGCAGAAAAAGTGCAGGCGAAAGTTCGCGCCGCTGCGCTTGGCGACTTTCCAGAAATCGCGATTGGCTGCCTTCACGGCTGCCCAGACTCTGCGCGGTCGCGCAAGGTCCGGGACAGGCGCGTGACGATCTGGTCGGCCACTTCCACCGCGAGGTTTTCCAGCGCGGTCTGTTCGGCGGCGATGGTGGCGAATTCGCTGCCGACCACGTCGATCCCGGCGTCCGACTCCGGCGGTGGCATCGACCAGAATGGTGCCGGTGGAAACATCCACCAACTGGTAGCGCGCGCGCAGGGTGCGGCGTTCACGGCCGACGGTATCGTCGGTCAGCAGGCCGAGCCCTTCGAGCCGATCGTCCAGCACCACGTCAAGCCGGTACTGCGCGCCGCTGGCACTCGCCTGCCCGCGCCCAGCCGGTCCTCCAGCGCATTGGTGACCAGCCAGCCTTCGTTGCCCGAGATCGGCGCGACCTGCACCTGCGCCAGCCCGCTTGCCAGTGCCCCGCTCGCGCCACCGGCGTACATCGGCTGGAGGCCGCAGGCGGCGAGGGTGAGCAGCAGAGCCAGCGGGGCGACGAGCCGCATCATGTGACGATATTCACCAGCCGGTCGGGCACCACGATCACCTTGCGAACCTCCGCGCCATCGAGCGAACGCTGGACCTTCTCGCTGGCGAGCGCAAGCGCTTCCAGCTCCGCCTGCGGCAGCCCTTGGCGACGGTCAGCGTATCGCGCAGTTTGCCCTTGTGCTGCACCGCAATGGTGACTTCGTCCTCCACCAGCAGCGCCGGATCGACCGTCGGCCAGGCGGCTTCGGCCACAAGCCCAGGCCGGCCGAAACTGCGCCCAGGCCTCTTCCGCCAGATGCGGCATCATCGGCGAGACCAGCAGCAGCAGCGTGCGGATGGCATCGGAACGGCTGGCCGAAAGCGCGGCCTTTTCGATCGCGCCGGTCAGTTCGTAAATCCGCGCCACCGCCTTGTTGAACGCAGCGCCTCGATATCGGCGGCGACTCCGGCAACGGTCTGGTGGGGCTTGCGTTCGAGCGCCGCATCGTGGTTCGGCATCGGCCCCGGCGCCGCCTGCGCCGAACTTGCCCGAACAGCCGCCACAGCCGCTGGACAAACCGCCAGCAGCCCTCGATCCCGCTCTCGGACCACGGCAGGTCGCGCTCGGGCGGGCTGTCGCTGAGCATGAACCAGCGCACCGCATCGGCACCGTACTGGGCGATGATGTCCTCCGGATCGACGACGTTCTTCTTCGACTTGGACATCTTGATGACCTTGCCGATTTGCACCGGCTGGCCGTCCTCTTTCAGCGTGCGCCATGCCGCCGTCCGCTCAACTTCGGCGGGACGTGAAGTAGACCTCGCGCTGGCACCGTCGTCGGCTCGCGAATAGAGTCTCATGCGTCACCATCCCCTGCGTGAACAGGCTGGCGAAGGGTTCCTGCACTTCCAGCTTGCCGACATGGGCGAGGGCGCGGGTCCAGAAGCGGGCGTAGAGCAGGTGCAGGATCGCGTGTTCGACCCCGCCGATGTACTGGTCCACCGGCAGCCATTTCGCGACTTCGGCGGCATCGAACGGCTTGTCCGCAGGCTGGCTGGCGAAGCGCAGGAAATACCAGCTGGAATTGACGAAAGTATCGAGCGTATCGGTCTCCCGCTCCGCCGCGCCGCCGCAGCTGGGGCAGGCGACATGCTTCCAGGTCGGGTGCCGCAGCAGCGGATTGCCGGGAGTCGAAAAATCAACATCCTCAGGCAGTTGCACCGGCAGCTGGTCCTTGGGCACCGGCACCACGCCGCAGGCGGGGCAGTGGATGAACGGGATCGGCGTGCCCCAGTAGCGCTGGCGCGAAACGCCCCAGTCGCGCAGCCGCCAGACGGTAGTGCCCTTGCCCCATCCGCCCGCTTCGGCGCGCGAAATCACCTCGCGCTTGGCATCTTCAACGCTCATCCCGTCGAGGAAGCCGGAGTTGACCAGAACGCCCTCTCCAGCCTCCGCAAGACCGTCAAAAGGCCTGTCTGCGTCGTCCACACTTGATGCAACCACGCGCGGGATCGGCAGATCGTATTTGCTCGCGAATTCGAAGTCGCGCTGGTCGTGCCCCGGCACCGCCATGATCGCGCCGGTGCCGTAATCCATCAGCACGAAATTGGCGATGAAGACCGGCAGGTCCGCGCCGGTGAACGGATGGCGCGCGGTGATGCCGGTATCGAAGCCCAGCTTCTCCGCCGTCTCCAGTTCCGCTGCGGTGGTGCCGCCCTTCTTGCACAGGGCGATGAAATCGCGCGCCTCGGCAGAACCGGCCGCAACCCCCTGCGCCACCGGATGATCCGCCGCTACTGCGACAAAACTGGCGCCGAAAATCGTATCGGGCCGGGTGGTGTAAACGCGGCAGCTTGTCGCCGTTCGAAAGGTCGAAGGAAAATTCCAGCCCCTGGCTCTTGCCGATCCAGTTTTCCTGCATCGTGCGCACCTTGGCGGGCCAGTGTTCCAGCCCCTGCACCCCGGTGAGCAGGTCCTGCGCGAACGCAGTAATCTTCAGGAACCACTGGTTGAGCTTGCGCTTCTCCACCTCCGCGCCCGATCGCCAGCCCTTGCCGTCGATCACCTGTTCATTGGCGAGCACGGTCATGTCGACCGGGTCCCAGTTGACCTCGCTCTCGCGGCGATAGACCAGCCCCGCTTCGAACAGGTCGATGAACAGCGCCTGCTCGTGGCCGTAGTATTCCGGATCGCAGGTGGCGAATTCGCGGCTCCAGTCGAGCGCGAAGCCCAGTTGCTTCAACTGCCCCTTCATCGTGGCGATATTGGCGTAGGTCCAGCCGGCGGGGTGGACGCCCTTTTCCATCGCCGCGTTCTCGGCGGGCATGCCGAAGGCGTCCCAGCCCATCGGATGCAGCACTTCGTAGCCCTGCATCTTGCGGAACCGGGCCAGCACGTCGCCCATGGTGTAATTGCGGACATGGCCGATGTGGATGCGCCCGCTGGGATAGGGGAACATCTCCAGCACGTAGCTCTTGGGCTTGCTGCTGGCGGAATCCGCCTCGAAACAGCGGGCTTCATCCCAGGCGCGTTGCCAGCGCCCGTCGGCGACGGACGGATCGAAATCTTTCGGTGCTCATACCCCGCCCCTAGCGAGGTTTACAGGACGGTGGAACGCCGAAGGTCACGCGCCTTGGTGAGGATGATATCCTCCAGCCGCTGGATCGTCGCCGCCTGCACCGGGGCTTCGACCCACTGGCCGCCCTGCAAGGTCTGGCGGCTGGCGGCGACGCGCAGCGCATCGGCGCGCAGGTCCTGATCGAGGATCGAGACCGAAACCTTGACCCGCTCGTTCGGGCTGTCGGGGTTCACATACCAGTCGGTAATCAGCACCCCGCCCGCGCTGTCTGCCTGCGTCAGCGGCATGAACGACAGGGTTTCGAGCGCGGCGCGCCAGAGATAGGCATTCACGCCGATGGAAGTGACCTGCGATGCCGCCAGATCGGCGCGCAGCCGCTCATCATTGCCGCCGCTGCCGCAGGCGGTCAGGCCAAGGGTGGCGAGGCCGAGCAGTGCGGTGCTGGCAATCGGGCGAAGGGAGAAGTTGGCCATCTTGGTTCCTGCAATCGGGTGGAAGGGCCATAAGGCCCCGCTGTGCCGTCTCTATACAAGCCGCTGGCCACGCGGCAAGGCGAAGCGGCATCAAAGCGCACAAATGCGCGGCGAAGCGGTGAACCCGCGCTTAATGCGACGCGAGGCAGGGAACCGCGCTGAATTGGCACGATTGCGCCCAAAACTTGTGCCTAGCCTGCAACAGTCTGACAAAAGCGGCATTATCCGCTTGTGAACGGTAGCAAAAGCCGGAACCTGCGCCTAACAAACAAGTCGTGAAGGTTCGCGGGGTGATTCTTTTCGATCACTCTCCAGTCATATGGCCCATTCATACGGGGTGCACCACGCAGGGAGTAAGCAGGC
The DNA here is from genome assembly GCA_963774985.1 of uncultured Alphaproteobacteria bacterium. Lineage (GTDB taxonomy): Bacteria > Pseudomonadota > Alphaproteobacteria > Sphingomonadales > Sphingomonadaceae > Alteraurantiacibacter. Next base: position 143,105 of record CAVZHE010000002.1, read on the forward strand.
AGGTCATGGGCAAGATTCGCAACAGTGCAGCACGTAAGGTGGCGTTCGCAACGTCCGCCGCGATGCTTGCCGTCGCGCTGCCCAGCTCGGTCTTCGCCGTGGGGATGCTGGCCGATAATGGCGTGCTCGGCGCGGGCAGCCAGTTCGCTTTCACTCCAGCTTCCGCCGATCCCGATATCGCCGAAATGATCGCCCAGAGCAGTGGCGGCCAGACGCGCATGATGCGCTTTACCCCCGCCGGGGCTGCGTCTTCCGGGGCAGAGCGTTCAGTGACGGTTGCCGTGCGCCTCGATCAGGAAATGGCGCAGGCGCTGGCCGCGTCAACCTCGATCTCCTCCGCGCTTGAAGGTGGAAGCCACGCTTCCGGGCTGCAACTCGCGCCCACGCGTTACAACCTCGGCCTTGCCCGCGGCTATGGCAGCTTTGCCAACACCTCGCTGGCCGCTGCTCCGCGCGCTGCGGCGGCAAGTGCCCCCGCGCTTTCGCGTTCGCTGTCGGAAGCGAACATCCCCGATCTCGCCACGTTCGAGCCGCGCTCTGGCGCGCAGCAGGACGACAGCCGTTTCGCCGCCCGGGTGGAGCTGGACCGCAATCCTTCGGTCGCCGCGCGCGATGCCCGCAAATCGCTGGGCGACCAGATGCTCGATGTCGGCGGCAGCTACAGCCTGACGCGCAATCTCGATATCACCGCGGGTGTTCGCTACGAGCAGGACCGCGATATCGTGCCGCTGCCCGATGTCGATCAGCAGGACAGCCAGGCGGTTTACGTCGGCACCCAGTTCCGGTTCTGATCGCAGCAGCGAATTTAATTCGCACAACTCCGCTTCAAGCAGAGCTATCGACTTGCCGAATTTGTTTCTCGCAGAGATCGCAGAGGTAAGGGAGGCCGCAGAGGAGTCTGGCCCAAAAGTCTTACCGGGCCGCAGGCCCGCTAGAGCAGCGCGGATTTTGGCAAAGCAAGCGTTCGCCAGGCGGCTTAGCCGCTCGCGCAACCCCTCCGCGATCTCTGCTACCTCTGCGACCCCTGCGAGAAACTCTCGCTTTGCCCTTATGTGCGATAGCCCCGCTTCGGCGGGGTTTTTCTTTGCGCCTCCCCCTGCCCCTGCGTAAGGTTGCCACAGTAGGTCGGCAACCGACCGCACGAGAGGAGAGCGAAGCATGGGCAAGGTAGCAGTCGTCACCGGGGGAACGCGCGGCATCGGGCGGGCGGTTTGCGAAGCGCTCCAGCAGGACGGCTTCACCGTCGTGGCCAGCTACGCCGGGAATGACGATGCGGCACGCAAGTTCACCGCAGACACCGGGATTGCCACCTACAAGTTCGATGTTGGCGACCACGAAGCGACGCTGGCCGCCTGCGCGCAGATCACCGAAGAAGTCGGGCCGATCGAAGTGGTGGTCAACAACGCCGGGATCACCCGCGACGGCACCCTGATGCGGATGAGCTATCAGGACTGGGACGACGTGATGCGCACCAACCTCGGCGGCTGCTTCAACATGGCCAAGGCCGCGTTCGAAGGCATGAAAGACCGCAAGTGGGGCCGGATCATCAATATCGGTTCGATCAACGGGCAGGCGGGGCAATATGGGCAAGTGAACTATGCCGCCGCCAAGTCTGGCATCCACGGCTTCACCAAGGCGCTGGCGCAGGAAGGCGCGCGCTACGGCATCACCGTGAACGCGATTGCGCCGGGCTATATCGACACCGACATGGTCGCCGCCGTGCCCGAGAACGTGCTGGAAAAGATCGTCGCCAAGATTCCTGTGGGGCGGCTCGGCCAGGCGAGTGAAATCGCGCGCGGGGTGAGCTTTCTGGCTTCGGAGCAGGGTGCTTTCATCACCGGATCGACGCTGTCGATCAACGGCGGGCAGCATATGTATTGAGGGACTGGGAAGCGCTCCCCTTTCGACATTGTGGCGATTGGAGCGGGATTACCTCAAATTGAGACAATACTCCCCTCCCCTCGGGGGAGGGGCTGGGGGTGGGGGGTCCCATACTCGATAGGGCAGTACACCCCCACCCAGCCTCCCCCTCAAGGGGGAGGAGCAAAGTGAGACGGCCGAGAGTAATCCCGCTCTAGGAAATATAGATCCCCGCGATCCGCCATTCGCCATCTTCTTGCACCAGCGCCAGCGTCTCGACCACGTCGGCGCGGTTGGCGAACTGGGTGCGGAATTTGACCAGGGTGTAGCCCTGCGGCGGGGCAGGCACCTCTTCCGCTGATTCCAGCACCCGCGACAGGCTTTCGCCCAGCGGGCCGTGTGCGCCCTGCGCCGCTGCCGTCCACCCTTCGAGCGTGTTGAGATCGCGGAAAGACTGGGCAGTGCCGTTCCAGCTGGCTTGCCAATCACCGGCCTCGACCAGCGCCAGCCACTCGCGCGCGGCCTCCTCGGCCTCGCTCGCGGCCATCTGCTCTGCGGCGGCGGCATCTTGCGGCTGGACTGCCAATGAAGGGCTGAGCGTGAGGGCCAATGCGGCCAGAATGAGTGCCATGATACACAATCCTCCGATGGTCGCGGCGGGGGACATCCTCGCCGGTGCGCCGCTATTGGGCAAGGCCATATCTGCCGCAGCCAGTGCCGCTTGCGCATCCCCCAACGGCTTGGGGACTAGAGTTTGGGGGGCCTCGCCTTCCGCCTCCAGCAGCACCCGCGCGGCTTCCTTGCTGCTGGTGACGGCGAGCTTGCGCCGGGCATTACGCAGGCGTTCGTTGACGGTGTGGACCGACAGATCGAGCGCGCCAGCCATCGACTTGGCATCGTGCCCGCACAGGATCAGGCGCAGCGTCTGCTTCTCCTTGTCGGTGAGGGATTGGTAGCCGTCCGCCATCGCCCAACGATACGACGCGCAGGTTGCGCCAGCCACCCCGAAAAAATCGTATGGCCCGCGCGCCAGGTCGCCTATCGTGGGCGCAATGGCGGAACTCTACCACCCCCCGGTCAAACGCTCGGTCGAGATCGCCGGGCACAAGACCTCGATCAGCCTTGAGCCATTGTTCTGGGACATGTTGCGCAAAGTGGCGGAGCGCGAGGGGCTGCCGCTCAATGCACTGGTGGCGCGGATCGATGCCGAACAAATCGAGGCCGGGAATGCACCCGGCCTCGCTACTGCGGTCAGACTGTGGTTGGTTGCCGATCTTCGGCGAGAGGCCGGTCAGTAATTGCCAGGCGGATCGCTGGCGGGGAAGCTTTCGTCGCTGGTTTCGTCGATGCTGTCCCACGTGTCTTTCCGTCCGGTAGCGGTGGCGCTGGGGCCAGCTTCGCGGACCTGGGCGAAATTGCTCCCGCCAGCCTGACCATCGGCAAAGGCGGCGTTCTTGGTCGCGTGGTTCTTTTCGTAATAGCGGTACCCGGCGTAACCGAGGGCACCCAGAGCTGCGAGTTTGATAAGCATAGGAAATTCCTTTCGATACCAGCGCAACGCACCGCGCGCCCGAAGGTTCTCGCGCTGCCCGCGCAATTCGCGATCTGGCCGCGCGACAATGGCGGTTGACCGCATTGCCGCCTTTGTCCACCAAGCGCGCATGTCGACACGCAAACCCATCCGCAAAGCCGTGTTCCCCGTCGCCGGGCTCGGCACCCGTTTCCTCCCCGCCACCAAGGCGATCCCCAAGGAATTGCTGCCAATCGTCGACCGGCCGCTGATCCAGTATGCGGTGGACGAGGCGCGCGAGGCGGGGATCGAGCAGATGATCTTCGTCACCGGGCGCGGCAAGACCGCCATCGTCGAGCATTTCGATGTCGCCTACGAACTCGAAGCGACGATGGTGCGAGCGCGGCAAGGACTTGGCCGTGCTCGATTCGACGCCGTTTCACGCCGGGCGACATCATCACCGTGCGCCAGCAGGTGCCGCTGGGGCTGGGCCACGCGATCTGGTGCGCGCGGGCGATTGTCGGGGATGAGCCGTTCGCGATCCTGCTGCCTGACGAAATGATGGTCGCGCATCGGGCGGCCTGGCTGCATGGCGCAGATGGTGGCAGCCTATAACGAAGTCGGCGGCAATCTGATTTCGGTGCTCGAAGTGCCGACGCGAGGAAGTGTCGAGCTATGGCGTGATCGATCCCGGCGCAGAGCAGGGGCGCGCTGACCGAAGTGCTGGGGCTGGTGGAAAAGCCGCCGGTAGAGCAGGCCCCGTCGAACAAGATCATTTCGGGCCGCTACATCCTCCAGCCCGAAGTGATGCGGACACTGGAAAACCAGGGCAAGGGCGCGGGCGGGGAAATCCAGCTGACCGATGCGATGGCGCGGATGATCGGCCAGCAGCCGTTCCACGCGGTCACCTTCGCCGGGCGGCGCTTCGATTGCGGCAGCAAGATCGGCTTTGTCGAAGCGACGCTGGCGCTGGCGCTGGAGCGTGAGGATATGGGCGCGCAGGTGCGGGCGATGGCGGAGCGACTGCTGGCGCGGCTAAGCGCCTCTGCCGACACGAAAAAGGCGGGCATCGCGGCCCGCCTCATTCAAATCACAGCCAAATGGCGAAGGCTTATTCTTCGTCAGGCCCGCCGCGCGCTGCGTCATCCGCGTCTGAGGCGTCGAGCTGGCGACCATATAGGGGATCGGGTTAACCGGCTTCATCGGCGACGCGCACTTCATAATGCAGGTGCGGGCCGGTGGAGCGGCCTGTCGAACCGACATAGCCGATCAGATCGCCCGTGCGCACCATCCTGGCCGGCCTGACGGTGTAGCTGGACAGGTGGGCGTAGCGGGTCTCCAATCGGCCGCCATGGTCGATCTGCACATAATTGCCGTAGCTGCTGTACCATTGTGCCATCTGGACCATCCCATCGGCGGTGGCATAAACCGGGGTGCCGCGGGGGGCGGCAAGATCAACACCATTGTGGCGGGCCCGGCGGTTGAGCACCGGGTGGTTGCGCATGCCGAAGCCACTGGTCAGCGTGACGCCGTCCACCGGCATGCGCGAGGGAATGGAAACAGCGATGCGCGGCGCGGCCTGCAATATCGCCGGCTGTCGTGATAACAATATGGCCGCCGGTCTTCGGGGCTTTCCCAGCTGGCGAACAATTCGCTGAATTCGGCGTCAATCCCGCCCGAAACGGCGGTGGTGGCATCGATCATGCCTTCGGAAGTCGTCTCATTGGCCAGGGCCGGACTGGCCATCAGCATCGTAGCAGCGGCCAGAAAGCTGGTCATCTTGACGAACATACGAACCCTTTATTCTTTTTTATCAGGCACTTGTGCGCCCAACGTGCAACTCTGAGCAAGCCGGAAGGCCGGTCCAGAGGTAAATTCATGAGATGGTCGGAACCCCCCGCCGTCTCGTTGCTTGAGAGGTATGCGGGAAAAAGTTAACTAGGCAACAGCCGCGCCGGGATCGCGCGACAGGTTGCCTGCAAGACACGGCGAGTCGTTCAATCGCGGAATATTGCTACCGAATGAACGGCGTGCGATTCGCCCAATTCCGCGATTCTTTGCGCTTCCTCGCGCATTTTGCCGGTTCTGGATTCAGATGCTTCAAACTGTCGCTTGTCCGCCTCGGCTCAGCGCAGGTTTTGCCTGTCAAGCGCCCTAGGTGATTCGGGCCGCAGGCAAATCAGACTTCAGATTGAGCGCCTTTGCCGCCGCCAGCACTTCCTCGGCGTGGCCCTTGACCTTGACCTTGCGCCACACCTGCGCGATCCGGCCCGCGGTATCGACCAGATAGGTGGTGCGTTCCATGCCCATGTAGGTCCGGCCATACATGCTCTTCTCACACCAGATGCCCAGTGCATCGGCAATGCCGTCGCTTTCCGCATCCGAAGCGAGCGGGGCAGTAAGCTCATACTTGGCGATGAACTTCTCGTGCTTCTTGGGCGGGTCCTTGCTCACCCCGAGCAGCGCCACGCCCGCCGCATCGAATTCTGCCTTGAGCGCGGTGAAGTCCTTGTTCTCGGTGGTGCAACCGGGGGTGTCGTCCTTCGGGTAGAAGAACAGCACCAGCTGACGCCCGCGAAAATCGGAGGGCGAGACGGTCCCGCCATCGGGCAGGGTCATCGCCACATCGGGCATCACTTCGCCGGTGTCAGGTCTGTGTGGTCATCACTCGATCTCCAGTGTTTCGCCAAAATGCCGCTGCCATTGCGCTGCAATTCCTTGCCGCGCTTCCAGCAGCGATTGCAACAGGGCCGAATAGTCAGGGTGCCCGCAGGCCTGCGCCAGCACCGGCTTGGCCGCGTCGCTGGGTTCGCTGCCATCGGGCGCGAACAGCCGCGCGGCGACCAGCAAGCGGGTCAGGCTGAGATGGTGTCGGCGTGCTCGTCGCGGCAGCAGCCCCGCATCCGCCAGCCCGCCGATCGCCACTTCCAGCGCCGGGTCGAGCCCCTTGCCTTCGCGCAATTGCAGGTAATGGACGAGGAATTCGGAATCCACCAGCCCGCCGCGCAGCAGCTTCACATCGAGCGGCCCTGCGGCGGCTTGGCGCCGGCCATGTCGCCGCGCATCGTGAGCACGTCGTCGCGCAGCTTGTCCCGATCGCGCGGGCTGCGCGAGCACGCTGCGGATGATCTCGGCAAGCTGCGCTCTCGCCGCCGGGCCGAACCGATACAGCGGCCGCGCGCGGCACAGCGCCATATGTTCCCAGGTCCACGCATCTTCGCGCTGGTATTGCGCGAAGCTGTCGAAACTCACCGCCAGCGGCCCTTGCTTGCCTTGCGGCCGCAGCCGGGTATCGATCTCGTAAAGCGCGCCCTCGGCGGTCGGCACGCTCAGCGCCGCAGTGACGCGGGTGGCGAGGCGGTTGAAATAGAGCGTGGAGGACAAGCGGCCGCCGCCCGTCCGATTCCTCGCCGATGTCACCGGTGAACAGGTAGACCACGTCGAGATCGGAAGCATGGGTCAGCGCCCCGCCGCCGAGCCGCCCCAGCCCCAGCACCAGCAGTTCGCTGCCCGCGATCATGCCATGGGTGGCGCGGAATTCGTCGGTGGCCGCATCTGGCCCCGGTCGCACCGCTGCCTCGGCCACCCGGCACAGCCCCTCGGCAATGGCGAGCGGATCGTGGCGGCATTCGATCAGTCTGCACGCCCAGCGCGAAGCGTTCCTCGCCCACGACTTGCCGCAACCGGTCAAGCCGCGCTTCGTAATCGCTCGCCTCGCTCGCGCCCATCCGTTCGGCCAGCGAAGCGACATCGCCGGGCAGATTCGAGCGCCGCTGGCATCGATCAGCCGTCGAGCAGTTCGGGCCGCCGCGCCAATGCATCGGCGAGCGGCTGGGCGAGGGTGAGGATGCGCAGCACCCGTTCGAGCAGGCCGGGGCGTTCCTGGAACAGGCGGAACAGGTTGATCGCCGTGGGCAGGCGCGAGAGGAAGGTTTCCCACCGCGCCAGCGCCCGCTCCGGTTCGGGAGCATCGGCCAGGGCCTGCAGCAGTTCGCCCTGGATCGCGGCGAAGGCCTGCCGCGCCTCCGATGATCGCAGCGCGCGGATCGTGCCGCGCCAGTGCTCGACCCGCTCGTCGAACTTGCTCTGGAAATCGGCGCGGCACGCTGACCGAGACCGGGGCGCTGTCATGCTCGCCCAGCAGCTCGCTGTATCGCGCGTGCCACTGCGCCGCAGACCTCGGTCAGTTCGGCCAGCAGCGCCGCGCCATCGGCCAGTCCGTCGAGCCGCGCGACATTGTCGATCATTTCGGCGCTGGCGGGGATGGCATGGGTCTGCCGGTCGTCGACCATTTGCAACCGGTGTTCGATCATCCGCAGCCGGTCGTAGCTTTCGCCCAGCACGCGCGCATCCTCGCCGCCGATCACCCCCTCCCCCGCCAGCGCATCGAGCGCCGCGCGTGTGCCGCGATAGCGCAGCGCCGGATTGCGCCCGCCGTAGATCAGCTGCTGGGTCTGGGCGTAAAATTCGATCTCGCGAATCCCGCCGCGCCCGTTCTTCACGTCAAACCCCGGCCCCGGCTGGCGCGGGCCCTTGTAGGCCGAGCGAATCCGCGCGGTGAGGCGGCGGATTTCCTCGATCGCGGTGAAATCGAGGCTCTTGCGCCAGACGAACGGGCGGATGTCGGCGAGGAAGCGCTCGCCCGCCGCAATATCTCCCGCCGCCGCGCGGGCGCGGATATAGGCGGCGCGTTCCCACGCCAGCGCCGAGCTTTCGTAATGCGCGATCGCCCCGTTCACCGGGATCGCCAGCGGGCTGACTTCGCTCGCCGGGTCGCAGCCGCAGGTCGACCCGCAGGACATAGCCTTCGCCGCTGGGTTGCGAGAGCAGTTCGACCAGATGGCGGGCATAGCGCTGCGCCGCTTCGCCCGGTTCGTCGCGCTCGCGCCTTGCGATCAGATCGGGATCGTAGAGCAGGATCGGATCGATGTCGGAGGAATAGTTGAGTTCGCACGCGCCCTGCTTGCCCAGCGCCAGCGCGAAAAAGCCCGACGTATCTCCGTCAGGCACCCGCCGCTGCACTGCCGCCAGCATTGCTGTGTCGAGCGCCCGGTCGGCAAAGCTGCTCAGTTCGGCCATCACCTGGGTGAGCGGAAATGCGCCCGCCAGATCGCCCACGGCCAGCACCAGCGCCAACGACAGGCGTTCGCGGCGCAAGGCCGTCGCCGGTGTCGCGAAACCCGCGCCGCTGGCCTTAGCCAAGGCAGCGCTTCGTCGCCCCGCCCCTGCGCCAGCAGCTCGCCCAGTTCGGGCCGCCGCTCCAGCGCCAGCCGCAGGAACGGCGAATGCGCCCGCGCGCGCTCGATTGCGCTTTGCCAGTCCGCTGTCATGTCCCGGCTTTGCCCGCAGCGGCCGCGTGGGGCAAGCGCGTGCTGTCAGGCCTGATAGGCCAGCCCGAGCCGCTCGGCCTGCGCCAGCAGGCGCTTATCGCGAGTCCACAAGCGCGCATGATCCCGTTTGCAGGCTGCCAGCAGGTGAGTATCGACAAAACCGAGTCCGGTGCCGTGAATAGTGTTTGTCTCGATAAATTCCATCAAGTCCGCTTGCGAGACGGGATCGACGTTTGGCAGCCGGGATATTCCACCGATGACATCTTTCCGTCTGGAAATCGAGCCAAGCGAAATTTCGGCCACCACAAAGGGATGTTGAACAATGCTCAGCGATGACAGGGCCGCTGTCAGCGCCTCGATTGGTTGCCGGATATGATCGATCCAGATGGAAGTATCCGCGAGGATCAATCGAAGCGCCTGCGCTCAGGAGCCCAGGCGTTGGGATCGCTGCCGCCAAGTGCGATCAGCGAAAGGGCCGCCTCCCTTTGGATCAACGCTTCGACTGCCTTCTGTTCGAGTTCCACGCGATTGGAAATTCCGGTGATCAGGGCGGCCTGTTTCCACATTTTCTGCGTGGATGATTGGCTTCCGCGACCGCGCATCTGCGCGCGCTCGAAGCGAACCCGTTCATTGTGCTGATCGATCGATCGCGTTTCCCAGCCGGCTTCGATCCAGCCTTTCGCTTGGCTGTGATTTCCGCGATACTGATTGGCCCACCACGCACGATGTTCGTGCGCGCTGGGGGGGAGCGGAAAACCAAGCACATCCTCGATATCTGAAAAGCTTGCCTCCCAGGCATCGCCGTCGAAATCCTTGAGAAATTCGGCCAAGGGTTCATATTTGCCCATGCGGCAATCTCCCTGTGCTGCTAACTCTGATACTATTTAGGCTCCTTTCAGAACTATGACAAGAAACTATTCCATGCCCGCCGAGTGGGCCAAGCAAGACTGGATCTGGATCGGCTTTCCCGCCCATGCCGATCTGTGGGAGGAAGACCTCGAACCCGCGCAGGCGCAGATGGCGGCGTTTGCCAATGCGGTGGCCGAAACCGGGCAGGCGGTGCGGCTGGTGGTGCGCGATGGCGTGGCCGAGGCGCAGGCGCGGCGGCTGGTTTCGGGCGCAGTGTCCATCGAACAGCACCCCTATGGCGACATCTGGATTCGCGACACCGGGCCGCTGGTGTTGCCGCAGGCGGACGGCTCACGCCGCGCGCAGGGGTTCGGCTTCAACGGCTGGGGCGGGAAGTATCTGCTCGAGGGTGATCTGGAAGTTGGATCGTCACTCGCCGCGGCGGGCGGCATGGCCTATTCGCGCGCCGACTGGATTCTCGAAGGCGGGGCGATCGAGACCGATGGCGAGGGGCTGGTGGTGACCACCGAGCAGTGCCTGCTCCATCCCAATCGCAATCCGCTGCTCACCCGCGAGCAGATCTGGGCCAATCTCCAGCGCGATTGCGGCTTCACCCGCGTGCTCTGGCTGGGCGAGGGGCTCGCAGGCGATCATACCGATGGCCATGTCGACAATCTCGCGCGCATGGTCGCCCCTGGCGTGATCGCGATTCCGCTGGCGAGCGGGGCGGACGATCCCAATGCCGCCGTCTATGCCGATGCCCGCGCCCGTGCTCTCGCCTTCGGGTTGGAGGTGCGCGACGTGCCCTCGCCCGGCTGGTTCGGCGACGACGACGAGGCCGAGCCTGCCAGCTACATGAACTGGGCGGTGTGCAATGACGTGGTGGTGGTGCCCACCTACGGCTCCCCGCACGATAGCGATGCAGTGGCCGCCATCGGCGCGCTGTTCCCTGATCGGGCCACGGTAGGCCTGCGCGCCGATGCGGTGCTGACCGGAGGCGGCAGTTTCCACTGCGCCAGCCAGCACGTGCCGAGCGTGGCGGAGTAGCGAATTAACGATTCGTTAGGGATTTGGGCGCAAATTCTGCCCATGGCCCGCGCAATCGCCCTCGACCCGCTCCGTGACTGCCTCGACGCAGGAATACGCGCGCATTGCGATCACCAGCTTCTGCGCGCTTGCGCTGATCGCTGCGGGGCAATCGCTGCCTTTCTGACCTTGCAGCGCGTAACCTTCCGCCTGTCTGCCGCGAACCCTGTTGCGGGAACGCGGAAGGAAGGCGACATGCGCAAACTGGCCATCATCGCTGTCGGTGCACTCTCGGCGGGCTTTGTCGTCGCGGGCTGGATGAAAATGCCGAATGCCGGAAAAGGCGGAAGCGGGGCAATTGACCACAGCGCCAGCACAAGTCGCTGCCAGTGCCACTTCTCCACTTGTGCTCGAACTGTTCACCAGCCAGGGCTGCTCCTCCTGCCCGCCCGCCGATGCGCTGATGGAGCAGATCGCCCGCACCCGGCCCGATGTGCTCGTTATCAGCCGCCCGGTCACCTACTGGGACCGGCTCGGCTGGCGCGACACGCTGGCGCTGCCCGAAAACACCGATCTGCAACGCGCTTACGCCGCGCGCGGACTGGCGGGGCGCAACGGGGTCTATACCCCGCAGGCGGTAGTGGACGGGCACAGCGGCACGGTAGGATCGCGCGCCGGGGATATCGACGAGCTGTTGCGGCAGGCCGGATCAGCGCGGGGAATGCGCCTCGCTTGGCGCTGGCCGACGCTGCCACCGTGACCGTGCGCGGCCCACCGTCAGGAGAAGGCGAACTATCGCTGGTAGCACTCGATTCGCGCGAAAGCGTCTCGATCGCGCTGGGAGAGAACCGCAACCGCACCGTCACCTACACCAACCGGCTGATCGCAGAGACGCCGCTGGGCGAGTGGACCGGCGGTGAAGCTCGCTTTGCCCTGCCCGCCGGATACCGCGCCACACCCGAAGCCGACCGCTTCGCCCTGATCCTGCGCGATGGGACTAATGGCCCGATACTGGCAGCGCGGCGGCTCTAGCCCCGCAAATCCGGCGGCGTCGCCGCATCCCGCAGCAGCGCTATCGCCTCGTCCAGCGGCATCACCCGCTGCTCCTGCTCGCCCAGCGTGCGCAGCGCGACGGTGCCTTCCTCGGCCTCGCGCTTGCCGAGCACCAGCAGGTAGGGGACCTTCGCCAGCGAGTGTTCGCGCACCTTGTAGTTGATCTTCTCGTTCCTGAGGTCGCTTTCGACGCGGATTCCCGCTGCCGCCAGCTTGGCCACGGCCTCGTGCGCGTAATCGTCGGCATCCGAAACGATGGTCGCCACCACTGCTTGCACCGGGGCGAGCCAGACGGGCAGGCGGCCGGCGAAATGTTCGATCAGGATGCCGATGAACCGCTCGTACGAACCGAAGATCGCGCGGTGGAGCATGACCGGGCGGTGCTTCTCGCCGTCCTCGCCGACATAGACCGCGTCGAGCCGTTCGGGCAGCACCCGGTCGCCCTGGATCGTGCCGACCTGCCAAGTCCGGCCGATCGCATCGGTGAGGTGCCATTCCAGCTTGGGCGCATAGAACGCGCCTTCGCCGGGCAGTTCTTCCCAGCCGTAGTCGTCGTTCGCCATGCCCGCCTCGGCCACAGCATCGCGCAGTTCCTGCTCGGCCTTGTCCCAGTCGGCATCAGAACCGAACCGCGCATCGGGACGCAGCGCCAGCTTGACGTGGTAGGAGAAGCCGAAATCCTGATAAACGCTGTCCGCCAGCGCGCAGAAGGCCCGCACTTCCTCCACCACCTGCGCTTCGGTGCAGAAGATATGCGCGTCGTCCTGCGTGAACTGGCGCACCCGCATCAGCCCGTGCAGCGCGCCGTGGGGTTCGTTGCGGTGGCAGCAGCCCATTTCGCCCAGCCGGATCGGCAGATCGCGGTACGAGGTGATGCCCTGCTTGAACACCAGCACGTGCGCGGGGCAGTTCATCGGCTTGATCGCCAGCCACGCGGCATCGTCCGCCACCTTGGGTGAAGCATCGCCGCTCTCTTCGTCCACTTCGGGAACGATATCGGGCACGGCGAACATGTTCTGCGCATATTTGCCCCAGTGGCCGGACTGGGTCCACTGGCGCACGTCCATCAGCTGCGGGGTCTTGATCTCGCGATAGCCGGAGCCGTCCATCTTGCGGCGCATATAGGCTTCGAGCTCGCGCCAGATGCGGTAGCCCTTGGGGTGCCAGAACACCGAGCCGTGGGCTTCTTCCTGCAAGTGGAACAGATCCATCTCGCGCCCCAGCTTGCGGTGATCGCGCTTGGCGGCTTCTTCCAGCCGGGTGAGGTGCGCGGTGAGCTGCTTCTTGTTGAGCCAGCCGGTGCCGTAGATGCGCGTCAACTGGGCATTGTTCTGGTCGCCGCGCCAGTAGGCCCCGGCCACGCGCATCAGCTTGAAGGCATCGGGATCGAGCTTGCCGGTGCTGGGCAGGTGCGGGCCGCGGCACATGTCCAGCCAGGCCCCGTCGCTGCCGGTTCGCCGGACCAATAGACGGTCAGTTCCTCGTCGAACGGCAGGCCATTGGCCCATTCGGCCTTGAAGCTCTCGCCTTCTTCGGTCCATTTCTGGATCAGCTGCTCGCGGCTCCACACCTGCCGCACCAGCGGCTTGTCGGCGCGGATGATCTGGCGCATCTTCTCCTCGATCTGCGGCAGGTCATCGACGCCGAAGGGATCGCGGTTGTCGGGCGCTTTGACGTCGTAATAGAAGCCGTCGTCGGTCGCCGGGCCGAAGGTGATCTGGGTGCCCGGCCACAGCGCCTGCACCGCTTCGGCGAGCACGTGCGCGTAATCGTGGCGGACCAATTCGAGCGCATCGGCCTCGTCGCGCGCAGTGATCAGCGCCAAGTTCGCTGTCGCCGTCGAACGGGCGGTGGAGATCGCGCACTTCCCCGTTCACGCGGGCGGCCAGCGCGGCCTTGGCGAGGCCGGGGCCAATCGCAGCGGCGACATCGGCAGGGGTGCTGCCGGGCGCCATTTCGCGGGAGGAACCATCGGGCAGGCTGATTGTGAGCAATTCGGTCATGCGCTGCCACCTAGTGCGTCATGGCGTAAGTCGCCAAGTGGGGATCGCCCTTGCGGAGCGGGATCGGCTCCCCATAGGTTATGGGGATGAGCGCAACTCCAGTTCCACGCGATGCCCGATGGCACTGCGCATGGCCTTCCGCCACACTCCCGGCTCCGGCCCGGCGGTGGTGTTCCTGCCCGGCTATATGTCCGACATGGCGGGCAGCAAGGCGGGCGCGGTGTTCGACTGGTGCGCCGTGCAGGGGCGCGAATGCCTGTTGCTCGACTATTCGGGCTGCGGGGAGAGCGAGCGGCGATTTTGCCGATGGCACGCTCAGCCGGTGGCGCGAGGAGGTGCTGGCGCTGATCGCGCGCGCAGGTGACGAGCGAGCAGGTGGTGCTCGTCGGATCGTCGATGGGCGGCTGGCTGATGCTGCTGGTGGGGCTGGCGCTGGGTGATCGGCTGGCGGGGTTGGTCGGCATCGCCGCCGCGCCGGACTTTTCCGAATGGGGCTATACCGGGGCGCAGAAGTGGCAATTGCGCGCGGGCGAGACGGTGTTCGAGGATAATCCCTACGGCCCCGAGCCAACCCCGACCCATGCGAAGTTCTGGCACGATGCCGAAAGCCTCAAGCTGCTCGACGCGCCGATTGCGCTGACCTGCCCGGTGCGACTGCTCCACGGGCAGGATGATCGCGGACGTGCCGCCCGATATCTCGCTCCGCCTCGCCGCCGCGCTGGCCAGCGAGGATGTGCAGGTGACGCTGGTGAAGGGCGGCGATCACCGCCTTTCGCGCGATGACGATATCGCCCTGCTGCTGCGCACACTGGAAAGCACTGCCATGACCGAATTCTCCGTTCTCGACCTCGTCCCCGTGCGCGAAGGCAGCGGTGTGGCCGAGGCGATCCGCGATGCGGGCAGGCTGGCGCAAGTGGCCGAAGCAGGCGGGCTACAAGCGCTTCTGGGTCGCCGAGCATCACGCCAGCATTGGCATCGCGGGCGGGCCGACTGCGGTGGTGCTGGCGCATATCGGCCATGTCACGAGCACCATCCGCATCGGTTCGGGCGGGATCATGCTGCCCAATCACAATCCCTTCGTGATTGCCGAGCAATTCGGCGCGCTCGAGGCGCTGTTTCCGGGGCGGGTCGATCTGGGGCTGGGCCGCGCGCCGGGCTCCGCGCCGATCATCGGGCAGGCGCTGCGCAAGGATCTGCACCGCGCGGCGGAGTATTTCCCGCAGGACGTGGTCGAACTGCGCGCACTGCTGACCGGCGATCTCGACCTGCCGATCACGGCCACGCCCGGGCTGGGGGCGCAGGTCGAGCTGTGGATGCTCGGCTCCAGCCTGTTCGGCGCGCAATTCGCGGCGCGGCTGGGGCTGCCCTATGCCTTCGCCAGCCACTTCGCCCCGCGCCATCTGGATGACGCGCTGGCGATCTATCGCAGCGAGTTCCGCGCTTCGCCAGCGCTGGACAATCCGCACGTGATGGCGGCGATGGGGGTGATCTGTGCCGAGACCGATGCCGAGGCGCGCTACCTCGCCAGCAGTCAGGATCAGGCGTTCGTGGCGCTGCGCAGCGGCGATCCGGGCAAGCTGCCGCCGCCGGTGCCCGATTACCGCGAGACCCTGCGCCCGCAATCGCGGCGATGCTCGAAGGCATGGACGAGGCCCGCGCGGTCGGCTCGCCGGAGACGGTGCGCGCGAAGATCGAAGCCTTCGTCGGCGGACGCAGGCTGACGAGATTATCGTGGCCGGGGCGACGTTTGATCCGGAGGCGCGGATGCAATCGCTGCGGATTGACGATGAAAGCCGTGAGCGGGCTGAAATCGGCGTTCTCGCGACCGCAAGGGCGAACCGCCCGCCCGGACCGGCATCCTCGCAGTCGCAGCGGATGGGATCAGCCGGGAGGACGAAGCCGCGGATGGCGGCTTCGAAAGGCAAACTAGTTTCTCTTGAAACATTTTTCTCGCATCAGGGGTAACCCGGCGATAGAGGCGGGCCAAATCTTCGGCTAGAGCCGCACAGCCTAATGCCCGGAGTCGAAGCCGGGCGAACAGGAGAGACAGAGCATGGCGAGCACCACCAGCAAGAGTGATTCGTCAGCCGATCTCAGTGAGGCCGAACGCGGCTTTGCCAGCGCCCTCGCCGCCCGCATCAGCGATTCGATCCTGCCCGGTGAAGCCCCGCTGAAGGCGAACGGCTGGAAGCCGCCGCCGCATTCGTGCATCGAAGCCGCGCGCCACCGCGATGACGGAAAGCCTGCAATCCTGGTGCGTTCCGAACTGCCGATGATCGGCGCTTCATGCGGATCGCCATCATCAACAAGGACATGCCGTTTCTCGTCGATTCGATCGGCGCGGCGCTGGCCGCGCGCGGGCTGGCGATTGACGTGCTGGTCCACCCGATCCTGCCCGTGCGCCGCAAGGACGGCGCGCTGAGCGAACTGCCCGAGGGCGAAGGCACGGGCGAGAAGAAGGAAAGCTGGGTCTATCTCGAAACCCCGCGGGTCGAAGCGAAAGAACGCCGCGCGCTGGAGACAGAACTGCGAAACAGCCATGCTCGATGTCCGCGCCGCCGTGGCCGACTGGCCGCAGATGCGGCAGCGTCATGGAGGACGATGCGGATCGCCTGCCCGATGCCGAAGGCGCGGCGCTGCTGCGCTGGTTCTCCGGCGGGATGCTGACCCAGCTGGGCCATCTGACGCGCACGCCGTGACGGCAAGGAAGGCGGCCATCTTGGCATCTGCCGCCGCTCGACGCCCGATCTGCTGGCCGATGAAGCCTATGACCAAGGCCTTCGCCTGGTTCGACGGTGAGAATGGCAAGCCGGGCGCGCGCGCCGCTGATCGTCAAGGCCAACCGCCTGGCCAAGGTGCACCGCCGGGTGCCGCTCGATCTGTTCATGGTGCCGCTTGGTGGAAAAGGGCCGGGTCGAGGCCCTGTCGATCCACGCCGGGGTCTGGACCAGCGCCGCGCTGGTCGCCGCGCCCGATGCGGTGCCGGTGCTGCGCCAGCAGCTGAAATCGATGACCCAGCAGCTCGAAGTCGAGACCGGCAGCCATGATTACAAGGCGCTGGTCCACGCGCTTTCGGTGCTGCCGCACGATCTGGTGATCGGCTTTTCGGACGAGGATATCACCCGCGTCGCCACCGCGATGATGAGCCTGGGCGATCGCCCGCGCCCGCGCGCCACGCTGGTGACCGCGCCGCTGGGGCGGCATCTGTTCGGTTTCGTCTGGCTGCCGCGCGATCTGCTCTCGACCACGGTGCGCGAACAGATCGAGGCACTTGCTGGAACGCGAAACCGGCGCGGTGACGCTCGACTGGAGCCTCTCGGTCGAAGGCGGCAATCTGGCGCTGCTGCGCTACGTGATGGATTTCCGCGGGCACCGAGCAAGCGCCCGACGACGCGGCCATCGATGCCAGGCTTGCAGGACATGCTGCGCGGCTGGGGCGATGCGGTGGAGGAGGCGCTGGCGCAAGCGGGCGAGGGCGGGCGTTCGGCCGCGCTGGCCGCGCGCTATGCCGCCAGCTTCCCGGCTTTTTACCGCACTACTTATGGTGCCGGAGAGGCGGCGGCGGATATCCTCCGCCTGCGCCAGCTTGCCGCGCAGGGCGAAGATTGCGGCTCTTGGCCGCGATGCGCGGCTGTACGCCGGGGCCAGCGATGGCGCAGGCCTGCTGCGGCTGAAGATCTACCAGCTCCACGGCGCGCTGCCGCTGTCCGATGCGGTGCCCGCGCTGGAGAATTTCGGCTTCCGGGTGTTGTCCGAAGTGCCCAGCGAACTTGAGCGGCGAAGACTGCGGCACGATCCACGATTTCGAACTCGGCCTGCCCGCCGGGATGGAGCCCGCCGCGCTGCTCGCCCGCGCTGGGGTGATCGAAGCGGCGATCCGCGCCGTGCTCAACGAAAAGGCGGAGAACGATCTGTTCAACCGGCTGGTGATTGCCGCCGCGCTCGACGCGCAGGAAGCTGACTGGCTGCGCGCTTTCTACCGCTATCTGCGCCAGTCGAACATCGCCTTCACCATCACCACCGTGGTCGATGCGCTGGCGGGGGCCACGGCAGGTGACGCGCGGGCTGATCGATCTGCTGCGCACGCTTCACGATCCCGCGTTCAAGGGCGACCGCGCCAAGGCGGCAGAAGCGGTCGAAGCCGATATTCGCGCGGGTCTGGCCGAAGTGGTGGCGATCAATGATGACCGGCTGCTGCGCCGCTACTGCGAACTCCTTGCGCGCCGTCCTGCGCACCAATGCCTTCGCCCCCGCCGCGAACGATGCGCTGGCGTTCAAGTTCGACAGCACGCTGGTCCCCGGCCTGCCCAAGCCGGTGCCGTGGCGCGAGATCTTCGTCTATTCGCGCCGGGTCGAAGGCATCCACCTGCGCGCCGGGCCAGTGGCGCGCGGCGGCCTGCGCTGGTCCGACCGGCGCGACGATTATCCGCACCGAAGTGCTCGGCCTGATGAAGGCGCAGAAGGTCAAGAACGCGGTGATCGTGCCGACGGGGGCCAAGGGCGGCTTCTATCCCAAGCGCCTGCCCAATCCGGCGCTGGATCGCGATGCCTGGGCCGCTCGAAGGCAAGGAAAGCTACAAGCTGTTCATCCGCACCCTGCTGTCGATCACCGACAATATTGTCGATGACAAGGTGGTGCATCCCGACCAGCGTGGTGATCCACGATGGGGAAGATCCCTATTTCGTGGTCGCGGCGGACAAGGGCACGGCGACGTTCTCCGACACCGCCAATGCCATCGCGCTCGAACGCGGGTTCTGGCTGGGGGATGCCTTCGCCAGCGGCGGCTCCAACGGCTACGACCACAAGGCGATGGGCATCACCGCGCGCGGGGCATGGCTTTCGGTGCAGCGGCATTTCAGCGAAATGGGCGTGGACGTGCAGGCCGATCCGGTGCGGGTGGCGGGCTGCGGCGATATGTCGGGCGACGTGTTCGGCAATGGGATGCTGCTCAGCCAGTCGATCAAGCTGGTCGCGGCTTTCGACCATCGGCATATTTTCATCGACCCCGATCCCGATGCGGCGGCGAGCTGGCAGGAGCGCCAGCGACTGTTCAGTTTGGACCGGTCCAGCTGGGCCGATTATTCCGAAAAGCTGCTGTCCAAGGGCGGCGGCATTTACCCGCGCTCATTCAAGCGGATCGAGATTTCCGCCGAGGCGCTCGAAGCGCTCGGCATCGGGCAAAGCGAACTGAAGGACGGCGCGCTCGATCCCGAAAGCCTGATCCACCTGATCCTGCAAAGCCCGGTCGATCTGATCTGGTTCGGCGGCATCGGCACCTATATCAAGGCCAGCCACCAGAGCCATCTCGACGTCGCCGATCCGGCGAACGACGGCCTGCGCGTCGATGCGCAGGATCTGCGCGCCAAGGTGATCGGCGAAGGCGCAAATCTGGGCACCACGCAGGCCGGGCGGATCGAATTCGCGCTCGGAGGCGGGCGGATCAACACCGATTTCATCGACAATTCGGCGGGCGTCGATTGTTCGGACAACGAGGTCAACATCAAGATCGCGCTGGCCGCCGCAGCGCGCAGCGGGAAACTGTCCGAGGAACGCCGCAACGCGATCCTGCGGGACATGACCGACGAAGTCGCCGAACTGGTGCTGGAAGACAACCGCTTGCAGGCGCTGGCGCTCTCCATCGCCGAACAGGGCGGCGCGCGTGCCATCGGCGCGCAGGCGCGGCTGATCGAAGTGCTCGAAGAGACCGGCGGGATGGACCGCGCCAACGAAGGGCTCGCCAACAGCGAAGGGCTGGCGCGGCGCGCGGGCGAAGGGCGCGGGCTGACCCGGCCCGAACTGGCGGTGCTGCTCTCGCATTCCAAGCTGGTCCTGCAGGAAGCCATCGAGAAGCGGCGCACTGCCCGCAGAGGCGGCGGCGGACCCGCTGGTGCTGGGCGATTTCCCGCCGCAGATGCAGGCGCAGTTTACGCAAGCAGTTGCTCGATCACCGGCTGCGCCAGCAGATCGTCGGCACCGTGGTGGCCAACAAGGTGGTCAACCGCATGGGCATGATCCACCCGTTCGAACTGGCGGAGGAAGAAGGCGCGGGGCTGGATGCCGTGGGCGCGGCCTTCGTTATCGGCCAGCGCTTTGCTGGAGATGGAAGCGCTGTGGGACACGCTCGAAACTGCCGCCATGCCCGAAGCCGCACGGCTGCTGATGTTCGACCAGGCGGCGCTGGCGCTGCGCGGGCACATGGCGGACCTGCTGCGCGCCTGCGGCGGCGGGCAATCGCCTGCGCAACTGACTGCCGAGATCGGCCCGATGATCGCCGAACTGGTGGACAAGGCCGACAGCCTGCTGGGCGTGGAAGCGCGCGCGCATATCGATGGCATCGCCGCGCGGATGGTGGACAAGGGCGCCAGCGCGGAACAGGCGCGCACGGTGGCGCGGCTGTTCGCGGTCGATGGCGCGATCGGGCTGGCGCGGCTGGCGCGCGATACCGGCGGCGAACCGGTGGCGCTGGCCAATGCCTTTATCGCGCTGGGGGCCTTGCTGGGTATCGACTGGGCGCAATCGCGCGCGGCGGTGATGAGCCCGGCGGACCCGTGGGAACGGCTGCTGGTGGCGGGCCTCGCGCGCGATTTCCAGCAGATGCGGCTCGATTTCCTGCGCGGTCTCGCTGGAGGGAAGAGCAAGGCTTCGAGCGATCCCGAAGCGCTGGTGTGCGCCTGGGCAGATCGCAACCGATGCCGCCATCGGGCAGTTCCGGCGGATGATCGCCCGCGCGCAGGCGGCCAGTCCCGTCGCTCCGGCCATGCTGGCGCAGATCGCCAGCCAGGCGCGCAATCTGTTGCAGGGATTAGCTTGACGCAAAGCGGCATAATTTGCGCACCGCTCAGGCTATGAGCACATATGATGTCGTGATCGTGGGTACGGGGCATGGCGGCGCGCAGGCGGCCATTTCCTTGCGGCAACAGGGCTTCGCAGGCTCGATCGCGATGATCGGGCGCGAACCGCGTGCCGCCCTACGAACGCCCGCCGCTGTCGAAGGAATATCTCGCCGGGGACAAGCCGTTCGAACGGCTGCTGATTCGCCCCGAAGCCTTCTGGGCGGACAAGGCGATCACGCTGATGCTCGGCGAATCGGTGACCAAGGTCGATCCCCTCGCGCATGAAGTGCTGCTCGGCTCCGGCGAGGCCGTGGGCTACGGGCGGCTGATCTGGGCGGCAGGCGGCGATGCGCGGCGGCTCTCCTGCCCCGGCGCGCATCTCGACGGCGTCCACGCGGTGCGCGACAAGCGCGATGTCGACAATATGCTCGCCGATCTGGAACGCGGCGCGCGGCGGTTCGTGGTGATCGGCGGCGGCTTTATCGGGCTGGAAGCAGCCGCCGTGCTGCGCAAGCTGGGCTGCGAAGTCGTGGTGGTCGAAGCGATGGACCGGGTGCTCAACCGGGTGGCGGGCGAAGACCTCTCGCATTTCTACGAGGCCGAACACCGCGCGCACGGGGTGGATGTGCGGCTCGGCGTCGGGGTCGAACGGCTGACCGGCGAGAGCCGGGTTACCGGCGTCGTGCTGGCTGATGGCGAGGAACTGGCCTGTGACGCGGTGGTGGTCGGCATCGGCATCGTCCCCGCCGTCGGCCCGCTGATCGCTGCCGGGGCTGCCGGGGCCAACGGCGTGGATGTGAGCGAGAATCTGCCACACCAGCCTCGATCAGGTCTACGCCATCGGCGATTGCGCCGCCCATGCGAACCCCTACGCCGATGGCGCGGTGATCCGGCTCGAAAGCGTGCAGAACGCGCATGACATGGCCGGCACGGTGGCCAAGGCGATCTGCGGCGACCCGCAACCGTACCATGCGTTTCCGTGGTTCTGGTCCAACCAGTATGACCTGAAGCTGCAGACTGCGGGGCTGAACATCGGCTACGATGCGGCGGTGCTGCGCGGCGATCCGGCGGAACGCAGTTTTTCGGTGATTTACCTGAAGGAAGGGCGGGTGCTCGCGGTCGATGCGGTCAACCGGACCAAGGATTATGTCCAGGGCCGCAAGCTGGTGGAAGCGCG
Source organism: uncultured Alphaproteobacteria bacterium (assembly GCA_963774985.1). GTDB lineage: Bacteria > Pseudomonadota > Alphaproteobacteria > Sphingomonadales > Sphingomonadaceae > Alteraurantiacibacter. The sequence continues at coordinate 164,747 of CAVZHE010000002.1, forward strand.
CGCGGTGGTCGATCCGGTGGAGCTGGCGGATGCGGAGAAGGCGCTCAAGGATCTTCGCTGAATGCACTTCGCGGCGCAGCCGCTTTTTGTTTCACACGAAGACCACAAAGGCGAGAAAAGGCACGAAGAGATTGTATTTCCAGTCTTCTTTGTGTCTTTGGGTGATTTTGCTTCGTGATCTTCGTGTGAACCTGTTCCGGCCTATCGGCCGGGAGCACTGTGGGCAAAATCGCGCATTCGGCCTAGCGCCCACTGCGCCGCCTCCGCCACTACGGCATCGGGATCGTCGCACAGCGCCTCAACCTGCCCCAGCAGCGCCAGATTCCCGCTGTTGCCCGCCGCGATCAGGCAGTTGCGGATAAAGCGGTCGCGCCCGATCCGCTTGATCGGGGAGCCGGAGAATTTGGCCCGGAACCCGGCATCATCCAGCGCCAGCAGGTCGTCCAGCCGGGGTGCGAGCAATTCCTCGCGCGGAACGAAGGCCGCATGGCGCGCGGCGGTGTCGGCGAACTTGTTCCACGGGCACACCGCGAGGCAATCGTCGCAGCCGTAGATGCGGTTGCCGATGGCTTTGCGGAATTCTTCGGGGATCGGCCCCTTGTGCTCGATGGTAAGATAGGAAATGCAGCGCCGCGCATTGAGGCGGTAGGGTGCGGGGAAAGCTTGGGTCGGGCAGGCGGTCTGGCAGGCGTTGCACGATCCGCAATGGTCCGTTCCGCAGGCGCATCGGGCACCAGCTCCAGCGTGGTGTAGATCGCGCCGAGGAACAGCCAGCTGCCGTGTTCGCGGCTGACCAGGTTGGTATGCTTGCCCTGCCACCCCAGCCCTGCCGCCTCGCCTAGCGGCTTTTCCATCACCGGCGCGGTATCGACGAACACCTTGAGCTGCGTCCCCGGCACTTCGTCGCACAGCCAGCGCGCCAGAGCCTTCAGCGCCTTTTTCAGCACGTCGTGGTAATCGCGCCCCTGCGCATAGACCGAGATCCGCGCTGCCTCCGCGTCGCCTTCCAGCGCCAGCGGATCGACCTCGGGCGCATAGCTCATCCCCAGCGCGATCACGCTCCTTGCTTCGGGCCACATGCTTTGCGGCCCTTGCCGCACCTCGGCGCGGTCTTCCATCCAGCCCATCTCGCCGTGATTTCCCTCCGCCAGCCACTGGTGCAGCCGCTCTGAGCGCAAAGGATCATCCTGCGCAGGCGCGATCCCCACCGCCGCAAAGCCCAGGTCGCGCGCTTTTGCCCGCAGGCGGTGTTCAAGCAGAATTGGTATCGGGCATGTTAACCATAATGCGGGACTATCCCGTTCATTCATCCGCTCTAGCGGCTAAGGCATGGACATGGCGACAGGTGAATTCATTTCCGCTGAGGCGGCCCTAGCAACATTGGGACGCCCCTTGGCGATCGAGGCGCGCGGGCTGGTCAAGCGGTTCGACAAGACGCTGGCGGTGGACGGGGTGGATATTTCCATCCCCGAAGGCGCGATCTACGGCATTCTCGGCCCCAATGGCGCGGGCAAGACCACCACGCTGCGGATGCTGCTGGGGATCATCGAACCCGACTGCGGCTAACGCCGGGTGCTGGGCGCGGACGATCCGCAGGATGTCGCCCGGCGGATCGGCTATCTGCCCGAGGAACGCGGGCTCTATCCGTCGATGAAATGCTGTCGAGGCGATTGCCTTCATGGGCGCCTTGCGCGGCCTGCCGCTGCCCGAAGGGCGCGACGCGGGCGAAGGAACTGCTGGAGAATCACGGGCTTGGCCATGCCGTCGAACGAGCAGATTCGCCAGCTCTCCAAGGGCATGGCGCAGACGGTGCAATTGCTCGGCACGCTGGTGCACGATCCGCAAGCTGGTGGTGCTGGACGAGCCGTTCAGCGGGCTTGATGCGATCAACCAGGGCAAGCTGGAAGTGCTGATCCGCGGGCTGGCCGGAACGCGGCACCACGGTGATCTTTTCCACCCACGTCATCGCCCATGCCGAACGCCTGTGCGAAGGCATCGCCATCATCGCCGGGGGCAAGGTGCCCTTCGCCGGACTGGGTGGACGAAGCGCGCGACCGGATTCCGGCGCAGGTGCGGCTGGAAACCCGCAATGCCGACGGGCCGTGGCGCGCGGCGCTGCCCGCCAGCGCGCGGCGCGAAGGCGCATTCTGGTATTTCCCGCTGCCCGAAAGCGGGGTCGAACCGCTGCTGCAAGCGCGCTGATCGATGGCGAGGCGGGCATTCTCTCGCTGTCAGCATCGAACGCGCCGGGCTGCACGATGCCTTCGTCGCCATCGCCGGTGAGGCGGCAGCGCGCGACATGTTGACGCAGAGCAATGGAGATGCGGCATGAGCAATGCAGCAGTCGAAAGCGGCGGGCGGCTCTCGCTGTGGCGCGCGGCCTTGGTGATCGCGCGGCGCGATTTCATCGCCATCCTGTTCAGCCGCGCGTTCATCTTCTTCCTGCTCGGCCCGCTGTTCCCGGTGGTGGTAATGGCGCTGGCGGGCGGGGTGGGCGCGCAGGTGCAGAGCGAGGCGGCGGCCGCTGATGTCGGCATTGCCATGTCAGCGCCGATGCACGTCGATGCCATGCTGGCCGCGCGCGAGGAGCTGGCCAGCCAGATCGCCCGGAGCGATCCCGCCGATGGTCGAAGTGGCGCGGCTGGAACCGGGCGAGGCATTTGATGCCTGCCGCCGTGCTGGAACGGCGCGAAGGGCAATCTGGCCGCGGTGGTCACCGGCACGCTTGATGCGCCGGTGCTGACCGCCACCGAGGGGCGGATCGGCGCGCTGGCAGGGCACGGTGGCGACTGGTCGCGGCGCGTGCCGCGCAGGCCGGGCGCGCTCGACCTATCCGCCGGTGCGATGCCGCATGCCGTGGGCACCAGCGGCGCATCGGAGAATTCGGGCCGCTTGCGCACCGCGCAGGGCGGGCAGGTGCTGCTGTTCCTGCTGATCATGCTGCTGGCCAGCATGGTGCTGTCCAATCTGGTCGAGGAAAAGGGCAACAAGATCATCGAAGTGCTTGCCGCGGCCGATCCCGATGGATGCGGTGTTCCTCGGCAAGCTGTTCGCCATGCTGGGAATTTCGGTGGTCGGCATCGCGGTGTGGGGCACGCACGGCGGCGGCGGTGCTGACGGCGGGCGGGCAATCGCTGTCCGACTATGCCAATCCCGGCGTCGGCTGGCCGATGTTCTTCGTCCTGTTCTCGCTCTATTTCGGGATGGGCTACCTGCTGCTCGGCTCGATCTTCCTCGCGGTCGGATCGCTCGCCAGCCACGGTGCGCGAAGTGCAGACCCTGTCGATGCCCGCCACCATGTTCCAGATCCTGGTGTTCTTCTTTGCCAGCCTGGCGGTAACCGATCGCGGGGGTGGATCGAATATGCCGCCATGGCATTCCCGCTCAGCTCGCCCTTCGCCATGGTGGCGCGCGCGGCGGCGGAGGACACGCTGTGGCCGCACCTGCTCGCCTTGGGCTGGCAGGCGCTGTGGGTGGCGATGTTCGTCCGCGGCGGGGCATCCTTGTTCCGCAGGCGGGTGATGAAGAGCGGCCCGCGCGGTGCGAAACGCAGCGGTCTTTCGGCGGGGTTGGCGGGAATGTTCAGCAAGGGTAAGTCTGCCGCTGGATAGAGGCTTTGTTATGACTGGATTTTCGCTCAACCGCCGCTCTGCTCTTGCCCTGCTGGGCGCGGGAGTTGTCGATCCCGGTGCTGGCCGCCTGCGGGGGGAACGAGGCGCAGGCGCAGCAGAATTTCCGGGTGTCCTACTCCGAGGCCGAATGGCGCCGGCGGCTGACCGCGCAGCAGTTCCGCATCCTGCGCGAAGAGGGGACGGAGCGGGCCTTCACTTCGCCGCTCGACGACGAACACCGCCGCGGGCATGTTCCACTGCGCGGGCTGCAACAACCGGCTGTTTCTCCAGCGCCCACAAGTTTGACAGCGGCACCGGCTGGCCCAGCTTCTGGCAGCCGATGGATGCTGGCGCGGTGGGCTATTCGACCGATCGCCTGCTCGGCTATCCGCGCACCGAAGAGCATTGCGCCGATTGCGGCGGGCATCTGGGGCACCGCTTCGATGACGGCCCGCAGCCCGACCGGCCAACGCCACTGCATCAACGGCGTGGCGATGGTGTTCCGCGCGGCCTAGCGAATGCGGTAGAGCCTGCAGCGCGCCCGCTTCGAAACCGGGGACGGGCTGGAGCCATGCGGGCACTTCGTCCCCAGCCAGCGCATTGGCGAAATTGTCCGGCGCGGCAGTGCGGTAGAGCGCAAGGTCGCTCGCCGAGAGGCAGACCATAACGTAGTCGGCCTGATAGCCCGTGATGATCTCGCGCGCCTGCTCCACCGATCCGGTAAAGCCTGTAATCACATCGGCCATCGGGCGCTGGTTGCGGTGATAGCTGGCGGCGACAATGCTGTGATCGGTCAGCGCCGAGAATGCGCGGCCCCGCATCCATCGGTGGTGAACACCAGCCCCGGCTCCAGCGCGGCAAGGCGGCGAGTAATCGCAGGAGCCTTCGACAATCGGCGCAGCGGCCCCGCGCGCCATCGTGGCCGAGGGCAGCAGCGGATCGAGCGGCTTGGTCAGCGCGCTGGCGACCATCGGCGTCGCCAGCACCACGCAGGCGAGCGTTGCGGCGATGCGCGGCACGGCACTCTTCAGCGCCCGCGCCTGCGGCAGCAGCAGCGCCAGCAGCACGGCGGCGAAGGGAATCGCCAGCAATTGCGCCAGCACCGCCTCGCGCATCAGCAGCAGCGAATAGGCCCAGGCCGCCAGCGCATAGAGCACGAGCAGCAGCCAGCGCACGCCCATGCCATCGGCAAACCCGCCGCCGCGCCCCGCCAGCCAGAAGCCCGCCGACAATCGGCACCAGAGTCCAGATCAGCATGGCGGCGACCGAGAGCGGCTGGTTCCAGAACGGCAGGCCTTCGGCGATATAGCCGTGCCACCAGGTCGCCAGCACCGGATCGAGCGCGGCCATCGGATTGGCAGCGCAGGGGCCAAGCACGGCCAGCGCCACCGGCAGGCTTGCGAAGCGCAATCAGGCCCAGCCCCGCCAGTCGCCCGGCCACGCTATGCTGGTAGGGCAGGAACGGCACCATCCCCGCCACCAGCGTGGCCACGGCGAAAGCTGCGATGTGACCCGGCAACAGGATGTCGCAAAAGCTCCCCAGCAGTTCGGCATTGGGCCGCGTGGCGAGCGAGAGCAACGTGGCGCAGAGGGTCAGCGAGAGCAGGAACCACGGCAGCAAGCGCCGCTCCTCGCCCAGATAGCGCAGCCCATAGAGCCCCGCGAGCACGGCCACCATCGGCAGCCCCTCAAGCGAAATCACCACCCAGACGGCGGCGAACAACCCCGCGCCCGCTGCTCCCCATCGGCTGTCGGACAGCAGCAGCGCCGCGCAGGCGAGGCCGAGCACCGCTTGCGGGCCATGATGGTCAATAGCGAACGGCGCAAAGGTGCCCGGCAGCAGCGGGAACAGTGGCAGCAGCACCAGCCCGAAAATGTAGGCCGCGCGGGAGAAGCCCAGCCGCAGCATGATCGCGCGCAGCGCGAACAGCGCCGGAAGCAGCCACAGCAGCGGCACAAGGGCCATGCCCCAGTCCTCGCCCAGCAAGGCGATGGCGAGCGCCAGCGGCAGGTCCACCAGCCGCGACCAGTGCATGGAGAAGCCGTCGGGCGGATTAATCCGGTACTGGGTGACATCCCACCAGCTCTGCCCGTCGAGCAGCGCGCGGACTTCGATCAGCCGGGTCCAGTCGTCGGCGGTCGGCGGATACCAGCCGAGCCACGGCTGCACCGCCAGCCGCAGCGCGGCATAGGCCGCCCACAGCGCCAGCAGCGCCCATGCCGAGCGCAGGAAATGGCCCCGGTCAGTCCCCCGTTTCATCATCGAAAGGCGTCTAGCGGAAAACCACGCGGCTGCGCAGCAACCATGTGGCGAGGAAACTCACGGCAATGGCGGCGAGCTTGGCGAGGCGCGGGTCGATCCCGCCCGCGTCGCCCGCCCAGACGATCCCGGTGGTCAGCGCCAGCCCGACCAGCGCCGAGACCACGAACAGCGCCTTCTGCTTCGTGCGCGCAGGGCCGCGATCCGCGACATTTCCGGCAAACACCGCGCGGCTGCTGAGCAGCCAATGCGCAGCAATCCCCAGCGAATAGCCGCTAGCCGATGCCCATGCGGGCCAAACTCCCAGCGAAAGCAGCGCCAGAAACGCCCCCATGTCCACCGCCAGCGCGCCGACACTGGCGAGCAGGTAGCGGCTGAACCGCCAGTCGATCAGGCGCAGCATCAGGGCCTGCATGTCAGGCGGCCTTCTTGTCCGCTGCAATCCGGCCCGGCACATCGCGCACCGAAGCCAGCGCAGCGGCCTGATCCTCGGTCACGGCCTTGCGCGCTTCGGGCAGGGCCTTCTCGGCCCCCTCATCGCCCGGCCTCGTGATATTCGGCGTCCTCGTTGACGCACCACGTGTCGTAGACCCGCGCACCCGCGAGAATGTTCTCGACCGTCAGCATCGCGGTCATCATCGCGTGGTCCTGGTTGTTGTAGCGGTGCATCCCGTTGCGCCCGACCAGATGCAGCGAGGGAAACCGCTTTTCCAGTTCACGGCGCATCGCGGCAACATTGGCGGCGTAGTCCTCGTCATAGACCGGATAGGCCTTTTCCTGCCGCACCACCGCGCCGCCGATCACCTTGTCCGGGCTTACCAGCCCGAGCAGGTCCATCTCCCGCGTCGCCAGTGCGACCAGATCGTCGTCGCTCATCGACCACAGCCCGTCACCTTCGAAGCAGAAGTATTCGAGGCCCACGCAGGCGACATTCTCGTCCGGCACCATTTCGGGCGACCACGAGCGGAAATTCTGCACTCGGCCCACCTGCACCTTCGAATCGTGGATATAGATCCAGTTGTCGGGGAACAGGTCTTCGCCCTGCACCATCAGCGCCACGGTGAGGAAATCGCGGTACTTGAGGCGGCTGGCTTCCAGCGTCGTCTCCGGCAGCGGATGCAGCCGCGCGGCGAGCTGGCGCATCGGTGCCGAGCTGATCGCGTGGGCAGCGCGGATCACCACGTCGCCTTGCGGCCCGCTGGCAGTCATGCGCCAGCCGTCCTGCCCGTCAGCGGCGAGTTGCTTCAGCTCGTGCCCCATCAGCACCTGTCCCTTGCCGCTCGCCACAGATCCTGTCACGCGCGGCATCCCACATCATTCCGGGGCCAAGGCGCGGATAGCGGAAGGTTTCGAGCAGGGTCTTCGCCTGCGCGCCGCTGCCATCGTTGAGCTTGTTCAGCCCCAGCGACCGCTTCAGCCCGTCGACCACCGCGCCCCACAGCGACAGGCCCTTGATCCGCTGCGCCGCCCAGTCCGCGCTCATTTCATCGCACGGCATCCCCCACACCTTCTCGGTATAGGTCTTGAAGAAGATCGAATAGAGCTTGTGGCCGAACTGGTTGCTGGTCCAGTCCTCGAAACTGCGGACATCGCGATTGGGGAAGACTCGCGCCTTCAGATAGCTCGCCATGCACAGGGTGGAACGCCAGACGCCGAGGTTCCACAGCGCCTCGAAGGCGCGCAGCGGGTAGGAGTAGAACTTGCCCTCGTAATAGATGCGGCTCATCCGCGGGCGCTGGATGAAATCGTCGGGCAGGATCTCGTTCCACAGATCGACCACTGCCGCGCTCTTGGAAAAGAACCGGTGGCCGCCGATGTCGAAGCGATAGCCCTCGTGCTCCACCGTGCGGCTGATGCCGCCGACATAGGTGGCGTCTTTCTCGATGATGGCGACCGATTTTCCCGCCTTGGTAAGCAGATAGCCTGCGGTCAGCCCCGCCGGACCGGCACCGATAATGGCGACATCGACAGCAATTTCACCGCCATCGCCAATTACATCGTCCAGCATGAAAACCCCCGGTTGTTCGTCTTGGCCGGAAGTGAAGGAAAATGGTTATGGGGTGGTTAACGCGGGAGGCATGATGCGGCCTCAGCCGCGGTCCTGCAAATGCAGCACCACGCGCGCCAGTTCGCCGTATTGAAACGTCTCCTCGAAAACGAGGCCGCAAGTGCCCTCGCGCCGCCAGCGGACCTTGGCGTGAATGTCGCGCATTCCGTCCGCCAGCAGCTTCACCCGCTGATCGATTGCGAAGGTGGCGGTGCAGGCCACTTTTGCCCCCTGCTGCGAAATGTCCTGAATGGTCGCAAAGGTACTCACTGCCCTGCGCTTCCACCAACGCCAGCGCGGCCAGATTGATGCGCACAGGGCGGCGGGTGAAATGGCTCGGGCATTCGATAATCCGCGCCACATCGGCTTTGTCGGCAAAGCGGAACCCGGCGCGTTCCTCGTCCTGCCACACCAGTTCCACCTTGTAGCGATCGCCGTTCTGCAATTCGATCGCCATCGCGCCGCCTGCGGGCAAGGGATGAAATATGCGCGCAGAAATCCCGGTTTCGGAAGCATCGCGGATTACGCAGAGATATTCGCCCTGCCGCGACACCAGCTTGGCCGCGCGGATCAGCAGGGTGAAGCGCGGCGCGGCGCGCAGTTCCGCCAGATCGACGGGAACGCTGGCCTGTGCCGCCGCAAAGGCTTCGGAACCGGCGAGATTTCCCATGATCGTGCTGCATTTCCCTTGGCCCTGATGCCGCAGAAATAGCCCGAACATGATGAGGAAGGTCGCGCGCCCGGCTCAGGGTTAGCCGCAAGCTCGCGCTAAGAGCATGTTTACAAAAGCATGGTGCGGGCGGCGGGACTCGAACCCGCACGTCTCAAAGGACAGGGGATTTTAAGTCCCCGGCGTCTACCATTCCGCCACGCCCGCCACGCGTCTGACGCCTAGCCGCTTCGATGCCCCCTTGCCAACTGCGCATGATGCCCGCACTCTAACGCTCGTTAGGGAGAGCAGGGCGCAATGAGCGCAGCAACATTCGATTTCGTCGTTATCGGCGCCGGTTCTGCGGGGGCCGCCGTGGCCGCGCGGCTGGGGGAAGACGCGGGCAGTTCGGTCTGCGTGCTCGAAGCGGGCGGGCATGACAGCCATCCGTTCATCCATGTCCCCAGCTTTGTCGCCGCCGCAATCGGGCGCAAGGAAACGAACTGGAATTTCGCCACCGTCCCGCAGCCGGGCATGGCGGGCCGCGCGATCCCGGTGCCGCGTGGGCGGGTGATCGGCGGCAGCGGCGCGATCAACGGGATGGTCTATTTCCGTGGCCACCCCACCGATTATGACGACTGGGCCGATGCCGGATGCAAGGGCTGGTCCTACGCCGAAGTGCTGCCCTACTTCACCCGCACCGAGCATAACGAGAACTACCCCGAAAGCGTGTTTCACGGGCCGCGGCGGGCCGATCAACGTCAAGCACGTCGAAGGGCCCAACGCGCTCAATTTCGCGTTCATGGATGCGCTGGCCAGCCTGCAATTCCCGCATTGCCCCGATTTCAACGGGCCGGACCCGGAAGGCTACGGGCGGCGGCAAGGGCTGATCCGCGACGGGCGGCGCGAAAGCACGCGCGACGAACATGCTCAAGCCCGCCGTGGCGCGCGGCAATGTGCATGTGCAGACCGAGGCGCGGGTGGCGCGGATCGTGGTGGAGGAGGGGCGCGCTGTGGGCGTGCAGCTCACCGATGGGCGCATGATCCACGCGCGCCGCGAAGTGGTGCTGAGCGCTGGCACGGTGCAGAGCCCGCAAATCCTGATGCTTTCGGGCATCGGCCCGGCGGCGCATTTGCGCGAACACGGCATCGACGTGGTTCACGATCTTCCCGGTGTCGGCGAGAACTACCACGATCACGTCGCCAGCCCGCTGCATATGGAGACCAGCGACCCCACCAGCTACGGGATCAGCTGGAGAGCCCTGCCGCGCGACATATTCTGGTTCTTCGCCTACCTCGCCACCCGCAAGGGGCCGCTGGCGGGCAATGTATTCGAAAGCGTCGCCTTCCTGCGCACCGACCCGGCGTTGGCGCGGCCTGACGTGCAATTCGTGTTCCAGCCTGCGAAACGCCTGACGGTCAAGGGCGTGCCGTTCCCGGTGGGGCACGGTTACGCGATCAGCCCGGTGGCGCTCTATCCGCAGAGCCGGGGGACCTTGCGATTAGCCAGTGCTGACCCGGAAGCCGCGCCGCTGATCGATCCGAACCTGCTTGGGGAAGCGGGGGATATCCAGCCGCTGATCCGGGCGCTGAAGATCGCCCGCGCTGCCTTCGCCAGCGCGCCCTTCGCACGCTACGAGGGCACCGAAGTCGCGCCGGGGCCGGAAGTGCAGAGTGATGCGGAGCTGGACGCCTACATCCGCGCCACTGGCTATACCGTGCATCACCCGGTCGGCACCTGCCGGATGGGCGATCCGGCGGACAGCGCCACGGTGGTCGATCCGCAGCTGCGGCTGAGAGGCATTGCCGGTCTGCGGGTTGCCGATGCCAGCGTGATGCCGAGCGTGATCGGTGGCAATACCAATGCGCCATCAGTGATGATCGGCGAACGCTGCGCCGATTTCGTGCTCGGCAAGCCGGTCTTGCCGAAGGCGGAACTGCCGCTGACTAGCGTGGCGCGGTACAAATGACCGGAGATTTGGATTCACGCGGAGACGCGAAGACGCGGAGGGGAGTTTACCCGCAGCAATGCGCCATGGCTCACCTCCGCATTGCGAGCGCGAAAATGGCAAAGTGCCTGCGGCGCGGTGCCCAACCCTCCGCGTCTCCGCGTCTCTGCGTGAACCAGAAACAGGGAGAAGCACGATGGCGGTAGAACACATCAGAAGCTGGCAGGTCGGGGACGTGAAGGTCAGCCGGATCGTCGAGATCTGGGATTTTCAGGACGATATCCACATGGCCATGCCCGATGCCACGCCTGAAGAGGTGATCGCGCTCGACTGGCTGCACCCGCACTATGCCACGGCGGCGGGGCAGATGCGGATGAATTTCCAGGGCTTTGTCGTGCAGACGCCCGAACACACCATCGTGGTCGATACCTGCATCGGCGCCGGGCGCGAGCGCGAGTACGCGGTGTTCACCGATCTGCCCGAAGGGTTTCATCGAGGACATTGCCAGCCTCGGCATTGCGCGCGAGCAGGTGGATATCGTGTTCTGTTCGCACCTGCATTTCGATCACGTCGGCTGGAACACCTATCGCTGCCCCGAGAGCGGAGCGTTCAAGCCGACCTTCCCCAATGCCCGCTACCTGTTCGGCCAGACCGAATATGCCGCGTGGCAGGAAAGCCTGCGCCACGATGGCCACCATGACGACAAGCACTTGGTCGAAAGCGTCGATCCCATCGTGGCGGCGGGGCTGGCCGAGTTCATCGCTTCGGACCACGAAATCGCTCCGGGCGTGCGCGTTGAGCCGAGCCACGGGCATACGCCGGGGCACCATCACGTGGTGATCGAAAGCCTTGGCGAGCGCGCGGTCATCACCGGCGACCTGATGCACCATCCGATGCAGTGCGCGATGCCTTCGCGCCACGCGACCTTCGATATGGATCGTGAAAGGGGCGCCGCCACGCGGCAGGGCTTTGTCGACCAATACAAGGACAGCGGCGCGCTGGTGATCGGGATGCATTTCTTCGAACCGACGGCGGGGCATTTCCTCACCGGCGCTGACGGGCAGGTCTGGTTCCGCGGACTGGGTGTGGCGGATCGGTGACTCTTCACCTTTCCACACAACCTCAAGCGAAGTTGAGTTAACCATGGACTCGCGCACAGATCCTGCCCCGGTGACGCGGATCGATGCGATTCGTTACGCGCGGCATGACCGGCCTGCGGCGGACAACTTTGCCGCGCCGGTGGACGATCATGACCTGCCGATGCCGCTCGATTACTACGTCTGGGTTGTGCATCGCGACAGTCATCCGCCGCTGGTGGTCGATACCGGCTGCGGTGCGGCGGCGGCGGAGCGTCGCGGACGCACGGTGACGCGGCCGGTGGAGCAGGGCCTGCGCGATGCGGGGATCGATCCGGCGGCAGTGGAGGACGTGATCCTCACCCACTTGCATTACGACCACGCCGGCGGGCTGGACCTGTTCCCCAAGGCCCGCTTCCACGTGCAGGAAGCCGAACTGGCCTTCGCCACCAGCCGCCACGTCTGCGACCGCACAGTGCGCGCGCCGTTCGATGGCGAGCCGGTGGCCGCACTGGTGGAGCGGCTCTATGCTGACCGGGTGGTGTTCCATCATGGCGATGCGGAATTCGCCCCCGGCATTGGCCTGCGCCTCGCCCACGGTCACACGGCGGGGTTGCAGGTGGTGACCTGCGAAACCGCGCGCGGAACCGTGGTACTGGCAAGCGATGCCGCGCACCTCTGGGCCAATATCACCCGCCAGATCGCCTTTCCGATCTTCATCGATGCTGAGGATTACGCCCGCGCGCAGGCTCGCGCGCTGGAACTGGCACATGGTTCGCTCGATCACCTGATCCCCGGTCACGATCCGCTGGTTCTAGCCTGCTTTCCTTCGGCCAATGATATCGCGAGAGTTGACCTGCCGCCGCTCAGGCCGATAGCGGAGGAGCTATGACGGGTCTCGGAACCAGAACCTCTCCCCTTGCGGGAGAGGAGGGAGGCGCGCCAGCGCCGGAAGGAGAGGGGTCGGCGACGCCAGTCGCCGCTTGGACCTCGCACGTAGCCCCCTCACCCTCCCACCGCTTCGCGGCGGGCCCCTCCCTCTCCCGAAGTGGGAGAGGGGATTTATGACCACAATCGGTTTTCTTGGCCTCGGCCGCATGGGCGCGCCGATGGCGGGCAATCTGCTCAAGGCCGGGCACGACCTGTTCGTGCACGATCTCTCGCCCGACGCCGTCGCCGCACTGGTGCAGCAGGGCGCGACGGCGGCGGGATCGGCAGCGGCGCTGGGGCGGCAGTGCGAAGTGGTGTTCACCAGCCTGCCTACGCCCGCCATCTTGCGCGAGGCCACGCTCGGCCCGGACAGCATTTTCGTGCGCGGCCAGCCCAAAGCTATTCTGCGACCTGTCCACCTCCGGCCCGCAAGCGGCGCAGGAAATTGCCGCCGCGCTCACCCCGCGCGGAGTGGCCTGTTTCGACGCGCCGGTATCGGGCGGGATCAAGGGCGCGGTCGAGGCGACGATTGCGATCATGGTCGGCGGACCGCTCGCCGAATACGAAGCCACGCTGCGCCCGCTGCTCGAAGCGATCGGCAGGCCGACGCACATGGGCGAGGCTCCCGGTTCGGGGCAGGTGATGAAGCTGGTCAACAACCTGCTCGGCGCGGTGGCCATCGGGGTGACGGCGGAAGGCATGGCCTTCGGGATCAAGGCGGGGCTGGACCCTGAGCAAGATGATCGCGGTGCTCAACCAGTCGACCGGGATCAACTCCGCCACGCGCGACAAATGGCCGCGCGCCGTGCTCCCGCGCACCTTCGACTTCGGCTTCGCCGCTGCGCTGAGCCTGAAGGACACGCGGTTGCTGCTCGATGAAGCCGCCGCGGCGGGTGTGCCCTTGCCGTTGGGGGAGATCGTGGCAGACTATCTCGAACGCACCTTGGCGCGCGAAGGGCCGCAGGCCGATTTCACCGCGATTGCCAAGGTGGTAGAAGCGGCGGCGGGGCTGGACCCGGAGCGAAGCAGCTAAACCGTTGCTTCAACATGGTTTACGCGCTTGCACCCGTCGAGGGCGGAGCGCATATTGCTGTCCATGCTCCTCGCCATCCTCCTCGCTGCTCAATTCGCCGCCAATCCACTGCCAGTCGGGCAGTACGAAGGCAGCTGCATCTACCCGCAGGCAGTGGTGGACCGCGCCGAAGGCACAGAACTGCTCACCTGCCAGCGCGCCGAGATCGCACCTGATTCGATCGCTTTCGGGTTGGCGGGATGGAGTGTGGAAACGCGCTTTCACGGCACTTTCGCGGGCGACCAATTAACAGTCGAAGCCGTCACACTCAGCAATGGCCGTACGCTGCCGGTGCGCGGACTGTGCCAGGTCTATTACGTCGATGAGCAAGTATCGACCGTGGCCTGCACCGCGATCAGTGACATCGAAGGCTCGGTCGCGGCGAATTTCGTGCGCGCGGGTTAGACATCATTCCTGATCGTCGCCAGTGCCCCGCCGTCGATCTCCCACTTCGCACCGTTGACGTAGCTCGCCTCATCACTGAGCAGGAACGAAACCACATCGCCCACTTCGCGCGGCTGGCCGACGCGGTTGAGCGTGGCCACTTGCCCCAGCTTTTCCATCCCCGCCGCCACGTCGCCATCGAACATCTGTTCGAGCATCCCTACCAGCAGCGGGGTTTCGATCACGCCGGGCATCACGCAGTTCACCCGCACCCCCTTCTGCGCCACTTCACTCGCCGCGGTGCGCGTCAGGCCAACCGCGCCGTGCTTGGCGGCGTTGTAGGCGCAGGCGCCCGCCAGCCCCCGTTCGGAGCCGATGGTGGCGGTGTTGACCACCGCGCCCTTGCCCGCAGCGACCATGTGCGGGAGCACGAAGCGCAGGCCGAGGAACATCGAGCGCAGGTTCACGCGGATGATCTTGTCGAACATGGCGATGTCGTATTCGTGCGTGGGGGCGAGGTCGCCTTCGATCCCGGCGTTGTTGAAGAAGCCGTCGATTGTGCCGAAGGCCTGCATCGCGGCATCGGCATAGCCCGCGACGGCGTGCTCGTCGGCGCAATCGGCGACGTGCGCGACGGCGGTGTGGCCCGCTGCCGTCAGTTCTGCCGTCCGCGCGGCCAGCCGTTCGCCGTCGATATCGACCATCAGCAGCCTGCGCACCTTCGCGGGCGAGAATTTCGCAGGTGGCAAAGCCGATCGCTCCTGCCGCGCCGGTGACGATGATGGCGGAATTTTCGTGTCTCATGAAAGTCTCTCCCACTTGTCACCCCGGACTTGTTCCGGGGGCGGTGCTTGTTCTCCGGGCTGAGTAAGAAAAGCCCCGAGGGCATTTCCGCGAACAAGTACCGAAGGCTGACAATACCTACAAGAGAGCTTGGTGTGTGGAGCAGCTTAAAGAGAAGCAAGGCGCGATGGTGCGCTTCTTCCGATGGGTGGCGTGGCGTCATCGGCGATGGTGACGAAACTTTTATTGGTCGCTACAAGGGTGTTGAATGCGCAAGCCTACCACCACGAGAAGAAGGAGCTGGCGCTAGTGGACTGCGACAGCGGCAAGGATCGCACGATGGAGATAGACGATGAGCGAGCTGAAACCCTCATACCAATCGTGATGGCCAATGACTGCACGCGATCCGATCGTGACGGATGAAAGCCCCGCTATCGCGATGTGCGCTGTGCTTTGACGCTCACGGCAGAACGAACAAGTCGCGGGCTGCATGAGGATCGAGACGAGATCGATCCACAGCGACACCGCGGAGGTATCAGCGACTTCAAGCTCGGCTGAAGGGCATTAGGAGAATTGCAGAACTAGTTCACCCGGATCTGATCAA
Organism: uncultured Alphaproteobacteria bacterium; assembly: GCA_963774985.1. GTDB lineage: Bacteria > Pseudomonadota > Alphaproteobacteria > Sphingomonadales > Sphingomonadaceae > Alteraurantiacibacter. The sequence continues at coordinate 180,112 of CAVZHE010000002.1, forward strand.
ATGCCACACCAATATCCTCGGCCATCACCATCGCGGTCGCCCGCCCTGCGCCGAACACCCCGCCGCCCGGATGCTGGAACGGCCCGACCAGATAGAGCCGCTCCACTCCCGGCACGCGATATCCGCCCAGTTCGGGCGTCGGCCGGTGCGCGCCCGACTGGTAGGGCGTGGTGGCAATGCCGTGCAGGTCGCCGCGATAGAAGCTGGGGCTGGTGCGCTCCATATCCACCGGGCTGTCGCAATGATAATCGAGCACCATGTCGGGCAGGTTCTCGATGTAATTGCCCATCCGCGCGATCATCCCAGCTGCAAATTCGCCCTTCGCCTCGTCCCAGCTCGCGCCCGTCCTTGCGGGCATAGGGCACATAGTCCCAGGCATGGAAAATCGCCTTGCCCTCGGGCGCAGCGGCTCGGATCGTGCTGGGTCAGCTGGCCGACCCCCACCAGCGGCGTGGGGCTGAAATTGCCGTAGCGCAGTTCGTCGAAGGCGCGGCGCATGTCCTCGTAATTGCGCGGGCATCAGTTCGTACATCACCGCCGACAGATCGCTGCCGTCGGCGTTCCTCGCCTTGAACCGCAGCGGCGCATCGAGCGCGGCGTGGACGGTGAAGCAGGCGGCATCGGTGATGTGGGTGCGCTTGGCGCGCGCGGCGGTGGCGGGCGGAATGCCGTCGACCATGTCGGGCAGGATATGCGGGTGCAGCGCGCCGATCACGCCATCGCTGGCCACCAGCCGCTCGCCATTGTCGAGCACCACGCCCGAAGCGCGCCCGCCGATGGTGCTGACTTCGCGCACCGCTGCCGAGGCGCGCACCTGCCCGCCATGATCCTCGATGCAGGCGATCAGCGCAGCTGGTGAGCGCTGCCCGAGCCGCCCACCGCGACGCCGAAGCCGTATTTCTCGAGGAAGCCGAGGAACACATAGGCACCGATCCCGGTCGCCTTCTCGTCCGGCGAGACGAGGTTTTCGCCCGCCACCCGGCCGAAATGCGCCTTCACCTTCTCGTGTTCGAACAGTTCCTCCATCAGGTCGAAGGTGGAGACGCCCATCGTGCGCATGATCTCCTGCCCCTCGACGCTCTGGTCCATCATCGCGGTCTGCGCGCCCATCGGCATCGGCGGCGAATAGAGCCCGGCCTGGATCATCGGCAGCCATTGCGCCGCCTGCCGCGACATTTCGAGGAAAGTCGCCGCATCCTTCTGGCTGAAATGCGCAATCGCCGCCGCGCTTTTGGCCGGATCGCGGTGCAGCGGCAGGGTGGTGCCGTCTTCCCACACGCTCATCATCGGCACTTCGGGAAAGATGTAGCGCAGGCCATACTTGCGCTTCAGCGCCAGCTCGTCCTGCTCCAGCAGCGGATTGCCCTGGATGAAGATGTGGCTCATCGAATGCTGGTCATGGATGAAGCCGGGCCGCGTCAGCTCGCGGCTGACCACCCCGCCGCCGTGCCATGCGTTGCGTTCGAGCACGAGCACCCGCTTGCCCGCCACCGCGAGATAGGCGGCAGCGACCAGCCCGTTATGGCCCGATCCGATGACGATGATATCTGCGTCGCTCATTAGTTCCGCACTCCCCTCAGAGAACGGGCTCATCGCTGAGGCCTGTCAGAAGGCTACCCGCAGTACATCCCCGACCCCAACCGCTGCGCTTAAGGGTGACTGGCTTTTCGACATTGCCCAAGGTGAGCGGGTGAACGCGGGAATTCACAACACCGCACTCAGCGCAATGTCCGAAAGCCTCCCGCAGCGTTCGATATTCGCCCCCTGCGTCATCACCCCCGCGCTGAGGAAGGCGAACGACACGTCCGCTTCCGGATCGACCCAGAACATCGTGCTGCCCGCGCCGTAATTGCCGAAGGTCTCAGGCGACTGGAAAGCTGGCCGAACAGGTGCTGGAACACGCCGGTTCCGCGCACCTGAAAGCCGAGCCCCTGGTTGGCGGGCGGCACGTCCCAGCCGGAGCGCAGCGCCACCCCGCGATAGAGCTCGTTCACCTTGTCTCCGGTGTGCACCCGCCGCGCGAGGCGGACCATGCGCGGGGAGAGCAGCCGCGCCCCGTCCAGCTCGCCCTCGCGCCGGAGCATTTCGGCAAAGCGCCACAGATCGCCGGTGGTGCTGGCGCAGCCGACATGCGGGGCCTCGACCTCGGGATCCTCGAACAGCGCATGATCGCCCGGCAGATGTGCGCGAAAGGTGCTTGATCGGCACCGTCCCGCGCATGTCCGGGCGCACATGGCGCGCGTTGAGATCGGCGCGCAGGCCCATGCTGGTGGAGTGCATTTGCCAGCGGCGCGAACAGGTCCTCGTGCAGCAGCGTCTGGAAATTGCGGCCCTTGGGATCGGTGCGGACCAGCGCGGTGCCCATCAGCACGTGGTTGACCAGCGGCGAATAATCGCAGCGTTCCCCCGGCGGGGTGGTGCCGTGGACATGGGCGATGCTCTCTTCGTAAAGCTCCGACAGCCGATCGAGATACATCCCCGGCTTGGGCGACCACACGCCCGGCATCCCGGCGGTATGGGTGAGCAGGTGCCAGAAGGTCGCCTTGTCACGCGGTGCGCCGGTGAATTCGGGCAGTACGTCGCGCGACTTTGGTGGTGAGCTGGAAGCGGCCCTCCTCGATCGCGCGCATCACCAGCACATTGGTGAAAGCCTTGGTGACCGAGAACAGCGAGAACACATCGTCCCGCGCCAGCGCCCGCTCGCCGCCCGGCATAGGCGTGGCCGATGGCTTCATCGAACACCACCTCGCCCCCGCGCCCGATCTTGAGCACCGCGCCGTAATAGTCGCCGCGCGCGACATCGGCTTCGATGGTGGACTTGAGGTGGTCGAGCCGTTCGCTGCCAGATTTGGTCATTCCAAGTCCTTCGACTTAAACCCCTCTCCCACTTCGGGAGAGGGAGGGGCCCGCCGCGAAGCGGTGCGGAGGGCTGAGGTTTCGATGAGGCCAGCCACGCCAACGGCGGCTCGCGCCGCCGACCCTCTCCCCGCGCCTGACGGCGCTCCTCCCTCTCCCGCAAGGGGAGAGGGTTATGATGGGCAAATTGGCGGCTGAGCTCCATCATCCCGCCGCAATGATCCCGCCGTCCACCGCCAGCATCGCGCCGTTGATGAACGCTCGCCTCGTCGCTGAGCAGGAAGGCCGCGGCCTGCGCCACGTCCATCCACCGTGCCGTTGCGGCGCAGAGGAATGCTTTTCGCCCGCTGCTTCATATTGCTCCGCGCGTCACGAAGCCCTCGGTCGCGGGCGTCGGCACACGAACCCGGCGCAATCGCGTTGACCCGCACACCGCGCGGGCCGAGTTCGCCCGCCAGCACCTTGGTCAGCCCGGCAATCCCGGCCTTGATCGTGGTATAGGCCCCGGTATTGGGCCGCCCGCGATAGGCGACCGGGCTGGAATAGTTGAGAATGCTCCCGGTCACCCCCTCGTCGCGATTGGCGAGGAACGCCTGCACCCCCCAGAACACGCTCTTGAGCCCCGCCGAGAGCATCCGGTCGAGCGTTTCCTCGGTCACCGCCTCGATCGGTTCGTAGACCAGCACGCTGGCATTGTTGATGATCGCCCGCAGCGGCCCCGCGTCCTTCGGCGAAAGCAATCGGCGGCATCGAAGAAGGCCTGCCGCTGCCCGCAATCGGCCTGATAGGCGAAGGCCCGTCCGCCCGCCGCCACGATCCCCTCGGCCACAGGCATGGGCGCTGTCGCCGTTGATCTCGACAATCCCGACAATCGCGCCCTCGCCCGCCAGATGCCGCGCGATCCCCTCGCCCAGCCCGCGCCCGGCGCCCGAAATCAGGATCGGCTGGCCGTCAAACGCGCATCAGTCCATTCCGAACAGTTTGGCGGTGTAATGCGAGTCCATATATTCGCGCATCTTGTCGATCTTGCCGTTCGAAATCTCGAACACCCAGCAATAGTCGTTGTCGTAGACCTTGCCGTCGGGCAGCCCGCCGGTGGAATTGCTTTCCACGCAGACCCAGCCCGTCACGCGAAAACATGGTGTGCACATGCACCTTGGGATCGCCCGGGTTGAACATGCCGCGCACGGGGGCGAGGAACTTGTCGATGATGTCCATGCCCACGTGTTTGCCGGCCCCGGCGATGTCCTTCACCTTGGGCTCCCAAACGCTGGCCTCGTGATAGAAGCCGCGCAGCTTTTCCAGATCGCCGCTGGACAGCACTTCGAAGAAATCGAGCACCAGTTGTTCGTCGGCATTGGCGGCCTGCACCATCAGGAAAGTCCTCTCGCTTCGTCGGTTGGCGGCGGGATATCGGGCATCGGCGCCGCCCATGTGCAGCACCACGCGGCCACGGCGGCTCTGGAATTGCCACTCGCCTTCGTTCTTCACATAATGATCCTCGAACTCGCCGACATAGATCCCGCCCGCTTCCTGCGGCGGCTCGATGGAAGCGTGGCTGGAAAGCATGGTCAGGTAATTGGTCCCGCGCGCTTCGGTCTTGGAGATCACCTCCACCAGCACATTGGTGACGATGTGCCGCACCAGGATCGGCGGACGGTCGCGGAAAATCGCCTGCACCCGGTCGCGACCGTGGAAGGGATGATCGGGCTGGAACGGGCGGGCGAAATCGCAATCCTCGGTGAACAGATCGGCGAGCGCGGCGTGATCGCCATTGTCGGCATATTTGGCGAACAGCAGCGGCAGCTTGCCGCACGCCGCTTCTATCCCGGGCGCGTTTTTCGGCGTTCATTCTCCGGCTCCTTCAGCATCGATCTCGGCGAAAGCTTCATTGGCGATGCGGAAGCTGTCGACTGCCGCCGGGATGCCGGCATAGATGCCGACCTGCAGCAGCACTTCGCGGATTTCCTCACGGCTGAGCCCGTTGTTGAGCGCGCCGCGCATATGGATCTTCAATTCGTGGCTGCGCCTGAGCACGGCGATCATGGCGAGGTTGATCAGGCTGCGGTCGCGCCGGGGCAGTTCCTTCTCGCGCCCCCAGGTCCAGCCCCAGCAATGGCTCGCGACCATTTCCTGCAGCGGTTCGTTGAACGGGTTGGGATTGGCTAGTCGCGCGATCGACATAGGCATCGCCGAGCACCTCGCGGCGGATTTTCATGCCCTTGTCGTAGAGTTCCTTGTCCATTCGTTCGTCCCTTTCAAAGGCAGGCGTAAGCCGCATCGATCAGCCGCCGCGCGCGCGGGCCGTTGTCGCCCACGGCGTGCATCTGGTTGCAGCAATAGGAAAAGCCGATCCGCGCATCGGGATCGCCGAAGCCGATCGATCCGCCGAGGCCGTGATGGCCGAAGCTGCGCGGGTTCGGCCCCATGTACACCGCTTCGGGCGTGTTGAGCAGCACGCCGTTGGCCTGATGGTAGGGCCGATCCTGCAACAGCTCGATCTGGTGGTGCTGCTCGGTAATCATCGCTTCGAGCTGGCCGCGCTGACAGCAGGCGACACCCCCTCCCACTCGCCCACGGTCGCGGCATAGATCCGCGCCACCCCGCGCGCATTGCCGTGGCCCGATCCGCTGGCGATCTCGACCTCGCGCCAGCGAGGGGAATTCATCGTGTCGGCCCATGCTTCCTGCGGGTTCTGCAGGAAGGCGAAGCTGCGCAGCACCGCCCCGTCCTGCCAGCCCTCGGGCGTGTCGGGCTTGGCCGGAAGCGGCGCGTCCTTCGCCGCGAACAGCCGCGCGCCGGTGTTGGGCAGCACTTCGGCGACGTGGCTTTGCTCCTCGGCGCTCATCCCGCCGATATAGTATTCCGCCTCCAGCGGCCCGGTGACATTCTGGCGCAGGAACGGCCCCACGGTCATTCCCGTCACTCGCCGCATCACTTCGCCGAGCAGGAAGCCCTGGTTGTGCACGTGGTAAGCGGCGCGAGTGCCCGGTTCCCACAAGGGCTCCTGCACTTCCAGCGCGCGGATATAGGCGGGGTAATCGAAGAAGCCCGCCGGGATACATGCGTATCCGTAGTCAGCACCGGAATCGCGGCGCGTGTGATCGAGGCAGCATCCGCACCGTGATGCCCGCCTTTCCGCCCTGCGCGAACGCGGCCAGTAGTGCGCCACCGGCGCATCGAAATCGACCAGGCCCGCGATCCGCCAGCATGTTGAAGGCGATCCCCGTCATCCCCTTGGCCACGCTCATCATGCAGACGGTGGTCTCGCGCTCCCATTCGGCGCTTTGGTCGGCGCGGGCAAAGCCGCCCCAAATATCGACCATGATCTCGCCATCGACCACCAGCGAGCAGGCCGCGCCCAGTTCATCCTCGACAGCGAAGTTTTCGCAGAACGCGTCCCAGACCGCCATGAAATCGTTCGTCGCACATGCCGCCGACCGGGACGGATTCGCCCCGTGCCTCAACGCGCTCGTCGAAATCGAAATGGCCCAAGCCGTAGCTCTCCCTTCTGCCGAGCCATTCGCGACTCTAACGAACGTTAGCGTAGGCGAGTGATTGCCATGCCGACAAGCGTTCAATCAAAATAGGAGATCGTTCGCAGTTCGATGCTCTGGCGCGGCGCGGCATCGGGCGGGGCGGTCTCGTCCTCGAACGCAGTGTGCGCGGTAAACTGCACCGCGTCACGCGTCGCTGTCGAACAGCTTGAAGGCGAACATCTCGTCGGGGCGCATCTGCGGCAGCCAGCACCAGCGATGGTTCGGGGTATAGGAAAGGTTGAAGCCCCAGAGTGAGAAGTCGAGCCCGCCCAGTCCGCCGACGATCTCGCTGTCGAACAGGTCCTCCCGCCGCACCGTGCTGGCATCGCAAAGTGTGAGCGGCGCACTTTCGACCAGTGGCCAGCGGTCGCCAAAGATTGATCAGCACGTGCCGCCTCGCCAGCCGCGCTTCGGCCTCGTCCGCAGGCAGCAGCAGGCGCGTATAATCGGCCACGGTCTTCGCCCCGTAATCGACATGTGCGCCGTTGGCGGGCTGATTGTGCCCGTGTGTCCCGCTGGCACTGGTGCGGCAGGATCGCGCCGAAGCTGACCACTTTGGCTGCCCCTGTCAGCCTTTGCACAATGCCCTCGCCATAGCGGCAATAGGCAGCAAGTTGCTCGGGATCGTCCACATCAGAAACCGGCGAGGGTTCCTCGACGATGACAAAGCCGTTGCGATCAAACGACAGCAGATCCCGCTCACCCCGGATGTCGTGGATGATGACGCGGTGCTCCTCACCCGGCCAGTAACTGCGCTCACGCTCGCCTGCGTAAAAGGTCGCCTTCTCTCCGCGAACGACATATTTTAACGATGCTGTCACATCGCGGCGGCGGACCGTTGCATCGTCCATTCTGATATCCTTCTATCCGATCGCCTGCTGGACCGCGCGCACCGAGATTGCCGCAAGACCGCAACGAGTGTTGCTTCATTGCGACAAAAGCGCGCGGATAATGCAATTCTTGCGTTCCGCACTTGTTTGTAACGGTCGTGACGATAGGGTGCAATCAGGGAGAGGAAAAGGTGCGCTGTGTCACAGCATGCCGAATCCCTACCATCTACCGCCAGACTGGCCCAGCGAATCGGGCAGCTGGCAGTTGCAACATGCAGGAGCTGCCGATGCAGCCCTGTTGAGGGAGGAAACCTGATGAAGTTCAAGACGCTCAGCGTCGTGTCGTCGCTGGCCATGGTGGCCGGGATGGCCACGCCTGCTTTCGCGCAGGATGATGCGGCGCAAGAACGATGAAACCGGCGCGCGCAATACGTGAAATCGTGGTGACCGCGGAATTCCGCGAAGCCCGCCTGCAGGATACGCCGATCGCGATCACCGCGGTCAATGCCGAAATGCTTGAGGCGCGCGGCCAGACCGACATTTCGCAGATTGCTGCGCAGGCCCCGAACGTGTCGCTGCGTCCGCAGCCGCAGGGCGGCGGCACCGGGCTGATCGCCTTTATCCGCGGCGTCGGCCAGGTCGATTTCAACTATGCGCTCGATCCGGGCGTCGGCGTCTATATCGATGACGTGTTCATCCCCACCCTGTCGTCCTCGCTGCTCGAACTGATGGATCTCGACCGGGTTGAAGTGCTGCGCGGCCCGCAGGGCACGCTGGCCGGCAAGAATTCCATCGGTGGCGCGATCAAGCTGTTCTCGGCCCGTCCGGATGGCAGCGGCGAAGGTTCGGGCTGCGGGTGGAATATGGCTCCTATGACCTGGTTCAGGTTCGCGGCATGGCCGATTTCGCCATCAGCGAAGATGTCGCCGTGCGCATTTCGGGCATGGGCCGTGGCCGCGATGGCTATGTCGCCATGCTCGATTACGGTCTGACCCATCCCAATTCCAACGTGCCCAGACAACAATGCCCGTGGCCGGGGCAATGCCGATTACGAATCGATGGGCGGCGAAAGCCTGATTGCCGGTCGTATCGCACTGCGCTGGGAGCCGGATACCGTTCGAAATCAACCTTTCGGGCGATTACACCCGCGAAGATTCCGAAGCCGGGCCGACCGTGCTGATCGCGGCGGGCAGCCCGACCGGCGGCGCGGTCGTTCGATCCACGTCTGAGCAATCCCGCCACCAGCGTTGTCCGGCAATCCGTCGACCTCGCTGGCGCGACACGGTTACGCAGCCGATCCCATGGCTGACTGGCAAGAATGGCCATGCCGGTGCCGCTGAACTGCGCCTTCGTGCCGCTGGCCCGTACAGCTGCGATACCGGCGGCAACCTGCGGGCTATGATCCGCGCTTCGTCAGCTATCCGAACTTCCTCGACGCGACGTCAGCCGACCTCGCAGGCCCCGTTCAAGCCTTATTTCGCGCTGCCGATCACGGAATTCGAAGGCTAGGGCATCCACGGCAACCTGACCTTGACATCAGCGACAATGTGCAGCTGGTCTATATCGGCTCCTACCGCGAATATACCTCGAATGGGGCCAGGATCAGGACGCTACGCCGATCCCGGTGGCGCAGCTTGACAACCAGCTCGATCACTCGGCCTGGAGCTCGGAAGTCCGCCTGAACTTCGAAGCGGCTGACGGCTTGCTCGAAGGCACCGTGGGCGGGTTCTATCTCGATCAGAGCGGCAATATACCGCCCGCGTCGATCTGAACTACGTCAATCCGGCCATCGACTTCATCCACGGTCCGGACACCACGCCCAGCACCACCAAGGCGGTGTTCGGCACGATCGACCGTGCAGCCCGACCGACAGCCTCAGCATCACCGGCGGCCTGCGCTATACCAAGGATCGAGAAGGTCTACACCTACTTCCGTTCCAACCCGGATGGCACCATTCCCAACGTGGCGTCTCCGCTTCGGCCCAATCTGCTTCTTCCGGGCGACCGATGGCGCCCTGTGTCATCGGCAACCGAACTGCCTGCTTCCGGCCTGTTCAATGTCCCCGGCGCGTTCGCGGGCAACCGGCTCGACTGGCGCATCGTGGGCGACTATCGCTTCTCGGACAGCTTCCTGGCCTATGCCTCGGTTTCGACCGGGTTCAAGGGCGGCGGCGTCAATCCGCGTCCGTTCTTCGGCCTCGCCGATGCAGGTCTGCCGCCGTTCGCAGTGCAACCGGATCAATCGTTCAATCCGGAAACATCACCTATGAAGTGGGCTTCAAGTCCGACTTCTTTGATCGTCGGGTTCGCCTGAACGGTGCTGCGTTCCTGAACAAGTACAGCAACATCATCCTCGGCCAGCTGATCTGCCCGGAATTGTCCCTGCCTTCACCTTGCCTCCGGCCCGACAATATCGGTTCGGCGGAAGTGAAGGGTCTGCGAACTGGAACTGACGGCTTTATCCGGTGGATGGGCTCTCGCTCGATGCGCGCGATCGCCTATCCTCGACTTCGAGTATACCAGCTCGGTCAATGCCCTGGGCAATCTGGTCGGGATCGGCTGATCGCGGCGACGAATATCACGCCCTACACGCCTGAATTGACCTATAGCTTCGGCATCCAGTACGATCATCGAAATCGACCGCGGCACGGTGAGCGTGCGCTTCGACGGTTCGTACCAGGATCGGAAGTGTTCACCAACAGCTTCGGAAAACACCTCTGGAGCCGGATCGACGGCCGCTTCCTCGGCAATGCCCGGGTCGAGCTACACGACCGACTGACGAAGACTGGCGCGTGTCGCTGGAAGTGCAGAACGTGTTCGACAAGTATCTACTACCTGAACGTCAGCGATCGACACCGATTCGCTCGGCTGGTCACCGGCGTGCCCGGCACTGCCGCGCACCTGGGCGCTGGCAGTCGAACGCCGCTTCTGATCTGGGAGGCAGGCCCCCGGTCCGGTGCCGATACGTTCGGGCGCCGGACCGGGGCCTTTCCGACGCACTCGCACAGAAAAAGGGGCGCGGACCGATCGGTCCGCGCCCCTTTTTTGTGTCAGCTGCCGAAATGCAGCTATTCGTGTTGAGCCGCTCGCGCATTTCCTTGCCCGGCTTGAAATAGGGCACCCGCTTGGCGGCCACATCCACATTCGCCCGGTGCGCGGATTGCGCCCGGTGCGCGCATCGCGCTGGCGGGTGGAAAAAGTGCCGAAACCGCGCAGTTCCACCCGGCCGCCCTCGGCCAGCCGCGTGGTGATTTCATCAAAGAAGATGTCCACCACTTGCTCGACCTCTTCGGGCCGCAGCTCGGGATTGTCTGCCGCCAGCGACTGGAGAAGTTCGGACCTGATCATCAATGTTCCCCGATCCGGTTATGGGCGCGACCCGCAGGACTTCGATCGCCGGGCCAGCCCGGCCCGGTGCTGAATTAACCCAAGATTGCCAGAGAACCGCATCCTGCGCAATGGCATAGCTGATCTTCCGGGCGATTTTGATGGATTGCTATCCGGCGGCAATATTTCGCCCGCGCAAACGGGACTTCACGCCTGTTCGAGCAGGTCGGCGACGCCGAGGCCCAGCCGCTCCATCCGCTGGCGGATAGCCGGGCCATTCTTCGCGCAGGAACGCCGCGCGTTCGCTCGCGCGCAGACGTTGCGCCCGCGCCTCCCGCACGAACATGCCCACTCCGCGCTGCACCGCGAATCAGCCCGTCGGCCTGGAACTGCTGATAGGCCTTGGCCACGGTCAGCGGATTGGCCCCCTGCTCGGCGGCAAAAGCGCGCACCGAAGGCAGCATCGCCCCCTCGCCATAGCGCCCATCGATGATCGCCGCGGCAATCTGTTCGCGCAGGCGCAGGTAGACGGGGCGGGGATCGTTCATAGGTGCAGCAGTGCCATAATACAGCGGGGCAGGTCAAGCACCGGGTGGCTCAGCAATGCGGTTTCGGGTGCAACCTTTTGCGGCTTCACAAGGCTGAAACAATCGCTAGGGTGCTGACTCGCAATGGTCGCAAGCGCGATGGCGCGGGTCTCGGGGAACACGAATGAAAGACATGGGTTTGTGGAACGAAGGCGACTGGGTCGCGGCAATTGCCGCAGTGGTCCTGGCAGTGTTCCTGACTGTCGGGCGCGCCATCGCCAGCTAGCCGCAAGCCAGAAGTCGCCGGCCACCCCAAGGGCCTGTTCATGCTGTTCTTCGCCGAGATGTGGGAGCGGTTCAGTTTCTACGGCATGCGCGGGATACTGGTTTTCTATCTGGTCCAGCACTGGCTGTTCGCCGAAGGCGAAAGCACCCTGATTCTCGGCGCCATACGGCTCGCTGGTCTATATCACCCCGCTGTTTGGCGGCTGGCTTGCCGACCGCTATCTGGGCCAGCGCAAGGCAGTGCTGTTTGGCGGCGTGCTGCTGGCGCTGGGCCATCTGTTCATGGTGTTCGAAGGCGGTTGGCGGACAGGACGATCCGGCGATCAACGTGTTCTGGCTGGCGCTGGCGCTGATCATCGTCGGCTCGGGTTTTCTCAAGGCCAATATATCGGTGCTGGTCGGCCAGCTCTATAAGCGCACCGATATCCGGCGCGATGCTGCCTATACCATTTTCTACATGGGCATTAACCTCGGCGCAGCGGCAGGTGGCATTCTGGTCGGTTATCTGGGTCAGACTGTCGGTTGGGATGTGGCTTCGGCCTGTCAGGCATCGGCATGGTGGTAGGACTGATCGTGTTTGTGTTGGGCAAATCGGCGCTGCGCGGCGCGGGCGAGGCGGTGGCCGATCTGTCGCGGCAGAAGGAAATGCATGATCTATGTCGGCGCGGCTGGCGGCTGTGCTGGTGATGTGGTTGCTGATCCAATATCGCGATGCCATCCAGGTGCTGCTGATCGTCAGCGGCCTTGGCTTGCTGGGCTATGTCCTGTTCGAAGCCTTCAAACTGCCCAAGGAACCGCGTGAGCGGATATTCGCGATCCTGTTCCTGATCGCGCTCAATCCGCTGTTCTGGGGCCTGTTCGATCAGGCCCCCGGCAGCCTCAACCTCTACACCGACAAGTTCGTCAATACGGGCGATATTCCGGCTTCGGTATTCCAGTCGATCAACCCGATCTACATCATTTTGCTCGCACCGCTTTTCGCCGTTTTGTGGCAATGGCTGGGCGCGCGCGGGCTGGAACCTTCGGCCCCAGCCAAATTTGCGCTGGCGCTGTTCCAAGTGGGCGCGGGTTTTCTGGTTTTCGCATGGGGAGCGCAAGCATCGGGTATCGGGGCGATGACGCCGGTGATCTTCGTGTTCCTGCTCTATCTGCTGCACACCACTGGCGAATTGTGCCTTAGCCCGGTGGGTCTATCGGCGATGAACCGGCTGGCACCTACTTTTATGGCCAGCCTGATCATGGGTGCGTGGTTCTACATGACCGCCGTGGGCAGCTTCGTGGCTGGTAAGATCGGCGAGTCGACCGGCGGCGAAAGCGGCGAGTTGTCGCAGGAAGTGACGCTGGGAATCTACAATCAGATCGGCTGGGTCGCGATTGGCGTCGGCGTGGCTGGTGCTGCTGGTCAGCCCGATCGTCAAACGCTGGATGCATCTCGATACGCTGGTTGATCGTGAAGACGATTCTGACGCGGGCATCAATCTCGACAAGCGTCCGCAGGGGTAAGCACAATGCGCCGTCACTCGCTGTTCGCCATCCTCGCCGCGCTGGTTCTGGCAAGTTGCACCACCGTTGCAGAAACGCAGGCCCCGGCAGATGCGAGCGCCGCTACCGAGGCCGATGCGCCCTACCCCTCGACTTACGAGCGTTACCCCGGCGTGCCCACCGCGCTGGTCGGCGCGACGGTCTATGACGGCGCGGGCGGGATGATCGAAAACGGCACGGTGCTGTTCGCCGATGGTCTCGTCGTCGGTATAGGCGGCGCGGATCTTGCCATCCCCGAAGGCTACACGCGGATCGATGCGACGGGCCAGTTCGTCACTCCGGGAATTATCGATATCCACTCGCACCTCGGCGATTACCCAACCCCGTCGGTCGATGCTCACAGCGACGGCAACGAGGCGACCGATCCGATCACCCCCGAAGTCTGGGCCGAGCACTCGGTCTGGCCGCAGGACCCCGGCTTCTCCCGCGCGCTCGCCAATGGCGGGATCACCACGCTGCAAATCCTCCCCGGATCGGCCAACCTGATGGGAGGGCGCTCGGTCACGCTCAGGAACGTGCCCAGCCGCACCGTGCAGGGGATGAAATTCCCCGGTGCACCCTATTCGATGAAAATGGCCTGCGGGGAAAACCCCAAGCGAGTCTACGGCACCCGCAACCGCGCGCCCTCCACCCGGATGGGCAATTTCGCGCTAAACCGCGAAACCTTCCTTCGCGCGCAGGAATATATGGCGGAGGAAAATCCTGATCGCGATCTGGCGATGGAAACCGTGGCCGGCGTGCTGCGCGGCGAAATCCTGATCCAGAACCATTGCTATCGCGCCGACGAAATGGCGCTGGTGCTCGATATGGCGGATGAATTCGGCTATGAAGTCACAGCCTTCCACCACGCGGTGGAAGCCTACAAGATCGCCGACCTGCTGCGCGAAAACGAGGTCTGCTCGGCGGTCTGGGCGGACTGGTACGGCTTCAAGATGGAAGCATACGACGCCATCCCGGAGAACGCCGCGCTGCTGCAACAGGCCGGGGCCTGCGTGGTGATCCACTCGGATGACGAGAACGGCATCCAGCGGCTCAATCAGGAAGCCGCCAAGGCGCAGGCGGATGGGCGACGAATGGGGATCGACATTGCCGATGCCGATGTCATCTCGTGGATCACCCTCAACGCCGCACGAGCCATGGGCATCGCCGATATGACCGGCAGCCTCGAAGCGGGCAAGATGGCCGACATTGTGCTGTGGAACGGCGATCCGCTGTAGCGTCTATTCGCGGCCCGCAAATGGTCTGGATCGATGGCGCGCTGATGTACGACATGAACAATCCCGCCATGCGCCCGGTGAGCGATTTCGAACTCGGCCAGCCGGGTGAGGGAGACACGAAGTGAGCCGCGCGCTGCTGCTCGCCGCTTCGGCGCTCGCCCTCTCCGCTGCGCCGATCATGGCGCGCAGGATGTGGCCGTGACCGGCGCAACCGTCGCCACTGGTGATGGCAGCGAACCGATCCGCAATGCCACCGTGGTGGTGCAGGGTGGCCGCGTGGTCGCTGCCGGGGCGGGCGTTGCCGTGCCTGCGGGCATGACCGTGGTGGATGGCAGCGGCCTGTGGGTGACCCCCGGCCTGTTCGCTTCGATCACCAATCTCGGCCTTGTCGATGTCGAGGCAGTCGGGCCGAGCAATGACGCCGAAGCCGAGGATTCGCCCTTCCACGCCGCGCTCGACGTGGCCCCCGCGATCAACCGCCAAGCGCAGGATTTCGGTTACAGCCGCGCAGGCGGAGTGACCCGCGCCACGGTGACGCCATCAGCCGGATCGGGTATCTTCGCCGGGCAGGGCGCGGTGATCGATCTGGGTGCGGATTTTGACGCGGTGCGCGAGGCTCGCGCTTTCCAGCACGTGCAGATGGGCGAAGCGGGCGCGCGCCTTGCAGGCGGCAGCCGCACCGCAGTCCACACGCTGATCCGCAATGCCTTGTTCGAAGCCACCCGGCTGGCCGAAACTGGCGAGCGCGACGACGATGCCATGCTCACCCGTTTCGACGCGCTGGCGCTCGCGCCGGTGGTGCGCGGCGAGCAGAAGTTATACGTCTCCGTCCACCGTGCGGCGGATATCCTTTCCGTACTGGCGCTGCGCGAGGAATTCCCTGCGCTCGATCTGGTGCTGGTGGGCGTGACGGAAGGCTGGATGGTCGCCCCGCAAATCGCGGCGGCCGATGTGCCGGTGATTACGAACGCGCTGATCGACCTGCCGAGCAGTTTCGAACGGCTCGCCGCGACGCAGAGCAATGTCGGGCGAATGGTCGATGCCGGGGTGCGGGTTGCGATCGGCGGCTATGAAAGCAGCGGCGATCATCCGCGCGGGCTGCCGCAGCAGGCGGGCAATATGGTCGCGTTGAACCGGGTTCCGGGGGCGACTGGGCTTGAGCTGGGGGGAGGCCTTTGCGGCGATCACTTCGGTTCCTGCGAGCATTGCCGGGATGGATGGCACGGCAGGCGTGCTGCGCGCCGGGGCGCATGGCGATCTGGTGCTGTGGGACGGCGATCCGCTCGAACTGTCGAGCGCGCCGCTTGCGGGTGTTTATCGACGGGGTCGAACAGCCGCTCGACAACCACCAGACCCGGCTGCGCGCCCGCTATCGCACGCTCGACGAAAGCCAGTTGCCTCCTGCCTATCGGCGCTGAGGGCCGCTAGTTCGTCCGCAAGCGATCGTAGCGGCCGCCGCGCTAGAACAGCCAGGTCTTCGGCCTTGGCATCGGTTCGCGATTGCTGGCCTTCACCATCGAAATGATCGTGCGCACGCAGAACCAGGCGGTGCCGATCAGCCCCAGCCCGAAGGTGCCGAAGATGGCGAGGAGAATCACAGCAGGCGCTGGCTCGCCTTGGCCCAGATGTTCGCCGCTGCTTTCCGCAGCAGCAATGATTGAAAAAAACCCGCCGAAGAACAGCGCCATCAGCAAAACGCACACCAGCAGACCGATCCAGAAGCTGCGGATGAGATAGGTGAAGTGGGACTGTTCCCATTCCTGCGTCTGCCCCTCGCCACGCCAGATATAGGCCAGAATCAGCCCGACGATGGCGGAAAAGCCGGTGACGAGATTGAGCAGGTACAGCAGCCCGACGATTGCCGGGCGCTGCAGGGTAACGCCAGTATCACGCGGCTGCTGCACGTCGGGTTTGCTCAGGTCAGTCATGGTCTGCACTCCTCTCCCGGGACATTAGGGCCTGTTTGGGAAATTGCCCAGCAATGGACAAATCAATCCAGCTTCCCGGCCTCACCAACCCCATGCCGACGGGGGTGGAGAAACAGGGCGTGTGGCGTCGAATTCTACGCGGAACAGCCGGGTCGGATCGCTGCGGCGGGTAAGCTGGTAGGCGAATCGCGCGCCGCTGGTGCCCGCCGCATCGGCCTCCAGGCGCCAGACATTGGTCACTGAAACCGCCCGGTCCTCGCGCTCGAACATGGCGATGGAATAGGCGTCCGCCGGGAAATCCTGCACCCGCGCGGTGCCGCCGGAAAGCGTATCGCCGCCGTACTGCGTCACTTGATCCTCGCTGCCGTCTGCATGGCGGTGATCGTGTTTGAGGCGCAGGCCGTCGGCGGTGCGGGTGATTAACCAGGTGCGGCTGCGATCCCAGCCGCCCGCCACGCCTGCATCCGCGATATGGAAGGCGACGGCGATGCGGGTGGGCGAGCATTCGGCCCAGTGCGCCACCATCGCCTTGCCCGCCATGTCCGCATCGCGTTCATCGCTGCTGGCCAGCGCGCCCGCATAGGCATTGCCGCAATGGCTTTCGAGCGCGCTCCAGAACGCCTCCTGCGATGCTGGCAGCGTGGGTACATCGGGTGTGCTGGCACAGGCGGTGAGGAAGAGCGGGGCGAGAGCAAGGGCGCGCGAGCGGTGGGTCATCTTAGGGAACCTAGCGGGAATTCGCGCCCGCGCCACCACCGAAGTAACCCGCGCCCGGTTTGCAGCGAACAAAGTCTCCGGTACCAACCGCAAATGAGGAAATCACGATGTCTGACACAATGCTTACCCGCTTCCTGAAAGTCGCCGGCGGTCTCGCACTTGCAGCGCCCGGCCTGTCGGCTTGCAGCGCATGTTGCGCCGCCGCTCCCGACGCCTCCGAGGCCAGCGCGCCTGCCGAAGAAGCGATGGCAGATGACGCTATGGCCGACGATACCATGAGCGAAGATGCCATGTCGGACGATACGATGGCCGAAGACGCAATGGCTGAGGACACGATGGCCGAAGACAGCATGGCCGAAGACAGCATGGCAGATGAAGCCGCTGCCAATTGATCCCCCGGCCGCGCTGGCGGAATTGATCCAGCTCAGCGCGGCAATGGCGGACGAGGGCAGCACGCTGATCGAACGGGTGCTGCCCTCGCCGCCTGCGAACTATATCCAGTGGGAGCATTACCCCGCTGGCGATGCGATCGACCCGCTCAGCCGTGCCCGCTGGTTCTATCACGCGCACCCGCCCGAGCAGCGCGGAGCGGGGGAGCACGGGCATTTCCACCTGTTCCTGCCTCTGTCTGCCTTCGAGGGGATGGAGCCGCTGGCCACTCCCGTAAAGCCCGATGCGGCCGAAGTGGTGCATGTGGCCGCAATGTGTTTCGATACCGACGGCCTGCCCACCCATTGGATCGCCACCAACCAATGGGTGACGGAGGAATTCATGTTCCCTGCCGCAGCAGTGATTGCGCGACTGGACGGCTGCAACCTGTCCGGAGCGGGAGAAGCGCAGGGCATTTCCCACGTCGGGCGCTGGCTCACCTGCGCGCTCATCTGCGCGCGCGGCGATATCGTCGAACTGCTGCACCGGCGCGATGCGGCGCTGGAGCGGACGGCACCACGCGACAAGGCGGCAGAAGTGCTCGCGAGCGCGCCGTTCCGGGTGTGAAATCCGCTTTCTTGTCCGCAAATCCGCCGCTATTTGGAGGCAATGATCCGCCCGCTCCTCGCCGCCTTAATCGCCAGTTTTGCACTGCTTGCCACGCCCGCGCTGGCGCAGAAGGTTCAAACCAATCCTGGGGCCGATGCAATCATCGAGTTTTCGGACAGCGACCCGGCAATGAACGAAGCCATTCTACAGGCCCGCGCCGCGCTGCCCGAATTCCTCGCCGTGCTGGAAAATCCGCCCGACGGCACGGTGGGGATATCGTTCAAGTTTCCGCTCGAAGGCTACGAGCACATCTGGGTGTCCGACGTCTACCGGGTGGACGACACGCTCTATGGCCTGCTGTCGAACAACCCCGCCGCTCCGGGTTGGGCGCTGGGTGACGGTGTGGCGGTGCCGATTTCGGACGTGACCGACTGGACCTATGGCGATGCCTCCGGCGTGGCGCACGGGGCCTATACGGTCCGGGTGATGCTCGACCGGATGTCGCCGGAAGATGCCGAGGCCACGCGCCGCGCCTACGGCTGGTAGCCCGCCAGAGCCTGTTACAGCCAGTCGGAATCGTCGTCATCGCGTCAGGAAAGCCGCTGGACAGGAGTGGCGCGCAGCAGGGGCTGGTTGCCCCTGCAAGCGACGCGACGCAGCCAGCGGCTTTCCTGACGCGACCCCGTAGGGGCGGGCCGAATTTGGCCCAGCGCTTCGTTGCTCGTCGGTCACTATGCTTCGGCATGGCTCCCTCCTCGCGCCTATCGCTGGGCCAAATTCGACTCCGTGCCGGCGTTTCCGACTGGCTGTAACAGGCTCTACTCGCACCACCCGCGATCGAGCCTGCTGCGCCGCGCAAGTTCGCGTTCGATCATCGTCTCGGCCAGTTCCTCGCCCCCGCGCCGCGCCGCGCGCAGTTCGCGATGATAATCGTCGCGCGGCGGTTCGGCCC
Source organism: uncultured Alphaproteobacteria bacterium (assembly GCA_963774985.1). Taxonomy (GTDB): domain Bacteria; phylum Pseudomonadota; class Alphaproteobacteria; order Sphingomonadales; family Sphingomonadaceae; genus Alteraurantiacibacter. The sequence continues at coordinate 198,809 of CAVZHE010000002.1, forward strand.
CGCCGTCCAGCTCGAAGGCACCGAGGTTGAGCCAGGCCGCCAGTTCCTCGCGCGCCACCTGCGCCAGCCGCCGCTCGGCCTCGCAGAGGCCATCGATCTCGGGCGCGTCGTAGCCGGTCAGGCGGATGCGGCGCGGGCCGATGGCGAGGGTATCCCCGTCGATGACGCAGGCAGCCCCGCCAGCACCAGCTGCCGCACAGAGCGAACTGGCGTTCGACCGGGGACCACTCGCCCTCGCCCCAGCCCTGCATTCTGAAAGCAAAGACCAGCGCCAGGATCACCGCCGCGCCCAGCCACCAGCGCGCGCTACTCCACCAGCGGCCAAGCCGCCGCCGCCGCTGCCACGCGGCATCGAAGCGGGGTGCCTTGACCAGCGCTCAGTCCTTGAGCGGAAAGGGTGCCAGCGGATGGAGCACGCCGAATTCCTCACCCAGCGGCGGGTGGTCGAGCGCGGGCCAGGTCAGCACTTCCTCCGCCACGTGGGTTTCGGGCAGGCGATCGAGCAGATCACGGATCAATGTCAGCCGCCCGTGCTTCTGATCGTTGAAATCAACCACCGTCCACGGCGCGGCCTCGGTGTGGGTGGCGGCGAACATCGCCTCGCGCGCCGCGGTGTAATCGGCATAGCGGCTACGCGCCTCGACATCGATGGGGGAGAGCTTCCAGCGCTTGAGCGGATCTTCCAGCCGCTCGGCGAAGCGTTCTTCCTGATGCGCCTGATCGGCGGAAAGCCAGTATTTGAACAGCCGGATGCCATCGTCCACCAGCAGCTTTTCGAAAATCGGCGCTTCGAGGAGAAACTTGTCCACCTGCTCCGTGCTGGCGAACCCCATCACCTTTTCGACGCCCGCACGGTTGTACCAGCTGCGATCGAACAGCACGATTTCGCCCGCAGCGGGCAGGTGCGGGACATAGCGCTGGAAATACCACTGGGTACGCTCGACATCGCTCGGTTTGCTCAGCGCCACCACGCGGCACTGGCGCGGATTCAGCCGCTCGCTGATCGCCTTGATCGATCCGCCCTTCCCCGCCGTATCGCGCCCTTCGAACAGCACGCAGATGCGCTGCCCGGTCGCGCGCGCCCAGCGGGCCATGGCCACCAGCTCAAGCTCCATCGGCTCAAGCAGCTCTTCATAATGTTTGGTTTTCATCGCCCGCGATCATGGCGCAAGCGTGCAGTCTTGACCAGATGGCGGAAGCTTACTCTGCGGAAATGCGCGGGTTTGCGCGGCGGTCCTTGCCGCTACGGCGATCCGCCCCTTCGAGCGGAACCTGTGCCTTGCGCCGATCCAGACTGCGGTATCCGGCGTCTTCGCTCTCGTCAGTACCGGTGGTTGCTGCCATCACTACCCCCAATTGTCGCATCGCTCAGTAACAGGGCGGACGTTTGGTAAACGCCCATTCACCCTGTTCTGCCGCAGTCGCGTTACTTTCGGGTAAACACCGAGGCCATGTCTGCGAGGAAAACGGGCAGAATTGCTGGCCCTTGCCCCGATTGCGCTTTATTGCGCGCCTCCATGACCAAACACGCCCCGACCCTTCCCAATGACGAAATGCTGGCCAAGGCCGAAACGCTGATCGAGGCGCTGCCCTATTTCCAGCGCTATGCCGGGCGCAGCTTCGTGGTGAAATACGGCGGCCATGCGATGGGCGATCCGGCGGCGGCGGAGGATTTCGCGCAGGATGTGGTGCTGCTCAAAGCGGTCGGCATCAACCCGGTGGTGGTCCACGGTGGCGGGCCGCAGATCGGCGCTATGCTGAAGAAGCTGGGTGTCGAAAGCACTTTCGTCGATGGGCTGCGGGTGACCGACAAGGCAACGGCCGAGATCGCCGAAATGGTGCTGTCGGGCGCGATCAACAAGGAACTGGTCGGCTGGGTCAACCAGGCGGGCGGCAAGGCCATTGGCCTTTCGGGCAAGGACGGCAAGATGGTCCGCGCCGAGAAGGTCAGCCGCACGGTGAAAGACCCGGACAGCCAGATCGAACAGGCGGTGGATCTGGGCTTCGTCGGTGAGCCGGTGGAAGTCGATATCGCCGTGCTCAAGACGGTGAGCGATGCCGGGATGATCCCGATCGTCGCCCCCATTGCCAGCGACGGAGCGGGCCACACCTACAATATCAACGCCGATACGATGGCGGGCGCGCTGGCAGCGGCGCTGGGCGCGGCGCGGCTGTTCCTGCTGACCGACGTGGCGGGCGTGCTGGACAAGTCGGGCAAGCTGCTCACCGATCTCACTCCGGCCGATATCGCCGCGCTGCGCGAGGACGGCACGATCAGCGGCGGGATGATCCCCAAGCTGGAAACCTGCGTGCAGGCGGTGCAGGCCGGGTGCGAAGCGGCGGTGGTGCTCGACGGACGGGTGCCGCATGCGATGCTGCTGGAGTTCTTCACCAGCCGCGGGGCGGGGACGCTTGTCAGCGCTGGAACGAGCGCGGGTTGAGACTGAAGCCCGCCACGCCTAGATAGGCGGCGGGACGACGGTCGGCCAGCACCTTGCTGCTGTGCCGTTATGTAGAGAACGATGGGAGACTCCCTTGATCGCTGTTATCGGAATTCTAGGGATGGTCGCGACCGCGCTTCTCTATGTTATCATCATTCAATTCATAATCGGCCTGCTGTTCGCGTTTAACGTGGTCAGCCCCCGCAACGATTTCCTGATGCAGATTTACAGTTCGATAAACCTGCTGCTTGATCCCATCCTGCGACCTATCCGTCGGCTTCTACCCGATACCGGAGCCATCGATTTTTCGCCGATGGTGCTGATCCTGGGGCTGAATGCGCTGATCTATTACATCCTTCCCTCGCTCATTCGCATCTAGGACTTTTGACAAAGTATCAGGGCGAGAGCAGCAGGTGACGCACTATGATCTTTAGAGTTCCACTCTCAATTTTGGCGCTTCCCGCCCTGCTCGCCGCCTGCGCCTCCCCGCAGGCGCAGCAGCGCGCGGCGATGGCCAATATGGCGGAGCAGGTGCTCGAACGCGCAGGCTCCATCGGCGATCCGGGCCGCGTGGCCGCCGCCGATTTCGCCTTTGCCCGGATGGCGCGGGATGAAGGCACCTGGACCGCGTTCCGCCATTACGCCGCCCCCGGTGCGGTGATGGATGCCCCCGGCGGCTATGCTCCTCGTGACCGAGGTGCTCGCCGGACTGGCCGACCCGGCTGAACCGATCCGCTGGGAGCCGACCAATGTCTGGGCCAGTTGCGATGGAACGCTGGCGGTTTCGCTCGGCCGCTTCTTGCGGCCGAATGGGCTGGTGGGCGGCTATGTGACCTTGTGGGAACTGCAGCCCGACAACAGCTACAAGTGGATTTACGACACCGGCACGCCTGACGACCCCCAGCCCATTCCCGAACCCGAGCCGGAAGTGCCCGACGATGCCATCGTGGTCGAAGGCATTCCTTCGATCGAGGGGCGCGTGGCGGATTGCCTCGATCCAGGAATGGCACTGGCCAGCGCCTCGACCTCTTTTGAAGAAGGGGTGGTGGGCCATGAGCAGGCGGCGAAAGACGCAACGCTCGCCTATCGCCGCGAATACCGGCCCGATGGATCGCGCCAGGTGGTGGTGGAATGGTGGCGCGATGGTAGCTGGAGCGAAATTGTCGAGCTGACTATCCCGGCAGGGCAGTAGCCGATGCTCGAACTGTTCCTTTCTGCCTTCATCACCCTGTTCGTGGTGATCGATCCGCCCGGCTGCGCACCGATCTATGCGGGCCTCACCAAGGGCGCGAGCCCGGCGCAGGCGCGCAACATGGCGATCCGCGCCTGCGTAATCGCAAGCGTGATCCTGCTGGTGTTCGCGCTGTTTGGCCAGCAGTTGCTCGGCGCATTGCATATCGAACTCGACTCGTTCCGCATCGCGGGCGGGATCATGCTGTTCATGATCGCCATCGACATGGTGTTCGAAAAGCGCACCCAGCGGCGCGAGGAGCGCGCAGAAAAGATCGCCGCTACCCCGGAAGTTGAGGACGTCTCGGTGTTCCCGATGGCGATGCCGATGCTTGCGGGGCCGGGCGCGATTGCGGCGGTGATGCTGTTGCAGAACGAGGCCGAAGGGCTGGAGCAGACGCTGGTGGTGCTCGGCGCGCTGGCGCTGGTGATGGTGCTCACCATGCTCGCGCTGATCGCTGCGGGGCCTTTGATCCGCCTGCTGGGCGACCGGGTGGAAGCGGTGATTACGCGACTGCTCGGCGTGCTGCTGGCGGCACTTGGCGGCGCAATATGTGATCGATGGCTTGAGGGGGAGTTTCGGGATTTAGCGCAACCTTCTCCCCTCCCGCTGGCGGGGACTCGAAGAGGGGGCAAAGCCCCAGCGGCCGGGGGTGGGCCTGAAACGCGGAAGGTGGTCAATCCCACCCCTAACCCCTCCCGCCAGCGGGAGGGGAACTTACTGCAAGGTAACATGCCCCTCATCGGGATCGCCTTTGGCAAAAAACTCCAGCAGGCTCACCAGCAGATCACACCGCTCGCGTAGGTTCCGCGCCTCCAGCAACCCCTGCTTCGCCGCCGAATCGAACGGGGCGATTTGCGAGACGCCGTTGATCAGCGTCACATCATCCAGTTGCGCCACCGAATCCCAATCGATCGCATAGCCCTGCGCATCGGCGAACTTGCGAGCCTCGTGCTCAAAACTGGCGCGTTCGCCGAGCGAGAGGTATTCCTCCTTCGGCTCTTCGATCAGCTCGGCCTCGACCTGCCGGAACGGAGTCGTGACATCGAGTTCGCGGGTCACGCGGAACCGCGATTCGCCTTTCAGCACGATGTTGTAGCGCCCGTCCTCGCTGGTCTCGACATCTTCGATCTTGCCCACGCAGCCCACGCTGTAGAGCGCGGCGCCCTTGCCCGGTTCGGTCGGCTGGATCATCCCGATCAGCCGGTCCCGCGCCAGTGCATCGCCCACCATCGCCCGGTAGCGCGGCTCAAAGATGTGCAGCGGCAGGTGCAACCCCGGAAACAGGATCGCACCCGTGAGCGGAAAGATCGAGAGACGCTTGCACCGTCATCCGAACAGGATCAGGCTGAGCTTGCGGCGCTGGGCGGAGACCCACGGGTCCGCCATGCCCACCGCTTCGAACATTTGCAGCAACTTGGCCTTGGCCGGGCTTTCCTCCTCGCCTTCATGCCGCCGGATCGCTTCCAGCAGCACCTCGGCGGCCTCGTCGCGCGCGCCCGCAGCAAACGCCGCCTCGGCAAACGCAATCTGCGCCTCGGCATCGGCAGGGCGCTCCGCCGCCGCCGCGCGCAGCACCTGCAATTCATCCGGATCAACCTTCGATGCCGCCAGTTCCAGCGCGATCTGCGCCTGGGCCACCAGCGGATCGGCCTGCACCTCCGGCGGCAGCGCGGCGAAAGCGGCCTGCGCATCCTCCACCCGCCCGGCCCCGGTGAGCGCGCGGATATAGCCCGCCTGCACGTCAGGCCGCAGCGCGAGCGGCGGCGGCGCGTTGCTCGCGATCTCGCCGAAAAGCTCCACGGCCTTGTCGTGCTCGCCCGCCGCCAGCAGCTCCTCACCCATGGCCAGCATCTGCGCCAGTTGTGCTTCCATCTGCGCCAGCTCGTCCACCGCAGAGCCATCATAGGCCCCCGGCTGCACCGGCAATTGCCGCAGGATCTCGTCGAGCGCTGCCTTCAGCTGCAATTCGCTGCGCGCCGGGGTCAGGTCGGCTACCGGCTGGCCCTGGAACATCGCATAGACGGTGGGGATCGACTGGACCTGAAACTGCCCGGCGATGAACTTCTCGGCATCGACATCGATCTTCGCCAGCACCACACCCTTGTCGGCATATTCGGCGGCGACTTTCTCCAGCACCGGGGCGAGCGCCTTGCACGGCCCGCACCATTCGGCCCAGAAATCGACGATCACCAGCTTGGTCTGGCTGGGATCGACCACCGCCTTGCGGAACCGGTCCACCGCCTGCTGCTGATCGAGAGAAAGGCCCATGCTTGCCAAGGTAATGCTCCTGTATTGCGCCACTGGCGTAGGCCGCCAATGTGGCATCTGCGAGCCAATTGTGAAGGGCAAATGCGGATTTGCGGCGCAGAGGCAGGCTGGGGGTGCAATTGGCGAGATTCCCCCTTGCGGGTCCGCAGACCCGGTGCTAACCGCCCCGCTCCCTATCCAGCACCCAGGTGCGGATAAGCGCCAGTGAGCGGGCGTAGCTCAGGGGTAGAGCACAACCTTGCCAAGGTTGGGGTCGAGGGTTCGAATCCCTTCGCCCGCTCCAG
>CAVZHE010000003.1:0-164842 GCA_963774985.1 uncultured Alphaproteobacteria bacterium
CGAGTTGCGACAGTTGCCTTGGGCGCGGGAGTGGTTGTTGCGGCAGCAGGGGAAGCAGCGTCGTTCTCGTTGGCATCGGGGGTTGCAGCAACCTCGGCCTGGGCGGCAGCAGCAACCTGCGGGGTGCGGGCCATGCGGCGCGGCTTGCGAGTGGTGGACGTGGTAGTGTCGGCGGTCATGCTGATGTCCTTCGGCAGCGCGGCGTCAGAATGTCCGCCGCTACCGGGACAGGCCCAACTCGGCCGGACGCAGCACCAGCAATGCTCGAATTTGCGCCCCGATCCAGTCCTTGTCGGGGGAGAGCGCAGCGAGCATTTACAACGGCGTGGTCATGCCTGTGCAATGCGTGGGGGAAAACCTGCCGGCAGGCTTGGCCGCAGATTTGCGGTCCTGTATTGTTCACGCCAAGAGCGCCAACGTCTAGCAGGCACCTCTGACTGCCACCCGCCTGCTGGAAGTGGTCTACCAGCCCCTTGCCAGCCTCACTCCCGACCCGCGCCATGCGCGCACGCATCCCAAGCGCCAGATCGAACAGATCGTCGCCTCGATCCGGGCCTTAGGCTTCACCAACCCGATCCTTGCCGATCCTGCAGGCAACATCATCGCCGGACACGGGCGCTTGCGGGCGGCAAAAGAGATGGGCCTTGGGCGGTGAAGCGGCCTATTTCTGGCAACAGGACTCCGAGCTAAAGGTATTGCTGACGACTATCGGCCTTCCGCGCGTGTTGGAGATCGCGATGCCGTTGGCGCATTCATGCCATAGCTATCGAGCGGCCGAGGCCGTTGTCGCGACTTTTGCAAGCGTGTCCGCTACGGCTATCGGCGGGTATATTTCATCTTGCGCCGCGATGACTGGTGCGTGAACTTGAAGAAGGTTTATCGCCTTTACAGGGAGTTGGGTCTGCAGCTACGGAACAAGACGCCCAAGCGGCGCGTGAAGGCCAAACTGCGCGAGGACCGCGCACCAGCGATCCGGCCGAACGATGTCTGGGCTATGGACTTTGTGCACGACCAGCTGGCGACGGGGCGTAAGCTGCGCATCCTGACAGTGGCCGACACGTTCTCGCGGTTCTCACCGGTGGTCGATCCGCGGTTCAGCTATCGAGGTGAGGACGTTGTGGCTATGCTGGAAAAAGCTTGCCGGCAGTTCGGCTATCCCAAGACAATCAGGGTGGACAATAGTAGCGAGTTTATCTCGCGGGACATGGATCTGTGGGCTTACCAACGCGGTGTGATCTTGGACTTCTCCCGCCCTGGCAAACTCAGCCGGTGCAACCAGCCCACCGGAACTGGGCAAGGCCGGAAACTCCAGACCCGAGTGGTCCGAGGTTGGGTAGCAGTGCAGGGGAAGAGCGGGGTGCCGCTGCCGTCAAAAATCTTCACATAGGTGAAAAGAATGCCGGTCATCCTGTTTCACGCGCCATCCACCGGCCGACAATACGCCGCGCCTGCACGCCGGGGCCGTCCGTCTTGACGCTTTTTTCGAGCTGATCAGTCGGGCGCGGGTCGCGGCTTTGCATGGCTTGCACCGCTTCGATCATGGCTTCGTCCTCGGCAAAACCCAGTTCGGTCAGCGCCTGAAACGCATCCATCTCCGCTTCCGACTTGCCGAAATCGCGCGCCGCGATCCAGAAGTAATGCATATGCGTGGGGTCAATGGGCGTGGTTGCATGGCTGACGCGGAATTTTCCGACAAGACGCTCACCGGCGGGATCGATCAGGTCCACCGCAGCAATCTGCAAGGCGGGACTGACGAAAGACCCATAGTTTTCCCGGTGATAGGGTGTGCCAACGGGAATTCCCAATGGTTCGGCAAAGACCGGGGGCAGGGGGCTGGCGGAAAAGCTCTGGTGATAGCCGCAGATATCGCCTTCTCCGGTGAGGCGCGGGGCATCGACCCAGTCAGTGATCTTGAAACTGGCGGCGTGGACGAACCCGAAATGGGTCAGGTCGAGGACATTTTCCTTAAGCAGCAGGTAATTGGCGGCAATATCGATCCGGCCATAGCGGACCGCGAAATCATCGTCCTGCGCCCAGTCGAGCACATGCGGGCGGGGGACGTGATCGATCCGCGCCGGATCGCCGAGATAGACCCAAACGAACGGAGCACTTTCGATCACTGGAAAGCTGCGGATGCGCAGGGCCGTGGGCGGGGTCTTCATCGACGGCACGCGTACACATTCGCCTTCCGGTGAGAAGGTGAAGCCGTGATAGCCGCACTGAATATCGTCGCCCTTGCGGCACCCCAGATGGAGCGGGGCGGAACGGTGCGGGCAGCGGTCCTCAATGGCGGCGATGCTGCCGTCCTGTTTGCGGTAGAGCAGAACCGGGGTATCGCACAGCCAGCGGTCGAGCAGGGCGTCGGTCACCTCATCGCTGAACGCGGCCACCCACCAGCAATTCATCGGATAGTTGCGCTCAGCCGCCGGGCGCGGGGCTTGCCAGCTTGCGTCATGCGGCGGGGTGCTCATGCTTTGGAATCCGCTTCAAGCCCGGCGGCGGCAATCCCGGCCAGCGCGCAAATTTCGTCATTGTCGGAAGTGTCGCCAGTAACACCCACTGCGCCGAGCAGTTCGCCGTCCAGCCGGATCAACACGCCGCTGGGTACAGGGAGCATCTCCTTGGGAAACGCCGCCTGCAAGCCGTTAAAGAACATCGGCATGGCTTCGGCGCGGCGTTGCAATTCGCGGCCGCCAAGACCCATCCCGATGCAGCAAAGCGGGGCAGAGCCGCGGCGGACCCCTTCGGCGAGAACTTCAGCGGCGATGGCTTGTGCCTGTGTTGTAGCTAGTGTCATAATGCCCTCAGATTGGCTGGGAAGTGACGGCGAACATTGCGTGCATCGCTTCGGCCTGATTTACTGGCGGACGGCGGCCCTCATCTTTCATGGACAACCACCAACCCGGCTGGCTGATGCGCGAATCTGGACCATCCATTGTCTCCCTGGGCCCTCTTGTCCGGGCGATGAGTGGTGTTAGCGTGAACCAGCAAAATCTGTAAAAGTTATTGTCCTGATGTAAGCTATCTTTGGCGCTGATGTTCAGCCAGGCATGCTCTCTGCCCGCCGCGCAGCCTCACCAGTCTGCCATCAATCTTGCAAACTTCGTGCGCCGAGTTCGCGCGAGCGTGAAACCGAGTTCAATCACCGGCACTGATAGGTTGAATTGGGCAAATGGTTTTCTCTTTATGCCAACCCTCTCCTAGAAGGAGGTGAAACTCCGCATTGAGACGGGAGAGGAACTGACGTGTACCCATTCAAGGACAATCGCTCGATCGTGCGCAACCGGTGGTATATCGCCGCCTTCGCGCACGAGATTACGCGCGAACCGATGGAACGCACTATCCTGGGCAAGCCGGTGGTGCTGTATCGCAAGGAAGATGGCGGTGCTGTGGCGATGTATGGCCTTTGCCCGCATCGCTACTTTCCGCTGGCGCAAGGCAAGCTCAATGGCGATGCGATCGTCTGTGGGTATCATGGCTTCACCTTTGCAGCTGACGGCAAATGCATCGACATTCCTTCGCAAGGGACAGGGGCGGGCTTTTGCCAGCCTGTTTACGAGCTTGCGGAACGCGGCCCGCTGGTGTGGATCTGGATGGGCGATCCGGGTCGCGCGGATCGGGACATGATCCCCCCGTATGACGATTTCGGGCTGGATCAGCCAGGCTGGCACACAAGTTCGTTCAACTACTTTCATCTGCAAGGCCGGCAGCAGCTGTTGATCGACAACCTGATGGACCTGACGCACCTGCCGTTCGTGCACCATCATATTCCGGGCGGAGACGCGATGACCCGGGCGCCTATGCAGGAAGAGGTACGGGACCGGAGCTACCGCCTGGTCCGCACCGGCAAGCTGCCCTGGACCCCGTTCCACGACAAGATGTGGGGACCGGAACACCGCTACGAGGGTCTGGCAAACTTCGTTTCCCTGACCGACTTTTACGGGCCGGAATTCATCCGCACGGGCATGCCGATTTTCACCGATGTTCCGGGACATGCAGAGGTGCCAGCCGCGCTTGGCACGTTGCATATTCTCCACGGAATGACGCCCGAAACGGCAACGAGCACGCATTATTTCGGGTTCTCCACCCGTAACTACCGCATTGGCGACGCCGAACTGGACGAATTCCAGCTCCAGTCGGATATCATGATACGGCAGCAGGACGTGATTGCGATCAATGCGGTTGAGGAGCGTGTTGATTATGGAGCTTCGATTGCCCGTGAACTGCTCGCGAAAGCGGACGCTCCTGCGATCAAGGTTCGAGGCAGAATACAGGCCATGCTCGACGCAGAAGGAGTTGCGGTGTGACCGACGCGATTTTCGACTGCGGGCACAAACCCAAGCCTACCGAAGTCTCACAGCGCGGCAGTCACCTGGTGGTCGACATTCATTGCCATCTCAATGTCGCCAGCGCGGAAACGTTGATCCGCAGCGAGGTCGCCAATCCGCCCAATCCGCTGGCGTTCTCCTCGCCGCAATCGAACGAGGTAAATGGACGGCTGTTCGCATCGATTGGGCCAAAGTTGAACAATATCGATGACCGGATTGCGGACATGGACCGGCTGGGCGTGGATGTTCAGGCGATCAGTCCATCCCCCGGTCAGTATTACTACTTCGCCCCTCCGGAGCTTGGACGGCAGGCGGCCGAACTGGTCAATGACGGGATGGCTGCCGCGGCGGCCCGCCATCCTGATCGGCTTGTCGGCATGGGAACGGTGCCGCTGCAAAATGTCGAGTTCGCGATTGCCGAGATGCGCCGCTGCGTGCGCGAGCTTGGCCTAAAGGGCATCGAAATCAGCTCCAACGTCAATGGGCGCGAGCTGGCTGAAGCCGAGTTCCGGCCATTTTTCGCCGCTGCCGAGGAACTTGGCATCTTGATCTTCATGCACCCGCTGGGTTTCACGCACGGTCAGCGGCTTTCGGAGCATTACCTCAACAACATCGTCGGCAATCCCCTCGAGAGCACGATTGCCCTTAGCCATCTGATCTTCGGCGGAGTGCTCAAGGATTATCCGCAACTGAAGCTGTGCGTGGCACATGGTGGCGGATTTCTGCCAGGTTATTGGGGACGCATGGATCATGCATATCGGGCGCGCGAGGATTGCCGGCAGCATATTGACCGGGAGCCGTCGTCCTACTTGCGGCAGGTCTGGCTCGACACACTGGTGTTCGACAAGGACGAACTGGATTGGCTGGTGAAAACGCATGGTGCCGACAAGCTGTGTCTGGGCACAGATTATCCCTTTGATATGGCCGAACCCGATCCGGTTGGTTTTCACAACCGGCTGGATGACGAGGCGAAGGCAAGAATCCTTGGCCTGAATGCTTGCGGATTGCTCGGGCTCGAAGTCCGGCAGGTTGCCTGAACAAATAAGCCCGTCATCGTTGCGAACAGCGCCGCCCATAGTGATCGCTTATGCCTGCAAGCGGTCCAATCGATTGGACCGCCTTGCGACAGGCTCCTAATTTTTCCGCTAACGTGGCGCAGCCCGCGACGCAAAAAGACAACAAATGGGCGTCAGCCCTTGGGGAGGTTACAATGAAGCGCATTCTCTTGGCATCGACTTGCATCGCCTATGCCTTGGCGTTGGCGCCTGCTGCACTTGCTCAGGATACCTCCGGGCAAGGTGCTGACGGGCGCGGCGAGCAGGCCCAGCAGCGAGCCGACGTCAATTCCATCGTCGTTACGGCTCAGCGCCGAGAGGAAAGCCTTCAGGACGCAGCAATTCCCATAGTAGCTGCTACCGGCGAACAACTCGCGCAGGCGGGCGTTCGCGACGTAACCGGCCTCAACAAGATTGCTCCCTCTCTGAACGTGGTCAACCAGGCGGGCAGTGCGACCTCGTTCTTCATTCGCGGTGTTGGCAACTTCAACAACAACAACCTGTCGGACCCGGCGGTCGCGTTCAACTTTGACGGCGTTTATGTCGGTCGGCCGTCGGCAACTGCCGCCTTCCTCGACGTTGAGCGGGTGGAGGTTCTGAAAGGACCGCAAGGCACGCTCTACGGCCGCAACGCAACGGGCGGCGCAATCAATGTGATCCCGGTCCGTCCGCAGCTCGGCGAATTTGGCGGGTTCGTGCAGGCGGGTTATGGAAATTACGACAGTTACGACCTGACCGCCGCGATCAATGCGCCACTTGGCGACAATGTGGCGGTGCGTCTTGCCGGGGTCATCAACGGCCACGATCCCTATTTCGAAGATGGGACCAGTGACGCAGAAAATCTTGCATTGCGCGGGCAAATATATGCCGAGTTGAGCCCTGCCTTTAATGTGCGTATGTTGGCTGAATATTCGACCAGGGGTGGAACCGGGCCCGGCGCCAACATTCTTGGAGCCTACCAACTTACGCCGAATATTTTCCTGCCGGCGGGCGTGCCCACGACGATTCCCAATTGGACCCACACGTCGGCTCCGACAAACGTCGCAGAACCCTTTAGCGGCCTCTATACGCCTGAATCGCTGGCATATTTCGCGCAATTCCGCGGCGCGCCGCTGTTCTCTACTTCAACTCCCCCGCTGTTTCCGTCTGTGGATGACGAAATCTGGGGTGTGAATGCCGAATTCAACCTCGACGTGGGCAATGCGACCATTACCGTTATCCCCGCATATCGCAGCCAGGAACTGCACAACGTCTACAGCGTCGGTGTCTTCCAGGGCGCTTTGCAGGACGAGACGGCGGAGCAATTCTCGATCGAGGCGCGCGTGGCAGGGTCGGTAGGCATGTTCGATTATGTCTCCGGCCTATTTTACTATGACGAAGACACCACGTTTAGGGGATCGTTCAATCAATACGGCCTTCAGAACACGCCACGATCCGAGGCGTCGACCGAATCCTGGGCGGCTTTCGCTCGCGTAGTGGCCAACATCACCAATCAATTCCGAGTTGTCGGCGGCATTCGTTACACTGATGATCAGAAAACCATCGACGCCTCGCAACTTTCGTTGACCGCCGTTTGCCTTACGACCCCCACCCCGAATTGTTCGACCATACCGAGCATCCCGGTCCGCTTCACGATCGAAGAATCAATCGCAGCCATCAATCCGGCGCTGTTCGTTTCCGGCAACACGCCGCTCAATGTGCCGTTCGGGGTTCCGGTGCCCTATTTCGTCACTCCGGCACAGCGGGCGATCATGATCCGTGGCAACACCGTTGTTCAGGATGAAACCAGTTTCGACCGGGTGACATGGCGCGGCGCGCTGGAATATGACATCACTCCCGACAATCTCGTGTACGCCAGCTACGAATCTGGCTTTCGTTCGGGTGGTTTCAATATCTCGTTCGGGCGTGAAACATATGGGCCAGAGTTCCTGGATGCCTATACGCTCGGATCGAAGAATGTGTTCTTTGATGGTGTTTTTCAGCTGAACATCGAGGGCTTTATCTGGAAATATCGCGGTCAACAGTTGAGCCATCTGGGGCTCGACTTCAATGGAGGTAATTCGTTCTTTACCGAGAACATCGGTCGTTCAACTTTGCAAGGCGTCGATATTGACTTCGGCGTTTCGCCCACCAGCACAACCACCATCACTGGTTCGGCGCAGTATCTGGACGCACAGAACGATGATTTCGTCTATAATGAGCCTAACCAGAACGCCGCCGGTGCCCCTCAAATCATCACGCCGATCACTGGCTGCCCATTCTCCAACTCGACGGTCAATACTGTTCGGGGTCCGCTCGCGACATTCGCGATCGATTGCTCGGGCCAGCGTCCGTTGAATGCGCCCAAATGGACGCTAAACCTCGGCCTGGAGCAGGTGATCGAAGTGCAGGACTTCGAACTTGTGGTCAATGTTGACGGGCAATATCGCAGCAGCCGCGAACTCAGCTTCAACCAGTTACCGACTTCGCAGTCCGGCGAAGATATCACGCTCGATGCGTCCCTGACGCTCCGGTCAGTCGACGATTGGTTTGTTTCGCTTTATGTCCGTAATCTGACCGATGAAGACGTGCTCACCAGCTACCAATTCGGCACCAACAATGTGGCGAGCGGATCTTATCAGCCGCCGCGAACATTTGGTGTGCGTGCGGGATTGGATTTTTAGACACCAAGGTTCAGCGTGGAGCGGCCAGCGGGCCGCTCCATCGCGATCACGGCAACTTGCGAGACTGATCGGTCAATAGCCCGCGCAGCCAGATCACGCCCGGATCCTTGTCCCGAATAGCATGCCACTGGACCACCTCCCTGATGGGCGAGATCGGCACGGGACTGGGGTGCAGTTCGATCGGATAGAATTTGGCGAAGTGTTTGGCTTGCATTTGGTGCATCATTGCCAGCCTGCGAGTGCCGACCACGGCCTGGGGCAACCAGCTGAATGCGGGAAGCATGGCTTCGATACGCCGTTCGCGTCCCGCTGCCGCAATCTCTGCATCGGGAAAGGAGGCCGTGCGACCTACGCCAAACAGAGCCGTAGCATGGCCGGCTGCGTAAAATGTCTCAACATCGATTTGGCTGTACCCGGCCTCTTTACAGCAGATGACGACACTTTCGTCCTGAAACAGTTGCTCGGCGGGATGATCGGCTATCATGATCTCGCTCAGGGTGATGAACAAATCGATCTCCGCGCGATCAAACATTTCGCCGGTCCGCACACTGGGCGGCATTATTTCTACGGTCACGCCCGGTGCGAGCGCAGCCATCCTGCTGATCACGTCTGCCAGCACGATCGTGTAGGCATAATCAGACGCGACAATCTGGAAGTGTCGACGCGACGTATATGCATCGAAATCACCGGGCTGGGTGATCTCGGCACGAATTTGCAGCAAGGCACGGCGGATCGGCTCCCTAAGCTCTTCGGCTTTGGGGGTCAGTAGCATTCGCCTGCCACTGAGAATGAGAAGGTCGTCCTTGAAATAGTCACGCAAGCGGTTGAGCGCGCCAGTAAGCGCAGGCTGGCTCAAATTAAGCCTGCGGGCAGCTGCGGATACACTCTGTTCATCAAGCAAGATATCGAGGGCGACGAGCAGATTCAGATCGAGTCTGTCATATCGCATATAAAACTCCTCCCACGCATTCACGTATAAGACCGACCTATCGCTGACAACCTGCCAATCGATTGGAAGGCGACAGTCTGGCTCGGTAGAAGCAATTCAAGTCAGCAACGACGCAAAGGGAAGAGCATGAGTTTGAAAGGCTTGCACCACGTTCACCTGTGCGTGCCCGATCTGACCGCAAGCCGGTCATTCGCGAAAGACTTCGGCCTGATCGAAGCTGCGGAACAGGATGGTCTGGTCTATTTGCGCGGGTGCGGTCCCGCAGCATACCATCTGGTGCTCGAACAGGCTGACCAACCGTTGATGGCGGGAATTGCTTTCGAAGCTGATGGGATGGACGATCTGGAATTCGCCATTCGCGAACATGGCGCAACCGCCGTATTCGATCTGGCGGGGCCGGGCGGCGGCAAGGCTGTCACTCTGACAGATCCTGAAGGCAATCTGGTCCATCTTGTGCACGGAGTGGCAAAGCGTGAACCGGATGCGCTGCCAGCGGGCCTGATCATCAATTTTGGCGATCACAAGCAACGCAGGGGAGCGTCGCAAAACACGGCCCCGCTTGGCCCGCCCCAAATCCTGCGGCTGGGACACGTCGGATTGTTCGTGCGGAACGCGCATGCATGCGGCTTGTGGTACAATCGCACGCTGAACATGTTGCCGAGCGACATCATGTTTGCCGGAAAGCCCGAAAATGTCATTGCCGGATTTCATCGCGTCAACCGGGGCGATGATTGGGTCGATCATCACACGCTTGCCTTGTTCGGCATGGGCAAGCAGGATCTCCACCACATCTCATTCGAAGTGCAGAATACCGAGGTGCAGCTCATGGGGCACAGGTGGATGGGGCGCCAGGGACACGATTCCGTCTGGGGCGTCGGGCGCCATCCCAAGGGCAGCCATATCTTTGACGTGTGGCGGGATTCGAGCGGCTATCGCCTGGAAACGTTCACCGATACGGACTTGTGCAACGCAGATCGTCCGGTCGACGTGTTCCCGATGGAAGAGGCGGAGATGGACATGTGGAGCGACAGGCACTTCGAAGGATACTTCGCCTGAATAGTCTTACCGAGAGGAACTCCAGGAAATGACCACTCACGCTGGGCTTGGCATCAGTCTGCCGCCCGCACCGCAGCCCGACAACATCAACCCGGCGACGGGGCTGGTCGAAGGCAGCTTCGGCATCGGCATGTACCGCGCGGCTGGTCGTGATTTCCCCGGCCTGGTGCAGCCGGATGGGCAGATGTTCGATGTTTCCCATCTCTATGCCGATACCCACGCCATCTTCAACGACTGGGATCGGGCATTCGACGCCTTGTTCGACATTTCGGCCAAAGGCGGCGACAGCGCGCTGCAATTTGCCGATGTCGAAACATTGAAATCGATTGACCACCCCAATATCCTCGGAGCGGGCTCGAATTATCGCCAGCACGTGGCTGAGATGATGACGCTGCAAAAATTCAATCAGCACAACCGCCATCCCGGCGAAAGCGATGAGGATTTCTTCGCCCGAAACTATGAAGAAGTCGACCGCCGTGCGCGCGAAGGCATGCCGTTCTTCTGGACGGGAATGCATTCGGCATTGTGTGGGTCGAATGATGACATCCTCCTGCCGCTCGTGGGTAAGCAGATGGAATGGGAACTGGAGCTCGGCGTCATTGTCGCGGGCACCGGGCGATATATCCGGCCTGATGAAGCGGATCAGCTGATCGCGGGCTATGTCATGGTCAACGATCTTGGCACGGTTGACGAATTCCGCCGGATTGATGTGAAGTTCGGTAACGACTGGGTCAGCAAGAACCAGCCGAACCATTTCCCGACAGGCCCGTTCATCGTGCCCAAGCAGTTCGTCGACCGCTCGAAAATCCAGATCAAGTTGTCGGTCAACGGAAAGGTCATGCAGGACTGGCCGACCAGCGACATGATCTTCTCGCCAGAGCAAATCCTGTCCTACGCTTCGGAGCGGATCCGCCTGATGCCGGGTGACCTGCTGATTACCGGCTCTCCTCCCGGAAATGCCGGGGCGCACGGGGGGTGTTATCTGCAGGACGGTGATGTAGTCGAAAGCGAAATCACCTATCTCGGACGGCAGACCAACAAGGTCGTCAACGAAGACGCACAAGGCAGGACGCCGAATTTCGGACCGTTTATCACCGAGTGGTGAGCGATTGAGGCAGGAAGGGGGCACTCCCTTCCTGCGCGTCTCACGTGACCGGCAATAGTGCGAGGGAGGACAAAATGCCGTTTCTGAAGAATGCCTGGTATGCGGCTGGCTGGAGCAAAGACCTCGCCGATGCGGCGATTGCCCGGACAATACTGGACGAACCGGTCGTCTTGTTCCGCGAGGCCGATGGAACGGTGCGTGCGCTACGCGATTCCTGTCCGCACCGGTTTGCACCGCTCAGCCTCGGCCGACTGACCGGAACAGGCGTCGCCTGCCCGTATCACGGGCTCGAGTTCGACGGCGGCGGCAAGTGTGTGCGCAACCCGCATGGCAATGGCGCGGTTCCTGCCGCGCTTTCGGTGCGCAGTTTTCCGATCACCGAGCGGTTCGGCATGATATGGATATGGATGGGCGATGGGAGCAAGGCCGATCCGGCCAGCCTGCCGCCGCTTGACCGCATGGAACGCGCCGACCTTTCCTGGATCCACGGCCAGCTTCATGTCGAGGCCAATTATCAACTGGTGATCGACAACCTGCTCGACCTTACGCACGTGGAATTTCTCCACCCGATCCTGGCATCACCGGGCAATTCGGAGCGCACCGTATTTCGTGCCGAGGAGAAAGACGGGGTCGTCAGCGCCTATTACGATGTGACCGACGAGCCGATTTCAGGCCTTTTCCAGATCCTGTGGACGGACAGCGCCACCACCGCAACGATCCACGCCTATATGCACTGGCACGCGCCTTCCAACCTCGACCTTGATAACGGCATGATCACCGCCGAACCAGACGGCGGCCCCAAGATCCCGAGCGTCCATCTGCTGACGCCGGAGACTGAAAACTCGACCCATTACTTCTGGGCCGCTGGCCGCAATCGCGAGCATGGCAACGAGCAGGTTTCCGGCATGCTCTATTTCGGCACCCAGCAGGCTTTCGAAAACGAGGACGAACCGATGATCCGCGCGGTCCGCTCGCGCATGAAATCGAACGACCTGTTCGCGCACAAACCGGCCCTCCTCAACATCGACAAGGCCGCTGTGCAGGCGCGGCGCATCCTCAAGGCCCGCATTGATGCCGAAATGGCTGCCGAGAGCTAGCTTCGCTGTATGCTTCCGGAGGGCCCTGTCACAGAAGCCGCCCCGCTGAAGTGCCGAACTGCTGTGACGAGGATGAAGCGATGCCCGACATCGCAAGATTTTGAGCTCTTCGAGAGCCACCAATTGTACTCATGCCCGGCCCGACAAGGCTCACACAAGCGTCGGCGTTTTATGGGCAACTTCGCATAATCCCAGAGTATTGGAACCCAAGCCATGAAGACGCGCGCCGCCATAGCCTTTGCCCCGAAACAAAAGCTGGAGATCGTCGAACTCGATCTGGAGGGGCCGAAGGCGGGCGAGGTGCTGGTGGAGATCATGGCCACCGGTATTTGCCACACCGATGCCTATACGCTCGACGGGTTCGATTCGGAGGGCATCTTCCCCTCGGTGCTCGGCCACGAGGGCGCAGGCGTTGTGCGCGAAGTCGGCGCGGGCGTCACCAGCGTGAAGCCGGGCGATCACGTGATCCCGCTCTACACCCCCGAATGCCGCCAGTGTAAATCGTGCCTCAGCGGCAAGACCAACCTCTGCACCGCGATCCGCGCCACGCAGGGCAAGGGGCTGATGCCCGATGGCACCAGCCGGTTCAGCTACAAGGGTGAGACGATTTTCCACTACATGGGCTGTTCGACCTTTCTCGAACTTCACCGTGCTGCCCGAAATCGCCGTCGCCAAGATCCGTGAAGACGCGCCGTTCCAGTCGGCCTGCTACATCGGCTGCGGGGTGACCACCGGGCGTGGGCGCGGTCACCAACACCGCCAAGGTGCAGGTGGGCGATAATGTGGTGGTGTTCGGGCTCGGCGGGATCGGCCTCAACGTGATCCAGGGCGCGCGACTGGCGGGTGCAGGCAAGATCATCGGGGTGGACATCAACCCGGACCGCGAGGAATGGGGCCGCAAGTTCGGTATGACCGAATTCCTCAACAGTCGTGGGCAAAGCCGTGAGGAAACTGTCGCCGCCATCGTGGCGATGACCGATGGCGGGGCCGACTACACCTTCGATGCCACCGGCAATACCGAAGTGATGCGCACCGCGCTCGAAGCCTGCCATCGCGGCTGGGGCACTTCGATCATCATCGGCGTGGCCGAAGCGGGCAAGGAAATCGCCACCCGCCCGTTCCAGCTCGTCACCGGGCGCAACTGGCGCGGCACGGCATTCGGCGGGGCCAAGGGCCGCACCGACGTGCCCAAGATCGTCGACATGTACATGACCGGCAAGATCGAGATCGACCCGATGATCACCCACGTGATGGGGCTGGAAGAGATCAACACCGCCTTCGACCTTATGCACGCGGGTGAATCCATCCGCAGCGTCGTGGTGTTTTAGGAAAAGGGTGTCTCGCGACGAAGCGCGGTCCAATACGATCGTGGCTGAAAGTTTCCTCTCCCAATGGGAGCCTAGCCGTACCGGAATCGGGAAGCTGCCCGACAACGGGTGCTGAGACTTGATGGGGTGCACTGCAACATGATTAGACTGACGATCACCGACCGCAGCTGAGTAGCGAGCACCATTGATGCCGCCGAGGGGTTGATCGTGATGGAGGCCATTCGCGATGCCGGTTTCGATAAATTGATGGTGCTTTGCGGCGGCTGCTGTTCCTGTGCCACCTGCCACATCATCGTTGAACAGGGTGCCATAGTGGTGTTTACCAGTGACAATGGCGGGGAGCGCTTTTCGGACACCTGGCCATTCTTCGGACGAAAAACAGAAGTGTTGGAAGGGGGCATTCGCGTCCCGCAAATCGTCCGTTGGCCAGGATTGACGACGCCCGGAACCATGTCTGATGTGCCGGTTAAGACGATGGATTTCCTGCCAACGCTTCTGGCAGCATCAAACACTCAACTAGCATCAGGGTTTCCGCCCGACGGCGTTGACTTCCGCCCGGTTGTTGCCGGCGGTTCGCTTCCCGAACGCAAACTATATCGGCGATACAAGAACTTCGACCAGCGCGCTTGTCGGTCGGGAAAATGAAAATATCTTTCGATCGCAGGCAACGAGTTCCAGTTCGATATCGTGGCCGATCCGCTGGAGCGAGGAAATCTGATAGATCGTCACGCAGAAATATTTGCTGATCTGCGGGATACTTCGGAGGTTTTGAATTCGGAAATGCTGCCGTATGAAGATATAAACATATCCGGCGGTTTCGATGGCGGTCAGATGGCCGACAGATATGGTATTGAAGTCACCAGTCAATAATTTCGGACTGTATTTACGTCACGCCATGCTGGATGACGTGCCCATGCCCGCGGCACTTATAACAAATGGCCTACGATAATGCTGTAGCGGTTCAGTCTCTATCTTATTCGAAAGTGTTCGTGATGCTTCCCAAACTTGCTGCCGACCCGTTTGATGCCGCATTTCTGACCGATCCCTACGCGCATCACTCAGCGATCAGGGATGCCGGGCCTGTTGTCTGGTTGGAGGCAGTCGGAGCATACGCGATGGCTAGGTTTAATGAAGTGCAGTGCGCCTTGCGCGATCACGCTACATATTGCTCGGCCCGCGGCGTTGGGTTAGCCGATTTTGCCAAGGAAGTGCCATTCCGGCCTCCTTCATTGTTACTGGAGGCTGACCCGCCGCTGCATGATCGCACGCGGAGCCTGATGAACAAGATCGTGTCGCTGCGGTCGGTCAGGGAACTGCGCCCGAAATGGCAGGCAAAAGCCGATGCGCTTGTAGACAGTCTGGTACAAAGAGGCCGGTTCGATGCCGTGGCCGATCTTTCCGAGGTTTATCCAATGATGGTGTTCCCCGACACTATCGGACTGCGGACCGATGGCCGACAGCACCTGCTCGATTACGCAATGATTGTCTTCAATGCGTTCGGGCCACGCAATGCGGTGTTCCACGACGGAAATCGCGGCAAGGAAGCCGCGATCAACTGGGTCGCCGAAGCCTGCAAGCGGGAGAACCTGTTGCCTGGCGGCTGGGGTATGGCG
Organism: uncultured Alphaproteobacteria bacterium; assembly: GCA_963774985.1. Classification (GTDB taxonomy): domain Bacteria; phylum Pseudomonadota; class Alphaproteobacteria; order Sphingomonadales; family Sphingomonadaceae; genus Alteraurantiacibacter. The sequence continues at coordinate 15,195 of CAVZHE010000003.1, forward strand.
GTATTCGAGGCGGCCGATAGGGGCGAATGCACACAGGACGAAGCCGAGAGGCTGGTGCGTTCGTTCCTTTCCGCAGGCGTCGATACGACCGTGAACGGCATCGCCCATATGGTGCTAGCCCTGGCGCAGAACCCAGCCGAGTTCGCCAAGCTGCGCGCCAATCCCGGGCTCGCGGCTAAAGGCTTCGAGGAGAGCCTGCGCTGGGATTCGACAGTGCAAACGTTCTTCCGCACGACAACGCGCGATGTAACTGTCGCCGATGTCGAAATCCCGGAGGGGTCGAAAGTCCTGCTGTTCCTGGCTGCTGCCAATCGCGATCCGCGGCATTGGTCCGACCCTGACAATTTCGATCTCCACCGCAATTCTAGCGGCCATGTCGGTTTCGGCTTCGGCATCCACCAATGCCTCGGCCAGATGGTCGCGAGGCTGGAAGGCGAATTGATTGGCACCGCGCTTGCCAAGCGTGTCAAATCGATCAGGCTGACTGGCGAACCGATCCGACGGCTCAACAACACACTGCGCGCCATCGAAAGCTTGCAGGTCGAAGTAGAGCCAGCCTAAGGGAGGGCGCTGTCAAGGCAAGTGCACCGCTGGCCAAATGAGGGGGGCATGGAGATAGACCGCACCGGCATGGTGCCGCGCGGGATTGACGAAATCGGCTTCCCATTGCGCGGCGTTGGCCAACACCTGCGCGAGGAACCCGCGGGTGGTGGCGAGATCTTCATTGTCGAGATCTGAATCGACGATCGCGGTCAGCCCGGCCAGGACTTCGCTCGAGCGCAGCTTTGCCTCGGCGGCGGCACCGTCGCCGAGATGCTGGAACACGTCGAAATTCCAGAAGCGCCCGGCGCGCAGCGTCGCCGCCCAGATCGTGCGGGCATGATATACCCGTCCACGCCCGAACAATTTCACACTATGCCATGAAGCCACAAAGGGTTGCCGCCGCTCGCGCACCCTACTCTGTGTTTCCGAGCGGGTCTTTGGGTCCGTCGCCTCCGCGCTCTCTGCAATCTCTGCGCCTCTGCGTGAAACAAACAATCGGACAGGCGATGGCCCTCGCGGCCAGATCGTCCGCGCGTGGGAGCTGGCGGGGCGCAAGGCGGCGGGCAGGGTAGCCGTTTGGTACAGGCGCGATCCGGAATTGGTTGCCAAAGGTTCATAGGTAAACCAACGATGGATCGCATCCACCTTAAGATGGTCGATTTCAGACTGTCTGTAGTTTACATGCAAACCAGAAGCGACTAGTGCAAAGCTCTGGGCCGCGCTTGTGAGGAGCGGGCCTCAGGGGACGCGGGCATGGTGCGCGGGCATGGTGCGCGGGCATGGTGCGCGGGTTCGAGGATCGGAGTGGGCCAGCCAGCATCTGGCGGCCTGTATATGGGGAGGAAGCCTATGGTTTTCGGAAAGCAGCGTTATGCCCGTACTTTGTTGGCGTGTTCGACAGCAGTGTATCTGCTTGCGGGCGTTCCCGCTGCTTTCGCGCAGGACGCGGAACCAGCAAGAGAGGAAGACAATTCGATTGTCGTCACCGGCTCGCGCATCCAGCGGCAGGATTACAGCTCCAACAGCCCGATCGTGACCGTGGGCAACGAACTGCTGCGAATCTTCGGCCACCTCGTCGATCGAAACCAACCTCAACCGCCTGCCACAGTTTTCTCCGGACCGGACGCCCGATCGGGCGGCGATATCCAGCCCACCGCCACCAACACGCCGGGATCGGCCACTGTATCGCTGCGCAACCTCGGCTCCAACCGTTCGCTGGTGCTGATCAACGGACGCCGCACCACGCCTTCGAATGCATCGATGGTGGTGGACGTCAACACCATTCCTGCCGCCGCGATTGACCGGGTGGAAATCATCACCGGCGGTGCTTCGTCGACCTACGGGGCCGACGCCGTCGGCGGCGTGGTCAACTTCATCATGCGGCGCGATTTCGAAGGGCTCGCGCTGGATGGCCGCGCGGGTGTCAGCCAGCACGGAGACGGTCTCGAATACACCCTCAGCGGCGTGATGGGCGCCGACTTTGACGATGGCCGTGGCAATGTCAGCCTGTCGATGTCAACCAACGAGCGTGATGGGGCCTTGCGGCGCGACCGTTCGTGGTTCCGCGATTTCTTCCGCAATCCCGATATCGGCGGCACTGAGTTCTTCCCTGCTTTCAGCGGTGTGGATTTTGCCTTCAACCCGACCAGCGCCGCCGCCGTAACAGCCGCTGCGGGTGCCGATTCGGGCATCATTCCGAACGATCGCATCTGGTTCAATCCGGACAATTCGATCTTCACCGGGTTCTTCCAGAGTGTCACATCGACGCCCGACCTGTTTGACGGCGATCTGACCGGGATCCTGCACAAGGAAACTTCGAACGGCCAGCTGGCGCAGAACTACATCAACGAATTGCTGCAAATCCCGCTGATCGCGATACAACATCTACGCCCGCGGCAATTACGAGATCAACGACTGGATCGGGGTGTTCGCCGAATCCAGTTTCAGCCATGTGACGGTCAATACCCAGCAGCAGCCTTCGCCTTCGGTCAACGGCTGGTCAGTGTTCGTGCCGCGCGATGGCCGCGCGATTCCGAATGAACTGGCGACGCTGCTCAACGGGCGGGCCAATCCCAACGATCCCTACCAGCTGGTCTATTACCTCGATTTCCAGGACCGCGAGTCCGAAGTCGACGTGATGACCTACTCGATGATCGCCGGGTTCGAGGGCTCCATTCCGGGTTCTGACTGGACTTGGGAAGCCTTCGTGTCGCAGGGCGAATCGGAAACTCACGTCGCTGCAGACCGGGTTTGCCTCGCTCGAACGGCTGCGGGCAGTGGTTTCTGCACCCAATTGGGGCGCGGGTTTCGCGAGCACCGGCAACGCGCCTTCGGTGGCTTCGGCGCCTCGACCGCGCGCTGCACCAGCGGGCTCAATCCGTTCGATTTCGATCAGTCCGTCAGTCAGGATTGCATCGAGGCGATCTCGGCCGACATCAAGACCCGTTCGGTGATGGCGCAGTCGATCTGGGAGGTCAACGCACAGGGTTCGCTGTTCGAACTTCCCGCCGGTGCGCTCCAGGCGGCCGTCGGCGCATCGCACCGGACCAACGAGTTCGAGTTCATCAACGATACGCTCACCACGCAGGGCCGCTCGTTCCTCGATCAGGCAGTCGGCCTGTTTCCGAGCGGCAATTCCTCGGGCGAGATCCGCGTCGGGGAAGTCTACGGCGAACTGCTGGTCCCGATTCTCGCCGATACCTTCGTGCAGGGGTTCAACCTTGAACTTGGAGCGCGCTATTCGGATTACAACACCACCGGCGGGGTCTGGACCTACAAGATCCTCGGCGATCTGGAGTTGAATGACTGGTTGCGGTTCCGTGGCGGCTACAACCGCGCGGTGCGGGCGCCGAACATCGCCGAACTGTTCCTTGCTCCGCAGCAGACCTTTGCCTTCTCGGCGGGGGGTGACCCCTGTTCGGTCAACAACACGCTGGCATGGTCCGCGAACCCGGTTTCCAACCCGACGAACTTCGCCGGTGTACGGGCGCTGTGCACGCAGATCATGAACCAGTTCGATACCGGGGCGCAGAACACCGCAGCCCGCTTTTACGGCAACCCCCAGCGCAGACCGTGGGCGGAACCTTCGCCTTCCCGTCGCTGCGCGGCAATCCGAATGTGCAGTCGGAAACCGCAGACACATGGACGGCGGGGATGGTGATCAATTCCCCGTTCCAGAACGAGGCGCTTTCCGGCCTTCGCTTGTCGGTCGATTACTACAACATCAAGGTGTCGAATGCGATCGGCGCGCAGTCGATCGACGTCGTTCACCAGCAATGCTTTAGCCCCGATTTCAACCCGACGCTTTCGATCACCTCGCCGTTCTGTGCGGGCGTGGCGCGGGTGACGGGTGACGGCGCGATCGGCAACGTGACCGGAACTTTCGTCAACAACGGCCGCTTCCAGACTTCGGGTGTGGACCTGCAGCTGGACTGGCGGATCGATGTTGGGCCGGGCACATTTTCGATCAACTCGGTGGCCAATATCCTGTTCGAACTGAAATCGTCCGAACTGCCTACCAACCCGCTGATCGACTATGCCGGAACGCTCGGGCCGGCAAACAACGGGCTCAATCGCGGTTCCTACGACTGGCAGATGCTGAACACCTTCGCCTATTCGATGGATGCCTACACCCTCTCGCTGCAATGGCTGCACCAGCCCGGCGTGGATTCGGTGCAGGCGGCGGGCGGCGCGGCGACAACCGCGCTTGGGGTGGGGGCTTATGACACCTTCAACCTGAGCGGATCGGTGGCGATCATGGAAAACCTGATGGTTCGCATCGGGGTGGAAAACCTGCTCGATCAGGCTCCGCCGCTGGAAGAGGTCAATCCCGGCCTGTCGGCATTCGGCCTGCTGCCCGGCGGTTCGTATTCCAACCTCTACGATCTCAACGGACGCCGCTTCTACATCGGCGCGAACGTCGAGTTCTGAGGAATGGGTGTAGGGAGAGCGTGACCGACGGCCGCGCTTTCCTGACCTACATGGTGACATAAAGGAAGGGGTGGACCGCACTGGCGGTCCGCCCCTTCCATATTTCGAATTATGGTCTCGATCAGCCGGAGGACAGGCGGTCCACTCACTCGGGCCGCAACACCCCGCCGGTTTCCAGTCCGCGCACCGTCTCGCGGAAATTGGCGAGATAGCCGCTGGCCGGAGCGAGATAGCCCGGACCATTGCGGCGGGCGAGGTCGGCTGCTGGAACCGCCACATCGATGCTGCGGCTGGCCACACTGATGGTGATGATATCGCCATCGCGGACCTTGCCAATCGGCCCGCCGGTGGCCGCTTCGGGGCTGACCTCGGCAATCGTCAGGCCCTTCAGGCACAGGCCCGAAAGCTGCCCGTCGGTGACGAAGGCGGTGGTCTTCGCGAGGCCTGCTGCGTCGAGCGCGAACAGGATCAGGCTGGCCCCGCCGCCCATTGCCGGGCCGCCCTTCAATCCCTGATTGCGGCTGACGATGACATCGCCGGGCTGGATATCGCGCGTTTCGATAGCGATCATGCAGCTTTCGGTGTCCTCGAACACGCGCGCCGGGCCGGAGAACTCTTCAGGGCGGCTGCCATCGCGAACCCCCAGCCGCACCACCGCGCTGGAGGCGAAATTGCCCTTGAGGATGGCAATCGCCGGACCCATGCCGACCGGGCTTTCAATTGGCTGGATCACCTCGGGGCCTTCGATCTCGTAACCAGCCAGATTTTCCGCCAGCGTCTTGCCGGTCGCAGTCAGGGCATTGCCATCGATCAAGGGCAACAGCCGCTTGAGCGTGGCGCGCGCACCCCCGGCATCCTCGAACTGTTCGATCCGCACCGTCCCGGTCGGGCGCACCGCGCAGAGCACCGGAACCGCGCTCATCTCTTCCCACAGCTTGAAGATGTCGAGGTCCATGCTCCGCCTCAACCGCCACCGCCTGCAAGTGCTTGATCGCATTGATGCTGCCCGAAACGCCCAGCACGGTGGCGACGGCATTGCGGAAGGCCCCTTCGGTGAGGATCTGGCGCGGCCTCAGGTCTTCGTTGCACCATCTCGACGATACGGCGGCCAGCGGCGCGGGCATTGGCCTGCATCTTGGGGCTGTTGCCGCGCACCGGGGCGTGGCCGGGCAGCGCCATGCCCAAGCGCCTCGACCACGCAATGCATGGTGTTGGCGGTGGCCATGCCTGCGCAGACGCCGGGGCCCATGATGGCGTTTTCGGCCATCTCGGCAATCGGGTGCCTGGGCACCTTGCCGAACCGCTCACCGATGGAGCCGGACCACACGTCCTCCACGTCCACCGGATCGCCGTCGATTTGCGCCTGCCTGCTGATAGCCGCCGATCACCAGGATGGTGGGAATGTTGAGCCGCGCGGCGGCCATCAGGTGGCCGGGCGGGGTCTTGTCGCAGCTGGTCAGGCAGATCATCCCATCGAGCAGCGCGGCTTCAACCTGCACCTCGATATCGTTGGCGATGATGTCGCGACCGGCGAGGATGTAGCTGCCGCTTTTGGCGGCGCCGGTGATGAAATCCGACGGGGCAGACGGTGCGCACTTCGAACGGAATGCCGCCCGCTGCGCGGATTTCTTCCTTCACGATCTTGGCGATGCCATCGAGATGGGCATAGCAGATCGCCAGTTCGCTGGAGGAATTGACCACCGCGATCTTGGGCTTGAGCATATCCTCGGCCGAAAGGCCCAGCGCCCGCCAGTTGGCGCGGCGGCTGGGGGAATTGGCGTCGTTGCTGCGGAGCTTGGTCATGTGGTCTCTCCCGGATCAGGTTGCGTTGGAGCCTGCAACTGCGCCCGTGACCAGAACTTTTATCATCGAACGGACCCTGTTCGCCAATCGCAGCGGCGTTTCGGCTAGTCTGACCGCACCATCATTCGAGCTCCAGTATCACCGCGTCCACCACTAGCGTTTCGCCCTGCGTGGCGTTGATTTTCGCGATCTTACCCGATTTTTCGGCGCGGAGGATGTTTTCCATCTTCATCGCTTCCACCGTGGCGAGCGGCTGGCCGGCTTCCACTGCTTCGCCTGCGCCGACATGCAGTTTCACCAGCAGGCCGGGCATCGGGCAGAGCAGCAGCTTCGAGGTATCGGGCGGAACTTTTTCCATCATGTGCGCGGCATGGGTGGCGAGGCGCGCGGGCAGCGCCGGGCGCGATGTGCTGCGGCCACGGGTGGTGATCCGCCAATGCGCGCCGTCGCGCCTGACCAGCAGGCCCAGTTCCGCATCGTCCGGGCCCCGCTGGCGGTGGCGCTGCCGGTCGCCGGGCTGCCAGTCGCAATGGCCCGTCGATCCGGTGGCCGTCGACCATGGCGTGGCCTTCGCCGAGCGTGACCGCATAGTTCTGCACCGTCCAGCTGCACCACCCAGTCGCATTGGCGGCTGCGAGCACGTCGATCTGTTCGCTGATCTCGCCGCGCGCGCGCCTGCATCGGTGCATTCGATCCCGGCGGCGATGGCGGCGATGGTGCGCAGGCGCTCCTCGTCGGCGGGGGCGCCGGTGAAGCCATCGGGATATTCCTCGGCGATAAAGCCGGTGGTGATCTCGCCGCTGCGGAAGCGCGGATGCTGCATCAGCGCGGAGAGGAAATCGATGTTGTGGCCGAGGCCTTCGATTTCGAACCGGTCGAGCGCCTTGATTTGCAGGTCCGCCGCTTCTTCGCGCGTGGGGGCCCAGGTGATCAGCTTGGCGATCATCGGATCGTAGAAAATCGACACCTCGCCGCCTTCGGTGACCCCGTCATCGACGCGGATGTAGGCTTTCCCCCCTCCCCTTTAGGGGAGGGGGCCGGGGGGTGGGGGCTGTCCGGATTGCGCTGAGTCTGCGCCAGTTGGACAGAGCCCACCCCCAGCCCCTCCCCTGAAGCGGGAGGGGGGTGTGATACCGCACCAGCCGCCCCGTGCTCGGCAAAAACCCGCGATAGGGGTCCTCGGCATAGACGCGGTTCTCGATCGCCCAGCCGTTGATGCCGATGTCGGCCTGCGTGAAGGCCAGCGCCTCGCCCGCTGCCACGCGGATCATCTGTTCGACCAGATCGATCCCGGTGATCGCTTCGGTAACCGGATGCTCCACCTGCAGGCGGGTGTTCATTTCGAGGAAGTAGAAGCTCTCCCCGTCGGGTCCGCGCCGGAAACGATCAGTTCCACCGTCCCCGCGCTGAAATAGCCCACCGCGCGCGCCAGCGCGACGCATTGCTCGCCCATCGCCTTGCGCATCTTGGGCGTGACGAACGGCGAAGGCGCTTCCTCCACCACCTTCTGGTGGCGGCGCTGGATGGAGCATTCGCGTTCGTTGAGGTAGAGGATGTTGCCGTGCTGGTCGCCGAGGATCTGGATTTCGATATGGCGCGGATTCAGGATGAATTTCTCGATGAACACCCGGTCATCGCCGAACGAATTGAGCCCCTCGCGCTTGGTCGCCTCGAACCCTTCGCGCACGTCGGCTTCGCGAATAGGCCAGCCGCATCCCCTTGCCGCCGCCGCCCGCAGAGGCCTTCATCATCACCGGATAGCCGATCTCGCCCGCGATCCGCACCGCGTGCTCGGTATCGGCGATCTCGCCGACAAAGCCGGGGACGACATTGACGCCCGCCTTCAGCGCGAGCTTCTTGCTCTCGATCTTGTCCCCCATCGCGGCGATGGCATTGGCGGGCGGGCCGATAAAGGCGATGCCCTCTGCGGCGAGCGCCTCGACGAAGCTCGCGCGTTCGGACAGGAACCCATACCCCGGATGCACCGCCTGCGCCCCGGTCTGCTTGCAGGCGGCGATGATCTTCTCAGCGACCAGATAGCTTTCGCTGGCGGGCGAGGGGCCGATATGCACCGCCTCGTCGGCCATTTGCACAAAAGGCGCGCGCGCATCGGCATCCGAATAGACCGCGACCGTGGCAATGCCCATGCGCCGCGCAGTGCGGATGATCCGGCAAGCGATTTCGCCGCGATTGGCGATGAGGATTTTGGTGAACATTCTAATTGCCTCTTAATCCACGCTGTCAGCGGCGCTAAGTGCAGTGGCGACCTCAGCGCACATTTCATCGAATTTCTCGAAATAGACCGCTTCAAATTCTAACGTGGAAAAACGAAACGATTCCGCCGTGATTTGCAGGCCAAGTTCGACCGCCAAGCTAGAACCTTCACTTTGAAACTGAGGGTACAAATCCGCGGCTGTTTCCAAGTCTCCAGCGTTGCGCATTCCATAGTCCGCGGCCCATAAGCAATAGATCAGTCGCTCCGCGTCAGCGAGAGTCTGCCCTGACTGAATCTTTTTTTCGATAACTGCGGGACCCGCTTCCTCAACCAGCCAAGTTTCCCAATCGATCAAAGTCATTCCCCATCCCCCAACGGCGGCATATTATGCCCCAGCAGCCGCAGCACATCCGCCGCGCATTCGACCACGTTGCCTCATCACCCCACCCTCGCAAACCCGGCGTGGACAAAATCCTCGCCCTTGAACAGCAGCTTCTCGCCCCGCTCCATCGCCAGCGCATAGGCGAAGCAATCGCCGAAATTCAGCCGAGCCTTGCTTCCGCTGCCCTTGCCGAATTCGCGGTAGGCCTGCCTCGCAATCTTCGCCTGTTCGGGAGTGACGGGACTGACTTCAATCCCCAGATTATCGAGTAATGGATCGAGCCCCGCGCTGACCGCCGCGTCACCGTCGCTGTCAATCACGATGCCCATTTCCAGATAGTTGCCCGCCGACATCAGCTTGGCCGGATGCGCTCGCAAGGCCGCCAGAAAGCCTTCGGCCTCCGGCTCCCCGCGCACGATGGCAACAATGGCGGAACTATCGACGATCACTTCGGCAGGCCGTCTTCGTCGTAAAGCATGGCGTCGAAATCCTGCGCCAGAAATTCGGGCGACAAGCGTGCACGCATATCGTGGATAATCTCCAGCGCCCTGTTGAACCGCTGCTCGCTCTCCAACTCGCGCGCGCGCAGCCGCAAGCCCTCGATCACCGCCTGCGTAAGGCTCACACCGTCAGCCTCGGCAATCTTGCTCGCGAGCGCGTAGGCTTCCTCGCTCTTGATGTTCAATTGGACGCCCATTTCTCTACCTTTCATTCACGTGATGGTAGAATACCATGCGCGGAACCGGACGCAAAGCTCATTCCCCGTCCCCCAAAGGCGGCATATTGTGCCCCAGCAGCCGCAGCATATCCGCCGCCGCCTCGACCACATTGGTGCCCGGCCCGTAGATCCCCTGCACCCCGGCCTCGCGCAGGAAATCGTAATCCTGCGGCGGGATCACGCCGCCGGCCACCACCTTGATATCGGCGCGGCCTGCGGCGCGCAGGTAGTCGATCAGTTCGGGGATCAGCGTCTTGTGGCCTGCCGCGAGCGAGGATGCGCCGACGGCGTCCACCGCTTGTCCAGCGCCAGCTTCGCGGTTTCTTCCGGCGTCTGGAACAGCGGGCCGGAGAGCACGTCGAACCCCATGTCGGCAAAGGCGCTGGCGATCACGTTGGCGCCGCGATCGTGCCCGTCCTGGCCCATCTTGGCGACCAGCACGCGCGGGGTATGGCCGAGGCGGTGGGCGACCGCCTGCACACCCGCCACCACCTGTTCGTACCGCGCATCGCCCGTATAGGCGCGGCATAGATGCCGCGCACCGGGGTGGGGCGGGTGTCGTAGCGGCCGAACGCATCCTCCATCGCGGCGCTGATTTCGCCCAGCGTGGCGTCGTGGCGGGCGGCTTCGATGGCGAGAGCAGGAGGTTTTGCGACCGGGCCGGGGTTGGCGAGTGGCCTTCGACAGGCTCAGGCTGAGCGGGAATTTGTGCTGAACCAGAAACAACACCGCTCGTCCTGACTGTCGAAGGGCCACGCGCAGCATCAGCCAACACCCGCAACGCCTCTGACACGCCGCCTCATCGCGCCCCGCGCGCACCGCTGCCAGCCGCGCAACCTGCCCCGCGCGCACCGCGTGGTTGTCGATATCGAGCGTGTCCAGCCGGTCTTCGCTGGCGAGGCGGTACTTGTTCACCCCGACGATCACTCGTCTCGCCCCGGTCGACGCTCGCCTGCTTCGCCGCCGCCGCGCTTTCAATCGCCGCCTTGGGTTTGCCGCTCGCGACATACCGGGTCATCCCGCCCGCCGCATCGACTTCGGCGATCAGCGCGCGCGCCTTTGCGGTGATCTCCGCCGTCAGCGCCTCGATATAGTACGAACCGCCCAGCGGATCGGCGACACGTGTGCACACCCCGCTTTCCTCCTGCCAGGATCAGCTGCGTGTTGCGCGCGATGCGGGCGGAAAAATCGGTGGGCAGGGCAATCGCTTCGTCGAGCGCATTGGTGTGCAGCGCTCTGCGTCCCGCCGAGCACGGCCGACAGCGCCTCCAGCGTGGTGCGGATGACGTTGTTGTAGGGGTCCTGCTCCTGCAAGCTCACGCCCGAAGTCTGGCAATGGGTGCGCAGCATCTTCGACTTTTCGCTCTTCGCGCCCAGCTCGCTCATCACCTCGTGCCACAGCGTGCGCGCGGCGCGCATCTTGGCGATCTCCATGAAGAAGTTCATCCCGATGCCCCAGAAGAAGCTGAGGCGCGGGGCGAAATCGTCAATCGCGAGGCCCGCCGCGATGGCCTGCACCGCGTATTCCTTGCCATCGGCGATGGTGAAGGCCAGTTCCTGCACCGCCGTCGCCCCGGCTTCGTGCATGTGATAGCCAGAAATCGAAATGCTGTTGAACTTGGGCATGTGCGCCGAGGTGTAGGCGATGATATCGCCGACGATCCGCATCGAAGGCTCGGGCGGATAGATATAGGTGTTGCGGACCATGAACTCCTTGAGGATGTCGTTCTGGATCGTGCCGCTGAGCTGTTCCTGCGCCACCCCCTGCCGTTCCGCCCGCGACGATATAGAAGGCCAGCACCGGGATCACCGCGCCGTTCATCGTCATGCGAGACGCGACATGGTATCAAGCGGGATCGCGTCGAACAGGATTTCCATGTCGCGCACCGTATCGATGGCGACCCCGGCCTTGCCGACATCGCCGACCACGCGCGGGTGATCGGAATCGTAGCCGCGATGGGTGGCGAGGTCGAAGGCGACCGAAAGCCCCTTCTGCCCGCCCGCGAGATTGCGGCGGTAGAAGGCGTTGCGATTCCTCGGCGGTGGAGAAGCCCGCGTATTGCCGGATCGTCCACGGGCGGCCGGTGTACATCGAGGCATAGGGGCCGCGGGTGAACGGCGCGAAGCCGGGGAGGCCCGCATCCTGCGCGGGCGCGTCCTCCGCCGTGTAGAGCGGCTGCACGGCAATGCCTTCGGGCGTGTGCCAGGTCAGGTCCCGCCCCTTGACTTCCTTCGCGGCGGCGGCCTGCCAGTCGGATTTGGTGGTCATACTACCCCTCTCCCGCTTGCGGGAGAGGGAGGGCCGCGCAGCGGTGGGAGGGTGAGGGGGAGAGCGCTCAGGTCGCCGCTGGCGGCGAACCCCTCTCCTCCCGCCGCTCACGCGGCTCCTTCCTCTCCCGCAAGGGGAGAGGAGTTTATTGCATCAATGTTCACGCGGCGTCTCCATGATCTCGGTCAGCATTCCGCCCATGTCCTTGGGGTGGAGGAAGAAGATCGGCGTCCCATGCGCGCCGATGCGGGTGGGGCCGAGAATGCGCTTGCCCTGCCCTTCGAACCATTCGCGCGCCGCGCCGATGTCCTCGACTTCGAAACAGACATGGTGCTGCCCGCCCATCGGGTTCTTGGCGAGGAAATTGTGGATCGGCGAGGCTTCGTCGAGCGGTTCGATCAGTTCGATCTGGGTGCCCGCCCCATCGCCTTGGCTGGGCGTGTTGACGAAGCAGACCTTCACCCCCTGATCGGGCATGGCGAAGGGTTCGGTAATGTCGGTCGCGCCCATCGTCTCGCGGAAATGCGCGATGCTCTCCGCGATGGACGGCGTGGCGACACCGATGTGGTTGAGACGGCCGAGTTTCACTTTCCCCCCTCCCCTTCAGGGGAGGGGCCGGGGGTGGGGTCTGTCCTCCATCGCAGTGTCTGCCCAATCCGGACAGACCCCACCCCAACCCCTCCCCTGGAAGCGAAGCTGGCCCACAGGGCCAACGGGAGGGGCTTTAACGGCGCGATGCCAAGGAGTTTCACATCATCCATGACGATTCCTAAAGCGGCAGATTGTCATGCTTCTTCCACGGGTTCTCCAGCACCTTCCCGCGCAGCTTCCGCAGGCCCAGCGCGATCCGCCGCCGGGTCGAATGCGGGTAGATCACCTCGTCGATATAGCCCCGTGATGCCGCCACGAACGGGTTGGCGAACCGGTCCTCGTACTCGCGCGTTTTCTCCGCAATCTTCTCCGGATCGTCGCGATCCTGCCGGAAGATGATCTCCACCGCCCCCTTCGCGCCCATCACCGCGATTTCGGCGGTCGGCCAGGCGTAGTTCAAGTCGCCGCGCAGGTGCTTGCTCGCCATCACGTCATAGGCGCCGCCATAGGCCTTGCGGGTGATGACGGTGATCTTGGGCACGGTCGCCTCGCCATAGGCGAACAGCAGTTTCGCGCCGTGCTTGATGATCCCGCCCAGTTCCTGCGCGGTGCCGGGGAGGAAGCCGGGGACGTCGACAAAGGTGACGATCGGGATCGAGAAGGCATCGCAGAAGCGCACGAACCGCGCCGCCTTGCGGCTGGAATTGATGTCGAGGCAGCCCGCCAGCACCATCGGCTGGTTGGCGACCACGCCCACCGGGCGGCCCTCGATCCGGCCGAAGCCGGTGATGATATTGCCCGCAAACTTGGGCTGGATTTCGAAGAAGGTTCCCTCGTCCACCACCTTGGCGATGACTTCGTGCATGTCATAGGGCTGGTTGGCATTGGCGGGGATCAGCGTATCGAGGCTGTCTTCGCGCCGGTCCCACGGGTCGTCGGTCGGCAGTTCGGGCAGCGGGGCGCGGTTGCTGGCGGGGAGGAAGCCGATCAGTTCGCGCGCGGCGAGCAGCGCCTCGATATCGTTTTCCAGCGCCAGATCGGCCACGCTAGGTCTTGGTGGTGTGCGTGATCGCGCCGCCCAGTTCCTCCTGGCGTGACCACTTCGTTGGTGACCGTTTTCACCACTTCCGGCCCGGTGACGAACATGTAGGAGCTGTCCTTCACCATGAAGATGAAGTCGGTCATCGCCGGGGAATAGACCGCGCCGCCCGCGCAGGGCCCCATGATGAGGCTGAGAGCTGCGGCACCACGCCGCTGGCGAGCACATTGCAGCTGGAACACGTCGGCATAGCCGCCGAGGCTGGCGACGCCTTCCTGAATCCGCGCGCCGCCGCTGTCATTCAGGCCGATGACCGGCGCGCCGACCTTCATCGCCATGTCCATCACCTTGCAGATCTTCTCCGCATGGCGCTTGGACAGCGAGCCGCCGAAGACGGTGAAATCCTGGCTGAAGACATAGACCAGCCGCCCGTCGATCGTGCCCGAACCCGTCACCACGCCGTCACCGGGGATCTTCTGGTCCTGCATCCCGAAATCGGTGCAGTCGTGCTCGACATAGGTATCGAGCTCCTCGAAGCTGCCTTCATCGAGCAGCACGTCAAGCCGCTCGCGCGCGGTCAGCTTGCCCTTGGCGTGCTGCGCGTCGATCCGCGCCTGCCCGCCGCCCATCCGGGCAGCTTCGCGGCGGCGTTCCATTTCGGCGATATTGGCGGACATTTCAACTCCCGGAACGGACAATGGTCTCAGCCTGCATTCGTGCGCGGCAAAAGCAAAGTCCAATGCAATTTTGCAAATTTGCAAAGCCGATTTTTGCAAAGTATGACGGGGCGATGAAACGCAGACGCCTGTTCGCCGGTCCCCATCTTCGCAAGCTCCGCGCGAACCGGAACCTGCAACAGGCGGAACTGGCCAAGCTGATCGGGATCAGTGCATCCTATCTGAGTCAGCTGGAACACGATGACCGGCCGCTCACCGCCCGCGCTGCTGGACAGGCTGGCGCAGCAATTTCCGCTCGACTGGTCCGCCATCGGCATCGACGATACCGAGCAGCTGGCCTTCAACCTGCGGGAGGCCGCAGCTGATCCGCTGTTCGCCGAGCCGCTGCCTGCCGATGCTCTGGCCCGGATTTCCGAGCAGATGCCTGACTTCGCGCGCCGCTTCATCGCGCTGCACGAAGCCTATCGCCGGACCAGTCAGCGGCTGGAAATGATGGACGAGGCGCTTTCGGTGGACAGCCTGTCGCAGGCACGGCTGCCGTGGGAGGAGGTGCGTGACTGGTTCCATCTCTCGAATAACTATGTCGATGTGATCGATCATGCCGCCGAGCAACTCGCGCTTGCGCTCACAGCCGATACGCTGTCCCCTTCGCAGGAAGTGCTGGAGCGCGAATTGTGGGCGACGTTCGCAGTCTCTACCACCAGCGGTGCATCGCTATCTCTGCGGGACTTCCATGCGGGGCGGGGCGAACTGCTGCTCGATCCTGGCCAGCCGCCCGCCGGAAAGCGCTTCCAGACCGCCTACCAATTCGCGGCAATGGCCTTGAGCAGCGAGATTGCCCGTGTCACCGATAATGCCAATCTCCAGACCGCGGCCGCGCGCGATCTGCTCAAGATCGGCCTCGTGAATTACGCGGCCGGCGCGATCCTCATGCCTTATGAGCGGTTTCGACAAGCCGCGCGCGAATATCGCCACGATATTGATCGGCTGAGCCAGGCCTTCGGCACCAGTTTCGAACAGACCTGCCATCGATTATCCACCTTGCAGCGCGAAGGCAGCAGAGGCCTGCCGGTGTTTTTCTGCCGGGTGGATATGGCGGGGAATATCACCAAGCGGCACAGCGCCACGCAGCTGCAATTTGCCCGATTTGGCGGGGCCTGCCCGCTGTGGATCGTGCATGAAGCGGTGGCGATCCCTGATCGGGTGCTGGTCCAGCTCGCGCAGACGCCCGATGGCGGCCGCTATGTCTCGATGGCCAAGGGGCTGGTCAAGCCATCAGGCCGGTTTGATCGCGCGCCCCGCCGCTACGCCGTGGCGCTGGGGTGCGAGGTGCGCCACGCCAGCGAATTCATCTATGCCGACGGGCTGGACTTGCAATCCGCCAACGCTGCCACGCCGATAGGCATTTCGTGTCGCATCTGCCCCAGGCCGGATTGCGACCAGCGCGCCTATCCGCCCAGCGACCAGCACATCATTGTCGACGTGTTCAGGCGCGGCAAGGTGCCGTATACTCTGCAAGCGGGTGACACAGGCTGAAGGGCGCGATGTTTGACGCTACGCCATGCGGCGGGCGGGACCTAAGACCGCCGCTCAAACCTCTCGCGCTGAAATGAATTGACATTCATGCTGCATTGCACCACATAGCCGCCATCGAGGCGCGCGCCAGCGTGAAGCGGTGGAACAGATAAATCCCACCCCGGCAGCCCTTCGGTCTTTTCCAAGAGACTTCCCTTTTCACGCGGGTCGTTTTGACACCCGCGCCGCGCGAGCCATAGCTCTGCGCGCCGCATATATTGCGAGTTACACAGACAACATGACTATTACTTTCGACAAGCTCGGACTTTCGCAGCCTGTTTTGCAGGCGCTCGACCTGAAGGGCTACAACACCCCCACGCCGATCCAGGCGCAGGCGATCCCCGCCGTGCTCGACGGGCGCGATCTGGTGGGCATTGCGCAGACGGGCACCGGCAAGACCGCCGCCTTCATGCTCCCCAGCATCGACAATTTGAAGAAGGCGGGCCACCAGACCCCGTTCAAGAGCTGCCGGATGCTGGTGCTCGCGCCGACGCGCGAACTGGCCGGGCAAATTGCTGACAGCGCCCGCGATTACGGCGCGCTGGCGGGGCTCAAGGTCTCCTCCATCGTTGGCGGCACCTCGGTGAACAAGGATCGCAACAAGCTCAATCGTGGCTGCGACATTCTCGTCGCCACGCCGGGCCGCCTGCTCGATCTGATCGACCAGAAGGCGTTCAACCTGTCGGGTGTCGAGATCCTCGTGCTCGACGAAGCCGACCAGATGCTCGATCTCGGCTTCATCCACGCGCTGCGCCGCATCAGCGAGCTGGTGCCCGCTTCACGGCAGACGCTGTTCTTCAGCGCCACCATGCCCAAGTCGATCAAGGAACTGGTGGGCAAGTATTGCCGCAATCCGGTCACCGTCTCGGTCACTCCGGCGGCCACCACGGCGGAGCGGATCGACCAGTACCTGTTCATGGTGCAGCAGGATGAAAAGCCCGCGCTGCTCGAAATGATGCTGCTCGAACAGCACAAGGTGCCCGGCAAGTTCGAGCGCGTGCTGATCTTCACCCGCACCAAGCACGGCGCGGATCGGCTGGTGAAGCGGCTGGCGCAGGCGAATATCCCGTCGAACGCCATCCACGGCAACAAGAGCCAGCCGCAGCGGGTGCGCGCGCTGGAAGATTTCAAGCGCGCCAAGACCCCGATCCTGATCGCCACCGACGTGGCGGCGCGCGGGATCGATATTCCCGGCGTGAGCCACGTGATCAATTACGAGCTGCCCAATGTGGCCGAGCAGTATGTTCACCGCATCGGCCGCACCGCGCGCGCCGGGGCGGAAGGGATCGCGATTGCCTTCTGCGCCGAGGACGAGCGCGCCTATCTGAAGGATATCTGCAAGGTGACCGACGCCGAGTTCGAGCGTCTGCCGCTGCCGGAGAATTTCCGCGCCGTGGTGGAAGGCGTCGGCCCGACCAAGCCTGCGCCCAAGACCCAGCAGCAGCGGGTTCGCCCGCAGCCGCGCGGCATGTCTGCCGAACGTGATGCGCGCAGCGGCGGCCAGCGCAAGCCCAACCGTGCGGGGCATGGGGGGCAGGGTGGTCGCAGCGAAGGCGGTCGCGGTCAGAGTTCGGGCGGCCGCGGAGGTTCGTCTGGCAACCGCTCGCGCGGTGGTGGCTCAGGCGGTCGCGGCTAACTTTTAATCGATTGGATATGGTAAGGGCGGGGGCGTTGTTTTGGCACGCCTCCGCCCTTTTCGAATTCAACCCGATCCTAGGCAAAAATTAAGCACCTTCCCCCTACCCTCACCCCATGATCCGAACCAAGACGACGCTGGTGGTGGGGGCCGGGGCGAGTTGCGAGTTGCAATTCCCCGATGGCCGCGAATTGCTCGCGCGGATTGCTGCCGGGTTCGATTTCCAGCGGCGCGGCGGCGGGCTGGAAAGCGCGGATATCGCGGCAATGGATGCGTTGATCGGGGCGATTGCCAAGAAGGCGCGGGTGAAGAAGGAGGATCTGCTCGAAGCCGGGCAGACGATCCGTTCCGCCGCGCGGATATCCTCCTCGATCGACGCCATTCTCGAACAGCATGGCGACAATCCGATGGTGCTGGCGGTGGGCAAGCTGGCTGTGGCGCATTACACGCTGGCCGCCGAAGCTGCCTCGCCGCTAGGGTCGGAACCGCGCGATCCGGGCGATCTGCCAGTACGCGGTCACGAGAACTGGCTGTTCCAGCTTTCGCGCGCGGTGGTCAACGGCGTCCCGCGCGCCAAGGCCGAAAGCTGCTTCGACAATCTCTCGATCCTCTGCTTCAATTATGATCGCTCCATCGAGCACTACCTTCCTTGGGCGCTGCACATGGCGTTCGGGATGAGCCTGACCGACGCCCGCGCGCTGGTGGCGGAAAAGCTGCGGGTGATCCACGTTTACGGCACGCCGGGTAAGCTTGAATGGCAGGCGGGCAAGATGCCCGTGGCGGATTGGGGCGCAGAGGAGGTGGAGGATCTGCCCGCCGTGGTCGAGCAGATTCACACCGCGAGCGAACGCGCCGAGGAACGCGGCTTCAAGCGCGCGATGGTGAGCGAGCTGTTGCAGGCCAAGCGGATCGCTTTCCTCGGCTTCGGCTTTGATCCGATGAACTCTGCGATGCTGTTCGAAGTGCCGTTGGAACACGGGCCGGACGTGCTGGTGACCATGCCGGGGGCGAGCCAGACCGAACGCGCCGCCGTGCAGCGCCTGCTCAAGCGGCAGGCGGGCCTTCGCGACGAAAGCCTCGTCACGATCGAGGACCTGCGCGCCTGGCAATTGCTGCGCGACTACGCGCCTTTCATCGAGAGTTAGAAACTGGCACCGGTTGCGGCGCGAAAGGCATTGGACCATAGCGCGGGCACACCCGCCGGGAGCCACTCGCATGCCAGACACCTACGATTTCGACTTGTTCACCATCGGCGCGGGATCGGGTGGCGTGCGCGCCAGCCGGGTTTCCGCCGCGCATGGCGCAAGGGTCGCGATTGCCGAGGAGTACCGGGTGGGTGGGACCTGCGTGATCCGCGGCTGCGTGCCCAAGAAGATGCTCGTCTACGGCGCGCATTTCGCCGAGGATCTGGAGGACTGCAAACGCTTCGGCTGGGAAATCGAGGGCAAGCGCTTCAACTGGCAGACCCTGCGCGACAATGTGCTCGCCGATGTCGACCGGCTGGAAGGGGCCTACACCGACACGCTGGAAAACAACAAGGTCACGATTTTCCACGAACGCGCCTCGATTACTGGCCCGCACGAAATCACGCTGGCGAGCGGCAAGGTCGTCACCGCGAAGTATATCCTGATTGCCACCGGTGCGCGGCCGTTCATGCCCGAATGCAAGGGCTCGGAACACGCCATCAGTTCGAACGAGGCGTTCCATCTGGACGAGCTGCCCAAGCGCATGCTGATCGCCGGCGGCGGTTATATCGCCAATGAGTTTGCCGGGATTTTCAACGAATTCGGCACCAAGGTGACGCTGGTCAATCGCGGCGACACGCTGCTGCGCGGCTATGACGAGGCCTTGCGGGATCGCCTGCTGCAAATCTCGCTGACCAAGGGCATCGCATTCAAGTTCAACACCACTTTCGAATACATCGAGAAGACCGACGACGGGCAATACAAGGTCAAGCTGTCGGACTGCGATGAGGAGATCGTCGATTGCGTGATGTTCGCGGTCGGTCGCCGTCCGAATGTCGAAGGGCTGGGGCTGGAGACGGCGGGAGTTGACCTCGGCGAGCGCGGCGAGATCAAGGTTGATCGGTTCAGCAAGACCAATGTCGATCACATCTTTGCCGTGGGCGACGTGACCGACAGGGTGCAGCTCACCCCGGTAGCGATCCGCGAAGGGCAGGCCTTTGCCGATACCGTGTTCGGCAAGGGTGAGCCAGTGGCGGTGGACCATTCGTGCGTTCCCAGCGCAGTGTTTAGTCACCCGCCCATTGCAGCGGTGGGCATGACCGAAAGCGAGGCGCGCACCGAAGCTGGGGTCGGTGAAGGTCTACCAGGCCGATTTCCGCCCGATGAAGAACGTGCTGGCGGGGCGCAACGAACGATCCTTGTTCAAGATGGTCTGCAATGCGGAGGACGGGAAGATCGTCGGCATCCACATGATTGCGCCCGAAGCCGCCGAGATGATGCAGGCCGCCGCTATCGCGGTGAAAGCCGGGCTTACCAAGGCCGATTTCGATGCGACGGTGGCGATCCATCCGACGATGGCGGAAGAGCTGGTGCTGATGCGCTGAACGGGTAGCTAAGGCTTGGTTCAGGGGCATTGCGCGATTTGGCGCTATGACCAATTTCCTGCACCGTATTATTTCCCTCCCCCTGCTGGCGCTTGCTGCCTGCGGGGCAGGCACACCGACCGATGCCGATCCGGCCCGCGAATACGCCACCCAGCTGGAAGTGCCGAGCCCGGACTACGCTGCGCTGATCGCGGCAGCGCCGGTGATCGCGCAGGCGGAGGCTTTCCGCGAACCTACTGCCGCGCCTCCTGCCAATGCGAAGCAACTCGGCGATCTTTGGCTCGCGCGGCTTGAGGAACGCGACGCGCTGATGGGGCATGGACTTTCCGGCAAAGAGGATGATTCGCCCGTCGCCAGCATCGACACTTTGCTGACAGCGGCGGAATTCGATGCCTGGGTGGCGGAGAATGGCTGGACCGCGCCGCCGCACCTGCGCTGGTACTTCCAGCAACCGCTGATTGCTCCGGAAGTCAGCGAAGCGGCGCAGGCGGGCATTCGCACATGGCCTGCCTCGCAGACCCGCACCGGCTGGCAATTGGAAGCGGCCTTCGTCGGGCGCATATTCCTGCGCGACGGGTGCTTCTTCATGCGGTCAGACGTGGTCGATGCGCCGGACAAGCTGGCATGGTTCCAAGCCGAAACCGGCCTCGATATCGATTCAGAGGGCTACTACACGCTCATCAGCCGCGGGAATGGCCAGCCGGTCGCACGGCTCGGCGAAGTGATGACCTGGGCCGGGCCGAACCGGATGGATCAGGATTCGCCCGAAGTGGCAGCCCTGCGCGAGGCCTGCGGCGATTATACCGTTGAAGGCGTCGGCAATCCCGAAGCCAATGAACGGCTCTATGTCACTTACCCACACCTGCGCCAATCGCCCGACAGCATTCCGCCTCCTGGGATCGAATAGGCCGGGTTGAAACACTCCCAGCATCGGCGCACAAGCGGTGAAAACCGGAGAGGGTCGCCGATGCTAATTCCCAAACGCTGTCTGCTCGCGCTTGCTGCGCTCGCCATGCCTGCCAGCGCCATAGCGCACGATCCGGTGGCGGCCGAATGGGCAATCGCCATCCACGGCGGCGCGGGCACGATCGAACGATCCGCGATGACGCCGGAGCAGGAGGCGGCATATACCGCCGCGCTCCAGTCCGCGCTCGATGTGGGCGCGGCGGTGCTTCGCGATGGCGGTACTTCGCAGCAGGCGGTGATCGCGGTCATCACGCAGATGGAGGATGATCCGCTGTTCAACGCCGGGCGCGGTGCAGTGCTGACCTGGGATGGCACCGCTTCGCTCGATGCCTCTATGATGCTGGGCGAGAGCCGCGCGGCAGGCGCGGTGGCGGGGCTGACCACGGTGCGCCACCCGATCCTGCTCGCGCAGGCGGTGATGGACGACGGGCGGCACGTGTTCCTGAGCGGCGACGGGGGCGGAGGAATTCGCCGATGGCACCGATCTGGAGCGGGTCGAGAACGAATGGTTCATCACCCCGCGCCGGGTCGAGGCGCTGGAGCAGTTCCGCGCCGAACAGATTTCTGCGCTCGGTCCCGAAAACCGCTTCGGCACCGTGGGCGCGGTGGCGCGCGACGTGCATGGCAATCTGGCGGCGGGCACTTCCACTGGTGGGCGGACGGGCAAGCGCTGGGACCGGATCGGCGATGCCCCGATCATCGGCGCAGGCACCTACGCCGACAACCGCGCCTGCGCCGTCTCCGCCACTGGCGATGGCGAGTATTTCATCCGCGTTGCCGTCGCCAATTCGATTTGCCGGCTGATGGAACTGGCGGGCATGGGCCCGCGCGAGGCGGCGGACAATGTGATGGCCGAAGTCACCGAACTGGGCGGCGGCGGCGGGGTGATCGTTATTTCGCCTTCGGGAGAGACGGCGTTCAGTCTCAACACCAGCGGCATGTATCGCGGGCGGGCGGACAGCAACGGGCTGAATGAAGTGGCGATTTTTGCGGATTAGGCAGTTGTGAGTAGGCAGTAGGCAGTAGTTTGTTCCCACTCCTACTCCTACTGCCTACTGCCTATTGCCTACTACCTCCAACTGTTCACCCATAAACACCGCGACATCGGCCATCGCCACTTCCCGATCGAGAAACGCCTCGCCGATGCCGCGCAGCAGCACGAAGGGCAGGGTGCCTGCGTCCATCTTCTTGTCGTGGAGCATGTGCGCGGCCAGCGCCTGCGCCGGTGCAGTCAAGGCCGAGCGCGGAGATTTCGCATCGGCAGCCCGCAAGCCGCGATCGCATGCAGTATCCGCGTCGCATCTGCCATCCGAAATATAGCCCCCGCCGGGCGGAATAGCGCGCCGCCAGCACCATGCCCAGCGCCACTGCTTCGCCATGCAGCAGCCGATCGGAAAAGCCGGTCTCGCGCCTCCAGCGCATGGCCGAAGGTGTGGCCCAGATTGAGCAGGGCCCGCGCGCCGGTGGTCTCGCGCTCGTCCTCCGCCACGATCCGCGCCTTGGCGGCGACGCTGGCGATCGACGGCATATTCCAGCGCCGCATCGGTCTCCCGCCATCACCTTGCCGCCGTTTGCCTCGCACCAGCCGAAGAATGCCGGCATCGCCAAGAATGCCGTATTTGATCACTTCGGCATAGCCGCAGCGCATTTCGCGCTGCGGCAGGGTGGCCAGCGCGTCGATATCGGCCAGCACCAGCGCGGGCTGGTGGAAGGCGCCGACCAGGTTCTTGCCCGCCGCCGGTATTGATCGCGGTCTTGCCGCCGACGCTCGAAATCGACCTGCGCCAGCAAGGTGGTGGGCAATCTGCACGAAGCCGCAGCCGCGCTTCAGCACCGAGGCGGCAAAGCCGGTCAGGTCGCCGATCACCCCGCCGCCCAGCGCCATAATATGGTCGCCGCGCTCGACTTCCTCGGCCAGCAGCCAGTCGACGGTGCGCGCCAGCCCGTCCCAGCTTTTCGCCGCTTCGCCCGGCGCATGGACCAGGAAGCGCGGCTTCCTTGCCCGCTGCGCGCCAGCCCGCGCGGCCAGCGCTCGCCCCACAGGCCGTGGACATTGGCATCGGTCACGATCGGCACCACGCGCCTTGCGCAGCAGCGCGCCGCATTGCCCCGGCCAGATCCGCCAGCAGCCCGCGCGCCACCCGCACCTCATAAGCTGCGCCCGGCCAGCTCCACATCGAGTCACAGCCATGGGTCGAGCGCCTCCAGAATGCGGGTCACGTGCCGCCGAATGCGGCCCGGTGTCGCTTTCACGTGGATCGGGGCCTGGGCATAGAACGGTTCGCGCTCGGCCTTCATCGCGGGTGACGATTTCGCGGACATCGCCACCGCGCAGCAGCGGGCGGCGCTTGGTTGCGGCCGACCCGGTCCACCAGCGTTTCCACGATCGCATCGAGCCAGATCGGCGACGCCGCGTTCGCCAGGATCAGCGCCGCGCGTTTCGGGCTGCACGAAAGCGCCGCCGCCGGTGGCGATCACGCAGCCGGCCGCTTTCCTCCAGCAGCCGCGCGATCACCCGCCGCTCGCCATCGCGGAAAGTGGTCTTCGCCGAACTTGTCGAACATTTCGGCGATCGGTCATCTTGGCGGCTTCGACGATCGCGTCGTCGGCATCGGTGAAGTCCATGCCAGCGTGTTCGCCAGCTTGCGGCCGATGGTGGATTTGCCCACGCCCATCATCCCCACCAGCACCAATGGCCCGCGCTATCCGGGCGCGCGAGCGCGCGCGATCGTTCCGCGTCATCGGGAAGAGCGTGCAATCGTCATTGCCGCACGGCCTATAGATAGCGCTAACCGCGCTGGCAAGACCGTGCCCGGACTGTCCGGGACGGGAACAAGGAACGGCGAAGCTGCTCGACACGTGCCCATGCCGGACATTGTTCTCGCCCTC
This sequence comes from uncultured Alphaproteobacteria bacterium, assembly GCA_963774985.1. Taxonomy (GTDB): domain Bacteria; phylum Pseudomonadota; class Alphaproteobacteria; order Sphingomonadales; family Sphingomonadaceae; genus Alteraurantiacibacter. The sequence continues at coordinate 38,997 of CAVZHE010000003.1, forward strand.
GCGGGGCTGGCGCTGCTGGTGCTGCTGTCTGGCATGGCGGGATGGCGGGCGCGAGGAAAAGCGCCTGATCGTCGAGCCGCTGGACTTGCCGGAGAGAGATTCATGAGGCGAAAGCCTTGCTGCTGGGCGGAGCGACGCTGGCGCTTTCTTCCACGCTGGCGCTGGCGCCGGGCCGGAAGACCTGCTGCCGCCCGCCTTCAACGATCCGCCGCCGCGCTCGACGCCCGCGCCCACGCCGGCACCAACGCCCGCGCCGCGAGCCCAGCAGGCCACGCCTTCGGCGCCAGCGCGGGGTTCGGTTTCCGCGCCAGCGGTGCCGGGCTTTCCCTCCGGCGCGATCCGCGCCTGCCACTGGCGCTCCCACCACCGGTGAGGCCGCTCCCGGCCGATTTTCCCACGCTGGCCGAACTCGAAGCGATGGAGGAGGACGAGATCAACGAAGCTGCTCGGCCTGCGCCCGAAGTTTCGATATCCCCGCAGCCGCCCGCCGTTCGATGGCACGGCGTCGGGCGTGCTGGCCAGCGCCGAGGGCGGTTTTCCAGCGCATTCGCTAGCCCGCCAGCCCGCTGCACTGGTGCGCGCCGCGCTGGCCGCCAGCGTGGCCCGCTGGTTTCGCGCTGGGGGCATATCCTGCTGCGCCGTGCGCTCGCCAGCCGGCTCGATGCGCCTGCGGGGATGGACCCGGCGGAATTCGCCGCGCTGCGTGCCCGCGCGCTGGACGCGAATGGGTGAAAGCGGCGGTGGCCCGCGCGCTGGTGCAGGATGTCGATCCCGGCAATTACAACCGCGCGCTGACCGATGCCGCGTTCGATTCCTACCTTGCCACCGGCGATGTGCTGGGCATGTGCCCGGTCGCGCGGCTCCAGCGTGATCTGCGCGAGGATGGCGAGTGGGAAATGATGCAGGCGCTGTGCGCCGCTTTTGACGGCGAAGCGCGCAGTGCCGAGCGTAGTCTGGACCGGGCGCTGGGCACCGGCGTCGCGCCCGAAATCGATGTGCGGCTGGCGCAGCGCTATGCCGGGGCGGCGGGCGATGGCGGTCGCGCGGTGAATATCGAATGGGACGGGGTGGAGGAACTGACTCCGTGGCGCTTCGCGCTGGCTCGTGCGCTGGGGGTGGAACTGCCCGAAAGCCTGCGCGAAGGCGCGGCATCGCGTTACGATCTGGCTGATGTGCATATTCCCGCCTCGCCTTTGCTCGACCGAGTGAGTGCCGCGGACGGGCGGGAGCGCGCGGCGTGCTTTCGGCACAGGCGATGGTCGATCTCTATTCGCAGATCTGGGCCAGCGAGCAAATCAGGCCGAGGCCAAGAGCGATGCGGGAGTGCTGCGCGCGGCCTATGGCGCGCCCGCCGTGGCCGACCGGGTGGCGGCGATGCGGCAATTGTGGGGCGAACAAGGCGGCGCAGGCTATGGCCGCCGCGTACTGACCGCCCATGCCGCCGCGCGGTTGCCGGTGAGCGAGAACTGGCTGGATGATGCGCCCGCGCTTGATCGCCTCGATGCTCGCCGCCGGGCTGGATCGCAATGCCCTGCGCTGGGGCAGCGTGGTGACCGAAGGCAGCGAAGGCTGGGCGCTGCTGGCGCTGGCGCAGCCGAACCGTGACACACCGGTGAGTTCGGGCGCGGTGGACATTTCCTCAGCGACGATGCCAGCGCCGATGCGCGAAAATCGGCGTTTCTGGTGGCGGGGCTGGCCGGGCTGGGGCGGCTGGAAGAGGGTGCCTTTGCCGACTTTGCCGACGATCTGGGCGTCAATTTCACCCGTTCGAGCGCGTGGAGCGAAGCCATCACCGGGGCTGCGCAGGTGGACAATGCCACGCTGGTCGCGCTGCTCGCGGGGCTGGGGATGCAGGGCACCGACTGGGCACAGATGACCCCGCGCCAGCTCTATTTCATCGTCGCTTCGCTCAATCGCGTCGGCCTTTCCGCCGAAGCCCGGATGATCGCCGCGGAGGCGGTCGCGCGCGGATAATGTCGGCTGCGGTCGACAGCTTCCTCGCCATGCTCGCCGCCGAGCGGGGGGCGGCGGTAAACACGCTGCTGGCCTATCGCCGCGATCTCGAAGGCAGCGAGGAGGCGGTGGGCGATCTGCTGGCGGCGGACCGTGAGCGAGCTGGGCGGGCTGGCAGGGCCTGGGCAGACCTCGCGCCGTCCAGCGTCGCCCGCAAGGTTTCTGCGCTGCGCCAGTTCTACGGCTTTCTGCGTCGATGAAGGCCTGCGTGCGGACGATCCTTCCGCCGCCCTGCCGCGCCCGCAAGCGCGTCGCCCGCTGCCGAAGATTCTCTCGCACGCCGAGGTGGAGCGCCTGTTCACCACGGTGGAGGACGAAGCGGTGGGGGATCAGCCGCCAGCCGTTGCGCATGCTGGCGCTGCTCGAACTGCTCTATGGCTCCGGCCTGCGCGCAACCGAACTGGTCGCGCTCCCGCTCAGCGCGGTGCCGCGCGATGCGCCGTTCCTGACCATTACCGGCAAGGGCGGGCAGCAACGGATGGTGCCGGTTTCGCGCGCGGGCGCAGGCGGCGCTGTCGCGGTGGATGGCGGTGCGGCCCGCCGCCGCATCGCCCTTCCTGTTCCCCTCGCGGAAAGGCGCATCTCAGCCGTATCCGCCTGTATCAACTGGTGAAAGAACTGGCAGCGCGCGCAGATATCGATCCCGCGAAAGTCAGCCCGCACGTGTTGCGCCATGCCTTCGCCACCCACCTGCTCGAAGGCGGGGCGGACCTCCGGGTGCTGCAAACCCTGCTCGGCCACGCCGATATCGCCACCACGCAGATCTATACCCATGTCGATTCGGCGCGGCTGGTGGCGCTGGTGAACGAGCGGCACCCTCTTGCAGCCAAGGGCGCGCGGGGGTAGCGGCACGGGCATGGCCACATTCCTCGAATTCGAAAAGCCGGTTGCCGAACTGGAAGCCAAGATCGCCGATCTGCGCGCCGCTGCGGGTGAAGACGGCGCGGTGGATATTTCCGGCGAACTGGCGCGGCTGGAAGCGAAGAGCGCCAGGCTGCTCGAATCGCACCTATGCCGCGCTCACCCCGTGGCAGAAGACGCAGGTGGCGCGGCATCCCGGTCGCCCGCATTTCCACGATTACGTGCGGCTGGGCTTCGATCATTTCCTGCCGCTTGGCGGGGATCGGCTCTACGGTGACGATCAGGCCATCATGGGCGGGCTGGCCACGCTGAAAGGCCGCAAATGCGTGCTGATCGGGCACGAAAAGGGCCACGATACCGAAAGCCGGATCAAGCACAATTTCGGCATGGGCAAGCCCGAAGGCTATCGCAAGGCGATCCGCCTGATGGAACTGGCGGACCGGTTTGGCCTGCCGGTGGTGACGCTGGTAGACACCTCCGGCGCGTTCCCGGGCATCGAGGCGGAGGAACGCGGGCAGGCCGAAGCCATCGCCCGTTCCACCGAAGCCTGCCTTGGCGCTGGGTGTGCCGATGGTCGCGGCGATCGTCGGCGAGGGCGGCAGCGGCGGCGCGGTGGCGCTGGCGAGCGCGGAGCGGGTGCTGATGTTCGAACACGCGGTCTATTCGGTGATTTCGCCCGAAGGCTGCGCCTCGATCCTGTGGCGCACTGCCGAAAAGGCCCCGCAGGCTGCCGAAGCGATGAAGCTGACCGCGCAGGATCTGATCGGGCTGAAAGTGATCGACCGGATCGTGCCCGAGCCCAAGGGCGGGGCGCAGCGCAATCCCGAGGCTGCGATTGCCAGCTTGGCCGCTGCTATCGACGAAGAACTGGAAAAGCTGGCTGGGCTCCAGCCGGACCAATTGCGCCGCCAGCGCGAGGACCGCTTCCTCGCCATCGGGCGCGATCTCGCCCGGTAGGTTGAGCCTCCTCCCCAAATGCAAGCATTTGTAACGGGAACATCGCCCGCGCCAGTCTGTTCTTGCATTCAACCGCTTGCGGGTGCGAAGTGCCCGCAAAATTCTGGAGGAGGAATGACCATGTCGCACACGTCAACCCATTCACGTCGCCTGAAAGCCCTGTCACTGGCAGGTATTGCCACATTGGCGCTGTCTGCCTGCACCACCATTCCCGGCGCCAATGTCGCCCCCGGAGCGCCGATTACGGCAGCGGAAACGCAAACCGGGGCGCAGTATCACGAACAGTTCGTGGCCGAATTCGGCGGTGAGATGACCGGGCCGCAGGCGCAATACGTCGAACAGATCGGGCAGAACATCGCCGTGCAATCCGGGCTGGCTGCCAATCGGAATGCGTTCAACGTAACCCTGCTCAATTCCAGCGTGAACAACGCGTTCGCGGTGCCCGGAGGCTATGTCTATGCCACTCGCCAGCTGGTCAATCTGATGAACAATGAAGCCGAACTGGCGGCTGTGCTCGGCCATGAAGTCGGCCACGTTGCCGCGCGGCACTCCGCCCGGCGGCAGGCGGCAGCACAGCGCAACCAGCTGGGCGGGATGGGAATCGCCATCCTCTCGCAGATTCTGCTGGGCAATTCTTCGCTCGGCAACACCATTGCGCAGGGCGCGCTGCAAGGATCGCAGGCGCTGACGCTCAGCTATTCGCGCAATCAGGAGCTCGAAGCGGACGCATTGGGCGTGCAATATCTCAATTCTGCGGGATACGATCCGCGCTCAATGGCCACTTTGTTGCAAAGCCTTGCGGCGCAGAACCAGCTCGATGCCCAATTGCAGGGGCGCGACGATGCGACAATTCCCGAATGGGCATCAACTCACCCCGATCCCGCCAGCCGGGTGCAGAATGCGGTGACAGCTGGCGGGCACCGGCACAGGTGTAACCAATCGCGACACCTTCCTCAGCCGGATCGACGGGATGATCTACGGCGATGATCCCGAACAAGGCGTGATCGAAGGGCGGCAGTTCATCCACCCGGTGTTGCGTTTCTCGTTCACCGCGCCGCAGGGTTTCTACATGGTCAATGGCACCCGCGCGGTGTCGATCAACGGTGATGCCGGCCGCGCGCAGCTGACCACCGCGGCGTTCAACAACAATCTGGAAACCTATGTTCGCGCGGTATTCACGTCGATCGGCGGGGAACAACAGCAGCTCGCCCCGGCCAGCATCCAGCGCACCACGGTGAACGGACTACCCGCCGCCTATGGCACGGCCACGGTCAACAATGGCCAGACGCAGGTGGATGTGACGGTATTTGCCTACGATTTTGGCAATGGTCAGGCCTACCACTTCCAGTCGATTACTCCGGCGGGGCAGGCGGGGACGTTCAATGCTCTCTACAATTCGATGCAGCGGATCAGCGCGTCTGAAGCGGGAAGCGTGGTGCCCCGGCGGATCGATATTGTGACCGCAGGGCGGAATGATACAGTGGCCACGCTGGGGCGGCGGATGGCCTATACCGATAGCCAGGAAGCGCGTTTTCGGGTGCTGAATGGTCTTTCGGGGAGCGATACGGTGGTGGCGGGTCGCCAGTACAAGATCGTAACCCGCGCCAATTGATCTCATTTCGCAGGGCAAAAAGAAGGGGCGGCAGGTTTCCCTGCCGCCCCGCTTTTTCACCCGAAGGCGAACCGATTACGCGTTCTTGGTGTTCGCGGAGTCGAGTTCGGTCTTCACGTTGTTGAACGTGGTCGACAGTTCGTTGCCGAGGCTCTGCATCGCAGTGATGGCGGCAACGGCGATGAGAGCGGCGATCAGGCCATATTCGATGGCGGTCGCGCCCTGCTCGTCACGGATCATGTTCTTGAAGAAGGTCATTTGTAGTCTCCTGGTTGTAGTCTTCGGTACCCGGCTCAATCGTATGTGCCGATTGAACTTCCCCGGAATTACGGGGCAATCGTTGAGAAAATCCTAACTCAGTCCAAAGAAACTGCGTCGGAGACCTTGGTCTCGACACCAGTCCACATATCCGAAGTGGATGTGGCAAGCCCTTGCACTGCGGTGATCATGGCAATCACGATCAATGCTGCGATGAGGCCGTATTCCACGGCAGTCGCGCCCTGCTCATCGTGCAGCATTTTTTGAAGCATTGTTTTCGCAGACACAGGATCGTCCTTTTACTTTTCGAGTGCGACGAGCCGCGATTTCTCATTAAAGAGTTAACAGGGCGTTTCAGCGGAGTGTTAACGTGGCAAATAATCCGACATGGTTGCCCGTGGTGGCGCTGGCGCTGTTTGATCATTCGGGCCGAATCCTGTTGCAGCAACGCCCGAAGGGGAAGCACCATGCGGGGCTGTGGGAGTTCCCCGGCGGCAAGGTGGAAAGCGGCGAACTACCTAGGGAATCGCTCGTGCGGGAGATTGCCGAGGAACTGGCGATTGCGCTCGATCCCGGGCTTCTCCGCAGCGGATATTTCGCAGAGGAAATGGGTGGCAGGCATGTTGTTCTTTTTCTTTACACCTCTCACCAGCAAGGGGTCTCGCCAACCGGGTTGGAAGGGCAGGAATGGGACTGGTTCACACTTTCAGAGGCGGCAGGACTGCAGCTCGCACCGATGGACAGGGCGCTGCTGGGGCAAATCGCGAAGGCGCCCCGATAGGTCTTGCCAAGGCCGGGTGCCCCCCTTATGTGGCGCCCTTCCAGTGCGCCCGTAGCTCAGCTGGATAGAGCACCAGACTACGAATCTGGGGGCCGGAGGTTCGAATCCTTCCGGGCGCACCAAAACAAAACCCCGTCCCTGCAAAGGGGCGGGGTTTTGTTTTGGCGGGTCATGGAGGGTTCGAGCTTCGGACTCGGAGGCGCGCAGCGCCGGAGAGGGGGCGGACGCAGTCCGGCCCAATCCTTCCGGGCGCACCAAAAATGGCCATCCCCGCAAGGGGGTGGCCATTTTTGGTTTGTGCCATGAAGATCGTACCTGCTTTCGTCCCGGTCATGCGAGACCAAGGAACCGTGATAGCACCTTTGGCGTTGGAGCCCTGAATTCCATCACAGGAGCTACTCCATGTCCGAAGATATTTTTTCCCGCCTCAAACAGGACCATGACAAGCATCGCGCGCTGCTGGACAAGCTGGCGCAGACGAGCGGCGACAGCGACGAGCGGCGCGAGCTGTTCGAAGAGTTTACGGTGGAAGTGAAGGGGCATGCCTCCGCAGAAGAGCAGGCGCTCTATTCCACGATGATGCGCAAACCACCGTCCACTGAAGGAACCCGCCATGCGGTGGCCGAGCACCATGAGCTGGAAGAGCTGCTGAACGATCTGGCAGCAACCGAGATGTCGTCCTCGGCATGGATGGCCAAGTTCAAGACGCTCGATCACGATTACCGCCATCATATCGATGAGGAGGAGGAAGAGCACTTCCCCGATTTCGACAAGCTCTTGACCGAGGAAGACCGGCAGCACATGCGCAGCGTGTTCGAACGCCGCAAAAAGGCCGAGAAGGCCGATGCCGAAGTGACTCCGGAAAAGATGGAAGACGCCAAAGACTAGCGATGGGTCAATCGGGGGGGCAGAACGGCGGGGAGCCCGCGCCGGATCGCGATATCGCGGCTGGAAGAAGGTGTTTCCTCCGGCGTGTGGCGCTATGCCAGAGTGGACCGAGCGCGGGTGCTGATCGATGCGGACGAGTATTTCCGCGCGATGCAGGCGGCGATGCTCAATGCGCGGCGGCGGATTTTCCTGATCGGCTGGGATTTCGATACCCGCATCCACCTCCCCGAAGGCACGGCGGTGGTACAGAAGGGCGGCGTCGATTCCTCGTTCCCCCGGCGGCTGGGCGGGTTCTTCTCCTGGCTGATCCGCCACCGCCCGCAGTTGGAAATCCGCATCCTCAAATGGAGCTTCGGCTTCTTCAAATTTGTCGTGCGCGGATCGATGTGGTGGGATCTCGTGCGCTGGTTCCGGCTCACCGCGGATCGACTTCAAGTTCGACAATGCGCACCCGGTGGGGTGCAGCCATCACCAGAAAATCGCTGTGCTCGACAATTCGCTGGCGGTGTGCGGCGGGATCGACATGACCGTGCGGCGCTGGGATACGCGCGAGCATATCGAGGACGATCCGCGCCGGAAGACGCCCAGCGGGGCCAAATACGGCCCGTGGCACGATGTCTCGATGATGATGGAAGGCGAAATCGCCGAGCGCGCTCGACGATCTGGGGCGGGACCGGTGGATTTGCGCGGGCGGCAAGCCGCTCAAGCCGCTCGATGCGCCGGGGGATAGCCTGTGGCCGGAAGGCTTGGAAGCCGACTTCGAGAATGTCGAAATCGGCGTGGCCCGCACCCGCGCGCCCTATCGCGACTGGCAGGGCGTGCGCGAGATCGAGGCACTGTTCGTCGAACATATCCGCCGGGCGAAGAAGCACATCTACGCCGAAAGCCAGTATTTCGCCTCGCGCGCGATTGCCGAGGCGATCCTCGCCAAGGTGAGCGAACCCGATCCGCCCGAAGTGGTGATCGTCCATCCGGAAAACGCCGATGGCTGGCTGGAGCAGCAGGCGATGGACCATGCGCGGGCCGAACTCGTGCGGGCGATCCAGGCTGCCGATACCCAGCGCCGCTTCTCACTTATGGATGCCGTTCACCGGTGAAACCGCCGATCTATGTCCACGCCAAGGTGATGATCGTCGATGACGAGGTCCTGCGCGTCGGTTCGGCCAATATGAACAACCGTTCGATGGGGCTGGACAGCGAATGCGACGTGTTTGTGGATGCGCGCGCGCGCGGGCAATGGCCATGCCGGCGCCGGCGATCCGGCGCGTGCGCCATTCGCTGCTGGCCGAACACTGCGGGATCGCTGAAGCCGATATCGCCGACCAGCTGGATCAGCATGGTTCGATGGCGGCGGTCATCGATCATGCTTACACCGAGGGCGGGCGCAACCTGCGCCGCTATCATCCGCCCGAACTCAACTCTGCGCAGGAATTGCTGGCAAGCAGCGGTATTCTCGATCCGGAAACTCCGGAGGAACTGTTCGAGCCATTTGCAAAGCGCGGGCTTTTCCGCAAGGGAAGCCGCTTGCAGCGCATGCGTGATCGCTGGAAAAGGAAACACGGTACAATGAGCAGTCTGGTCGTATCCGGACGACACCAATCCGCGCGGCAAACCACCCGTCCCGGACGATGTGCAGGAAGCCATCCGCACCCTGATCCGCTGGGCAGGAGACGATCCCGCGCGCGAAGGCCTGCTCGATACGCCCAGCCGCGTGGCGCGGGCGTGGAAGGAATATTGCCAGGGCTATGGCGAAGACCCGGCCAGCCATCTCGAACGCCAGTTCGAGGAAGTGGGCGGCTATGACGAGATCGTGCTGCTGAAGGACATTCCGTTCCAGTCGCATTGCGAACATCACATGGCCCCGATCATCGGCAAGGCGGCCATCGCCTATCTGCCGACCCATTCGGTGGTGGGCATTTCCAAGCTGGCGCGGGTGCTCCACGCCTATTCGCGGCGCTTGCAGATCCAGGAACGGCTGACCACCGAAGTGGCCAATTGCATCTGGGACAATCTCCAGCCGCGCGGCGTGGCGGTGGTGATCGAGGCGAGCCATGCCTGCATGACCGCGCGCGGTGTGCGCACGCCGGGCGTGAACATGGTCACCAGCAAGGTGATGGGCCTGTTCCGCAGCGATCATCGCTCGCGGCAGGAAGTGCTCAAACTGATGGGTTACTGAGCGCGCACCGGTTGCCGCTTCAGCATGATTTGAAAGGTTGACGATGACGGCATTGCATGTTCGCGGCGGGCAGCAGCTGATGGGGCGGATCGAGCCGTCGGCGAACAAGAACGCCGTGCTGCCGGTGCTCTGCGCCACGCTGCTGTCCGATGCGCCGATCATGCTGCGCAACGTGCCCGAGATTACCGACGTCACCCGCATCCACGCCTTCTTCAGCGATCTGGGCAGCACGGTGCACTGGGACAAGGCGGCGCAGACGCTGGCGATCGACCATTCCACCATCCGCCGCGGGCGCGAAGGCCAAGCTGCCGCAGGCAATGCGCGCCAGCATCATGATGATCCCCGGCCTGCTCGCGCGGCTGGGCGAAGCGCGGCTGGAGCACGAAGTGAAGGGCTGCACGCTTGGGCGCGCGCGAGATCGATCCGCATGTGGCGGTGTTCAAGGCCTTCGGCGCGGAAGTCAGCTACGAAGGAAGGACATCGTGTTCCGTCACAAAGGCAGGGCAGACGGCACCCGGATGTGGCTGGAATATGCCAGCGTCACCACCACCGAGAATTTCATCATCATCGCGCTGACCGCGAACGGCACCAGCCAGATCGTCAACGCCGCCTGCGAACCGCACGTGCAGGAAATGTGCGCCTTCCTCGAAGCGATGGGCGCGACGATCCGGGGCAAGGGCACCTCCATGGTGTCGGTGGACGGGTGGGGGGAGCTTCGGCCCGGTCGATTACACCTTTGTCGAGGATTTCCACGAAATCGCCACCTTCATGGCGCTGGCGGCGGTGACCGGCGGGGACATTGCGGTGCGCAACACGCCGGCCCGAAGACTTCATGCTGATCGACCGCACCTTCGAGAAATTCGGCGCGCATGTCGAGCACAAGGACGGCTGGTCGCGGCTCGATGCGCCTGCCGAACTGGTGGTGCAGCAGAACTTCACCTCCCACCTCATCACCAAGGTGGAAGCCGCGCCGTGGCCCTATATCCCGGCGGACCTGCTGCCGATCTTCATCGCGCTGGGCGTCAAGGCGCGCGGGCAGACGATGTTCTGGAACAAGGTCTACGAAGGCGGGCTGACCTGGCACACCGAACTCAGCCTGTTCGGCGCGCACACGCTGCTGTGCGATCCGCACCGGCTGATCACCTTCGGCGGCAGCAAGCTGGTGCCCGCGACGGTGACCAGCCCCTACATCATCCGCGTCGCCATCGCGATGCTGATGGTGGCGGCGAGCATCGACGGGGAGAGCACCATTCTGGATGCTGACCCGATCCGGAGGGCGCATCCGAATTTCGTGCCGAACATCGATTCGCTCGGCGTGGATGTGCGCTGGGAGGATTGAGGGGGCTTAGGCTACTCGCCAACAGTCTCCATAGGGGAACAAACGGGACGCTGCGTTACAGCTCGAACGCCTCCGCCATCCTGCTTCGGTCATAGTCAAGCAACCAAGTGTTGAACTGATCGTAAAGCCCCGCTGTGGGCTCTTTGGTGAGTGAAGTAACGTCCATGCCCCTGTCATCGTATGCATCGACCGAAACGCCGCGTGCCAGATCAACAAGTTTCGACAGCACCGGTGCTCTGGGTGAGACCCCCATATCTTGCGCAACCTGGTTCCAAAGCAGGATATCGGCTTCTTCCCAAGTCAGGTTTACGGCGCGATGGACCCACGGCTCTTGTTCGGGGTCGTCCTCCGGAATTCGGGCCACCAGTAGCCATCCCAAGTTGCTAAAGCGTCATCCGTTGAAACGCCTAGCACCTTCAGGTGATCGAATCCTGTCCCCGCTTCCCAACCGTGCCATTTCGCATTCATCTCCATGCTGGGATCGGGAAATGCGGCAATGATGCCAGCTAGATTCTCGGTCGGCAGAGCAGCTCTCGCCAACTGACGAGCCCGGTCATAACTCGTTGTAAAACGGGTCACATATCGCTGTGCTAAATCGCCGCCGCCGTCTAGCTCGAAACGTATCCTGTAGGGCGATACCCACAGCTCGCGTTGCCATTCGGGGCCAAGTGTCAACGTCATCCGATACCACTAACCGCAGCATCAGTGGACCGCAACGGCGTCACCATGAGTAGCAACGAACAAAAAGGGCGCCGCAGTGGGCGCCCTATTTCATTTGCTAGGTCGAAACGTTCAAAGCTGACCCAGCAAATGATCCGCGCTCGAAACGCCGAATTCGCCGGGGCCTTCGACGTTGATCTCGGTCACCACGCCATCATCGACGATCATCGAATAGCGGTTCGAACGGGTGCCCATGCCATAGGCGGAGAAATCCGCATCGAGGCCCAGCGCCTTGGCGAAATCTGCGCTGCCGTCGGCGAGCATGGTGATATCGTCCGAGCCGCGGCCTTGTTCCACGCGCTCATCACGAAGGCATCGTTGACCGAAATGCAGGCGATTTCGTCCACGCCCTTGGCCTTCAGGTCGGCGGCCTTTTCAACAAAGCCCGGCAGGTGCTTGGCCGAGCAGGTCGGGGTGAAGGCACCCGGCACCGCGAACAGCGCCACCTTGCGTCCGGCGAAGAATTCGCCCGAAGCCACCTTCTCCGGCCCGTCAGCAGTAGCCTTTACCAGCCCCACTTCGGGCAGCTTGTCGCCTTTGGCAATCGTCATCGTTTTCATCCTTTGTGCGTGTGGTTTGTCGACCAGCCCAGATAGGGAGGGGGCGACGCCAATGCCACCGGCAATTGTGGTTAAATTCGCTTTAATCTCGATGTTGAAGATCGGGTAAACGCTTGGGGTCCACCCCCGTTCCTGCGGAGCGAATCTTCGCAATGGGAGACGGGACATGGGAAATTTTCACAGGCTTGCCATTGGGGTGGCAAGCGCATGGATGGTGCTGGGCCAACCGGCTGCGGCACAGCAGCGGCTGACGCTCGACATCAGGCCGCCGAACAATTGCGCCGGCTGGATATCATGCTGATGGTCACCAGCCTGCGCTGCCGCAGCTCTGAGAGCGATTTCAGCGCCGATTACGACAGCTTCGCTACCACTCACCGGGTGACGATGAATGCGGCTTCAGCGCGGTTGCGCGACAGCCATGCCCACGGGCAAAGTCAGCGGGCACAGAACCGGGCGCTCGATACGATCAGCACGACGATGGCCAATCGTTATGGCACCGGCCACCTTGGCTGGAGTGCGCGGAACTGCGCGATGCGGCGCGCGATCTGGCGATGCAGGGCGAATTGGCAGAGCTGCTGGCGGCTGCGGATGAATTGCTCGCCAGCGAACCGCCCGTGCGCCAATGGCTGGTGGCGGAATACGCGCCGGACTGATTTCGCTCCGCGCAACCTACCGATGCAGACCATTAGAGGGGTTTACGCTGGAGACCCGCCCGCCTATGGGCGCGGTCACTTGCGTTGCATGGAGCCCCGGCGACGCTTCACCCTAAATGTTCAGGAGAAGTGCCCGTGGCCGATGCCGCTTTTACCGATTATATCGTCAAGGATATCACGCTCGCCGAATTTGGCCGTGCGGAAATCAATATCGCCGAAACCGAAATGCCGGGCCTGATGGCCACGCGCGAGGAATTCGGGGCGTCGCAGCCACTGAAGGGCGCGCGCATCACCGGTTCGCTGCACATGACGATCCAGACCGCGGTGCTGATCGAAACGCTCACCGCGCTGGGGGCCGAGGTTCGCTGGGCCACCTGCAATATCTACTCGACGCAGGATCATGCCGCCGCGGCAATCGCCGCCACTGGCGTGCCAGTGTTCGCGATCAAGGGCGAGAGCCTCGCTGAATACTGGGACTATGTCGGCTCGATCTTCGATTGGGGCGATGACACCACCTGCAATCTCATCCTCGACGATGGCGGCGATGCCACCATGTTCGCGCTGTGGGGCGCGCGGGTAGAAGCGGGCGAGGCTCTGTTCGAACCGTCCAACGCCGAAGAAATCGAATTCGTGCGCGCGCTGAACGAATTTCTCGCCAAGAAGCCGGGTTACCTCACGCAGACGGTGCGCAACATCAAGGGCGTTTCGGAAGAGACCACCACCGGCGTCCATCGCCTGTATCAGCTGGCCAAGCAGGACAAGCTGCCGTTCCCGGCGATCAACGTGAACGATTCTGTCACCAAGTCGAAGTTCGACAACCTTTATGGCTGCAAGGAATCGCTGGTTGATGCGATCCGCCGCGCGACCGACGTGATGCTGGCGGGCAAGGTCGCCTGCGTTGCGGGCTTTGGCGATGTCGGCAAGGGCAGTGCGGATTCGCTGCGCAATGGCGGCGCGCGCGTGATGGTGACCGAGATTGACCCGATCTGCGCGCTTCAGGCCGCGATGCAGGGCTACGAAGTCGTCACCATGGAAGAAGCCATTCCGCGCTGCGATATTTTCGTCACCACCACCGGCAACGAAGATGTGATCACCGCCGAGCATATGATGGCGATGAAGCCCATGAGCATCGTGTGCAACATCGGCCACTTCGACAGCGAAATCCAGATTGCCGCTTTGGACAACTACACCTGGACCGAAGTGAAGCCGGGCACCGATCTTGTGACCTTCCCCGATGGCAAGCAGATCATCATTCTGGCCAAGGGTCGTCTGGTGAACCTGGGCTGCGCCACCGGCCACCCCAGCTTCGTGATGAGCTGTTCCTTCACCAATCAGGTGCTGGCGCAGATCGAGCTGTGGGAGCGTTCCGAGCAATATGGCAAGGATGTCTACATCCTGCCCAAGCATCTCGATGAAAAGGTGGCGCTGCTTCACCTCGAAAAGCTGGGTGTGAAGCTGACCACGCTGACGCAAGCGCAGGCCGATTATATCAGCGTGCCCGTGGCTGGGCCGTACAAGCCGGAACACTACCGCTATTGATGCGGCTTGCGTCCGGCTCTCCCGCTCGCACGGTCGGCGTGAAACGCCAATGGGTGGCCGCGCAGCTTGGCATCGCGGGTAAACAGTTTGCGACCGGTTTCCTGCGCGATGGTCAGCAGCAATTCGTCGAACGGATCACTGTGCGCGATGGCAAAGTGCAGTTTGGCTGCCGCCAATTCAGGCGTCAGGTCGATGGTCGGCATTCCGATTTCACGCAGGTAGTCCAAGACATCGACGGGATTGGCCTCGCCCTTGCGCTCGCCGGAAACGTAGCGTTTGTCCCACTTGATCCGTAATTCCCAGATCGTTGCACTGGCGAAAGCCAGGTTGCGGGCCGGATCGTCGATGATCAATCGTTCCGCAGGTCTGAGCCGATCGCGCTTGAGCGCCAACCAGAAGCAGTAATGCGAATCGAGCAGCAGGCTCAATCGTCCAGCCCCAGTACCTTGCGGCTGAAAGCGGGGTCGTCGAAGTAATCGGGCAGGTTGACCTCGATATTGTCGAGGCCGCGTTCCTTGAGCAAGGCATCCCCGGCGGCGAAATTCAGACCTTTTTTCTTCGGGCGAGGGGGCGCAAGCTCGGCTACTGGCTTGCCGAATTTGGTGATGGTCACAGCTTCACCCCTCTCCACCGCTGCAACGGCGGCGGAAAGTTTGGCTTTGAACTCGCGGATCGACATTTCCATGATCGGAAGATACCATCGACCCTCGGTGACTACAAGTAGTCACAAATCGTAATCACCATCGTCGGCTCGCGCCTTGTAATCGCCGCCGTCCCCGCATAGCGCGGCAGGGATGGAAATGACGCCCACCGCGCTGGCCCTGCTTGGCCTTTTGCTGGCTGCCTGGACGGCGGGGGCGATCTGGCTGGTTGTCACTTCGCTGCGGCGCGCGCGGGCTGCTCGTACGGCGCGTTCGGCGATGCGCCGCCTCTCCCGCATGATCGATGATTCGCCCGCCGTGCCGCTGCTGGTGCGCGCCGATGGCAAGATCGAAGGGCCGGACCGGCTCGCCGCCTGGCTTGGGCTGGATCGCCTGCCGGGTTTCCTGAGCGAACTCGACAGTGGCGAGGCGGGGCTGACCGCCGAAGATCTCGAAGAATTGCATGAAGCGGTGCGGCGGACACAGAAGACCGCATCGCCCTTCCGCATGGTGATTACCCCGCGAAGCTCGGAAAAGAGCCTGGCGCTGCGAGGCCAGCTTGCCAATGCCGCGATTGCCAGCGGCGGAGCGGTGCTGGTGTGGTGGTTCGACTTTTCCGAAAGCCAGGGCGAACTGGCGCGGCTGCGCTCCGAAACCGCGCGCGCCCGCAATGATTTTGCGGCACTGGTGGGGCTGATCGAAGCCGCGCCGATGCCGATGTGGTTCCGTGGCAGCGATTCGGCGCTGCGACTGGTCAATTCCGCCTATGTCGAAGCGGTCGGGGCGAAGAATGCTGCCGAAGTGGTCGAAAAGCAGGTGGAACTGATCGAGACGGTGGATGGTCTCAACGCCGCGCAGATCGCCAAACAGGCGCAGGATCGCAGCCTGCCGATTGAACGAATTGTGCAGGCCACAGTGGGCAACCAGCGCCGTACTTTGCGGGTCAGCGACCTGCCGTTGGGCACCGAAGGTGTGGGCGGTTACGCCGTGGATATCGAGGATCTGGAGGAGCAGACCCGCGCCTTGCGCGCCTTCCGCGAGGCGCAAACCTCGATGCTCGATCAGCTCTCTATCGGCGTGGCGCTGTTCGATGAGAACAAGCGGCTGACCTTCGCCAACCAGCCATTCCAGCGGATTTTCGCCCTGCCTGCCTCGGCGCAGCTCGATCCGCCGCTGTTCGAGCGGTTTCTGGACATGGCGCGCGACAAATCACGCCTACCCGAAGTGCGTGATTTTCCCGTGTGGCGGCGCGAACTGGCGGCGTGGTTTCAGGCCGGTGCTCCGGTGGAGGACGCGTGGACGCTGCCCGACAGCACGCATCTGCGGATCGTCGGCCAGCCGATGCCCGATGGCGGGCTGGTGCTGGTGGCGGAAGACCGCTCCGAGCAGCTCGCGCTGTCCGCCACCCGCGACACCCTGCTGCGCACCCGCACCGCGACTTTCGATTCGCTGTTCGAATCGCTCGCAGTTTTCGCCCCCGACGGGCGGATGCAGCTATGGAACCGCAGTTTTCCGGCGATCTGGGGCCTGCCCGAGGAATGGTTCGACGCGCATCCGCATGTCGATAAGCTGCTCGACCGGATTTCGAACCGCCTCGCCCGCCCGGCGCAGCGCAAGGCCATCGGCGAAGTGGTGCGCGCCGCCACGCTCGACCGGCAGCAGCGCGGCGGACGGGTGGTGCTGTCCGACGGGCGGACGCTGGAATTTGCCGGGGTGCCGCTGCCCGATGGCAATGGCCTGCTGACGGTGATGGACGTCACCGATTCGACCAAGGCCGAGGAAGCCCTGCGCGAACGCGCCTCCGCGCTGGAAGAGGCCGACGCGATGAAGACCCGCTTCCTCGCCAACATGTCCTACGAATTCCGTACGCCGCTCACCTCGATCGGCGGGTTTGCCGAATTGCTGCAATCGGGAGTGGCGGGGGAATTGTCCGATCAGGGCAAGGACTATGTCGAAGCGATCCTCTCTTCGGTCGAGCGGCTGTCGACGCAGATCGAATCGGTGCTCGACCTGACGCAGAGCGAGGCCGGGCTGCTGCCGATTGCGACCGAGGATGTCGATCTCATTTCCTTCACCACGCAGGTGGTGCGCAGCCGCGAGGAAGCAATCGAAGGCAAGAAGCTGACGGTCGACCTGCGCGGCGACAAGAGCGCGGGGAGCGTCTCTGCGGACCGGCGGCAACTGGGCCGCGCCGTGGGCAACCTGCTCGACAATGCGATTGCCGCCACGCCCGAAGGTGGCCGTATTCTGGTGGCGCTCAACCGCCGCAAATCGGGCGCACGGATCGTGATTTCGGACAGCGGCGAGGGCATGAAGCCGAGCGAACTGGCGCGGGCGATGGATGGCTATCGGATCGAAGGAAGCAATGGCCGCGACGGCAAGCGCGGGCTTGGTCTGCCTTTGGCCCGCCAGTTGATCGAGGCACACGGCGGGCGGCTGGAAATCCAGTCCGAGAAGGGCGCGGGGACCACGGCCACGGTGCTGCTGCCTTGAGCATTGTCCGTTTCGCAATATCCGCTCACCCTGAGCTTGTCGAAGGGCAGCCACCCAGCCAGCCCAGCCTTGGGGCAAGGATTGTGGCCGTGCTTCGACAAGCTCAGCATGAGCGGGTTTGGGGATGAAAAGGAATTGCCCGATCTCGCGGCCATGCAGGCATTCGGCGAAAGGATCGCCGCAAAACTCCGCCCCGGAGACGTGATCGCGCTCCACGGTGGGCTGGGGGCGGGGAAGACCACGCTCGCCCGCGCGATCCTCCGCGCATTGGGGCACGAGGGCGAGGTGCCCTCCCCCACCTTCACCCTGATCGAGAGCTACGAGCAGCTGGAGCCGCCAGTGGTCCACGCCGATTTCTACCGGTTGGAGCACCCCTCCGAAGTCGAACAACTGGGGCTGGACGATTACCGCGAAGGCGCGGCACTGATCGCCGAGTGGCCGGACAACGCGGGCGGTTTCGCCCTCGAGCCGCAATGCCTCACGATCCGGCTGGAAATTGCGGATGCCGGGCGTTTGGCGATTGTCGAACCGGGGGCGGACTGGCTAGGGCGGATGCCATGAGCAGCGAATTGCCCGTGGGGCTGGACGAATTTCTGGTTGGAGCGGGCTGGGGCGGGGCGGATGTCTCCCCGCTCCCCGGTGACGCCAGTTTCCGCCGCTATTTCCGCATCCGCCGGGGTGACCAGCGGGCGATGCTGATGGACGCGCCACCGCCGCACGAAGACCCGCGCCCGTTCCTCCATGTCGGCAAGTGGCTGACGGCGAAGGCCTGCGCGCGCCCGCGATCTATGCCGAGGATGCAGGCCGGGGGCTGGTGCTGATCGAGGATTTCGGTGACGACCGGATGCGCGATTGGCTGGACGAGAATCCTGCCGGGGAGCGGCAGGCCTATGCCTCCGCCATCGGCGCGTTGGTCGAACTGCACCAGCGCCCGCCGGGTCCGTTCGATCCCTATTCGATGGACGTGTACCTGCGCGAAGTGGCGTTGTTTCCCGAATGGTTCTGCCCGCTGGCGGGGCTGGAGGTGGATGCTGCGGGATATGACAGCGGCATGGCGGGAAGCGCTCGGTCCGCTGCTGCTGCGCCAGCAACCCGGCGTGACCGTGCTGCGCGATTACCACGCGGAAAACATCATGCTGCTGCCGGATGGCAAGCAAGGGCTGATCGATTTCCAGGACGCGCTGGTTGGGCACGCGGGTTACGATCTGGTCTCGCTGTTGCAGGATGCGCGCCGCGATGTGTCGCCGGAGCTGGAAGGCGAAATGCTCGATCTCTATTGCTCGCAGGCGGCGACAGACGCGCATTTCCTTCCCGATTACGCTCGCCTCGGCGCGCAGCGCAATGCCAAGATCGTCGGCATTTTCGCGCGGCTGTGGCAGCGCGATGGCAAGCCGCGCTACCTGCCGATGATCCCGCGCGTGTGGGCAGCGATGGAGCGCGATCTGGCGCATCCGGCGCTCGAACCGGTGGCGCGCTGGTTCGATGCCAATGTGCCGGATAGCGTGCGCGCCGCGCGTGGTGGGGAGTTGGCTTCGTGACGTCCTTCGAGACACCCTCAGGCATTCGCCTTCGGGCTCCTCAGGATAATCGGTATTCCTTTTCCGCTTGTCCTGAGGAGGTGAAGCCGCAGGCTGAACCGTCTCGAAGGATGGGGGAGCAGCTATGAGCAAGCTTGCCTCCGATACCGCGATGGTGCTGGCCGCCGGGATGGGCAAGCGGATGCGCCCGCTTACCGCCAGCCAGCCCAAGCCGATGGTGCGGGTGGCAGGCAAGCCGCTGATCGACCATGCGCTCGACCGGCTCGGCCGATGCGGGCGTCACGCGGGCGGTGGTCAATGTGCATTACCTGCCGGACAATGCTGGAAGCGCACCTGAAGGAACGCACTGCCGCCCGCCAGTCGTGATTTCGGACGAGCGCGAGCTGCTGCTCGAAACCGGCGGCGGGCTGGTGAAGGCGGCGGCGCACTCTGCCCGATCCGTTCTTCTGCCTGAATTCGGACAACATCTGGCTCGACGGGCCGCAGAACTGCTTTCGCCGATCTGTCCGCCCTGTGGGATGCGGAGCAGATGGACGCGCTGCTGCTGCTGGTGCCGCACAAGGCGGCGTTCAATTTTCGCGGGCTGGGCGATTTCAACATGGACGCAGCTGGCCGGGTGTCGCGCCGCACCGAAGCGCGGCTGGCGCCGTTCATTTTCAGCGGCATCCAGCTGGTGGCCAAGCGCCTGCTGCGCGATGCGCCCGAAGGCCCGTTTTCCACCAACGTGCTGTGGAGCCGCGCGATCGAGGAAGGGCGGCTGTTCGGCGTGGCCTTCACCGGCAAGCTGGTTTGAAGTCGGCACGCCCGAAGCGATCCGGCCGACCGAAGAAGCGCTGCGGGATGGTCTGAGGCGGGCAGACCGCGAAATCTACTCCATCGCCGCGCATCGCGGCTTTGCCGATGCGCTGGTGGCGGGGCTGGTGCCGCGTTATGCCGAAGCCGACTTCGGGCTGGCGCGGCTGACGCTGCTGCTGCCCTCCGCCCGCGCCGCGCGCACCCTGTCGGAAGCCTTCATCCGCCATGCCGGGGCCACCGGGACCGCCCGGCCTGCTGATGCCGCGCATGGTGATGGTGGGCGATCTCGATCTCGACGAGGCGCTGGGGCCGCTGTTCGATTCGCTCGGCGCGGGCGCGGCGATCCCGCCTGCCGCCGATCCGGTGCGGCGCTGGCTGCGGCTGGCGCAATTCGTCGGCGAAGCGGGCGCACGGCTGGGTCGCAAGGAGATGCCCGCCAACGCCCGCCTGCGGCTGGCGCGCGATATCGGCACCAGCGATGGACCGCTTGCAGGTCGAGGAAATCGACGTCGAGGAGCTGTGGCAAGACCGCGTGCTCGACTGCGCTCGAAGCCAATGCCGAACACTGGCGCGAGAACACCAAGCTGTTCTACGCGGTCGCAAGATGTGGCAGGACGAACTGGCGGCGCGCGGCGAGATCGACGCCGCCCAGCGCCGCAATCGGCTGTTCCACGAAGCCGCGCGGCGGATGCGCGCCAATCCGCCTGCCACGCCCTATGTCGCCGCCGGGGTGACCAGCGCCGCGCCCGCGCTGGCGCGAACTGCTGCGGACGGTGGCGGAACTGCCGCAGGGCGCGGTGGTGCTGCCCGATCTCGACCTGTCGATGGGCGACGCTGTGTGGGACGAACTGGGCGGCGCGGGCGATCCTGCTGCCGAAACCCCGTTCGGGCGGGGCGATGCGGTCACCCATCCGCAATATCACCTGAAGCTGCTGCTCAATCGCATGGGGGTGGCGCGCGGCGAGGTGCAGCCGTGGCACCGCGCGGGACTGGCCAAGGGTCCGCCCGAGCGCAGCCATGCGATTTCCAGCCTGTTCCTGCCGCCCGAAGCGAGCAAGGCCTGGGTCGATCTGCCCGCTGGACAAGCGGCGGATGGCGGGGGTGCGGCTGGTCGAGACGCGCCAATCCCGAGGAAGAGGCGCAGGCCGATGGCGCTGCTGGTGCGTGAGGCGCTGGAAGTGCCGGAGAAGCGCGTCGCCGTGGTCACGCCTGATCGCGGGCTGGCGGGGCGGGTGGCGCAGCATTTGCGGCGCTGGAATGTCATGGCGGACGATTCGGCGGGCAAGCCCTTGCCGCAGACTGCGGCGGGGCGGGTGCTGTTGCTGCTCGCCGAAGTGGCGGCGGAACATGCCGCGCCGGTGCCGCTGGTGGCGCTGCTCGAACATCCGCTGGTCATGGCGGGCGAGAGGCGGGCGGACTGGCTCGACGCGGCGCGGGCGTTCGAACTGGAACTGCGCGGGCCGCGCAAGGAGCCCGGCCTCGCGCCGCTGCGCCCGGTGGCGGCGGAAGGCGCGGGTGGCGGATTGGTTCGCCGGGGTCGAGGAACTGCTCGCCCCGCTGCTGGAGCCCGTCACAACGCGCAATCTGGGCGACTGGCTGGACCTGCTCGCCGCCGCTGGCGAGGCGCTGTGCGGCGAGGACCTGTGGGCGCGCGAGGACGGGCGGGCGCTGGCGCGCCTTCGTCGAGGAATTGCGGCTGCACGCGCGCGACGTGCCGATTGCGCTCGAACCCGCTGACCTGCCCGCCGCGCTGCGCGATGCGATGGACCGGGTGGCGGTGCGCCCGCCCTATGGCGGCCATCCGCGCGTGGCGATCTATGGCCTGCTCGAAGCGCGGATGACCCGCGCCGATCTGGTGATCTGCGCCGGCCTGAACGAAGGAACCTGGCCGCCGGTGCCCGCGCGCCGATCCGCTGCTCGCCCCCGCCGTGCTGCGCGCGCTGGGGGTGCCGGGGGCGGATTTCCGCATTGGCCTTGCCGCGCAC
Source organism: uncultured Alphaproteobacteria bacterium (assembly GCA_963774985.1). Taxonomy (GTDB): domain Bacteria; phylum Pseudomonadota; class Alphaproteobacteria; order Sphingomonadales; family Sphingomonadaceae; genus Alteraurantiacibacter. Next base: position 60,806 of record CAVZHE010000003.1, read on the forward strand.
GATCTGGCCGGAGCACTGGGTGCGCCCGAAGTGGTGCTGAGCCGGGCGCGGCGCGAAATGTCCGGCCCCGCCATCGCTTCGCGCTTCCTGCTGCGGGTGCGCGCGCTGCTCGGCGGCGATCTGGTGGCGCGGCACGAGGATCGCGACCTGCCCGAACTGGCCCGCGCGCTGGACGACGGGCGCGGTCACAGCACCGCCCCGCATCCGCAGCCGCGCCCGGTGCCGAGCGCCGAGCAGCGCCGCGAACGCGATCAGCGTCACCGCGCTCGACCGGCTGCGGAGCGATCCTTACGAATTCTACGCGGGCAAGATCCTCCGCCTGCCCGAACTCGAACTGCTCGATGCCGATCCCGGCCCCGCGTGGCAGGGCACGCTTGCCCACGCGATCCTGGAGGACTGGCACGAGGGGAAGGGCACGCTGGCGGAGCTGGCCGACTATCATCTGCGCGAACTGTCCGCCCACCCGCTGCTGCGCGCGCTGTGGCGACCGCGCCTGCTGGCGGGGCTGCAATGGGTCGAAGGCGAGCTGGCGGATCAGCCGGGGCGCGTTCCGGTGAAGTGGGAAGAGATAGGGCGAGATCGATGTCGATGGCGTCACGCATCCACGGGCAAGGCCGACCGGATCGACCGACTGCCCGACGGCACGCTGGCGGTGGTCGATTACAAGACCGGGCGCGCTCCTCCGAAAGCCGAGGTCGAGGCAGGCTATGCGCTGCAACTCGGCACCATCGGCCTGATCCTGCGCGATGGCGCGTTCGACGGGCTTTCGGGCGAGGCGAGCCGCTTCGAATACTGGCGGCTGGGCAAGAGCAAGGAATCCGACACCGGCTTTGGCGAGGCGGTCTCTCCGCTCAAGCTGACCGAACGGCAGAAGGGCATCGAGCCGGAGAACTTCCTCCCCGAAACCGAACGCCACCTGCACGAAGCGCTGGCGAAGTGGATCCTTGGCAACGAGCCCTTCGCGGCGGGGATCAATCCCGATGCGCCGGGCTATTCCACCTATGACCAGCTGATGCGCCTCCACGAATGGCAGAGCCGGGGGGATGCGGCATGAGCGGCAAGGTCTTTCCCCTGCAGGACAACCAGCGCGATGGCGGTGGAGCCTGCCGACAGCGTCTGGCTCTCCGCCAGCGCGGGCACCGGCAAGACGCAGGTGCTGTCCGCCCGCGTGCTGCGGCTGCTGCTGACCGAACAGGTCACGCCCGACCAGATCCTCTGCCTCACCTTCACCAAGGCGGGCGCGGCGGAAATGGCCACGCGGGTGAACGAGGTGCTGGCGAACTGGGTGCGGATGAAGCCCGAGGAATTGGCCGCCGATCTCCACGCCATCGGCGCGCGGGGAGACGATGCAACCATCGCCCGCGCCCGTTCAGCTGTTCGCCAGCGTGCTCGATTGTCCCGGCGGCGGCCTCAGGATCGATACCATCCACGCCTTCGCGCAATGGCTGCTGGCGGCTTTCCCGGAGGAAGCAGGGCTGGTCCCCGGCACCCGCCCGATGGAGGATCGCGACCGCGAACTGCTCGCAGGCCGGGTGCTGCGCGAACTGGTGCTCGAATGGGAAGCGGGCGATCCGGCGGCAGTTGCGGCGCTCGAAATGCTGTCGCTGCGGATGGGGCATGACGGCGCAAGAGGCTGGCTGATGCGCTGTGCGCTGGCGCGCGATGCGTGGTTCGGTGCGGCCGCGTGGCAGCCGCCGATGCGAGACGCGGGTAAAGGCGCTGCTCGGCCTGCCTGCCGACGCCGACGCAGCCAAGCTCGGCGCGCTGTGCGAGGATGGCGGGCACGGCATCGACCTGATCCGGCGGGTGATGTGGGCCTATCACGCATGGGGTGCCGCAAAGCGGCAAGAGCTATGCCGCCAAGATCGGCGACTGGCTGCTGTGCCCGGCGCAGGAGCGGTTCGCCACCTGCGGCGCGCTGCTGGGCGAACTGTTCAACGACAAGGGCCTGCTCAAATACCAGTCCAACCTCGAAAAGAAGGTCGATGGCCTCGCCGCCTTGGCGGAAGAAGCGCGCTGCTGGCTCGAAAGCGTGGCCGAGCAGGCCATGCTGCTCGAACTGGTGGCGCTGGTCACGCCTGCGCTCGAAGTGGGGCGCAAGTTCGCGCTGGCGTGGGACGAGGCCAAGGCGCGCGAGGGGCTGGTCGATTTCGACGACCTGATCCGGCAGGCCGCGCTGCTGCTCCAGCGCTCGGACATGGCAGCGTGGATCCGCTACAAGCTCGATCGCCGCTTCGATCACGTGCTGGTGGACGAGGCGCAGGATACCAATGCCGAACAATGGGCGATTATCGACGCGCTGACCGACGATTTCTTCGCGGGAATGGGCCAGAAGGACGATCGCCTGCGGACCATGTTCGTGGTCGGCGATTACAAGCAGGCGATCTTCGGGTTTCAGGGCACCAGCCCGGAGAATTTCAACCGCGCGTTCAAGAAATACTGGGCGCGATTGCGCGAACGGCGCGAGGCGGCGGCGCAGCATGCGCGCCAATGTCTCGCTGCGCGATTTGCAGGACCTCGGGCTGGGCCGATCCTACCGCACCGCGCAAAGCGTGCTCACCTTCGTCGATGCCGCGATCAATTCCATCGGCCATCACCGCGCTGGGGCTGGAGCGCGCGCCCGATCCGCATGTGGGCGACAATCGCCCCGGCCTCGTCACGCTGTGGCAGCCCGTCCCCGGCAGGCCCGAAGATGCCGACGAGGAGGAGGACGGCCCCGAACTGCGCATTTCCGAACCCGAACGGCGGATGGCCGATGCCATCGCCGCGCAGGTCAAGCACTGGCTCGATACCGGCTTTGCGCTGGAGAAGGGCACCCGCCGCAACGCCGGGCCGGGCGATATCATGGTGCTGGTGCGCAAGCGGCGCGAACTGGCAGGGCTGATCGTCGCGCGGCTGCACGCGGCGGGGGTGCAGGTGGCAGGGGTGGACCGGCTGCGGCTGGGTGCGCCGCTGGCGGTGAAGGATCTGATGGCCGCGCTGCGCTTCGCCGCGCAGCCGCGCGATGACCTGTCGCTCGCCTGCCTGCTGGTCTCGCCGATATTCGGCTGGTCGCAGGAGGAACTGCTCGAACACGGTTACCGCCCTGACAAGCGCGGACTGTGGGACCACCTGCGCCGCAGCGCCCATCCGCGTGCTGCTCAAGCCACCGATATGCTGCGCGATCTGCTCGCCCGCGCCGATTTCGAACCGCCGCAGGCCTTGCTGCACTGGATGCTGGTCGGCCCGTGGCAGGCGCGCGGGAAGCTGGTGGCGCGGCTGGGGCGCGAGGCGAACGACCCGATCGACGAACTGCTCGGCGCGGCGCTGCAATTCGCGGCGGTCAACACGCCCAGCTTGCAGGGCTTCATCCGCTGGTTCGATGCGGGCGATGGCGAGTTGAAGCGCGAGAACGAAGGCAGCGGCGATCTGGTGCGGGTGATGACCGTGCACGGTTCGAAGGGCTTGCAGGCGCCCATCGTCATCCTCGCCGATGCCTGCGGCGATCCCGATGCCTCGCGCACCTCCGGGCTCGATCTTGAAGAACTGGTGCCGGGGAGCGACAAGGGCCTCAAACTGCCGCTGCCGCCGCTGTCCAAGACCGAACGGGTCGGGCGGATCGCAGCGGCGGAAGAAGCGGCCAAGGCCGCCGAACGGCAGGAACACTGGCGGCTGCTCTATGTCGCCATGACCCGCGCGGAGGAGGCGCTGTTCATCGGCGGGGCGCTGAACAAGCGCGAGAAGGAACCCAAGCCCGACAGCTGGTATGCGCGGCTCGAACCGCTGTTCGGCGGCGAATGGCTGGAAGATCCCGATCTGGGGTGCGCGCGCAGAACTGGGCGAGCGGGCCGAGCCTGTGCCGGAACGCAAGCAGGCGCAGTTCACGCTCACCGCACTGCCCGGCTGGGCCACGCGGCCCGTCGGCGAGGAGCCGCGCCCGCCGCGCCCGCTCGCGCCGTCGGCCAGCGCCGACGAGCAGGGCGCGGACCCGCCGCTGCCCGCCGCGCAGGCGGCAGTGGCCGCACGGCGCGGGGTGCTGATCCACGCGCTGCTCGAACGCCTGCCCGATGCGCCGCCCGAGATGCGGGCGAGCGGCGGGCGGGCGTGGCTCGAACGGCACGGGCCGGAACTGGCGGCGGAGGAGCGCGAGGACATGCTCACCCGCGCGCTGGCGGTGCTCGATGCAGACGGGCTGGCGCGACCTGTTCGGTCCGAATGCGCTGGCCGAAGTGCCGTTGGCGGCGACCGTCGGCGAGCAGGTGATCGCGGGCACGGCGGACCGCTGCTGGTCACCGCCGAACGCGTGCTGGTCGCCGATTTCAAGACCGCGCGCCGCCCGCCTGCCTCGCTGGAGCAAGTCCCGCCATCGACGCTGCGGCAGATGGGCGCCTATGCCGCCGCGCTGGCGGTGATCTATCCGGGGCGGGTGATTGAGGCGGCGGTGCTCTACACCCAGACGCCGCAACTGATCGCCATTCCCGCCGACCGTGCTGGCCGCGCATCATCCGCAGGGCAAATCCGCAATTGGGGATGGGATAAAGGAAAGCTATCGCGCCTCGCGCATTGCCAGACTACCAACCGTGCCCACATAGGGCGCGAAAGCAATTCAGGAGATGCCGTCATGGCCACCAAGACCGTTACCGATGCCAGTTTCCAGGCCGATGTGCTCGATTCCGACAAGCCCGTGCTGGTCGATTTCTGGGCCGACTGGTGCGGCCCGTGCAAGATGATCGCGCCCGCGCTCGAAGAGATTTCGGACGAACTGGCGGACCAGGTGACCATCGCCAAGATGGACATCATGGAAAACCCCGAAGTGCCGGGCAAGATGGGCGTCCAGTCGATCCCGTTCCTGGTGCTGTTCAAGAACGGCCAGCCGGTCGCCCAGCAGATGGGTGCCGCGCCGAAGAACGCGCTGAAGGGCTGGCTGGAAGGGCAGCTTTAGGCAATTCTCCCCTCCTCTTCAGAGGAGGGGAAGGGGGTGCGCAGCGAGCGGAAGGGGCGGGCACGTCCTCCGTCGCGACCGTTGTTCGAGCCGGACAGACCCCACCCCCAACCCCTCCCCTGAAGGGGAGGGGCTTTAGTTAAAGCGCCCCCAGCCTCCCCGCCAGTTCATCCCACAAGCGCAGGCGAGGCCGCGCCGATCAGCCCGCCGTGGGCATCGCCATCCACGCGATAGGCCGATCCATCGGGCCGCGCGGCCTTGCCGCCTGCCTCGTTCAGCCACAGCACCCCCGCCGCATGGTCCCACGCCAGCGTGCGTTCGAAGATCGAGACGTCGTTCACCCCCAGCGCCAGCCGCGGATATTGTTCGGCGGCGCAATAGGGAATGTCGGCGAGGCGATAGTGCGGGGCGATCTGCGCCTTCACCGCCTCGCGCTTGGCCGGGTCCATGAACAGCAGCGAGATCGCGGCGACGGGCAGGGCTTCGCCGGTCGGCTGCGCGGTCACCCTTCTCCTCACCGATAAAAGCACCCTTGCCGCGATGGGCCACGCACAGGCGCTGCGGTCAGGCAGTCGTAAATCCAACCGGTATGCGCCTCACCGCCGCTCGCCATCGCCACCAGAATGCCGAACGGCGGCTTGCCCGCCGCGAAATTGCGCGTGCCGTCGAGCGGGTCGACGATCCAGCAGTCGCCCTTCAGGCCATCGAGCGTGGCAGGATCGGCATGGGCGCCTTCTTCGCCGACGAAGGCGAGGCCGGGCACGATCCGCTCCAGCCCCTCGCGCAGCATGGCTTCGGCTTCACGGTCGGCGACGGTGACGGGATCGTTGCCGCCCTTGTCCTCCACCTCGCCCTCGCGCAGCCGCTGGTAGCGCGGCAGGATCGCCTTTTCGCTCACCTCGCGCAGCAGGTCCTCGACCGCGCGATGGAAGGCCATGATGTCGCTCACGAACGATAGTCCGCGTTGATGCTGATGTAGCCGTGGGTCAGGTCGCAGGTCCACACGGTGGCGCGGCCTTCTCCGAGCCCCAGATCGACGGCAATATCGATTTCCTGCCCCGCCAGATGCGCGGCCACCGGAGCCTCGTCATACCCCTCCACCGGCAGGCCATCGCGCGCGGTCCACACGCCGCCGAAGGCGATCGAGAGCTTGTCGCGGTCCGCCGGTTCGCCCGCCTTGCCCACGGCCATCACCACCCGGCCCCAGTTGGCATCGCCCCCGGCAATCGCGGTTTTCACCAGCGGCGAATTGGCAATGGCGAGGCCGACGCGGCGCGCGCTGTCGTCGCTCTCCGCGCCCGAAACGCTCACCGCGATGAACTTGCTCGCCCCTTCGCCATCGCGCACCACCAGATGCGCGAGCTGGCGGCAGACATCCTGCAAGGCCGCCATGAAGGCATCCGCACCCGGATCGTCAAAACTGCCCAGCGGCGCATTGCCCGCCTTGCCGGTGGCGAAGGCCAGCACGGTGTCGCTGGTCGAGGTGTCGCTGTCCACGGTGATGCAGTTGAAGCGTCGCGTCGCTGGCGGCGGAAAGGCAGCGTTGCAGGAAAGCCGGTTCCACCGCCGCATCGGTGAACATGTAGCCGAGCATGGTCGCCATGTCGGGCGCGATCATGCCGCTGCCCTTGACGATGCCGTTCAGCGTCACGCGAGTGCCGCCCACCAGGCCGCTGCCGTCACCCCCTTGGCGAAGGTATCGGTGGTGCCGATGGTGTTTGCGGCCTCCTCCCAGCTGCACGGCTGCGCTTCCAGCACCGCGGCCACGCCCGCCTGCGCCTTGTCCTTGGGCAAGGGCACGCCGATCACTCCGGTGGAGGAAACCAGCACGTCCGACGGCGCGCAATCGAGGTGGTGCGCCACCTGCGCCATGATCTGCTCCACCGCCTCGCGCCCGCGATAGCCGGTGAAGGCGTTGGAATTGCCCGCGTTGACGATCAACGCCCGCGCGCGGCCCAGCAACACCTGCTCGCGCCCCATCTCGACCTCGGTGGAACAGCAGACATTGCGCGTGAAAACGCCCGCCAGCGCGGTGCCCTCGGCGAGTTCGGCATAGGTCAGGTCCGCGCGGTCCCAGCCCTTGTACCCCGCCCGCGCGACGCGCAGCGTCACGCCCGCAATCGGCGGCATGTCGGGGAAGGGCAGGGCGAGGGGGGAGCGTGGCGATGTCCATGCCGCTGCCTCATAGTGACCAGTAAAGCGGGCGACAAGGCGGCAATTTCACCACCCATTCATGCCTTGCGGATAGACTTCGCGGCAACAATCGCTATCTGACACAGTCCATGCTTCGCCAATTGCTCACCCTGCTTGCCGTCATTTCGGGCTTTACGCTCGCGGCGGAGCCTGTGGCGGCGGCGCAGGGCGCGGTGATCAGCGTGGCGGTGGCGGATCAGCAGGCGGAGTGTGCGCCGGTGGTCAGTGCGCCGCTGCAACTGACGCAGATGCGTCAGGCGAACCGCACACAGCAGGCGAACCCGTGCCCTCAGGCGGCCCGTTATCGTGGTCGTCCCCCCGGTCCAGATTCAGGCAGACCGCGCGCACGAATAGCGGCGCAAGCCCCTTACATCGCCCGATTTTCTAATGGCCGCGACGGCAATCGCGCGGCCAATCTCCCTATTATCCGACAGGAATCCCACCATGTGGCAAGCCATCGCCAAATCCGTTTTCGGATCGTCTAATGATCGCTACGTCAAGTCGCTCGACAAGATCGTAGCCCGTATCAACGCGCTCGAAGAGCAGCTCGCCGACTTCTCCGATGATGAGTTGAAAGCGCAAACCGCCAAGTTCCGCATCAAGCTGTCCGAAGGGCAGACGCTCGACGATCTCATGCCCGAAGCCTTCGCCACCGTGCGCGAAGCTTCGAAGCGGGTGCTCGGAATGCGCCATTTCGATGTGCAGATGGTCGGCGGGATCGTGCTCCATCGCGGCGAAATTGCCGAAATGAAGACCGGTGAAGGCAAGACGCTGGTGGCCACGCTCGCCACCTATCTCAATGCCATCGAGGGCAAGGGCGTCCACGTCGTCACCGTGAACGATTACCTCGCCCGGCGCGACGCCGAATGGATGGGCCGCCTGCACGGCTTCCTTGGCCTGACCGTGGGGGTGATCGTACCCGGCTTGCCCGAGGCCGCCCGCCGCGCGGCCTATGCCGCCGACATCACCTATTCGACCAACAACGAGCTGGGCTTCGATTACCTGCGCGACAACATGAAGCAGGAACGCCGCCAGATGGTGCAGCGGCCCTTCAACTACGCGATTGTCGACGAGGTGGATTCGATCCTGATCGACGAAGCGCGCACGCCGCTGATCATCTCGGGCCCCACTGAGGACAAGAGCGAGCTCTACGTCGCACTCGATACCATCGTGAAAACGCTGGAGGAGGAATATTACGAGAAGGACGAAAAGAGCCGCAACGTCCAGCTGACCGAGGATGGCACCGAGGAAATGGAGCGGCGGCTGCTCGCTGCTGGACTGCTCCAGACCGACAATCTCTACGATGTCGAAAACACCCAGGTGGTCCATCACATGGATCAGGCGCTGCGCGCGGTGGTGATGTTCAAGAAGGACACCGATTACATCGTCAAGGAAGAGGATGGCTTTGACGAGACGGGCAACCCGATCAAGGTCGGCAAGGTCGTCATCATCGATGAATTCACCGGCCGGATGATGGATGGCCGCCGTTGGTCCAACGGCCTGCATCAGGCAGTGGAAGCCAAGGAAGGGGTGAAGATCGAGCCCGAGAACCAGACGATGGCCTCGATCACCTTCCAGAACTATTTCCGCATGTATCCCAAGCTGTCCGGCATGACCGGTACCGCCGCCACCGAGGCGAGCGAGTTCTGGGACATCTACAAATTGAACGTCGTCGAAATCCCCACCAACGTGCCGGTGCTGCGCGTGGACGAGGAGGACGAGTTCTACAAGAACACGCTCGACAAGTTCGCTGCCATAGCGAAGGCGATCAAGGAGAAGAGCGACAGCGGCCAACCGGTGCTGGTGGGCACGGTCTCGATCGAAAAGTCCGAACTGCTGAGCAAGTTTCTGGTGAAGGAAGGCGTGCAGCACGCGGTCCTCAACGCGCGGATGCACGAACAGGAAGCCCATATCGTGGCGCAGGCGGGCCGCATCGGCGCGGTGACGATTGCCACCAACATGGCCGGGCGCGGGACTGACATCCAGCTGGGCGGCAATGTCGATTTCCGCATCGAGGATGAACTCGGCGAAATGGAGGACGGCCCCGAAAAGGATGCCGCCATCGCCGCGATCAAAGCCGAAGTTGCCGAACAGAAGGCGCTGGTTCTGGCGGCGGGCGGGCTGTTCGTGCTCGGCACCGAACGCCACGAAAGCCGCCGCATCGACAACCAGCTGCGCGGCCGCTCTGGCCGTCAGGGCGATCCCGGCCTGTCACGCTTCTACCTCTGCCTCGAAGATGATCTGCTGCGCATCTTCGGGCCGGACACGCTGTTCGCCAAGATGATGAATTCCAATCTGGAAGATGGCGAAGCGATCGGTTCCAAGTGGCTGTGCAAGGCCATCGAGACCGCGCAGAAGAAGGTGGAAGCGCGCAATTACGAAATGCGCAAGCAGGTCGTCCAGTACGATGACGTGATGAACGACCAGCGCAAGGTGATCTACGAACAGCGCGCTGAAATCATGGATTCCGAACGCGTGGACGATGTGGTGGAGGATATGCGCCGCGATGCGATCAACGCCATCGTCTTTGCTGCTTGCCCCCCCGGCTCCTATCCTGAACAGTGGGATGTGGAGGCGCTGCGGGAAAAATCACGCACGATCCTCGGCTTCGATGTGCCGTTGGACGACTGGCTGACCGAGGCGCAGCTCGAACCCGAACTGATCGAAGAACGACTGCAGGAGCTTTCTGCAGCACGGATGGTCGCACGCACTGCCGAAATTCCGGAAGACAGCTGGCGGCGGGTGGAAAAGAGCATCCTGCTCGAACGGCTCGATTTTCACTGGAAGGAACATCTCGCCACACTCGACGCGTTGCGCCAGGTGGTGGGCCTGCGCGGATATGCGCAGAAGAATCCGCTCAACGAATACAAGCGCGAAGCCTTCGGGCTGTTCGAAACCATGCTGGAAAGCGTGCGCGAGGACGTAACCAAAGTGCTGCTGACGGCGGAATTCCGGCAGGCCGCCCCGCCGCCGCCGCGCGCGCTGCCAGATCTGCCCGATTTCCTCACTGGCCATATCGACCCGTTCACGGGCGAGGACGATTCCAATGACGGCGACGGCTCGGAAGAGCTTGCGCCGCTGTTCGGCACGCTGGCCGCATCGCCCGTGGCATTGGCGAAACCAGGCGAGCCGCAGGCAGGTGATCCCTATGCAGGCCTGAATGTCAGCCGCAATGCGCCGTGCCCGTGCGGTTCGGGCAACAAGTACAAGCATTGCCACGGCGCGCTGGGATAAGCGCCAGCTTGGCAAGGCGCTTGCCTCCATCCTAACGCTCGTTAGTATCCCCGACCGAGAGGATGGGGAAATGGACATAGAGATCACGCGGCTAGGCTTGCCCAAATGCATGGTGGGCGAGGGGCCTGTTTGGGACGTGGCCGAACAGGCGCTGTATTACATCGATATCCTGACGAAGAAGGTGTTCCGCTGGGATCCGGCGAGCGATGATCACAAAAGCTGGGACGTGCCCGATATCATCGGCTCGATGGCGCTGCGCGAAAATGGCGGCGCGGTGCTGGCGTTGGGAACGGGCGTTCACACGCTCGATTTCGCCACCGGCGCGGTGGACCCGCTGGTCGCCCTGCTCGATCCGCCCCAGCCCGAGGTGCAACTGGCCGATGGCAAGGTGGACCGGCGCGGGCGGTTCGTGTTCGGCACCAGCCACCGCAAGATGCAGGAGCCGGTAGGCGGGCTCTATTCGCTGGATCGCGGGCAAGTTGACGCCAGATCGACGACGATATCGGCCTCGGCAACGGCCCGTGCTGGTCGCCCGATGACCGCACGCTCTATCACGCCGACAGCCTGCGGCACCTGATCTACGCCTATGATTACGACATCGAAACCGGCGCGGCCAGCAACCGGCGCGAATTCCTCGAAACCAGCAAATGGGGCCCGATCCCCGATGGCGCGACGGTGGATGCGGATGGCAATCTGTGGACTGCAATCTGCGAGGGCGGGGTGGTGCTGTGCGTCTCGCCCGGCAGGCGAAGTGCTGCGCGAAATCGCCTTCCCCACCAAGATCCCCGCCAGCGTGATGTTCTTCGGGCCCCAAGCTGGACCGGCTGTTCGTCCCCACCATCGATCCCGAGCTTCCTCGGGCCGCGAGGCGAGCGAGGATGACGGCGCAATCTTCGTGATCGACGGGCTGGGCGTGACGCGGCCTGCCCGAACCGCGCTACAATGGATAAGCGCCTGCCTCCGCTGCTGGTCGCGGTGTTCATCAACATCGCCGGGCTTCAGCCTGATCCTGCCGCTGCTGCCGTTTTACGGCCAGGTGTTTGATGCGCAGCCGTGGCAGATTGCGCTGCTGTTCGCCGCCTACAGCTTCGGCAATGTCTTCGGGCGAAATCCACTGGGGCCGCCAGTCGGACATCTGGGGGCGGCGCAAGGTGCTGGTGCTGACCACCGGGATCGCCGGCCTCACCTATTTCGCCTTTGCCTTTGCGCCGACGCTGTGGGCGGCGGTGGCCATCCGGGTGGTGAGCGGGTTCTTCTCTGGCACGCTGAGCGTGGCGCAGGGCTTCATCGCCGATGTTTCCCCGCCCGAAACCCGCGCGAAAACGATGGGCTATTTCGGCGCGGCCTTCTCCTTGGGCTTTGCCTTCGGCCCGGTGCTGGGCGGGCTGTTCGCGGGCGAGGCGGTGGCGGCGGAAAGCTTCCGCCTGCCGATCCTGATCGCGGGCGGGCTGTGTCTTGCTGGCCAGCGCTGTGGTGCTTTCTGGTGCTGAAGGACGCCGTTCCGCCCACGGGGCAAGGGCGCGCCCTTGCCGAAATATTCGGAAGCGATCGCCTTCGTCACCGAGCAGCCCTTGCTCGCCCGGCTGTTCGTCATCAGCTTTTGCGGCATTGCGATGTTCGCCAGCATGGAGGCGATCTACGGGCTGTGGAGCGAGGAAAATTTCGGCTGGAGCGCGCGTGAACTGGGGCTGGCATTCCTCGCCATCGGCAGCGGCGGGCTGTTCGCGCAACTGGTGCTGATCGGCCCGCTGGTGGCGCGGTTCGGCGAGGCGCGGGTGATCATGATCGGGCTTGGCCTGCTGGCACTTTCGATGCTGCTGCAACCGGTTATTCGCCTGCCGATATCCGGCGTGCTGCTGATGGGGGTGCTGATGACCGGTCACTCGCTCGCTTTCCCGTCTGCCGGCGCGCTGCTCAGCCGCAATACCCCGGGCGAGCGGCAGGGCAGCACGATGGGACTGCTGATGGCCTCCAACGCCGTCGGGCGGATCATCGTGCCGCCGCTGTTCGGGCTGATTTATCAGCGGGTTGGCCATGATGCCCCGTGGTACGTCGGCGCGGCGATGATTGCACTGGTGGCACTGGTAGCCTGCAGGCGGTGCGGCTGCTCGACGCGCAGCGGGCGGTGGCGGAACCTGACCTCAAGTAGTTATCAAAGCGTTGCCCGAACTGGCGGATCCTGCCCCTCTGGCAGCCGTTCGCCCTTCCACAATTGATGCAACCGCTGGCCGAGAATGTCCCCCGGTCCGGAGACGAATTGCGGGTGGCCGAATTGCGCATCACGCCGTGCTGTTTTGCCAAAGCGTCACGATCCTGCGCCACCACCGGATCGAGGAACAGCCGGATCGCGGCCTGCTTTAGCCAACTTGGCGCTAAGCCCTTCGGCGTCGAAAATCGCGCAAACGGCGTGAAACTGGATTTGGTGGCGGGCGTGAAAATGGCGGTGACGCACAGGGTCAGTTTTTCCTCACCCTCCCAGCGCGCCTGCACCGTACAGGGCGGGTAAAAGCGGGAGACACTGCGGACCCGGTCGCGTTCGAGGAAGCGGGACATCAGGCCGTAATCGGGCTGGGTCTGTTCGATGGCCATGTCGATACCATCACCGTGGCTGGTCACCACCAGGTCGACGGGCAGGCGCTTGTCGCGGCGGCGGATGAAGCCGTGGTGCAGGTGATTGGTGTGGAACGGGTCCATCACGTTCTCGATGGCATCGAAGGCGCGGCCGGCCCAGGTGCCCTGCTGCCACCAGAAGTGATCGAGATCGGGATTGCCGAAATCGGGCGGCAGTTGCGGTTCGGCGGGCGCTTCGCCAGAGAGGGTGACGAAGACTCCGCCGTGGCGCTCCACTACCCGCACGGTTTGGGCATCGAGGCGCTTGTCGCCGCCTTCTGCCAGTTCGCAGCCCGGAACGGAAACGCAGTGCCCTTGGGCGTCGAAGCGCCAGCCGTGGTAGCCGCATTCCACCGTGCCTTCGACCAGTCGCCCTTCGGACAGCGGATAGTTGCGGTGCGGGCAGCGGTCGATCAACGCCGCGACCCCTGCGGCAGTACGAAACAGTGCCAGCGGTGTCCCGCAAAGCACTCTTTTGACTATCTTACCCGCGCGGATGTCGCGCGACAGTGCCACCATGTGCCAGGCCTTGCGCACGGCATCGGGAAAAGCGCTCACGCCAGATCCTCCCCGTTCCAGGCGATATCGCGGGTGGTGGCCGAGGTGGTTGACACGCCGTGCCGCAGACCGCTGAGCGCAAATCCCACGGCATCGACCAGCGCGCCCGCCAGTGGCAGGCGATCTCCGGGGCGGGCAATGGCATCGCGGGACTGGCGCATGGTCGCCCGCCACTCTGCCACAGTTCCCCGCCGCAAGGCCAGCGGCAGGCCGAACAGGACCATCGCCGGGGCAAGATGGCGCGGGGCGGGGGTGGGCTGCTCTGGCATCGGTATATCGGAGACGATGGCGCGCGCCAGATCGCCAGTGCCCGCCAGCAGATGCACCCCGCTGGTGCCGCGCGGATTGCACTCGATCAGCCACGGCTGGCCGCTGGCATCGATGATCGCATCGCAGGCGAACTGGCCGGTCAATCGCGCGCTGGCGGCAAGGCTCTCGGCGATGGCGTGCAAAGGGGCGGTCTGCTCTTCGGCCAAGGGCGAAAAGGCGAAGCTCGCGCCTCCACCCAGCCGCCAGCGTGAAGTGTAGGCAGCGAAGGCGAGCAGCTGTCCGTTTCGGGCAAAGGCGTGGAAGCAGCATTCCTCTCCGCGAACCCGCCGCTGGGTAAGGAGGGGGGAAGATGGAGAGGGTGCAAGCTTCGCAAATTGCGCCGCCGTAGGGCCGACCAAGGCGCTCTCACCGAAACGGCTGAAGGGCGGTTTGAACACCCATTCGCTGCTGTCCCCCGCCAGTTGCCCCAGATCGGCGGGGTTTGCCAGCAACAGGCTCTCTGGCACTGGCAGGCCCCACTCGGTGCAGGCGAGGGCGAAGGCGTGCTTGTCATGCAGGCGGCGCAGTATGGTCAATGGCGGGGCGAACAGGCGGTCTTTCAGGGTTTCAGCAAGTGAGGGAGCGGCGAGGTGGAACACTTCCTCGCAAGTCGGGATGACGAGGCTTGGCGCGAGATCGGTTACCAGCCGCGCAATATCCCTGCGGAAGCCCGCCGGATCGAGCGCAGGCGGGGCGTAGCGGTGCACGGCCTTGGGCACGCTCGACCAGCGCGCCATCCGCGCCGGGGTGCAATCGGCGAGATGCACCTCAAACCCCGCCGCCGCAAAATCGCGCGCGAGATCGAGCGCGGCGGCGGCGCGGGCTCCGGTGATGAGGACGCGCTCAGCCATCTTGCCACACCACTTTGCGGCGCTTGGGGCCGGGCCATTCGGGGAGGTTGCTGGCGGTCTGGACGGGGACGGGGATGAGGTGGGCGAGCGCTGCTGCGGCCCGTTGTACAAGGTCTGGCGAGCAATCCGGAGCGGTTCGCAATTCCGCTCCACGCGGCTCGCCCAGTGCCTGCCAACGGAGCGCGCCGCCCAGCTCGGATTCGACCGCTTCGATGACCTGTCGATGTGTGATGGTGCCAGTGGCAAACCGCCACAGATCGCCTACCCTTCCAGCAATCGGCAAGATAGTTCGCCCGGCATAGCCGCAAGGGCAAAGGCCAAGACTATCCAGTTCGATGAAATCATCCCCGCGCAGGCGCACCACGGGCTGGCTACGGCGGTGCAAGTCGGTCACGATCGGGCGAAAGCCTGCCGTTCCCGCGACGGGCTCCAGTTCGATCACCAGCGCATGATCGTTCAGGTGCAGCCGCCCGTGACGGCAGGCGGCACCGAGAAAGCCCTCGGTCGCCTGCCAGATCGGTTGGGGGATCAGGCCAAGGCGTTCGGCCACGAAATCGCGCTCTGCCTCGCTGATTGGCTCGCTGCCGTAGAACAGCTGGGTGAGGGCAGGGAACCGCGCACCCTGTTCCGCCAGCGCAATCAACCGGTGCGGCGGGGCGATCAGGATGGTGGGGTCGTATTGCGCCAGCGCTGCTGCGGTCTCGCTTGTCGGGGCTTCGAGCGGGAAATGGGCAAAGCCTATCCGTCGCCCTCGCACATCGGTGTAGAGCGCGTTGCTGGCGCGCAGGTGCAGTGCGATCCGCTGGCGGCGCAGCAGTGCGCGAAGCGGGAGCAGGCGGGCGAGGCTCTGGCCGATATAGTCGGCGCGTTCGGCGGGATCGGTGAGGAAGAGCCCGCGCGCGCCGCCGCCGGTTCCCGTGGACCAGCCCGCCGTTACCTCGTCGGTGTCTTCGCCCCGCTCCGCCGCATCGGCAAGCGCCGTGCATTGCTGATGCGAGAGACCGAGGCTGTTCCAGCGCCCGTAATCCGCGCGTAGATTTGAGGTGTCGGTGATCGGGAATTGCGCCAGCGGCTTGCCTGCGTAATCGGCCAGCGCGGGCGAGGCGCGCAAGGCAGGTTGGAGCGCCGCCCATTTCGCTGCACGCAGGTTCTCCAGTTTCGCGGGCGAAAGACGCATCGCGCGGCGGGTGCGCCACCATGCGCGCAGAACTTGCTCAGTCCGCATTCTCGCCCCGGAAGGCTTCGGCGCTGGCGGCGCAATGCGAGGGAAGGATGGCGAGGTCGACGTTGCCGATGGCGGCGCGGTGAAGCAGGTCCAGCGTGGCGCGATAGCCGCGCGTGTCGCCGAGCAGCGCAGTGGTAATGCGCGGCGGCGGGCGGCGCTCGGTGATCGACTTGCCGCTCCACACCGCATCGGCGGCGAGCAGCACGTACCGCCCGACTTCAGTGTGCAGCGCCAGCCCCCAGTGGCCGGGGCAATGGCCGGGGAGCGGCACCGCGATCAGGCTGCCATCGCCCAGGATGTCGCGCCCTGCGGCGAAAGGCGCGAAGGCGGAGGGGAGGGGCATTTCGGGCGCGTCCTCGAAGAAATGCGCGTCCATTGCATCGGGTACACAGTGGGCGAGATAGCCCTTGCGTACCCGCGTGAACCGCCTGGCCTGCCGCAAGTCGTCCAGCCCGGCGCGGGCGCACCAGACCGGCAGATGCGCCAGATTTCGTAATCCCGCGATGTGGTCGCCGTGGAAGTGCGAGACGATTGTGCCTGCGAGGTCGGTTTCTGCAATGTCGTGTGCGGTAAGCCATGTCTGCCATTCAACATCGGCGCCAATCTGTACCGGGGTGGTCCAGCGGTAGAGCCGTTCGGGGAAGGGCCGGGTGGCGTCGAGGAAGGCGGGATCGTAGCCGGTATCGAACAGAAAAATGCCGCGCTCCGGGTGCGCGATCACGCCCACCAGCGCGGGGAAAGTGGCGGGGCACAGGCTTCCGCCGCTGATCGTCATCGCTTCGGGATGGCGGCACGATCCGCGCGCGATCCAGCGGAAGCCGACGCGCTTCATGCCAGTTTGCGCACTTCGGCGAGGAGCGTTTCAACGGCATCGTGGCGGGGTTCGTAGCCGAGCAATTGCCGCGAAGGTACGAGGTCGAAGGTCTGCGAATAGGACATGGCCGCCAGCGTATAGCGGGTGAGAACGGGTTCGTTCTCTGCCCCGGTCATTCGGGCGAACCCTTCCAGCACGTGGCGATGATCCGCGCTGGAACAGCGGGCAGGTTGGCGAACTGCGGCGAGGTGCCCAGCGCGTCGGCCACCTTCTGCGCTAGTTCCCGCGCCGCAATCGGTCGCCCGCCGGAAATGTTGAGCGCCCGCCCGCCGATCATCTCACACCGCAGGGCCGCTTCGCACACGGCCCAGGCAGCATCACGCAGGTCAGTCGGTTCGAGCAGCGCCACTCCGTCGCGCGGCAAAGGGACGCGCTTGCGGCGGGCGAGTTCGATCAGCCGGGGCACGATCACCCGGTCGCCTTCGCCCACCAGTGCGCGCGGGCGAATGGCGCAGGTGGCCATGCTCGCACTGTTGGCGGCGCGGACCAGCCGTTCGGCCTCCAGCTTGGTGCGGGCGTAATGGTTGAGCTGCGGATTGGCGGGGGCATCGTTAGGGCCGATCTGGAGCCGGTCACGAAAGCTGGCGAAGATCGAGGGGGAGGAGACGAAAGTGAAGCGTTTCACTCCGGCCTCCCGCGCGGCTTCGAGCAGGCGGCGCGGTCGCGTCCACATTGATCCGCTGGAATTCCTCGCGCGTGCCCCAACTGGCGGACAGCGCGGCGTTGTGGATCACCGTGTCGCAGCCCTCCACCAGGGCAGCGCATGTCGCAATCGCTCGCCGCAAGATCGGCACGGACATATTCCACCCCCGGCTGATCGAACGTCGCCCGCCCGGTCCCGCGCACCTCCCACCCGCGCGCCATAGCCTCGCGCATCAGCGCCCCGCCGAGCCCGCCGGTCGCGCCGGTGATGAGGACGCGGTCCACGCTCACAACTGCAACACCATCGCGCCCGCGCTGATCCCCGCAGCAGTGCCGAGCAGCATCACCCGGTCCCCGCGCCTGGCCGCGCCGCTGTCCAGCGCATGGGCAAGGGCAGTCGGTATCGAAGCGGCGATCTGGTTGCCGTGGGTGGCGAAAATGTTGACGACGCGCGCTTCATGCGGCGCGAACAGGCGGCGGACATGCTCCACCCCCGGCGCGCTGGCCTGATGGCAGATCACGCAGGCGAGGTCGCCCCGCACCATTCCCGCATCGGCCAGCGCCCCGTCGATCACGCCGGGCAGAGCCTTGGCCGCCGCCTTGAAGATGCCGAACGCGTCCATTTCGAAATGCGATCCCGCCACCAGCGCCTCGTAGCCTTCCTCCACCCGCAACTTCGTGCCGCCCGCGCGCAATTGCGCCAGCGCGTGGTGATCGCCGTGGGTGACGAACCGGCTGGCGAGCAGGCCGCTGCCCTCCTCGCGCTTCCAGAGCCACCGCCGCCGCGCCGTCCCCGAAGATCGAGCGGATCTTCGGATCGTTCGCGTCCAGTCCGGCAGAAGCGATATCGCTCGAAAACACCAGCACCCGCCGCCAGCGCCCGCAGGCGATGCCCATGCCCGCCACGTCGAGCGCGGCCATGAACGAGAGGCAGGTCTGGTTGACGTCGAAGGCCGGAATGCCCGATGCGCCAAGCCCCAGCCGCGCCTGCACCAGCGTGGCGGTGGACGGGATCGGCTGTTCCATCACCCCGCAGCCGCCGATCAGCGCATCGAATTCGCCCTCAGCCCACCCAGCCATATCGAGCGCCGCGCGCGCCGCTGCCGCGCCCATCATCGAAGAGGTTTCGTCGGGCTCGGCCACATGGCGTCCGGCAATGCCGAACTGCGCCTCGGTCCAACCCGCTGGATGCCCATGCGCCGCGTCCAGCGCGGTCGAGAGAACGACGCGCCGGGGGCGATAGGCACCCCATCCGGCAATGGTGAAAGAACTCAGCACAAGGTGATCTCCATCCGATTCGCCGTGTAGCATGGCAAAGAAATAAACACTGTTCAATTAAAAATTGCACAGCGTTCAATTCCTGTGTTATCCCCCGCCGTCATGGGCAGGCGATCCGATCATAGCGCGAAGGAGCTGCGCGAACTGCTGGTGGGGGCGGGGCACGCGCTGCTGGCGGAGCGCGGTTTTCTGGCCTTTTCCGCGCGCGAGGCGGCGCGGCGCGCGGGCTATTCGGTGGGGACGATCTACAACGTGTTCGGCTCGCTCGACGGCTATCTGCTGGCGATCAACAGCCGCACCTTCGGGCAATGGGCGGCGGCGCTG
This sequence comes from uncultured Alphaproteobacteria bacterium, assembly GCA_963774985.1. Taxonomy (GTDB): domain Bacteria; phylum Pseudomonadota; class Alphaproteobacteria; order Sphingomonadales; family Sphingomonadaceae; genus Alteraurantiacibacter. Next base: position 79,825 of record CAVZHE010000003.1, read on the forward strand.
GAGGGCGCGCTGGAGGGTGTCGCGGCAGAAGGTACGGCGCGGCTGGAGGCGCTGGTCATGGCCTATTTCGCCTTCGCCGATGCCAACCGCAACCTGTGGATGGCGATCTACGATCACCGGATCGACCGCGAAATCGATATCCCGGCGCAGGATGGCGCCGCGCGCGAGGCGCTGACCGGAATTGTCGATCGCGAAGTCAGCGCATGGTTCGGCCCCGCCGCCGATGCCGAGACACATCCGCCCGCTGGTCCGCTCGCTCATCGCCACGGTCCACGGCCATTGCGCGCTGTGGCTGACGGGTAGCTACGCGCTGCTGAATGAGCGCGAACCGGCGCGGCAGGCGCTGGCGCGGGTACTCGAAGTGCTGGCGGCGAACCGGATCGCGCAGCAGCCCTGAAGGCCCCATTGCACCTGTGCTGGCGAAGCGTATGAAGGGACTTCATTTCAACTGAAACGGGTTGCCGATGCTCCGCAAATTCTCGCTCTTCGCCGCCACCAGCCTGATCGCCAGCGCCATCGCCACCCCGCTCTGGGCGCAGGAAGAACCCGCCGAGGCCACCGCCGAAGAGGCGGAAGAAGCCGAGGAATGGGACGTCAACGCCCCTCCCGGTGTACCGATCACGCCAGGTCCCGATCAGCGTGAGCGAAGGCACGCTGGATGGATGTCGACGTCTCGCCCGATGGCCGCACCGTCGCCTTCACCCTGCTCGGCGATATCTACACCATGCCGATCAGCGGCGGCACGCCCACCCGGATTGCCGAGGGGCTGGCGTGGGAAGTGCAGCCGCGCTTTTCGCCCGATGGCAGCCGCATCGCCTTCACCTCGGATCGCGGCGGCGGGGACAATATCTGGCTGATGAACGCCGACGGCAGCGACATGCGCCAGCTGACCAACGAGGATTTCCGCCTGCTCAACCAGCCGAGCTGGTCCCCCGACGGGCAGTACATCGTCGCCAAGAAGCACTTCACCACCGAGCGTTCGGCGGGCACCGGCGAGGTGTGGATGTACCACATTTCCGGCGGCGAGGGCGTGGCGCTGGTCGAACGGCCCAACGAGGATCACCAGAAGGAACTGGGCGAACCGATCTACGCGCCCGATGGCAGCGCGATCTATTACACCCGCAATATCACTTCGGGCGGCACCTTCATCTACGCGCAGGATTCCAACCAGGACCTGTTCAATATCGAACGCTACGATCTGACGACGGGCGAAGTGACCACGGCGGTTTCCGGCTTTGGCGGCGCGGTGCGGCCGACGCCGTCGCCCGATGGCACGATGATCGCCTTTGTCCGCCGCGAGAACCTGCAATCGGGGCTGTATGTCCGCGATATCGCCAGCGGGGTGGACCGGCGGATTTACGACGATCTGGATCGCGACGTGCAGGAAACCTGGGCGGTGACCGGGGTCTATCCGAACATGGACTGGACGCCGGACAGCCAATCGATCGTGTTCTGGGCGGGCGGCAGGATTCGCCGGATCGATGCCGATGGATCGAACCTTGCCGAAATTCCCTTCACCGTCAGCGATACGCGCGGCGTGCTGCCCGCACCGCATCCGCAGATCCCGGTGGCGGTTGACGAGGTGGCGGTGACGATGCCGCGTTTTGCCGAGGTTTCGCCCGATGGGAGGACGGTGGTGTTCGAGAGCCTCGGGCGATTGTACACATGTCTGCGAGCGGCGGCACCATGCGGCGGCTGACCAGTGACAGCGCCGACGCGCGCGAGCTGTTCCCCAGCTGGTCGCGCGATGGCGACGAACTGGTCTATGTCCGCTGGACCGACGCCGGGCTCGGCGAAATCCGCACCGTGGGCGCCGATGGCCGCAATGGCCGCGCGGTCACGAGCCAGCCGGGGCACTATGCCCGCCCGCATTTCTCTCCTGACGGCAGCACCATCGTGTTCGAGAAGGGCGAGGGCGGATACCTCACCGCGCCCGAATACAGCGCCAATCCCGGCGTTTACCGCTTGGCGGCAAGCGGCGGTGAGCCCGTGCTGGTCAGCCGCGAATATTCGCAACCGCATTTCGGCGCGGCGAATGATCGCATTTTCATGACCGGGTCCGCCGATGGCGCGCAGACGCTCGTCTCGACCGACCTCAATGGCGAGGCCGCGCGCACCCACGCCACCGGCGAATTGGTGACGAGCTATCACGTTTCCCCCAACGGCCGCCATTTCGCCTTCACCGAGAATTATGACGCCTTTGCCATGCCGCTGATGCCGGGCGGGCAGGCGGTGAGCGTATCGGGTTCGGCGGGCGCTTTGCCGGTGGTCGAGGTCTCGGATTCGAGGCGCGGATTTCGTCCACTGGGGCAGCGGCGGGGAGCGGCTGCACTGGTCGCTTGGGCCGACGCTTTTCAGCGCCGAAACAGCCGACCTGTTCCCCAATGCTCCGCTGGCCGAGGGCGAGGAGCGCCCCGACTACGGGCAGCCCGAAACCGGGGTCTCGCTGCTCCGCACCGTGGCCGCAGATCGCCGCACCGGCGCTCTGGCGATCACCGGGGCGCGGATCATCACGATGGCGGGCGCGGACGGCGGCATCATTGAGAACGGAACGATCCTGATCCAGGGCGATGTGATCTCAGCTGTTGGCCCCGCAGGCACGGTGAACATTCCCGCCGGAACCCCCACTATCGACGCCGCCGGTCGCACCATCATCCCCGGCCTGATCGATGCCCACGCGCACGGCTCGGTCGATGCCGATGGGGTGGTGCCGCAGGTCAATTGGAACCTCACCCAGGCGCTGGCGTTGGGGACGACGACGATCCACGATCCCTCCAGCGATTCGGCCTTCTTCGTCGCCGAGGACATGCAGCGCACCGGGATGATCCTGGCGCCGCGGATGTTTTCCACCGGGCGGATCGTCTACGGCGCGCGCAATGCCTATGCCTATGCCCAGATCGACAGTCTGGAGGATGCGCTCGACCACGTTCGCCGCCTGCGCGCCGAGGGTGCGCCGAGCGTGAAGAACTACAACCAGCCGCGCCGCGAACAGCGACAGATGGTGGTGGAAGCCGCACGGCAGGAGAACATGCTTGTCGTGGCCGAGGGCGGATCGCTGTTCGGCATGGATATCAACCTGATAGCCGACGGCAATTCGACGCTGGAACACAATATTCCGGTCGAATTTCTGTACGAGGACGTGCTGCAATTTATGGGCGCGGCTGAGACCAATTACACGCCGACGTTGGTGGTCGGTTACGGCGGGCTGGCGGGCGATCCGTACTGGCGGCAGGCGACCAACGTGTTCGAACAGCCGCTGTTGCAGGCGCACACCCCGCCCGCGATCCTGCGCGCCGAGACCGCCCGGCGCACCACCGCGCCGGAGGGCGATTTCATCGACGACGATGTGGCGCGTGAGGCGGCGCGGGTTGCCGAACGCGGGGTGGAAGTCTCCATCGGCGCGCACGGCCAGCAGGCGGGGATTGCCGCGCATTGGGAGATCTGGTCGTTCGTGCGCGGCGGGATGAGCGAATTGCAGGCTTTGCAGGCGGCCACGATTGCGCCTGCGAGATCGCTAGGGATGGCGAGCGAGATTGGTTCGTTGGAACCGGGTAAGCTCGCCGATCTGGTGATTTTGACGGGCAATCCGTTGGAGAATATTCGCAATACTGAGACGGTGGAGACAGTTGTGCTTGGCGGGCGGGCTTATGATGCGGCGACTTTGAATGAGGTGATGACTGGGGATAGCGAGCGTGCTCCTTATTGGTGGGAGGATTGATGATCGGCGCGAGTTTCCTAATACCCCGCTCGGTTCAGGGGCAGTTTCTCAAAACCATCGCTCAGCCTGAGCCTGTCGAAGGCCAGCCACAAAGTCGCCCCAGCGGCTGGGCTAACCAGGTGGCTGCGCTTCGACAAGCTCAGGCGTGAGCGGAGTTGGGGGTTACGAAATTTGCCTGAGCGGGTTGGGGGGTCATGGCACTTGCTGGTGGCCCCGAATTGCACACCACCATTGCCGCCCGCCGCCTCGCTCTGGTAAGCGCCCCTGCCATCATGAAACTGCCACCCTCTCTGTCGAACCGCCTGTTGTGGCTGGAAATATGGCTATCGCTGGGGTTTGCGCGGTTTCTGGTGAAGTTCGTGCGCTTCTCCCGGTGGCGCGGATTGCTCGGCGCACTCGATGACGAGCCTGCCCCAGACGCAGTGCCGCAGCTTTCGCCGCAAAAGCGCAAGCAGGCCGCTGATCTCGGGCGCAAGATCGAACGGGTCGCCAATCGCCCGCGCTTGTTCCGTGCCGTCTGCCTGCCACGCGCGATGGCCGGGCGTTGGGTGCTGGGGCGGCGTGGGATTGCCTCGCGGATCGTGATCGGCTCGCGCGCGCCGGGAGTAGATAACGGCTACATGTTCCACGCCTGGCTGATGGCGGGCGACGTGGTGGTGACGGGCGCGAGCGAACGCGACGATTACCTCGCGCTGCGCAAAAGCCGCCCCGCCGCTCTGGCCACCAGCAATGGCGAGTAATCCCGTGCCCGCCACGCCTGCTGGCTACCGCGATCTGCTACGTGCGATCCTCGCCTATGCCGGGCCGCAGGTGGTCCCCGCGTTGCTGGTAGTCGGCTTGGCGGCGCTGCTCGAAGGCGCGGGGCTGGTGCTGCTGCTCCCGGTCGCCGAAACGCTGTTCGCCGAAGGGGAGGGCGCGCGTTCGGGGGTGACGGGGCACTTGCTGATGTGGCTCGATTCCATCGGCATTGCCAGCGTGACCGGGAAGTTGGCGGTGATGGGAACCGGCTTCGTGCTGCTGGTGGTGCTGCGCGCACTGGTGCTGCAAAAGCGTGAGGTGATGATGACCGGGCTGGCGCACGGCTTTGTCGACTACACGCGGCGCGAGTTCTTTGCCCTGCTTGCGCATACTGACTGGCCGGTAATCAAGCGGTTCCGCAAGGCGCAACTGCTCAACACCATGACGAACAATATCGGTCGCGTCGCCTCCACGATGAACGCGCTGACCAATGGCGTGGTCACACTGGCGATGGCGTTGGCCTATCTGCTCGCGGCCTTCCTTGTCAGCCTGGTGCTGGGGCTGGCGCTGCTGGGGCTGGTGGCGATCGGAGCGGTGAGTGCGATCGTCTGGACCCGCCGCAGCCACCGGCTTGGCCGCGAACTCAACCTTGCCAATCGCGGAGTGATGCACGAAACGACCCGGTTTCTCGACGGGCTGAAGGCCGCCAAGGCCGCGCGCGCGGAGGATGAACTGACCGCGCGCTTCACCGAGCGGATCGCCACCACCCGCGATCTGGCTGTCACTTTCGTGCGCCAGCAAGGGCGGCTGCGCAATGCGGTGCAGCTGGTCGGTGCGCTCGGGGCGCTGGCGGTGCTGCTGGTCGGCTACGGCGTGGTCGGGCTGAGCGGGGGCGAATTGCTGGTGATGGCGGCGATCGTGCTGCGGCTCTCGCCCAGCCTGATCGCCACCTTCAGCGGCTTGCAGACGATTGCCCATGCGTTACCCGCGTTCGAGGCGATCCGTGAGACCGAGGCCGAACTGCGGCAGGCGCAGCAGGACCTGAGCGAGCCGGTGCAGGGCCCTGCGCAGGCCGATCCCCCCGCCGATGCGGTGCTGGCGCTGGAAGGATTGCCGGGTGGACGTGCTCAATGACGAGCGCGAGACGGTGACCTTGGTTCACCTCGCATCGGCAAGCATTGCGCCGGGAACGCTGGTGCACGTTGGCGGGCCTTCGGGCGCGGGCAAATCATCGCTGGTGGAATTGATCGCCGGACTACACCTGCCCGCTGCGGGCACTGTGGCGCGCGGCGATTTTGTGCTCGATGCCGTCAACCGCAGGGCGTGGCAGGGGCAGGTCTCCTTTGCCCCGCAGGAGCCCTTCCTGTTCGACGGGACGGTGCGCGAAAACTTGCTCTGGCCCAATTTGCACGCCGATGATGCGGCGCTGTGGCAGGTGCTGGAGCAGGTCGAGGCGGCAGAGATCGTGCGCGGCCTGCCTGATGGGCTGGACGAGGAATTGCTCGATGGCGGGGCGCGGCTTTCGGGCGGGGAACGCCAGCGCCTGTGCCTCGCCCGCGCACTGCTGCGCCCCGCCAGCCTGCTGGTGCTCGACGAGGCGACATCGGCGATGGACCCCGAACTCGAACGCCGCATCATCGGGCGATTGAAAGCCGATATCGGCGCAGCGGATCGTGCTGATGGTCTCGCACTCGCTCAACGCCGTGGGCTTTGCCGACATGCGGATCGAGGTGGCGGGCGGCGAGGCGCGGGTATTGGGGTGAGGCTCAGCGCCGTGCGGCTGTAAATCAGTGGCAGATCGCGACTTTTCTGCGGGTTTCCAGCCACCCCCCATTGCCTTGCAGTCTGCAATCCCTAGATTGGACCCGTGGGTAAGGACGAAGTCTACACATCGGACCCGGAAGCGCGGGACTTGATCGCGAGCAATCCGATCGCATCGGTAGTGAGCAACCCTCGCCTGCCGGACAATCCGCTTGTCGCCTGCAACCAGGCTTTCATCGATCTGACCGGCTATTCCGAGAACGAAATTCTCGGGCGCAATTGCCGCTTTCTCGCCGGGCCGGGCACGGAGCCGTGGCTGACCGAAGCGATCCGCGAAGGTGTGCGGGATCGCAAATCGGTGCTGGTGGAAATCCTCAACTACAAGAAGGACGGCAGCGCCTTCCGCAATGCCGTGGTGGTCGCACCGATCTTCGATGACGAGGGCGAACTGGCCTATTTCCACGGCTCGCAGGTGGAACTGGGCGACGGAGCGGACACGCCGATGCTGACCCGGCGAGCGCGGGCGGCGGAGAAAATCAAGCAATTGTCGCGCCGCCAGCTTGAAGTGCTGCAAATGGTGGCGGCGGGGCTGCGCAACAAGCAGATCGCCTATGAGCTCAGCCTGTCGGAAAAGACCGTGAAGATGCATCGCGGGCTGGCGATGGAAAAGCTCGGCGCGAAGAGCAGTGCGGATATGATCCGGCTGGCCGTGGAAGCGGGAATCTGATCGGAAGCAGGTCCGGACTGGTCCAAAGTCCATATTTTGCTTTGTGAGTGGTGCTGTATCACGAAAGGGCATCGTGATTGGACATGCGGGGCTTCTTCCTCCCCCCTCCTGCCTCGCTACCTCATTCCCACCCCGTCCGGTTGCGATGCCCCCCCTTCGGGTCGCACTGAAGGGCCATGTCTGCCGCTCTATCGAAACAGCCGCGGCAGGAAGTCGTTCAGATAGCGCCGCCAGTTGATCCAGGTGTGGCCGCCGCCGCTTTCGTTGTAATGGAAATCGATCCCGCTGGCCTCGAACACGCCCGGGTTGGTGCGGCGCTGGCGTAGAGGAAATCATCGGTTCCCATAGCGTAGTAGACCGGCTCTGCCGATTCTGCGCGTGCGCGCAAACCTTCCGCATTGCGGTCTCGGTAATTGCTCGACCTCTGCCGGCGAACGAAAGCCCAGCCCCATCGAGAACATGCCGACCTCGCCGAACAGATCGGGCCGGGGTACGCCGTAGTTCAGCGTATGCGCGCCGCCCATCGATAGGCCCGCCATTGCGCGGTGGTCGGCATCGGCAAGCGTGCGGAAATTGCCATCGACATGCGGGATCAGCTCACCGATCAGATCGTCACCGAAATCCGTATTCACCAGCATGTCTACTGCGGGTTCGGTCGGGCGTATGACCAAACGGCATGACGATAATCATCGGTTCGATCGCGCCCGCCGCCAGCAGGTTGTCGGCGATGTAGTTCGCGTGTCCAACACTGGTCCAGCTGTCCGCGAATCTGCCCGCGCCGTGGACCAGATAGAGCACCGGATAGCGGTCAGTGCCCGCCATGTAGCCGGGCGGAGTATAGACGTAGGCTTCGCGCTTTGCGCCCAGCGTCGCCGACCAGTATTCGATCCGCGTCACCGAACCGTGGGCGATTGTCGGGTCGAAAGACTGGAATGCGCCCTCGGCTCCCGCGACTTCCAGCGTCGAGTTCACCCCGGTTCGTTCGCGGCTGAAGGTGGTCGCCATCGGATCGGGCACGCGCTGGCCATCGACTTCGAAATTGAAGCGATAGGTATCTGCGGCCACGGGGAGAACGGTAGTCACGCTCCACAGGCCGGTGGCGTCCTGCACCATCGCCAGACCACGTTCGCCGCCGAAGAAGCCACCCGGGATCGCCGGATCGAGATCATTGCTGGTGACGCGCACATTGTCCGCCTCTGGCGCGCACAGGCGGAAGGTGACGCGGCCATCCTCCAGTGGTTCGACCGAGCGGTAGTCGATCTGCGCGAACATGCCGGTGGGGCGGCAACTGGCCGCTTCGCCCGCGTCCTGCGCGACTACGGTGACGGGCAGGGCGGTGCCGCAAAGCAGCACTGCTGCTGTGGTCAGGCGAACTGAATTGCGCATCAAAAAACCTCTCGTTTCCCGCCAGCAGAAAAGCGCAGGGGGCGGGGCAATGTCAAGCTGCGCTAACAAAAACGGGGACCCCTTTCGGAGCCCCCGCCTGTTTTCCCGGGAGGAACCGGAAACTCTAAATCAGTCGCGACGCGCGACGCGCGGCAGCAGCAACCGCTTCGGTGGTCGGGTTGCCGAGCGACAGTTCGCGGCCGTTGGGGAAGCGGATTTCCGCTGCCGAGGCGCGGGTGTCGCCATCGCGGGCCTGGAAGGCTTCGACGATGATTTCGGTGCCGGCGGGCAGCGAGTTCCTGTTCCAGCCCCGGCGCAGCAGCGCGGACGGAGCGCCGCCTTCCACGCGCCAGCGCTCGGTGCGGCCGTTGCGGGTGGCATCGATATGGATCCAGGAATGGGGATTGACCCACTCAAACATCACCACCGTGCCTTCAAGGCGGACGGGGCGGTTGCGATCAAATTCGGTGGCGAAGGAGTGGTGCGCATGCTGCGCCCACCCCGGTCACCGCCAGCACGGCACCGATTGCGGCGGCGCTGAGCTTCTTCATCTGCATGGTGTATAACTCCTTGGGTAGTCAAATCTTCTGGTGTCAGCTATAACGTGATTGACTTTGTCCGTCTATCACTCGCTACCTTGCCCTGCGATTAAGTCGCCGTAGAGCAGATTTTCAGAAAACGGCACGCACTTGAATTCGAGCAGCTGGGCATTGGCATCGACGCGGCGATACAGCGTCATGTTCATGGTCCACGGCCTCGGTGTAGATCAGCGGGGTCCTCGATCGTCACCGAATAGTCCATGTGATCGCCGCTGTCGCGAAAGCGTGAAACGCTCGGTCACGGTGGCGGCATTGGTGAGGTAATTGCCCGCCCGGTCCAGCCAGGTCACGCCGTCCATCATCACGCCCGCTGGCAGCTTCACCAGCCCCGGCCCTTGCGCCAGCGTGGTGACAACCAGCGTATCGCCCTGCCATTCGCCGTAGCTGGTGCCCATCCAGGTATCGATCGGCGGGATGCCGACTTCTTCCATGTTGATGACCCGATTGGCCGAGGCATATTCATAGACCATCAGGATATCGTCGCCGTCACCCTGCACGATCTGGAACGGGTGCGGCATGTAGCTCGCGCGCGGAATGCCCGGCAGATAGCAGGCGGCTTCGGGATCGTGGTTGATCACATTGGCGCGGTTGGTGGCCAGCCGTTCCTGCGCGGCGTCATTGTAGGGGATTGCTCCGCCTTCAACCACGCCAAGCCCGGCAGGCACTGCGCCGATGGCACCGAGCAGGCGGTCACCTGCGGGCAAGCGGGTTGGCGGCGGCGCTGTGCGGTTCGACATTCCAGTTGGCCGAATTCATCACCTGCCAAACACCGTTGATGTTCGGATGGTCGCCGATCCGCTCCATCTCCATGCTGTCCTGCGCCAGCACCTGAACGCTGCCGACAGTGGCCAAGGCCAGTGCTGCCGCCGCGACGCTCGCCAATCGTGTAATTCCCCGCATAACCACTCCTCAGATCAATCTTGTTGTTCAAGTGCATAGGCCACCATCATGCCGCCGGCATTGATGGCCACATATTGTCGTGCCGTCATTCCCGCGATAGCTGAACGGGTTGGCATTGGCATTGCCCTGCAACTGCGCTTCCCATAGCTGCTGCCCGGTGGCGGCGTCAAAGGCGCGGAAGCGGCTGATCGTTGGTGGCGCCGATGAATACCAGCCCGCCCGCCGTCACAGTAGGCCCGGCGCTGCCCGCATTGCCGAGCAGGCGGCGATCTTCGGGCAGGGCTTCTTCATCGAACATGCCCAGCGGTACGGCCCAGGCCACTTCGCCGGTGTTGGCGTTCACCGCCGTCAGCCGCGCCCACGGCGGCTTGTAGCACGGCAGGACTGTCCCGACCGGGCGGCCGTTGTCGTCGTATTCGCCCGAAAGCGGAGCGCTGAAGCTGAAGAACGGGCCTTTGCCGTCCACGCTGGCGCGGTCGTACTCGGTCTGCGCGCCTTCGCCGCTGGCGTCAAAGCTGTAGGGCTCGTCGCCCTCCACGCGTTCGACCCAGCCGACCAGCGAGGTGTCGATGGCGTTGACATAGACCATGCCGGTGGTCGGGTCTGCCGCAGGGCCGCCCCAGTTCACCCCGCCGATCCCGCCGGGAAGCTGGATGGTGGAGCGCGGCGGCTGTCCTGCGGCGCGGAACATGAACGGCGTGTAGGGGCCGAGATTGAGGAACCCGCCCGCGCGATCCCACATCGCGTAGCAGGCCTGCGAATGCGCTGCGCGTGGTGTCCTCGGCGGTGACGATGTCCTGATAGGTCATCTCCACCCGGCTTAGCGGCGGGGTGACCACCGGGAAGGGCTGGGTGGGGTGGTAATATTCGCCCGGTACGTCGCCCGGCGGAACGCGGCGTTCTTCGACCGGATGCACCGGCTCGCCATCTGTCGGCATCGAGCACGAAGACCAGTCGAGCTCTTGCCGACATTGGCGAGCACATTGTGCCGCGCGCCATCGGGCGTGGTGACCGGGATCAGCGGCCCCGCGTGGCTCATGTCGATATCCCACACATCGTGGTGCACGGTCTGGAAATGCCAGCGGTATTCGCCGGTCGCGGCATCGACCGCGACAACCGAATTGCCGAACAGGTTGGTGCCGGGGCGATCGCCGCCGTAGTAATTGTGCGCCGGGCCAGCGATGGGGAGGTAGGCCACGCCGCTGGCCTCATCCACAGTGGCGGCAAAGCCCCACATATTGGTGCCGCCGCGACCTTCCGCGCCGCCGCCCCAGGTTTCGTTGAACGGTTCGCCCGCATCGGGCGTGGTGTCGAATTCCCACGCCTGTGCGCCAGTCAGCACGTTATAGGCGCGCGGATTGCCTGCTGGTCCCTGCGGATTTTCGAGGCTGGCCGCGCCGATGATGGCAACATTGCCGGTGATGGTGGGCGTGCCGCTGTAACCCGGATCGACGGCGACCGAACCGTTTTCGCCAAAGCTCGTCACCGGAGCGCCGGTGGCAGCGTCAAAGGCGTAGAGCCGCCCCGGTCCCATCACCAGCAGGCGCGGGGTATTGGTGGTGGTTCCCGGCCAGTAACCCAGTCCGCGCCCGGCAAAACCGGGGGGGCCGAACGGGCCGGGGCCGCCGGGGAATTCTTCGGTATGCACCCACACTTCGGTGCCGGTCGCCGCGTCCAAGGCGACGATGCGGTTGGCGGCGGGGAAATACATCACCCCGTTCACCACGACCGGCACGGCATTGTTGAAGCCGCGATAGGGGTAGGTCCAAGCCTGTTGCAGCGCGCTGACATTGGCGCGATTCACCTCGTCCAGCGGCGAGTAGCGGGTAGCGGCGAGATCGCGGTGGATCGTGCGCCAGTCGCCGTCTGGTTGGCTTGCGGCAGGCTGTTCCTGCGCCGACGCAGGCGTGGTGGCACAGCCGGAAAGGGCAGTGCCACAAGCCAGCAGGCTTGCCAGACCCAGTCCCTGTGCCAGCCGCATCAGACCACTCTCCCCGAATCGCTGCCTGCGGGAATCGAACGTGATCCCACAGTCGCTTTGTTGATTCTGTCCTAAACGTGCCGTCCGGCTTTGACAATGCCTGCCCGCCCGGCTTCTTTCGTTACCGGCCTTAGGTCCCTGTAGAACGCGGCGCTAAAACTCCCTGTTTTCCGCCGTTTGCGAACCATCAACGTGGGAAAAACAGTGCGTTTTCAATGCCTCCAAAAAGCTGCCGATCCATGCTGAATCAATCCAAGGGCTTGGCGCGGGGGCAATTGCGCGCTAGCGGGTTTGTTCTGGATCAAGGCGAAAGTGTTTCGGACAGGGTCAATCTCGCCGGATCGCAGACACAAGAATTCTAAGGGGGACGCAGGTCCAATGGGTGATTTCTTTTTCAACCTGACAGAGTGGCTGCGGTCTACCTGGCTCAACGGGCTGGCGCTGGACATCGAGGATTCGGGCAGCAACTGGTTCATGGTCGAGTGGTTCTGGTCCGTGCCGCTGGCGCAGGTGCTGCACATTCTGGCGATTTCGGCCGGTTTCGGGGCGACGCTGATGCTGACGCTGCGGGTCAGCGGCATGGCTGGTCAGGAGCAGCCGCTGGCGCAGTATTCCGCGCGCTTTGTCCCGTGGATCTGGTGGTCACTGGCGGTGATCGTGTTCAGCGGGCTGCTGATGGCCTGGGCCGAACCGGTGCGCAACATTGTCAACGCGATCTTCTGGACCAAGATGGTGCTTGCTGGTGCTGGTGCTGTGCGTTTCGCTGCTGTTCCAGCGCAAACTGCGCGGGCAAGCGGCGACAGCGGGTGCCGACTGGGTTGCCAGTGGCGGCACCCGCGCCACCGCGTGGGTCATCGTGATCCTGTGGTGCATGGTAATGGCTGGCGGTCGCTGGATCGCCTACGCGCCGGTTTAAGGGGAAACGGATCACATGGCTTCTTACTATCCTGAACCGACCACTATCTGGGAATCGATACAGTATTCTCCGTTTGGCATTTCGATTGCGGAGAGCCTGTGGGCTTTCCCGACGCTGGAGACGATGCATGTCATCGCGCTGGTGACGGTGCTGGGCACGATTCTGGTGATGGACCTGCGCCTGCTGGGCGTGGCGTCGACAAATTATCCGGTCACGGCGATGTCACGCGATACGCTGAAATGGACTTGGGCGGCCTTTGTCCTCGCGGCGATTACCGGAACCCTGCTGTTCATCAGCAAGGCCGTCCAGTTACATGATCAATCCCTTTTTTGTCGGCAAGATGCTGCTGCTGGCGCTGGCCGGGCTGAACATGGCCTATTTCCATTCGGTGACGTGGAAGAAGGTGAGCGAGTGGGACCAGACCACAGCGGTCCCAACCGGGGCGAAGGTCGCGGCGATCACTTCCATGTTGTTCTGGGTCGCCATCGTCTTTTTCGGACGGGCGATCGGCTTCACGCTTGGCGAGTACGATTGTGCGCTGGTCGATCCGACCGTGGACAGCTTCATCGTTCAGACGCTGGCGGGGATGACCTGCGGCGGCGCGTGATTTGGGCGGCGGAGGTCAGTCTTCCGGCAACGCAAACACATAGACCGCCGCGCTGTTCACCTCTGGCACCGGCAATTCGGGCGTAAATCCGTTCAGCCCGAAAGCCAGCGGATTGCCCATCCCCGTCACCACCGCCACATATTGCCGCCCGTCCACCGCATAGGTGATCGGCGCGGCGTTGGGCACGCCCGAGAGGCCTGAACGCCAGACCTGCTCGCCGCTCGCCTGATCGTAGGCGAGAAATTCGCGATCCATCGCGCCGGTGAACAGCAGCCCCCCCGCCGTCGCCAGCACCCCGGCGTTGTACGGCGCGCGGCGGCGGTGTTCCCAGCGCACCTCGCCGCTCTCCATGTCGATGCCCTGGAGAATGCCGAAATTGCCGTCGCTGTCGGCCGGGGCGGAGAAGTAGATATCGACCCCGCTCGACAGGAACCCGCCTTCGGTGGGGCGCAGTTCCATGCAGGTATCGCGCGCGTTGACGAACAGCATCGCCTCGCTTTCGACAAAGGCGCTCGGGCTCCAGTTGCGCCCGCCGCCCGCGTGCGGGCACATGAACACCGCATCGCGATCACGCCCCGGCAGCAGCGCGGGATCGGGGGTCTTGTGCCCGGTCACCGGATCGATCTGCGGTGATGAAGGTCTGGAAGCCCATGTCCACCGTGTCGATATAGCGCCCGGTGGCGGCATCGATGGTGTCGAACAGCCCTTCCTTGCCGCCGGTGATGACCACGCGGCGCGGCTGGCCATCCACCTCGACCTCGCCGATCACCCGTTCGAACACCCAGTCGAGATCGTACTGATCGTTCGCCATGTGCTGGTAATACCACACCAGTTCACCGCGTGCGCGGTTCGAAGGCGAGGGTGGAATTGGTGTAGAGCCCGTCGTTGTTCTGCCCCGGCAGCACGATCGCGCACCGGCCCGGTATCGTAAGTCTGCGCCACGCCCCACAGCGCAAGGCCAGTTTGCGGATCGAAAGAGCCGCTGGTCCACACCGATCCGCCGTGGCGTGCCTGGTTGGGCAGTCCGTTCCAGGTATCGCCGCCGGGCGTGCCTTCCTGCGCCACGGTGTTGAAATTCCACAGATGCGCGCCGCTTTCCGCGTCGAAGGCGGCGATGATGCTGCCGCCGTCGCGCTGGCTGGCGAGGCCGATCATCGCCACCCCGTCCGCCACCAGCGGGCCGCCATTGCTGCGGGTGCCCTCGGCATCGGGAATCGCCACGTCCCACACCGGGCGACCCGGTCCGCGCATCGAGCGCCATCATGTGCAGATCGCTGGTGGCGAGGATCACCGTATCGCCCCATAGCGAGATGGTTTTCTTGCCCTGCAGCAGCGTGCCCTCGGGCATCTGGCGGCGATAGCGCCACAGCTGACGCCCGCTGGCGGCATCGAAGGCAAACACCTCGTCCCCCCAGCCGTACATGAACATCACCCCGTCGCGCACCAGCGGTTCGGACATGGTGGCCCCGGCGGGCAGCGCCTGCGCCCAGGCGATCTGGAGATCGTCGACATTCGCCAGTGTCACCTGATCGAGCGGCGAGAAGCCTTGGCCGAGCTGGCTGCGCCGCCAGTTGAGCCAGTTTTCGGGCGCGGGATCGACCAGTTCGGCCTGGGTGACCGGGGTGTAGCTGGCCAGGCGGTCCACCGGTTCGGGGCTGGCGGGGAAGGGGTAGCGATTGGAGATGCCCGGCAGGCCCAGTCCGCCGCCTTCCTCACCCTGACCGCGACGCACGGCGGGGAAGCGCGCATCGGCAAGGCTGGCGGGCGCGCCGCCGTTTTCGGACAGGATCAGCGCGGTCAGCGCGGCGTAGTTGGCGCTGGACAGGCTGCCACCGCCGCCCGGTGGCATCGAAGTGGTGATGTAATCGGTCAATTCGCTGGCAGGCAGATCGCCCCAGCGGCCAAGGAATTCCGGCCCCTTGAGCGCTGTGGCGAATTGCCCGCCCGCAAGGCCTTCACCGTGGCAGACCGAGCAATTGGCAGCATAGACGCTCCGCCCCTGTTCCACCTGCTCCGCGAAGGTAGGTGAGGATTGTTGCGCCCAGCCAGTCCCCCCCGCCGCGCCCAAAGCCGCGAGGCCCGCTGTTGCGAGCAGTACCGTGCCGATCCTCATATTCCCCTCCCAAGGTTGTGCTATTCGCCGTCGAGCCCCAGCGGCTGTGCCACGCGGGCGCGGAACAGCGCATCGTAAAGCGCGATCTTGCCGCTGCCCAGCCATCGCCCACGCCCGAACCCCATCGGCACCGTCGAGCACCATCGCCTCGTTCGCCGACAAGTTCGGCCACCGCAGGCCAGTTCGGCAGGCCCGCGCCGTTGGGATTGCCGGTGGCGGCGAAGTTCACCCAGTATTGCGCATACCTGATCGGCAAAGGCCTCCTCCGCGCGCGTTGCCGCACATCAGTTCCACCGACGATCCGCCGGGAAAGGTGCGCGGGGCACACAGATTGCCGAACACATAGGGAATTTCGCCCGTATGCGCCGCGCCGAGGTTGCCGCGACCTTCATCATACGGCGGATCATGGCGGAACCAGTAGTGCCACGCTTGCTGGCCGACATCGGCCTGATATTGCGCGAACTGGCGGTGCAGCCAGCTCATGTTGTCGCCAAATGGCTGGGTGGAGACGGCGCGCGGCTTCCTCGTCGTCGTGACCGGATAGGCGGCGCGGCCATGCTCCGACCGGATCGCCCCAGCGCATGCGCTTCCCCGGCGTTCCAGCTGGCCAGCGTGGCGGGCGGGCCGAACAGCGCGGTGAAGCTGCCTTCGTCCTCGTTCGATCCGGTCAGCACGTCCACCCGCAATCTGCCGCCCTTGGGCAAAGGTGATCGAGAGGTCTTCGGGGATGATCTGCCCGTCCACGATCATGCCCTGTCCGGGCATCTTGGCGTGGATTTCCGTTGCCGGAAGCGCGCGCAGGGCGGCCAGGCTGGTGGTGCCGAACTTTTCCTGCGCCGTCGCCAGCGTGCGCGCTTCGGCCGCTTCGCGTTGGACCATCCGGCCGATATTGAGCCCCATCCAGTTGCCCGACTGGCTGATCGCGCGGTGGACCAGACCCTCGGCAGGCGGCGCGCCCGCCAGCCCGCCGTTCATCGCCGCCCCCGCGCTTTCGCCGAACATCGTGACGCGCCAGGGATCGCCGCCGAAGGCCGCGATATTGTCCTGCACCCATTGCAGCGCGGCGATAGCATCGCCCAGCGCCTGATTGCCGCTGGCGCCTGCGGCTGGCGGCGGTCAGTTCCGGATGCGCGAAGAAGCCGAGCGCGCCGGTGCGGTAGTTGAAGGTGACGACCACCACGCCCTGGTCTGCCAGATGGTCGCCGTGGCTGAACGGGGCCGAGCCGCCGCCTTCGCTGTAGGCCCCGCCATAGAGCCAGACCATCACCGGCAGGTTCTCCGCCCCGCTTACGGCCGGGGTCCAGACGTTGAGATAGAGGCAGTCTTCCGAAGTGCGGCGGACTGTCGGGCATGTCGGTGGCGGAGTTGACCGGGAAGCGTTGCGGGGCCGGGTTCTGAACGCAATTCGCGCCCCAGCTGTCCGCCATGCGCATACCGTCCCAGTTGGCGGCAGGCTGCGGCTTTTCCCAGCGCAGATCGCCCACCGGCGGCGCGGCGAAGGGAATGCCCTTGAACACCGTCACGCCCTCGATTGCGCCGGGATTTCACTCCGCGCACCAGGCCGTTGTGCTGTGCGCACCGGGCCGGTTTCGATGGATGCCCGCACCGCGACGGGTTGTCCCACGGCTTCGGTAGTTTGCGCCACGCCGCCGGTGCAGGCACAGGCGCTCACCCCGGCCAGCGCGAAGCCGGCCAGGGTGACTTTCAACGGCTTGCCTTGCATGGCTTAGGAACCTTCGCCGCCGTCACCTGCGCCGCCTTCGGTGTTCTCGACACCCGCGCGGCGGCGGTGATGTAGTTGCGGATCTGCACGTTGCCTTCGTGGCAGGCATATTCGAAGAACTGGTATTCGTCGTTGCGCGTCCAGTCGAGCCGCGCAGTCCACGGGGCGGTGTAGACTTCCGGATCGTTGTAGGTCAGTTCGTAAACGATGTGATCGGCGCCGGTCATCGTCAGCCGTTCCACCACCACGGCTTCGGGCGAGTCGGGATGGTGTTGAACGGCGGCACGCCCATGGTCGCCATATTGAGCGGCGAGGGGCCGCGTTCCGGCACGTTCTCTGTGGCGGTATCGCCGTCCTCGATATTGGTGGTCTCGATCACCAGCGTATTGCCCTCCCAATAGCCGATCGACTGGCCCATCCACGCGCGCACATCGGCGGGCCAGCGCATCGCCGCGCGTTCCGCCGGATCGTTGACAATCGGGATCACCCGCGCGTCATGGATCATTTCCAGCGACACGATGACATAGCCGGGCGCCTGCATCACGCGGATGCCGTTGTTGTAGCGGAACGGGAACATGCAGGCCGGGAAGCCGCGGGTAACGCAGCGATCCCAGGTGTCGAAATCGTCGACCCAGTCGAAATGGGTGTTGGGCGTCCAGCTCGAACGGCCCGAGCGATAGAGCGCCTGCGCCGCTTCGGTCATCGGTGGCAGCTGGCCATTGGCGGGCGAGACCAGCAGCGAGGTGCGGCGGCCCGAGGAATCGCTTTCAACCCAGTGGCCAAAGCCGATGGTGCCCGCTTCGTCTTCGGCGGCATAGCGCTCGTCAGAGCCGCTCGCCTGCGCTAGTCGGGCCTGATATTCCGCGTCGGTCAGGTAGAAGCGGTCCCCGAATGCCGCCGGGCGCTGCATCGGCAGGCTGGCGATATTGTCGATCGGGAAGGTGCCGCGCAGATCGGGATCGCCCCAGCTGGTGCGCGGCGGATCGAAATCGGTGGGGACCGGAGCGATGGTGGTGAGATCGTCCGGAATCACGTCCTGCGCCGCCAGCGGGCTGGCAAGCGCGAGCATGGAGGCGGATACAATCGCCAATGTCTTGAGAGTGTTACGGGCCATCATTCAGTCTCCTGCGAATTCAGTTGCCGCTCTGCGCGGCTGGCGGTGATATAATTGCGGATTTGCACGTTGCCTTCGTGGCAGGCGTATTCGAACAGTTCGTAGTCTTCGTCGCGCGTCCAATCGAGCCGCGCGGTCCACGGCGCGGTGAAGACCTGCGGATCGGTGTAGGTGACTTCGTAGACCAGCGAGTCCGGCCCCGTCATCGTAATGCGTTCCTCCACCTGGGCATCAGCACTGGTAGGCAAGGTGTTCCACGGTTCCCCGCCATGCGTCGCGAGATTAAGCGGCGAGGGGCCGCGCGCCAAATGATCCGCTTCGACACTGTCGCCTACGCGGATATTGCCGGTCTCGATCACCAGCGTGTTGTCATCCCACCAGCCGAGCGATTGGCCGAGCCAGGTCCGCAAGCCTTCCGGCCAGCGCCGCGCCGCCAGATCAGCCTGCGTGATCACCGGAATGACGCGCGCCTCGTGGACCATTTCCGTCATGATAATCACATGACCCGGCGCCTGCATCACCCGCAGGCCGTTGTTGTAGCGATGCGGCATCATGGTGGCAGGAAAGCCGCGCGTTATGCAGCGGTCGAAAGTGTCGAAATCCGCAGTCGATTTCGAACACTACGCCATCTGTCCAGCTGGAACGTCCGGCGCGATAGCGCGCCTCACCATCGGTCGTCAGCGCGGGCAACCGCCCGTCCACCGGAGAGACCAGCAACGACGTGCGGCGGCCGGAAACATTCGCCGAAAGCCAGTGCCCCTGGCCGATGCTGTCGGAGCCACTTTCGTTCGCATAGTTCCGTTCCTGCGCATCGAC
Organism: uncultured Alphaproteobacteria bacterium; assembly: GCA_963774985.1. Classification (GTDB taxonomy): domain Bacteria; phylum Pseudomonadota; class Alphaproteobacteria; order Sphingomonadales; family Sphingomonadaceae; genus Alteraurantiacibacter. The sequence goes on from CAVZHE010000003.1 coordinate 98,924, forward strand.
CTGCGACTGGCGCTCGGCAAATTCCGCCTCGGTCAGCCAGAAGCGATCGCCAAAGGCGGCGGGCCTTTCGAAAGGGATGCGGGCGATATCGTCGATGGGGTAGGTGCCGCGAAAATCGGGGTCGCCCCAGCTGGTGCGGGGCGGTTCGTATCCGCTGGGGACCGGCGGCATGACGGTAAGGTCTTCCGGCACCTGCTGCGCCGCCAGCGGAGACGCCAGCAGCACAATGCACAGGATGGGAAGGACGCGCCGTGTGCATCAATCGCTGTCACGCTGCTCCCGCCGCAGCCCGTTCGGCACGGCTGGCGTTGATGTAGTTGCGCACCTGCACATTGCCTTCGTGGCAGGCGTATTCGTAGATTTCGTAGTCATCGTCGCGCTGCCATTCGAGCCGCGCGGACCAGGGCTGCGGTGAACACCACCGGGTCGTCCCAGGTGAATTCGTAGATGATTGCGTCCGGCTCGACCATGTGGAAGCGCTCCACCAGCACGGCGCTGGCGCTGACCGGGCGTATCGTTCTCGCGCGGGGAGCCGGTGGTGCCGATATTGGTGGCGCTGGGGCCGGGGCGGAAATTGCGCGGTTTCCACCCGCAGCGTGTTGTCGATCTTCCCAAGTGCCCCGGCTGTCGCCCAGCCATTGGCCGATAGCGGCGGGCATGTGCGCGCTGCCGTCGGTGGGGATCAGCCGCACTTCGTGGACCATTTCCATCTGCAGCGCGACCAGCCCCGGCGACTGGAAAATCCGCATCCCGTTGTTGTACATGAAGGGGAACATGCTGGCGGGCAGGCCGCGGGTGATGCAGCGGTCCCAGCTGTCGAAATCATCGACCCAGTCGAAACTGCTGCCCTGCGGCCCAGGTGCGAATTCATCGCGTCTGACAGGCGCTGGCCTTCGGCGGTGAAGGCGGGGAAGCTGGCCGCTGGCGGGTGAGGTGATCCAGCTGGTCCGGCGGTTGGCGGCGGCGACTTCGGCCCAGTGGCCGATGCCCATGGTGCCGGTGGCAGTCTTCGTTCTGGTAACGCTGCTCGAGCGCGGCGACGGTTTCCGTCGCGGGCGGCGAATTCTTCTTCGGTCAGCAATTGCGCGGTCGCCGAATTCGGGCGGCGCGCTGGAACGGCGTGCGGCCGTTCAGGTGGTCGATCGGCCAGCCGCCGCGAAAATCGGGCTCGCCCCAGCTGGTCTGCGCGGGCTGGTATTCGTCCGACGGCGCGGGCAGCTGGGTCAGGTCATCGTCCTGCGCATGGGCACGTGCCGCTGGCCAGCAGCATGGCCGATGCGAGGAGCAAGGCCGACCGCGCGCAGCATTACTGCGCGCCTTCCGGCAGGGCGAAGGTGACGTAGCGGCTCGGCCCCGGTTCGGGCAGGCCCAGTCCGCCGAGGAAGTGGCCGACACCGCCGACCGGCACGGTGATATACTGCCGCCCGTTCGACCTCGTAGACCGCAGGCACGCCTTCGGTCCCGGCGTCGAAGCGATGCTCCCACAGCACCTCGCCGGTATCGGCATCGCGGGCGCGGAAGGCGCGGTCGCTGGCGGTGTTGACGAACAGCAGCCCGCCCGCCGTCGCCACCGGGCCGGAGCGCGGCGTCTGCGCGCCGACGCCGGTGATGCCCTGCGCTTCCAGCGTCATGATCTCGCCATTGGGGATCGAATAGAGCTGTTCGCCGGTGTTCATGTCATAGGCGGTGAGGTTCGAAAACGGCGGCTTGATCGCCACCATGCCATTGCTTTGCAGCATGAAATTGACCGGCCAGCGATAGGGCAGATTGTCCTCCCCGGCGTTGGGCATGGCCTCGCAGCGCGCGAGGCGCGGGTATCGGCCTGCATCGCGCAGCATCAGCGGCAATTCGCGGCTGACGATGTAGAGCCGCTGGCGTTCGGGATCGACCGCGACCGTGCCCCAGTTCGCCCCGCCATTGTGGCCGGGAAAGCCGATGGTGCCCTCGCATGCTCGGCGGCACGAACGGACCTTGGCCGGAATCGGGTCGCGAATTGGCGAACAGTTCGCGCAGCGCCGCCTGATCGGCTTCGGGCAGGTAGGGGTTGATATCCTCCACCGTGAACCGCTGGCGCATATAGGGCTGCGGCCAGCTCGGGATCGGCTGGGTCGGGCTGGCGTGTTCGCCGGGCACGTCGCTGGCGGGGACGGGGGTTTCGATCGATCGGCCAGATCGGCTCGCCCGTGCGGCGGTCGAAGGCGAAGATATAGCCGTGCTTGGTCACCTGCACCACAATCGGCACCTGCTCGCCATTGCGGGTGATGGTCATCAGCTTGGGCGCGACGGGCAGGTCGAAATCCCACAGATCGTGGTGGACGATCTGGTAATGCCAGATGCCGCTCGCCCGTCTCGGCATTGATGCGCGATCAGCGAATTGCCGTAACAGATTGTCGCCCTCGCGGTTGCCGCCGTAGAAATCATAGCGCGGGGTGCCGGTGGGGATGAAGACGATGCCGAGTTCGGTATCGATGGTGCTTTCGGACCAGTTGTGGACCCCGCCGAATTGCGGCTGCGATCCTCGGCTGTCAGGCCAGGTCTCATAGCCGAATTCGCCTTCGCGCGGGACAACGTTGAAGACCCATTTGCAGCGCGCCGGTGCGCACGTCGTAGGCGTGGATATTGGCCGGCGCGCTGGCGTAGTCATAGGCGCCCGCGGGCAGGCTCATGATGATGGTGTCGCGGTAGATGCGGCCCGGATTGCTCGTCTGCAATGGCGCGGCGGGCGTGGCGATATCGTCGGGCAGGGCTTCGCGCAGGTCCACTCCACCGTCGGTGCCGAAATTGGGCACGATCTGCCCGGTCGCGGCATTCACCGCGCGCAGCAGGCCGTTGTTGAGCACCATCAGCCGCTCGTCACCCGCGCCGTCGGTCCAGTAATTGATCCCGCGCGTGCCGATCCGGCCTTCGAGCGTGCTGACCCAGATTTGCTCGCCAGTAGCCGGGTTGAGCGCGACCAATTGTCCCGCACCATTCAGGACGTACATTCTTCCGCCCGCGACGACCGGGTTGAACAGTTGCGGCTGGCCTTCGCCGAGGGGGAATTCCCACGCCACTTCGAGCTGCGCGACATTGCCGCGGTTGACCTGATCGAGCGAAGAGTATTGCGAACTATCGCCGCCGCCGAGATAGCCGTCCCAGCTTTCGTGATCGAAGCTGGCACCGGGGGTGGCGGGCGTTGCGGCGGGGGCAGTGGAGACCGAAGCGACCTCCCCCGAAGGCACGGTTGAGCAGGCGGCGAGGCCTAGCCCCAGCCACGCGGCCAGCAACAGGCGGACCTTGCGACCCTGCAATCGGCGGTTCTCAAGCGAAATGCGCAAACCTCTGCTCCCAGCAACATACGCGGGCTTCTCGCGCCCGTCTTCCATCGCGCTGTCCTAGCCGGATTTAGGCCGAGTCAACAAGGGTGAAACGGCAGACAAATTGATAATATCCGAAAATTCCGGACTAAGTCACTTTGGAAGTGAGCGGCGACCTATTCGGCCGGTTCGCCGGATTGCATCGGTGCCCAGCAACCTCGCCCTCGATAGCCGCCGCCGCGCCTTCAATCGGGCGTTCACCCACGGCATCGCCCTGGAAAATCGTCGAGGTGCTCATCTGGCCGTTGGCGATCAGGGTTAGCGAAACGGTATCCATCGAACGGTTTTCCCAGAACCAGCCGTGGATGCCGGTAAAGGCGGGGGTGTAGGTCCCGCGCATCTCCTGCGCGCTGTCCACGCCATAACTTTCGGTCAATTCCACACCGCCCTCGAAGGGGTGGGCGTGCATGTCATAAGCTAACGGCCCGGAAGCCTGCCAGCGGAAGGTCATCGGTGCGCCCTCGGCAATGGTATATTTGAATTCGACCGAATTCGAACGGGCCGAGTTCGACCTGCCAGGCATCGGCCACGCCTTCGGCGGGCGGCAGATCGGCAGTGGCGAGCACCAGCACATCCTGCTCCGCCATCCGCGCCATGCCGCGTTCGAGCTCCGGCCCGACCGGATCGGCGATTTCGGTCAGCCCCAGTTGCTCGCCCACGCCGGTGGGATCGTAGCCCATTTCCGCAGGCAGGACGACGAAGACGGCGAGCGCCGCTCCGGCAAGGGCAACCCCGGAAGCGATAAGAGCGGTTTTGTTCATGACGAGAGATATCCTGATACCTGATAGGCCGTCAGCGCAAGCCCCACGAGAATGAGGCCGATATTGGCCGCAAAGGCATAGCGTTTGAAACTGGCGGCATGACGCCATGCGCCCAGCAAGAGCACGACCAGCGTCAGCACGATAACCTGCCCCAGTTCCACACCGACATTGAAAGCGATCAGATTGGTGAGCAGCCCGTTGGGCGACATTTCCAGGTCCATCACCTTGGTCGCCAGCCCCAGCCCGTGGAACAGTCCGAACACCAGCACCGCCATGCGGGTATCGAATCGCCAGCCCAGCCGCGCGAAGCCGCCGACGTTCTCCACCCCCTTGTAGACCACCGACAGCCCGATGATCGCATCGATGATGTAGGCATTCGCGCCCACGCCAAGCAGCACGCCGCCGAGCAGGGTGAGCGAATGGCCGAGCGTGAACATCGAGACATAGAGCACCACGTCCTTCAGCCGGGTGAGGAAGAACACCACCCCGACAAGGAACGCGATATGATCGTACCCGGTCACCATGTGCTTGGCGCCGAGATAGAGGAATGGGATAATCGCAGGGCCGTCAATTGACTGGACGAAAGCCTTGTCACTTTCCGCCACGTCATGCGCGAAGGCGGCCCAAGGAAACAGGATTGAAATTGCCAGCAGCAAGCCCGAAAAAGCGCAAATCTTTGTCAGGATTGGAGGCACTGGCCTCACAGCCTAAGTCCAATCTTTGGGCCAACCACTGCCATGCAAAAGTATAGCAAGACAGTCAGCACGCAGCCAGCCAGCAGTGCGGTCCAAAAGTTCAACCCCATGCGCAAGAGCCACGGAATCAGCAGGAACATCGGCAGCGAAGGGATCACCAACCAAAAGGTTGCCGTTGCATGGTCTGCCAGCCGGACAGGGTCCTGCGTATCTCGCCACAGCCAGATCATGGCCAGAACAGAAACCAGCGGCAGTGAAACGATCAACGCCCCCATCTCCGGCCAGCGACGGGCTACTTCCGAAGCAATCGCAACAATAACTCCGGACAGCGCTGCCTTGAGAATGAGGTAGAGCATTTAAGCCTCAGCTTTCCTTGGATATTCGAGCAGCCTGTCACTCGGCGGCAAGATCATCAACCGTTGTTCCTTCGGGCAGGACTTCGGGCGGATACATCTGGTGGCAGGCGCGGCAGACGTTGTACAAGGTTCCGCCCTCGGTAAACACCGCGTCCGGGTCTTGCGCCACGGCGGCGGCTTCGGCGCGGGCCGCTGCGTCCGTCAGTCCCTGCGCATAGGCGCTCCAGTCCGCTCCGCGCTCGGCTGCATAGGCCGGGCTGCCGAGCACTGCGCCCAGTTCCCCCAGCCGCTCCGCCGAAGCGCGCACCGCTTCCCATTCGGCATCGCTCTGCGGGCGGATATCGCGTTCCTCCACCGTACCATCGGGCATCAGTTCGCTTTCGTACTTGACTGCGCCCCAGTACACATCGGCGGCGGGCTGTACGTGATTGGCCATTACTTGCTGCGGGGTGCCGAGCGGCAGTTCCGCCGCTTCCTGCGCGCAGGCCGCAAGCGCGAGCAGGGCGCAGGCGAGGATGATTGTGTCCAGCTTCATGGCAGGTATCCTTGGCGAGAAGGCGGCTTGTCAGGTCGCCCTGCGGCTGATATTGGTCGCGCTTGTTGACAATGTCCAGTTTTTTACAAGCTGTGACACCTGCGTAAATGCGCGGGAAAGCTTGTCCTTGATAGAACGCAATTTGACTGCTGCCAATTTCTGCGGAAATGGGCGTCACCGGATTTTGAAAGGCTTTGAGAATGGCATTTGTGGCGAACAACTGGGGGAAGGGCGCATTGCTGGCGCTTGGCGCGGCGGCTCTTTCTGTGCCGCTCTATGGTGCCATCGCGCAGGAGCACGATCATTCGGCCCATGCGGATCACGGCGCAGCTGATGCTGCGGCAGTTGAGCCGCTGACGGCAGAACAGGTCACCGCAAGCCGCGCGGTGTTCGCCACCTACAGCTGCGGCGTATGCCACCAGTTCGCCGATGCGGGCGGCACGGGCCACATCGGCCCGGCATTCGACGGGAACGACAATCTCAGCGTCGAATATGTCACCCAGATCGTCAGCAACGGGCAAGGCGCGATGCCCAGCTTCGGCGGCATGGTGAGCGAGGAAGAACTGGGCCTGTTGGCGCGGTATATTGTTGAAGCGAAGGCGGAGTAATTCACCAAGTGTCAGCCCGGACTTGTTCCGGGCCCGGTGCTTCCTTTTCAATCCTGGAAGAACAAGCACCGGCCCGGAACAAGTCCGGGCTGGCAATATCTTCCGTATGCCGCTCTATTGCCCGGCTTCCCGCACCGTCCGCGAATTCGGCCCCACCTGCGCGAAGTAGTTGGTCACCCCATCGGGATCGTTGAGCCACACCGTGGTCAAGTCGAACGCAGTCAATCGGTTGAGCGGCGTCTCCACCGTAATCCCCTGATAGTCCCCGCGCGCCGCCACCAGCGCCGCGTCGCTCACCACATACTGGATGCCCGAACTGCCGGTATCGCCGGGCAGGCCGGGTTCCACCTGGTGCAGCAGGATCGTGGTCTCGCCATGCAGCAGCGGTTTTATCGCCAGTCCAAGAATTTCATCATGCGCAGTGGGCATTTCCAGCAGGCCGACGAAATCGCGATAGAAAGCGAGGCTGCGGTCCAGATCGCTCACCCCGATGCCAATGCCCACGCCATCGTCCGAATGATCCTGCGCGTTCGGCTCGATAACGATCACGATCGGCAATCCGGCTGGATCTTCGACAACAGCGACCTGTCGCGCATAGCTTTGCTGAAATTGCGGGGCCGCAAAACCTGCCTCGACAAAACGCTGGCTGACGACTTCTGCATCGGGATAGCGGAAACGCAGATAGCGGATGCCGGTGCCGCCGGTCACTCCGCCCGACAAATCGTAACTGCGATCCCCTTGCTGTCCTGCCGAGAGCTTCACCTGCCCGCTGCCCACGCCGGTCAGGATCATCTGCTGGGTGCTGGTCAGCTGGATCGGATTGAGCGAGCGCAGCGCCAGTGCCTCGGTGTAGAACCGCACCATGTCCGCCGTCACCTCGCGCGGGAAGCGGCGGAACACGTTCATCGAATCTTGCGTAGAACAGCGCGCGGTTGCTTTCCTGCAATTGCGCCTCGGTGAGTTCCCCCGGCGCATAGGCAAGATCGCCCGAGGTATCGAGCAGCGCGCCTTCCGGCGTGGTGACCTGCGCGTGCCTGCGCGTCCTCGGGCAGCGCCCAGACGATCAGGCTCTCATTGTTGCGCGGCCCCTGCGGCCCCATCAGCGGCGGGCCGAAACCCGATCCGGCGGCGACCACCGCCAGATATTGCCGCCCGTCGCTGCCGAGATAGCTCATCGGAATGGTGTTGGCGGCATATTCCAGCTCCTCCTGCCACACGACCTCGCCAGTGGCGGAATCGAAGGCGCGGAACAGTGCGGTCGTCGGTCGCGCCGATGAACACCAGCCCGCCCGCCGTCACCATCGGCCCGCCGAAGGTGTTGTTCGAGCCGGTATCCGCCCGCTCCGGCCCCAGTTGCGGAGTAGTGCCAAGATTGCTCGCCCAGGCGATTTCTCCGCTGTTCGCGTCCACGGCCAGCAACCGCCCCCACGGCGGGCGGATGCATGGCAGGGTGACGCGGGTGCCATCCTCGGCGGTAAAGCTGGCGGAGAAGGAGGAGTAGGCCCCCGGTCCGCTCAGCGATACCGCGATCGTAGGGCTGGGTCGATCCTTCCGCCCCGCGCCCGTAATTGCCGTCCGGATCGCGCGCTTCGATCCAGCCGATCGAGCCGCTTTCGGTGGTGTTGACGATAGACATAGCCCGTCTGCGGATCGACCGCGCTGCCGCCCCAGTTCGAGCCGCCATTGTGCGGCAGGTTAATGCTGGCGCGCGGAGCATCGCCTTCTTCGTGCAGGAAGAACGGCGTGAACGGTCCGGCGTTGAAGAAGGTGCCGCCGTAACTGTCGAGCAGGGCGCGGCAGGCGGCGACGTGCTGCGCATTGGTATCCGTCTCGGTCACCACGTCGTGGGATTCCACCACATCCGGCTGAGCGGTTCGGGCAGGGTCGGGATCGGCTGGGTGGGGGAATACCATTCACCGGGGACATCGGCGGCGGCGACCAGATGCTCCTCCACGCCGTGGATCGGCTCCCCGGTGCGGCGGTCGAGAATGTACATCAGCCCCGGCTTGCCCGTCTGCGACAGTGCGGGGATGGTCTCGCCGTTCACCGTCACATCCACCAGCACGGGAGGGGCGGGGAGGTCCCAGTCCCACAGATCGTGGTGGATGGTCTGGAAGTGCCAGCGGTATTCGCCGGTTTCGAGATCGACCGCGAGCACCGAATTGCCGAACAGGTTGTTCCCCGGCCGGTCCCCGCCGTAATAATTGGGTCCGGGGCTGCCGAGCGTCATGAACAGCAGGCCGGTTGCCTCATCGAAGGTGGAATACCAGACCCACATGTTGTTGCCGGGGCGATCCCGCCAGCCGTCATCCAGCCATGTTTCATGACCCACTTCGCCCGGCTGCGGAACGGTGTTGAAGCTCCACAGCATCTTCGCCCGGTGACGGCGCTGAAGGCGCGGGTATTGCCGAGCGGCCCGGTCGAGACTTCGGGGGTGGACGCGCCGATCACCAGCACATCGCGAAAGATGCTCGGCGAATAGGAATAGCGGACATCGAAGGCCGCGCGGCCATTCTCGCCGAAGCTATCCACTAGCTCGCCCGTTTCCGCGCTGATGGCGACGATTTCGTTGCCGCCATTGCTAGAACAGCCGAGGCCCGTGTCCGCCATCACCCGGCCAGTAGGCGACATGGCGGCGGACCGTGGTGCCCTCCACCGCGTGCCGCCACAACTCGCGCCCCGTATGCGCTTCCAGCGCCACCACCGCATCGCCGAGCGGCAGGTACATCGTGCCGTCGACTACCACCGGCACCGTCCCCGCCAGCAACAGCCCGCCACCATCGGGGCGCAGGCGGTATTCCCACGCGCGTTCGAGCTGATCGACGTTCGCGCGGTCGATCTGGTCGAGCGGGACGTACCGCTGCCCGCCCGGATCGCGCGCGTACAGCGGCCAGTCGCCTGCGGGAACTTCCTGCGCGGTGGCAGGTGCGGCGAGCAGCAGGGCGAGCAGCGCAGGTCGGAAAATCATCGGCCTTCCTCTTCGGCCGCGCGCCTTGCGGCTTCGGTCAGCACATAGGCGCGGATCGCTTCGGCTTCTTCCGGCGTGATCCACGGGGCGAAGCTGACCATGCCATTGTCCGCCAGCGCGCCATCGATCACCACCGTCTGCCAGGCCGCAGCGTCGGTCGCATAGGCGCTGCGCAGCAGGTTCGGGTTGACCGGGCCGTTATGGCATATGGTGCAGAAGGCGAAGTAATTGGCCTGCCCCAGCGCGATTGTCGCCGCGTCGAATGTTTCGTCGGTGGCGACATAGGGCGGGGGTGTGTGCGGCGCTAGCGGTTCGTAAATACCCTCGCCGTCCAGCTTGAACACGAACAGCCTGCCGTTGGGAGGCGGGCGGCGCATCCAGTCGGACTGGCTGGCCATGCCCATGGAGCCGCCGTAGCCCGCCATGATCGCTACATATTGCACGCCGTCCACCGCGTAGGAGATGCCGCCCGCCACGATCCCGCGCTCGCGTCTGGAAGTTCCACAATGGCGTCGCCGTCGCGCAGCGTCATAGGCGTTGAAACTGCCATCGGGCAGGCCCTGGAACACCAGATTGCCGCCAGTCGCCAGCGTGCCGCCGTTCCACGGCCAGTCGCGCTCGATAGCCCAGCGCGCCTCCTGCGCCACCGGGTCCCACGCCAGCAGGAAGCCCTTGGTGTTGGCGGTGACATAGGCCCGCCGCGCTTCGGGCGTATCGCCGGGAACCAGCCCCTCGGGCGGGGTCGAGGAAATTCACGCCGGTATTCCAGCGGCCAATGTTCCGCTCGTAATCGGCATTGTCCTCGTAGGCCGAAGGGGTCTGCATCGCCGGGATGTAGACGAGGCCGGTCTGCGGCGAATAGCTCATCGGATGCTAGGCGTGCGCGCCCAGCCGGAGGGGGTGACGAGATAGGGCGCATCGGCGAACCTTGCGGCGGGAATTTCCACCGGGCGGCCCGTTTCCAGATCGATCCGCTCGGCCCAGTTCTGCTGCGCATAGGGTTCGGCGCTGATCAGCGAGCCGTCGCGCCGGTCGATCACGTAGAAGAAGCCGTTCTTGGGTGCCTGCATGACCACGGGCACCTGCTCGCCTTCCACCTCCATGTCGGCCAGCGTCATCTGCTGGGTGGCGGTGTAATCCCAGGTCTCGCCGGGGTTGAGCTGGTAATGCCACTTGTACTCGCCGGTATCGGGATCGAGCGCGAGGATGGAGGCGAGGAACAGGTTGTCGCCCTCGCCTTCGCTGCGCACCCGGTGGTTCCACGGGCTGCCATTGCCCACGCCCACCAGCAACTGATCGTAGCTGCGGCGTCATAGACGATGGAATCCCACACCGTGCCGCCGCCGCCCAGTTCCCAGCATTCGCCGCGACCAGGTCTCGCCCGCGAACTGCTGCGAACACCGCGTCCGAAGCCGCGCCGTCCGGCCCGTCCGCCGGGTTTCCGGGCACGGTGTAGAACCGCCAGACCATCTCGCCGCTGTCGGTATCGTAGGCGGAGACATAGCCGCGCACGCCCAGTTCCGCGCCCGAATTGCCGATGATCACCTTGTCGCGCACCACGCGCGGCGCGCTGGTGATGGTGTAGGGCTGGCTCTGGTCCACCGTCACCACGTCCCACAATTCGGCGCCGGTGGCGGCATCGAGCGCGACCAGCCGCCCGTCGATGGTGCCGACAAAGACCTTGCCTTCCCACACCGCCACGCCGCGATTGACCACATCGCAGCAGGCATGCGCGCCCTTGGCGCCGTCCACTTCGGGATCATAGCGCCACAGCACCTCGCCAGTGGCGGCGTCGATGGCCATCACCTTGGACCAGGCGGTGGAGATATACATCACCCCGTCGACCACGATCGGGCGTCGCTTCCTGCCCGCGATTGGTATCGAGTTCGACGCGAAGGCGAGGCCGAGCTGGTCCGACATTGCTCGGCATTGATCTGGTCGAGCGGGCTGAACCGCTGCTCGTCATAGGTGCGGCCGTGGCAGAGCCAGTTGTCGGGATCGTCAGCGGCGGCCAGCAGGCGTTCCTCGGTGACCGCGCCCGATTGGGCGACCACGCTTGCTGGCGAGGAAGGCGGCCATGCCGAGCGACAGGGCGATGTGTGCCAGTTTCATGTTTCTCTCCCCAAGCGAGCTTGCCCGCATCCCGCTCGCCCTGAGCCTGGCGAAGGGCTGCAGCGCAAGGCCCGCCTCATCGTGGGGCAGGCCTCGCGCATGGTGCTTCGACAGGCTCAGCACGAGCAGGACTGGTTGCAGGTTTGCCAGCCAATTCTCACGATCGTTATCGTATGAGCCCCTCGGGCAGAGTCAACGGGCACTGATCCGGGCCAATCGGTGAAAACAATATCCGCCCGCCGGGCATTTCGGCCAGCATCTGCCGGGTCAGCCGCTCGTAATGCGAGATGAAGCGGGCCAGCGCACCCTCGTCCAGCAGGCCCGGTGCCCATCGGGTTGAGCATTCGCGCCAGCTTTGCCTCCTGCAAGCGGCGGTTGGCGAGCACGGCATCGAAGTTGTCCACCTTGAGCATCACCAGCATGTCGAGCAGCCCGAACAGCTTGGCATAGTCCTCGCCCAGCCAGTGTTGACGAGCGTGCGCCACACGCCATCGCCGATCCTCCTCCGCCTCCAGCACGTTGACGGGGGCTGAGCTTGTCCGGTTCCTGCGGCGCGGCGCCCACGCACCAGCCTTCGAACAGCAGCACGTCCACTGGGCCGGTCACGCGCTGTGACGTCGCGGCACGGTCATCGAACGCCTTTTCGAAGCGCGGAGTTTCGAAGGCGCGGCCTGCCAGCACCTCCTCGATGATGGCAAAGGCCAGCGCGACTGCATGGGTTCCGGGCACTCCGCGCGTGGCGAACAGCGGGTGGACGTCGGCGGCAAGTCGCTGCGCTCGGCATGGGTGAGGTAGAGATCGTCGAGCGCGAGGGTGACGGCGCGCAAGGCCCCGCTGCCTGCAGCAGCACTTCGAGGAAGCGGCAGACCGTGCTCTTGCCCGATCCTTGCGCGCCATTGATCCCGACGATCAGGGGGCTGCGGCTCGTCAGCCTTCGCGGGCGATGCGCGTGGCGAGCGGCTGCCAGTGTTGCTCCACCACGCGGTAATCGGCGGGTAGGCGTCGGCGGCGATCAGGTCTTCGATCAAAAGCCCTCCCGTTGGCTGCGCCGATTCAGGGGGGGGTGGGGTGGGGTCTGTCCTCCAGCTCCAATGCCGCTTTGGTCAGACAGTCCCCGCCCAGCCCCTCCCCTAAAGGGGAGGGGAGTCTTGGCTTGCGATCACTCACGTTACCCGGTCCGGCAAATCCTCGCCGCTGGCGAAAGCCTCCACATTCGCCAGCGCGCGCATTCCCATTGCCTCGCGGGTTTCCGCCGTGGCGCTGCCGAGGTGCGGCAGCAGGACCACATTTTCCAGCGCCGAGCAGGGCAGGGGGCACCTGCGGTTCGTGCGGATAGACATCCAGCCCCGCGCCTGCCAGCTGGCCCGATTGCAGCGCCACGGCGAGCGCATCGTGGTCCACCACCCCGCCGCGCGCGGTATTGATCAGGTAGCTGCCGCGGCTTCATCGCGGAAAGCGCCTTGTCATCGATCAGATTGCGCGGTTTCCGCCGCCGCCGGGAACATGCAGCGAAACGACATCAGACTTGCCCAGCAGCAGTTCGAGATCAGGGCGGAACTCTGCCTCCAGCGCAGCCCCTTCCGCACTTTCAACCGCGCGCATAATAGGCGATCCGCATGCCGAACCCGTGCTGCGCCCGCTCCGCCACCGCCTGCCCGATCCGGCCCGAAGCCGACCACGCCCAGCACCTTGTCGCTGCAGGCTCGCTGCCGACCAGATGCGTGGGCCGCCAGCCGGACCAGTTCCCGGCACGCAATTCGCGCTCGCCTTCGCCCGCGCGGCGGGTCGCCATCAGCATCAGCGTCAGCGCGAGATCGGCGGTGGCATCGGTCAGCACGCCGGGAGTATTGGTGACGGCAATCCCCCTGGCCTTGGCCGCCGCCAGATCGATATGATCGTAACCCGACGCCATAATTGGCGATCAGCTCTGCACCGGCTGCCGCCCGCGATCACCTCGGCATCGATCCGGTCGGACACGGTCGGGCAAAGCACGTCGAACGCGCCCATCGCTGCGGCGCAGTTCCTGCTGGCTCAACGGCTTGTCAGATGGATTGAACACCGCGTCGAACCGCTCAGCCAGCGCGCGTTCGACCGCTTCAGGCCAGCGGCGCGTGACAAGGACGCGCAATCGCTCAGCCATTGCGCGTGATCATCTTCGTCTCGGCCTGCGTCGAAGCCGGGCCGGTGTTGCGCTTGTAGATCCCGCCCTTGCCCGCGTCGCGGTTGAACAGCGGCCGGATCGCCCGCGCGCTCCTCCAGCCCGTAGATATCGAACAGGCCGGGATGCTGGCCCAGCCCGCCATAGAGCGCGCGCACCCGCTCGATCCAGCCGCGCAGCGGATCATCCGCTGCCAAGGCGGGAACCTGCGCCAGCGATGCCAGCCAGAGAAAACTGCCGATGATCCGGTAGTCGGCATAGTTGGGCGTGCTGCCGCCAAGGAAATCCGCTTCTCGCAAGGCCATCCGCAGCGGTTCGAGCACCGCGGAAATCCCCGCCAATCGATCCGCACGCCCGGCCTGCAAGTCCTCCAGCCTGCCGCCCAGCATCACCTCGCGTGAACTGGTGACATAGTCCTTGTCATGCTCGAAGCACACATTGCGATAGTCGGCGCAGTAGCTGCGCATCCACGGCCCGACTGCGGCGGCCCAGAACCACGCATCGAGCGCCCGCGTCATCACCGCCACGCTTTCATGCGGGATCAGCGCGGGGCGATCGGGGTAGGTCGCGTCAAGATATTCGACGATGCCCCAGCTATCGAGCACCCATTTTCCGTCATCGACAATCGCGGGCAGCCGCTCGGTTTTGCCGCCGGTGCGTTCAAGAATGCCGGTGAAGCCGCCATCGACAATGTCGAGATCAAAGCCCTTGTGCGCCACCGCGAACTTGGTCGCCCAGACAAACGGGCTGATCGTTGCCCCGGTGGAGACCTGCAAATCGTACAGGGTGATGGTGTTGTTAGCGGCCATGTTGCGGCTCTCCCTTGCCCTTAATCTTCGCCCGCCACTACACTTGCAAGCCGCGCCCGTCACCGCCATTTGGCACGGCATGACGCAAAGCTCCCCCAACCCAAGTCCGATTAGGGCGGCCATCGTGCCCGTCACCCCGTTCCAGCAGAACTGCTCGCTGGTCTGGTGTACCAAGACGATGCGCGGGGCGCTGGTCGATCCGGGCGGGGAGCTGGACAAGCTGAAGGACGCGGTGGCGAAGGCCGGGGTGACGCTGGAGAAAATCCTCCTCACCCACGGCCACGCCGATCACTGCGGGCAGGCGGGTATGCTGGCGGCGGAGCTGGGCCTGCCGATCGAAGGCCCGCACGCGGACGACATCTTCTGGATCGCCAAGCTCGAGGATGACGGCCCGCGCTTCGGCATGCACTGCGAAGTGTTCGAGCCGACCCGCTGGCTGGCAGACGGCGACACAGTGACCGTGGGCGAGCTGGAGCTCGAAGTGCTGCACTGCCCCGGCCACACGCCCGGCCACGTGGTGTTCTTCCACCGCGAGGCGAAATTCGCCTTCGTGGGCGACGTGCTGTTCGCAGGCTCCATCGGCCGCACCGATTTCCCGATGGGCAACCACCAGGACCTGCTCGACGCGATCACCAGCAAGCTATGGCCACTGGGTGACGACGTCACCTTCGTCCCCGGCCACGGCCCGACAAGCACCTTCGGGCGCGAGCGTGCGAGCAATCCGTTTGTGGGCGATGCGGCGATGGGGGTGGGGGGTTAGCCTAGAACCCGAAATCGACCCCCACCTGCGCGCCCCATTCGCCGCCGCCGGTATTGCCGCTGACGCCTGCGGAGACATAGACCATTTCCCCCACGCGCCCCGCCATCGATCCGGCAAAGCCCTGCTCGCCGCCGTAGTTCGCCGCGTGCAGCGAGACCGAGACAGAGCTACCGGGCACGATCTGCGCCGCCCCCATCGCCATCGCCGCCGCGATCCCGCCGCTGAGCTGCTCGTCAAGCTCCTCGATCCGGAAGTTGGTGGCGACAAGGCCGGTTTCCAGCCCGCCCACGCGGCCATCGAGCGCCGAGAACTGCGCATCGGTGACGGCGGCGAGATAGTCCACGCTGACGCGGACATTGGCGACGCTGGCGGCGGAGGCGACTTCGGAGGTGCCGAGGGTGCCATTGCTGTCGATGGTGACGACCTGCTCCGCCCCGACCTGCACCGCGTTGGAGGCGGCGATATCGGCCACCCGCACCGAGGAGCCCGCACCCCCCAGTGTCACCTGATCGACCCGCGTGGTGGTCGCGCCGAAGCCGACGGCGGTCGAGCGGTCAAACGCCGCTACCGAGGCTGAGCCGAGCGCGGTCGAGTCGATGCGGCTAGCATGTGGCCGTGCTCCCCACCGCTGTCGCCCGCACGATGGTCGCTCGGCTTGCATTGCCAACAGCCGTAGCAAAGTTCGCCGCCTGCGCATCAAACCCCACCGAGGTCCCGCGCGCCTGCGTCACCCGGCTGTTCATCCCGACAGCCGTGCCCTCGTTCGCTTGCACCAGCGCGTTCGCACCAATCGCCGTGCCATTGTTCTGCAACGCCTGCGCGTTCACACCTACCGCCGCAGCGTTGATCCCGCCCGCCACAGTGTTCCGCCCCAGCGCCATCGAGTTCAACCCAACAGAGTTCGCATCAGTCCCCGCAGCAAACAAATCCTGCCCCTGTGCCCGCGCACCGATGGCATTGGCATCCGCGCCATCTGCCCCGATGGCTACACCGCGAATGCCGGTGGCCTGCGCCAGACTGCCCAGAGCCGTCGCACCGGCGGCGTTCGCCAGCGCCGAAGTGCCCAGCGCCGTGGCGCCGATGGAACTGGCCGCTGCCGCGCGGCCGATGGCAATGGCATCGACTCCGCTGGTGTTGGCGCCGAAACCCAGCGCCGTGCCGCCATTCGCCGCAACATTGCTGCCCGCGCCCACCGCCGTGCCGCCGCTGACGGCAGTGAAGGTATTGCGCACACCGACCACGGCAAAGCCGCCGATCGCCACATTGTTGTCACCGCTGCTGCGCGCAAAGCTGCCGACAATGGTTCCCGAAATCGCGGCTGGGACTGGCGCTAACTGGACCGTGCCGCCGCCAGAAGCGTCATTGGCAAAGCTGTTGCGACCGACGATCACCGCATCGGGCTGAGCACCGTTGACGCCATTGCCATTGCCGACCACCGTTGCCCCAATGGCAAGCGCGTTGGCGAAGGAGGATGATCCGACAATGGTCTGGTTGTTCGCCAAGGCGAAGGAATTCTGACCAATCGCGATAGACCTGATCCCTTGTGCCTCTGAGTTTTGCCCGACGGCAATGGCGCCTGTAGAGCTGGCCTGCGCGCTCGCGCCCAGGGCAACGCCTTGCAAAGCTGCCAGCGTATCCACGCCGATAGCGACAGCCGCATTGCCCTGGGTCACCGCGCCCAGGGCGTCAGCATCAAAGTCGTCCCCGCCAATGGCAATCGAGCCTATGCCCGTGGCGTCTGCTTCACTACCGAGTGCAATCGAATTGACCCCGCGCGCGGCGGCAGACAGGCCCACCGCCACGCTCTGATTCCCCGAACTGAAGGCATCGGAGCCAACAGCAATCGATGCGATTCCTGAAGCGTTGGTGCCAGTGCCGTTGAGATTGAAATCGCTGCCGATGGCCACCCCGCCATTCGCTGCCGCGGTCTGGATGCCGATGGCCACGGCTTGCGCGGCACTGGCGGTTGAGCTGGTACCGCAGGCCAGCCGATCATCTGCGGCTCCGGAATTTGCTCCGAGATCGGTGTCCACTCCGGCGGTGGCGCTGCCATCGTTGTTGGTATCGAGCAGGCAGTCGTCGGCGCGGGCCTGCTGCGGGGCGAGCAACAGCGCGGCTCCGGCGGTGCTGGCGAGCAGGGTGGCGGCGAACAGGGTGCGGCTGGTGGTATGCATAGGGAGTCCTCCTCAGGGAAATGATCCCTGCCGGAAGAACGCACACTACGCCTGCCCGGCAAGGGACATGGAAACGCGGTGCGACCCGAATAAATGTAAAATAGCGGAGTAAGTTACAGGCGGAATATCTTTTGCCCGTATAGGGGTCGGTTAATCACCGCCCTGTGCCGGCGTCAACTGGATTTGCTGCAAGGCATCCTGTTGCCGAACCACAGAGAGGTCGCGCGCACCCGATCAATGAAACTGCTGGTAAACCGCAAACAGCGCCATTCCCGACAGCACGATCAACGTCAGCATGGTCAAAATGGTGCCGATCTTGCGGCCCCAGTGTTCCCCTTCGGCATCCATGCCCAGCGGGTGCAGCACCCGGCCGATCATGAAGGCCAGCGCGGTCAGGCCGAGCAGCCAGCCGTCGTGCCCGGTCAGGTCCAGCACCACGATCAGCACCAGCGCAAACGGCGCGTATTCGGTGAAGTTGGACTGCGCCCGCATCCGCCGCAGCAGCAGCACATTGCCGCCGTCGCCGTGCATGATCTTTTCGCGTCATCCGCACCTGCCCGCAGCGCATGCCGAGCCAGAGGGCGATGAGGCCACCGAAACTGCCGTGCTGATCAGGCTGATATGCATGTCTTCCATAGTGACGTTCCCCTCGCTGTTTGCAAGCAACAGCTCTAGGCAGACTGCACACGCTTGCAACGCGGCAAGAATCGCTATAGGCGCGCCTTCGCCGCATCAAGAGGGTTCCCTTTCCGCCGCGCTTGCGCGGGGGTAGGGCATCGCGCTAGTGCGGCATGCCGTACAGATATTTGAACGAATTCAAGGATCAGGTGCCGCCATGGCTGTCCCTAAAAGAAAAGTTTCGCCGCATCGCCGGGGCAATCGCCGGTCGCACGATTCGCTGAAGGTGGAAGCCTTCCACGAATGCTCGAACTGCGGCGAACTGAAGCGCCCGCACAATGCTGTGCAACGCCTGCGGCCATTACAACGGCCGCAGATGATCGCAGCCCAAGGCTTAAGCCCTCCGATCGTCCTGAATAAGGAATTGTCGCGCATGAGCCTTCCGCGTATCGCCGTTGATGCGATGGGCGGGGATGAAGGCGTGCGCGTGATGGTCGTCAGGCGCGGCGCTGGCGCGGCGTCGGCATGACCAGTTCCAGCTTCCTGCTGGTCGGCGATGAAGCCGCGGATCAAAGCCGCGCTGGACAACCACCCGAACATGCGCTCGGCCTCCGAAATCCTCCATTGCGAAGATGTGGTCGGCGGGCGACGAAAAGCCCAGCCGCGCGCTGCGCCGCGCCAAGACCACCAGCATGGGCCTCGCCATCGAGGCGGTGAAAAGCGGCGATTGCGGCGCGGCCGTGAGCGCGGGCAATACCGGCGCGCTGATGGCGATGAGCAAGCTGGCGCTGCGCACCATGCCGGGGATTGATCGCCCCGCGCTGGCCGGCGCTGCTGCCGACGCTGGGCGATAACGATGTGGTGATGCTCGATCTGGGCGCCAACACCGAATGCGATGCGCGCAATCTGGTGCAGTTCGCGATCATGGGCGCGGCCTATGCGCGGATCGTCACCGGCAAGCCCGCGCCCGCGCGTGCGGCTGCTCAACATCGGCACCGAAGAGCATCAAGGGCACCGACGACCTGCAGCGAAGCCAGCCAGCAGCTGCCGAAGCGACCGGGCTGGCGATGCAGTTCGAAGGCTTTGTCGAAGCCGACAAGATCAATCGCGGCGAAGTGGACGTGGTGGTGACCGATGGCTTTTCGGGCAATATCGCGCTCAAGGCGATCGAGGGATCGGCGCGGTTCGTGACCGATCTGCTCAAGACCGCCTTCACGTCAGCTCGCTGCGGTCCAAGATCGGCTTCCTCGTCGCCGCCCGGCGACCGAATTGCTGCGCCACCATCTCGATCCGAACAACCACAACGGCGGGGTGTTCCTCGGCCTCAACGGGGTGATCGTGAAATCGCACGGCAGCGCCAATGCGCAAGGGCGTGGCCAACGCAGTGGGTGGCTGCGCGCGACTGCTGGAGGAAGACCTCACCACCCGCATCACCGCCGATCTGGCGGAGATCGGGAATGGCGCGGGCGATGACCGCCGGAGGAGAGGCGACAAAATGATCCGCTCGGTGCTCATCGGTTGCGGCTCGGCGCTTGCCGGCGCGCTGCGTTACCAACGCCGAACTGGCGGAGCAGGTGGACACCAGCGACGAATGGATTCGCGAACGCACCGGCATCACCCAGCGCTATATCGCGGGTGATGGCGAAACCACCGGATCGCTTGCTACCGACGCAGCCCGTGCGGCGCTGGCCGATGCGGGCTGCTCCATTGCCGATGTCGACCTGATCGTGCTGGCCACCGCCACGCCCGACCGGACCTTTCCCGCCACCGCCACCACCGTGCAGGCGAACCTGGGCGGGCGCGGGCTTTCCGGCCTTTCGACGTGGCGGCGGTGTGTTCGGGCTTTCTCTATGCGCTGGGCACGGCGGATGCGATGATCCGCAGCGGGATGGCGAAGCGCGCGCTGGTGATCGGCGCGGAAACGTTCAGCCGCATTCTCGACTGGGAAGATCGTGCCACCTGCGTGCTGTTCGGTGACGGGGCGGGGGCCTTCGTGATCGGCGGCGCAGGACGTTGGCGGAGGACGGCCCCGGCGTGATCTGGCCACCCGGCTGCATGCCGAAGGCGCGCATTGCGACCTGCTCTATGTCGATGGCGGGCCGTCCACCACCGGCAAGTCGGCCAGCTGCGGATGAAGGGGCGCGAGGTGTTCCGCCACGCCGTGGCCAATCTGGCCGAAGTTCTGGGCGAAGTGCTGGCCGATGCGGGCAAGGCTGCCGCCGATATCGACTGGGTCGTGCCGCATCAGGCCAATGCTGCGCATTCTCGATGCCACCGCGCGCAAGCTGGGCCTGCCGATGGACCGGGTGGTGGTGACAGTTGACCGCCACGCCAACACCTCCGCCGCTCGCGTCCCGCTGGCGTTTGACGTGGCGCCGGCGCGACGGGCGGATCAAACCGGGCGAGCTGGTGATGCTTGAAGCGATGGGCGGCGGCTTTACCTGGGGTGCCAGCCTGCTGCGCGCCTAGGATTTTTCCGCTGCATTCGCGCGCAGATCTTGCCTTGCCGCATTGTTCGCAGGCACGGTCATAACCCCTGGGGTCGCAGCAATAACGGGGAATGGGAACGCAATGGATTCGATGCGATCCGTTGGGACGTTGACCCGGGCCGATCTGGCCGAAACGATCAATCGCAAGATGGGTTTTTCGCGTGCGGAAAGCCTCGATCTGGTCGAGGCGATTCTGGCCAAGATGTGCGGTGCCATGGCGGATGGCGAGAATGTCGAAGATTTCCGGCTTCGGCAGCTTCGTGCTGCGCGACAAGAAGGAACGCATCGGCCGCAATCCCAAGACCGGGGTGGAAGTGCCGATCACGCCGCGCCGGGTGATGACCTTCCGCGCCAGCCAGAAGCTGAAAGACCGGATCGCCAAGGCTCATGACACGTAATTGCCTGCCTCTGCCGCGGCCGCTGTTCAACGACGGCAAGGGCCGATGGCGCAATGCGCACAATCGGGGAAGTTTCTGCCGCGTTCGGGATCAAGCCGCATGTGCTGCGGTATTGGGAAGCAGCAGTTTCCCATCGCTCACGCCCGCTGAAGCGCAGCGGCGGGCGGCGGCTGTACCGGGCGGAGGATGTGGCGATGGTGAGCGCAATTGACCGGCTGGTGAACCGCGAAGGCTATACGCTCAAGGGGGCGAAGAAGGCGATCTGCAGGCTGGTCCTGCAGCGACGGATTCAGCGCCTGCGCCGGCTGCCGGCAAGCCGCCAGCGATTGTCTGCCGAATTCACAACCGCAGTTGCGCGCCATCCGCGACCGACTGGCCGCCGCGCTAAACTGAGCGATCAGCTTTCCGGCCCCAGCGCCGGATCGAGATCGCGAGGCCGGGCGAAATGCACCAGCTTGCCGCAACCCGGCTGCAAATCGCGCCCAATGCTCGATATCCAGCTCGAACACCGCAAAGGCGGCGGTGGGATATTTCCGCATAATCTCGTCGAACAGCGGCGTCTCGCCATCATCGGGCACCAGTTCCAGCGCCAGTTCCTGCAACCCCGGATTGTGCGCCGCCAGCAGCACCGCGCGCCTGATCGTCATCCACCGTACGCAGTAGGTCATCAGACGAAGCAGCATCGGCCAGATAGGCGTCTTCCTCGAACCGGGTCGGAAGCTCCAGCCCGCTAGCTTCCAGCGTCCGCTTGCACCCGTTCCGCGGGGCTGGCCAGCGACCATGTCCCATTCACTCCGCTATCCCGGATATGCGCCCCCATCAGCGCCGCGCCCTTGCGCCCGCGCTTGTTCAGCCCGCGATCGAAATCGCGCAAAGACAGATCATCCCAGTCGGACTTGGCATGGCGCAGCAGGCCGAGACGTTTCAAAAGCCGGTGTCCTTGTGCGATTGCGCGGGTTGCTGTTCCATTGGCGCAGACGAAACACCGCCCGCCAGCCGTTGTAAAGCCTCATCCAGCGTCACCCGCAACACTTTCACGCCGGGCAGGAAAGGCCGACAGCAGGCGGGAAGGGAAGGCGGGCGAGAGGACGATGAAATGGCCGCGATCGTCGCGGCTGCGGATCAGCCGTCCGAAAGCCTGCGCCAGCCGCCCGCGAATGATCCGGTCGTCATAGGCTGATCCCCCGCCAGCCGCGCGGCGAGCGCGGTGGAGGATGCTCGGCTTGGGCCAGGGCACCTGCTCCATCACCACGCAGCGCAGCGATTCGCCCGGCACGTCCACCCCGTCACGCAGGGCATCGGTGCCGAGCAGGCTGGAGCGCGGATCGTCGCGGAAAATGTCCACCAGCGTGCCGGTATCGATCGGATCGACATGCTGCGCGAAAAGCGGCAGGCCCGCGCGCGCCAGCCGGTCGGCAATCCGCCCGTGCACCGCGCGCAGCCGGCGGATCGCGGTGAACAGGCCGAGCACCCCGCCGCCGCTCGCTTCGATAATCCGCGCATAGGCCCCCGCCAGTCCGGCGAGGTCGCCCTTGCGCACATCGGTGACGATCAGCACCTCGGCATTGCTGGCATAGTCGAACGGGCTGTCCGCCTGCGCCACGCGCGGCTGGACGTCGATATGCGGTGCGCCCGAACGGGCAATCGCCTCGGCCCAGTCGCGCCCGCTTGCGGTGCGGTCGCACAGGGTGGCGCTGGTGAGCATCACCCCGTGCGCGCCTTCCAGCACGGTGCGCGCGAACGGCTTCATCGGATCGAGGAAGCGGCGGTGCAGGCCGACATCGAATTCGCGCGCATCGTTGCGGTCCACCGCCAGCCAGTCGACGAATATCGGGATCGGCCGGGCCGCCCAGCCGCGTTGCAGCAGCGCTTCCCACGCGGCCAGCGTATCGATCCGCCACGCCGAGCGAATGCCGCGCGCCTTCGATCCGCGCGCGGCCCTGCCCGTCGAGCCAGTCGGGCGGGTCGTCCAGCATCGCTTCCAGCCGCACGCCCAGCCGGATCAGCGGCAGGCGGATCGTCGGCCAGCGCGAGCGCCGGCGGCCTGTGCCCGTTCGACAAAGGCGCCATCAAGCTGCGCGGCCTCGGTTTCGATCCCATAGCCCGCATCCGCCGCGCCGCTTTCATCGCGGGCGTAGGTGACGCCGCGCACGGCGGCGAGCAGTGCTTCCACCGGGCCGGAAGGCGCGCTCTCCGCCAGCCGCTCCAGCCAGCCTTCGCCCGGCAGCGCTTCGGCCCCGTGGCGCGCGGCCTCGATCGCCTTGCCGCCCGCCTCGTCATAGCTGGCGACATCGGCCAGCCGTGCCGCAAGCCCGCGCCGGCGGCCTTTCGAACCGCGTTCCGGGCCGGTGATCCAGCGTTGCAGCTCCACCGCTTCGTTTCCGGTCAGCGCGGCAGCAAAGGTGCTGTCGGCGGCATCGAACACGTGGTGGCCTTCGTCGAAGATGATCCGCGTGGGGCGCTGGGCATGGTCCCGCCCGCGCGCGGCATTGACCATCACCAGCGCATGGTTGGCGATCACCAGATCGGCCTGCGCGCTGGCGCGGCTGCTGCGTTCGATGAAGCATTTGCGGTAATGCGGGCAGCCCGCATAGATGCATTCGCCGCGCTGGTCGGTCAGGCTGCGGATCGCGCGGGCGCGGAACAGCGTGCCGAGCCAGCCGGGCAGATCGCCGCCGATCATGTCGCCATCGCGGCTGTAGGCGGCCCAGCGCGCCACCAGTTGCGCCAGCACCGCCGCGCGCCCGCCGAAGCCGCCTTGCAGCGCGTCCTCCAGATTGAGCAGGCAGAGGTAATTCTCGCGCCCCTTGCGCACCACCACCGGGCGGCGAGCCATCGTGCGCGCGCTTCGGGCCAGGCGCGGCGGCTTTCGGCGCGGAGCTGGCGCTGGAGGTTCTTGGTGAAGGTGCTGACCCAGACCGTGCCCTGCGCCGCTGTCGCCCACAGCGAGGCGGGGGCGAGATAGCCGAGCGTCTTGCCGATCCCGGTGCCTGCCTCGGCCAGCAGCACGTGCGGGCGGGCCTTGCGGTCAGCGCGGGGCGAAAATGCTGCCGGTGGCGCTGGCATAGAGCGCGCTGGCCCTCGCGCTGTTCCGCGCCTTCGCCGGTCAAGCCGCGCCAGTTGCGCGTGGATCGCGTGCTCTTCGATCAGCACATGGCCGGGTTGCGGGCGTTCGGGGGCTTCGTCCCATTCGGGCAGGCGCGAGAACAGCCAGCTTCTCGGCCTTTTCCGGGCGGGCGACATGCGGGGCGATCACCTGCGCCCAGGGCCAGCGCAGCTTGGCGAGCGATTGCAGCACGCTCCACGCGCCTTCGCGTTCGGCCCAGTCCGCTGCCTCGCAATGCGCCAGCAGCACGCCTGCCGCGCGTTGCAGGAAGGCGGGCACGTCCGCGCCGTCCTCCGGCTCGGCCAGTCCCAGCGCATGGGCCATGCCCTTGGGCGTCGGCACGCAGAACCGCGCGGGGTGGATGAAGGCGAACAGTTCGAGCAGGTCGAGCCCCGACAGATCGGGATAGCCCAGCCGGGTCGCCACCAGCGGGGCATTGAGCATCAGATGCGGCGTATCGGCCGCCGCCATCACCGCCTCGCCCTTCGATACCCCGCGCGTGGTGCCATTGGCCGCGCGCAACCAGCTTCCCGAATGGCTGGCATGGAGCGCGGGCAGCGGCACCGGTTGGGGAAGGGGGGCAGGCATTCGCGCCACTATTGCCAATGAGAACGAAAAGTAAACGGTGGAAGCGAACTTATCGGCTTTGAAGGCTGCAACCGGCAATTCCTGCCATCGCTTCGCCCTATTTCGTATTCCGCCTGTCGCGAGTCGCGACAACAAAAAATGATATATTTCAATACTGTGCCGCAAGCGTGAACATTGGTTCAGGAAACCAGCACCAATTTTCGCGGGTTGATAGGGCATGATGACCACACACACCCTTCTCGCTCGCTGTGCCGGTTCCGCGATTGCCGCGTCGCTGGCCTTGTCCCCAACGGTGCTGCTGGCGCAGGATGCTCCGGCTTCCGATCCGGTAGCCATGCAGCCGCCTATCGATAGACCCGGTGCTGCCACCAGAACCGGCTTTTGTGGCCCCGCAGGCAACCGCTAACCCGCAGACAGTGCCGCAACCGCAGATGCAGGCCAAGCCGGTTGTGCAGACCGTGCCCGTGGAGCCTGTGGTTGATGCCGCGGCGGTAACTTCGGAACCGCAGGCTGCCCCTGCTGCTGCTGCACAGACACAACGCAATCCGGCCCCCACTGCTGCGGATCCTGTGCGACGGGCAATGGCTCCCACCGGTACTCGATCTGCGGATAAACCTGTCGCATCGGACGTTGTGTTTCTCACGGATACAAGCGCCAATCCGGCAGTCGTTGCGCCCGTAGCCGCCGTACCCTTGCCCGAAGCGCAGCCCGCTGCGGACAGCAATGGGATCGACCTCCCCGCAGTCGCGGTAGGCGGTTTTGCTGCAATCGTGCTCGGCATGATGGGCTTTGTGGCCCTGCGTCGCCGCCGCGAATTTCCGCCGGTTTTGCCAAAGTCTGGTGCGGCCGCCATCGCGCCCCGAAGGACGTCCGCTGAACGCGGCTATGGCGATGCGCGACCGGCCCCGTCCGCCTCGCGCGACATAGTTCGCGAGGGGGTGGAGGTGTTCCAGCCCATGCCGCACTGGGATAGGCCCCTTGCGGCGATGCGCCCCACTCCCTCACCGATGGCGACTGCCGGTGCGTCCGTTCCACTGCCGCGCAGCAAGCCTGCGACGATGGAGGAACGGGTGGCCCTGATCGACCGGCTGGCGGCGGCGCGGCCTGACCGGGCGAACCCGTTCCATGCTCCCAAAGCCCGCCGCCACCGGGCGCGGCTGATCGTGCAATCGCTGGGTCAGGCAATTCCCCAACGGCTGCTTCATCGACTTTAGCCAGTACCCGGCCAATTGGCCGCATCTGGCGCGCGAAACAACGAGCGCGGTTGCTTGATTGAGAAGCCGACTTCTCGCCGGAAAGAGGCGGTTCCTGCCGGAGCCGCCTCTTTTCCGCGCTGGATTGGGGTGAAATTGCGGCAGGAGTCGCAAAGCTGAACAAGCGTTCAGGCAAGCGGGCGCAGTGATCCGCTATAGTTCTGCAAGCCATGTTCAGAATGTTCCGAAATCACCTGCCAATCCTGCTGGCTCCACTGCTCGCGATTCCAGCCGCCGCTTTGGCGCAGGATGCGCCGGTGGTGATCCAGTCGTCACCCGCCATCCCTGACGATTTCTCGCTTCCGCCGGGGGAGGGTGAACAGGCTCTCCGCCCGCTCAGACAGCCCCAGTAGTGCAGCCCGCGCCCGAACCCACGCGCACCACGGCACCAGCCCCGGCGCGCGAGGTGCGGCAAGCGCCTTCGCCTGCGCCGCGTACGGTTGCTCCAGCCGTGTCGGAAGTTCCGGCGACGGAGGCGGAGCCACCAGCGGCTGGTGATACCACGCCGGAGACAGAGATTGCGACCGCAGCCGAGCAAGCTGATCGTCCCGTAAGCGAGATACAGCCACCAGTTGCAAGCGTTGCCGATGACCCGACCAGCGGGTTCAACTGGCTGCTGCTGGGGTTGGCCATCATGGCGATGGCGCTGCTATCGCTGGTGGTCTTCCTGCGGCGGCAAAAGTTCCAGACCGTGCCGGTACGCGTAGAGCCGCTGGCACCCGTCGCGATGCCGATGACGGAGCCTGAAGAGCCTGTCGTTCCAGCCCCACCTGCTGTGGTCGAGCCAGCGCGCGCTCTGCCGCTTCCTGCGCCAAGTTTCGTCACAAGCCCGGTCGGCGGCGACGGGCTGGTCCACGCGCGTTTGCCCAGCAAGGGCGTGCCCAACAGCGGGCTGGTGACCACCAATCTTGCCGCCAAACGCCGCACACAGGCCGCACCGCCTCCTCCGACCGTGCCGCAGAGGCGTCTGGTTACGCCCCCGGCGGTGACGACGCGGATTTCGTTCGACGGCTTCTAGCTGCGCGGGCGGCAGACCCAGTTGGCCGGATCGTTCGCTTCCCCGCTGCCGTCATAACGCGCCACTGCTGGCCAGGCGCAATGCGGGCGGGTGAGTGATCCGTCCGCCTTGCCGCCGATCAGCCGCGCGGGCGCTTCGCCGTTGTCCATCCAGTCGGTCATCGCGCCGAGATAGTCGATCTGGTCCGCGCCGGGGCCACCTGCGCAATGGCCCATGCCGGGCACGGTGAAATAGCGGAACTGCTCGCCCGCTTCGGGGTTCTGGGCCGCCACCGCGCGGGCATAGTCCTCGGAAAGGACGGGCGATGGGCCAGCGTCGTTTTCCCCGTGCCACAACATCAGCCGCCCGCCGCGTTCGAAGAAGGCCGATAGGTCCGGCTCGTCCGCCTCGTACATGGCGGCAAAGGGGGAATTGCGCACGGTGAGGTAATTGGCGTCTGAGAAGGCGGTCCAGTCCATCGCCTGCGCGCCGAAGATCACCGGTTGCAGCCCCATCAGCCCGCCGCCGCGCGTGGGATCGGCGTTCTGGCCAGAGCCATCGGCACGGTTGAAGAAGCCCCAGGCGGCCTCGCCCCCACGCCGCATCGGGTGCATCGCCCATGAGCCATCTGACGCGCGAATGCCGGTGTAAATGATGGTGAGCGCGGTGACCTGTTGCGGGCTGAGGCAGCCCTCGCTCTGCCCCGGCTGGCATTGCAGCGTGCGCGGCTGGAATTGGCACTGGTCGGGCGCATTGATGATGCCATCGGCAAGGCCGTCGTCCGCGTCGCACATGGCGAGCGAGGCATCCTGCACCAGTTGCAGGTCTCGTGGCCGAAAGCCCGCGCCGGGCGCGGCAAAGGTCTGGTTGCGCAGCACCGCGCTGGTCTGCACTTGCAGCGTATAGACCGGCGCGCCGATGATCGCCGCGTCGTAATCCGCCGGATAGCGCTGCACTTCCATCAGCCCCATGCGCCCGCCGGTGGAGCAGCCCGAATAGACCGCCTCTTCGTGCGGGCGACCGTAGAAGCGGGCGGCAACCGCCTTGCCCGCATCGGTCATGGTGTGGATCGCGCGGTGGCTGAAATCCTCGCGCCTGCACCGGGTTGATCGTCCATTCGTTGCCCCACGGATTGGTGCTGGCGTGGCCGCCATTGGTCTGCATGGTGGCAAAGCCTTGCAGAGCCCGTCGCGCGCGCCCATCAGGGTAGTATTGCCCAGCCACGCCCCGCCGCCGATGCCGAGCACGCGGCCGTTCCACTCGGCAGGCAGGCGATAGACCACGCCCACGTTCGATCCCTCGACCGGATGCAGCGTGGCGCTGACTTCGCAGAAAGCGGGCAGGCCATCGGCAGCGGCGACCCATTGCGCGGTGGCTGGTGAAGTTCCGACATGGTGATTGCGGCGCAACCGGCGGCATCGGCCATCGATCCTGTGCCGCGCACTGTCCGCAGGCGTTGTGCAGGAGGCAAGCGCCAGCGTAGCGATAACGGCAAGGCTGGCGGTTGTGGCAAAGTGGCGCATACGGAATCTCCCCGATCTTTTGCGGCTGGATGCCACAGCGAATGCGCCGCGCCAATCGCTTTCGTTGACTTCGTCCGCGCCGTCCTCCCGCCTTCGCTCTTGCAACATGGTCATGCTTGCGCAAAGGCCGCTGCCATGTTCGACCCTGCGCTGATCGCTGCCGCCCGTGTTTCCAAGTCCTGGCCGTTTCAGGAGGCGCAGCGGCTTGCCAAGCGTTATCCGGGGGGCAAGCCCAATGGCGAGCCGGTGCTGTTCGAAACCGGCTATGGCCCCAGCGGCCTGCCGCATATCGGCACTTTCCAGGAAGTGCTGCGCACCACGCTGGTGCGCAAGGCCTACGAGATCGTGGCGAGCGCGGACGGCACCCCTGCGCCCACGCGGCTGGTCGCCTTCTCGGACGATATGGACGGCCTGCGCAAGGTGCCCGACAATGTGCCGAACAAGGCCATGCTCGAAGCCAAGCTGCACAAGCCCCTGAGCCGCATTCCCGATCCTTTTGAAAAGTTCGAAAGTTTCGCTGCGCACAACAATGCCATGCTGCGTGAATTCCTTGATCGCTTCGGCTTCGACTACGAATTCGTCGCCGCCTCGGATCGCTACAATGCGGGCGCGTTCGATGATGCGCTGCGGCAGGTGCTGCGCTGCAATCAGGCGATCCTCGACATCATGCTGCCGACCCTGCGCGCCGAACGCGCGGCCAGCTATTCGCCGATCATGCCGATCAGCCAGGCGACCGGCCATGTCTTGCAGGTGCCGGTGGAGGTGGTGGATGCCGATGCGGGCCTGATCCGCTTTACCGACAGCGACGGCAGCGTGGTCGAGCAGAGCGCGCTGGGCGGCATGGCCAAGCTGCAATGGAAGGTCGATTTCGCGATGCGCTGGGTCGCGCAGGGCGTCGATTACGAAATGTACGGCAAGGACCTGACCGACACCGGGGTGCAATCGGGCAAGATCGCGGCGGTGCTGGGCGGGCGCAAGCCTGAGGGGCTGATCTACGAGTTGTTCCTCGACGAAAACGGCGAGAAGATTTCCAAGTCCAAGGGCAACGGCCTGACCATCGAGCAATGGCTCGACTATGGTTCGGAAGAGAGCCTCGGCCATTATATCTTCCCAAATCCCAAGAGTGCCAAGCAGTTACACGTCGGCGTGATCCCGCGCGCGGTGGACGAATACTGGCAGTTCCGCGCCGCGATCCCGACGCAGGATCTGGACAAGCAGCTCGGCAACCCGGCATGGAACCTGCTGCGGGTGAAGGACGCCAGCCTGGCGCAGCCACCGGTGGGGGCGGGGGAAAGCCTGCCGGTCACCTATGGCCTGCTGCTCAATCTGGTGGGCGTGCTGGGGGCGGAGGCGGACCGGGCGCAGGTGTGGTCCTACCTCGGCAATTACGTCGCCGATGCGCGTCCCGAAGCGCATCCGGCGCTCGATGTGCTGGTGGATAAGGCCTTGGCATACAACCGCGATTTCGTCGCCCCGACGCTGGTGAAGCGCGCCCCGCTGGCGAACGAAGCGGCGGCATTGCGGGCGCTCGATGTGCGGCTGGCGCAGGTTCCTGCCGACATGACAGCAGAAGATTTGCAGACCATCGTTTACGAGATCGGCAAGGACGAGGCCTTCGGCTTCGAGTCCCTGCGCGACTGGTTCCGGGCGCAATACGAGACGCTGCTCGGCTCCGCCCAAGGGCCGCGCATGGGCAGCTTCATCGCGCTCTACGGGGTGGAAAACAGCCGCAAACTGATCGCCGAGGCGCTCGCCAAGGCGTAATTGCGCGCGCTTTCGTGGCGCACAATTGGTTCAATACCACTTCTTCGTGCGATACCAGCGGGTGAAGATATATTTCGCCCCGCGCACCACCGGGCGGCCCGCGTGCATCGTCAGCGGATTGGTGATCCCGTTGCGGTCGGCATTGTTCCACGCCAGCAACACGCCGGGCTTCGGTTCCAGCGAAAGGCCGATTTCGGTGAAGTCGGTCGTCCCGCCCGCTTCGACATCGTTCAGGAACACCATCGTGGTGTAGCTGCGCTGCCCGCCGCGATCCATTTCCAGATCCCAGTAGGTGGTGCCGGGATGGAACCAGTCGTGGTGCGGCTGGAATTCCTGCCCCGGCATGTAGCGCTGGCCCTGGATCGTCTCGCCGAACTCGGGATCGATATCGAGCAGGTCGTCGATCCTGCGGCTGATCTTTCTCACGAAGGGATCGGCGGGATCGACATCGCCCGAATAGCTGGTGCGATAGCCGTCCGAATAGTCGAGATCGAACACCCGGCTCGGCTTGGCAGTAGCGTCGATCAGTTCCATCATTTTCGCGCATTCGGCGGGCGACATGAAATCGCCCACTGCGAACAGCTCCACTTCGCTCGCTCGGCACCTTGTAGGCGGCGGGATTGGCGGCGAGGCGCAGCCGCACCTTATCGCCGACGCGCTTCAGGCCGGCCTGATCGGCATGGGGAGGGAATTTGTTGGCTGGTTTGCTCGTCATCGTATCGCTAGCTTTTCCATTGCTTTGCCGTGGAGGCAAGCGCAGGCTTGCAATAGGTTGAACAAAACGGAGCGGGACGGATGGGTGAAGCGAAGCGATATTCGGGAGTGGCGATGCTGCTCCACTGGCTGATCGCGATTGCGGTGATCGTCAACTGGCGGCTGGCCGAAGCGGCGGAGCACACCGATGTCCGCGCCGATGCGGAGGCCTATATGGGCAACCATGCGGCGATTGGAATCACCATCCTCGCGCTAACGCTGGCGCGGCTGGCGTGGCGGCTGACCCACCGTCCGCCTGCTCTTCCCGCCGGATATGCCAGCTGGGAACGTCTGTTGGCGCGCACGGTGCATGTGATCTTCTACGTGTTGCTGATCGGCCTACCGCTTGGGGGGCTGGCTGGCGACTTCTTACTACGGGCAAGCGGTGGACGTGTTCGGCCTGTTCACCTTGCCCGCTCTGCCAGTGGGAGAGAACCCCGATATTGGCGAGGCCATTTTCGAACTGCACGGCACTGGCGGGAAGGCGATGCTGATCCTGATCGGGCTGCATATTCTGGGTGCGCTCAAGCACATGGTTTTCGACCGGGACGGCAACTTGTGGCGGATGCTGCCGTTCGGAACGCCCAAAGCCTAGCCGCCCACAACGAAACCCCCCGTCCTTGTGGGACGGGGGGCCATCACCGGCCACTCGCTCCGGCAATTCCTGCGTCTGGCTTACCAGAAGAAGTCGTAGATCACGTCCACCACTTCGCCGGTGTAGGTATCCACCAGCAGCACGTCGTCATAATAGCGCACCCAGCGGTAATCGCCGTAGACTTCGGGCAGGCGATACTGCCACGGATCGTTGATCCAGTAACGGCTGCCGAAGAACAGGCTGTCGAGATAGATGCCGATGTTGATCCGGCGATAGCTGTAGCTGCGGTAGGGCGAATAATAGCTGCCCAGCCGGTAGGTGCTGTGGTTGCTGGAACGGTAGCGGTTCCAGTCGTAACGGTTGTCGCGCCGCCAGTCGTGGCGATCCCAGCGCCGGTTGTTGCCGCTGCCCCAGTTGCGATCATTGTGATCGCGGTCGCGATTCCGCCAGCTGCCGCCATCACGATCACGATTACGGTCCCGATTGCGCCAGTTGCCGCCGTCACGATCACGATCGCGGTCGCCCCAGCTGCGGCCATCGCGGTCGCCTCCATTGTGACCATCACGGTCACGATCACGGTCACGATCACGATCGCGACCACCGTCACGATCACGGTCACGGTTGCCCCAGTCGCGGTTGCCACCGTTGTTCGAGCCGCCGCCATTGTTGCCCCAGTCGCGGTTGCCCCGGCCGCGATCACCGCGATCGCCGCGATCACCACCGCCGCCATTGCCGCCGTTCCAGCCGCCGCTTCCGCCGCCACCGTTACCGCCGCCGCCCCAGCTTCCGCCGCCGCCGTTACCGCCGCCGCCGCCATTGCCGCCGCCGCCATTGCCGCCGCCGCCGCCGCCGTTGCCGCCGCCGCCGTTGCCGCCGCCGCCGTTGCCGCCACCGCCGTTACCGCCGCCAGAACCGCCGTTTCCACGGTTGCCGCCCCGGCCACGACCCTGCCGGTCTTGGCCCTGTCCCGCACCGAAATCGCGGTTTGCACCGGTGCTCGGGCCAGGATCAATGCTACGGGGGGATGGAGCCACGCTCGGTGCGGGCGGGGACCAAGCGGGTTGGGCCCGCTCACTGTCAACGCGCGCGCTGGCGCCCCGGCGTTCACTCTGCGCTTCGTAGCGCGCTGGGCGGTCACGGAACTGCGTGCCGCGATTGTTGGGCACATCGGCCGCGCGTTCGGTGCCGCCGACATTGCCCGGCGCACGCGCCTGTCCGCCGCCACCATCGCTGCGGCCGCCGCGTCCACCGCGCCCGCCACCGCGATCCTGCCCGATGGCCTCGACGCCAGCATCGCCGCCGAAGTCTTGCGCCGAAACGGAGAATGCGGGCAGCGCCATCGCCGTGGCGAGGGCGGCCATGCCGCAGGATTTCAAGAGTTTTGCGAGTTGCATTGCAACATCTCCCTAAAATGCTGACCAATGCCGCCCGAGTGCTGCGGCCCTGATGAATGTCGTCAGGAATCCCCCTTCGATAGGTTGAATTCTATCGAGTCGCGATGAGCGTTAACTGAACCGCAATGGTTGCTTGTTGTTCAGGTTGGGGACGGTTGGGATGAACGTTTGAGAGCTCGGTGATGTTCGGCGATTACGCCAGCCACTCCACCAGCTTCAGCTTCGCAAGTTTGGCGCGAGCCTCGCTCCCGTCACGGGTCTGGTTGAACACCACCTTGCCCTGCAACGCGCCCATGTTGAGCTTGGCATCCAGCAGCACGCAATCCCCCGCCGCCAGCGTCAGAGTCTCGGTGATGGCGGTGCCCTTGGTCTGCGCGGCCATCTGCGCGTAAACAGTGTGTTCGCCCGGATCGACCTCTGCCCGGACAAAACGCCCGGTGCGAAACTGGCTCGCCAGCGTGTCGTCGATAGAGACCTTCATGCCCTGCTGCCCGCCGACAAAGCCATCGCGCATCACATAGATCGCCGCCTTGCCCTCCGGCGCAGTGAACTGCCGCGCCGCCTGCGCTGCGCCCTCATCCGCCTGCACCGCGCCTTTGTTGTTCAGCAGGATGTAAACGACATAGCCGAGTACAGGGAGCACGAGGATCAGCCCGAACAGCGGAAAGGCCAGCCCGACAATCAGCCCTACGCCAATCGCCAGGATGAGCAGGATGATATTGCGTGGAGTCATGTTCATGGCGGTGTCCCCTCTAATAGATCGGTCATACAGGATTGGTGGTGATTGCGCTACATGCAGGGGACGCGGTATTCCGTGTCCCCGTGCTTGCTTGAAACGCCCGCAACCCCTATCTGCGCGCGCAACCAATCCCACCCGAATACCCTGATGAAGGACCGACCGATGGCCGCCCAATACGCCTATGTCATGAAAGACATGACCAAGACCTTCCCCGGCGCCCCCAAGCCGGTGCTGAGCAATATCAACCTGCAATTCTATCGCGGGGCCAAGATCGGCATTGTCGGGCCGAACGGCGTCGGGCAAGTCCACCCTGATCAAGATCATGGCCGGGATCGACACCGAATTCACCGGCGAGGCCTGGCCGGGCGAATACATCACCGTCGGCTATCTGGAGCAGGAGCCGGACCTCGATCCGACCAAGACCGTGCTCGAAAACGTCAAGGAAGGCGCGAAGCGAAACCGCGCAGCTGGTCGAACGGTTCAACGAGATTTCCGTGCTGATGTGCGAACCCGATGCCGATTTCGACGCGCTCGGCACCGAAATGGGCGATCTTCAGGCAAAGATCGACGCGGTGGACGGCTGGACGCTCGACAACCAGCTCGAAATCGCGATGGAAGCGCTGCGCTGCCCGCCTTCGGACTGCGTCGGTGAAGTCGCTTTCGGGCGGCGAAAAGCGCCGCGTCGCGCTCACCCGGCTGCTGATCCAGAAGCCCGACATCCTGCTGCTCGACGAACCGACCAACCATCTCGATGCCGAGTCCGTGCAGTGGCTCGAAAACCACCTCAAGGAATATGCCGGCGCGGTGCTGATGATCACCCACGATCGCTACTTCCTCGATAACGTGGTCGGCTGGATCCTCGAACTCGATCGCGGCACCTACTATCCCGTACGAAGGCAACTACTCCACCTATCTGGAGAAGAAGGCCAAGCGGATGGAGCAGGAAAACCGCGAGGAAACGGGCAAGCAGAAGGCGCTCCAGCGCGAACTCGAATGGATCCGCCAGACCCCCGCCGCCCGCCAGACCAAGAGCAAGGCGCGGGTGCGCAAGTTCGAGGAACTGCAGGACGCGCAGGCCGGTCGCAAGCCGGGCAAGGCGCAGATCGTGATCCAGGTGCCCGAACGGCTGGGCGGCAAGGTGATCGAAGCCAAGGGCATTACCAAGGCCTATGGCGACAAGCTGCTGTTCGAAGACCTGTCGCTTCATGCTGCCCCCCGGCGGGATTGTCGGCGTGATCGGGCCGAACGGCGCGGGCAAATCGACGCTGTTCAAGATTTTGACCGGCAAGGAAACGCCCGACACCGGCACGGTGGAAATCGGCGAGACGGTGCGGCTGGGGTTCGTCGACCAGAGCCGCGACCATCTCGATCCGAAGAAGAACGTGTGGGAGGAAATTTCCGACGGGCTCGATTACATGACCGTCAACAAGCACGAAACCTCCACCCGCGCCTATGTCGGGGCGTTCAACTTCAAGGGCGCGGACCAGCAGAAGAACGTCGGCAAGCTGTCGGGCGGTGAACGCAACCGCGTGCACATGGCCAAGATGCTGAAGCAGGGCGGCAACGTGCTGCTGCTCGACGAACCGACCAACGATCTCGACGTCGAAACGCTGGGCGCGCTGGAGGAAGCGATCGAGAACTTCGCGGGCTGCGCGGTGGTGATTTCACACGACCGCTTCTTTTTGGACCGGCTGGCGACGCATATTCTGGCGTTTGAGGGGGATTCGCATGTCGAATGGTTCGAGGGGAACTTCGAGTCCTACGAAGAGGACAAACGGCGCAGGCTGGGCGATGCGGCGGATCGGCCTACGCGGGTGGCTTATAAGAAGTTGACTAGGTGATATGGACGATCAAACAGACACCGACGGAAATCTGAAAACAGTACCGGACCGGACCCCACTCTTTGCGTGGGGAACGGCTGCGACTGGTATCTATCTAACTGCAATCTGCGCCCTTGCATTCAACTTTGAAAATAGCATTTTTGAGCTTCCTCCCAATGAGCTTGGTGACTTCGGCTGGCGCATCAGTCCATTAGCTTTTCTATGGCAGTTTTGGGTTTTCTTCAGCAAGGACAGGAGTTGAGGATCCAGGCGATTGAGTTGAACAACTCTGTTGAACAATCCCGCCAGTTGGTTGCGGTGACAAGGGATCAGCTTGATTTATACCGTGCAATCAGTTTCTCTAATGCTGGAACGAAGAGAGAGACCTTTTGCTCCCCAGTTTCGATTGTCAGGTGGCGCAAGGATTATATCCGGAAATGAAGTAAAGTTCGGGTTTACGATCACCAATATTGGTGGAGAATGTACCGATGCGGTGTTGTACATTAAGGAAGACGATCAGCCGAGGAAAGAAATACGAAGAGTAGACCATATGCGAAAGGGCAGAATTCGAAGTTTCAATAACTCTGAATGTTGCCAATCACCCAGTTGGCAGTTTATCTTCAGTACCGAGACGTTGATGGGCACCCATCGCAGGTGGCTTCAAATGCATGGTAACGATGTCTCTGGCAATGGTCATGACGTAAGATTTCAATAGCAAGTAGGGTGCATTGAGGCATCGCCGAAATGCACCTTCTCCGCCTCGTCTTGCGACGGTGCATTTCGCCTGCGGCTCAATGCACCCTACGGGATTGTTTGGGCATCCGATAAACGTCACAGCCCCCCTCACCCCATACGCTTCTACAGCCCCAGTATGCCCCCCATTCGGCAACTTGATCGGGTAGCAGGAGTACCGCCTATTCCAGCCCGCCAGTTTCCACCGTCAGCCCGGCAAGTGTCCCCGAATGGAGCGGCGCGCCCCACGGCACATCGATCTGTTCGGCGTATTCGCCATCCTGCGGCGTCATGTGCAGCAAGGCGCGGTTTTCGTTGAGGTCGATCACCCAGTATTCGGGCACTCCCGCCTTGGCATAAAGAGCGGCCTTGCGGCCCAGATCGATGGCGAGCGTGGTGTCTGACACTTCGATCAGCAGCTTGACCTTGGCCAGCGGCATC
Source organism: uncultured Alphaproteobacteria bacterium (assembly GCA_963774985.1). Lineage (GTDB taxonomy): Bacteria > Pseudomonadota > Alphaproteobacteria > Sphingomonadales > Sphingomonadaceae > Alteraurantiacibacter. The sequence goes on from CAVZHE010000003.1 coordinate 135,426, forward strand.
GGACCGGACGGATGCCGCTCACATAGCGCGATATCGGGCTCGGGCAGTGAATCTTCGCTGAGATCGATGGAAAGCGGGCAATAGAGTTTGAGATCAAGTCCTGCCGCATCGACAGCCACGCGCAGCGCATAGACAAGCTCCGCCGTCGCCAAGGCATGACGCGAATAGATGGCGTTCATGACCCAGACTTCCCCTTCGATCAGCTCGCTCTTGGCATAATCGGCGAATGCGCCCGCATCATGCAGCAGCATGAAATCCCGGACGCGCAGCTTTGCAGTCTGCGGGATATTGATCGGATCATGCGCGGTCATGGGGCAAAGCTACCACACTTTTGCCGGAAATCCAGAAACCAGTTCTACCGCCCCACCCCATCACTCCACGCACCCTTGGCAGCAGCCCGCTGGCTCCTATAGCCAGCGCGGTATGACCAGAACCCTCCTTGCGCTCACCGCGCTCACCCTTGCCATTGCCACCCCCGCCAACGCCCAGCGGTATGACAGCCGCTACGGCATGGAACCGGGTGCGCATGACGAGATTGCGTGGGACTTCCTCGAAGGCATCACCACCGAAGTCGGGCCGCGCCTTGCCGGGACCGAGGACGAGGCGCGCGGGCGGGCGTGGGCGCTGGAATGGCTGCGCGCGAATGGCTTTGCCAATGTTGTGGAAGAACCGTTCCAGCACAACACCTGGGTGCGCGGGCAGGAACGCGCGCGGGTGGTCTCGCCGTTCTTGCAGCCGCTGGTGCTGACCGCGCTGGGGTACAGCGGGGCAACCTCCGCAACAGGCCTGACCGGCGAGATCGTCCATTTCGCCAGTCTCGATGCATTGCGCGCGGTTCCCGATGGCAGTCTAGCGGGCAAGATCGTCTATCTCGGCCATGCCATGCGCGCCACGCAGGACGGATCGCATTATGGCTATTTCGGCTCGCCCCGGCGGCAGGGCCCCGGCATTGCAGCGCAGAAGGGCGCGGCGGCAGTGCTGATCCGCTCGATCGGGAGCGACAACGATCGTCTGCCGCACACCGGCGCGACCAGTTGGCCCGAAGGCGTGGACGCCGATCCCTGCCGCTGCGCTCAGCAATCCCGATGCCGATAATCTGGAGCGGATGCTGGAGCGGGGCGCACCCGTCTCGGTCGAACTGCTGCTCACTCCGCAGCATCTGGGCATGACGCCGAGCGGCAATGTGACCGGCGAGATCGTTGGTCGCGATCCCTCGTTGCCGCCGGTTCTCCTCGCCTGCCATCTGGATAGCTGGGACCTTGGCACCGGCGCTATCGACGATGCATCCGGCTGCGCCATCGCCGCCGCCGCCGCGCTGCGGGTGGCGGAGCAGGGCCAGCCCTTGCGCACCATCCGGGTGCTGTTCGCGGGCGCGGAGGAAACCGGGCTGTGGGGCAGTGCTGCCTATTCACTCGCCCATGCCGACGAGGAAATCGGCGTCGGGCTGGAAAGCGATTTCGGTGCGGGGTTGATCTGGCGGATGGAAAGCAATTTTGCGCGCTCCAACCCGGCGCTGTTCGCGCAATTGTCGCGCGCAGTGGAGGGCTTCGGCGTGCTCCCCGCGCCGCAATTGATTGCTACAGGCGGGGCAGACCTCAATGTGGTCCGCGATCAGGGCGGGGCGATCATCGACCTGCAACAGGACGGCACGCGATATTTCGACCTCCACCACACCGCGAATGATACGCTCGACAAGGTCGATCCCGGCGAACTGGCGCAGAACGTGGCGGTTTGGACGGCGGTGGCCTTGGTGCTGGCCAATCATCCCGGCATCATTCATGGGTGCGGATGTGATCGCAGGCCAATAGACCTGGAGCGAGCACGCTTGCCCGGAACCCATGCACGGTTTAGGGGCACGCGCGCACGCAAGGCTGGCTACGGGCCTGTAGCTCAGCGGTTAGAGCTGGCCGCTCATAACGGCTAGGTCGCGGGTTCGAATCCTGCCGGGCCCACCAGCCTTCGTGCGTTTTGCGGTACTCTATGCCTGCGCGAGTGTGGGGCAATCCGCCGCCACCAGACCGTCATCGTCCCAGCGAGCCACATAGAGCGCCTGCCCGGCGGCGAGCTGCGCGCAGGCAATGTTGGCCCCGTCAGCGTAGACCACCGCGAGTGTGCGCCCATACCGATCGTGGCCTAGCCGAACGATGGAGAGCGCCGCGCCTTCGATCAGTGCCTCCAGCGCGCGGGTGGAGGCGTGGCCATCCCCCGCCACGCATTGCCGCCCTTCGCGGCAGGCGCGGGTTTCGGGCGCGTCGATCCCGGTCACGCGGATACGCTCGTCGCCGCAGCGGATAGTGTCCCCGTCGGTGACGGTGCAGGCGAGGGTGAGGGCGACGAGTTCGGCGATCATGCCGCTCAGGTTGGCGGCACGGCGGTGCGCCCGCGCCCGGATCAACTGCCGATGTGGAGGCTTAACTTAGGGGTGATCGCGTAGGTTCGCGGTCTATCTCCACCGATGATCGGCATTCGTGCTTGCACCGCAACGGAGCTAATCCTAAGGGCGGCGCTGGTCCGGGGAGTGGCGCAGCCTGGTAGCGCATCTGTTTTGGGAACAGAGGGTCGCAGGTTCGAATCCTGTCTCCCCGACCAGTTTCGACTAGAGAAAACCATCCGGGGGATGGTTTTCCGTCGAAACTCCCGAGCGAAGCGAAAGGGTGCGACGAGAGAAAGTCATCCGGGGGATGGTTTTCGGTCAAAACTCCCGAGCGCAAGTGGAGCGGTGCGCTTCTGTGATGCGCTGCCGGTTTTCGGTCAACCCGCAGCCGACTTTTTCGCGCTCGCGGTTGCTAGCTGATAACGGGCATATCGACGCTCGCCAGTGCGGATCAGCGCACCTTTTGCAACTAGATCGGTCAGATCGCGCGTGGCCGTAGCAAGACTCGTCCCTGTGATCGTCCGGTAATTTCCCGCACTCAACCCACCCGCAAAGCCGTCCGGCCCTTCGCGGAACAAGCGAAGCAGCGCCTTTTCCTGCCGTTCGTTGATTTGCCCGCGCAAGCGATCGAGCAACCGCGTCTTGTCGATCAGGAAGCGGATGCGGGTGATCGTCCGCGCCTGCGCCTCGATGACAATATCGGCAAACCATATCAGCCAGGCGTCGATCTCGTTGCTCTGGCTGCCAAGCTGAAGCGCAGCATAATAGGCTTTGCGGTGGCGATGGATCGTTTCCGCGAGCGCCGTCAACGTCGGGGCAGCAAGGTTTTGCGCCAAAGCCTTTTCAGCAATGGCCCGCCCGATACGGCCATTGCCATCCTCGAAGGGATGGATGCTCTCGAACCACAGGTGCGAGATGGCTGCACGAGTGATCGCCGGAAGCGGGTTCGGTGATGCCGGTGCGCTGCCGTTGAACCACGCGATGAAGCGGGACATTTCCAACGGAACGGTATCGGACGGCGGTGCCTCAAAATGCACACGCGGCGCATGAAGCGCCCCCGACACGATCTGCATCGCATCTTCATGGCTACGGTAGCGCCCAACATCGGCAATATCGCGCCGCCCATTCATCAACATCGCGTGCCAAGCGAACAGGGTCCGGTCGTCAAGCGGTGCAGCATGGTTGCGATACACATCGGCCATCAATTCAGCGGCTCCGGCCTCAGCCGCACTGGCGCGGCGCTGGTCGGTGGCAAAGCCCAAATGCCGCGCGAGCGACGACTGGACGCTGGCGCGATCAAGGATTTCTCCCTCGATGGCGGAGCTATCGACCACTTCTTGTGAAATCAGTTCAATGGTCAGGCCATCGCGGGCATCGGCGTCAAGGTGGTGCAGCGCACCGATGACAACGCCTGAGCCTTTCAGGAAGTGTTCTTCGGACGCGCGAATGCTATCCGCGTCAAAGCGGAAATCAGGCCAGTCGGGACGTTGCCAATTCCAGCGCATGATGGATAAGATGCCTTTCTATCAATCACGATATAGCATGATTATGATTGATAAGGCGATGATCAATCAATCCCGCACAACACCCGCACAGACCCACGCTCCACCAGCCGCACGGGCGCGCGCGCCTTCTCCGGCGGGGCCACGCCCCCCAGCGCGGCTTCCACAAGCAGCACGCCCGCCTCCCGGAAATCCGGCTCTATCGTGGTCAGCGGCGGGTTGGAGTAGGCGCCACTGCCCAGCCCGTCGAAGCCAACCACGCCGACTTCTCCGGGGACGGTAATGCCGCGTTCGCGCAGACCGTCCAGCACACCCAGCGCGATGGAGTTGCAGGCGCAAAAAATGCCGTCGAACGCCTGCCCGCCGGCGATCAGTGCATCGAGCGAGCGCTTGCCCTGGTCCACCCGCAGAGGCGCACTCACGAACACCGGCTCGGCTGGCATCAATCCGGCCTCCTCCAGCGATTTGCGATAGCCGAGATACCGTTCGCGGAACTGGTTCTGCGTGGCGCCCGTATTGCCGATGAACACGATCCGGCGGTGCCCGCCCGCCAGCAGCCGTTCGATGCCGAGCCGCGCGCCCAGCGCATTGTCCGAATCCACGCGGTCGTGATCGGCGAAGGGAGAGCCCCAACTGGCCACGTCAGCCCGGCCCAGCAGCGGGCGGTGGTATTCCCACGCCGCATCGTTGGTGCTGGTACCCAGCAGGATCACCGCATCGGCTTGCCGCGTTTCGATATAGTCGCGGTCGAAATGTTCGGGCGCGGACTGGAACGAGACCAGCGCCTGATAGCCCTTGTCCGCCACCGCTGCGCAGGTGCTGCCGAGCAGATTGTAATGAAACGGGTTGATCTCGGTCGCGCCCATGCCGGGGCGGGTGATGACGACGATGGCGACGGTGCGGGTCTTGCCGCTGCGCAGCCGCGCGGCGCGCGAATCGACGCGGTAGCCCAGCGCCTCGGCGGCGGCGCGGACCTTTTCGCGCGTGTGTGGGGTGATCGAGGGATCGCCGGACAGCGCGCGACTGACGGTCGATTGGTTGACCCCCGCGCGCTCGGCCACTTCGAACGAGGTGACGCGATAGGGTGCGGGGGTGTCACTCGGCATAGTTCGCCTCACTTCTTCGCAACTTGCGCAGCGTCGGTGTAGCCATCGGGATCGTCAGCATGGTGCTCCCAACCGCGCACAGCAATACGGCGGTGAAAGTAGCCCCGGTAATGATCGCCTTGTCCAGCAGCACATTGGCGAAAATGATCAGGATCAGCGCCTTGGTCTGGAGCAGCCAGCCGATCAGCCACGCCTCGCCCGGTTTCCATTTGAGCAGGTGCCCGGCCAGCGCCACGCCGCCCAGTTTGCCTGCTACCGATGCCACCAGCAAAATGCTCGCCGCCGCGAACACCGCCGGGCCGCCGCCGTCCCACGCGGTGCGCAGGCCGGTGGAAAGGAAGAATACCGGCATGACCGTGAGCAGAATGGTATCGCGGAAGCGATCCATCTTCTCCAGCCCGAACCATTCGGCATCGAGCGCCACGCCCTGCCAGGAACGCGCCGACCATGTAGTGCAGGCCCGCCCAGTCCGCCGCGAAGCCCAGCGCGGCGAGCCAGATCAGGCCGATGTACCAGCGATCCTTCTCCGGCACCCGCGCCATCAGCGCGCGCATCCCAATGACGGCGGGGACCAGCAGCGCGAGGAACATCGCCTGCCGTCCGACCCGCTCCCAATCGAGCAGGATCAGCGCCAGCACGCCCCAGATCAGCAGATCGTCGAGGCTGGCATAGCGCAGGATCCGCTGGCCGAGCGGGCTGCGCAGGATCTCCAGCTTTTCCAGGAACAGCACCAGAATCGGCAGCGCGGTGACGGCCGCGGCCATGCCCATGCCGAGCACGAACTGCCAATCGCGCCCCAGCGGCCCGATCCAGTCGGAGCGGGCGCCGATCATCAGGATCAGCAGGGCCGCACCGCTGCCCAGCAGCATCGGCACGCCCAAGGCCAGTCCGGCAGTGACGCCCGGTTTCCCCGCGCCAGCGCCAAGCCGCCTTCAGGTCCAGCTCGATCCCGGCGACGAAGACGAACAGCATCACCGCCCACCAGGCGATCCCGTTCAGCGCGGTGATGACATCGGGCGTGAACACGAAGCCATAGGCGTCGGGATACACGGCGCCCAGCACGCCGGGGCCGAGCACGATGCCGCAGAGGATCTGCACCACCACCAGCGGCGCGAAATAATCGGTCCGCCCCAGCCGCCAGACCAGCCACGGCAGGCCGAAAATGACGATCAGCGCCAGCAGGAACAGTTCGGTGGTGGTGACGGTGATGGGCATCGCAGGCTGATAGCACGCGGATCGGTGGAGTTAACCCGCAAGCGAATACCATTCGCCTTTATCCCCCTTGTCGCACCCCGGATTCGCGCTACCTTGGCCATATGGCTTTCGATGCAATCGCTTCCCTGTTCCAGCACGTCGCGGTGACCGACGGCATCACCGTGCGCGTGTCGGTGAATTTCATGCCCGAACAGTCGCGGATCGGGGCAGGGCGGTGGTTCTGGGTCTATCACATCCGGATCGAGAACGGGCGCGATGAACGGGTGCAGTTGCGGACCCGCCACTGGCGCATCACCGACTCGAACGGCATGGTGAACGTGGTCGATGGCGAGGGCGTTGTGGGTGAAACCCCGCTGCTGGAACCGGGGCAAACCCACGATTACGTTTCCGGCTGCGAACTTAATACCAATATGGGCGGAATGGAGGGTCGATATACATTCGCCCATGCGGATGGCACGCTGTTTGAAGTGGCGATCCCGCATTTTCCGCTGGCTGCTCCAGCCGAACAGGCGCGCTAGCTTCGCGCCCGCTCCAGACCTGATAGAACCGATCCGATGAAACGCACCCATCTCCCGCTCAACGCCCTGCGCGTGTTTGATGCCGCCGCGCGGCACCTCAGCTTCACCCGCGCGGCGGACGAGCTGGCGGTGACACCTGCCGCCGTCGGCCAGCAGATCCGCGCGTTGGAGGATGTGCTCGGCGTGGTGCTGTTCCGGCGCACCTCAAAGGGACTGGAATTGACCGAGGAAGCGGGGGCCGGGCTCGATTCGTTGCGCGAAGGCTTCCTGCATTTCGAGGACTCGGTGCAGGCCATGCAGGCCGGGCAGGCGAGCAGCAATTACGCCATCGCCGCGCCGCGCGAATTCTACGCGCAATGGCTTGCACCCCGGCTGGCGGCATTCCGGCGGGCGCATCCGGATATCACCGTGCAGCTGACGGCGGACGAGGAAGCGGACTTTACCGAGGCCAATCTCGATCTGGCGATCCGGCTGGTGGAAGGGCCGGGCGATCTGGAAGGTGCAATTCTTACCGGGGGCTGCAAGGTCTGCGTTGCCGCGCCTGACGCGCCCGAAGGCTGGATCAGCTGGCCGACTTACGAACCGCCCGAAGGCGCGCGCGCCGTGCTGACCGTGGGCAATGCCGGCCAAGTGCTCAGTTCCGCCATCGCCGGGATCGGACGGGCCTTCCTGCCGCTACCGCTGGTTGAAGAGGCGCTAGCGGACGGGCGGCTGGTCATGCTGGGTGAGCCCGAGGACTGCCGCCGCGCCTACTGGCTGCTCGCTCCGCGCCCGCAATGGCGGCAGAAGAAGGTGCGCGCGCTGGTGGAATTCCTCACCGCTCCGGCAGAAGTCTGAATTCCTTCCCACAGGTGAACAGCACGTCGGGCATTGATTCAGAAATCTTGCCCTAGAAACGCGGTGATACCGTGGGTAGGTATCGGGGCAACATCAACAAGGGGGTATCTCATGCGATTCGCATTCCACAAATCCGCGCTGCTTCTGGGCGCTGCGGCCATCATGGCACCGGCTGCGGCCACTGCGCAGGTCAATCTCGATGCGGCGGAAAGCGACGTGCGGGTGTTCCAGGGCAATGTGACTGGTGAGGCGGTGACCTATCAGGTTTCCATCCCCGCCGATTCGATCATGCAGATCGATGTGATTGCGACGTCCGATCTCGATCCCATCGTCACCGTCACCGATGCCGCCAGCGGTGAAGTGATCGCCGAGGACGATGATGGCGGCGGCGAACTGAATTCGCGCGTGCGCATTCGCGGCGAAAGTGGTCGTCGGATTGTGATTTCGGTCGATAGCTTTGATGCCACCTGGGTGGCTGCGGGCGAAACCTATGGCGGCACTTTCGATTTGCGCCTCTCCACAAGCGCCTTCGTCGCGCCGCAAACCCGCCGCGTGACCTATGGTTCGCGCGAGACCGGATCGATCAATGGTGAGCCCAATCTGTTCACCTTCCAGGCAAATGCCGGGGACATGATCCAGGTGGCGCTGCTATCCGAAGGCGAACTCGATCCCTATCTCGAACTGCAGGACACCAATGGTGAAGCGATCGCTTTCGACGATGATGGCGGCAACGGGCTCAATTCGCTGCTGACACATGTGTTTGATACGGCAGGCACCTATACCATTGCAGCCACGGGCTTTGCTGAGAGCACCGGTGAATATACCCTGCGGGTGCGCGATCGGCGCGAGGCTGTGGCGCAGCTGCCTTTGCAGGTGATCGGCATCGGCGATCCGGCCACGGGCGAACTGGCTGCGCCCTACGCGCCCAACGCGAGCCTGCCCACCAGCATCCTCTATCAGCTGAGCGATGCGGCCAAGGCCGCCATCCGTCGCGGCAATGGCGAAGTGACGATCCGCATGAACGCGGTGGCAGGCGGTGATCCCGATTTCGGCGGTGAAATCGATCCTTACATCGAAGTGGGCTACGATACCCCGCTGGGGTTTGCGATTGCGACCAGCGACGACGATGGTTCGGGCTCGCTCAATTCCATGTTGCCGCTCGACCTGGGCCTGATCGCGGATCAACCCGCGCTGCTCGATATGCTGCGCATCCGGGTGCAGGGCTACGGCGGATCGGGTGGCCAGTACACGCTTGAAATCACCGAAGGCATGGAAGCGCGTGTCGTGCAGAATTATGATGAGTACGACATCGCTCCGCCGCAACCTATGATGATTGCGCCTGCCGAGTGATTGGGCAGGTTTAGGTTTAGACAAAAGGGCGGGGGAAACTCCGCCCTTTTCGTTTCTGCAATCAGCCGGTCGGAACCAGGATCACAGCCGAAATCCGCGCAGCAACATCGTCCGGGAGTTCCGCCAGCGCGCGATAGACTGCCAGCCCCAAACGGCATTCGTCGCCCGGCGGGCGGGTTTGCATCGCCAGCGTTCCGGCGAGGAAGGCGTCGATTTCCGCCTGCACCATTCCGTGCTTGCGCAGCGCCTCGACATAGGCGTTCACATCCCCTTCGCTGGGAACGTCGCGTTGAGTTCGGCTCGCGCCGTCCGGCAGCGATGGTGCGCAGTTGCAGGGTGGTGACATCGCCGAGCAGCTCCTTGGCGGCGTCCGAAGGGATATCGCCAAATTGCAGCCCACGCATGGCGAAGTTGGCGCACAAACGCTCATCGTCGGCGGCCAGTTGCTCGATCAGACCAATATTCTCATCGCGCAATTCGAGCAGGATCGCATCGGGCGCGGCGGCCAGTTCGGCGGCATTGGCGGTGATGAATTCGAGCATGAACGCGCGCGCGGCATCAAAGCCTGCGCGTTCATCCCCACCGGAAACCGATTCGATCATCTGCGCGCGGAAGCGGGCGAAATCGCGCGGGAATTCCTCCTGCATCACCGTGTACATCTGGGTGAAGGCAGGATCGGCGGCGATGGCCTGTTCGAACTGCTCCTCGGGCGTGGGCGGGGAAATGATATCGCAAGCAGGCAGCGCCAGCAGCGCAGCCGCCAGAATGCCGCCGCGCCAGTTCTTTACTGCAATTCCCATCACCCGAATCTCCCTCGCCTGAACCACAAGGCTAGATCAGGAAGGAAGTCTGCGCCAGTACCTCAGCCCACCGGCGGCGGGGCGGGGCGGGGGCCGGTGCCGGGGTCCCAATCGAACGGGCGGGCAAAGCGGCTGCGGTCGTCGTTCTCCGCCGTCACTGCCTCTTCCTCGCCCGCCGCGATCCGCGCCTGCTGCGCGCGGCTGGCGCTGATATAGTCGCGCGGCATGTAATTGCCTTCATGGCAGGCATATTCGAAGAACTGGTAGCTGTCGTCGCGGGTCCAGGCGATCCGCGTGGTCCACGGCTGGGTGTAGACCTCGCGGGTCCGAATAGGTCAGTTCGTGCATGATCGTGTTGGCGTCGGTCATGGTCAGCCGTTCCACGGTCATCGCCTGCGCACTCATCGGCACGGTGTTGAACGCGGGCACGTCCAGCGTGCCGGTGAACTGCGTCGCCATGTTGAGCGGGCTGGCGGAGCGGCGGGCGACGTTCTCGGTCGCGGCATCGCCGGAGACGATATTGGTCGTCTCGATCACCAAGGTCCGGCCTTCCCACCAGCCGCGCGAATTGCCCATCCACGCCTCGACATTCGGCGCCCAGGTGGCGGCGCGCGCCTGCTCGGCATTGTCGTAGAGCTTCACCACCCGGTTGCCGAGCATCTCCAGCACGATGGTGACATAGCCGGGGGACTGGAACACGCGGATGCCGTTGTTGTAGCGGAACGGGTACATCGAGGCGGGGAAACCGCGCGACACGCAGCGGTCCCAGCTGTCGAAATCGTCCACCCAGTCATAGCCCTGTCCCGGTACCCAGCCCGAACGACCGGCGCGGAAAAGTGCATCCGCCTGCGGGGTGAGCGCGGGCAATTGCCCATCGGCGGGGGAGACCAGCATCGAGGTGCGCTTGCCGAAGTCGCTGCTCTGGAACCAGTCGGCCAAGCCCGCAGTGCCCGCTGCGCCGATGCCGTCCTCGTTCGCCTGCGTGAACCGACCATCGTTGCCGTTCGCGGCATCGACCCGGCGCTGGAACTCCTCGTCATTGACCCAGAACCGGTCGCCATAGGCGGCGGGGCGCTGGAACAGGATCCGGCCTTCGTTGATCCGCTCGATCGGCCAGGTGCCGGTGAAGTCATAGTCGCCCCACGGCAGCCGCTCCGGCTCGTAATCGGTGGGAACGGCGGGAAGCGTGCTGAGATCAGCCGGACGGGGTTGCGCGATCACGGGCGCGGACAGAGCCAGCGCGGTGGTGGCGGCCAGCGTGGTTGCGAGCAGACGGAAGGGGCGGCGGGCCATCGGACAAATTCTCCCAGATTGATTTTGTCCAATCCTTAGAACAAAATCATCTCCGGCTCAATCCTGCCCCGGCACTTCCTGTAAACGGGCGAAGTCCATCCCGTCTTCCGGCCGCCACGCCCCGCAATCCGCCGGCTCGTTCCATGCCATGCAGAACTGCTCCGCACCGCGCTTCTTTCGCAACCATTACAGCGCCCCCAGACCGGAGGTGCAATCGACGAGTCCGGCTTCCATGGCCTGTTCCCGCCGGGTAAAGCTGGTTGGGCGGAAGCCGAACTGGCCAGCCTGATCCTCCCAGCACGCCTATCTTGGTTGCGCTGTCGATTGCGGTGCTAAACGTCCCCGGTTCAGGCTATTACCAACCAATAGAGATTCGTTTTGAAGGTATCCCACGCCATGCTCAGTGACCGCCGCAAATTCATCGCTGCCACGGGGGCTGCCTTTGGTGGGCTGCTGCTTGGCGGCTGCATGTCCGCCCGGGTGCCATTGGCAGCTTCGGGGATGAGCCGTTTCGGGCCATTGCAGCCCGATCCTGCGGGGGTGCTCGATCTGCCGGAGGGGTTTTCGTACCGAGTGCTCTCACGCTTGGGCGATGCGATGAGTGACGGCGGAACCGTGCCTGATCGCGCCGATGGGATGGGGTGTTTCGATATCGGCGGCGGGCGGCTGGCGCTGGTGCGCAATCATGAACTGGGCGCAGATCACGATAGCGGTGGGGCGAGCGGCCCGGCCTATGACACGGTGGCGCGCAGCCTGATCCCGCTGGCAGGCGGGACCACTACCATTGTGCTGGATGCGGAAACTCTCGCGGTGCAGCAGCAGTATCGCAGCTTTGCGGGCACGATCCGCAATTGCGCGGGCGGCATCACTCCGTGGAACACTTGGCTGACCTGCGAAGAAAACACCTCACGCGCCAGTGGCCGTATCAACAGGGATCATGGCTATGTGTTTGAAGTGCCCGCTGATGCTGGCGCGCAGGTGAACCCGGCCCCGCTCGTCGCAATGGGGCGCTTCAATCACGAAGCCGCCTGCGTCGATCCGGCCAGCGGGATCGTCTATCTCACTGAAGACCGCGACGATTCGCTGCTCTATCGTTTCATTCCCACCCATCCCGGCCAGCTGGCGCGCGGCGGAACGCTGCAGGCGCTGGTTCTGGAAGGCGTAACCAACACGACGAACAAGGACGCCGTGACGATGCGCGCGGGCCAGCCAGTGCGTGGGTCCTGGGTGACGCTCGACAATCCCGAATCCCCCGAAGACGACCTGCGGCAACGCGGTGCGGCCATGGGTGCAGCGGTGTTCGCGCGCGGCGAGGGCATCTGGATGGGCGAGGGCGAGATGTATTTCACCGCCACCAGCGGCGGCGCGGCAGAGCAGGGCCAGATTTTCCGCCTCCGACCCAGCTTGCATTCGGGCGACATGCTTGATCTGTTCTATGAAAGCCCGGCGAACGCCGAATACAGTTACGGCGACAACCTCTGCATTGCCCCCTACGGCGATCTGGTGGTCTGCGAGGACCAGTATACCGACGGCGCGGTGAACCACCTGCGCGGCATTACCCCGGCGGGCGAAGCCTATCTTTTGGCCCGTCTGCGCTTGCAGACCGAAACAGCAGGTGCGTGTTTCTCGCCGGACGGGCGGGTGATGTTCCTCAATGTCTATTCGCCGACGATGACACTGGCGATCACCGGGCCCTGGCCTGCTTAGGGGCCGAGTGTGTGAGACAAACCCCGGCGATCCTGTTCGTCTGCCTCGGCAATATCTGCCGCTCGCCGCTGGCGGAAGGGGCGCTGAGGTCGGCTGCGCAGGCAGCGGGGCTGGACTGGCATATCGACAGCGCCGGGACGGGCAACTGGCATGTCGGCAGCCCGCCAGACAATCGCGCCGTAGCCACCGCGCACACGATGGGGGTGGATATTTCCGGCCTGCGCGCGCGGCAGGTGGAAGCGGCGGACTTCACCCGCTTCACCCATATTTTCGCACTCGACACGCAGAACCTCGCCGATCTGCGGCGGATCGCGCCGGGGGCAGCCAGCGCGGAACTTGCCCTGTTGCTCGATGCGGTGCCGGGGCGCGCGGGGCAGGCGGTGGCTGATCCCTATTACGGCGACGATGACGGATTTGCGGTGACCTGGCGCGATGTCAACGAAGCCGCGACGGCGCTGGTCGAAAGGTTCAGGTGGTCAGCATCTTGATCGCCGAGACGACCAGCATTGCCGACAGGGCATAACGCACCCAATCCTCGTTCACTTTCCCGCTCACCAGCGAACCCACCACGATTCCCGGGATCGAACCGAGCAGCAGGCTCGCCAGCAGCCAGCCATCGAAATTGCCCAGCGCCGCATGGCCGCCCGCCGCCACCAGCGTCAGCGGCACGGCGTGCATGATATCGGTGCCGACGATGGTCTTTGTGCCCAGCCGCAGCGGGTAAAGCATGGCCAGCATCACCGCCACCAGCGCCCCCGCGCCCACCGATGTCAGCGTGACGAGCACTCCAATTGCTGCTGCTCCCAGCACGGTCAGCGCCAGCTGCTGCCTGCGGACATTCTGGCCCATCTTTGCCCGCAGCACTGCCAGCGCGGGGCGGATGCGGGGCTTGAGCAGCATCAGCACGGCGGTGAGCAGCAGCGCTGCGCCCAGCAGCCGCATCAGCAGCGCGCTTTCCATACGCCCGCCTTCGAACAGCCATAGCCAGATCAGTGTAAGCACCGCCGCCGGGATACTGCCAGTCGCGAGCCGCCGGACCAGTCTCCAGTCCACCGAACCGAGCCGGTGGTGGACCGAACCGCCCACCGCCTTGGTGATTGCGGCGAACCACAGGTCGGTGCCTACCGCGACGGCGGGATTGATCCCGAACAGCAGGATCAGGATCGGCGCCATCAGCGAGCCACCGCCCACGCCGGTCAACCCGACGAGGAAGCTCACGAAGGCCCCTGCCAGCGTATACTGGAGATCGATATTGCCCATGCGACAGGCCGGACGGCCCTATGCTCCCCTGTTGTGGAAGCAGATCAAGCACATTCGGGGAAGGGCGTCCATTCCTCGCTTTCGGGAAGTGGCGCGAAGATCGCGTTGAGCATGGCCTCGCTCACCGCCTCAGGCGTTGCCGGTTGCCACTGCGGGGCATTGTCCTTGTCCACCAGCACCGCGCGCACGCCTTCAACAAAATCGGGGCGGATCGACATGCGGCTGGCAATGCGGAATTCGCTGCGCATTTCGGCGGTGAAATCCGCGCGGGTCGCGCCTTCGGCCAGCAGTCGCAGCGCCACCTTGGACGCGAGCGGGGCCTTGCCGCGCACGGCCTTCAGTTCCTTGGCCGCCCATTCGCTGCCATCGGCTTCCAGCGCCGCGATGATCCCTTCGAGCGTATCGGGGGCGAACAGACGGTCGATCTTTGCGGCATTCCCGGCAAGGCGCGGGGGCAGCAGGTCGGGTTCGCTCAACGCATCAAGGACCGCGCCGGGCTCCTCCCCTGCCACGATCCGCGCCTTCGCCTGCGCCAAATGTTCGGCGGCGAGGTAATGCGTGGCGAGGCCCGCCCACAGGCATTCCGCCCCGTCCAGCCGCGCGCCGGTCAGCGCCATGAACTTGCCGGTCTGCCCCGGCAGGCGCGGCAGATAGTGCCCCGCGCCGACATCGGTGAACAGGCCGATCGCCCCTTCGGGCATGGCGAACAGCGTGTTGGGCGTTGCCACCCGGAACTTTGCGGGCAGGGCAATGCCGACGCCGCCGCCCATCGTAACTCCGTCCATGAAAGCGATCACGGGCTTGGGATAGGTGAACAGCAGGTGGTTCAGCCGGTATTCGGCAGCGAAGAACGCGCGCCCCGGCACTGGATCGCCCGCCTCCGCCGCCGCCCGCAGCAGCTGGATATCGCCGCCCGCGCAGAACCCGCGTCCTTCGGCATGATCGAGGATCACGGCATCGATGGCGTCGTCAGAACGCCAGTCGAGCAGCACCTGCGCCATCTCATCGCACATCCCCTGCGTCAGCGCGTGCAACGCCTTGGGACGGTTGAGCGAGATGTGGCCGATGCGGCCGTGGGTGTGGGTGAGGAGTTCTTCGGTCATTTCGGTCCTTCGAGACGCTCGGACATGCGTCCTCGCTCCTCAGGATGAGCGGTGAGAGTTATCACTCCAGACTCCGCTCATCCTGAGGAGCCTGAAGACGCAGTCTGAAGGCGTCTCGAAGGACGCTACTGCCGCAACAAATCCCGTCCAACAATCATCCGCATCACCTGGTTGGTGCCCTCCAGAATCGAATGCACCCGCAGATCGCGCCAGAAGCGTTCGATCGGGTAATCGCGCAAATATCCGTAGCCGCCGAACAATTGCAGCGCATTGTTGGCCACGTTCGATCCGCTGTCGGTCGCCAGCCGCTTGGCCATCGCGGAAAAGCGGGTCTTGTCGGGCGCGTTGTCGGTCACTTTGGCGGCGGCGAGATAGAGGAGGGCGCGGGCGGCTTCCAGCTCGGTCGCCATGTCCGCGAGCATGAACTGGGTGTTCTGGAAATCGGCAATCGGCTGATCGAACTGCTGGCGGTCCTTGCAATAGGCCACGGCTTCATCGAGGCACCGCTGCGCGCCGCCGAGCGAGCAGGCGCCGATATTGATCCGCCCGCCATCCAGCCCTGCCATCGCAAAGCGGAACCCTTCGCCCTCCGCGCCGACGCGGTTTTCCACCGGCACGCGGGCGTCCTCGAACACCACCTGCGCGGTGGGGCTGGCGTTCCAGCCGAGTTTCTTTTCCGGCGCGCCGAAGCTGACGCCGGGGGTGTCTTTGTCCACCACCAGGCAGGTGATGCCGCGCGACTTGTGCTCGTCCGTGCGCACCATCGTCACATAGACATCGTTCACCCCGCCGCCGCTGATGAACTGCTTGGTGCCGTTGACCACGTAGTGATCGCCGTCGAGCCGCGCGCTGGTTTTCAGCGCCGCAGCGTCAGAGCCGCTGCCCGGTTCGGTGAGGCAATAGCTGGCGAGCTTTTCCATCCCGATCAGATCGGGCAGATATTTCGCCTTCACCGCATCGCCGCCGAAGGTGTCGATCATCCACGCGGACATGTTGTGGATCGAAATGAAGGCGCTGGTCGCGGGGCAACCGTAGGCCATCGCTTCCATGATCAGCGCCGATTCCAGCCGTCCGAGACCGATGCCGCCCGATTCCTCGCTGACATAGATCGCCCCGAAGCCGAGTTCGGCGGTGCGTTTGATCACTTCGCGCGGGAACACATGGTGCTCGTCCCATTCCGCAGCGTAGGGAGTGATATTATCGGCGGTGAAGCGCTGCGCCATTTCCTGGATCGCAAGCTGATCTTCGTTGAGCTGGAATTGTCCGGTCATCCCCTCGCCATGTCAAAATCCGGCAGGCGGCGCAACACTTGCGGGATGCTGCGACTATTCGGCGGAATTGTGCACATGCGGGGAGGGGTTGAAACCGGCGGCATTGTCCATCGGTTCAGGGGCGAAGCCTTCGGCCCGGTCTATCAGATCATCCGGCCCGGCTTCGACCACGGTTTCCGCGTCTTCTTCGGCCTCTCCTTCGACGGGCTGCGCTTCTTCATCATCGGGCAATTCGGCTGTCTCTTCCTCTTCAAAGGTTGAACCAGTCGGCGCTTGGCGTTCGATGGTCAGCTCTTGCTCGCTGCCGTCCTCTTCCATCCCCAAAGCGGCATTGCGGCTTTCAAGATCGTCGCTGCACGCGGCGAGCGCCAGCAGTGTGGGCAGGGCTAAGGTCGGCACTAGTCTCGTCACATTCATTGCAAACTCCCGATTACGGCTTCGGCTTCGATCTCGCATTTCCAGTCCGGGTTGTAGAGCGCCGATATCGCCACCAGCGTGCCGGTGGGGCGGGCGTGGCTCACAGCGCGGGTGAAAGCAGCGGTCACCGCGTCGGCATAGGCGATATCGGTTACGAACATCCTGACGCGCACTACGTCTCCTGCATGGCCGCCCAACTGGCTGATGTAATCGAGAATCTGTTCGAAACAGCGATCCGCCTGCCGCCCTGCATCGGGGCTGACGCTGCCATCGGCTTCCACGCCGACGGTGCCCGAAACCACGATCCGATCTCCCACCCGTAGCGCGCGGGTGAAGCCCGCCGCTTGCTCGAATGGGCTGAGCGCGGGGATTCGCTGGCGGCCGTCGTTCGGATCATCAGCCACAGGAGATGCGATCAATCATCATGGCATCGTCGTAGGAAACGGTCAGCCGATCCTCGCGGTAATCCATCGTTACGGCAGTTCGCGGAGGAACCCAGCGCAATTGCCGCGCTCCGGTAAGCCGCAATAGCGTAGCCCCGGCTTCGGCCGTTGCGCGATGGCCGATGTGGTTCTGCACCCCGCTGGCATCGCAACTGCCTGTCGGTGCAGGCATTGGGCCATCATCCGGCGCGCTGGCGTTTGGGGTGGTACATCCGACCAGTGCCGAACCTGCCAGCATCGCGAGGATTATTGAGCGCATTGCGGCTTCTCCTAATCGCATTTGGCATAGCGCCGCGCACCGGGCACCGCGTCATCGCCGAATTCTTCGAGCACGAGTGTATTGCCATCGTCGGCAAGCGCAAGCGAGGCTTCGCGCGACCATGTCATCCCTTCGCCTTCATAGGAAAAGTTGCCGCGCAGGCTGTCTGCGGTGGAGGCGGCGACTTCCTCCAGTTCGCCTACCGATTCGTAGAACCGCATCGAGTTGCCCGAAATGGTGACCAGCCCCTTGTTTGCAGCTTCTTCGGGATCGCAGTCGGCGGGGTTGATACCCCAGCGGCCGGCCATCGCGGCGGGGATAGAGGTGAGCGCAACCGGGCTGGTAAGCGGTGCATCCACCGGAGCGGCAGGCGCTTCCGCTGAGGGGGAGTCAGCAGCAGGCTCTTCGGGCGTTTCGCTCGGCGAAGGGTCGCAGGCGGCCAGTAGCAGCGCGGTGCAAAGAAGGGCGGGGCGCGTGAATTTCATGATGAACCTCCGGATATCGTGATTCGCCAACGAGCGTACGCGCAAATGGTGCCCGGACAGAATCAACGAAGTGGATTTATGACCTCGGCTCTGATAGCATTCGGCGAAACACTGTGAGAGGTCTTCATGCCGCTGATTTGCGAACCTATCCTGCCTGAATTCGGCGCTGTCTGCACCGGGCTGGACCTGACCCAGCCACTCTCCCCCGCCGAGGTCACTATGGTGACTGATGCGATGGATCGCTTCGGCGTCACTGTCTGGCCCGATACCGGGCTGGACGATGCTGGACATGTCGAATTCAGCCGTAATTTCGGCTTTCTCGAACGCGTGCCCAAGCGGCCCGACGGGGCGCGGATGCGGCTGCCCTTGCGTGAATTGTTCGACGCCTCGAACCTCAATCTCGACGGCGAGATCACTACCGATCCGGCGGCGGTGGAATACCGCAAGGGGGACCGGCTGTGGCACACCGACAGCGCGTTTCTGGAAAAGCGCACCAGCTATTCGATCCTGCTCGCGCACATTGTCCCCCCAGCCGAAGCCGGGGGCGAAACCTGGTTCGCCGATGCCCGCACTGCCTATGACGATTTGCCGCAGGCAACCAAGGACCTGATCGCCGACAAGGTCGGGCTCAATTCGCTGTGGTGGAGCCGCAAGAAAGCCGGCGCGGCGATCGAAGAGGCGGATATCTACGACCGCCCAAGGGCCCGCCATCCCATCGTCCACACCCACGCCGGATCAGGCCGCAAAAGCCTGTTCATCGCCGCGCATACGATGGATATCGAAGGGATGGAAAAGGATGAGGGCCGCCAGCTGATCGCCGACCTGATCGCCCACACCACGCAGGACAAATACACTTTCAAATGGCAATGGCAGCCCGGCGACATGGTGATCTGGGACAACCTGTGCTCGATGCACAAGGGCGGCGAATACGATTACACCGCGTTTAAGCGAGACATGCGCCGAACTACCGTGCGTGAAGGAACCGAACCGCACACGATGGATTCGGGCGACGATCCGTATACGGCGTTGTTCGCGCAGAGCCCGCGCGCGGTGGACATCAATTCGGCGCGGGATGCTGGGAGGTGATGCCCAAAGCTGGCTGGCTTTTTGTCTTTTTGGCGCTGGTCAGTCCGTTTTCCGCGTCGGCACAAGATGAGACGATCACAAAGATCGAAGTTCGCACTGCACCTCCTGACGAGACAAACCGACGCCTACGTGACGTAGTTTGGCAGGTATTCGAAGTTGAGGACTATCGGAGAGAGGGGACGCCGGAGAGGCCACTTTCCGAGATTTGGTTGACGACATCCCCCCATGCAACTGACATAATCGGGCTCTGCAGATACGATGACCTTCAGGTTGATTTCCGCTCGGTCGACCC
Source organism: uncultured Alphaproteobacteria bacterium (assembly GCA_963774985.1). Lineage (GTDB taxonomy): Bacteria > Pseudomonadota > Alphaproteobacteria > Sphingomonadales > Sphingomonadaceae > Alteraurantiacibacter. Next base: position 154,744 of record CAVZHE010000003.1, read on the forward strand.
AGACGTTTCCGGTCCCCTAGCCCAAGTCGTCCCCATTGCGGTGAATTCTACCTCGTACTGGTCATTTGTGACTCCGCCGGAATTCGACCAAGACAACTATTCTGAGGAACGCCAAGATGACGCGATCTGTCCTGCGTCGGACGACAATGCGCGCTATTTCAGGGCCACGGACGAAATCGAAGCGACCGAAGGATATTTAGCCTGGGTCGGGTTAAGGCGCGATCTGACGGAAGGCCGCAGCATTGAGCTTGATTGCAATCTGTTTCGCTCGGACACGGCAGGATGCGCTGAAGTGATCACTTCGTTCCCCATCAGCGCTTTAAGATCGACAGAGCGATGCATCGCAGGTTCTTACCAAGGCGGGTGTTATGTACTCTATGTGGACAACCGTCGGATCATCGTCGAGTTTGATTCCTCGCTCGGTGGGACTGATCCCCGGACCATGCAGGCAAGGCTGGATTCACTGATAATATTGACGCATGAGGCCGTGGATTGAAAACGCCCGGCTCTCCGCTTGGAGAACCGGGCGTTTGCTTGTCCTGATCGCGCAGGGCCATGGGCCCCGGCGCGAAGCCGTCCTAGACGAGGATCACGCTGAACAGCGAGGTGCTGATCGAGATTGCGGCCAGTGTCGAGAACAGGCGGGTTGCCATGAGGGTCATTTGAAAAGCTCCTGAGAAACCCCGCGGCGGCGGGGCGTGGAGCGGCATATGGTGCGATGCAACATCAAAGACAAATGTCCGTTTTGCGGCATGTGTTGCGTGTTTTGCAACACAGAAGTTCACGTTTTGTCAGGGTTGTGGTTTTGGGGACGCACAACGGAAACGCCCGGCCCTCCGCAGGGAGGACCGGGCGTTTCGTTCAGCAAAATGCTCGGATCAGAAAATCCGGCAGGCCGTTTCCGCCGGAGCCGCAAGATACTTTTCGATCTCGGCATCCAGCTTGAGCAGGGTGATCGAACAGCCCGCCATGTCAATCGCGGTGCAATATTCGCCGACGTAATTGCGCGCCACGGTCAGCCCGCGTGCGGCGCACAGTTGCGCGGCCTTGTTGTACAGCACGTAGAGTTCCGCCGGCGGGCGTGCCGCCGAGGCCGTTGACCATCAGCGCCACCCGGTCGCCCGAAGCGAAGGGCAGGTCGTCCGCCACCGCATCGAACAGGATCTGGGTGATCGCGTCCGCGCTCTGGATCTTTCGCGCGCTCGCGGCCCGGCTCGCCGTGGATGCCGACGCCGACTTCCATCTCGTCATCGCCGATGTCGAAGATCGGGGTGCCCTTGGCGGGCGGGATGCAGCTGGTCAGCGCGACGCCCATCGTGCGGACATTGGCGTTGACCTTTTCGGCCACGGCCTTGACCTGCGCCAGGCTCTGCCCTTCTTCGGCGGCGGCACCGCAGGCCTTCATCACGAAGAAATTGCCCGCCACGCCGCGGCGGCCGACGGTCCAGGTCGAATCCTTCACCGCCACGTCATCGTTGATGATGAACTGGTCGACCACGATATCCTCGGCCTGCGCCAGTTCCACGGCGGTATCCCACGCCATCCGGTCGCCCTGGTAATTGTTGACCAGCACCAGCACGCCCGCCGGAGTGGCCAGCGCCTTGATCGTTTCGTAGCAGGCATCGACCGGCGGCGCGGCGAACACCGGGCCCTGGCAGGCGCCATCCAGCATGCCGGGGCCGACCGCCATGACATGCGCCGGTTCGTGGCCCGAGCCCGAGCCCTGCACCACCGAAACCTTGTCGGCGCGCGGCGCATCCTTGCGCTTGATCATCTGGAATTCGAGATTGCCTTCGAGCAGGTCCGGATTGGCGGCGAGCACGCCGGCCATGAACTCGGGCACGAAATCGGCGGGATCGTTGACGAACTTCTTCATTGTGATGGTCCTCTCCAGTAACAGTTGAATCTATGCGACGGCCTTGGCCACTTCGGGTGCGGTGGCGGTCCGGTCTACGCCGAAAGCCTTGCACCAGTCGGTCAGGATGGTGGCGATGGCGACGATGCCCGGATCGGGAGTATTGCCGCTGCGCTCGCCCACCTGGCTGGCGCGGCCGCGATGGGCGACGAGGCTGCGGGTGGCATCGACGGCGTTATCGGCGATGTCGGCGCAGTCCTTCAGCACGGCGCCCGGATCGCTCCCCGCATCGGCTGCCTTCAGCCGCTCGCTGACCGGGATCAGCGCATCGAGCAGGGTCTTGTCGCCCAGCTGCGCGCCGCCGCGCGCCATGATGCCATCGACCGCAGTTGCCGATCATCGCCGGCCAGTTCTTCCAGCGTCACCTCGGTCTTGCCCTTGGCGATCACGCCCGCCTTCATGAAGCCGGTGCCCCAGATCGGGCCGGACGAGCCGCCGACATGCTTGCTCATCAGCATCGAGAGCTTGAGCAGCATCGCGCCGATATCGGGCTTCTCGATCGCCGGCAGATCGGCCTTGATGATCTTGAACCCGGTCGCCAGCGAAGTGCCGAAATCGCCGTCGCCCGCCAGCCCGTCGAGATCGGAGAAATAGTGTTCGTTGCGCAGCACCGTGTCGGCAGGTGGTGTCGATCGCTTTTTCGATATTGGCTTGCGAAATGGCCATTGTTGTCTCTCTCCGTAGTCGGTTTCAGCCCGCTGTTGTCAGCGCGGCAAGGTCTGCAAGCGTCACTTCGAGGTTCGGCGCATCGCCCAGTTCGGGCACCACGCGCGCGGCCTCGGCAAAGTCTTCCTCCACCGTATAGGTGCTGGTGGTGATGAGCGCGGGATAGCCCGCGCCAGTGGCTGCGAGCAGGCCGTTGCGGCTGTCCTCGATCACCACGCATTCGCTGCGGGCAGCCCCAGCGATTGGGTGGCGAGCGGGTAGATGCCGGATGCGGGCTTCTTCTTCGCCACCACATCGCCCGCGTGGACGAATTCGAACGCCGCCTTGCGCTCCGGCCCGAACAGATCGAGCACCGCGTCGATGAACTTGGGGTTGGAGGTGGTGCAAACGCCCAGCCGCACGCCCGCCGCGCATCGCTTCGTCGACGATGCGCAGCACGCCAGGGCGCACCGGCAGTTCGGCCGACGATCAGGCCGAGGTGATCGCGGTCTTGGTCTTGTGCAGCGCGAGCGATCAGCGCGTCTGCGCCCGCTGATTCGTCCACCACCAGTTCCGGCCAGCCGAATTCGTCGAAATAGGCGCGCCATCCGTTCCTTGCCGCCAGCGGTCAGCAGCAGCCGACCGTAAAGCTCGACACTCCATTCGGCATCGATCCCGAATGCTCGGCAAAGGCGCGGTTGAAGCCGACCCGGTGCGCATCGCGCTCGGTATCGACCAGCACGCCGTCGCAATCGAAAATCGACGCCTTGAGCATCAGGCGGCCACCTGCCTGGCTGGCGAAGAACTTCGCGCCCTGCCCGGTGCCGCCGAACTTTTCGATGAAGCCGTGCGAACAGCGCTCTTGCACGCCTGATACTGCGCATCGATCACCCGCAGCGGCTCGTAATCCTTGGGCTTGGCCGCGCGATAGGCGTCCACGCTTTCGATGAAGACGTGCTTGAGATTGGTCGAAATGTTGATCTTGGCAGCAGCCGCGCGCGATGGCCTTGGCGAAGGTTTCGTCCGAAAGGCCGGTGCCGCCATGCAGCGCCATCGGCGTGCGGGTGAGGCGGTTGATCGCTGCGATCCGGTCGAAATCCACCACCGGCTCGCCGCGATAGAAGCCGTGTGCGGTGCCGACGGCGCAGGCGAAGGCCGACAGGTCCAGCGCGGCGCAGAACCGCTGCGGCGTCTTCTGGATCGGTCAGCACCGAATCCGCCTCGTCCACCACCATGTCGTCTTCCACGCCCATGATCTGGCCCAGCTCGGCTTCCATGCCGACGTTGTACTTCTCGGCAATCTCGCGCACCCGCAGCGACTGGGCGAGGTTTTCCTCGAACGGCAGTTCGGAGGCGTCGATCATGATCGAGGTCCAGCCGCTCTTGCGCGCATTCCTCGATCATCGCAGGTCGTGGCAATGGTCCAGATGCAGCACCACCGGCACCGGCGAATTCTCCGCCACCGTGCGCACCCAGCTGACGATTTCGCGGTGGCTGTAATACTGGATGGTCTTGGACGAGGTCTGGCAGATCACCGGCGCGCCCAGTTCCTCCGCCGCCTTCACCATCGCCTTGGTGGTGGAGTAATCGACGAGGTTGAACGCGGCCACCGCATAGCCATTGTCCATCGCGTGCGCGCAGCAGCGGCTTCATGTTGACGAGTGGCATTTCGTGCTCCCTACGATAGCCGTGGAGGCCGCCCACAATGATTGTGTCCGGCTTTTCGAATCGCAGCCATAGCGGCTGATACGGCGGCAAACCACCCGCTATCGCCGCGATTTTTCGCATCGAGATTGAAAAAGTCCGAAATCGGGCTGGCCGCTGTGCCGCTAGATGCTGCTCAAAATCAAACCCCCCGCAGCCGAGACCGCCAGCACCGTCAGGATCGACCATTTCATCCGGAAAATCAGCACGCAGGCAAGTCCGCCGAGCAATGCTGCGCGCCAGTCGAAGGTCGCCCAGTCGGGGATGTAGAGCCGGAACGGGCCGAACCGCGTTTCGCCCACTGCTGCAAAGATCACGTGCAGGAAGAACCACGCGGTGAGGTTGGCGATCACGCCCACAACCGACGCGGTGATCGCGGCCAGCGCGCCCTTCAGCCGCACCGCATTGCCGAGCCGGTCGATCCACGGGGCCATCGCGAAAATCCACAGGAAGCACGGCGCGAAAGTGACCCAGGTGGTCAGCCCCGCGCCCAGCAATCCAGCCACGAACGGCGTGAACGGTTCAGGCGAGCGATAGGCGGCCAGATAGCCGACGAACTGCGTCACCAGGATCAGCGGCCCCGGCGTGGTTTCCGCCAGCCCCAGTCCGTCCGCCATTTCTCCCGGCTTGCAGCCAGCCGAACCCCTGCACCGCTTCCTGCGCCATATAGGCGAGCACCGCATAGGCGCCGCCGAACGTCACCACCGCCATCTGCGAGAAGAAGCTGCCCACGTCCCACAGCACATGGTCCCGCCCCAGCGTGACGGCCACCAGCACCATCGGGATAGCCCAGATGACGCCCCAGACCGCGATCGCAATGGCGGTGGAGCGCCACGGCCGGGCCGAGCCCTCTGCCACCGGCTTGGCAGGCTTCAGCGCCAGCCATTCGGGCTTGGCGCGCGCGGCGATCATGCCCAGTACGCCTGCCCCCAATATGATCGCCGGAAAAGGCAGATCGAACAGGAACAGCGCCACGAATGCACCCAGGGCCACTGCCTGCTTGAACCGCGTATCGAGCGCCCTCCCGGCAATCCGGATCAGCGCCTGCAACACAATCGCCAGCACCGCCGCCTTCACGCCCAGGAACAGCGCCGCAAACCAGCCAAGGTTCGCCGCCACCGCATAGAGCATCGACAGGGTGAGGATGATGAGCGCGCCGGGAATGACGAACAGCAGCCCCGCTGCGATGCCGCCCTTCCAGCCGTGCAACCGCCAGCCGACCCAGGTCGCCAGTTGCTGCGCCTCGGGGCCGGGCAGCAGGTGGCAGAAATTGAGCGCGTGGAGGTAATCATCCTCGCGAACCCACCGGCGTTCCTCCACCAGTTCGCGGTGCATCAATGCAATCTGCCCCGCAGGGCCGCCGAAGCTTAGCAGTCCGATGCGCAGGAAGGCGCGCAATAACTCGGTGAAAGTAGGAGCGGTGACATCATTCGACATGCATACCTCGCATAAATCCAGCCGCCTTGCGGCGACAACGAGGCAACGCTTGGGCGCAGTGGCCTGACCGGGAGGCTGCTCGATCCCGATGAGGTGCGCCGTAGCACCGCTTTTCGGGCTTGGCCAGATGCCGAACAAGTGTCGACCAAGCGCGCCTTTTCGTGGCAAATCGGGCAACGCCGCCACGAGGTGAGCCTGCGCTTCTGGACCAAAGTCAGGAAGGTCACCCGGTGCTGGCCCGATGGCGGCGGCGATGGATCGAACGCGTTCCTGATCCCGACGATGGGGTCGGGCTACTTCGCGGGCGGGGCAAAGGCAGCAGCGGTGACCGAGGCCAGCGCCTCGTGCGCCAGCCCGCTGCCCAGCCCGTTCATCATCCGGCAGCGCAGATCGTGGACCAGAACTTGCCGGGTGTAGCGCAGCACCGGCAGCGGCAATTGCGCCAGTTTTCCGCCCAGTTCGCGGGCGCGGGGGAGGAGCTGGTCGGCGGCCAGCACTTCGCCGACCACGCCGAGCGCCTTGGCCTCCGCCGCGTCGATTCGTTCGCCCGTCAGCAGGAAATAGCGCCCGCGATTGGGGCCAAGGAGCATCGGCCAGATCACGTGCACCCCGTCGCCGGGCACGGTGCGCCCCGGCACATGCGCCATGTCGGCAAATTCGGCGTGTTCGGCGGCGAGCACGATGTCGGATAGCACCAGCAGTTCGGCGTGGATAAAGGCAGGACCGTTGACCGCGCCGATCACTGGCACCGGTATCGCCAGCAGGTTGTTGAGCAGCCCCACGCCTTCTTCGTAGATGCGCGGCCACATGGCGGCCTGCCCTTCGGTGGACATGTCCTCGAAATCGAAACTGGTGATGAAGCTGTCACCGGTGCCGGTGATGATCACGACCTTGTTTTCGGTGTCGCGCGCCAAATCGAGGAAGGCATTGGGCAGTTGCGCGTGCAGGCTGTTTGCGGTCGTGCCCCATTTGGGCGGCCCGCCGCGCGTGTGCAGCGCCATTTCCAGCACCCCGTTCTCGCGCCGGAAGGTGATCGAGGGATATTTTTCGGCGTAGTCTTCGAACTGCATCGCGGTCTCTCCTGAATCTCAGTTGCGCATGATCCAGCCGCCATCGACATTGATCGTCTGGCCGGTGATCCACGCCCCGGCGGGGGAGCACAGCAGCAGCAGCGTGCCGACCAACTCATCGGGCTCACCGCGCGGGCGCATGGCGACGGTCATGTTGAGGAACTGGATGAACGGCGAATCGTCGGGAACCAGCATCTTGCCTGCGTCCGACGTGACATTGCCCGGCGCGATGGCGTTGCAGGTGATCCCCTCCTTGCCGAATTGCTTGGCGAGCGTGGTGGTCAGGCCGACCAGCGCCAGCTTGGTGATGCCGTAAAGCCCGGCGGCCGGGAAGGCTCCGCCGCTGGTCTGGTTGACGATCCGCCCGCCGCCGCGTGTCGCGCATCGAAGGGATGCAGGCCCGCGCGCATAGCATCGCGCCGTTCAGATTGACCGCAAAGCGCCTTGTTCCACGCCTCAAGACTGACCGAATCGACAATTGTCGTAGCTGACATCGACCATCAGCGCGGCATTGTTGACCAAAATGTCGATGCCGCCGAACGCTGCGCTGGCAGCTGCCGCCATCGCCAGCGTCGATGCTTCGTCGGCCACATCCACCTGCACGCCCAGCGCCTTGCCGCCGCTGGCGACGATCTCGTCTGCCACCGCCTGCGCGCCTTCGCCATTGAGGTCGGCGACCACCACCGCCGCGCCCGCATTGGCAAGGCCGAGCGCATAGGCGCGGCCGATGGAATTGCCGCGCCCGCCCGCGCCGGTGACCATGGCCACTTTGCCGTCGAGCCGGAACTGCGAAAGATCGAATGCCATCAGAATTGCTCCATTCAGCCTGCGGTGATCCCGGCATCGATGGTGATGCAGGCCCCGTGAAATCCGCGCCCCGCCGGGCTGGCGAGCAGGCCACCATGTCCGCCACATCGTCCACTTCCACCAGCCCGCGCAGGCCGGTGTAGCGGCGGATCAGTTCGCCATCGGCGTGATCGGGGAAGCGCATGCTGGCGGCGATATTGGTCATCATCCCGCCCGGTGCGACCGCATTGATGCGGATGTTCTGTTTGGCATATTCCATCGCCATCGCCTTGGTCATCGCCACCAGCCCGGCCTTGCTGGCGCAATAGGCGGCGGCATAGGCTTCGCCGATGAATGCGGCGGAGGAAGCGACGTTGACGATGGCGCCACCGTTTTTCAAGCAGGTGCGGGATCGCCGCTTGCGACAGCAGGAACGGTGCGGCGAGGTTGACCGCGAGCGTCAGATCCAGCTGTTCGCGCGGCATATCGGGCGTGTTGGCCATGAAGATCAGCCCGCGACATTGCACAGCGCATCAAGCTGGCCGAATGCGCGACTGCCTTGGCAACCGCTTCCCGGCAGGCGTGATGATCTGACAAGTCGGCAGGATGGAGCAGCACCTCGCCACCGCCATCGCCGATCAGTTCGGCGGTTTGCGCCAACCCTTCTGCATCACGGTCGACCAGGCACAGTCTCGCCCCTGCCGCTGCCATTCGCACGGCAACTGCCCGCCCCAGTCCCGATGCCGCGCCGGTGACCAGCACGACCTTGCCCGTCATGTCGATGGTGATGCTCATTGCCGCTCCTCGCTGGGCAAGGGCATAGCTTCGCGCCGCGCCCGCTCCTACGCCTTGGCAGCAATGATCGCAGCGGCGTTGGATGGCCGGACCACGGCCACCACGATGCTTGGCGCAGCACGCCGAATGGCGGTTGCCCGCGCGGTCGATGGGCGGGTCGGTACCAGCTTCGCCGTCGATGAAGGGCCGCGCGATGCGACGAGTGTGTGGCAGACAGAACAGGCGCAGCGGTTGATCGGTCTGACCCGCGAGGCGGGCGGCGAACTGACCTATGCCGAATATATCAACGAACCAAACGCCGCCCCGATGGAGCGGCTCCCCGCCGACTATTCGGTGGAAGACTACACCCGCGATCTCGCGATTTTCCGCGAGTGGGCGGCGCGCGAAGTGCCAAATGTTCTGACGACGGACCGCTGGTGGCATAGCCGAGCGCCGCCGCAATCGGCAGTGTCCAGTATTTGCCCCGTTCCGCGCGCGCGCTTAGCTGCTGCATTCCCCGTCCCCCGGTACTGTCTTATGGTTCGCTGGTGCCGCCCAACACCTCGTGCGTGTTTTCCCCCAGATGCGGCGTCGGCCCGGCCACCTTGCCCGGTGTCTTGGAGAACCACGTTGGCACGCCCGGATAGCGGATCGTGCCGACATCGCTCTCCACGTGCTCGAAAAAGCCGATGGCCTTGAGATGCGGATCGTCGAACAATTCGTCGGTCGATTTCACCCGCGCGCAGGGGATTTGCAGCGGGGTGAGCAGATCGAGCCATTCCTGCGTGGTCCGCGTGGCAAAGGTCTGTGCCAGCAGCGCGTAGATCCGGTCGATATGCTTGGCGCGCTTCTTCAGCGTGTCGAATTCATCCGTCTGCCACTCGGGCTGGATCGCCGCCATGAAGGCGTCCCAGTGCTTGTCGTTATAGACCAGCGCGGCGACATATCCGTCCTGCGTCTTGTACGGGCGGCGGTTGGGGGACACCGCGCGGTGATAATGCGCCGGGCCTAAGGGCGGATCGAACAGCATCCCGCTGGCGTGCTCCACCAGCATGAAGCTCGACATCGCTTCGAACATGCCGACTTCGACTTCCTGCCCCTCGCCGGTGCGGGCGCGGTGGAACAGCGCGGCCAGCGTGGCGTAGAGCCCGTGCAATCCGGCAATCTTGTCCGCCATTATGGTGGCGGCAAAGCCGGGTTCGCCGTTCATCAGCCCCTGCACATGCGGGATGCCGCATTCGGCCTGGATGGTATCGTCGTAGGCAGGCTTGTCGCCATCGGGGCCGCGCCGCGAATAGCCGTAGCAATTGGTATAGACGATATCGGGCTTGATCGCGCTGACCGCGGCGTAATCGAAGCCCAGCTTGGCAATCGCCTTGCCGCGCATCGAGTGGATGAACACGTCGGCCTCGGCGATCAGGCCGCGCAGGGCTTGCTTGTGCGCCTCGTTGCGCAGGTCCAGCTCGACGCTCTTCTTGCCGCGATTGATATTGGTGAAGACCCCGCTCAAGATCGTCGCTTGGGCCGACACTGACATAGCGCATGGCATCGCCGCCGGGCGCTTCCACCTTGATGACTTCTGCGCCCAGATCTGACATGATCTGCGTAGCATAAGGGCCAAACACCATCGCGGTTAGATCGACGACGCGTACGCTCGTAAGCGGGCCTGTTATGGGGGTGCTTCTGGTCTCAATTGTCATCTTGTAGCCGCGCTATCGCATGGCTGAGGCGCTGCCAACCACCTTGGAGGCTAAATTGAAAATCTTCG
>CAVZHE010000004.1:0-247474 GCA_963774985.1 uncultured Alphaproteobacteria bacterium
ACGATGACAACGTCACGTGGATTTAAAGTAGCCATTCACGTTGCTCCTTAACCGTAGAATTTTTTGTTGTTAGCAGCCATGTCACGCAACATTTGTGGCGCTTTATAAGCTTTACCTAAGTGTGCATATTTGTCGCAAAGTGCTACGTATTCAGCTACACCCGTTTGGTCGATGTAACGGCATGGGCCACCACGGAATGGAGGGAAACCTACACCCATGATCATTGCCATATCCGCTTCAGAAGCAGTCGCTACAATGTTGTCTTCTAGGCAACGAACAGTTTCGTTACAGAAAGTCAGCATCATACGATCAATGATTTCTTGTGCATCAAACTCGTGTTTTTCAGTGGTCGCCATAGATGCAACAAGCTCATAAGCTGTTGGATCAACTTTTTTGGCTTTCTTGCCTTTACGATCGAGTTCGTACTTGTAGAAACCAACGTCATTCTTTTGACCAAGACGTTTGTTTTCGTACATGATTTCAATCGCGCCTTTGTAGTCAGGCTTCATGCGGTCAGGGAAACCTTCCGCCATGACTTCAGCACCATGAACACCTGTATCAATACCGACAACGTCAATAAGATAAGCAGGGCCCATTGGCCAGCCGAATTTTTCCATGACTTTGTCGACTTGTTGGAAGTCAGCACCATCTTTAAGAAGAAGGTCAAATGCACCAAAGTAAGGGAACAAGACACGGTTGACTAGGAAGCCTGGGCAGTCGTTGACTACGATTGGTGTTTTACCCATTTTTTGAGCAAGAACAACAGTCGTCGCAATCGCTTCATCAGACGTTTTCTCACCACGGATCACTTCAACCAAAGGCATCATGTGAACTGGGTTAAAGAAGTGCATACCGACAAAGTTTTCAGGACGTTGTAGCGATTCAGCTAAACGTGTGATTGAAATGGTCGACGTATTTGATGCAATGATGGTGTTTTCACGCACTGATTTTTCAGTATCCGCAAGCACAGCCGCTTTGATTTTTGGATTTTCAGTTACCGCTTCAATCACGATATCCACTTCTTTAAACTCATCTAAGCTTAAAGTTGGACGAATGCGTGCAAGGGTTTCACCCATTTTTGCAGCAGTCATTTTTTTGCGTTCAACTTGTTTGGTCAACAATTTGTTCGCTTCAGACATACCTAGTGCAAGTTGTGGATTACCAATATCTTTCATGATGATTGGTGTGCCTTTGCTTGCCGCTTGGTAAGCAATACCGCCACCCATAATACCCGCGCCCAATACTGCAGCTTGGTTGACAGGATGCGCACCTTTTTCATGTTTTTTCGAGGTTTTTTTCACAATTTGGTCATTGATGAATAAACCAATCAATGCGCCTGCTTGTGGTGTTACCGCAGCTTTAGCAAAACCTTCAGCTTCAATTTTTAAGGCTTCGTTACGTGGAAGGCTTGCACCTGCTTGTAAAGAATCCAATAATAATTTTGGTGCTGGGTATTGAGCTGGGTTTGCTTTTGCAAGCACCATACCTTTAGAAGAGTTAAACGCCATCATTTGTTCGATTGGGCTTAACTTCACAGGATCAAGTTTTTCTTGGCGTTTTGCTTTCCAGTCTACGCGACCAGCAAGCGCTTGTTTAACCAAGTCAATAGCAGCGTCTTTAAGTTTGTCAGCAGCAACAACCGCATCAACCGCACCATCTTTTAGTGCTGCAGCAGGTTTTTTAGGATTAGCCATCGCCATCCATTCAACTGCATTGTCAATACCAATGACACGGCTTAAACGAACCGTACCACCGAAACCAGGGTAGATCCCGAGTTTGATTTCAGGCAGACCGACTTGAGCGGCATCAGACATGACACGGTAGTCACAGACTAAGCACATCTCAAAACCGCCACCCAATGCCATACCATTGATTGCAGCAACTTTAGGAAGCTCTAAATCTTCAAAAGCATTGAAGATGTCGTGAACAGGCATTGCCCATTCCACAATTGCTTTTTCGCCCTGAGCAAAGTTCTCACCAAATTCAGTGATGTCTGCACCAACGATAAATGTTGATTTACCGCTTGTCACGATTAAACCTTTAACGTCGCTATTGGCTTTTACAGCCTCAATAGCGGCTTTAAAATCTTCAATGGTTGCACGGTTAAATTTGTTGACCGACTCACCTTGTAAGTCAAAGCGGAATTCTGCAATTCCGTCCGAAAGCATTTGGACGGTAATGGCATTGCCAGCGTGGATCATGCCTGATCTCCTTTATTTTGGAGGACTTCTTAAGTTGATGTTTTGAAGTATGTACGCAGTTTTCACGTACATTAAACTTCGCTAATCTTACGATAACTATATCTAAAAAGAACATAACAAGTTGTATCAAGCCGTGACGCAAGGGTCATCAATTTTTTTTCAATAATCCCATATGTTTAACAGTTCATTTTTAGATATATTTTATTGCAATGTTATAAAACTTTTGTTTCAGTTCACATTTTTTACTTTTTAAGCCTGTTATATATTGGGTGATTGAGTTTAATTTCAAGCTGTTTTTATCTTGGTTTTTAGTCAAAAAAGTCAATTGCCCTTTTGAAAGAGCATGGCGTGATGCATGTTTCACTGTAGGATCAAGCTTGGTGTACGTGCATTTTCCAGATTGCAATTTAAAGAAAAAATTTAAATCCATAAAATAAATAGGTCTTTTATGTTTCATCGACTTTGCTTTGTGTAAGATATCAGCATAACCAAGGAAGCCCTATGCAAAAGTTTCGTTCAAAAATAGATTGGTGGATTTTAGCTTTTTTTATTGCGATGTCTGGTCTGTTGCTACAGCTAGTGTTGACCATGTATGCAAAGGGGACGTCGGCCGAAGCGACGCTCGAGCTGCAGCGGCGCGAGTTGTTAGCACAGCTGCGCCAGGCCTACCTGCAGTACTGGTCCGCGAGCGAGCGGCGTGCGCTGGCTGACGAGTATCTCGTGGATCGTCACGCCGCTCGAATCGGTGCTGTTGCGGCGTACCGGCGCGGGCCTGCTGCACGTACAACGACCCAGGAAGCTCATGGCGGGTATGCGGTCTATCCCGTCCACCTCAACCCGCAGGTCAAGACCGTGGTCGAGGCGAGGCTGGGCGGCACCCGGGCGATCCACCTGATCCCGCCCGTCGATTACGTGCAGATGGTGGCGCTGATGCAGGCCGCGCACCTGATCCTGACCGACAGCGGCGGGATTCAGGAAGAAGCGCCCGCCCTTGGCAAGCCGGTGCTGGTGATGCGCGATGTGACCGAGCGGCCCGAAGCGGTGGCAACAGGGGTCGCGCAGCTGGTCGGCACCGATGTCGCCACCATGTCTCCGCCGCGAGCCGCCTGCTCGACGATCCCGCGCACTACGCCGCCTGCGCGCGCAAAGTATTCCCCTACGGCGACGGCACGGCAGCGACGAAGATCGCCGCCAGCGTCGCCCGCTTCGTGAAAGCTCCTGCACAATGAAAGTCTGTACCGTAGGGCTGGGCTATATCGGCCTGCCGACCGCCGCCATGCTGGCGAGCCGGGGGCACGAGGTGATCGGGCCTCGATGTCAACGAAAGCGTGGTCGCCAAGGTCAACGCCGGGCAGGCCCATTTTCAGGAGCCGGACCTGCAGATGCTGCTCAGCGCGGCGGTCGAAACCGGTCGCCTGCGCGCCACCACCACGCCCGAACCGGCCGAGTTCTTCATCATCGCCGTGCCCACGCCGATGGTGAACGAAGGTCCGGACATGGCCTATGTCGAAGCCGCCGCGCGCACCATCGCGCCGGTGCTGGCCAAGGGCAACGTGGTGATCCTCGAATCGACTTCGCCCGTCGGCTCGACCGAACGGCTGGCGGAAATCTTCGCCGAGGAACGCCCCGACCTCACTTTCCCGCGCTACCGTGACGAGGACCGCGAGGCGGACGTGGCGCTGTGCCATTGCCCCGAACGCATTCTGCCCGGCCAGATGCTGCGCGAACTGGTGAGCAACGATCGCATCATCGGCGGGCTGACCACTGACTGCGCCAACAAGGCGGCGCGGCTGTACCAGTCCTTCGTGATGGGCACCTGCTACATCACCGATTTGCGCGTGGCCGAACTCTGCAAGCTGTCCGAAAACGCCTATCGCGACGTCAACATCGCCTTCGCCAACGAACTGTCGATCATCTGCGACAAGCTGGGCATCGATGTCTGGCAGGTGCGCGAACTGGCGAACCAGCATCCGCGCGTGAACATCCTGATGCCGGGAGCCGGGGTGGGCGGCCACTGCATCGCGGTGGACCCGTGGTTCATCGTCTCCAGCGCGCCCGACGAAGCGCGGCTGATCCGCATGGCCCGCGTGGTCAACGACGACAAGCCGCACCGCGTGGTGGAGAACATCCGCGCGCTGGCGGACCGGTTCAAGGTGCCGACGATCGCCTGCTACGGCATCACCTACAAGCCCGACGTGGATGACGTGCGCGAAAGCCCGGCGCTGGAGATTGTCGAGGCGGTGGCGCGGATTGACGGCGCGCAGGTGCTGGTGGTGGAACCCAACCTCTCCGCGCTCCCGCCCGTGCTGGCAGGCCTTGCCAACGTGCGGCTTGTGACATCGGACGAAGCGCGCGAGGCGGCGGATATCGTCACTTTCCTCGTCGGCCACCGCCAGTTCAAGCGGCTAGAGGGCGACAGCTATCTCACCAAAGCGGTGGTGGACACGACGGGGATGTTCTCGACGCGGAAAGCTAAGGCGGTGGAGCGGGATTGAACTAGCTCAAACTAGCCCTGAGCCTTCCCCAACTCCGCTCATCCTGAGCGTGTCGAAGGATAGCCACAATCTCGGCCCCATTGGGCGACTGTGGTGGCTGTGCTTCGACAGGCTCAGCATGAGCGGATATTCTGAGTACCGAAAGGCAAAGTGTGGCTTCGCGCTACGGATGAAAACTCCCCTCCGCCCGATACCGCGCCAAGATGTTGCTATGGATGATCGGGTTGAGCAGGTTCGCAAACGCGCAGCCGGCCATGCTGTTTTCCCACCACACCACTTCGGATTGCAGCGATTCCAGCCCCGGCAGTGTTAGCCAGCAGATCGATCCGGGGTGCATCCGGTTGGCGGCGGTGGCGGAGAAGCCCGACAGCGAGAGATCGTTCACCACCGTGTGAAAGCCGCGATTGCCCGAGGCGCGCAATTGCGCCGGGATCATGATCCGCGTGCGCGGGGCGCTGCGGTCTTCCATCGCGGAGACTTCATAGCGACTGCGTGGTTTCTGGGTGATCATCATGGCTGCAACTCCCACAAGGCTTGCAATGGTTTGCTCGGCCCATCGGGCGTTTGCTTTGCTTAAAATGTCCCGAATTGCTTACCGGGGGCTTACCGGTATTGGTTAAGATAAACTTTCCGATGTTTGTTCAGGAAGGGCGGGGCTTCGCTCGCCGATGGTCTGGCGCGGTGGACGCGGGCCCTGCTTGGCGATAGCGAGGTAGGCCAATGCTAACGCCCTCACCGCAATTACAGGCGCTTGCCCACGCGCTGCGCCCCGCGCTGGGGCTAGCGGGCGGGGGCGAGATCACGCGGGAGCTGGTTTTGTTCGCCGAGCAACGGCACCGGGTGGCTCCCTTGTTGCACCATGCGGTTGCGCGGGGAGTGAGCGTGGCTGACGGTGGGGCTGCCGAAATTCTCGCCCGAATCGCACGCGCTAACTCCCAGCGCGTACTGCGCCAGAAGGCAGCGACGCTGCGGCTTGTTACCCTGTTTGCAGCGGAGGGGATCGTCCACGCCGAAGTAAAAGGCTTCCGGTTGGGAGACCTGCTGTACGGCGGCGAGACGCTGCGGCATTCCAAGGATGTCGATGTGCTGCTTGATCCGGCGCAGATGGACGCGGGGATCGCCTGTGTTGCCGCCAATGGCTACACGGCGACGGGCGGAGCGCCGCTCGATCCGCAGCGCCTGCACGCGATCCTGCGCTGGCATCGCGAGGTCGAGATTCACGATCCGCGCACCGGCGTGGCGATAGAACTGCATTCGCGCCTGCTCAGCACAGCGCCTGCCGCGTGGGACGACGGAAAGGTGCTGCATGGTCCGCGTGATCTGACCTCGCCCGAATATGTGCTGTACCTGATCCTGCATGGCGCTGCGTCGCATTGGCACCGGCTTAAGTGGCTCGCCGATCTGGCGATGATCGCGCGGCAGACCGATCCGGCGGTGCGCCGCTGAAGTTATCGCGTTGGCGCGGCGGTTCGCTTGCCTCCCAGCGCTAGCGGCGAGCTTTCGCACTTGTGGTGCGTTGTGGGGCGGGGACGTGGTGGACGGAGTGGCTGGACGGCCATCGGGTCAAGTCTGGTCATCGCTTCGTCCGCCTGCACGAGCAGGCCTACTTCCGCGCATTGCATCGTGAGGGAAGCCGGCCGCAGCGCCAGTCACTGGCGCGACGGTTCACGATCCTGCGCGATCCGCCGCTGTTCGGGGAGACACTTCCCATCGCGGCGAAAGAATTGCTGAAAACCCGGATCGCCTTCTGGTACTTGCAGAAATTCCGCTAATCCTAGCCGATCCGCTCTCGGTGAAGATTACTGAAATCCTCCAGCAGCAGCGCGGCAATGCGTTCCGCTACCACTTCCGGCGCTTTCACCGATTGCGGGTCTTCGCCGGGATAGGCGCGCGCGCGCATCGCGGTGCGAGTGGCACCGGGATCGATAATCGCCACACGCAGCTGCGAAATGCGCTCCACTTCCTTCGCGTGGGACTCGAGCAGGTTCTCGAACGCCGCCTTGCTCGCACCATAGGCACCCCAGAACGGCCGCGCTTCGCTGCCGACCGAGCTGGTCAGCGCCACAATCCGCCCCGCCTCGGCGCGCTTGAGCAGCGGGTCGAACCCGGCAATCAGCGCCTGCGTGGCGAGCACGTTCAGCGTCAGCGCCTGGTTGAATTGCTTGGCGTCGATCTGCGTAACCGGAGTCAACGTAGGCATTTGCGCCGCGCTGATGACGAGGAAATCGAGCTTCTGCCAGCGTTCGGCAATCGCCTGCGCCAGCCGCCCGATCGAATCGCTTTCGGTCAGGTCCATCGGCGCGATGGTGGCGCTGCCCCCGGCAGAGTGGATCGCATCCTCCACCGCTTCGAGGTCTTTCACCTTGCGGCCAGTGATGATGACATGCGCGCCCTTGGCGGCCAGCGCGACGGCGGTGGCGGCGCCGATGCCCCGGCTGGACCCGGTGACGAGCGCGGTCTTGCCCGCGAAGGGCTTTTCAGCGGTAGCTTCGCTCATCTCAGGCAACTTTCTCGACCGCGCGGTTCACCGGCAGGTCCAGTTGCGCCTCGCGATCTTCGCGTCCGGCAAGGTCGGTCAGCGGGGTGGGATATTCACCGGTAAAGCAGGCGTCGCAATATTGCGGTGCGGCTGGATTGCGACCGGCATGGCCAACAGCGCGATAGAGCCCGTCGATGCTGACGAAGGCGAGGCTGTCCGCCTTGATGAACTTGCACATCGCCTCAAGATCCATCCGCCCCGCCAGCAGCTTCGAGCGTTCGGGCGTGTCCACGCCGTAATAGCAGCCGTGCCCGGTGGGCGGGCTGGCGACGCGGAAATGCACTTCCGCCGCGCCCGCATCGCGCATGATCTCGACGATCTTCATGCTGGTGGTGCCGCGCACGATCGAATCGTCGATCAGCACGATCCGCTTGCCCGCCACGATCGAGCGGTTGGCATTGTGCTTGCGCTTGACGCCTGCGTGGCGCGCGCCGTCGCTCGGCTGGATGAAGGTGCGCCCGACATAGTGCGAACGGATGATGCCGAGTTCGAACGGAATGCCCGATTGCTGCGAATAGCCGATGGCTGCGGGAACGCCAGAGTCGGGCACCGGCACGACCAGGTCCGCCTCGCACGGCGCTTCCTTGGCAAGTTCCATGCCGATGTGTTTGCGGCTTTCATAGACCGAGCGGTTGTTGAACACCGAATCGGGGCGGCTGAAATAGACGTGCTCGAAAATGCACGGCCGCTCGGCGATCTGGCCGAACGGGCGGTGGCAGCGCATCGTCCCGTCGAAATCCACCTCGATGAATTCGCCCGGATCGACCTGGCGGACGAATTCCGCGCCCACCACGTCGAGCGCGACGGTTTCGCTGGCGAAAACGGTGGCATCGCCCAGCTTGCCCATCACCAGCGGGCGAATGCCGAGCGGATCGCGCACCGCGGCCATGCCGCGCGGGGTCATCACCACCAGTGCGTATGCGCCTTCGACCATCCGCAGGGCGTCCACCAGCTTGTCCAGCATGGTAGGATAGCGGCTGGTAGCGACGAGGTGGATGATGACTTCGGTGTCCGAAGTGGACTGGAAGATCGAGCCCTTCTGCACCAGTTCCTGCCGCAGCTTGCTGGCGTTGGAGATATTGCCGTTGTGCGCCACGGCAAAGCCGCCGCTCGCCAGATCGGCGTAAAGCGGCTGGACATTGCGCAGGCCCGCGCCACCTGTGGTGGAATAGCGAACATGGCCCGCCGCCATGCGGCCCGGCAATTCGGCGAGCGATTCGGCGGAGGAGAAGTTCTCCGCCACATGGCCCAGCGCCCGGCGGATGATGAATTCGCTCCCGTCAAAGCTGGTGATGCCGACAGCTTCCTGCCCGCGATGCTGGAGCGCGTGGAGGCCCAATGCCGTAACGGCCGAAGCTTCGTCCCCGCCGATGATGCCGAAAATGCCGCACTCTTCGTGCAGCTTGTCGTCACCGTCCGCGTCGAGGAAGGGGTGGGTGAAATTCATGGATGTCCGCTCTGAAGCCTGCCGCCCGCTCCCAATGGCGATGTTGCGGAATGATTACAAGGAAGCGTTGGGGCATTTGCCCGCTAACTTGGCTTGCAGGGCGCGGGCATTGCGCTAACAAGCCGCCGAACGGGCTTGCCCCGTCTAGGTGAAACCGCCGAAGCCCGGCAGGAGCAGACATTGCAGCACTCTCAACGTTCCGGCGGCCTTGCTGAAAAGTCCGGCTGGGATTCGCTCAGCTCGCGGCTTGCAAGCCTCGATACCGATGGGACGATCATGTTCTACCAGCACGTGCAGGCGTGCCATATTGCAGTGGATGCGAAAAACGTGCTCGATTTCGGCGCAGGGCGGGGCGGTGCGCTGGTAAAGGCGCTGGAGGATGGCGAGACCTATCGCGCCTATTTGCTAGATCAGCGTTCGCTGGGCGCGCATGTAACGGCCTGTGATATCGAGGATGCCGTGTTGTCTCACCCGGCAGCGGACGAAAAGGTGGTGATGGAGAGCGACGAGCGATTGCCGTTTGCCAATGCCAGCTTCGACCTGATCGTTAGCGATTTTGCGTTCGAACATATCGAGAAGCCTGAAGCGATTTCTGCCGAACTGGTGCGCGTGCTGCGCCCCGGCGGAATGCTCTGCGCGCGCACGCCCAATCGTTACAGCTACGTGGCGCTGGCTGCTTCGATCATGCCGGAGAAACTCTATGCAGGCGTGCTCAAGAAGGCACAGCCCAACCGGCAGGATCAGGACAAGTTCGAAGTCATTTACAAGATGAACGATGCTCAAGCCTTGCGGGCGATCTTCCCCGGTTGCGAAGTACTGGTGCGGTATCCGAATTTCGAACCGTCGTATTATTTCGGCTCGCGGGTGGTGAAGGGTGCTTTCGATGCGCTCCACCGGGTGCTGCCGAAGAAGCTGCGCACCGGACTGATCGTAACGGTGTACAAGCCTGCCCCCGCTTCTACTAATGCCGCCTGAACCGATCCGGGTTCTGCACATTGCCCCGTGTATCTATCCCGCAACCAAGTGGGGTGGGCCGGCCTTTTCGACCTTTGAGATGCTCAATGCACTGGCCCGGATCGATGATCTGGATGTCTCGCTGGTTACCACCGACACCGCCGGGCCGCAGCTTTCCGACCGCTTGATTCCTGGTCCGGAATTGATGTCCAATTACGTCGGCTATCAACCGCTTTTCACTCGTCGCATCTGGGGGGACGATTTCGCTCCCGGCCTGATCTTCGCAGCCGTGCGGGAAGCGGGGAGGGCCGACGTGGTGCACGTTTCGGGCACCTACAATTACACCTCCATGATCGGATTCCTCGCGGCTTGGCTGCGGCGCAAGCCGCTGGTCTGGACTCCTCGAGGAGCCTTGCAGGCAAGCGAGGAATGGACTGGCCGCGGTGGTTCGCGCGCCAAGCGGATATGGGAGCGGGTGTTACGATGGCTGGCGCCGCGCGGTGCGGTGATGCATGTTACTGCCGAGAATGAGCGCGAGCTTTCATTGCGGCGGATGCCGGGAATGCAATCAGTCCTGTCACCTAACGGTGTGAAGTGCAGCCCTTTGCCACCGCAGGCCAATCTGCGCGCGGCGGGCGAACCGCTGCGGCTGGCATTTCTGAGCCGGGTCCATCCGAAGAAGGGTGTTGATCTGCTGCTCCAAGTGCTGGCGCAGCTGGGTGATGGGTTTATCCTGTCGATCTACGGTACGGGGGAGGCCAGCTATCTGCGTGAACTGGAAGCTCTGGCGGAAACGCTAGGAATTGCTGATCGCGTGACCTTTCATGGCCATGTCTCGGGTGCAGACAAGGAGCGCGCTCTGGCAGATTGCGATGTCTTCGTCCTGCCGTCCTATTCGGAGAATTTCGGCATCGCCATTGCGGAAGCCTTGGCGGCGGGGAGGCCGGTGGTTACCACGGTCAACACACCGTGGACGATGCTTGAAAAGAAGGGCGTTGGTCGCTGCGTCGAGAACGAGGTGGGCGCGTTGACTGCGGCTGTACAGGAGATTGCAGTAGCCGACAGGTCAGAAATCGCAGTGCGCGCGCACAATTGGATTTGCGAAGAGTTTGGCTGGGATCTTGTCGTGCAGCCGCTTGCCGAGGCCTACCGCACGCTCGCCAAAACGCGTTTAGATGCCTAGTCAGATGTGCCGGCGAAGTCTTGGCCTTAACTGCGGTTGACGCT
Organism: uncultured Alphaproteobacteria bacterium; assembly: GCA_963774985.1. Classification (GTDB taxonomy): domain Bacteria; phylum Pseudomonadota; class Alphaproteobacteria; order Sphingomonadales; family Sphingomonadaceae; genus Alteraurantiacibacter. Next base: position 10,864 of record CAVZHE010000004.1, read on the forward strand.
GCTTTTGTTCCTTGAGCACCAGTTTACAGGTCAGGAACACAATAACTGCCTGCGCCGCAGAGCTGACAAGATGCCCGCTAAATGATGATTGCAACACGCCTTGTATCAGGCCGATAAAGATCGTTGCATAGATGACTGGCCCGTACACCTTTTTGGTCGACCAATCTGAAAGCAGGAAGACCTCACCCCGGCGCATGGCATAGCCGATGACGAAGGCGAACAGCACTCCCCAGGGCCCGAAGTTGATGTAGGCCTCTCCCGCTCCGGTTGGGTTGTATCCGCCGAGGCCCGCGATATCGACCCGCATGATCTCATTCTTGAGGTAGGGGCCGATATCCACCGCCGGCTTCTCCGGCCAAAGAAACCGCGGTATCCATGCATATGTCCAGTACAGATAACTGGTGCCCCAGAGCATTTGGTCGGGGCGGATCATGGCCGAGATCATGATCGGAGCGTTGATGTCGAGGAAATAGGTTGAGCCGACAATCTGCTCCAGCGGTTCGGTTGAAATGAGCTGCGCCTGATCGATATCGCCACGCGTCATCCGCAGAACGGTCATGAAGGAAAAGACAATCAGCACCACCGGCAGCGTGAGTGCGCCGATCAGGACAGAACTTCCGTTGATCCTTATTCCCAGCAATGCTGCCGTCACCAGGGCAAAGATGAACAGATCCATCAGATCTGATCGCCCGCCGTGCAGGATCGTCGCCCCGAGGTAGAGCGCTGCAGAAAGGATCAGATACAACAGCACCCGGGCATTCCGCTTCATCATATATTGCGCCAGCAATAGGCACATTATGACGCCGGGAATCAGATAAAAGATCTTGATGATGCCGAAACTGCGACCGATGCCATCGTCGGATTCCGAACGCTGAATTTTTTGAGCGTTGAGTTCCTGCAGAACGTCGAGCACTTCGGCATCGTCTGCCTGCACGCCGCCGCGCGCATACAGATAGACCGCCGTTGTAAGGATGGTTGTAGCCGCTGCCACCATGAAGAGAATTTCGGGCGAAAGCGAATTCTGGAACACCATCCTGTTGCGACCGATGTTTGCCCGTTCGGATGGCCTGGTGGCAAAGATATAGCCGATGCAGAGCAGGAAGATAAAAGCGCTGGTGTAAGCGTAGCCCCACCCCACCTGCGACTCCGAGATAATCCACCGGTTATAAAAGGCCATCTCGGGAAGGAAGGTGTAAGTGATGGCCTTGATCGTGAAGCCGAAGAAGGCAAAATAAGCCACGAAGTGCAGCGGTGAAGCATAACGCAGCAGGCCGAGCCGTTGCCCGATTAGCAAGGGGACAAGAAAGGCCAGCGTTCCAAGCAGGATTTGCAGGACATCAAGCAATTGACTGGACCTTTCCTGCCCCGGAAGAGCGCTTTTGCCCGGGCGCACATTTGCTCCGCAATTGCGGACACACGCACCAATTTCCCGATCTGGAAATCCCTGCGTTCATGTTCGTTCGGAAACCTGCCTGTGGGTGATGATGGCAAAAAGCGAGCTGTCCACCCGCAAGCGACGCCAAATCACACACCACAATACGGCATTGCTGGCAAGGATCGATATGAACTGCACACTTGCCAGCACGGTCGGGCTTTCTGACCAGTGAAGGAGCAGTAGCAGGCAGGCTCCGAACAGGACCATGGCCGCGATCTGCGCCATCAACGCCCAGTATTCGAGACCGGTCTGGAGGACCAGAACGGGATTGCCGCAGAACACTACGTTGGTCGCCGAGGCAGCCAACAACAGGACCGCAATTGCAAGGGCGGTGCCATCCATCGGATAGCCAAGCCAAAAGGTAACGCCTGTGATCACTGCCGCGGCAAGGGGTAAGAGCACTGCGAGCGGAACCAGCGCGATTCGGGCACCGTGGCGGACGGCATGTCGTATGCCTATGGCATCATCGGCCCCATGCGCCTTGCCCAATGCAACAATGACAGACCAGTTCGCCACGATCTGCGGCAGCGCGGCCACATTGGCGATGCGTTTGACCAGCTGGTAATAACCAAGCTGTGCCTCGCCAAGGAATAGCCCGCCAACCATCACATCGATCCCCGCTGAAAGGGCATTCGTCGCCTGCATCCCCCAAAATCCGAAAATGTTGGGGAAACGTCCGATCCTGCGCCATTCCATCAGGCGGTTCACCCGTCGATCTACCAGAAAAATCTGCGCCGCCCAGATGCAGAGCAGCACCGCTGCGAGGCCGATGTAGATGTGGTAGATCGCCAGCACTCCGGGTGCGCCTGCGTGGATCAAAAATCCGATCCCCGTGGCGAGAAGCAGGATCAGCGGGGGAGCGGCGTCTCGCATACCCATCGACAGATTGACCTGATCGATCATCCGCGAATAAATTGCCAGATTGCTAACTCCGTTAATCAACCAAGCGATCACTCCTACCGCAATCAGTTCGCTGGTTGTTGGCTGGATGCCAGCGGCGAACAGCGACGTTGTTCCTGCAAGTACGATCAACCCGGCGGTCAGCGCCCCGATCACGACTGAGGGCAACAGCAGCGAGAGCAATATCGCCAGCCCCGCACTGAAGCGCGGCGCATCGTCACCCTTGCCCAACTGCGCGGACAATTCGCGCAAGAGAAAGGCTGGCGCTCCAATCGTACCGAGGGCTGAAAGGACAAGCGCGAAGGTCCAGAAATACACCAATCGCCCGAAATCATCGGGCGAAAGCAGCCATGCCAAAGCGATCATGACGGCGAAATTCGATCCGACGATCATTGCGCGGGTGAGGTATGTGCCGGCCTGCCCTCCCGTCAGTCGCCTGAAAATAGTCCTGCTCAATCGACGATCCGATAAGGTTGTGCAGTCAGCGATGACCGGGAAATTTGCGGTTTCGCTAGTTTACCTCAATGCCTACTGCAACCTGCTTGTGGGTATTGGCTTCGGACGCGCTTGCCGCAATCCGGCACGACACAAGGCTTGGCTTGTCCGGTTCCATGCCATAGTGCCCGCCATCTCAAGGATTCAGGATGTCGACCGCGATGCAAGACAGGACACCTGCGCAGGTGCTGGGCCGGGTAGGCCTCACCAGCAAACTCGCGCGGCTAGCTTGGAGCTTGGTCTGGCTGCTGCTGTATCGGCCAACCCCGAACCTGTTGCACGGCTGGCGGTGTTTCATCCTGAGGATGTTCGGCGCACAGGTGGGGAAAGGCGCACATCCATACCCTTCTGCCCGCATCTGGGCACCCTGGAACCTGACGATGGGTGAAGGCAGCTGCATTGGACCAGAAGCTGACGTATATAATGTCGCAAGGGTCACACTTGGCACTGATGCGATCATCAGCCAGAAGAGCTATCTGTGCACTGCGGGTCACGATTTTCGCGATCCCTCGATGCCGCTGACCGCAGCGCCGATAACAATCGGGAACCAGGCCTGGGTGGCTGCGGCGTCCTTTGTCGGGCCGGGGGTGTCGCTTGGTGACGGCGCGATTGTCGCTGCCTGTGCAGTAGTGACCCGCAATGTGGCGGTGAACGTTATCGTTGGCGGTAATCCAGCGGTTAAGATCGGCGACAGTGATATGGTCGAGGTGGCAATTCGGGCGCATGAGGCTTCGCGCGCCTGACTATCCAGCATCGGGTCCCCAGCGGAAAAGCGCATAGTCACCATATGTTGCATCGCAAGAACCATTCTGCCATTGCGCCTCCGCGCGACCCGAATTCGGGAAATCAGACTGTGAATGCGATGGACCGGTATCCTCCATCCCGGGTAGGGGTTGGATTGAAGCGAATAGAAGGCCCAGCATGACCACCTCATCTGACGCTGGCCTCAAGGCCGTGAAGACGCACACCGAAAGGCTTCGCAATGCGTCGGCTTGGGTGAGATGGGCGAATGTGATCGGTTCAAAAACAGCACGTGTTTGGACCTTGATCGCCTTTGTCGTGCTGGTGGCACTCACGGGCGGCGGTTCACGGGCGGACATCGCTCCGCTGGTGTTTTTGCGCCCTGCCTCGGTGCTGCTGTGTGCCTATGCCTTTCTGCTGCTCGACAGGGATCGACTGCGGGACATTCGCGGTCCGGCGGTGATTGTGTTGGCAATTATGGCGCTTTGTCTCCTGCAACTTGTCCCACTGCCTCCTTCCATCTGGACGGCGTTGCCGGGGCGCGAACCAGTGGTTGAACTGGCCAATTCACTTGGCTTGGCCGACCGCGCCATGCCGCTCTCGCTTGATCCTGCACGAACTTGGAACACCTTTTTTGCCCTGTTTGTCCCGCTGGCAATGATCGGTCTTGTCGCCGCTCTCCCCGAAAGGGAACGGCGACTGACGCTGATCCTGTTGTTGGCGTTGGCAGTAGCAAGCACCGGTTTCGCGATATTTCAGATTATCGGTATCGAACGACTCTACCTGTATGAAATCACCAACAACGGTTACCCGGTTGGGCTGTTCGCCAACCGCAATCATCAGGCTGTGCTGCTGTGCTGGCTGGTGTTGGCGATAGGCTATTACATTGCCGGGATGGGCAAACGTAAGCAATCGTCGGGCCCGGTATTGACCGCAGCGGTGGCATTGATCGTGCTCATAATTCCGCTGCTGATTTTAACCGGATCACGCGCTGGCCTGGGTCTGTTGACCCCTTGCGTGCTGATCGCGGCGTGGATGGCTAGTCGCAGCCAGATGTTCCGTGATTCTGGTCGGAAAACAGCTATCAAGGGCCGCTGGGTTGCGTTTGCCGCAGCACTGGTCGCGATTCCCATTGCCTTGGCCACCGCATCTCTGTTCTTTGGTGCGCGCGAGACCGCCTTTTCGCGGCTATTCGAACTGGGCGCTGCTGATGAAATGCGCTGGGTCTACCTGCCGATTTTCACTGACATGGCGAGGGACTATTTCCCTTTTGGCACCGGTTTTGGAGCCTTTGCCGATGCGTTCAAGGCCTATGAACCAGCAGGAATGCTATCCACCCGCTACCTCAATCAGGCGCATAATGATCTGGCGCAGATCGTGATTGAAGGTGGCGTGGCGGCAGTGGCGATCTTCATTGCGGCCTTAGCATGGGCTGTTCGACTGGTGCTGGGATTGCTGGGCTCCGCGCGCCCGGGCGCAAGGGTGGATGCAATTTTTGTGATCACTACCCTTGGACTGTGGCTGGTGGCCAGTGCAGTCGATTATCCCCTGCGTACACCGATCGTGATGCTGTTGCTTGCGGGGCTAGCAACATATTTTGCCATCGAGCGAGCCGCTGGGCGAATGAATCGGTGATCTCGGGCAAGGTCGTTCAACCCATTGGCTTTCCACCGCTCGCCTATTTGCTATAGGGCCTTGAAAGCGGCATGGCATCGCCAGCCCCTAGTCGGAGAATCGCTGATCCCATGAAGATGATCTTGCCTTTAGTGTTGGCGCTTTCGTGCGTTGCGTGCGTTGGCCCAGGCACGTTGGCGGCAGACCCTTCGGTCACGCTTGCTGAAGCAAATAGTCTGCCTACGCCGACGCAGGTTGGTGCAAACAACCGATTTGAAGCTGCACTTGGTCCGTTCGATAAGGTTTCGATCGATATTCTGGGTCTTGAAACGCCAAGCCGTGAATTCACGCTGGACGGACAGGGAATGATTTCTGTCCCGATGGCTGGCGCGGTTATGGCTGAAGGGCTTTCGACGGCACAATTGGCGGACGTTATCGAGGAACGATTGCGCGCCGCCTACTTGCGCAATCCCGAAGTCAGCGTGAATCTTCTTGAACAGCTGAGCCAGGCGATCGTGGTTGAAGGCGAGGTTAATCAGCCGGGAATTTATCCTGTTCAGCGCGAAATGAGCCTGTTGAGCGCAGTGGCGCAGGCTGGCGGAACAACCGAACTTTCGGAAACATCCGCAGTTCTGGTATTCCGGACAGTCGAAGGCCAACGCTATATCGGCATCTACGATCTGGCTGCCGTGCGGCGCGGCAATTACTCAGATCCAGTCTTATATCCTGATGATACGGTGGTTGTGGGTACATCACGTACTCAGCGCTTGTTGGATACTCTCCCAAGCTTCGTATCACTGGTAACCACACCCCTTGTCCTTCTTCTCAGGTAGTAATCACCTTGAACGATCAGTCTGACGTCAATCCATACGAAACTTCGGGTCCGGAGCGGGAATCGCTGTATCTGGACGAGGCGATGCATCCCTCGCTGTTCCAGCAGATATGGCACGTGGTTTGGCGCAATCGCTGGCTTGCGGGCGGAATCGTGGTGGTCACCACCATCGTGGCGCTGATCCTCACGCTGCTGCAGACTCCGCTTTACACCGCCACAGCCTCGATCGAGATCAACCGCATCGGCGCAAATGTTTCGGACGTGGAAAGCGTCGAAGCCGACGGAGCAGTTCTACGATACGAGGAATTCTACATTACCCAGTATGCGCTACTCGAATCGCGTAATCTGGCGGAACGGGTGGCGCGCTCGCTGAACTTGCCTTCTGACGAGCAATACCTCACGGCGATGGAAATCCCGGAAGACAGCCGGATCGTGACAGGATCAACCAGCGAAGCGATTACTGCCGTGGGTTCCCAATTGAACGGCATGGTTGCTATTGAGCCGGTTACCGGATCAAGCATCGTTGAGGTCAAGGTAACCTCGCCATCGCGCGAACTTTCGGCACGGATCGCGCGCGCATGGGTGGACGAATACATCGAATCAAGCATTGAACGCCGCTTTGCTGCCAGCAGCGACGCGCGGCAGTTCCTGGAGGAACAGCTTGGGGAGCTGCGCAGCCAACTAGAAGCCTCGGAACGCGAATTCATCAACTATGCGTCCAGTCAGGGCATCGTCTCTGTTACCGGCACTGATCGGTCTGATGATAACGGTGGCAGCAGCGAAACGTTGACCGGTGCCGATCTTTCGCAAACCAATCAGGCGCTAGCGCAAGCCCGCTCCGAGCGGATTGCCGCTGAAAGCGCAATGCGCGCAGGGGCAGGAAATTCGAATGAAGTGGTCCAATCCGGACTGTACACCCGCCGCGCCGATCTGATCGCCGAACGGGCAGCGTTGCTTAGCCAGTTTCGTCCCGAATATCCGCCGATCCGTGCTCTTTCTGAACAGATTTCGGAACTCGACCGCGAAATCGCGGAAGCCGATGGCCGTGACAGCACGAATTTGCGGCAGGCCTATCAGGCTGCAGTTCAGCGTGAGAATGAGCTGCGCGGCGTGGTAGGTTCGCTCACGTCGGATTATCTGACCGAGCAGAACGCGACGATCCAGTACAACATTCTTCGTCGTGAAGTGGATACTAACCGCGAACTCTATGATGGCCTGCTGCAACGCTACAAAGAAATTGGCGTGGCCGGGGTTGAATCGAGCAATGCGCAGATGGTTGACGCGCCAAGCCTTCCGCGTGGACAATCCAGCCCCAATCTCATGCTCAATCTGGTCCTTGGTGTGCTGGGCGGGGGAGCCCTTGCGGCTGGATTCCTGTTCATTCGCGAACAGATTGACCGCAGCCTGCGCGATCCGTCCGACGTGAAGGAAAAACTGGGCATCCCGCTGCTGGGAACCACGCCGCGCGTCGACGAGGACAAGATCGCCGAACAGATCCAGGATCCGATCAGCGAGTTGAGCGAGGCGCACCTTTCGATCTGCAACATGCTCGAAATGTCGACAGCCAAGGGTTTCCCCGGCCTGTTGATGCTGACCAGTGCTTCGCCGAGCGAAGGCAAGTCCAGTTCGGCTATCGCGCTCGCGCATCTGCTCGCCCGTCAGGGGCGGCGCGTGCTGATTGCAGATTTCGATCTGCGCAATCCCACGGTCGCAAAGCGCATGGAACTGAACGCCACCTTGGGTGTCACCACCTGCTTGACGGGACACGGCGACCCCGCCGACCTCATCATTCGCGATATTGTCCCCAATCTCTCCGTGTTGCCAGCAGGGCCGATCCCGCCGAGCCCCGGCGAATTGCTGTCAAGCAAGGCTACATCGGATCTGCTCGCACGGCTCCGCAGAGAATACGATCACGTGATCGTCGATGCGCCGCCGGTGATGGGACTGGCCGACGCGCTTTCGCTGGGGCGGATTGTTGATGGCGCTGTCTTCATCATCGAGGCCAACCGCGTTTCGCTGCGCCAGCTTTCAGCCGCGCTTGATCGCTTGCACCGCGGCGGAGCCAATGTGCTGGGCGGTGTGGTCACCAAGATCGACGCCCGCGACACCATGTACGGTTATGGCTACGGTTATGGCTACGGTTATGGCAACAAGGCGAGGGCCGAGGCCGAAGCCGAAGGCAAGGCATAGTTAAAATGGTTTCGGCAAGCACGGCACAACCATGCGCCTGACGCAAATTGGTTTCGCGCTGGGCATGATTGTGCTGGCCGGAATGGCCTTTGTGCATGCCGCTGCAGAAGTTTCGCCCCGCGGACTGGGGCTGGCCGTTGAAACGCCGACAACGCTCAGCGCATCCGCGCTTTCGGCGCGGGTGGATTTGCTTTCCCGCGCCACGTTGGGGCAGGATGAAACAAGCGGCGTACTCACCGCAAGCACGCTACCAGCCGACCTGTTGGCGGATGCGCGCACGGCCTTTTCGCGCGACCCACTCGAAATCACCAACGCCCGGGTGCTGGTGCTGGGCGGCGAATTTTCCGGCGACGAGGATCGCTTTGCAGTGATGCAGCAGGCTGTCGTACTCAGCAAGCGAGACAGCATTGCGCTTGTCTGGTTGAGCCAGGAATATGCCCAGGTTGAAGACATTGACGGCCTGTTGCGAAATGTCGATGCTCTGCTGCGCACGGACCGTGGCGCACGCGAGCAATCAGTCGGAACCTTGGTGGGTGTACTGGCCAGCCCTGATGGCGATGCCTTGTTGGGGGATTTGATCCGCGTCGGCCCAGAATGGGAGCCCGATTTTTGGAATGCTTTCGCGCGCAGTCCAGTGGCGGTGGAATATGGTCCGCGCTTTTTCCGTCAATCCGGGTTGAACTTCACCCGCATGGAACCTCGCCTGCGCAATATCTACGTGCAGGGACTGATCAATGCTGATGCGGTCGCTTCGGTGATTGAGATAATCCGCATCAGCCCGGATCTTCGCGCGGACATCAGCGATCTGGCGGCAGGTGAATTCAGGGCGGGTGCGGGAGACAATCCACTCGACTGGCGGACCGCCAGCAGCGGCAATTTTGTTTCTCGCGTGGTGCCGTCGAACGGCAGGCTGGAAGTCGATGCGCGACCGGGTTCGTTCGGGCAGGCAGCCTCGCGAATAGTCGAATTCGCGGGCACCAGTGAAATTGCGATTGCGCTGGCAGAACCTGTAGCAAGTCAGGCGCAATTGACGCTTACCGCCAGGTGTGTCGATGGTGAATCGCGCATTTTGGGGGCGATAGTGCTGGGGCCGGGGCAGAGTTCCGCCAGTACCCGGATCGCTCCCGGTGCCTGCGGGTTCGGCCTGCTGACGCTCACCTTTCGCGTGAACGAAGGCCGTGACGGGGAGATTTTCGAGATAACAAGCATCTCGCTGCGATAGAGCGGGCGGAGGAACTGCTCTAAATAATTGGTTGGGTCAGCCCGTCGCTTCGCTCGGAAGCATTTCGGCCAAAACCATCCCCCGGATGGTTTTGAGTCACTGCCCATCGCTTCGCTTGGGAGTTTTGACCGAAAACCGTCCCCCGGACGGTTTTCTGTAGTCAAAACTGGTCGGGGAAAGAGGATTCGAACCTCCGGCCCCTGCCTCCCGAAGACAGTGCTCTACCAGGCTGAGCTATTCCCCGACCGATGCTTGCAAGGGCGAACCCCTGCGAGGCAGAAGCGGGCCTATAGGGAGCGCTGGCCATGCTGGCAAGTGTGACTTGGGCTATTCCTGATGGTGTCTGATTTCGTCCCTGACTACCATTGCTTGCTTCGGCGGGCACTGCCATCAGATGCCCAGAGTTGAGGCGGAGAACAGGTTGCGATGCGGGTGTTGGTTACTGGAGCGGCGGGGTTCATCGGCGCGGCGCTGAGCGAGCGGCTGCTGGCGCGCGGCGATGCGGTGATCGGGATCGACAATTGCAATGATTATTACGATCCGGCGCTGAAAGCGGCGCGGATTGCGCGCGTTGCGGACGGCGGGGGGTGACTTCGCATTCCACCAGCTCGACTTCGCTGACATGGCGGCGCTTACCACCGCGCTGGACGGCCAGCACTTCGACTCGATCGTCCACCTCGGTGCCCAGGCGGGAGTGCGCTATTCGCTGGAAAACCCGGCGGCCTATGTGCAGTCCAATCTGGTCGGCCATGCTAATATGCTGGAGATCGCGCGCGACGCGCAGCGTAGCGCACATGGTCTATGCCAGTTCCAGCTCGGTTTATGGCGGCAACGACAAGCTGCCCTTCAGCGTGGATGACCGCGCCGATCACCCCGTCAGCCTCTACGCCGCCACCAAGCGCGCCGACGAAATGCTGAGCGAGAGCTACGCCCACCTGTTCCGCATCCCGCTCACCGGGCTGCGGTTCTTTACCGTCTACGGACCCTGGGGGCGGCCCGACATGGCGATGTGGATTTTCACCCAGAAGATCCTCGCCGGGCAGCCGATCCCGGTGTTCAACAAGGGAGAGATGTGGCGCGATTTCACCTATATCGATGATATCATTGCCGGGGTGGTCGCGGCGTTGGATCATCCGCCCGCCGATGATGGCAATGTGAAGGCAGGCGGATCGTCCAAGCCGCACGCGCTCTACAATATCGGCAACCACCGTTCGGAAAAGCTGATGCGGGTGATCGAATTGCTGGGTGAAGCCTGCGGGCGCGAAGTGGCGATCGACTGGCAGCCGATGCAGGCGGGCGATGTCACCCGCACCTACGCCGATATCGACGCGATCCAGCGCGATCTGGGCTATGCGCCGACGACGAGCATCGATGTGGGGGTGCCGCGGTTTGTGGAGTGGTATCGGGATTATCATGGGCTGTAGTCCAACCTCGTCATTGCGAGCCGCAGGCGAAGCAATCCATCTCCTGCCGTTGCCCCGTGTCAATCCGCCGGGAGATGGATTGCCGCGTCGCCCTTCGGGCTCCTCGCAATGACGGGGAAGGGGTGCTAACTCGTCCGCATGACCTCTGAATCCCGCCACCCCGAATGGCAATACCTCGATCTGATGCGCCACATCTGGGAGCATGGCGACGAGCGGATGGACCGCACCGGCGTCGGCACGCGCTCGGTGTTCGGCACCATGCTGCGCTTCGATCTCGCCGATGATCGCGTGCCACTGCTCACCACCAAGCGGGTGTTCTGGAAAGCCGCGGCGAAGGAGATGCTGTGGTTCCTCACCGGCAGCACCAATATTCGCCCGCTGCTGCAAGCGGGGGTGACGATCTGGAGCGACTGGCCGCTCAAGAAGTACCGGCAGGCGAGCGGCGAAGACATTGCGCAGGCGGATTTCGAGGCGCGGATCGTTGCGGACGAGGCGTTTGCGGCGAATTGGGGCGATCTGGGGCCGGTCTATGGCAAGCAATGGGTCGACTGGCCGACCTACCAGTATGGACCGGACGGCAAGTACGAAGCGGGGCCGGGAATCAACCAGGTGGCGCAGGTGGTAGAAAGCCTGAAGTCCAATCCGGGCAGCCGGCGCCATATCATCGAAGGCTGGAACGTCGCCGAGCTTGACCGAATGGCGCTGCCGCCGTGCCACAAGACCTATCAGTTCCATGTTGCAGGGGAGGGCTAGTCGCGCGCGCCTCAACTGCCTGCTCTACCAGCGCAGTTGCGATGTGGCGCTGGGCCTGCCGTTCAACCTGTTCGGAGCGGCGCTGCTGACACGGATGATGGCGGCGCAGACGGGCCTGCTGCCGGGCGAACTGGTGTGGAGCGGGGGCGATACGCACCTCTATCTCAACCACGCCGATCTGGTCGAAGCGCAATTGCAGCGCGAGCCAGAAGGCGCACCCAAACTCACCATCGAGCGGGTGCCGCCGAGCATTTTCGACTATCGCTTCGAGGACTTCGCAGTGCATGATTACGAACCGCAGGGCGTGCTCCGCGCGCCCGTGGCGGTATAGCAGGAGAGCGACGCAGCGGGAGATTGACGGTTTCACTAGAAACTAATATCATAACCGTAACGTAAAACATTGTTCCACGCCCAAGCAGGATCGGGGAGAGCGCGCATGGCATCGGCCCAAGACACAGAAGGGCACGCGAAGGGGCACAACCGCCCGCCGCTGCGGCTGCATGTGCCCGAGCCGTTCTACCGCCCCGGAGATGCGGTCGATTTCAGCCATGTGACCATTCCCCCCGCCGGTGCGCAGCCGCGCCCGGACGAGGCCTGCCCCGCGCGCGAGACCTATCCGCTGTGCGACGATCTGATCCGGGTGCTGGGGGAAGACAATCAGGCGCACGGCCCGTGGGACCCGCGACTCGATCCGGAAACCCTGCGCCAGATGCTGCGCGAAATGGCGCTGGTGCGCGCCTTCGATACGCCGGATGCATCGCGCCCAGCGGCAGGGCAAGACCAGCTTCTACATGAAGTGTACCGGGGAAGAGGCGACCAGCGTCTGCGCCACCCACGCGCTCGATGCGGACGATATGATCTTCCCTTCCTATCGCCAGCAGGGCTGCCTGATCGCGCGCGGATACCGGCTGACCGAGATGATCAACCAGATCTATTCGAACCGGGCGGACAAGCTGAAGGGCCGCCAGCTGCCGATCATGTACTGTTCGAAGCGGCTCAATTTCTTCTCGATCAGCGGCAATCTCGCCACCCAGCTGCCGCAGGCGGTGGGCTTTGCGATGGCCAGCGCCAGCAAGGGCGATTCGCGCATCGCCGCCACCTGGGTGGGGGAGGGGAGCACGGCGGAAGGCGATTTCCATTCCGCGCTCACCTTCGCCACGGTGTACAATGCGCCGGTGATCTTCAACGTCATCAACAACCAGTGGGCGATTTCCAGCTTCTCCGGGTTCGCCGGGGCCGAGCGGGCCAATTTCGCCGCGCGCGCCATCGGCTATGGCGTGGCAGGCCTCAGGGTGGACGGCAACGATCCGCTGGCGGTCTATGCCGCGCAGCGCTGGGCGGCGGACCGGGCGCGCTCGAACGGCGGGCCGACGCTGATCGAACACTTCACCTACCGCGCCGAGGGCCATTCCACTTCGGACGATCCCTCCGCCTATCGCAGTGCCAATGAGGGCAGCGAATGGCCGCTGGGTGATCCGATCAACCGGTTGAAGAACCACCTGATTGCGCTGGGCGAATGGTCTGAGGAGCAGCAGGCCGCGCAGGATGCCGAGCTCGATACAATGGTGAAGGAAGCGCAGAAGGAGGCCGAGAAGAACGGCATCCTCGGCCACGGCCTGCACCATCCGTTCGCCACCATGTTCGAGGACGTTTTCGAGGAATTGCCCTGGCACCTCAAGGAACAGAGCGAACAGGCGATCCGCGAGCGGGCGATCAAATGGCCGGAGGACCCGGCGGAATGAGCGACTTGGCTACCACAGAAATGGCGGGCGAGGCCCGGCACATGAACATGATCGAGGCGATCAATTCCGCGCTCGACGTGATGCTGGCGCGTGATCCCGATGTGATCCTGCTGGGCGAGGATATCGGCTATTTCGGCGGCGTGTTCCGCTGCACCGCCGGTTTGCAGGAAAAGCACGGCAAGACCCGCGTGTTCGATACGCCGATTTCCGAATGCGGCATCATCGGCGTGGCGGTGGGGATGGGGGCCTATGGTCTGCGTCCGGTGCCCGAAATCCAGTTCGCCGACTACATCTATCCGGGGCTGGACCAGCTCATCAGCGAAGCGGCGCGGCTGCGCTATCGCTCGGCGGCGGAATTCATCGCGCCGATGACAGTGCGCAGCCCGTTCGGCGGCGGCATCTTCGGCGGGCAGACCCATTCGCAAAGCCCGGAGGCGATTTTCACCCACGTTTCGGGGCTGAAGACGGTGGTTCCGGCCACCCCCTACGATGCCAAGGGGCTGCTGATTTCGTGCATCGAGGACAATGACCCGGTCATCTTCTTCGAGCCCAAGCGCATCTACAACGGCCCGTTCGACGGCTACTACGACAAGCCCGCCAAAAGCTGGAAGGGCCGCGACGATGCGCAGGTGCCCGACGGTTATTACAAGATTCCGTTGGGCAAGGCGCGGATGGTGACCGAGGGCGATGCGCTGACGATCCTCGCCTACGGCACGATGGTGCACGTCGCGCAGGCGGTGTGCGAGGCGAAGGGCGTCGATGCGCAGATCCTCGATCTGCGCACGCTGGTGCCGCTCGATATCGAAGCCATCGAGGCGTCGGTCAGGCACACCGGGCGCTGCCTGATCGTGCACGAGGCGACGCGCACTTCCGGCTTCGGCGCGGAACTCTCGGCGCTGGTGACCGAACGCTGCTTCTACCATCTCGAAGCTCCGGTCGAACGCGTGACCGGGTTCGACACACCCTATCCGCACAGCCTCGAATGGGCCTATTTCCCCGGCCCCGTCCGCATCGGCGAGGCTATCGACAAGATTTTGCAGGACTGACGACCATGGCGCGATACACCCACCCCATGCCCGATATCGGCGAAGGCATCACCGAAGCGGAAATCGTGACCTGGAACAAGAAGGTCGGCGACCGGGTTCAGGAGGACGAGGAAGTCGTCGACATGATGACCGACAAGGCGACCGTGCCGCTCGAAAGCCCGGTGACCGGGATCATCGTCGAGATTGCGGGCGAGGCGGGCGATATGGTCGCGATTGGCAGCCCGCTGTTCGTGGTCGAGGTTGAGGGCGGTGGGGTGGAGGAGGCGGGCGAAGCGCCGATCGCTGCGGCTGAAGACGAAACACCCTCTCCCCTTCAGGGGAGAGGAGGGAGCGCCGAAGGCGCGGAAGGAGTGGGGGATGTGGCGAGCACCATCGTCCAGTCCGACAGCCCCCACCCCAACCCCTCCCCTGAAGGGGAGGGGCTTTCACAGCCCAAAGTTCTCGCCAGCCCCGCTGTCCGCGCCCGCGCAAAAGACCTCGGCATCGACCTCGCGCGAGTTCAAACCGCAGGAAGACGGCCGTCTGCGCCACGCCGATCTCGACGCCTTCATCTCCTATTCCGGCGGCTACGCAGGCTCTGGAAAGCGCGCGCCGACGAGACGATCAAGGTCATCGGCCTGCGCAAACGCATTGCCGAGAACATGGCCGCGGCCAAGCGCAACATCCCGCATTTCACCTATGTCGAGGAATGCGACGTTACCGCGCTGGAGGAGACCCGCGCGCAGTTGAACGAGGGCAGGGGCGAGCGCCCGAAGCTCACCATGCTGCCGCTGCTGATCGCCGCGATCTGCAAGGCCATCCCCGATTTCCCGATGATCAACGCCCGCTACGATGACGAGGCGCGCGTCGTCACCCGCCACGGCGCGGTGCATCTGGGCATGGCAACCATGACCCCCGGCGGCCTGATGGTCCCGGTGATCCGCGACGCGCAGAGCCGCAACCTGTGGCAGCTCGCCAGCGAAATCGGGCGACTGGCGCAGGCGGCGCGCGATGGCAGCGCCAGGTCGGACGAGCTTTCCGGCTCCACGCTCACCATCACTTCGCTCGGACCGCTGGGCGGGATTGCCACCACTCCGGTGATCAACCGCCCCGAAGTCGCGATCATCGGCCCCAATCGGATTGTCGAGCGGCCGATGTTCGTGCGCGGTGCGGACGGGGTCGAGCGGATCGAGAAGCGCAAGCTGATGAACATTTCGATCAGCTGCGATCACCGGGTGGTGGACGGCTATGACGCGGCGGCTTTCGTGCAGGAAGTGAAGAAGTTGCTGGAGGCTCCGGCGCGGATTCTGGCGGGCTGATTGCCGCCCCGCAAATCAAGGTTCAAAAAGCCGCGCGCAGTGTGTTGACAGCCTTCCGGCCCTGCACTAGACGCCCGGCTCCCAAGAGGCGCTAGCCGCTCAAATGCGCGGGTGTAGCTCAGTTGGTTAGAGTATCGGCCTGTCACGCCGAGGGTCGCGGGTTCAAGTCCCGTCACTCGCGCCACTTGGGAATTTTTCCTCTTTCGATCTAGCTTGCGTCGGGCTTGCGCATTGCGCACAGCTTGGCGCGTGAGCAAGTCCTTCACCTTCCATTACGGCCCGCGTGTGGTTTGCGGCGTGGGCGCCAGCGGTGATTGGAGCGGTTGTTGCCCGCCGGGCCCGCGCTGTTCGTCACCGATGCGAATCTGCGCAAGCTGGGCCTATGCAATGCGGCGCTGGCTGGGCTTCCGGGCGCGAAGTCGCCGTGTTCGACGATGTGCAGGAAGACCCGAGCGAAGCCTCCGCATTGGCGGCGGTGGCGCTCGGAAAGCAGATCGGCGCGACCTGCGTGGTCGGTTTCGGCGGCGGCAGTCCGATGGATGTCGCCAAGGCGGCGGCTTATCTGCTCGGCTCCGGCGAGGAAATCGGCGCGATCTACGGGGTGGACAAGGCGCGGGGGCAGGGGCTGCCACTGGTGCTGGTTCCCACCACTGCCGGGACCGGCTCCGAAGCCACGCCGATTTCGATCCTCACCGTCGGCGAGACGAGCAAGAAGGGCATTGTCGCGCCAGCGCTCTATGCCGACTGGGCGGTGCTCGACGCCGCGCTCACCACCGGCTTGCCGCGCCATGTCACCGCTGCCACCGGGATCGACGCGATGGTCCACGCGATCGAGGCCTTTACGACCAGGCGGCTCAAGAACCCGATTTCGGATGCGCTGGCGAAGGAGGCGCTGCGCTTGCTCGCCGCCAACATCGCCCCCGCTTGCGACGATCCGGGCAATCTGGCGGCGCGGGAGGCGATGCTGCGCGGGTCCTATCTGGCCGGAGTCGCCTTCGCCAATGCGCCCTGCGCCGGGGTCCACGCGCTGGCCTATCCGTTGGGCGGGCATTTCCACGTGCCACACGGACTTTCCAACGCGCTGATGCTGCCGCAGGTACTGGCGCACAACATGCCCGCCGCGCGCGAAATGTATGCCGAGCTGGCCGCCGAGATCGCGCCTGGACTGGACCTGATCGCAGCAATGCAAGCGATCATCGCCCGCACCGGCCTGTCGCCGCGCCTCGCTGATGTCGGAATCGGGCACGAACATCTCGATCTGCTGGCGGACGAGGCAATGCTGCAGGAACGGCTGCTGGTGAACAACCCGCTCCCGATCACCCGCGCCGATGCCCGCCGGATGTATGAGGCTGCGACATTGACCCGCGAGCCCCCACGCCCCCGCAGCGTCTACCGCGCCTGGCACACGATCCCCACTCGCTGGGCGGACAACGATGTTTACGGCCACGTCAACAACGTGGTCTATTATTCGTGGTTCGATACGGCGGTGAACGGCGAGCTGGTGGCGCGCGGGCTGCTCGATATCGAGCACGGGGCGATGATCGGCCTCGTGGTGGAAACCCAGTGCCGCTACTTTGCCCCTCTGGCCTTTCCGCGGGTGGTGGAGGCGGGGGTGCAGAGTGGCGAAACTCGGCACTTCAAGCGTGTGCTACGAAGTGGGGATTTTCGAGCAAGGCGGCGAAGAACCCGCCGCCGAGGGGCATTTCATCCACGTTTATGTTGATCGTGCCACTCGCCGCCCGGTGGCTCTGCCGGAGGATTGGCGGGGAGTGCTTGGTTCGCTGGTCTAAGTCACCTACAAAGGTTCGCGAATGATCGCATTGCGCACCCGTCTCACATGTACCTGTTGCATCTCTCCGCGACGGTGAGGCTCAATCGCGCAGGCGTAAAAATCTGCGTAAATTGCGTCACGACCGGGTCGAAAACGACCATTGCGCGCATCGAGAATGTCTGGAATGTCTTCGTCGTCATCCCGCAAGTTGATCACATGGTTTGTTCCGATCACCCAGATGCGACGGACCCCTGAGCCGTTATAAATCATGAACCGTCCATGCACCCAACCTGGCGAGCTGGCCGACCAGCGTCGCCGGTTCGGCTATCGCCGTCTGCACATCCTGCTGCGCCGGGAGGGCGTGATGATCAACCGCAAGAAGACTGACGTATCTACCAGGAGGAAGGGCTGGCAGCAGGCGGCGGCGCAGCCGCAGGAGGGCCGTGGGGACCAGAGCGCCTGCTCCGGTGCTGGCGCTGGCGAACCAGCGCTGGAGCCTGGACTCGTTCACGACCAGATGGCGTCGGGTCGCCCATCCGCGTGCTCAACGTGGTCGATGACGTAACCAGGGAGTGCCTGGCAGCGGTGCCCAGCACCTCGATCTCAGGCCGTCGTGTCGTGCGCGAGTTGACCGAGCTGATCGCCCGGCGCGGCAAGCCCGGCATGATCGTCAGCGACAACGGCACCGAGCTTACAGCAATGCCGTGCTGGCATGGTGCGGCGAGCGGTGTCGAGTGGCATTACATCGCGCCGGGCAGGCCGATGCAGAACGGCTACGTCGAGAGCTTCAACGGCCGGATGCGCGACGCTGCTCAATGAGACGCTGTTCCTCAGTCTTGCCCATGCCCGCGTCGAGATCGCCGCCTGGGTGGATGACTACAACCGGGAGAGACCGCACTCATCCCTTGGCTACGCAACCCCGGCGGCGTTGCCGCCGAACTGGATAAGCAATGGCCTGCTTCGCTACGCCCTCGCTCGCTACGTAGCCCATGCTTGACTGCGCTCATGCGCAACAAAGCGGCTCGGTCTTATCCAGCTGGAGAAAGCTGGGGGTCACGTCAGCATTCGCCAATTGCGCGTGGGAACCAGCCACGAACTTGCGCTTCTGCTGGCGTTGCGAGCAGTAGCAGGGACAACACTATGAGGCGCAGGATCATGCGCCTGAGGCTATCAGATCCAGCGCCCGGTTTCCATCCAGATCAGGAACCGCCGCAGCGGCAGCAGCCAGACCAGCCCCAGCACGATATAGACCAGCGCCTGCGCCAGCCCCGGCCAGTCGCCGATCAGATCGGGGGCATAGCGGGCGATCACCACGGCATAGACCATCAGCCCCGCGAGCAGTCCCAGCACGCCGACCGGAATGCGCCAGGTGGGTTCGGTTCTCATGCGAAGGGTCCGTAAATGCGGGTGGGGGTGATGACGGCGGTCAGCGGCATGTCGTGCGCTTCAATCGGCAGGTCGTCCACCTTCTGCATATCCCACGCCAGGCCGATGGCAATGGTGGCGGGATGCGCCGCCAGCCAGCGATCATAAAACCCGCCGCCCTGGCCAATCCGCTCGCCGCGCTCGGTGAAGCCGACCAGCGGCATGAACAGCACTTCGGGCACCACCAGCGGAGCATCGGCGGCGGGCTGCATCAGTCCCATCACGCCGGGGACCAGGTCGCTCTCGCCATAGGGATCGGTGTGCAGGCATGAAAGCGCATCGGCTGGTCGAGGGTGGTGACGCGGGGCAGGGCGATGCGGTGCCCGGCTTCCATGAAGAACCGCGCATAGCTGGCGGCAGGCGCTTCGCCCGGATCAGCGCGATAGAGGCCGATTGTCGCCCCTTCGGCACCAGCTCCAGCACCGCCGCGGCGGGCGGCGGAACACCAGCGCGCTTACTTCCGGCGGCAGCGCAGCGGCATATTCGCGCCGCGCCTTGCGCAAGGCATTGCGCATCGCGGCTTTCTGCTGGGAGATATCAGTCACGCTAGCGCTCTAGCGCGGATATGGTGAGTGGCGGAACCACCATGGGTCGTTTTCCGGGAAATCCTCTGACGCCTAACGTCAGGTGGGCACCGTATATCCAGAACCGCCAGGACGAACCCGTGGCCCCGGTAGGGACAGCTCCCAAGGATTTGCTTATAGCCTCAGGGATTTTCATGCAGCTCGTGCCGGGCAGCCCCGCCAATCGCCTATCTAGGCGTTCGGGCTCTCAAGCTGCATTGCGAGGCTTTCCAGTCGGTCGGCCAGCGATTCCAGCTGGACTGCGACCTATTTCGTCCAGTCCGGCGGGAGCCGGAGCGCTGTTGCCCTTCGCCTCGTGCAATTCGTCCGCCAGCAGCAGCGCGGCATAGAGCAGCAATCGCGTTCGGGCGATTGGCCCGCCAGATTGTCGAGCTGCGCCAGCTTGGTGTCGATCGATGCGCCCAGCATTTCGATATGCGCTTCCTCGCCCGTCGGCACAGGCGATGGTATAGTTGCGAGCGGCGATTTCGAGAGTGACGTTGCTCATGGTTCGAGCGTCCCGATCAGCCGGTCGAGCTGTTGCCAGCGCCTCGCCCGGCTTCGCGCTGGAGCGCCGCATAGCTGCGCTTCGAGTTCGGGATCGCTGCCGCGGTCCGCCCGTCGCAGCCTCGATCGCGCGCGGAGATGCCGCAGCGGCCGCTATCCGGCCCGCCGCCGCTTCGATCCGGGCGATTGCCTGCGCAACCCGCGTTGCGATGCGATCACCGCTCATACATGCCAAGTTAGCCAGCTTTCGCGCATGCGCAAAGCGTTGCCGCCGAAAGCTGTGAATAATCCTCGGCATCGGGCTTGCGACCAGCCGTGCGTGCGGGGAGGGGGTCTCGCTTGACCTAGCGAGCGCGCCATCACCAATCAGCCCGCAACCGAATCGCCGCCGGCAAAGCGACGACCGTCTGGAGCCTATGATGAGCGACGCCGAGCCGCCGTTTCACCCAGATGGCCAATGCCATCCGCGCGCTGTCGATGGACGCGGTGCAGGCGGCCAATATCGGCCATCCGGGGATGCCGATGGGCATGGCCGATGTGGCCACGGTGCTGTGGTCGGATTACCTGAAGTTCGATCCCGCCGCGCCGCAACTGGCCGGATCGCGACCGGTTCGTGCTCTCCGCCGGCCACGGCTCGATGCTGATCTACGCGCTGCTCCACCTCACCGGCTTTGCCAGCCCGACGATGGATGACATCCGCAATTTCCGCCAGCTCGGCAGCCCCTGCGCCGGGCCATCCGGAGAATTTCCTGATCGACGGGGTCGAGGCGACCACCGGGCCGCTGGGGCAGGGCCTGGCGATGGCGGTGGGCATGGCGATTGCCGAGCGGCACCTGAATGCCGGGTTTGGCGACGATCTGGTCGATCACCGCACCTGGGTGCTGGCGGGCGACGGCTGCCTGATGGAAGGCGTCAACCACGAGGCGATCGGGCCTTGCGGGCCACCTGCAAGCTGGGCCGGCTGATCGTGCTGTGGGACGATAACCAGATCACCATCGACGGGGCGGTGTCGCTGTCCTCCTCCGAAGATATTCCCGCGCGTTATCGCGCCACCGGTTGGCACACGGTGGAATGCGACGGCCACGATCCCGCGGATATCCGCCGCGCGCTGGACGAAGCGCTGGCCGATCCGCGCCCCTCGCTGGTCGCCTGCAAGACGATCATCGGCAAGGGCGCGCCCAACAAGCAGGGCACGCACAAGGTCCACGGTTCGCCGCTTGGGCGCAGACGAAGTGGCCGCGGCGCGCGTGAATACTGAACTGGCCGCACGCGCCGTTCGACGTGCCTGCCGATGTGCTGGCAGGCTGGCGCGCGCTGGGTGCGAAGGGTGCGGCGAGCCCATGCCGAGTGGCACGCGCGCCTGGCTGCCAGCGCCGCTAAAGGGCGATTTCCACGAGCCGGCTTTGCCAGGTCGGCCGATCAGGCTGCCCCGGCGCTCGAAGCGCATATCGCTGCGCTGGCAGCCGAAAAGCCCGCCATCGCCAGCCGGGTCGCATCGCAAAAGGCGCTGGTGGCGCTGACCGCCGCGATCCCGCAGCTGATCGGCGGTTCGGCCGACCTTACCGGATCGAACAACACCGACACGCCCAGCACCCTGCCGTTCACGGCGGAAGATTACAGCGGCCGCTATATCTATTACGGCATCCGCGAATTCGGCATGGCCGCGGCGATGAACGGCATGGCGCTGCACGGCGGGGTGGTGCCCTATGGCGGCACCTTCCTGATCTTCAGCGACTATGCCCGCAACGCCGTGCGCCTCTCGGCGCTCTGCAGCAGGTCGGCGTGGTCTATGTGTTCACGCATGATTCCATCGGCCTTGGCGAAGACGGCCCGACCCACCAGCCGGTGGAACAGGTGATGAGCCTGCGGCTGATCCCCAATCTCAACGTGTTCCGCCCGGCCGATGCCATCGAAACGGCGGAATGCTGGGCGCTGGCGCTGCAGACGCCGAAGACGCCTTCGGTGCTGGCGTTGTCGCGGCAGAACCTGCCCGCCGTTGCGCGGTGAGGGGGACGAGAACTGGACCGCGGCGGGCAACCGCTGCGCCAAGGGTGCCTATCTGCTCCGCGCCGCCACCGCCGCGCGCAAGGTGGTGCTGGTGGCGACCGGTTCGGAAGTCGCCGTGGCGCTGCGATACCGCCGATGCACTGGAAGCGCAGGGGATCGGGGCCGATGTCGTCTCGATGCCGTGCATGGAACTGTTCGACGCGCAGAGCGCCGCCTACCAGGCCGAACTGTTCCCCGCCGAGTTTGGTGGTCTCCATCGAAGCGGGCGTCACCCTCGGCTGGCAGAAATATACCGGATTGAACGGGCTCAATATCGGGCTGGACCGATTTGGCGCGTCCGCCCCGGCGGGCGTTTTGTTCAAGCATTTCGGCTTTACGGCGGACGCGATCGTTCCGCAGATCATCAGCAAATTGAACGGCTAAGCAGGAGTTCTTCCCATGACGACCAAGGTAGCGATCAACGGTTTCGGGCGCATCGGGCGCCATGTGGCGCGCGCCATTGCTGGAGCGTGACGATCACGATCTGGAACTGGTTTCGATCAACGATCTCGCCGAGCCCAAGTCCAATGCGATGCTGTTCCGGCGTCGACAGCATGCACGGCCGCTTCCCCGGCACGGTCGAGGTCGATGGCAAGCGATCTGGTGATCAATGGCAAGCGGATCGCCGTCACCAGCCGAGCGCGAACCCGGCCAATCTGCCGCACGGCGACATGGGCGTGGATATCGTGCTGGAATGCACCGGCTTCTTCACCGATCGCGCATGACGCTGCGAAGACGCATCTCGACTGCCGGCGCCAAGAAGGTGCTGATTTCCGCGCCGGCAGACTGGCGTATCTGCCACCATCGTTTACGGCGTGAACCATCAGATGCTGACGGCGGATGACGTGATCGTCTCCAATGCCAGCTGCACCACCAACTGCCTTTCGCCCGTTGGCCAAGGTGCTGAACGATGCCGTCGGCATCGAGCGCGGGTTGATGACCACGATCCACTCCTACACCAACGATCAGCGAGATCCTCGACCAGATGCATGCAGACCTGCGCCGCGCGCGCGGCGGCGGCGCAGAGCATGATCCCCACCACCACCGGCGCGGCGCGTGCGGTGGGCGAGGTGCTGCCCGAACTGAAGGGCAAGCTGGACGGTTCGTCGGTCCGCGTGCCGACGCCGAATGTCTCGCTGGTCGACCTCACCTTCACGCCTTCGCGCGATACCACCAAGGAAGAAGTCAACGCCGTGCTCAAGGCCGCTGCGCGAAGGCGCGCTGAAGGGCGTGCTCGGCTATACCGACGAGCCGCTGGTGTCGCATCGATTACAACCATTGCCCGGCCAGCTCCACCATCGACAGCCTCGAAACCGCGGTGCTCGAAGGCAAGCTGGTGCGCGTGCTCAGCTGGTACGACAACGAATGGGGCTTCTCCAACCGCATGGTCGATACGGCAGGTGTCATGGCAAGTTGCTGTAATCAATGACCCCTCCCGCGAGCGGGAGGGGAGCGAGACTTGGGCTGGCGAGAAGGCCTAGTCGCAGCGGGGTGGGTTGCGAGCCGTGCCCACCCCCGGCCCCTCCCGCCAGCGGGAGGGGAGAAGGGAACCATGCCGCTTCAAAACCCTCGACGATCTGCCGCAGGACCTGTCCGGCAAGCGGGCGCTGGTGCGGGTGGATCTCAATCTGCCGATGGAAGGACGGGCGGGTGACCGATCTGACGCGGGTCGGACGCGGTCGCGCCGACGATCCTCGAACTGGCGGATCGCGGGGCCAAGGTGCTGCTGCTCGCGCATTTCGGGCGGCCCAAGGGTGAACGGAATTCGACCATGTAGCCTGAGCATGGTGCAGGGCGACTGCAGCAGGTGCTGGGGCGCGAGGTGATGTTCATTCCCGAAGTTGCCGGGCCGGTGGTGGCGCAATCGGTCGGCATCCTTGGCAACGGCGATATCGGCTTGCTGGAAAACACCCGCTTCTGGCCGGGCGAGGAAGAGAACGATCCCGACTGTTCGCGCAGGCCATCGCCGCAAATGGCGATTTCTACGTCAACGATGCCTTTTCCGCCGCGCACCGCGCCCATGCCAGCACCGAAGGGCTGGCGCATGTGCTGCCGGCCTATGCGGGCCGGTCGATGGAAGCGGAACTGAAGGCGCTGGATGCCGCGCTGGGTACTCCGCAGCCCCCGGTCGCTGCCGTGGTGGGCGGGGCCAAGGTGTCGATCCAAGCTGGCGGTGCTCGAAAATCTCGTCGGCAAGGTCCAGCACCTGATCATCGGCGGCGGCATGGCCAACACTTTCCTCGCGGCGCAATGGCGTGGATGTCGGCAAAAGCCTGTGCGAACATGATCTGGCGGATACGGTGCGCGCGATTCTGGCGGCGGCGGACACGGCGGGCTGCACCGTGCATCTGCCCTATGACGTGGTGGTGGCGAAGGAATTTGCCGCCAATCCGCCGTCGGTTCGCACCTGCAATGTCCACGAAGTGGCGGCGGACGAGATGATCCTCGATGTCGGCCCGCAGGCGGTCGAGGCGCTGGGCGATGTACTCAAAACCTGCGCCACGCTGGTGTGGAACGGCCCGCTGGGCGCGTTCGAAACGCCGCCGTTCGACGAGGCAACGGTGGCGCTGGCGCGCACCGCTGCTGCCTTGACGCAGGCAGGTTCGCTGGTTTCGGTGGCGGGCGGAGGCGATACCGTTGCCGCGCTGGCTCATGCCGGCGTGGCGGACGAATTCACCTATATTTCAACCGCTGGCGGGGCCTTCCTCGAATGGATGGAAGGTAAGGAACTGCCAGGAGTGGCGGCGCTTTCGCGCTAGTTCAATCCAGCGGGCGATCCGGCGACTGACCTTCGTAAGTAAACCGGTAGTCCAGCGGCTCGGCCTGCTGCGATCCCGCCATCCGCCCCGGTTCGGCCGAGGTGAGGTTGAGAATATAGCCGCGCACGCCTGCTGGTTCGCCCAAGCGTCATTGCCACGGTTTCGCGCCAACCTGCGCCATCCACCTGCGTTTCCACGACAATCTGTCCCGCCCAGATGCAACGAGCATTGATCGGGCAGCGCGAATCCTCCGTAACCTCTATCGGCGTCAGGACAACATCGGCCACCGTTACTGGCTGCCCGAGTGCGACGACACTCCCCTCCGTTAACGGCGGGCCATCGGGCACGGTCGCGCAAGCGGAGAGGGCGAGCAGGGCGAAGGTGATGGTGGCGATTTTTCTCATGGCTTGAGCTTTAGCGCGGATATGGCTGTCACTGGGCTGAACGGTGCGGTTGCCTTCGCCGAAAGGGCGGCATAGAGCCTTGCGCAACAATCCAGTTCGATAGGGAGCATCGAATGAACACCGCCGACATGACCGCCCGCATTGCCAATGGCCAGGGCTTTATCGCCGCGCTCGACCAGTCGGGCGGGTCCACCCCCAAGGCCTTGCAGGGCTATGGCGTTGAGGACAGCGAATGGTCTGGCGAGGAGGAAATGTTCGGCAAAATCCATGAGATGCGCAGCCGTGTTATCACCGCGCCGAGCTTTGCCAGCGGCAAGGTAATCGGGGCGATCCTGTTCGAGCGGACGATGGACGGCATCGTGGACGGCAAGACCACTGCTGAGGCATTGAAAGCGCGCGGGGTGGTGCCGTTTATCAAGGTCGATCAGGGGCTTTCAGACGCTCAGGACGGTGCACAATTGATGCAACCGCTGACGAAACTGCCCGCGCTGCTGGAAAAGTCTTTGGCGGCGGGAATGTTCGGGACAAAAATGCGCTCGGTCATCAAATCTGCCAACCCGACCGGGATCGCCGCAGTAGTCGCGCAGCAGTTCGAAGTAGGCAATCAGATCATCGATGCCGGGCTGATGCCGATCCTTGAGCCGGAATACGATATCACTGCCACTGATCGCGCCGAAGGCGAGAAACTGCTGAAGAGCGAAGTGCTCAAGCACCTCGATGCGCTGCCCGATGACCGGCAGGTGATGCTCAAGCTTTCGATCCCGGTGCAACCGAACCTGTACAGCGAACTGATCGATCACCCCCGCGTGCTGCGGGTGGTGGCGCTGTCGGGCGGATATTCGACCGGCCAAGCCTGCGCCGAACTGGCGAAGAATCAGGGCATGATCGCCAGCTTCAGCCGCGGGCCTGTTGCAGGACCTGCGCAGCCAGCAGAGCGATGCCGAATTTGATGCCGCATTGGGCGGGGCGATCGATGCCATCGCCGCGGCTTCGGTCGGCTGATCCTGTATGAGCAAGTGCCAGCTCTACCTGATTTCCCCGCTCGAAGTGGGCGGGGATTTTCCTGACCGGCTCGACCGCGCGCTGGCGGCTGGCGCGGGGCTGGCTACCGCGTTCCAGTTCCGCGTGAAGGGGCTGGACAACCACGATGCTGCCCGCCTCGCTGGGCCGTTGCAGGAGATCTGCGTCGCCCGCGATGTCGGCTTCGTGGTCAACGATTCGGTGACGCTGGCCAAGCGGCTCAAGGCCGATGGCG
Organism: uncultured Alphaproteobacteria bacterium; assembly: GCA_963774985.1. Classification (GTDB taxonomy): domain Bacteria; phylum Pseudomonadota; class Alphaproteobacteria; order Sphingomonadales; family Sphingomonadaceae; genus Alteraurantiacibacter. Next base: position 37,286 of record CAVZHE010000004.1, read on the forward strand.
TGCATCTGGGGCAGGGCGACGGCGACTTGCGGGAGGCGCGCGAGGAATTGGGGCGCGAGGTGCAGATCGGCGTCACCTGCCATGCCAGCCGCCATTTCGCGATGGAAGCGGGCGAGGGCGGGGCGGATTACGTGGCGTTCGGCAGCTTCTTCCCGAGCGAAACGAAGCCGAGCGAGCACCGCCCGGAACTGGATATCCTCGAATGGTGGAGCGGGCTGTTTGAACTTCCTTGCGTCGCCATCGGCGGCATCACGCCTGCCAATTGCGCGCCTCTAGTAAAAGCCGGAGCGGATTTTATCGCCACCAGCCATTCGGTGTGGGGCGGGGATGAGGTGGCGGCGGTAAAGGCTTTTGCCGAAGTGCTGCGGTGAGAGCATTCCGTCGCGCGGTAATCCCGGCCCTGATCGGCTGGCTCTGCGCGATAGCTTACTTGATTGCCGCCGGTCCCGGAGAATCGCCCGACTCCCGCGCCAATGTCGCCATCGTGCTAGGCGCAGCGGTCGATAGCCGCGAGCCATCGCCGGTGTTCCGCGAACGCATTGTCCATGCCATTACGCTCTATCGCGAAGGGCGGGTGGAGCGATTGTTGTTTACCGGCGGACGTGCCGAGGGGGATAGCCTTGCGGAAAGCGAAGCGGCTCAAGCAATGGCCCTTGCCGCCGGAGTGCCCGCCGATGCCATCCTGATCGAAACAGTGTCTGCCACCACCTTGGCCAATCTGACCGAGGCACAGGCGCTGATGCGCAATGCCGGGCTGGAGTCCGCGCTGATCGTTTCCGACCCGCTGCACTTGCGCCGGGCAATGGCGATGGCGGACGCGCTGGAGATCGATGCGCAGCCGAGCGCGACGCCTACAACGCGCTATCGCACATGGAGCACCAAAGCGCCGTTTCTGGCGCGCGAAGTCTATTTCATGCATCACTTCTGGCTACTGGGAGAATAGCGGGCGCGATCAGCCACCCTGCCGAACGCAGCGCAACCGACCAGGCTGGCCGCCTTCGATCTTGCGCAGGAAGCCGCTTCCGACAATCTGATAAGCATCGCCATTGCGCGGGCCACTGGTCATCGTCAGCCGGTCTTCGCGCCGCAGATAGGTGCCATCACCCTGCGGTGAGGAATAGCGAGAGGCACTTTCGATTTCGAAGCTTTGCTGCGGCTGGGGCACACCTGCGGCGCCTGCAGCATCGCCGGGCAGTTCGCAGGCATAGCTGCCGCGCTCAATCGTGCCAATCCGATCCTGCGCCACGGCGGCAGTGGCCAGCACAAAGCTGGCGATAGCGAGAGGAATCAGCACCCGGTTCATCTCCGCGCCCATAGCATGCAATGCTTGCCCCGTCATGAACCTCTGGCATGAACCCTTCCAGCGAAGCACCCCAGGCAATCGCATATTGAGACTTGTTTCTCGCAGAGGCGCAGAGAAAAGGAGGGCGCGGAGGGGCCACTCGTGCCGAAGGCGCAAGAATGCTGCTGTTTTTGTTCACGCGAAGGCGCGAAGGCGCGAAGTAGGGGCAAACCTTCCTTCGCGCCTTCGCGCCTTCGCGTGACAAAATCTACCTGCGCCTTCGGCGCGAGTTTGATCACTGGGCGCCCTCCCACCTTGCCCAAGCCCTGCCTAACGTCTAGGGCGCAGCCATTCTCGCACAATCTGACAGCAAACGAGCATTCCCATGAAGATCAGCGGCGTGGACATCCGTCCCGGCAACATCATCGAATACGAAGGCGGCATCTGGAAGGTCGCGAAGATCCAGCATACCCAGCCGGGCAAGGGCGGGGCCTATATGCAGGTCGAGATGAAGAACCTCATCGATGGCCGCAAGACCAACATTCGCTATCGCAGCGCCGACACGGTCGAGAAGGTCCGGCTGGATACCAAGGACTACCAGTTCCTCTACGAAGACGGGGAGATGCTGGTGTTCATGGACGGCGATACCTACGAACAGATCACGCTGCCGAGCGACCTGCTCGGTGATGCCCGCCCGTTCCTGCAGGACGGGATGCAGGTCAGCCTCGAACTATGGGACGAACGCCCGATCAGCGTGGCGCTGCCCGGCCAGATCGAGGCGATGATTGTGCAGGCCGATGCCGTCATCAAGGGGCAGACCGCCAGTTCCAGCTACAAGCCCGCCGTGCTTGATAACGGCGTGCGGATCATGGTGCCGCCGCATATCGAAAGCGGCACGCGGATCGTGGTGGACGTGTATGAGCAGGCTTACGTCAGCAAGGCTGGGTAAGCGATCATGGCAGCAATTTCTGGTCTTATCCGCGTGATGGAAAAGGCTGCCCGCAAGGCGGGTGGCCGGTTGCGGCGCGATTTCGGGGAGGTCGAGCACCTCCAGGTCAGCCGCAAGGGGCCGAGCGATTTCGTGTCCAAGGCCGATCAGGTGGCCGAACGCATCCTGTGGGACGAGCTGAAAGTCGCGCGCCCCGGCTGGGGCTTCCTGATGGAAGAAGCGGGCGAAATGGAAGGCGAGGCGGGGCAGCCGCGCTGGATCATCGATCCGCTCGATGGCACCAGCAATTTCCTCCACGGCATCCCCCATTTCGCGATTTCCATCGCCGTGCAGGAGCGCAAGCTGGGCAGCGACGAGTGGGGCGATGTGACGGCGGGGCTGGTGTACCAGCCGATCACCGACCAGACCTTCTGGGCCGAGAAAACGCGCGGCGCATGGCTTCAGGATGCGCGGCTGCGGGTTTCTGGGCGGCGGCAGTTGTCCGAAGCGCTGATTGCCACCGGCACGCCCTATCAGGGGCACGGCAATTTCGCCGAATGGTCGCGGATTTTCGGCGCGCTGGGGCCGCAGATCGCGGGCGTGCGCCGGTTCGGTGCGGCTTCGCTCGATCTCGCCTGGCTGGCAGCGGGCCGGTATGACGGGTTCTGGGAAAGCGAACTGTCGCCGTGGGATACGGCGGCGGGTTGCTTGCTGGTTCGCGAGGCCGGCGGTTTCGTCACCGACTATCGCGGCCGCTCACTGCCGATTTGCGATGCACAGGTGATTGCCGGAAATGATCCGCTGCACTCGCGCCTGCACAAGGCGATTGCTACCGCGCTCAAGGATAGCTAAGCGCGCTTTCTCGCTCTGGGCCTCCGTGGCGGAATTGGTAGACGCGCTCGACTCAAAATCGAGTTTCTTACGAAGTGCCGGTTCGAGTCCGGCCGGAGGTACCACCCCAGCACCGATCCGTTGCATGACGAATTTATGTCATATCCCCTATGACATAAATATGGTGTGTGCTGTCGCATTGAGGGCAGCTGGCGACGGGGCGAAGTGATGGGGGGCAGGACTGTCATCGAGGGCATTGGGAATAGCGTCAGAGCGAATGCCCGCTCTATCGGCAAGATGGTGCTGGCGGCGCTTGCGGTGCAATGCGCCTTCTGGTTTCTGGTCAACCCCTTGCTGTTTGCCCCGCCGGAACGCCCGGATATCATTTCTATTGGGCAGTCCTGGGTAGCGACAGTGGAGAACCCGGACGTGTCAGGGTTCGATACGGCCAACTTTGCGCCGCTTGAGCTGCCCGGTAGCGAATGCTGCGGACCGGGTTACCGCCTGTTGCGGACCGATTTTGAACTGGATGAGGTTCCCGCAGACGGACTGGCTCTGATCCCGTCAATCGGGGCGGATAGTATGCATATTCGCCTGAACGGGCAATGGGTGCGGCAGGACGGCAGGATCGAGCTGCCCGATATCACCTATCACGGCAACCAAAAGACGATCCTCTACCTATCGCCAGACATGCTGGTGCAGGGCGCGAACCGGCTTGAATATGTGATGGCGCGATCCAGCATTCCCTATTTCGATTTCGGAATGCCGATGCTTGCACCTTATGCCGATGCCAGCGAATTGCTGGCGCAGCGCAGTTTCATTCTGAATGAATACAAGGTTATATCCTACAGCTTCGGCATGCTTGCCGCCGCGCTGGCGTTCCTCTTGATCCTGCGATCCGAACAGAAGCAGTTCGCCGTGTGGGTGTTTGTGCTGCTGGTGGCGTGGAGCCTGCGGTATCACTATTACACTTGGGTCGATCCGCCGTTCTCCGGAAGCTGGCGGAATTTCTACTATTTCATTTTGACGCTCAGCATTCCGGTGGCTTGGGTCAACCTTGTCGACGCGTGGACAGGCAGGCCCGTGCGCTGGCTGCTGTGGCTGACTTGCCTGGTGTGGGTTGCCATCGCGGTAACCCTCTCCAACTTACTGACCGGCAGCGGTGCGGGGCCGTACGATCAGGCGGTGGACCTGACCACCGGTGTCGGCCTGATCCTGGGGGCGATTGGCATCCTGCGGTTCCTGTGGCACATCTTCACCACGGCGGATGACCGCAAATGGGAAGCGGCGCTGTTCCTGCTGTGCGTCACGCTGATGATGACGGACTATTACCACGAATTTTCCAGCGGCTCGGCCAGAGGCTTCCTCTCCACCAGCTTCCCGTTTCTGATTATTGCCTTCCCGGTGGCATTCATTGCGCGGAACATCCGGTTGTTCCGGTCCATGAATGAATTCAACGCACTGCTGTCCGGGCAGTTGCAGGCGCGCGAGGCCGAACTGGCGGAAAATTATGCGCGACAGGGCGAGCTGCTGCGGCGGGAAACGCTGGTCAGCGAACGCCAGCGGCTGATGCGCGATATGCACGATGGCATTGGCGGGCAACTGATGGGCCTGCTGTTTGCCTCGCGCCGACAGCCGATCCCGCAGGCCGAACTGACCGAGAGCCTGCAACTGGTGATCGACGAGCTGCGGCTGATTATCGATTCGCTGGATACGGTCGGCGAAACGCTGGGCACCGCATTGGCGACATTCCGGGCGCGGATCGAACCGAAGCTGTCCGCTGCGGGGATGGAGCTGCGCTGGTCCAATAACCTGCCGGAAACGGTGGACGGACTGGGTGCGCGCGAAGTGCTCCAGATATTCCGGATCGTGCAGGAAGCCGTGACCAATGTGATCAAGCATGCTCATTCTGAGACAATCGATATCGATATCGGGACTGATGATGCGGGCGCGATCACAATCGCGATTGCCGATGCGGGAACCGGGATCGGAACTGCGCAGGGCGGCGGCCACGGCATGGAAAACATGCAGGCGCGGGCCGCGGCGATTGGCGGTTCGATCCAGGTCAACAGTTCGGAGCAGGGCAGCACAGTCACGCTGATTGTACCGCTCAAGCCTGTCGCAAACGATGCCCTGTGATGCCCGCGCCTAACATACCTTTGTTATGGCCCGTCGCTGTAAGCGGTGGGATAAGATGCCGTGAAGGCGATTTTCCATGAGTGTTGAAACACCAGACATCGTTCGCGTGGCGATAGTCGAAGACAATCAGATCGTCCGTGAATCGCTTGCAGAGCAGATTCAGGCGGCTGCCGGGCTGGAGATGGCCGGAAGCGCCGATTCGATCAGCTCAGCGGCGGCACTGATCGCCCTGGGTGCAGATGTTTTCCTGCTCGATCTGGGCCTGCCCGATGGCGAAGGTTCGGCGCTGATCCCGCATATCAAGGCTGCGGGCGATGCCAAGATCATCGTACTGACCAGCTTTGGTGACCGCGAAACCGTGGTCCGCACTATCGAAGCGGGGGCCGATGGCTATCTGCTGAAAGACAGCACGACGGCGGATATCATCGCGGCAATTTCCGCCGCGCTGGACGGCGGCGCACCGATCAGCGCGGCGGCCGCTGTGCATTTGCTCGAACGGCTCCGCGCTGGCCCGGATCGACCTGATGATGAAGGGCGGCCTGCACTCACGGCGCGCGAGGCTGAATTGCTGCAACTGTTTGCCAAGGGCTACAGCTACAAGGAAACCGCCCGCCTGCTCTCGATATCACCGCTGACAGTCGGCAATCATGTCCGCTCGATCTATCGCAAGCTCGACGTCCATACCCGTAGCGAAGCCGTTTATGAAGCTGTGCGCACCGGAAAACTCAACCTGAGCTGAACAATCGAATGACATAGGCATGTCATTCCCAGTCGAACGAAAATTTCAGAATACGGATCAAATGTGTTCGTAAACTGGAGTTTGAGTGATGGCTGTTCGTGCAGAGAAGTTGAACGCAAAGCGCTTGCGCCGGGCCTTGCTGGCCGTTGGCACCGCAGGCATGGCCATCTGCTATGCCGATCCCGCGCTGGCCGGATGTGTCATCGCTCCCGGTGGAACCGGAACGGTGGCCAATCCGGGGCCGAATTCGACCGTCGTCTGCACCGGCACCACCAATGGAATTCTGGTGGCGGGCACCAATTCGGACACTACCGTGCATGTCGAAGGCGGGGCCGAGATCAACGGCGTTACCGGGGACGAAATCTCGCTCAACGGAAACGCGGCGCATATTTTCCTTGGCGGTGGCACAACGCCCGGCCCGGCCATAGTGCGCGATGTCAGCATTTCCGCATTTGGCAGCAGCGCTCAGATCGACATTGTCGATGGCAGCGTGATCGATCAGTCGGGCAATGCGGCTGCGCTGGTGATGGTCGATGGCAATGGCGCCGGGATCGGAATTGGCGCAGGCAGCCAAGTCACCGTCTCCCGCGCGGTGCAGGTGCACGGCTCTGGCGCAGCACTGGTTCTGGAAGCGGGCGCGACCTTGGCGGCCAGTTCCGGATTTGTTGCCTCATCGCTGATCTTTGGCGGGATGGGAGCGCAGCTTTTCTATATCGACGGGGAAATTGAGGCGCGCGGTGCAAACTCGGTCGAGACGCTGATCGATGCGACCGATGGTGATGACCAGATCTATCTGAACAGCACCACGCGTTTCACCACTGGGTCCTCTGCGACTTTGACCCCGACATTCCTGCTGGATGGCGGTAATGACTTCGACAAGCTCTACTTGAGCAGCATCGATCAATCGCTGCAATTTGACACCCGCCGGATTGAATTGCTGACTGTCGATCCTGGCGCGAGCTTCGGCGTCTCACGGATATACGGCACCCATGAATTTCAGGAAATCCTCGTCCGGAATGGGCAGCTGGATGTATTCGGTGCAGCGGCATTTGGTGCTACGGGATCGATAGTCGAGATACAGGGCAACAGCAGAATCCGCTTTTTTGATACCGGTTCCGGGGTGCTGAGCCAGCGCTTCGTCGGCGGCGGTGCGTTCGAATATCACGGCGGTACGCACGAATTTGCGTCGGCAAATTTCCTGACTGGAGATTTCCTGCTTGTGGGCGGGGTCCCGGTGATTTCGCACAACAACGCCTTCGGCACGGCCTCCGTCACCAATTTCGCCGATGTCGTCCTGCGCGATGTGAACATTGCCAACGAACTGGGCGGCAACGGCAATTACATCATAGATGGTGTATCGACCTATCTAGGCGGCATAAACAGCATGTCCGGAACGATCGATATCCGTTCCGGTCGCTTAGTGATTGGCGATGTCGCGTCGCTGGGCAATGGCCAGGTGCTTACCCCGGCAGAAATCATCATCAATCCCACTGCCGAGCTGGTTCTCGACATGTCGGGCAATGGCACCTTGGGCAACGAACTGTCCGGCAGCGGCACGCTGGGAAAGTACCTGGTAGGGAATCTGACCATCAATCGCGCAAACCCGAACTTTTCCGGTCAGGTCAACCTGTTGGGTGGGCGGACATTTGTGAATGCCGACGGCGCACTGGGGACGGGCGTTGTCTTCATCAATGCGGCGCTCAATCCCGGCGATGTGACCATCGCCAACGCCCTTTCGGGTTCCGGCCCGATTGAAAAGAACGGTACAGGTATCACCCAGTTGCTCGGCAACAACAGCAGCTATTCCGGCCTGCTTGTGGGCAATGCTGGCACGATCCGCGTGACGAATGGCTCTGGCCTAGGCTCCGCAAACGTGCTGCTGTCACAAGCCGGGGCTCTGCAAGTCGATATCGCATCGGGCAGCACCGTGGTGGCAAATATCCTGCAAGGCAGCGGTGTGTTCCGCAAATCGGGTGTGGGACAGGTCGACCTTACTGGCCCCAATACCCTCAGCGGCGGCACGATTATTGATGCAGGAACCCTTCGGGTTAGCGGGCCTGCCGCAATTGGCACCGGCGCGATTTCGGTCGCGTCCGGTGCCACTTTTCTGTTCGACAATGCGGCGAATGCCACATTTGCCAATGCCGTTTCGGGCGCGGGCACATTCCGCAAAATGGGGGCTGGGCAATTGTCCTTCAGCAACCCGTTCAGCGTTGGCGCGCTGGCGGTGGACGCAGGTCGCGTACGCATCAATGGCACCGGGACGACCAATGCTACAGTGGCAGCCGGGGCAACGCTCGACGGTACCGGGCGGATCGTCGGCAGTCTCACCAACAACGGCACAGTCGCCCCCGGCAATTCCATCGGCACGCTGACCGTGCAGGGCAATTACGTCCAGAATGCCGGATCGGTGCTGGAGATCGAGTTCGATGGGTCCGGCGGGATCGATCTGCTGGCTGTCACCGGCTCGGCAACGCTGAATGGTGGCGTGCTGCGCTTTGTTTCGCTGGGCAGCGCGGAAGGATCAGGCGGAACCTTTCTCACCGCAGGCGGGGGCGTGACCGGAACCTTTGCCAGCGTCGAGACTGTGGGCGCACAACTGCCCCTGGCGGTGATTTATCAGACCAACAGCGCGATCATGGCGCCTTCGGTGCTGACGGCCCGGCCATCAACCTTCAACGCCCAGTTCCTTGCCGCAGCTGATTCCGGCTTTGGTTTCATGGACAGTGTTGCCGATGCCGCCAGCCGCCCGACAGAGGGCAGCGGCCTCTGGCTCCAGGGCTTCGGCGCGACGGGAAGCCGTACTGCTTCCGGGACCACGCTGGGTTACGATCATGGCAGTTACGGTGTGAGCGGGGGACTGACAGTTCCTGTCGGTAACCATGCTGTGGTCGGTGGCGCGATTGGCTGGGCGAGGGGCGACATTGATCTGGCAAGCAATGGCGGTGGCGGCGAGCAAGGCACGCTGCTGGCCAGTGTTTACGCGCATTTTGCCGGGCAGGGCTTTTCGCTCTCGGGCGGGGCTCTCTATGGGCAGATCGATCAGAGCACGCTGCGCAACGTCAGCTTCAACGGCTTTTCCGCCAGCGTTGACGGGGAAACCAGTTCCGATTTGTATGGCGGCTATGCGGGCCTTGCGCTTCTCCTGGGGTCCACCGGTGGTTGGGAGTTTGGCGGGAATGTCCGGGCCAGCTTCCTCCATCAATCGCAGCATGCCTATGTGGAAAGCGGCACCAGCCCGCTGCGGCTGGCGGTTGATCGGCAGAGCGTGGACACGGTTGAAGCGCAGGCGGGGGTGAGCGCCAGCAAAGCCATCGGCGCACTTGGCCTACGCTTCGGTCTCGGCGCGCGCTATCTGGCCGCGCAAGGGGACAGGCTAATTCCGGTCGCCTTCGCGGCCAGCAATGCGGCCATCGTTCTGCAAGGCGACACTCGCGACGATGTCCATGGCTATGCCGGTGTCGGAATCGATTATGCTGTCAGCGAGAATGTGAACCTGAACCTGGGCTATGCCGGGCAGGTTGGCACAACTGATCGGCATGAGGCTCGGATTGGCCTTACGATCGGATTTTGAGATAGCTTCCGATGCAGGAAAAAGCGGTACTGATGTTGGCGAGTGCAATCGGGATTGCGGCAGGTGTGCTGTTTTACCGTTCCGTCGATGTTCTGAGCTTGCCGCCACTGGTCTTCTTTGTCGTGGATAGGTTCGGGCTGTTGCCCGGATCAATCCTGGTAGGATTGCTATCGGTCCCTGTCGCAGTCGGCCTTATTGTTCTGGTGATCGAGTGGGTCTTTGGGAACGCGTGAGTTCAACCCGGGGCGTCACTGCCTTGCCCGTTTCGTCCGGTGCGGCGGGCAGAGGCGGCTTCCACTGCTGCGCGTTGCGCGGCGCGTTCTGCGCTCATGTTTCGGCTGCCAAGCATTTCTGGTGGCAGGGTGGCCAGAAAGGCTTGATATTCGGCTTCGCTGAGTCCTTCGATAAAGACCTGATCGTAGCCGGGAACAGCTATCCTGCCTGCGGCACTGCCACCGCGGGTTCCGCCAGTAGCCCTCGCGCCGCCGCCACCGCCGCCACCGCCGCCGCCGGATCCCGCTGATCCGCCGCCCTCGCCGCCGAACGAGCCGGGCGTTTCGATGTCCCTGCGCACCAGTTCTGGCGGTGAAGTGATTTCGGCGCTTGCGGCGCGCAGTTCCTGCTGCTGCTCATGCTCTGCAACTTGTTCGGCCATCGCCGCGCGGTTATCGCTGTCTGCAAACATGGCGATGCAGGCTGTCAACGCCACCGTTGAAACGGCGAAGTGCTTGTACATCTTCAGCGGTATGGGTGGCTTGGAAATCTGCGCCATCACCAATTCATAGCGGGGAAGCAGTTAAGCATGGGAGCCGGAAGCTGGTTAATTCCCGCTTACCTCGTTTCTGCACCAGCATCGCGCAAGGTCGAATGCAGACGGTAAGTGTAAAATTTACCGACATTTCATCTCTCACGGTTAACCCGGCGGCTTAGCGGGAAATTCCCCGTGGCGCTGACCGGCTGGAGCGATGATCCGTCTCTTCAAACACTATATTCCCCACGCGGTGCTGCTGCTGGGTCTGCTCGATTTCGCGCTGCTGCTGATCGCGGCGGATTTGGCGTGGACCTTGCGCACCAGCCAGATTGGCATCGCTGCCGGATCATTGAGCGCGCGTGTGCCGCTATTGATCGGTTTCGGCGTGACCACGCAGACCGCGATGATCGCGGTGGGTGTGTACGGCACTGAGGCGCTGCGCTCGCTTCGCTTTGCCGGGGCGCGGTTGCTGGTGGCGGTGAGCCTTTCGATTCTGGCGCTGGCGCTGATCGATTTCCTGCTGCCGGGTGCCACTTTCTGGCGCTCGATCCTGCTTTACGCGATGGTGCTGGCGATTGCCTTGCTGGTGTTGAACCGGCTGGTGACTGGCGGTATCCTCGGTACTTCGGCATTCCGCAGGCGCGTGTTGGTGCTGGGCGCGGGGCATCGGGCGCAGCGGTTGAAGGATCTGGCGCAGAAGCCGGACAGCGGGTTCGCGGTGGTCGGCTATATCAGCATGTCCGACAGCTCGCCGCTGGTCGCCGAAGCGATCCATGCGCTCGGCGATTGCCGATCTGTCCGCGCTACGTCGCCAATCTCGGCGCGACCGAAGTGGTGCTGGCGCTGGAAGAGCGGCGCAATGCGTTGCCGCTCAAGGACCTTGTGCGAGTGAAGACGGCGGGTGTGCACGTCAATGACTTCTCCAGCTTCCTGGAACGCGAGACAGGCCGGGTCGATCTCGATACGCTCAATCCCAGCTGGCTGATCTTTTCGGACGGTTTCTCCTCCGGTCGGGCGATTTCCAGCGTTGCCAAGCGCGTGTTCGATATCGCCGCCAGCGGGCTGCTGCTGCTGCTGACCTTCCCGGTGATCGCGCTGTTTGCGCTGGTGGTGAAGCTGGACAGCAAAGGCCCGGCCTTCTTCCGGCAGCAACGGGTGGGGCTGTATGGTGAGACGTTCGAGCTGCATCAAGCTGCGCTCCATGCGCACCGATGCCGAGAAGGATGGCGCACAATGGGCGCAGGAGAAAGACCCGCGCATCACCCGCGTCGGCGCGTTCATCCGCAAGGTCCGGATCGACGAATTGCCGCAGGTGTGGACCGTGCTGACCGGCCACATGAGCTTTGTCGGCCCGCGCCCTGAAGTGCCGCAATTCGTCAACGATCTGGAAGAGCAGCTGCCCTATTACGCCGAACGGCACATGGTGAAGCCGGGGATCACCGGCTGGGCACAGATCAACTATCCCTACGGTGCCAGCATCGAGGATTCGCGGCACAAGCTGGAATACGATCTCTATTACGCCAAGAATTATACACCCTTCCTCGATCTGCTCATCATGCTCCAGACCCTGCGCGTGGTGCTTTGGCCAGAGGGTGCGCGGTGATGGAGGTTGCCTGGCACCTCGTCAGCTATCTGGCCTATATTGGCACCGCTTGCGCGGCGGTGGCGCTGGCGCTGTGGCTGGCGACCAACAGCCGTGCGCAAGGGCCGGCGGTCAGCGCCAGCGCCGCCGCGCTCGGCATCGCGCGCGCTGTGGTGCTTCGCCTTCGCCGGTTTCGGGCGCGACAGCGTGGTGGTGGAACTGCTGCTGGTGGCGAGCAATCTGGCCTGGCTGTGGATGCTTTACCGGATGTTTGGGCACGACAAGCGGGACACGAGCCTCGCTCCGATCCGCCCGGTGGTGGCGGCGCTGGCGCTGGTCGAGACTATGCAGTTCGCCCTGATCGCCGCGCGGCTTCAGTACGATGCACAACCCGCAGCGCAGGATCTGATCCTGCAATTCTCCTTCACCTTCCGCCTGCTGCTCAACATCGGGGCGCTGGTGCTGGTGCACAATCTCTATGTCGGTGCATCACAACAGGCACGCGTGGCGCTGCGCTGGCCGGCAGCGGGGCTGGGGGCGCTGTTCCTGTATGACCTGAATTTCTACACCATCGCCTATCTCGGCAGCGGTACGCCGCAATTGTTGGAGGACCTGCGCGCCGTGGCGCTGCTGGTGACGGTGGCATTGCTGGCGATGGGAATGCTGCGCAACGAAAGCGAATTGCGCTTCCGCCCGTCGCGCAGCTTTGCCTTCCAGTCGTTCTCGCTGCTGCTGATCGGTGCCTATCTGGCGGTGATGGTGGTGGTGGCGCAGGGGCTGGCCTATGTCGGCAGCGACTACGGACGCATCCTGCAAACGGGATTCGTGTTGCTGGCGAGCCTCGTGGCACTTACCGTGCTGCCGTCGCGCAAGCTGCGCGGGCTGGCTGCGGGTGACGCTTTCCAAGAACCTGTTCCAGCATCGCTACGATTACCGTTCCGAATGGCTGCGCTTCACGGAGACGATGGGCCGCGCCGGGCCGCAATCTGCGCCGCTGCTCGAACGCGCGGTGCAGGCGGTGGCGGATATTACCGACAGCCCTTCGGGCATGCTGTTCACTCCGCGCGAGGAAGGCGGGCTGGCACTGGCGGCGCGCTGGCAGTGGCCGCAGCTAGAGGTGCCGGGCGAAGCGATATCGGCTGAAGGCGCGCGCTATTTCGAAAGCAGCCAGTACATCCTCGATCTCGACGATCTGCGCCGGGGCAGCCAGCAGGGCATTCCCGCTGCCGCCTGCCCGCAATGGCTGCTGGAAGACGAGGCAAGCTGGGCGCTGGTGCCGCTGCTGCATTACGAGCGGCTGGTGGGCGTGGTGCTGCTCGCGCGCCCGCCGCTGGCCCGGCAGCTCGACTGGGAGGATTTCGACCTGTTGCGGGTGATCGGTCGCCAGCTGGCCAGCTATCTTGCCGAACAGACCAGCCAGGATGCGCTGGGCGAGGCGCAAAGGTTTGACGAATTCAATCGCCGCATCGCTTTCGTCATGCACGATATCAAGAACCTCGCCAGCCAGCTTTCGCTGCTGGCACGCAATGCGGAAAAGCACGCGGACAAGCCCGAATTCCGCGCCGACATGTTGATCACCCTGCGCAATTCAACCGACAAGTTGCAGGCACTGCTCACGCGGCTGGGCCGCTATGGAAGCATGGGGGGAGCGAGCGGGAGGAATTCGCGCTCGGACCGTTGCTGGAAAAAGTCTGCCAGCAATACGCTCCGCGCCATCAAGTGTTGCTGGTGCAGAACGAGGCGGGCAAGGTGAAGGCCGATGCCGAGGCGCTGGAACAGGCGCTGGTGCATCTGGTGCAAAACGCGGTGGATGCGAGCGAAAGCCATTCACCGGTGCAGATCGAGCTGGGCAGCGAACCGGGCCATGCCGTGATCGAGATTATCGATTCGGGCTGCGGCATGTCGCCCGAATTCATTCGCACGCGGCTGTTCAAGCCCTTCCATTCGTCCAAGCCGGGTGGCTTCGGCATCGGCGCCTATGAAGCGCGCGAACTGGTGCGGGCGATGGGCGGGCGGCTCGATGTCGAATCGCGCGAAGGGCTGGGCACGCGCTTCGTGATCCGGATGCCGCTGAGCGAGCAGAGCGATTTCTATCGCACCATGCAGAACTATTCCGATCAAACGAAAGAGGTGGCGTAATGGCCGAACCCAAGCCCCAGAGCCTGCCCAAATTGCTCATCGTCGAAGATGATGCCGGGCTGCAGGCGCAGCTCAAATGGGCCTACGAGGATTTCGACGTGGTGATCGTGGGCGATCGTGCGAGCGCCATTGCCGCCCTGCGCGCGGAGGAACCCGCCGTGGTCACGCTCGATCTCGGCCTGCCGCCAGACCCGGATGGCACCAGCGAAGGCTTTGCCGTGCTCGACGCCATCATGGCGCTGAAGCCGGATACCAAGGTGATCGTCGCTTCGGGCCACGGCGCGCGCGAATCTGCGCTGACCGCCATCGAACGCGGGGCCTACGATTTCTACCAGAAGCCGGTCGATATCGAGCAGCTCGGCCTGATCGTGCGCCGCGCGTTCAACCTGCACCGGATCGAACAGGAAAACCGCGCGCTGGCGGACAAGGCGGGGGAGGGCAACAGGGTGCTCGGCGGCCTGATCACCTCCGCGCCGGAAATGGTGAAGGTGGCGCGCACCATCGAGCGGGTGGCGAACACCAATGTCTCGGTGATGCTGCTGGGTGCGAGCGGGACGGGCAAGGAACTGCTCGCCAAGGGTCTGCACGATGCCAGCACCCGCAAGCACGGCAATTTCATCGCCATCAACTGCGCGGCGATCCCGGAGAACCTGCTCGAAAGCGAGCTGTTCGGGCACGAGAAGGGCGCGTTTACCGGGGCGGTCAAGACCACCGAGGGCAAGATCGAACTGGCGGCAGGGGGCACGCTGTTCCTCGACGAAGTGGGCGATATCCCGCTGCCCTTGCAGGTCAAACTGCTGCGCTTCCTGCAGGAACGCACCATCGAACGGATCGGCGGGCGCAAGTCCATCGCGGTCGATACCCGCATCGTCTGCGCCACGCACCAGAACCTTGAAGCGATGATCGCCGACGGGCGGTTTCGCGAGGATCTGTTCTACCGGCTGGCCGAAGTGGTGGTGAAAATCCCCTCGCTGGCGGAACGTCCGGGCGATGCGACGCTGCTGGCCAAGGCCTTCCTCAAGCGCTTCTCGCGCGAGATGAACCCTCGGTCACCGGCTTTGCGCCCGATGCTTTGGCTGCGATCGATGCCTGGGCTTGGCCGGGCAATGTCCGCGAACTGGAAAACCGGGTAAAGCGCGCGGTCATCATGGCCGATGGCAAGCTGATCGGCGCGGGCGATCTCGATCTGGCAGGTGAGCAAGAAGAGGACGCCGCAGTACTCAACCTGAAGAGCGCGCGCGAAAAGGCGGACCGCAAAGTGATCCGCCATGCACTGGCGCGCAGCGAGGGGAATATCTCTAGCACTGCCAAGCTGCTCGGGATCAGCCGCCCGACGCTCTACGATCTGCTCAAGCAATACGACTTGCAGCATTAGGAATTCTCGTCATTGCGAGGAGCCGCAAGGCGACGCGGCAATCCATCTCCCGACCTTGCTACTGGATGCACCGGCAGGAGATGGATTGCTTCGCTTCGCTCGCAATGACGAAGGTTAATGATTGAATGCCTGCCCGCGTCCTGACCCTGTTCGATCCGCTGGTGCGGCTGCTGCTGCTGGCGATCGTGCTGGCGAGCGTGCTGCCGGTGACGGGCGAGGGCAGGGCGATTGCGCGGCTGGTTTCCGACGCGGCGATTTTCGCGCTGTTCCTGCTGAACGGCCTGCGCCTGCCGCGCGCACAGGTGCTGCATGGCCTGCGCAACTGGCGCTTCCTGCTGCCGCTGGCGCTGTTCGTCTTCGCGGCGATGGGGCTGGCCGGGTGGCTGCTGGCCGGACCTGCCGCCGCACGTCCTGCCCGCCAGCTGTGGCGCTGGGCTTCGTCTTTCTCGGCGTCCTGCCTTCCACGGTACAATCGGCGACAGCCTACACCTCGATTGCCGGAGGGAACGTCGCCAATTCGGTGGTGGCGGCGGCCGTGCTCAACATTCTCGGCGTGTTCATCACCGCGCCGCTGATCGCGCTGCTGGCGAGTAGCAGCGGACCGGGGATTGATCTCGGCGGGCTGGAGCGGATTGGGCTGATCCTGCTGCTGCCCTTTGCCATCGGGCAGATGTTGCAATCGCGCTTCGGGGCACTGGTGGCGGATCGGCGGCTGCTGTTCAGCTGGATGGACCGGATCGCCATCGCCATTGCCGTCTATGTCGCCTTTTCCAGTGCAGTGGAGCAGGGCATCTGGACCCAGATCGACCTTGGCTCATGGGCTGCGCTGCTTGGCGCTGGTTGGTGTGATGCTGGCGTTCGGTTTCCTCGGCGCATGGTGGCTGGGCGGCGCATTGAGGCTGGCGCTGCCGGACCGGATATCCTTCCTGTTCAGCGGCGCGCAGAAGAGCATCGCCATGGGCGCACCGCTCGCCAGCGTGCTGTTCGCGCCAGAAGCGGCGGGACTCGTCCTGCTGCCGGTGCTGTTGTACCACCTGTTGCAGATGGTGATCTCCGCCCCGCTCGCGGGACGGTTCAGCCGGAACGATCAGTCCTTGGGCTGATAAAGCTGGTCCGCGCCGGGAAAGCTGCGCTCGCGCACCTCGGCGGCATAGAGCGCGGCAGTATCGGCGATAGTCGTGGCGATATCGCCGTATTTCTTCACGAAACGCGGCACCCGTTCAAACATGCCGAGCATGTCTTCGGTTACCAGCACTTGCCCGTCACAGCGGGCTGAAGCGCCAATGCCGATGGTGGGGCAGGCCACAGCCTCGGTCACGGCAATGGCGATGGGTTCCACCACGCCTTCGACCACAATCGCGAAGGCTCCGGCCGCATCGAGCGCCTTGGCATCGCCGACAATCTTTTCTGCCTCAGCCTGGCTTCGCCCGCGCGCACCATAGCCGCCGAGCACATTCACCGCCTGCGGCGTCAGGCCGACATGGCCCATCACCGGAATCCCGCGCTGGACAAGGAACGCCACCGTTTCCGCCATCGCCGCCCCGCCTTCCAGCTTCACTGCCGCCGCGCCGCTGGCCTTGAGCAAGCTCGCCGCCGCTGCGAAGGCCGCTTGGGGCGATGCTTCGTAGGCCCCGAACGGCATATCGACCACCACCACCGAATGATACGAACCGCGCACCACGGCAGCGGCGTGATTGGCCATCATTTCCATCGTCACCGGAATGGTGGAGGGCAGGCCGTAGATCACCTGCCCCAGGCTGTCCCCCACCAGCAGCACATCGCAATGCGGATCGAGCAATTGCGCCTGCCGCGCGGTGTAAGCGGTGAGCATCACGATGGGTTCGGCGGTAACGCCATCCACCTTGCGCGCGCGGATGCTGGGCACGGTGAGCCGCCGCATCGGCTGCGGAGTGGGATTGGCGCGGCTGGTCGCGGTGTCGAGCGTGAAGGTGGTGGACATGCCTGCCCTGATAGACGCCATGCGAAACGGGGGAAAGGGGGCTCCTCTCGCTACAATGAAGGTAGTGGATAGGGCATACATTTCCCCTTGCCTTGCCGCGCCGTGCCGCTAGCTTTCGGGCGCATGAGGGGTGGCGGACCGTGCTGCCTGCAAGACGCACCGTTTTTGCGGTGTTTTCAGATCACATCACCGCGCGGCTACGCCGCAGGGCAGGAGACTATACATGGCCACAGCACCCAAGCGGACCATTCTGCAAAGAATGTTCGCGCGCAAATCGATTGCGCAGGTCCAGCGCGAAGCCGCGGCAAGCGAACTGAAGCGCACGTCTGGGCAAGTGGAACCTGCTGCTGCTCGGCGTCGGCTGCATCATCGGTGCGGGGATTTTCGTGCGCACCGGCAGTGCGGCCGCGCTCCACGCGGGGCCGGCAGTGCTGCTGTCCTTCGTGGTGGCGGGCGTGGTCTGCGCCTTTGCCGGGCTGTGTTATGCCGAACTGTCCTCGACTCTGCCGGTTTCGGGCTCGGCCTATACCTATGGCTACACCACGCTGGGCGAATTCGTGGCCTGGGTGATGGGGGCGTTGCTGCTGCTCGAATATGGCCTTGCGGCCTCGGTGGTCGCGGTCGGGTGGAGCGGTTACGTGGTCAGCCTGCTGGCCGATTTCGGGCTGGTCATCCCGCCGCAATTCACTGGCCCTGCCGGATACACGCTGATGCGTGACGGGCAGGAAGTGCTGGTGGACGGGCAGACCGTGACGACCATCTTCAACCTGCCCGCCTTCCTGATCTGCATGGCGCTGGCCGGATTGCTGGTGATCGGCGTTTCGGAAAGCGCCAAGGTCAACAATGTCATCGTCGCGATCAAGGTGACGGTGCTGGTCGCTGTTCATCCTCGTCGGCGGCTGCCATCGTGCTCAACAATTTCGGCGAGTTGAGTGCGGCGAACTGGGTGCCCTTCATTCCCGAATATGACCCGGCGGCAAATGATGGGCAAGGCGCGTTCGGCGTGGATGGCATCATGCGCGCCGCCTCGATCGTGTTCTTCGCCTATATCGGTTTCGAAGCCGTCTCCACCGCCGGGCAGGAAGCCAAGGACCCGGCCAAGGACATGCCCTTCGGCATCATCGGCATCGCTGGTGGTCTGCACCGTGATCTACATGCTGGTGGCCGCGATCATGACCCTGCTGGTGCCCTACGGCACGCTCAACGTGCCCGATCCGGTGGCCGTGGTGGTGGACAATTTCGGCCCGACATGGGGCTGGCTGGCCAAGATCATCAAGGTCGGCGCGATCATCGGCCTGACCTCGGTGGTGCTGGTGCTGATGTATGCGCAGACGCGCATCTTCTACACGATGGCGCGTGACGGGCTGCTGCCGCGCATGTTTCTCCAAGGTGATCCAGCGGTTCCAGACGCCTGCGCTCAATACCATGCTGGTGGGCCTGGTCACCGCAGTGGCGGCAGGCTTCTTCGATATCAACGTGCTGGGGGACATGACCTCGGTCGGCACGCTGGCGGCCTTCGCTATCGTCTGCCTGTCGGTGATCTACCTGCGCCGCGCCGCGCCGGAACTGCCGCGCGGCTTCAAGGTGCCGCTCTATCCGGTGCTGCCGGTGCTGGGCATCCTCTCGTGCCTCTATCTGATCACCACCGTGCCGTGGGACGTGCTGAAGTTCTTCCTCTGGTACATGGCCGGCGGCGTGGTGCTGTATTTCGTCTACGGCATGCACAATTCCAACCTGCAGCACGGCGAGGGGCAGGATCCCGGCCCGGATATGGGCGAATTCCCCGGCCCGGTTGAGGATTGAGCGATTGCTCTGACGCTCCGTTGAGGGCGATATAGAACGGGGGCCGCTTCCAATCGGAAGCGGCCCCCTTCGTTTGCGTCACTGTGTTGTGCGGCGTTGGCCTGTCAGAGCACCGTTTCGGTGTGCTCCTTCATCGCTTCGGCACGGCTGTCGAAGCCGAGCAGCATCTTCACATTGTCGATCAGGCCCATATCGCTGTTCCAGATCTCGGCCTCGCCCAGGTCCATTTTCAGCATCAGCAGGTTGGGATCGTCCTTGCCGCCGGGGAACCAGGCCTCGATGATCTGGCTCCACTGCTTGTCGAGCCGTTCGCGGCTGGTTTCTTCCGACAGCGTGCCGGAAAAGCGCGCGAACAACTGGTTGTCCTTGCTGGCGAAAGTGGCAGTGGCTGGCGCCGCCCTTGGCCAGCGTGTGATCCTTGCGGGTGAAGAACCAGATCTTGCTTTCGGCGTCCTTGTCCAGCTGCGCGGTCATCGGCACGGCGCTGTGCGGCTCGTTGTCGAGATGGAGGAAGACGAAGGGGCTGGCGTTCAGCGCCTTCCAGAAATCCTGCTTCAGTTCCTTGGTATCGCTCATGGGTAATCTCCTTTGGCCCATCAACGGCGCAGCGGGGGATAGGGTTCCAATCCTCCTTTCGGCCCGGTTGCCAAAGTCTGTAAATCGGAACATAAAAAGAACAAAGGAGTGAATTCGTATGGACATGGCTGCTCTCCCGCGTGCGGCGGAGCTGGTGCGTGCCGGTGCCGCCAATCCGCGCTGGCATCCCGGCAGCAAGTGCCCGCTGCACAGCGAGATTTTCGCCCCCGCCGATGACGCGAGCGGGACGGGCGCGGCGCTGGCGCTGGCGCTCGATGGCCTGCGCGTGCGCGGCGCGGGCCAGCAATTGGGGGCGGCGGAAGAAGGCGCGATACTGTGGGTGCAGGATGAGCGGGCGCGCAAGCTCTCCGGTAGACCCTATCGCCCCGGCCTGCCCGAAGCGCTGCGCCACCGGGTGATCCATGTCGCTGCCAAAACGCCGGAAGACGCGCTGTTCGCGCTGGAGGAAGGCGTGCGCTGCCGCGATCTGGCCTGCGTGATCGGCGAACTGGCGGGCAATCCCAAGGCGCTGTCCTTCACTGCCTCGCGCCGCCTCAGCCTGGCGGCGGAGAAGCACAATGTGCCGCTGTTCCTGATCCGGCTCGATGCAGAGCCTGACCTGCAGCTCGGCACGGATGCGCTGGAAAGTGCGCGCTGCGCCCTCTGCTCCGCCGCTGTGGAACCCCGCCGCGCCCGGCAAGCCCAGCCTGGCACGCCGAACTGTTCCGCGCCCGCACCCACACTCCCGGAGAATGGATATTGCGAGATGGAAACGCCTTCCTCGCCGCCGAACGCGACACTCCCGCCCATGCTCCCGCCGCGCCGGATCATGGCGATCTGGGCCTGCGAGCTGGCGCTCGATCGCTGGCGGCAAGCTGAACCCTGCAAGCGCGGGGAGGGGGCCGATGCGCAGCCGCTGGTCCTGATCGGCGAAACCGCGCACGGCCCGCGCATCGATGCCGCCAAACGCGCCGGGCGCGCCGAAGGGGCGGCGGCGCGGGATGATGCTGGCCGATGCGCGCACGCTGTGCCCGGCGCTGCAGGTCCGCCCGAGCGATCCGGCGGGCGATCTCGCCTTCCTCGAACGGCTGGCGGTCTGGGCGCAACGCTGGGGGCCGTGGAGCGCGATCGACGCGCCCGATGGCCTGCTGGTCGATGTCACCGCCGTGGCGCACCTGTTCGGCGGGGAGACGCCGCCTGCTCGCCGATGTCACCGCCCGCTGCCACGCGCGCGGGCTGGCGGTGCGCGCCGCGATTGCGCCCACCGCCGGGGCCGCCTGGGCGCTGGCGCATCATGCGCCCGCGGGCGCGATTCTCGGCCCGGAAGAAGATATTGCCATGCGGCTGGCGGACCTGCCCGTAGCGGCGCTGCGGCTTGATGCCGACGTGCTGCTGGTGCTGCGCCGCCTCGGCCTCAAGCGGCTCGGCGATCTTACTGCCGTGGGCGAGGGCGCAAGCGGGCGCGATGCGATCCACCGCCGCTTCCGCAACCGCCGCTCCCCCGCCGCCAATCCGCTGATCCGGCTGGACCAGCTCGCCGGGCGGGTGCCCGAACCGCTGCTGCCGGTGATCCCCGTCAGCGCGCCGCTGGTGCAGCGCCGCCTGATGGAACCGATCCGTCACCGCGAACTGCTCGATCAGGTGGTGGCAGACCTCGCCGCCGATATGGCCCGCGTGCTCGAAGGGCGGGGCGAGGGCGCGCGGCGGCTGCAACTGGGGCTGTGGCGGGTGGATGGCCACGTGGTGCTGCGCGATCTCGAACTGGCCGCCGCCACCCGCGATCCCGCGCACATCTGCCGCCTGTTCGCCGCCCGGCTGGACGATGTCGATGCCGGGTTCGGGATCGAGATGCTGCGGCTGCGCACCTCTGGGCCGAACCGCTCAGGCTGGCGCAGGCCGATCTCGAAGCGGCGGCGGAGGAGCACGGCACTTCGCTCGCCGCCTGTATTGACCGGCTGACGGTGCGGCTGGGCAGGGACGCGGTGCAGCGCCCGGTGCTGCGCGCCAGCCACATTCCCGAACGCAGCGTGGGCTGGCAGCCGCCGCTCGAACGCGAACCGGCGCAACAGGAGGAACTGGCCTTCCACGCACGGCCGCTGAAACTGCTCGACCGGGCGGAACGGATCGCGGTGCTCTACGCCAGCCCCGATGGCTATCCCCGCCGCTTCCGCTGGCGCGGGTCGCTGTTCGACGTGGCGCGGGTGGAAGGCCCCGAACGCATCGCCCCCGAATGGTGGCGCGAGAAGGGCGCCACCCGCCTGCGCGATTACTACCGCGTGGAGGACGCCGACGGGCCGCCGCTACTGGATCTACCGCGCGGGGCTGGCGGGAGACGGGCGGGGCGGGGAGCCGGACTGGTTCTTGCAGGGGCTGTGCGGGTGAGGGGTCAAACCAGCGGCGGCCCGCCCGCCAATGCCTTCCACCCGACCACTGTCAGCCAATGCACAGCAATCGGCGGCCAGACCGAGCGGGTTCGCCAATACAGCCACCCGCAACCAAGGCCGAGCAGTGCCACCGCGAGCAGAAAAAACGGATCGAAAAAGATCAGCCCGCGCACGCCGCCAAACAGCAATGCTTGCAGGGGATGCCAGAGCACGAAAGCGACGGTCGAGAGCAGCAATGCCCGAAGCGGCAAAGGCTCACCCGCGACAGGCTGCGGAAACAGCGCGGCGCGGAACAGCAATTCCTCGCCCAGTGCAGGCGCGACAAACGCGATGAGCGCAAGCCGCAGTGTCGCGGCATCGAATGCAGGTTGCCAGAGCCATCATCTCGCTGGCGACGATTATCAAGCCGAAGAGCGGTGCCAGCACACCAACAGCAAGAGCTGTGCAGCACCAGTCCGCCATACGCGGCACGGTGCGCAAGGAACTGCCGAGACGCGCAAAAATGCCTTTATCAGCCATCCTCACCACCTCTCGATCCAGCATCACCCGCCCACACCCATGCCCCCTCATGCCCGATGCGCGCGCACGGCTCAACCGTGGTTCGGACGGAGCGCCTAGCAGAATAGGCGCGGCGATGCGGTGGCGGGGCGGGCAGGCACGCTGCTCTGCGCGCGCGGTCCGTCGTCGGAATGCACCAGGCGCGGGCCGACTGGGGCGGATTCGATGGTTTGCTGGAGCGTCTTTGCCGGCAGAGGCCGGTCGAATGTCACCCCGCACATGCCCGGTTTCGCCCAGCTGATCCGGCAGAACGCCTCTCCCCACGGCCATTCGAGAATCGCCCCGCAGCCGGTGCCGGGAGGATTATCCATCGCCAGCCGCGCGCCCACATCGGAGATATCGAACAGCCGTCCGGCCACATTACCGCTCGGCATCACCAGCGTGGCCATGCAATCGACCCGCACGCGCGGCACGCCCCGGCGTTCGCTTACCGCCACGGCTTTCTCGCGCCCGAACAATCTCATTGCAGTGCCCCGTTGGATGTTTTGCCGGAAAGTGAAGGGCATTGGTAAAGCCAGGGTGAACGGGGATGGTTAAGGGCGAAAGAATCCTCGCCCCGGAATTTGGCTGTTGGTGGCGGCTTTGGCCTTGGCGAATCCGAAATTGGAACATATAAAGAACATGTGCCCGAAAGCGATGTCCTTCCCAAGCGCCGGATCGAGCTCGATCCCGCCAGCATAGACGCGCCGCCGCGCGCGGCTTTCGTCGAACTGGGACTGGTGTCCTGCTTCAGCTTCCTGCGCGGGGCGTCGGATGCGGTGGATCTTGTGCTCACCGCCCGTTCGCTGGGCTACGATGCCGTGGGAATTGCCGATGCCAATAGCATGGCGGGCGTGGTGCGCGTGCATGGGGAGGCGAAAACGCTCAAACTGCGCCCTGTGATCGGCTGCCGGATCGAAACGGTGGAGGGCTTGGCCTTCCTCGCCTACCCGCGCGATCGCGCCGCCTATGGCCGCCTGTGCCGCCTCATCAGCATGGGGCGGATGCAGACGCTGGACGGCGGCTGGCAGGACAAGGGCGCGTGCGAGATCAGCTTGGCGATGCTGGCGGCGCATTCGGAAGACGTGCAGCTGATCCTGCTGCCGCCTGAGGATTTGGACGCGCGGTTTACGATTGCGGTGCCGAGCAATGTGGTGCCGTTCCCTGTCTTTGTTTCTCGCAGAGAGCGCAGAGGAAAGGAGGGACGCAGAAAGGGTGCGCCATCGGCGCAGCCGCCTCTTTCCTCGAACGGTTCGACTGAAGGCCGCAGTGGGGAAGGAGAAATTGCCTTCGGCACGCACGAAATCTCTGCGTCCTCCTTTTCCTCTGCGTCTCTGCGAGAAACAACCCGGCGCACCGCCAGCTTCGCAGACCTTCTTCCTTACGTTGCCCGGCAACTCCCCACCCTGCGCCACTTCGCCGCTAGCTACCTCTATCGCGGTGACGACATCGCCCGGATTGACCGGCTCGATACACTGGCCCGCGCGCACGGCTTGCGGCTGCTCGCCACCAACGATGTGCATTACCACGCGCCCGACCGCCGCCCCTTGCAGGATGTGATGACGGCAATCCGCCACAAGACCAAGGTGGCGAGCGCCGGGCACCTGCTCCACGCCAATGCCGAACGCCACCTCAAAAGCCCGCAGGCGATGCAGGCGCTGTTCGCTCGCTGGCCGCAGGCAATCACGGCGGCGCGCGAGGTGGCCGATGCCTGCCGCTTCAGCCTCGACGAACTGAAATACGAGTATCCCGAGGAGATATACCCTGACGGCATGACGCCACAGCAGTTCCTCGAAGCCGAGACGTGGCGCGGGGCGGAGCGGCGCTATCCCTCCGGCGTACCCGACAGCGTGCGGCAACGCTGCACCGCGAACTGGCGCTGATCGGGAAGCTGGGACTGGCGCGCTACTTCCTCACCATCAAGGATATCGTCGATTACGCGCGCGGGGTGCGATCCGCCGATCCTGTGCCAGGGGCGCGGTTCTGCGGCCAATTCGGCGGTGTGCTATTGCCTTGAAATCACCAGCGTCGATCCGGCGAAGCACGCAGCTGTTGTTCGACCGCTTCATCTCGGAGGACCGCAAGGAACCGCCCGATATCGACGTCGATTTCGAGCACGAGCGGCGCGAGGAGGTGATCCAGTACATCTATCGCAAATATGGCCGCCACCGCGCCGGGCTTGACCGCCACCGTCGATCCATTATCGCCCGCGCATGGCGATCCGCGAGGTGGGCAAGGCGATGGGCCTGTCCGAAGATGTCACCGCCGCGCTGTCCCGCACGGTCTGGGGCGGGTGGGGGCGCGAGGTATCGGGAAAAGCATGTGGCCGAAACCGGCATGGACCTTGCCGATCCGCATTTGCGGCGGGTGCTGCGGCTGACCGAGCAATTGATCGGCATGCCGCGCCATCTTGGCCAGCATGTCGGCGGCTTTATCCTGACCAAGGCCCGCTGATCGAAACCGTGCCGATCGGCAACGGGGCGATGCCGGATCGCAGTTTCATCGAATGGGACAAGGACGATATCGATGCGCTGGGCATCCTCAAGGTGGATGTGCTGGCGCTGGGGATGCTCACCTGTATCCGCAAATGCCTCGATCTGCTGCAGGACCACCATGGCCGCCGCCTGACGCTGGCCAGCGTGCCGCAGCGAGGATCCGGAAACTTATGCCATGCTGCGCAAGGGCGATTCGCTGGGCGTGTTCCAGGTGGAAAGCCGGGCGCAGATGAACATGCTGCCGCGCCTGCGCCCGCGCAATTCTATGATCTGGTGATCCAGGTGGCGATCGTGCGGCCCGGCCCGATCCAGGGCGATATGGTGCACCCCTATCTCAAGCGCCGCCGCGGCGCGGAAGAGGTGGAGATTCCCGCGCCCGCGCCCGGCGCATGGCCCGCCGGACGAGCTTGACCAGCATCCTCGCGCGCACGCTGGGCGTGCCGATCTTCCAGGAACAGGCGATGAAGATCGCGCTGGATGCGGCGAAGCTTTTCCGGGGCGGAGGCCAACCGGCTGCGCAAGGCAATGGCCACCTTCCGCAGCCGCGGGCAGGTGGACGAACTGGAAGACATGATGGTGGGGCGGATGGTGACGCGCGGCTATGATCCCGATTTCGCCCAGCGCTGTTTCAACCAGATCCGCGGCTTTGGCGAATATGGCTTCCCGGAAAGCCACGCCGCCAGCTTTGCCCATCTGGTCTATGTTTCGAGCTGGCTGAAATGCCATTTTCCGGCGGCCTTTGCCTGCGCCCTGCTCAATTCGCAGCCTATGGGCTTCTATGCGCCGGCCCAGATCGTGCGCGATGCGCGCGAACACGGGGTGGCGGTGCTGGCGGCGGATGTGAATTTTCGGGTTGGGATTGCGGGCTGGAGGTTGTTTCGCGCGAAGACGCCAAGACGCGAAGGGGTGGCCTCACACCAAGACACCAAGACACCAGGAAGGGCGACTTGCGGCGCAGCCGCCCAGAGGCATCCTGCCTTGCAACAGGTGCAAAGGGAGATGTGGCTGAGCCGCTTCGCGGTAAGGACCCTTTGTGTCTTGGTGCCTTAGAGCGTGATGACAAAAAGTGGGAACCGGTTTTTGTCAAAAGATCACGCGACAACAAAAGCCTGGAGCATGATGACGGTTCATCGAAACGACATCATGCTCTAGTCCGCGAAAATTCTTCCCTTAGCGCCTCCGCGTCTTCGCGCGAAAATGATCTCGCCCTGCGCCTTGGCCTGCGCCAGATCGATGGCCTGCCCGAACATGTCGCCGCGCTGCTGGTGGCGGAGCGCGAGGCACGGGGGCCGTTTGCCGATGTGGCCGAATTGCGCGCCCGCGCCGGGATCGGCCCGGCGCATATCGAGCGGCTGGCCAGCGCCGATTGTTTCGGCTCGCTCGGCCTGACCCGGCGGCAGGCGCTGTGGGATGCGCGCAGCCTGGTTGCCGCGCCCGGGCTGCCGCTGTTCGCCCATGCCGCCAAAGCCGATAATTGGCGCGACGAGAAGGGGCGGAGCGCCGCCGCGCGGTGCTGCCGCGCATGCCGTTGAGCGAGGAAGTGGTGGCCGATTACCAGACCACCCGCCTCAGCCTGAAGGCCCATCCGATGGCTTTCCTGCGCGCCAGCCTGGCCGAGCGCGGCTTTGTGCGCGCCGCCGATCTGCGGAACCGCAAATCGCGTTCGCATGGTGCAGGTGGCGGGCGTGGTGCTGATCCGCCAGCGGCCGGGCAGCGCCAAGGGGGTGGTGTTCATCACGCTGGAGGACGAGACGGGCACCATCAATCTGGTGGTCTGGCCCGATCTGAAGGACAAGCAGCGCAAGGTGGTGATGGGCGCACGGCTGCTGGAAGTGCGCGGGCGGGTGGAGTACGATGACGAGGTGATCCACGTGATCGCCCAGCATATGACCGACGCCACCAGCGAACTGCATCGGCTGGCGGATGATCTGCTAGGCCCCGATGGCGCGCGCGGATCATGTCAACAGCCCGCTACCGGGCCGGAATGGCCTGCGCGATCCTGCGGTAGCGTTGGATAAGGCTGGCGGCGGCGAAGGAGTGGAAGCATCGCCCGCGCGATCTGATCGATCAGCTATCGCGCGCGGCCATCCCCGCAATGTGCGCATCATTCCCAAATCACGCGATTTTCATTGATAGGCAAAGGCGCATCGGCGGGCATCACCCAGACACACAAAAACCCCCGCCGAAGCGGGGGTAATCGTATTTCGTGCAACCAAGCCGATTAGGGGCTGGTTGGCAGATCGTCGTCGTCTTCGCCGCCTTCAAGGGCGATGATGCCGCCGGCGATGATCGCTGCAACAATCAAAACGACCAGAAGCGAGCTGACCCCAGCTTCTTCCGACTGAGAAACCGAAGCGGCCTCACGATCGATCGCCTGGGCAGAAACGGCAGATGCAGTGGAGCCGAGCAGAATGCTGGCGGCAACGGCGCTAGTGATGATCTTTTTCATAGGTCCCTCTTGTTGGGGTCGTTTAAATTACAAAGCCGCCATAACGCGGTTGCGGCATGATGTGAACCCCTTAGCGTGTAAACTGTTCCGAAAAGAGCCAAACTTGCGACGAGTTGTTGCGAACATACCACAAATTTGCCCGCAAATGCGCTAATTATGCATTCGCAGCATGAAATGCTGCACCTGCGCAGTGGTGTATGATCCCCGAATCAAACCGGCTCCAGCGCATATCCGGCGGAACGGACGGTGCGGATCGGATCGCGCGGATTCTCCACCGCAATGGCCTTGCGCAGGCGGCGGATATGCACGTCCACGGTGCGTTCCTCGATCTCGCTGCCATTGCCCCAAACCGCATCCAGCAATTGCCCGCGCGAGAAACACCCGGCGCGGATGTTCCATGAAGAAGTTCATCAGCCGGTATTCGGTGGGGCCGAGCTGCAGTTCGAGGCCGCGCCGTTCAAGCCGGTGCGCCACCGGATCGAGCCGCAAGTCGCCCGCTTCAATCGTCTCGCCCGCCAGCGCCGGACGCACCCGGCGCAGCACGGCGGCGACGCGGGCGAGCAGTTCGCGCGGGGAGAACGGCTTGGTCAGATAATCATCCGCGCCGGTTTCCAGCCCGCGCACCCGGTCATCCTCAGCCTCGCGCGCGGTAAGCATGATGATCGGGACATGCGCCGTGGCCTTGTCACGGCGCAGGCGGCGGCAGACCTCGATGCCCGCTGGTGCCCTACGATCATCCAGTCGAGGATCACCAGATCGGGGGTGTCTTCCGCCGCCATCACCAGAGCCTCGTCGCCATCATGCGGTAGACGCGCACGTCATAGCCTTCGTTCTCGAAGCGGTATTCGAGCAATTCGGCCAGCGCCGTATCGTCTTCCACCAGCAGCAGTTTGGGAGCGGACATAGTCAGGTTATCCCTTACGCCTGCCCGGATGAGCTGCGTTCAAAAGGGCGATATGACATTTTCATGGCAGTTTTGTTGCAGCCGCCACAGCCATGACACTTAATGTGTCAGCGCTCGACATCCTGGGATAGCTGCCGACAGCGGCCGATAATGCACCATCTCGGCCACATTGGTGGCGTGGTCACCGATCCGTTCGATATTGCGCGCCACAAACAGCAATTGCGCGGCGCTGCTGATGGTGGCGGGATTTTCGACCATGTAGCTGACCAGATTGCGGAACATGCTGTCGTAAAAGGCATCAACCTTGGCATCGCGCTCGATCACTTCGCGCGCCAGCAACCGGGTCTCGTGCGGCATAGGCGGTAAGCACATCGTGGACCATTTCGGCCGCGATCTCGCCCATCGCGGGCAGCAGGGTCAGCGGTTCGAATTGGCTGCGCCCTTCGATCCGGCCGGTGCGCTTGGCGATGTTCTTGGCATAATCGCCGATCCGTTCGATCACCCCGGCGATCTTCAGCGCGGCGATAATCTCGCGCAGATCGTCCGCCATCGGCGCGCGCAGGGCAAGGATGCGCACCGCCATGGCGTCGACTTCGGTTTCCAGCGCATCGAGCTTCTTGTCGCGCTTCCACCACTTCAGCCGCGAGCGCTTCATCGCCATTGATACCAGCGCTTGCAAGCGTCTGCTGATCGCCAGTTCGGCCAGCCCGCCCATTTCCGCGATCAGCCCGCGCAGCCGGGTGATGTCCTCGTCAAACGCCTTGACCGTATGTTGGGTAATGTCATCCGTACCGGCCCGTGATGTAATCCTTGGTCCGCGCTTCGCGGGGATTGGTGAAGATGTCCGAGGTGTGACCATATTCCACCATCTTGCCGAGGTGGAAAAAGGCCGTTCGCTGCGAAACGCGGGCCGCCTGCTGCATCGAATGGGTGACGATGACGATGGCATAGCGGCCGCGCAATTCGTCAATCAGTTCCTCGATCCTGGCGGTGGCGATCGGGTCGAGCGCGCTGCACGGTTCGTCCATCAGGATCACTTCGGGATCGACCGCGATGGCGCGGGCGATGCACAGGCGCTGCTGCTGCCCGCCGGAAAGCGCGGTGCCCGAATTCGGCGAGCCGGTCCTTCACTTCGTCCCACAGCCCGGCGCGGCGCAGGCTTTTTTCCACAATCGCGTCGAGATCGCCCTTGCTCTCGGCCAGGCCGTGGATGCGCGGGCCATAGGCGATGTTGTCATAGATCGATTTGGGGAAGGGGTTGGGCTTCTGGAACACCATGCCCACCCGTGCGCGCAATTGCACCACATCCATCCCGCTGGCATAGATATCCTCCCCATCCAGCTCGATCGCCCGTGACCCGCGCCGAAGGGATGGTGTCGTTCATCCGGTTGAGCGTGCGCAGGAAGGTGGATTTGCCGCAACCCGAAGGGCCGATGAAGGCGGTGACATGTTCGGTGTGGATGTCGATCGAAACCTCGTCGATCGCCTTCTTTGCGCCGTAATAGACGCACACATCATGCGCGCGCATCTTCGGTCCGGCCTGGCAGGAGCGTGGCTCGGCAATGCCGCGGAGAGGTCTGAGGATCGTGCAGCATCACCATTTCTTCTCGAACCGGTTGCGCAGATAAATGGCAAGGCCATTCATCAGCAGGAGGAAAACCAGCAGCACGATGATAGCCGCACTGGTGCGTTCGACAAAGCCGCGATCGATTTCATCCGACCACAGGAAAATCTGCATCGGCAATACCGTGGCATTGTCGGTAAACCCATCGGGCGGGGTGGCGACAAAGGCGCGCATCCCGATCAGCAGCAGCGGCGCGGTTTCACCCAGCGCGCGGGCCATGCCGATGATGGTGCCGGTGAGGATGCCGGGCAATGCCAGCGGCAGCACATGGTGGAACACCACCTGCACCTTGGACGCGCCAATCGCCAGCGCGCCGTCGCGGATCGAGGGCGGCACCGCCTTGATCGCATTGCTGCCCGGAAATCACGATCACCGGCATGGTCATCAGCGCCAGCGTCATCCCGCCGATCAGCGGGGCGGAGCGGTAATTGGGGAACAGCCACAGGAACACCGCCAGCCCGAGCAGGCCGAAGATGATCGAAGGCACCGCCGCAAGATTGTTGATCGAAACCTCGATCACTTCGGTCCAGCGGTTCTTCGGCGCATATTCTTCCAGATAAAGCGCTGCCATCACGCCGATCGGGAAGGCCAGCGGCAAGGGTGACGAGCATCGTCAGGATCGAGCCCTTGAGCGCGCCCCAGATGCCCGCCAGCTGCGGATCGGTCGCATCCGAGCGGGCGAGGAAGCCGGGGTCGAGGCGTTCCGCCAGCACGCCCGCGTGCGGCCAGTTCCTGCGCCAGCGGTTGCAACGCGGCCTGGCCGTCGCCAGCATAGGGCGCGAGGCAAGATCCTCGCTTGCCGGCAGCCAGAAGCTCTGCTGGCCGGTGGCAAGTGCCGGGATCAGCGGCAGATGGCCTGCGCGACATCGCGCCAGGCCTCGGCATTGAGTTCGCTCGGCCGCCGCCGATCCCAGCGCCTGTTCAGCAGCGAAACTCACGATATCGGGCAGGCCCTGTGCCTTCAGTCGCCCGCACCCGTGCGCCATCATCGGCCAGCTGACGGATCGAGCGACAGGGCCGTAGCGGTAAAATCGACCGGCACCTGCAATTCGGCGCGCTGAAAGCCGCCAAGCCCGTTCAAGCGCCATCGCGCCAGCAGAAACAGCCAGCACCAGCAGCGAACAGCAGCACCGCGGCCAAGCCTGCGAGGCCTTGAAGCGGCGCTCGGCCGCGTAGCGCTTGTTCAGCCGCGCTTCGAACGCCGGGCGTACGGGTGGGGCGAGGGAAGCGATGGGCGTCAGTCATAGGCCTCGCGGAACCGCTTTACCACTCGCAGGGCGATGAAATTGAGCGCCAGCGTCACCAGGAACAGCACGAAGCCAAGCGCAAAGGCCGCCAGCGTGGCGGGGTGATCGAAACTGCCTTCGCCGGTCAGCAGGGCAACGATCTGCACCGTTACCGTGGTCATCGATCTCAAGCGGATTGGCGGTAAGATTGGCGGCGGTGGAGGCGGCCATCACCACGATCATGGTTTCGCCGATGGCGCGGCTCACCGCCAGCATCACGCCCGCGACAATGCCGGGCAGGGCCGCCGGGACCAGCACCTTGCGGATCGTTTCATTGGTGGTCGCGCCCATCGCCAGCGAGCCATCGCGCATCGCCTGCGGCACGGCGGCGATGGAATCGTCCGCCATCGAGGAGACGAAGGGAATGATCATCACCCCCATCACCAGCCCGGCCGCCAGCGCGCTTTCGCTCGAGGCATTGGCATACGCCGAGCGCCAGCGCCGCATCGCGGATCGCCGGGGCAACGGTGAGCGCGGCGAAATAGCCATAGACCACAGTGGGCACGCCCGCGAGAATTTCGAGCGATCGGCTTGAGCCAGGCTGCGCATCCGTGGGCGCGGCATATTGGGTGAGATAGATCGCGCGACATCAGCCCCAGCGGGATCGCCACCAGCATGGCGATGATCGCGCCGATGAACAACGTGCCCCAGAACAGCGGAATCGCGCCATAGCGGCTCGCGTCGGGATTGGTCGCGCTGCTCATCGGATCGGGATTCCACTGGGTGCCGAACAGGAAATCCAGCGGTGAAACCATGCCGAAGAAGCGCACGGTTTCGAACACCAGGCTGGCACGAAGATGCCCAGCGTGGTGAGGATCGCCACCAGCGAGGCCAGCAGCAGCGTCGCCATCACCAGCCGTTCGACATGGGTGCGGGCGCGGAAATCGGGCTTGCACGCGCAGGAAGGCCAGCCCGCCCCCGGCCAGCCCCGCGGCCAGCAGCAACGCCAGTCCGGCCAGATTGATGGACTGCGCCATGGCTGCGCGGAAGGGTTCCACCAATGCGCGCGCCGCGGGGCGAAACACCGCGTGCGCATTGCCGCTGGCACACCGCGCGGGCTTCGCCCAGGATCGCCTCGCGCTGCATGCCGAAAGCCGGGAAGCTCCGCAGCGGCCGGGGATGGCAAGGCGACCTGTTCGATCAGCGAAGGCGCGAAGCTCGACCAGGCCAGCAGCACAGCCAGCATCGGCAGCACGGTCCAAGCGCGACGAACCAGCCATGATGGCTGGGCAGCGCGGCAAGCCGTCGCCCGGCGGTGCTGCGCTTTGCAAGGCCCAGGCGCGCGCCCCGTGCCGCCAGCCACCCGGCAAGGCCGAGCGCAATGACCAGCAGCAGGAAGCGGATGGCTGGTGCCCATTGCGTCTGTGCTGCCCCTATTGCAGGTCGGCGGCGGTCAGCGGGGTGAAGCCGGTGGCTGCCGCCGCACTGCGTGCAGCAACTTCGGCCGGATTGGCGACAAGCCCGATTGCGGCCAGCGGACCATCCGCGCCCCACATTGCCTGCCCAGTTGGCAACGAATTCACGCAGGCCGGGGATGGCATCGAGATGGGCGTTCTTGACATAGATGAACAAGCGGCCGGGCGCTGGGATAGGCGAAGCTGGAGATGTTTGCATAGGTCGGGGCGACGCCGTTCATCGGCAGGCCCTGCACCTTGTCCGCATTTTCCTCAAGGTAGGAGTAGCCGAAAATCCCCACCGCATTCGGATTGCCTTCGATCTTCTGCACGATCAGGTTGTCCTGTTCGCCCTGATCGACATAGAGCGCCGTCCGAACGCACTTCGGTGCAGATCGCTTCGTGGCGTCTTCCTCGTCGCTTCTTCGAGTGCGGCCATGGCCGGATTGGCGTCGCAGCCGACTTCCAGCACCAGTTCCTTCAGCGAATCGCGCGTGCCCGAGGTGGAGGGCGGGCCGTAGACGAGGATCGGCTGATCGGGCAGCGAGGGATCGACATCCGACCACAGCCGGCGAGTCTGCGGTTCGCCATAGGGATTGGCGGCGATGGCGCGATAGACGATTTCCGGGGTCAGGTTCATGGTGATCCCGCCCTGCGCCTGAAGCAAAGGCGAGGCCATCGAGGCCGACCTGGATTTCGGTGATCTCGGTCACGCCATTGGCCGTGGCAGGTCTGCGAATTCTTCCGGCCTTCATCCGGCGCGAGGCATTGGCGATATCGGGCGTGTCGGGGCCAACGCCGCTGCAGAACAGATTGATCCCGCCGCCGGTGCCGGTGAATTCCATGATGGCCGCAGGGAAATCGGGATTGTTCGCGGCTGAAGATTTCGGCCAATGCCTTGGCAAAAGGATAGACGGTGGAGGAACCGACCGCATGGATCGCGTCACGGCTTTCGCCGCCGGCACTGTCCTGCGAGTTGCAGGCGGCAAGGACGGCGCGGCCAGCGCGAGAACGGCGATGGAAAATTTCTTCATGGTCATTCCCCGTTGGCTAGGTGTTGAGCTAGTGGCCCCCTATTACCGTCATGCGACGGATTGGCGTCACAACGGTCTTATGTCGACTGCGGAGCTGTCCGTTTCGGCTCAGAAATCGATCTGGGCGCGCAAACCCATGCCATCACCTGAATAATCGCGATTCCCGCCGCGGCGGCGATGGCCGCATCGCCATATTCCAGATGGCCATAATTGAGCATCAGCCTGGTGTAAGCAGTCGGCACCCACACCAGCGAGGCGAGTAGCCGTTCTGGGTGCCGCCCGCTAATCGCTGCCGTCGATGAGGTCGAGGTAGTCGTAACGCAGATTGAGCTGAACCGCGCCGATCCCGCCAGCGCCCAGCGCATGGGCCGGGCGGGTCCGGTCAAACACCCCGCCGCGATAGCCGCGGGTGTCACCCTGGGTGAGGAAATACCCGATTTCGGCATAGCCGCCGGTGAAGCCGGGATTGGTGGCCAGCGCCGGGCATCGCACCTGCTGCCAGTGCCATTCGCCCGTGGCGTGGAACGGACCGTGAATGACCGCGCAGTTCAAGCCCGTAGCCGAATCTCGCCGCTGGCGGCGATAGTGCCGGTATCGATGAACCGTATATCGGGCGTGTGAATGAAGCGGCCGGGCGCGATAGCGCACCGAGTGGCGGCAGAATTGAGATTGCGCAGGTGGATCGAACCAGCCAGATGCAACTGGGTGTCGCCCAGCTTGGGCGCAAACACCGCGCGCCCGTCCAAGCGACAGGGAATTGTTTTCATCATTGTTGAGGTCGCCGACATTGTCGGTGAACACCCCGGCCTGCACGATCACCGGCCCCTGAGGTACTGCGCCGAAACACCCAGCCGCCGTTCATGGCCAAAGGCGGAGTTGAACGCGGCGCGCTCGATAAAGCTGGTGAACAGATCGCTGGTGACTTCCTCCAGCCCCCAGAACGGCTTGGTCTGGCCACAGTGACGCCAATCGCGCTGCTGGCCTGATAGGTCAGATAGAGGTCGGTGATTTCGACCGCGCTACTGGCCAATTCCACTTCGGCGCGATAGCCGAAGCCGCCGGGCATCCGCCCTTCCACGCCGAGATAGGCGCGGCGGATTTCCGAGCCGAAACCGTCGCTGGCATCGGTGATGCCGTCGGGCAGGGAGGTCGGTGCCGGCATCGATCTGCAGGCGACCGCGCGGCTTGAAGCTCCAGCCGCCTTCGCCAGTGAATTCGGGCGCGCCGCGCCATCGTGAACCGGGGGCGGCGATGCAGGCGGCTGCGGCAAGGTGCAGCCGGAGCAGGCGCTGCCGCTGCGGCATCCTGCCTCTTCAATCTGGTCCAGCCGGGTGGACAGCAGTTCGAGCTCCGCGGTGAGCTCGGCAACTGCGCGCGCGAGGCCGTCAACCTCGCTGTCCTGCGCCAGCGCGGTCGAGGGAAGGTGGTGGCCGCAAGGGCGAGCAGGCGGAAGTTTGCGCATGAAATCTGTCTCACAGTTGTCACGTGTCCGATTTGGGACCGTGGCCCCTAGAATTGTGACTTACGGTTTTGTGACAGCGGGAAAATAGCCTGTGGTCACAATATAACGCGGACGGCGCGAACCGTCTCTCGCTATTCGGCAGGAGCCATCGGCAGGCGGACGATAACGGTCGTGCCTACGCCGAGCTGACTGTCGATATCCAGCCGTCCGCGGTGGCGTTCGACGATGTGCTTGACGATAGCGAGGCCCAGCCCGGTGCCGCCGGCGGCGCGGCTGCGCCCGGGATCGGTGCGATAGAAGCGGCGGGTGAGATGGGGGATATGTTCCGCCGCGATGCCTTCGCCGCGATCGCTGCACGCGTCAGCAGCGCCATGTCCCGCTCGCCGGGTTCAAGTGCTGACGGTGACCGGGGCATCCGACGCGCCATATTTCAGCGCATTGTCGACCAGATTGCGCACCAGCTGTTCGAGCTGCTTGTGATCGCCGCGCACCGGCATAGCTCCTTGCGGCAGGATCAGATCCAGCCGCTCCAGCCGCTCCGGCCCGGCACCGTCGCGCGCCGCCTGCCGCGACCAGCCGGGACAGCTCCAGCCGTTCGCGCGGGTGATCGTGTTTTTCCGCTTCGACCGGCTCAGCGACATCAGATCGTCGACCAGCGATTGCAGCCGCC
Source organism: uncultured Alphaproteobacteria bacterium (assembly GCA_963774985.1). Lineage (GTDB taxonomy): Bacteria > Pseudomonadota > Alphaproteobacteria > Sphingomonadales > Sphingomonadaceae > Alteraurantiacibacter. The sequence goes on from CAVZHE010000004.1 coordinate 73,204, forward strand.
GCGCCTCGCGCAGCACGGTGGCGTAGAACTTCGGCGGTCTGTGTCGGGTCGGCAGCTTCGCGCCTTCATCCTCCAGCGTTTCCATATAGCCGATGATCGAGGCCAGCGGCGTGCGCAGTTCATGGCTGGCATTGGCGACGAAATCGGTGTGGGCGCGGCTGATATCGGCTTCGGACGTGCGGTTGACCAGTTCGACAGGCAATAACGCTCATCGATTGGCTGGCAGGTCATCTGCCAGATGCTGCGCGGGCCGGTCAGCCCCTGCACCGTGGCGCTGCCACCCTCGGGCCGGGCCAGCAGCATCGACGGCGGCTGGGTGGCGCAAGGCGACGCGGGCATCCTGGCCGATGACATGCTGCGCCGATCTGCTTCGCGCGCCTGCACATTGGCCACGATGATGCGATCCTGTCGAGCATCAGCACCGGCAGGCCGGAATGTTCGATCAGATCGCGCATTCCCGATTGGGTGAGGTGCAGCCCTTCGGGCCGCACTTCAGGTTCGGGGTGCGGGGGCGGTGCGGCGATCCAGAAGGTGGCGATCCATACGACCAATGTCGCCAACACCAGCCACGGATCGACCCCGGCAATCAGCAGAGCGCCTGCGCACAATACGGCGATGACAATACCCGCAATCGGAATGAAGCGCCCGCTGCATGGCGCGGGGCTTAGCCACAGATGTGTGACACTGTTCCAGCGCGCGGGCATAAAATATTTTCGCCGGGTCAAAACAATCCGCCGCTGGTGACCCCTACGGGAATCGAACCCGTGTTTCAGCCGTGAGAGGGCCGCGTCCTAACCGCTAGACGAAGGGGCCTTGTAGCAGGCGAATTTGACTCATCATGCCGCTGGTCGGGAGTTGCGCCCGAAGCGCGCCATCGGTGGTGACCCCTACGGGAATCGAACCCGTGTTTCAGCCGTGAAAGGGCCGCGTCCTAACCGCTAGACGAAGGGGCCTCACATGCGATGCGAGCGGCGCACTTAGGGGTGTCGCGCGTGGCGGTCAAGCCTGTCGCATTCGATTATTGCGCGGCGGCAATTCAATCGGCCCAGGCGGCATCCTCCAGATGCAGTTCGGCGGCGGGGCGGCTGCCCCAGTCATCGATCTTGGCACGGCCTGCCAGCCACAGCCTGCGCCCTGTCGCGCCGTGCAGCAAGTGCCTGCCCCAGCTGGCTGTTCCGCGGCACGAAAGGCGATGGCCTTGAAGCTCGCTACCGTCCTGCCCGGCGGCGATCAGGCGCAAGATGATCGTTGCCGACCACATCCGCCTTCACCAGCTGCACCGGCCCCACCGCCACCCGCGGCCCGGGCCAGCCGACACCGTAAGGCCCGGCCGCATCCAGCATCTCGACCAGCTGCGGGGGTCAGCCCGCCGGGCGCGAGCGCGAGATCCAGCAGCATGTGCTGTTCCCCGCTGGCCCGGGCGACCGGGCCGGCCAGGCGTTCCTCAAGCCATGCGGAAAATTCCTCCAGCTTGCCCGGCATCGATCGTCAGCCCGGCAGCCATCGCGTGGCCGCCGCCCGTTGACCAGCAGCCCTGCCTCGTGGCGGCGATGATCGCTGCACCCAAGATCAACCCCGGCGATCGAGCGGCCCGAACCTTTGCCTTCGCCGCTCTCGCCATCAAGCGCGATGACGATGCTCGGCCTGCCCGATGCTTCCTTGATCCGCCCCGCCACGATCCCGATCACGCCCGGATGCCAGCCATGCCCGGCGCAGATCACCACCGCGCGATTGTGCTGCGCGGCGAGCTGTTCCTCGGCCTCTTGCCTGGACCACCGCTTCGATCGCCGCGGCGATCTTCGTTGAGGCGCGAAAGCTGCGCGGCAATCGCGCGGGCTTCTTCCGGATCTTCGGTGGTCAGCAGCCGCACGCCCAGCGTCGCCTCGCCCACGCGCCCGCCGGCATTGATACGCGGCCCCAGCGCGAAGCCGCAATCGCTGGCACCCGGCGCGGCCTTGAGGCGACTGACGTCGATCAGCGCGGCCATGCCGATGTTGGCGCGCTTCGCCATCACCTTCAGCCCCTGCGCCACGAAGGCGCGGTTGAGCCCGCGAATCGAGGCGACATCGGCCACCGTGCCCAGCGCCACCAGATCGAGCAGCGACATCAGATCCGGCTCGCTCCGGCCGGCAAAGTAATCGCGCTGCCGCAAAGTGCGCACAATCGCGACAGCCAGCAGGAAGGCGACGCCCACCGCCGCCAGGTGGCCATGCGCTGCGGCGAGATCGCTTTCGTCCAGCCGGTTCGGGATTCACCAGCGCAATAGCGGCGCGGCAGTTCCGGCGCGCATTTGTGGTGATCGACCACGATCACGTCGATCCCGGCATCATGCGCCATGCCCAGCGCCTCATGCGCCATCGCCCCGCAATCGACCGTGACGATCAGGCTGGACCCGTCCTGCCCGATCCGCAGCAGCGCCTCGCCACTCGGGCCGTAGCCTTCCAGCAGCCGGTCCGGGATGTAGTGCCGGGCATCGTGGCCCAGCATGCGGATCAGGCGGATCAGCAGCGCCGAACTGGTCGCACCATCGACATCATAATCACCATAGATCGTCACCGTCTCGCGCGCGATCACCGCTTCGGCAATCCGCTCGGCGGCGCGGTCCATGTCGGCAAAGGCGGAAGGATCGGGCAGGAAAGCGCGCAAGGAGGGCTGGCGATGCAGTGCCAGATCTTCCCGCGCCACGCCGCGCGACAGCAGCAGCTGGGTGGTGATATCCTCCTCCAGTCCGGCGATGCCGCCCGACTGCCACCAATCTCCATATTCCCGCCGCGCCAGCGCCAAGCCTTGCCGGAAAGCGACTGTTCAATTCCCAGCACTGCGGGATTTGTAATCATGCAATGGCCTATCGTGCCTAGTGGCAGGACTGAGAAGTAGCAAAGGGTGGCACTCGACAATGGTTCATTGCCGATACCGAAATTGAACACTTATGACGCGGACATGGTGGCGATTGCAGCGCTCAGTGGAGACTCGACCAAGGCAGGTTTCGGGCCATCAGAATCTCTGGTCAAGTGGAGGGTTTGGTCAATCGCGAGCGCGCAAAGCTTGGACTGGGAAGGCCGCAGTGGAATCGGCCGTTTCGCTGTTATTTCCGGCGGGCGCGCGCCCCGGTGCGGCGCAAATTCGGGCTTTGGCGCGGAGTTCGCCCAATTTGTCATCAGCCTCGATCCCCGACAGAGGACGAGGCAGAGCCGGGCTGGGTGGAACTGCTTGCAAATGGCCTGACGTATGACCTGACAGGGCTGGGCACTTCTCCTGTTGGTCTTGCACCCCAATGCAAACATATTTTCGGCCTCGGTCCAGATTTGGACAGCTTTCATTGAGGCGATCACGCTGCAACCGGGTCCCCACCTTGCCGCTGGGGGCACGATGTTTCCGGTGGTCAGGTGTCTCGCGCTGCTGGCGGCGGAACTGGCTTCCCTTGCCAGTGTTGCGGCCGTCGCCTGGCATCCCGCTCGCGCGTGCAGTGCGCCGGCAACTTTTCCGTCGAGGGGTGCTAGGCTGGATCGGCGGCGGGGTGTTCCCCGGACTTGGCCTGACTGCGATCGCTAGCAATCCCGATGGCAGCCTGCAAAGTGAGGGGCTGGCCATCTTCACTGGGCAAGAACTGCTGCTTGCACCCGAAATGTGCGGTGATGCAGTGGAAGCGGGAAAAATTGCACTTAGGGTTATCAATTGGCTGGTGGAGCACGGCAGGATTGCCGAACAATTTTCCTTCACCGGACCAGCGGGGAAACATTGCTGCTTGAACCTGTGGATAACTCCGGCATTGTCCGGTTGTGGAGGGTCGCCCAGTAAACTCTGGTGCCGCTGCGGCGAGCACGCGATGGACCGTCGCGTGAAAGGAGCCGCATCGGTTTTCGTTCGGTCAATCGCTCTGGCGACGCCGATTACCGGCCCGAAATGCAGCGCCACCATCTGTTGCCCCGGCAATTACTCGGCACTCCCTGCTTCACCGCCCTGATTGCTGATTTGGGAGCGCAGGTGATCGGTTTCGACGATTTTCGCATCAACGGCTTACTGCTTCCCTCCACAACGGATGCGGCGCTGGAAACGGGGCTGCCGCTGCACCGTGGTCCGCATCAGGCTTACAACCAATTGGTCGCCGAACGGGTGGGGCAAGTGGAAGCGAGCTGGCGCCGCAGCCGACTGCGCAGCCCCGCGCTGGCGCGAGAGGAAGCGTTGATGCGGCTAGGCCTGTTGCAGAAGGGGCTGCGCAAGCGGCTGCTGCAACGCGAAGGCCGGCATGCCGCGCTGAACCGCAAGGATCCTTTCGCGCAGAGGTGGATTTCGCCGAACTCGATGCGCTGGCCGAAGCGCTGTGGGCGGTGACTGCGCCGGCCGACTGAGACTTAGTGCACTATTACCGTATCGCTTGAATTTCTTCCGCTGAGTGAACCGAGCACCAGCCAGCGCGCCAATTCGCGGGCGAGGGCAACTGTCGTGACTGGTTTCCCAAGGTGCGACTGCATTCCGGCGGCGGCGCAAGCGGCAATGTCTTCGGGAGAGCAATTGGCAGTCAGCGCGATGATCGGCAGGACCTCAGGCGTGAAACCGAGCGCGCGCAGGCGGCGAGTGGCTTCCAGTCCGTCCATGCCGGGCATTTGCATGTCCATCAGCGCTACGGCGAAGGGAATGCCAGCCTGTTCGCTTTCCACCACAGCCCGCACCGCCTCCGCCCCGCTACCGACCGTATGGGCATCGAGATGCAGCGCCTCGGCCATCGCCATGATGAGTTCGCGATTGATGGCATCATCCTCGACGATCAGCACATGCGCGCCCTGGAGGGAGGCGAGGGCAGCGGCGGGGGAAGGGGAGATTGGATTGAGCGGTTCGTTAGCCGACGCCTCAACTGGGACAAGCGGCAGGCGGACGGTAAATTGCGTACCAACGCCGCGCCGGGAGTGAACGGCGATCTGGCCACCCATTATCGCCACTAGGTCGCTGCTTATCGTCAGCCCCAGCCCGGAACCGCCGAAACGCGCTTCGATGCTCCGGTTCTCCTGCCGGTAGGGAGCAAAGATTTCCTCCAGCTGCGATTCCTCGATACCGATCCCGGTATCGATCACCGAGAGCAGCAGCATCTTGCCCTCGGTCGAATTTTCCATTCGCGCTTCGACATCGATACCGCCGCTTTCGGTAAAGCGGATCGCGTTACCGACCAGGTTCAGCACCACCTGCTGGATGCGCAGCCGGTCCAGCAAAACCAATTCGGGAACGGCCTCATCCACGAACGTGCCGATGGCGAGCTGTTTGGAGCGCGCGGTAGGTTCAAGCAGCTTGATGCAATGCTCCAGCTTCTCGCGGAGATCGACCGGTTCAGGATGCAGCCGCATTTCCCCCGATTCGATTTTCCAATGGTCGAGGATATCGTTCACAAGCTGCATCATCGCCCGCCCCGAATCGGCGATCAGCTGCACCTGCGCGCGGCGGCGCGGGTCGAGATCGCTTTCGAGCAGCAGTTCGGTGAAGCCGATCACGCCGTTCATCGGCGTGCGGATTTCGTGGCTCATGGTGGCGAGGAAGGCGGATTTCGCTGTCGGCCAGGCGCTCGGCCTTCGCCAGCGACACCTGTAATTCCGCTTGCCGCACCAGCAGCCGCTCGATTTCCGCCATGCGCCAACCCGCTTGCCGCCGCAGCTTCACGCAAGTCAGGCAAAGCGCCGCCGTGGTGGCGAGACAGGAGGCAAGCACCAGCGCTACAACCAGCGCAGAGGGTAGATCAGTGACCATTCCCCGCGCTTACCCCACAGGGTTCTAGCGCGGGGAAAGCAGGCCTATCCGCAATTACCCCTAGAAGCGCGGCGTTCCCGGTCCGTCCGAAGCCGAATTGGCGGCGCTCAGCAGCGCGCGCACGCTGGCCGTGGCCACGTCCTCGTCCAGCCCCACGCCCCAGCCAGTGCGGCCATCGGGCAGCGCGAATTCGATATAGGCCGCCGCCTTAGAATCGACCCCGGTGCTGAGCGCGTGTTCGGAATAGTCGGTCACTTCGAATTCCAGCCCGAAGGTTTCGCGCAAGGTGGCGAGAACCGAGGAGATCAGCCCCTTGCCACGCCCGGAAACCCGCTGCGCCTCGCCATCGACTTCCACCGTGCCGGTAAAGATGCGGTGCCGTCCGACAGCGCGGCTTTCCTCGTAATCGACCAGCCGGAAGCGGCGCTTGTCCACCTTGAGGTAATAGGTCTGGCGGAAGCATTCCCAGATATCCGCCGCGTTGAGCTCGCGCCCCAGACTCGTCGGCCATGATATTGCACATGGCGGCTGAAATCGGCCTGCATCCGCTTGGGCAGTTTCAGCCCCTGATCCTGTTGCAGCACCCAGGCAAAGCCGCCCTTGCCGCTCTGCGAATTGACCCGGATCACCGCTTCGTAACTGCGCCCCAGATCGGCGGGATCGATCGGCAGGTAGGGCACCCGCCAGAATTCATCGTTGCGCTGTTCCTGCGCTTCAAAGCCCTTCTTGATCGCATCCTGATGGCTGCCGGAAAAGGCGGTGAACACCAGTTCGCCGCCATAGGGATGGCGCTGGTGGACGGGGAGCTGGTTGCAGTATTCCACCGTCTCGATCACCCGGTCGATATCCGAGAAATCGAGGCCGGGATCGATCCCTTGCGTGTACATGTTGAGCGCCACGGTCACGAGGCAGCAATTGCCGGTGCGTTCGCCATTGCCGAACAGGCAGCCTTCCACCCGGTCTGCACCCGCCATCAGCCCCAGTTCCGCCGCCGCGACGCCGGTGCCGCGATCATTGTGGGTGTGCAGCGAGATCACTGCCGCTTCGCGATTGGGCAGGTTGCGGCAGAAATATTCGATCTGGTCGGCATAGATATTGGGCGTCGCCGCTTCCACCGTGGCGGGCAGGTTGAGGATGATCGGCCAGTCCTTGCGTCGGGCCGACGACGTTCATCACCGCCTCGCACACCTCCAGGCTGAAATCGAGTTCGGCGGTGGAGAAGGTTTCGGGACTAGTATTCGAAATGCCATTGGTGCCGGGGCGCTTGGCCGCCTCTTCCACCAGCAATTGCGCGCCTGGATAGGCGATTTCGCGCACTTCGTCGCGGCTCATCCGGAACACGATCTCGCGCCATGCCGGGCTGACGCGCGTTGTAGAGGTGGACAATGGCGCCGAATGCGCGCCTTCGAGGCTTTCGAAGCTGCGCTGGATCAGATCCGCGCGGCTTTGGGTCAGCACCTGCACCACCACATCATCGGGAATGCGGCCCGATCGGACGAGGCCGGAAATGAAATCGAACTCGGTCGCGCCCGGCAGCGGGAAAGCCGACTTCGATTTCCTTGACGCCGACTTCCAGCAGCAGATCGAAAAAGCGGTTCTTCTTCACCGCATCCATCGGATCGATGATCGACTGGTTGCCGTCGCGCAGATCGGTGGTCAGCCAGCGCGGCGGGGCGGTGATGGTGCGGCTGGGCCATTGCCGGTCGGCAAATGGAACTTGCGGAAAGGGGCGATATTTCGCGCCCGGGGTACGGAGCATGGCATGGCGGAACGGCCTTGTTCGACTTTGCGCCCCCGCGCAAGACTGGCGGCGGGCGGATCAGCAGCGATGTGGAAGCCCTTAGGCGGGTTCCCTGCGCTGGGCAGGGGCGGGTGCACGCCTAAGGGCGTGTAAGTCGAAGCAGCAGGGCAAGGCCGGTTGGCGTGTGCATCGCGGAAAGTGTTAGGGCCGAATGGTTAACAGGTAAAGTGCGAATGCGGCGCGGAAGACTGATCTCCCGCGCCGCACCGGAATTACTGCTTTTCGAAGGCGACGGTGATGTCCAGTTCGACTTCATCACCCAGGCCGAATTGGGTGCCCCAGCCCATGCCCCATTGCGAACGGGTGATGGTGGTGGTGCCGTGGAAGCCGACGGTTTCCTTGCGGCTCATCATGTTGGTGCCCATGCCGGCCAGCTCGGCCTCGATGGTGACCGGATGCGTCTGGCCGTTGAAGGTCAGGTTACCCATGATGTGCGCGGTATCCTCTCCGGTCTGGATGGACGGCGGTGGAAACGAAAGCGCGCGCGGCTCGGGGTTGGGGCCGAAGAAATCGGGCGCGCCGCCATCGGCACCGGCTCGCAGCAGGTGATCGCGCAGGCCGGCACTGGCCACGGTGGGCGAATTGGCGAGCGGAACGGTGACGTCGACCGTGCTGTTGGCCAGATTTTCGTTATCGAGCACCAGCGTGCCCGCCGACATCGCCCAGGATGCCGAAGTAATCGTTGAAGCCGAGGTGATCGAGCCGCCAGCCGACCAGCGAATGGTTCGGGATCGGTGGCATAGGTACCCGAAGTGATGGTGCTGGTGTCCATAGCTTCCTGCTGCGGCGCATCGGCGAATGCGCCGGTGGCGGCAAAGGCGGCAACCGCGCTGGAGGCGGTGAAGGCTAACAAGGTCTTACGCATAGAAGGTTCTCCCGGTGGAATAGCCGGTGCAATCTGGGGACTGCGATTGGCATTGTCCACTGCGAAGCGGCGGATTGAATTGCAACCCCGCCATGACTTGACCAAAAAAGTTGGCAGTGTTGCTCAGGAATGCTCGCGCGGGTGGGCGGAGCGGTAGGCTTCGAGCATCTTGGCCGCGTCAACCTTGGTGTAGATTTGCGTCGAACCAAGGCTGGCGTGGCCGAGCAGTTCCTGCAAGCTGCGCAAGTCTGCCCCCGCGCTAAGCAGATGGGTGGCAAAGCTGTGCCGCAGCGCGTGCGGTGTTGCGGTTTCCGGCAGGCCAAGCGCAATCCGCGCGCGCGCCATCGCCTTTTGCACCATGCCTTGCCCCAGCGCGCCGCCTTTCGCCCCGCGAAACAGTGCCGCATCGCCAGCCAGCGGCCAGGGGCAGGCGAGGGCATAGCGCGCCACCGCATCGCGCACGACGGGCAATAGCGGGACAACCCGCTGCTTGTTGCCCTTGCCCGTCACCACCAGTGTCTCGCCCAACGGCAGATCGCGCGCCTTCAACGACAGCGCCTCGGCAATCCGCAGACCAGCACCATACATCAGCAGCAGCACGGCGGCATCGCGCAGGCCGATCCACTCGTCTTCGGGGCTTTCGGCCACCTCGGCAACCATGTTGGACGCTTCATCGGGAGTGATCGGGCGGGGCAGGCCCTTCTTGATCCGGGGGCCGCGCAGGCGCGGGGCCGCGCCGGGTTCGGCCCCGGTCTGCTCATTGGCGAAGGCAGATCAGGCTCTTAAGCGCCGACAGTTCTCGCGCTGCTGAGGCATTGCCTATTCCTTCCGTCCGGCGAGCGGCCAGATGCCCCGCAGATCGCGGGTGGTGATTGCGGCGACGCCCTGCCAGTCGGTCAGTTCCATCCGCCCCAGCAGCCGCGCAGCAGTCGCCACATAGGCGCGCACCTGTATGCGGCGAACGGCGTTGCGCCAGCGCGAGATGGCGCTGCCATTGTTCCAGCAGGTCGGCGGCCTCGCTCATGCGCTCACCAGCCCGTCCGCCACCAGCTTGGGCAGCAGCGCATCAAGCAAGGGCATTCCCGCCTCGGTGATCCCGATCCGAGTGCCTGCCTGCCAGACGAAACCGAGTTCGGCATGGCGCGCAATCTCGCACGGATCGAGGAGTGCATCGGATGGCAGACCGAACCTGCGTGGCAAGTGCGGGGAGGTCGATCCCCTCACGCAACCGCAAGCCCATCAGCAGTGCCTCGCTCGCCTGTTCGGCTAGCCCCAACGCGCGCTCCTCCTGCACACCGCTGCCATTGCGTTCGACAGCCGCCAGCCAGTTCTCCGGCTTCTTGTGCCGCACTGTCGCAAATCCGCCGCGCCGCCCGTGCGCTCCGGGACCCACGCCGACGTAGTCCTCGTAGCGCCAATAGGTGAGATTGTGGCGGCTCTCTTCTCCGGGGCGGGCGTGGTTGCTGATCTCGTAGGCTGGGAGGCCCGCCGCCGCAGTCAATTCGCGGGTAAGGGTGAACAGGTCAGCGGCGGCGTCATCGTCCAGCGGGGTGAAATCCCCCCGCCGGACATCGCTGGCAAAGCGGGTGCCCGGCTCAATCGTCAGTTGGTACAGCGAAAGATGTCCGGTGCCGAAATCCAATGCTTGGCGCAGCTGCGCTTCCCACGCTGCGGGTGTTTGTCCGGGCAGGGCATAGATCAGATCGAAACTGACCCTTTTGAAGGCAGATTGACCCGTGGCGAGGGCCGCCAGCCCCTCCTTGACCCCATGTAGCCGCCCGAGAAATCGCAGCGCTTCGTCATCCAGCGATTGCAGCCCCAGCGACACGCGATTGACCCCGGCGGAGGCCAGTCCGGCGAAATTGGCAGCTTCGACCGAGGACGGATTGGCCTCCAGCGTGATCTCGATATCGGGCGCAAAACCCCACAGCTTTTCAGCCTCTTGCAACAGCGCGTCCACCAACGCAGGTGGCATCAAGCGACGGCGTACCCCCACCGAAGAACACCGATTGCAGCGGCTCACCCCCCGCCAGCTCGGCCTCGTGCCGCAGGTCTGCCAGCAAAGCCCGCTGCCAAAGCGCAGCGTCCACTTCCTCCCGGACATGCGAATTGAAATCGCAATAGGGACACTTTGCGAGGCAGAACGGCCAGTGGATATAAAGAGCGCGGGCCATAGGCACTTTCAGTCTCCGTTAACGCGCGTAAGTCAAGGTGGGGCTATGGGAAATCTCCGCACATCTGCCGTTGTTTGCGCCGCCTTGGTGGCCGTGGCCGCGCCGCTTCAGGCCAATCAGGATAGCGACATAAACCCCTTCGCGCTCCGTCTGCTCGAAGAACACAATGACGCGCGCGATCACGTCGGCGTCCCCCGGCTCGAATGGAGCAACCGGCTTGCCAGTCAGGCACAGGACTGGGCCGAGGAACTCGCGAGACGCGGTCAGATGGAGCATTCTACGCACGAAGGCAGTGCTGGCGCGGGCGAGAACCTGTGGATGGGCACAGCTGGACGCTATGGCCCGGACATGATGATTGCCGGGTTTGTGCAGGAACGGCAGTTCTTCCGCCCCGGTACGTTCCCGCATGTTTCCACCACCGGGCGCTGGAACGATGTCGGGCATTACACGCAGGTGATCTGGCGCGAGACGCAGGAAGTCGGATGCGCGGTAGCGCGGGGTGGGGAGAACGATTTCCTCGTTTGCCGATACTGGCCCGCCGGTAATGTCTATGATCGCCCGGTGTTCTAGGCGGCGAACTGATCCGCCACCAGTTTTGCGAAGGCATCGGCGCGGTGGCTGACCTTGTGCTTAGCCTCCGGCGGAATTTCCGCAAAAGTCAACGCGCTGCCAGCGGGAATGAACACGGATCATAACCAAAACCCATTTCCCCGCGCGGCGGCCAGGTCAGCGTGCCATCCACCCGGCCTTCATAGACCGCGTGCTCGCCATCGGGCCATGCGAGCGCGAGGACGCAGGAGAACCATGCATCTCGCAATGCATCGGGACCAAGGGCCTGCAACATCCCCTCAACCTTGCCCATCGCCATATACCAGTCGCGCCCCGGAGCACCCTCGAACCACTGCGGCGCCGCCCAGTCTGCGGTGTAGACTCCCGGCCGCCCGTCCAGCGCCGCCACCGATAACCCGCTGTCATCCGCCAGCGCCGGCAGCCCCGAAGCCTCCGCCGCAGCCCGCGCCTTGATCAGCGCATTTTCGACAAAGGTTTTGCCCGTTTCGGCAGGCTCGGGCAGGCCCAGCGATCCCGCAGACAGGCAATCGAGCCCGTAAGGCGCTAGAAGTGCTGCGATTTCCTTCAGCTTGCCCGCATTGTGCGTAGCGATGACCAGCTTGCCGGAACCGAGCCTGCGCGTCACTTAACCGCCGCTTCCTGCGCCCGGAAGATCTCGCCGCAGCCGATGCTGCGCCAGCCGCAGCAGCCGCAGCAGCGCTTCCTCATCATAGGTCGCGCCTTCGGCGGTGGCTTGCACTTCGGCGATCTGGCCGCCTTCGATCAGCACGAAATTGGCGTCGGCATCGGCAGCGGAATCCTCGATGTAGTCGAGATCAAGCACCGGCGTGCCCTGATGGATGCCGCAGGAGATCGCAGCGATCTTGGCACTGATCGGATCGTCCTTGATCGCGCCTTCGGCCAGCAGCTTGTTCACCGCCATCCGCAGCGCCACCCATGCACCGGAAATCGAAGCAGTGCGGGTGCCGCCATCGGCCTGGATCACATCGCAATCGAGCGTAATCTGCCGCTCGCCCAGCTTCTCCATATCGACCACGGCGCGCAAGGAACGCCCGATAAGCCGCTGAATTTCCTGCGTCCGTCCGCTCTGCTTGCCCTTGGCTGCTTCACGGCTGCCGCGCGTGTGCGTGGCGCGGGGGAGCATCGAGTATTCGCCCGTCACCCAGCCCGTGCCCTTGCCGCGCAGCAACGGCGGCACGTTGCGCTCGACACTGGCGGTGCACAGCACCCGCGTATCGCCGAAGCTGATGAGGCAGGAGCCTTCGGCATGCTTGGTGAAGCCGGTTTCGATGGTGATGGCGCGCATTTCGTCGGGCGCACGGCCGGAAGGTCGCATGGAATTCTCCGATTGGTTGTAAAGTGTGGTCGATATTGCTGCGCTGCCCTAGCGGGTAGATTGGGCGCTGTCATGGCTTCGGAAGGGGATTAGGACCTATACTCCCCCGATCACCGAACTGACTGCCCGTGCGCGGGATATTTTCCGGCTGGTGGTGGAGGATTATCTCGCCAGCGGGCAGCCGGTGGGATCGAAAGTGCTCGCGCAGCAGGGCGGGCTGAACCTTTCGCCCGCATCAATTCGCAGCGTGCTTAGTGAGTTAGAGCAGCTCGGCCTGCTGGCCGCGCCGCACACCAGCGCCGGGCGGATGCCGACCGACTTGGGCCTGCGGCTGTTCGTCGACGGGATCATGCAGGTGGCGGAGCCCACTTTGCAGGAGCGCGCGGCGATTGAGGCGCAATTGGCTGCCCCCGGGCCGATCGAGGCAGGCGCTGGAGAAGACCAGCACCATCCTTTCCGACCTTTCCGGCGCAGCGGGCATGGTGATGGTGCCGCGGCGCGAGCCCAGATTGGCGCAGATGCGACTCGATTCCGCTCGACAATACCCGCGCGCTGGCGGTGCTGGTGGGGGAGGACGGGCAGGTCGAGAACCGCGTGCTGGAGCTGGGGGAGGGCGTCTCGCCCAGCGCGCTCAACGAAGCCGGAAATTACATCAGCGCGCGCCTTGCAGGCCGGACATTGGCAGAATCCGCACAGATGATGCGCGCGGAAATCGCCTCTGGAGAGAGCACACTTGATTCGATCTCCGCCAGACTGGTCGAAGCCGGGATTGCGGTCTGGAGCACGACGCCGGCCAGCCGCCCGGTGCTGATCGTGCGCGGTCAGGCCAACCTGCTCGATGACAATGCGTTGACCGATATCGAACGGGTGCGATCGCTGTTGGACGATCTGGAGAACAAGCAATCGGTGGCCGAATTGTTGGACTCGGCGCGCGAGGCGGGATCGACGCGGATTTTCATCGGCGCGGAAAACCGGCTGTTCGCGCTCAGCGGCTCCTCGGTCATCGCCGCGCCCTATCGTGATCGCGAGGGCAAGGTGGTCGGCGTTCTGGGGGTGATCGGGCCAACGCGGTTGAATTACGCCCGCGTCGTTCCCATGGTGGATTTCACCGCCCGATCCCTGGGCAAACGAATCGGTTGACAGGCAGATATGATTGATGAACGGAAAGATCGCGACGAAGCGGTTGAGAAGGAATTGGCAGGCGTTCCCGAGCAATTCCTCGATGATGGCGAGGATGAGGGCGATTCCGTAGGCGATGCGCTCGAACTTCTGCGCGCCGAGCTGGAGGCGGCGAAGCAGGAGGTGCTCTACGCCAAGGCCGAAACGCAGAACGTGCGCCGCCGGATGGAAAAGGACATGGCCGATGCGCGAGCCTATGCCGCGACCGGCTTTGCTCGCGATATTCTGAGCATCGCCGATAACCTTGCCCGTGCGATAGAGGCGGTTCCGAGGAATTGCGCGAAGACGCGAAGTTCAAGGGCCTGGTCGCCGGGATCGAGGCGACCCAGCGCGAAATGGACAAGGCGTTCGGCCAGCACGGCATCAGCCGCATCGCCGCGCTCGGCATGCCGCTCGATCCCAACCAGCATCAGGCGATGATGGAAATCCCTTCGGCCGAGGCCGAACCCGGCACGATGGTGCAGGAAATGCAGGCCGGGTACATGATCCAGCGACCGACTGCTGCGGCCGAGCATGGTGGCGGTGGCGAAGGAGCCGGACTGATAGCTTCTTCCAGCAGCGGAAAAGTCGCCTCCAAAAGAACTCGTCACCATCCTGAGAGTTGTCGGTATAGCCGCATCGCATTTGGGGGAGTGACAGATCATGGGAAAATGGGGAGATCCGCTTATTGGTTCTGGCTGTTGGTATTGCGATATTCGTTGGTGTCTCGGGCTTTGTCGATTTGGAGAATTATTTCGTGATCGAATTGTCGATCGAACACTGTGAGTATCTTGGGGATGAAGGCGGCGCGCAATGCCGGGAGGAGGCGTATTCGAGCTATAGGGCGTCGCTCGATCGGGACGGACTGATTGCGTTGGCAATTGGCGGTTGTGCCGCACTGCTCTTCTGGCTGCTCACATGGCTTTTCTACTTCCGCCCCCGGCGCGCGAGAAGTGGATCGTCGTAGCAGATTTGGTGGCCCCGGTTAAGTGATTGGACGCTTCGCCATATGTTGGAAGCGTTAAATGTAAAATGGAAGGTGCTCCATTCGCCATAATGCCAGGTGCCTAGATGTTGCGCATTTTACATGCGCATATTTCAACACTTCGCAATGGCAACCTATCAAGCATACGGAAGAATTTGCAGTTTTCCAAAGGTCGTGCAATGCTTCTCATGGTTTGGATAGCAGGTATTTTTGGGGAGGGCAATAATGACCATTTTCATAAAAATTATTCTGATTTTGGGCGTCGGCTTGGCCATTGGATTTGGCGTTGCATACGTTGTCGAAACGATGAGATTTCTAGTCAATGACGTTCTTTATACTTGCGATCAACTTGGCGGTAATGCCTATTCTGAGTGCGCGAACGGAGCAATGATTGAGTTGATTGATTCGAACGAGAAGAACCGGACTTTCGCGATGGCGTGCGGCGTCTTTGCAGCGATCTTGACCTGGTTGCTTGGTTGGCGCTTTTTCTTGCGCCCCCGGCGCTCCGATAGCGGTGCCGCCTAGCATCGCAGTGTTGGCTACGGTGGGGTAGCCGGACCGATCTTAAGACCGGTCCGGTCCTTACTCGCCGCTGCCAAGTTCGCTGATGCGCAGTTCGACACCATAAAGCGGAGCGGCGCTGTCAAAGTTGCCGATCCAGATGTCGTACTGGCCGCTTTGTGGCGCGGTGAACACCAGCAGGGGATCAAAATCTCCGCCGCTGTCGTCATCGCAATACCAGCGGCCGTCCGGCCCATTGATCACCAGCGTCGCATCGCCATCCGATTCCGCGCTGACATACAGCGGGAATTTGCCCGCCGTGAAATCAAGCCGGAAATCGGGCGCGGTGTTGACGTAGCCTGTGCAGGGCGTGCCGAGCAGCCCCGCCTGCGCGGGTCCTCCCCCGGTAAGGTATTCCCGGTGCGGATCGTTGCGGAAGCCGGAGGTGAGATAGGCACTTCCGAACCGCGGGTAGAGCGACGGATCGGGCGGCAGGTCGATGGCGTTGCTGGCAAGCTCGCGAATTTCCGAAATGCTCAGGACGGCAGGATGGTTCTCTGGCGCTCCGAAGGTGCCCACCCAGATATCGTATTGGCCGCTTTGTGGATTATCGAACACCACCAGCGGATTGCGACCAGGCCCGCTATCGTCATCACAAGTCCAGTCCCCACCCGGACCGTTGACCAGCAGCGTGGTATCCGCTTCGGCCTGCACAGTGAAGATCAGCGGCAGCGTGCCGCTGGTATAATTCAGGCGAATATCCGGCGCATTGGCGACAAAGCCAACGCATGGATCGCCGAGGTGGGAAGCATCCTCGCTCCCGCCTGATACGCAGTTGCACCAGATGCGGGTCGTCCGGGAAGCCTGCTTCCAGCGTGACGGTGCCATAGTTCGGGTCCAGTGCGTAATCCTGTCCACTGGCCGAATGCGGCCAAAGAACTACGGCCAATGCCGCAATGGTTGGCGAGACGAATTTGGTCATTGTTCCCCCTGTCGTGCAATCTACCCCGGACTTGCCCTATCGTTGTCGCACGGATTTGGAAACTGCGGCGATACACTTGTTCGAAAGGTTGGCGAGCGCAACTCGCCTGCGGATCAAACGAAGGGATTGCGCACGGTGAGCAAGCCCTCGATCACGAGGCCGTGCTGGAGGTCTTCGCTGTAGAAGGTGTCGCAATCGCCAAGCAGGGCTGCGGCCAGGAGGCAACTGTCGTAGAAAGCCAGCCGGTAGCGGAAGGCAATCTTTCGGGCGAGGTCGTGAGTCCGCTCGTCGACAACCACAATGTTGCTCACCAGATTTCGTATTGAGCCAATGTGCGTGTCCAGTTTGGCCGCACTGTACGCCAGCTTGCGCAAGGCAACATTGGCGAATTCATTGAGTACCTGCACGCTGATGGTGGCGTCTACCAACAAGTCACCGGCCCGCTGTGCCTTCGGGCTGGCGGAATAAGCATAAACGACGATGTTGGTGTCAACAAAATGAGGCAAGGATCAACCGCGCATGTCGGGGTCGTTGCGGTCAATTTTCCAGTCTTCGGGTTTCAGATCCTTGGGAAAGAGTTTGCGGCCTTCGATCATCCGCGCCATTGCTTCCTCCCGCGTCATCATGCTCGCCAAGCGCTCCGCTTCCAGCTGGGCGCGAATGGCAGCGCTGCCGAGGATCAGTTCCGCAGGGATCATCTCGCCTTCCTCGATACCCAAGCGCTTGACCCATTTGCTGGGCAAGCGAACCGCGAGACTGTTGCCCCACTTGGATACCTTGAACTGTTCCATCTCTACACCTTTTGGATATACAATTTAGAGAAATGTATATCCATTTATGTCGAGGGTCAAGCTCGCGCTACACCTCCATGCTGACTTACAAGCATCCCCTCCAGCTCCGCTACGCTGCGCAAATCGGCGAAGATCAGAGCCATGCTATCGAGCGTTGCGGCGTGGGCCTCATCGCTCAGTGCAGCGCAGGCATCGGCGGCGACGATCACCTTGTAGTTCATCTGCATCGCATCGCGCGCAGTGCTTTCGCAGCAGCAATTGGTCAGCGTGCCGCTGATGATAAGGGTATCGATCCCGCGCGCCTTCAGTTCCGCATCGAGCGTGCTGGTGCCGTGCGTGAAACCACTGAAACGGTGCTTGTCGACCATCACGTCCTGCTCGGCCACATCCAGCGTAGGCCACAACTGCCAGTAATGCGCACGCGGAGTGAAGGCGGCGCGGTGCGCGGCGATGCCAAGGCCCATCCGCTCGGCGAACACCGGCCAGGCCGCAGGTCCGTGCGGATCGGGCGTGGTGAAGCGGAGGAAAATGTTGGTGCCACCCGCCTCACGGACGGCGCGGTTAAGGCGGTTGATCTCCTCCACCACATCGCGCGCGGCAGGGACTTCGACCGGAGCGCCCGGCTCCATGAAGCCGTTCTGCATGTCGACGATCAGGTGCGCGGTTTTCGCCGGGTCAATCGTGTCCCAGATGGTGCGCACCCCGCCGCGCGCTTCTGCGTAGCGGTCCAGAATTGCGGAATGATCGATAGCATGCGGCATCGGCGGCTCTCCTTGCGCTGGACTATCATTCGGGATCGCTGCCGATGCAAGATGGCTAAGCCGCCGCGCAAGGAAACGGGCTGGAAGGCAAAGCGCCCTCCAGCCCGTCCGTCGAACACAAATCAGCCGTTCTTAGTTGCTGTAAAGCTCGGAAATGTGGAGATCGGCGGGTTCGATCACGGCATTGCCATAGGTACCCACCCAGATCTCGTAGCGACCTTCCATCGGCGAGCCGAAGGCAATCGATGGATTGAGCGAAGCTTCGCCGTCATCGTTGCAATACCAGTTGCCATCGGGGGCATTGATGACCAGCGTGGTATCCGCTGCCGATGCGACCGAGATGATCAGCGGCAGACTGCCGGGAGCAAAGTGCAGGCGCACGTCAGGCGCTTCGGCGATAAAGCCTGCGCAGGCGCCACCAAGCCCGGAAGCATCGAGCGGTCCGCCCGACTGGAGCGATACGACATAGGGATCATCGGGAAAGCCGCCGGCCAGGCTGACTGTTTCATAGGTAGGGTCTGCGTTGATATCCTGCGCGGCAAGCGGAGCGGCAAGCAGGGTGGCCAGGGCGGCGAACAGGATTGCGGTTTTCGACATGGTACGGGCCTCTCTGAGATTGGGAACGAGTGGTATTGAACGGCGCGACCCGTGAGGCGGGCTGTGGCGAATCAGCGATGAAGCGATTCTGTATCAGCCGTTTTGTTGTGTTCATCTACAACGGATCAACCCGCCGCCCATACGGGCGAAGGTCCGCCTCCCGTGCAGCTCACTCCACCAATTGCGCCGCGTTCTCGTCCCGGTGCTTTTTCAGGTAGCGCATGAACGGCGTGCCGCCGGTGCCGACATCGGGATCGTTCCCCGCAATGCTGCCCGCCTGCTTGTTGATATAGCTGGCCGCATATTCGAGATGCCGGGTGCGGAAGCGGGCGGACTGGTTGAGGCAGGCGTTGAAGGCATCCTTCAGGCTGGGCGAACCCGATGCCGCAACGAACTCGCGCAGGGTCGATTGCGCGGCCAGATCCTCGATAAAGCGGCGATGCTGCACCGGGCGATAGGCGTGCAGCTCGTCGAGGAAATGCTTGAGCGGATCGTCGCTGTGGCCGACCTGGAACAGCGCGTCCATCGCCGGGACAATGGAGCGTTTGCGAGCCGGTCTGGCCGCGCAGGGCCTGCGGCTTGCCAGCGTATTTCTCCACGCCCTCATAGATCATTCCGCCGCCCGCCAACGCCGGATTGTTCGCCCAGCCGTGGATGTAGGGGCGCACGCGGTGGAAATAGACATAGGGATCGCAGCGTTCGGGCATCCGCGCGAAATGGGTATACACGCGTTCCCACGCGGCATCCATCTCGACCAGCAGCCGCTCGGCCTCGGTTTCGTCGGCAATACCCACCAGCCGCGCCGCATTGTCGAGCAGCACGCCCGCTTCGGCCTCGATCGCGACATGGATCATTACGAACCAGTTCTCGTCCGCGCCGCCGAGGAAGTTCTGCACCATGCGGATGTTTTCGAGAGTGATCGGTCCCGACTTGTCGATTCGCGCCCAGTTGTCGAGCACATAGCCCGAATAGGGCAGCAGTGGCGCCTGATCGAGCCGGTCGGCAATCGCCACCATCGGGCGGGCGAGATTGGCGGGGAGATGCGCGGGCGGCGTCGGCTCGCCCCAGACATAGGCCTGCACCAGGAAGGAGTAATGCACCATCGCGGTACGCACTTGCTCTTCGGGAGCCGCGCGCGCCCAGTCTTCCAGCCCCGGATCAGCCAGCTGATCGAGCCAGTGGCGCACCCGTCCGGTGGAGAGCAGGTCGGAGAGGTTGCCCGCCGTCGCCACCACCTCGGCAAACTGCGCGGGCAGGGTCACTTCGTCGATTTCGTAATGCGAAAGGAAGCCGCGCGCGCGCGACATGCCGTAGTCGGATAGCTGCATGAGATGCACCGAGACGCCGGGCGCGGGTTGGGCCGCCCGGATCAATGCGCAACTGGTATCATTTGCAACCGGGTGCTGCAAGTGCCGCGCGGCAAGCTGGTTCAGATATCCTCGTGGATCAGATCAATTTCCCTCACCCCGCGCTCGCGCCGGGCGGTGTCGACCAGCCGCCGGATTTCCTCTCTGCGGACCTGCGCCTTGGCAATGTGGCGCATCGACAGTTGCCCGGTGCGGGTCGTCTCATCGCTGGAAGTAATCGTCAGATTGCCGATCCCGGCCATCTGGTTGAGCAGGCTGAAATCCAGCCGCACATCCTTGATCCGGTACAGTTCCACCTCGTCCACGCTTTTCATCACGATGCCGCGCCGTACGATTACCCGCTGGGCGGTGACCTGAAAGCTCTCGCTCATCACTTGCAGCCATTTCCAGCCCACGATCAGCACGGCTGCCGCTGTCAGGAGGAGGGGGTAGGGACCAAAGTTCCCCGCCGAGCCGACCATGACCCCGAATCCCGCAATACCGAGCAGCAAAGTGCCCCATCCTGCCGAAGTTCCCACCAGCCAGCGCCCAAGCGAAGACCGGAACGAATCGCGCACTTCATCCATCATCGCGTCTCCCTGTTGCGCACAGCCTAAGCCGCTCCCGGAAAATTGACCAGATCATCATAGGCGGACTTGTCACCAACCCCGGCGAGCGGCGAGCCATTGCGCATCAGAAAGGCATGTTCGACGATTCTGGCCTGCTGTTCGATGCCATACTGCTCCAGTTTCCAGCCGGGTTTCAGCGCATAATCATACCGCGCCCACGGCATCCGGTGCAGCACCAGATACCAGTCGCCGCGCGTTTGCGTTTGCCACACATGCGTCATCTCATGGATAAACAACGCCTGGCGATAGAGCGGCGCGCGGGCGAAATCATCGCAATAGACTTCCCCCTGCGGATGAAAATGCAGATGCCCGCGCGGGGCCATCGTCACCTTTTTGGGCTGAAAGAAGGCCCATTTACGGCGGCGGATGGTGACCCGCGCATAATCGATCTGACTGCCGAACATGCTGCGCGCGAGCTTTATCTCTCCTGCGCTCAGCGGACGCTCCCCGCCAATGGGGCAGGCCAGCGCCGCGCTCTCGCTCACTCGGCAGCGCCTTCGGGCTGCTGCCCTGCGGTGTAGGCAGTGACAGGGAAGCTGCACTTGTCCCCGCCCACGAATGTCAGCGTGACTTCGGTGTCCGCGCCTGCTTCCACTCCTTCGCCCATGCCCATTGCCATCACGTGCTTTCCGCCCGGCTCGAATACCAGCGTCTCCCCGGCAGCGACCGGCTGCTGGAACAGCTCCTGCATATCGACCTGATGGCTCCATTCGGCGGTTTCGTGCAGCATCGCGCTTTCTGCCCCCAGTACGCTGGCGGCGCGGATGGTGACCTGCGCATCGGTGCCATTGGCGATGGAGAAATAGACCGCGCCCGGATTGCCCGAAACGCCGGGCAGCGCCATCCAGCCATCGGCAACACTGATCCCCGGCGGGCAATCGCCCGGAGCCTCGGCCACAGGTGGCGGGGCCTCCTCTGCGCATGAAACCAGCAACAGGGCCATGCCGGATGCGGCAAGACTGGCGAAAACCTGACGAGACTTCATGCTAATCCCCTTGTGGTCCCATGATGGGAAGAGCCGATTTTCTAGGGGCTGGCATCACTTGTGCCAAGCAAAAGCGCACCTATATCCGGCCCCGTTACACAGCTTTTTGCGAGCTGCCGACTGGCCTTGCCGAACTGGCGGGAGGCCGAAGCGCGGCGTCCAACATTGTAAGAGAGAGCGGGAACTACATGAGCAAGATTATCGGTATCGACCTTGGCACCACCAACAGCTGCGTCTCCGTGATGGAAGGCGGCAAACCCAAGGTGATCGAAAATTCCGAAGGCGCGCGCACCACGCCGTCGATCGTCGCCTTTACCAAGGATGGCGAACGCCTGATCGGCCAGCCGGCCAAGCGCCAGGCAGTGACCAATGGCGACAATACGATTTTCGCGGTGAAGCGCCTGATCGGCCGCCGCTTTGACGATCCGGTGACCAAGAAGGATACCGAGCTGGTCCCGTACCACATCGTCAAGGGCAAGAACGGCGATGCCTGGGTGCAGGCCGGCGGCGAGGACTATTCGCCCAGCCAGATTTCCGCCTTCATCCTGCAGAAGATGAAGGAAACCGCCGAGAGCTATCTGGGCGAAACCGTGACGCAGGCGGTCATCACCGTTCCCGCATACTTCAATGACGCGCAGCGGCAGGCGACCAAGGACGCCGGGCAGATTTCCGGCCTCGAAGTGCTGCGCATCATCAACGAGCCGACTGCGGCGGCGCTCGCCTATGGCCTCGACAAGGACGATGGCAAGACCATCGCCGTCTACGATCTTGGCGGCGGCACCTTCGACGTCTCGATCCTCGAAATCGGCGACGGCGTGTTCGAAGTGAAGTCCACCAATGGCGATACCTTCCTCGGCGGTGAGGACTTCGATTCAGCGCAGTGGTCGAATATCTCGCGGATTCCTTCAAGAAGAAGGAAAACATGGACCTCAAGACCGATAAGCTGGCGCTCCAGCGGCTCAAGGAAGCCGCCGAAAAGGCCAAGATCGAGCTGTCCTCCGCGCAGACCACCGAAATCAACCTGCCCTTCATCACCGCGCGCATGGAAGCCGGGGCGACCACGCCGCTGCATCTGGTGGAAACGATCACCCGTTCGGACCTCGAACGGATGGTCGCCAAGCTGATCGAGCGCACCAAGGAACCGATGAAGCGTGCGCTGGCCGATGCCGGCCTGACCGCCAAGGACATCGACGAAGTGGTGCTGGTGGGCGGCATGACCCGCATGCCCAAGGTGCGCGAAGCCGTGAAGGATTTCTTCGGCAAGGAACCGCACACCGGCGTCAATCCCGATGAAGTCGTGGCGATGGGCGCGGCGATCCAGGCGGGCGTGTTGCAGGGCGATGTCAAGGACGTGCTGCTGCTCGACGTGACGCCGCTCTCGCTCGGCATCGAGACGCTGGGCGGGGTGTTCACCCGCATGATCGATCGCAACACCACCATCCCGACCAAGAAGGCGCAGGTCTATTCCACCGCCGAGGACAACCAGAACGCGGTGACCATCCGCGTGTTCCAGGGCGAGCGGGAAATGGCGGCGGACAACAAGATGCTCGGCCAGTTCGACCTGGTCGGCATTCCGCCTGCACCGCGCGGCGTGCCGCAGGTGGAAGTGACCTTCGACATCGACGCCAACGGCATCGTCAACGTTTCCGCCAAGGACAAGGGCACCGGCAAGGAACAGCAGATCCGCATCCAGGCCTCGGGCGGTCTCAACGATGCCGATATCGAGCAGATGGTGCGCGATGCCGAGAAGTTCGCCGACGAGGACAAGAAGCGCCGCGAGGCTGCCGAAGTCCGCAACAATCTCGACTGGATGGTGCACGCCACTGGCAAGCAGCTGGAAGAGAACGGCGACAAGATCGACGCCGGGCTGAAGGGCGAAATCGAAGCGGCGCTGGCCGAGGCGCGCACCGCGCTTGAAGGCGGCGAGACCGAAGCGATGAAGGACAAGAGCCAGAAGCTCACCGATGTCGCCATGAAGATGGGCCAGCAGATCTACGAACAGAGCCAGGCTTCGGCCAGTGCCGGTGCCGCCGATGCGGCAGCCAGCGCCGACGCTTCTTCCGCGCCTGAGGAAGACGTTGTCGAGGCCGAGTTCACCGAAGTGGACGACGAGAACAAGTGATGCCAATCCTCCCTGTTCGCAGAACGGGGAGGGGGACCACGCGCAGCGTGGTGGAGGGGCGGGCGTCGAGCTTGCAGCTAGGGGCAGGGCCCCTCCACCATCCTACGGATGGTCCCCCTCCCCAACTGCGTCGGGGAGGATTTTCGTGAAGCAATGTCCACTGAAGTCGATCTTTACGAAGTGCTCGGTGTCGCCCGCAGTGCGGACGGCGCCGTGCTCAAGGCCGCCTATCGCAAGCTGGCGATGGAATTTCACCCTGATCGCAACCCCGGCAATGCCGAGGCGGAATCGCGGTTCAAGGCGGTCAGTGCCGCCTACGACGTGCTGAAAGACCCGCAGAAGCGCGCGGCCTATGATCGCTACGGCCACGCCGCATTTCAGAACGGTGGCGGCGGCGGGCAGCAGGATTTCGGCGATATCGGCGATATCTTCGAAACGATCTTCGGCAGCGCCTTTGGTGGCGGTGCCGCAGGTGGTCGCGCGCGGCCCCGGCGCGGGGCGGACCTGCGTTACGACATGCAGGTGACGCTGGAAGAAGCGTACCACGGCAAGCAGAGCCAGATCGAAGTCGAAGTCTCCACCGCCTGCACCCCCTGTTCCGGTTCCGGCGCGGAACCGGGCACTTCGCGCCGCCGCTGCGAACTGTGCCACGGCGCGGGCAAGGTGCGCGCCAAGCAGGGCTTCTTCGTGATCGAACGCCCGTGCCCGAACTGCCACGGCGCAGGCGAAGTTCTCGAAAGCCCGTGCCGCTCATGCCGGGGCGAGGGCAGGGTGGACACGATGCAGACGCTCGATGTCGATATGCCCGCAGGCGTGGACAACGGCACCCGCATCCGCCTTTCCGGTCGCGGCGAGGCCGGGCCGCGCGGGGCACCGGCGGGCGATCTGTACATCTTCATCCACGTCAAACCGCACACCGTGTTCGAGCGCGAGGGGACGTCGCTGTTCACCCGCATTCCGGTCAGCTTCACCACGGCGGCGCTGGGCGACACCATCGAAATTCCCGGCCTCGACGGCGAAACCCACAGCATCGACATTCCCGCCGGCATCCAGTCGGGCAAGCAATTGCGCAAGCGCGGCGCGGGAATGCCGGTGCTGCAAGGGCGCGGGCGCGGCGATCTGGTGGTGGAAGTGCAGGTGGAAACGCCGACCAAGCTCTCCGCCCGGCAGAAGGAACTGCTCTGCGAATTCCGCGAGACCGAGACGGGTGAGGAATGCCCGCAAAGCCGGGGCTTCTTCGAGAAGATCAAGGAAGCGTTCGGGGGTTAGGCTCTCCTGAAACTCTCCTCCCCAAAGGGGGAGGGGCTTGTTAGTCTAGCCAGCTGCGCGCAGTCATTTCCACCGTCACCGCAGTGCCAAGCGCTTCGGCATTCTCCCCAATGGCGAATTCATAGGTGCCCGCCGGTATCGTCCAGCCAGCCCCGTTCCAGTCGGCGAGCAGGCGCGGGTCGATCTGGAGGTCAACCCGCGCGCTGGCACCGGCGGCCAGGTCAACCCGCTGGAACCCGACCAGCCGCTGCTGCACTTCGCCATTGCGGCTGAGCAGATAGACCTGCGCCACCGTCGCGCCGTCGCGGCTGCCCGTGTTGCTCACCGTCAGGCTGGCAGTGGTGCCATCGGTTTGGAGGTCCCGCTGGGCAAAGCTGGTGTAGCTCAGTCCGAAGCCGAACGGGAACAGCGCCCGGTGCCCTTCGCGCGCGTTCCAGCGATAGCCGAGATCGGAACCTTCGATGTCATAATCGACTGTCAGTTGCGCATCGGGGCTGGGTGCATCGCCCGAAAAATTCGTTTCCAGCCAATCGAACCCGTCCACTGCCGGACGCGGCAGGTCGTCCACGCTGGCGGGGAAGGTGATCGGCAGGCGGCCCGAGGGGTTGGTTTCGCCGAACAGCACCGAGGCAATCGCCTCGCCGCCCTCTCCGACCGGGATACCACGCCTGAATCACCGCTGCGGTGCTCTCCAGCCACGGCATCAGCGATAGGATTGCCGGTTTCCAGCACCACAATGGTGTTCGGGTTGGCCGCCGCCACTGCCGCGATCAGCGCATCCTGGCCGTAGGGAAGCGACAGATCGGGCTGGTCCATGCCTTCGCTCGACCACTTGGTGGCGAACACGATGGCGACATCGGCATTGCGCGCCGCCGCCACAGCTTCGGAAATATAGCGGCCATCGCGGTAGTCCACATCGGCATCGGGGGCCATTGCGCGGATCGCCGCGAGCGGGCTGGAGCGATGATACTGCTCGGCAAAGAACACCGACCACGGGCCCGGCGCACCCAGCGGAACGGTGACCACTGCGCCGCCCTCTTCATGCACCTGGCTCGATCCCGCGCCCGACATCACGCCGGCGTCAGCAAACCCGCCGATCACCGCGATCGATCCCGCATTCGCCGCCAGCGGAAGTGCATTGCCCTGATTGCGCAGCAGCACGATCCCCTGCCGTGCGGTGTCGAACGCGACCTGAGCGTTGGCCGCGAAATCGATGGCTCCGCCGGGCGTGGCCTGATGCTGATCCAGACCGTTGTCGTAAATCGCCCAGAGGATGCGCCGGTTCATATCGTCGAGCCGGGCCGCATAGGCCGGATCGCTCGCCGCCGCCGCGCCCAGCGTATCGGCATCGAAGAACACGTCAGGATCGAGCTGCGAGCCCGATTGCTGGTCCAGCCCGTTAAGCGCGGCCTCAAGATTCGGCACCGCGCCCCAATCGGACATCACGAAGCCGCGATAGCCCCAGTCGCGCTTGAGCACCTGGTTGAGCAGATAGTCGCTGGCGCAGGCCTGATCGCCCTCGACACCCGATTGTAGGCGCACATCACCGCGCCCGGATCGCCGATCTCGATGCCGATCTGGAACGCCAGCAGATCGCTTTCGCGCGCGTGCGCGTCGGTAATCTGCACATCGGCGAAGCGGCGGCCGGTTTCCTGCCCGTTCAGGGCAATATGCTTGATGGTGGAGATGATGTGGTTCGATTGAATGCCATCGATGGCATGGCCCACCAATACGCCGGAGAGCAGCGGATCTTCGGAGAGATATTCAAAGGTGCGGCCATTGCGCGGATCGCGCATCAGGTTTGCGCCGCCTGCCAGCAGCACGTTGAAGCCCTTGGCCCGCGCTTCGGCACCGATCATGGCCCCGGCAAGGCGCATCTGCTCGGGGTTCCAGCTTGCTGCCATCGCGAGGCCGGAGGGCAGGGCGGTAGCATAGTCACCGCGCAGGCCGAAAACATAGGAAACGCCGAGGCTGGCGTCGGTCTCGGTCAGCGCAGGCACGCCCAGCCGCTCGATACCGGCGATAAAGCCCGCACCTGGGATTGCACCTGCGGGCGGGGGCGTGGGGTTAGGCCCGATCGGCAGCGGCATCACGCCCCAGGTGAGCACGGTCTTTTCCGCCGCAGTCATCTGTTCCAGCGTAGCTTCGGCCTGACGCGCGGCGGCAGTTCCATCGTCGCTCTGTTGCGCCACGACGGGCATGGCAGAGGCGAGCAGCAGGAAGGCGGACGAAGCCGCAAGTGCGATTGGGCGAGACATGGCAATCCTCTGGGTGACGGGAGCAGCTTTGCACTCCGGGCAAAAAAATGGCCGGGAGGACGCTTTTACAGCGCCCTCCCGGCCGTTTGATCAGCGGCGATGGCTTACCCGCATCGCCGGAATGGGCATCAGAAGCTGGCGCCCACGCGGATGCCGAACTGGCGTGGATCGGCGAAGGAAACTCCATCGAACTGGCCGAAAGCGGCACTGGTGAGGACCAGATTGTTTTCCAGATTTTCGACGAACACGCCGACATTCCAGGCATCATCCGCGCCACGGTAGGTGAGCGACAAGTCAGTCTTGGTGTAGGATGGCTGGTAGAAGAACACCAAGGTGGCAATGTCGGTCAGTTCATAGCTGCTGCTGCCGCGAATTCCGGCGTCAGCCACCAGTTCGCCATCGCCAAGCGGCAAGGCATAGTTGATCCCCGCAGACCATGTGACGTTCGGGGCTGCGATTGAGTTCGCGACCGGAAAAATCGACCGTGACAAAGATCGGGGCGGCATCAGTGCCGATGTTGTACGACGGATTGAAGGTGCTGTACTGGGCATCGAGAACGTTGACCGCACCGCGCAGGGTCAACCCATCGGTCGGGCGGACTTCGACATCGAGCTCAATGCCGTTCACCTCGGCCACGGCGGCGTTGGTGGTAACCTGGCAGGGGCCGCCGCATAGGTTTGCCACCTGCGAAATTTGCAGGCCCCTGTAATCGTAATGGAAAATGGTACCGTTCAGGCGAACGCCATCAGCCACATCGAACTTGAAGCCGGCTTCATAGGCGGTCAGGGTTTCAGGATCATAATACAGGGTGCTGGGAGGCAGGTTACACCTCGGACCATCGCCGATTTCGCAACCATCATTGAAGCCGCCTGCCTTGTAGCCGGTGGATACCGAGGCGAAGATCAGGCCGAGCGGGCTGTCGTAATCAATTCCCGCGCGCCAGGTCACCTTGCTGAAAGTGCGGCTGGCATCGTTATCTTGGAAGATATTGCGCACAATCAGATTGCCGATGTCACTGGAATCGGTCACCGAATCGTAGATATCGAGCACGGTGTTGCCCACGCGCGATTTGAGATCGTGCGAATAGCGCAAGCCGCCAGTGATCCTGAGATCGGGCAAGATTTCATAGGTCGCCTGCCCGAACACCGAGTGGTTCTCAGAAATGGTCGGGTCTTGCGGGAAGCCGAAACGGCTATTCGGCGCGAGCAGGTTGTTGATGAAAAAGCCGATGCCCGACTTTTCCTTGAAGTAATAGCCGCCGACCTGCGCCTGCAAAGGCCCTTCGCCGAATGCGAGGCGGACTTCATGCGAAGTCTGCCAGTAATCACCGAAAAAGTCTGCGCTGAATGCGCCATTGGCGATGTTGGAAAATTCCAGACGGTCGCTGACGCGGTAGGAGCCAAGGTAAGTTAGCGATGCGGGGCCGAAATCCCAATTGAGCTCGCCCATGATTCCATATTCAACGTTGTCCCGGAATGCTTGCTGCGCCTGCGGACCGCTCAGCCTGCGCGCGGCATTCGATTGGCCGGATCGAGGTGAACTGGCGCTGTGTAATTCGCCCGGACACCGGCGGCTGCTACATTAAAGAAGTTTGCCGAGGGCACCGCGTTGGTCGGGTTGCCTTGGATAGTGCTGTAGTCCCCCACCAGCAGCAGGCTGAAATCCTCGCTCGGCTCAAACAGAGCCGAAAGCCGCAAAGACTGATTATTCTTGAACGGATCAAGCGTAACCCCGTCGGCAGTATTGCCATCGATCAGGAAGCTGTCTCGCCGGTCGATATTGGCGGCTGCGCGCACGGCAAAGGTCTCGCCGAGCGGGATGTTGATTACCGCTGTGCCGTTGAGATGATCGAAGCTGCCATAGGAAGCATTCACCGACCCGCTGAATTCGAACTCGGGCCGCGCACTCAACACGTTGATCACGCCGGCAGTGGAGTTGCGTCCATACAGCGTGCCCTGCGGGCCGCGGAGAACTTCCACGCGCTCGATATCGAAGAAGCTGACTTCCTGCGCCTGCGGGCGGGCAAGGTAGATGCCGTCAAGCATGAACGCTGCCGAAGGATCGCCTTTTTCGGTGCCGTCGGTGCTGGTCACGCCGCGAATGGTGATCTGCAATCCGTTGCCACGCACGATCGAAACGTTGGGCACGGAATCGGCCAACTGGGTTGGGTTTGTAACTCCTGACTGGGTGAGATCATCGCCTGTGAAAGCGGACATCGCGATCGGCGTATCCGACATCAGTGATTCAAACCGGTTGGCGGTAACGACGATGTCGCCGTCTTCCACTTCATCGGTTTCCTGCGCAACAGCCGGATTGGCGAAAAGCACGGCAAGCGAAGCCGCGCCCAGATACATGGACTTTCTCATGGTTCCTCCCAAAACTATCCCTCCGGCCCGTTTTACAAGCCTGGAGGTTACGTGATTGGCAGGATTGGCAGCGGTGTCAAGACTGCGCTGTCAATTTATGGGTTCACTAGTACGCAGAGTTGAGGCAAGAGGCGCGCCAGGGGATCGAGCATGCCAGGAACAAGTGCCACAATTTCAGATGTTGCGCGCCATGCGGGGGTGTCGATCAAAAGCGTTTCGCGGGTCATAAACCATGAACCGCACGTCTCCGCAAAGTTGCGCGCCAAGGTCGATGCTGCCATTGCCGAATTGAATTACATTCCCGACATGGCGGCGCGATCACTGGCTGGATCGCGCAGCTTCATCATCAGCGTGCTGTTCGGGCAGCTTAGCCCGAACTACACCATCGATATTCTTGCCGGGGCCTATCAGGCTTGCCTGGAACGAAAATACCACTTGCGTGTCGACAATATCGACGCGGGAGAAAATCCCGATGACCTCGGTCGGCAATTGAGCGAACTGGTAGCGAACAACCGGATCGATGGGGTAATCCTGACCCCGCCACTGACAGACAATCCCGAAGTGCTCGATTTTCTCGAAGCGCGGGGCATCCGCTACAGCCGCGTGGCACCCAGCAGTTTTCCAGACCGTTCGCCAGGGGTTAAGATGGATGATTACAAGGCCGGGGGCGAGATCGCCACGCTGTTCTGGAAAGCAGGGCACCGCAAGTTTGGCCTGCTGAACGGGCCGGTGGCGCACGGCGCTTCGCATTCGCGGCGCAACGGCTTTTGTGACAGGCTGCGGGAATTCGATCCGGCGATCAAGGTGGCGGAGGCCTACGCCGGGTTCCTGTTCGAAATAGGCATCAAGGGTGGGCTCGAACTTCTTTCTGTCCCGGACAGGCCCACTGCGGTCTTTGCTACCAATGACGATTCGGCAGCAGGCCTGATGGTGGCGTGCAGCCAGTTGGGGCTGAAAGTGCCGGATGATGTCTCGGTGTGCGGTTTTGACGACAGCTGGGTGGCCCGCTCTGTCTGGCCCTATCTCACCACCGTTCGCCAGCCGGTGCGCGAGATGGCGCACGCCGCAGCGATGATGTTGCTTGATCGCGCGACGACTGTAACGGTGCCTTTGGAACGGAACCTCGATTATGAACTGATCGTGCGCGACAGCGTGGCTCCTCCGCGGTGAGACTGTTCGCAGCCCTTGCGCTCACTCTGCTGGCGTTTTCGAGCGGGGTCACCGCCGTTGCGGCACAGGAATCGATCCAGGCCAGCGTGGAATTCGACCAGCCGGGGCCAGTCATTTCGCGGCAGATATATGGCCAGTTCGTCGAGCATCTCGGGTCGCGGGGTCTATGACGGGATCTGGGTCGGGCCCGATTCGCCGATCCCCAACACCCGCGGCATCCGCACCGACGTGGTCGAGGCCCTGCGCGAACTGGCGGTGCCGGTGGTGCGCTGGCCGGGCGGCTGTTTCGCCGACGAATACCACTGGCGCGACGGCATAGGCTCACCCGCAGACCGCCCGATCCGCCGCAACAACTGGTGGGACGGGGTGGAGGACAACGCCTTCGGAACGCACGAATTCTTCGATTTTGCCGAGCAGATCGGGGCGGAGACCTATCTCTCGGTCAACGTCGCCTCGTCGAACCCCACCGAAATGCGCGAGTGGCTGGAATATCTCACCGCCGGCGGGCGTGAGACACTGGCGCAGGAGCGGCGTGCCAATGGCCGCGAAACGCCGTTCCAGCTCGATCATATCGGCATTGGCAACGAAAGCTGGGGTTGCGGCGGCACGATGACGCCCGAATACTACGCCAACGAACTGCGCCGTTTCGGCGTGTTCGTGCACCAGCGCGGGATGGGCTTCCACGCCAATCAGGATGTCACCGCGCTGCGCGTCGCCTCGGGCGCGAACAATCTCGATACCAACTGGACCGATGTTGTCACCCGCAGTGCAGCGATGCACATGGACGCGATTTCGCTGCATTTTTATACGCTCAACACAGGCGACTGGGCCAATCGCAATTCTGCCGCCGCGACCGGATTTGCGGCGTCAGAATGGAACGCGATCCTGTTTCAGGCGGCACGGATGGAAGAGGTGTTGCAAGCGCATGAGGCGGTGCTCGACCGCAACGATCCGGAGCGGCGGATTGGCCTATCGGTTGATGAATGGGGCACATGGTATGCGCCCGAGGCAGGCACCAATCCGGCGCATCTCTACCAGCAGAATACCCTGCGCGATGCGCTGGTGGCAGCGACCACGCTCAACATTTTCCACCGCCACACAGCGCGGGTGCGGATGGCCAACATTGCCCAGGCGGTGAACGTGTTGCAGGCCATGCTGTTGACCGATGGCGCGGCGATGGCGCGCACGCCAACCTTCCACGTGTTTCGCATGTACCGCCCGTTCCACGATGCCACGCCCTATCCGGTAGCTTTTGATTCGCCGCTGATCGAGACGCCCGAAGGCAGCTTCCCCGCACTTTCGCTGAGCGCCGCGCGCGCGAGCGACGGGCAGGTGTATATTGCCGCCGCTAATGCCTCGCTGGACGAACCCCGGACAATCGTGCTCGATCTCGGGGTTGAGGCCTTCGGCAGCGTAGCGGGCGAAGTTCTAACCCACGCGCAGGCCGATGCCCACAACCGCCCCGGCGAGCCCGAGGTGGTGAGCCCGGCCCGGTTCGACGGGGCGCATTTGCACGGCCAAAGCCTGACGCTGGAACTGCCGGCCAAGTCGGTGGTGGTTGTCCGGCTTAGCCCGTAGCATCGAACCGTGCCCATCACCCCAACTTCGCCAGAATCTCCGCGCGCAAGTCCGCCACCAGCTTACCGTTGCACAGGCCGCGCGCGTCCTCCTCGTCGCAGATCGCCAGAAAGGCGTCGCGTTTGAAGGCCAGGCATTCGGTGGCGTCGAAACCGCCCGGCACGGTTGAACAGACCAGATCGATCATCCGTTCCGCCCCGTGCAGGCGGCCCCAAAGGTAATCGTTCTCGCGATAGGCGCGGCTGAAGAAGGCGCCGAAGTTGAAGAATTCGGTGCCGCGCAGGGTATCCGCCGTGCCGCCTTCGCGCAGGGATCGGGCATCGTCGGGGCTGATGCGATCGACCTTCACCGGATCGTATTCGGTCAGCCCTTCGTTGCGCAGCAAGGGCAGGGTGGCGACATCGTAGAAGGGGAAGCCGAGATAGCTGAGCAGGGCGCGGCGGCGCAGGTCCTTGGGCATGGCTTCGAGCGCTTCGGCAATGATCGCCTCGGCCTCGGTATCGGTTTCGCGCAGCGCGCGCTGCTGCGCCAGTGTATCGAGCAGGCGGTCGGGCTGTTCCAGCACCGCCGCCGCAATCGCCGGGAAATCCGCCCCCAGTCCGTCGGGGTCCTCGCGCTGCTGGTACAGCGCCAGCGCCCGGTAGACCTGCCCGCGCGCGGCCTCCAGCCCGTCGTGCGGCACATCGGGATCGGCATCCCATTCGCGCGATAACCGCCGCGCGAGCAGGCGGAGGCGGCGAATGCGGAAAGCGAGATCGTGATCGCGCAGAAAGTGTATCGCCGCCTCGCTCGCCCCGCCGCCCGGGGCGCTGAGGCTGGCGAGGCCGCGCGCTTCGATGGCTTCGTGCAGCCGCGCGGAAATGGCATGGGCCTCGGGCCGCTGCGCATAGGGGGCGGCGTTGTGCGCCAGCTCGGCGATCCGCTCGACAATGCTCGCCAGCTTCGCCTGCGCATAGGAATGGAAGGCATAGCCCGCCCGCTCCGCCGCCGCCTGTTGCGCGCGCGAACGCCAAGTCGCCAGCCTCGCGGGGGTAGGGTGATCGAGGAAGAAGGTGCGCCCGAACAGCTTTTCAACGGCGCCTTCCACTTCGGGCCGTAGCGCGATGACCAGCTTCTGGAACCGGTGCGCCTCGCGCGTTTGCCGTTCGAGAACTTCCAAGTTGTCACGGATCGGCTGTTCGCGCGGGATGGTGGAGAGCGAGCCGACGATGGCGGAGAAGAACCCCACCGGACGCACTTCCTCGCCGCTCTTGGCCACGCGGCGGCGCGGAGTCGGGTCGATATAGACGAACCGCCGGTCCACCTCGCGCTGCGCCGGGCGCATGGCCAGCCCCGCCATCGCCCCGGCAAACGGCGCGTTGACCAGCACCGAACCATCGATCAGCGCCACGTGTTCCACCGTTCCGCGCTCGACATGGGTGGGCATCACCCGCCGCAGGAAAGCCTCGCGGCTGGCCCATTCGCCGGGATAGAGCCGGTCGATCTCGCCCACCTGCATCGGCGGGAAGGCACCGGGAAAACTGGCGGTGGCGCGCGCGGCGAAGGTCAGTTCGCACAGATGCGCGAGGCTCTGCCCGCCGTGCGCTGGAGTGTGGACGCGGAATTCGATCGGCATCCGGTGCTCGCTTTCCTCCACCACCGAGGGGCTGTTGAGCCGCAGCGTCTCGCGGTGGCCGCGATAGTCGGTGGCGGTCACCAGCAGATCGAGCGGATGGCCGGGAGGCAGCAGCGGCTCCTCCGCCACGCCTGCCTGCATCGCGCACAGCGCATCGTGCAGCAGATCGGTAAAGCCGGGGCCGGAGAAGGGCGGTTCGAACCACCGCCCGCGCACCAGGTTGGACAGTTTGCGCCGCACTTCGGCGCGGGTTTCGGGGGCAACGCTTTCGCTCACCGCATTGCCGGGCCGGTTGGTCATGTACCAGACGAACGGATGCATGAACGGCTTGGCGGCGATCACCGACCACGGGCGCGCTTCGTCCGCCACCAGCTTGTCGACATCGGCGTTTTCGAGCCACAGCTCGGTGAGCGGTTCGAGGCTTTGCCCGGAGTGGATCGCCTGCGCGAGGAACACCGCGTTGATCCCGCCCGCGCTCGCGCCGGTGACGATATCGGGCAGCATCCGCAGGCGCAGGGCATAGTGGTCGCTCGATCCGTTGCAGCAGCTTGAGGTAGACCGCCTCAACGCCCGTCTCAGGCTTGTCCGGCGCGGCGTGGAAGGAGCGGCTGGCGCGGGCGAGCTTCCAGATCTCCTTGGTGACGCCATGCATGTAAACCGCCAGGCTCACCCCGCCATAGCAGACCAGCGCGATCCGGAGTTCCTTTTGCCGCATGGTGCGATGGATGCCAGATGGTCGGCACAGTTACTAGGCGCTCGACAGGGTGTTTGCCCCACTTTAGCAAGGGCGGACCAAGGGGAGAAACTGCCGTGAAGAATATTGCCGTATTGCTGACCGCATCCACTCTCGCGCTGGCCAGCGGGGCAAGCGCGCAGGATATGTCCGAAGTGGAAATCACCGCCGTCGAAATTCGCCCCGGCGTGGCGGTGCTGTTCGGGCAGGGCGGCAATATCGGGGTGAGCTACGGCGCGGACGGGACGATCCTGATCGACGACCAGTTCGCTCCGCTGACCGAGAAGATCCAGCAAGCGGTGGCGGACCTTGGCGCGAATCCGGTGCAATATGTCGTCAACACGCACTGGCATTTCGATCACGCGGGCGGGAACGAAAACTTCGGCAATGCGGGGGCGACCATCGTGGCGCAGGAAAATGTCCGTGTGCGGCTGCTGAACGGCGGCACTGTGCTGGGCAATGCCACGCCGCCCGCGCCCACCGCCGCGCTGCCCGTGGTCACCTACGATCAGGGCATGACGCTGCATGCCAATGGCGATGCCATCGATCTGATGTATCTCGGCGGCGGGCATACCGATGGCGACACGGTGGTGTTCTGGCGGCAGGCGAACGTGGTGCACATGGGGGACATGATGATGCACGCCGTGGGCTGGCCGTTCGTCGATACCGACAGCGGCGGCAATGTCGAGCATCTGCTCACCTCGCTGGCACGGGTGATCGCGATGACCGACGAGGAGACGGTGGTGATCCCCGGCCACGGCGCGCTGGCGGACCGGGCGGCGCTGGTCGCCTGGCACGCGATGATCGCCGATGCCACCGCGCGGGTGCGGGCTTTGCGCGACGGCGGCAGTACGCTGGAAGCGGCTGTGGCGGCGCACCCGGTGGCGGGTCTGTCGAACGCCGCGCTCGGTTTCATTTCGGACGATGCCTTTGTCACCAGCGTCTGGCGCAGCCTGGAAGCGCATTCGCCGCATTAGGCCACTAACGGACGGCTTGCGTTCTTAATCTGTTCCGGTTAACCGGGCCGCATGGCCAAGCCCAAGAAGCGTTACGTCTGCACCGAATGCGGCAGCATTGCCACCCGCTGGCAGGGGCAGTGCCCGGACTGTGCCGAGTGGAACACGCTGGTGGAGGACGTTCCCGAAACCGCCTTTGCCGCCAAGCACCATCTGGCCAGCGGGGGCCGGGCGATCATGTTTGAATCGCTCGACGCGCCCACGGTGCCGCTCAAGCGCCGCAGCACCGGGATCGCCGAATTCGACCGCGCGCTGGGCGGAGGACTGGTGCCCGGCTGCGCGATCCTGATGGGCGGGGAGCCGGGGATCGGCAAGAGCACCCTGCTGTTGCAGGCCGCAGCGGCGATTGCGCGAACGGGCGGTGAAGTTGTCTATGTCAGCGGGGAGGAAGCGACCGGGCAGGTGCGGCTGCGCGCGCAGCGGCTCGGGCTGGCCGACGCGCCGCTCAAGCTCGCCGCTGCTACTTCGGTGCGCGATATCCTCACTTCATTGGGCAAGGGCGGTGCGCCTGATCTGCTGGTGGTCGATTCGATCCAGACGATGCATTCGGACATGATCGAGGGTGCTCCCGGCACGGTCAGCCAGGTGCGCGCTAGCGCCTTCGAGCTGATCCGCTACGCCAAGGAAACCGGCACCTGTCTGGTGCTGGTCGGCCATGTCACCAAGGATGGCAGCATCGCCGGGCCGCGCGTGCTCGAACACATGGTCGATACGGTGATGAGCTTCGAGGGGGAGCGCAGCCACCAGTATCGGATCCTGCGCAGCCTGAAGAACCGCTTCGGCGCGGTGGACGAGATCGGCGTGTTTGCGATGGAAGGGCACGGGCTGGCGGAAATCGCCAATCCGTCCTCGCTGTTCCTCTCCGGGCGGGAGGAGCCGATTGCGGGCAGCGCGGTGTTCCCGGCGATCGAGGGCACACGGCCGGTGCTGGTCGAAATTCAGGCGCTGATCGTGCGGCTGCAATCGGGCGCGACCCCGCGCCGCGCGGTTGTGGGATGGGATAGCGGGCGGCTGGCGATGCTGCTGGCGGTGCTCGAATCGCGCTGCGGGCTGAGCTTTTCCACAGCCGAGGTCTATCTCAACGTCGCGGGCGGATATCGCCTGTCCGATCCGGCGGCAGACCTTGCCGTGGCCGCCGCGCTGATCTCCGCGCTGGCGGACCGGCCGCTTGCCGCCGATGCTATCTGGTTGGGAGAAGTGGCGCTTTCTGGAGAAGTCCGACCAGTGGCGCATTCAGCCTTGAGGTTGCGAGAGGCGGCCAAGCTGGGGTTCAAGCGCGCCAGCGGGCCGGTGGACGGCGGGCGCGAGGTGAAGCAAATCGGCTACAGTGAAATCGGCGGCGTGGCGTCGCTCGTTGACCGGGTGATGGCCTCGGCATAGTTACGTGGGCGATGACGGGATTTGATCTGATCGTGCTGCTGATCGTCGGGGTCGGCGCGATAGGCGGCTTCATGCGCGGGTTCGTGCAGGAAGTGCTGTCGCTTGCCGCATGGGCTCTGGCAGTGCTGGCGATCCGATACCTGCATATCGATCTGACCGCCGCGATCCTCGATTTCATGGGTTCGCCGGTTACCGCCAGCATCCTCGCCTTCGCGCTGCTGCTGCTGATCCCCTACGCGGCGATGAAGCTGATTGCGCGGGTCGCAGGGCGCAAATCGCGCGATTCGGTGCTCGGTCCGATCGATCGGGTGCTCGGCTTCGGGTTCGGGGCGGTGAAGGGGATCATCATCGTCATCATCGGCTTTTCGCTGCTGGTGCTGGGCTATGACACGATCTGGGGCGCGACGGGTCGCCCGGTGTGGATCGCCGAGGCGCGCAGTTATCAGCTGGTTGACGCCGGATCGCGGGCGATGGTGCAGATGATCGAGGAACGTCGGGCGAGGGTGCTGGAAGAAGAGGCAGCGGCAGGCATCGACGCGAGCGGCGCGTGAGCGCGGAGAAGCTCTATACGCCCGAAATGCTGGCTGCTGCGGTGGAACTGGCGCGATATCCGGCGCTGGCCGATGCCCCGCTGCACGGTTCGGCGCGCTCGGTCACTTGCGGCTCCACGCTGGAGCTGGACATTCTGCCCGATGCCGATGGCACTATTGCGAAGTTGGGCCTGCGGGTGCGGGCATGCGCCGTGGGGCAGGCTTCGGCGGCGATCTTTGCGCGCCACGCCTTGGGGCGCTCTCCCGCTGCCATTGCCGCGATGCGCGACCAAATGCTGGCATGGCTCGATAACGATGGCCCGCAGCCCGATTGGCCCGATGTAGCGCTGATCGCTGCGGCGCGGGATTTTCGCGGACGGCACGGGGCGATGCTGTTGCCGTGGACGGCGGCGGTGGAGGCTCTTTCCAGCACCCCGGCTTCGGGCTAGGAGCCGTTCCTCAACACCACCGGGGGAACGCATGGCAGAAACTGCCACACAGGACATTCGTGAACCGAGCGCAAAGGAAATCCGCCTCGTCATCGCTGCCAGTTCGGCGGGGACGGTGTTCGAATGGTACGATTTCTTCATTTACGGCACGCTCGCCAGCCTGATTGGTGCGGCGTTCTTCCCGTCGGGGAATGAAACGCTGCAATTGCTGCTGGTCTGGGCCGGGTTCGCGGTGGGCTTCGGCTTTCGCCCATTGGGCGCGATCCTGTTCGGCTATTTGGGCGACAAGCTGGGGCGGAAATACACTTTCCTCGTCACCGTCACCCTGATGGGGATCGCCACCGCAGGCGTGGGGCTGGTGCCCACGGCGGCGAACATCGGCATAGTCGCGCCGCTGATCGTGCTGTTCCTGCGCATTCTGCAGGGTCTGGCGCTGGGCGGCGAATATGGCGGCGCGGCGATTTACGTGGCGGAGCACGCCCCGCCGGAGAAGCGCGGGTTCTACACCAGCTTCATCCAGGCAAGCGTGGTCGGAGGGTTCGTGCTGTCTATCCTCGTCGTGATCGCCTGCCGCGCGCTGATCCCGGCGGAGCAATTCGCCGCTTGGGGCTGGCGGATTCCATTCCTGCTCAGCCTGATCCTGCTGGCAATTTCTCTGTGGATGCGACTCAAGCTGTCCGAGAGTCCGGTGTTTCAGGCGATGAAGGCGGCGGGCGAAATGGCGGGCAATCCTTTCGTCGAAAGCTTCACCTATCCCGGCAACAAGAAGCGCATTTTCGTCGCGCTGTTCGGCATCACCGGCATCCTGACGACGATCTGGTACACGGCCTTTTTCTCCGGCCTGTCGTTCCTGCGCGGACCGATGCGGATGGAGGAGGGCACGGTCGAACTGGTGCTGTTGGCGGCCGGATTGATCGCGATGGGGTTTTATCTGGTGGTCGGCAAATGGTCGGACCGGGTCGGGCGCAAGAAGCCCATCGTGATCGGCGCGCTGCTGACGCTGGTTCTGTTGTTCCCGATTTTCTGGGGCATGGGCGCGCTGGCCAATCCGGGCTTGCAGCGTGCAGCGGCAGAGGCGCCGGTTTCGGTGAGCGGAGCGGCGTGCGAATTCGATCCTTTCGCCAGCGTGCAGGCGACGCCATGCGGGCGGGTGTTGCAGGACCTGACCGCGCTCGGCGTTCCCTACGCGCTTCAGGATCAGGCCGCGCTGGGTTCGGTAGTGACCATCGGCGATTTCAGCCTCGACTATACCGATCTGGGTGACGATGAGCGCGGTGGGATCATCCGCGGATCGCTGGAAGCGGCGGGCTATGACTTTGAACGGCAGTCTCCGCCGCTGGCCAGTATTCTCGGTATTATCGGCCTGCTGCTGGTTTTGGGCGTGCTTTCGGCGCTGACCTATGGCTCCGTCGCGGCACTGCTTTCAGAGATGTTCCCGCCGAAGATCCGCTATTCCTCGATGTCGATCCCCTATCACATCGGCGCAGGCTATCTCGGCGGGTTCCTGCCGCTGATCGCCGGATACATCGTGGCGCGGACGGGGGATGTCTATTCCGGCCTGTGGTACACTTGGGCAGTGGTCGCCTTCGGCGCGGTGGTGGCGTGGTGGGGCCTGCCGAACGGGCCGCCGCGAGATTTCGCCGATGATCCTGCCTGATCCGCCGCAGCGCAGCCTGCGCCTGCGGGTGGACCGGGATGCGCTGGCGAGCAAACTGGCGAGCGTTGGATCGGCTTTCGGGATCGGTGCCACCGCCGGCGCGGCGGTCAAGGCCAATGCCTATGGGCTGGGCGTGGATGCGGTGGTGCCCGCGCTGCGCGATGCCGGGGCGCGGCAGTTCTTCCTTGCGCACTGGAGCGAAGTGCCCGCCGTGCTGGCGCATGTCCCCGGCAGCGCGATTGCCCTGCTCCACGGTGTCCGCAATGCCGAGGAGGCGGGCTATGCGCGGGCTACAGGTGTGCTCCCGGTCATCAATTCCCTGCAACAAGCGCAGGTCTGGAACGCCAGCGGCGGAGGCGCTTGCCATGTGATGGTGGACAGCGGGATCAACCGCCTAGGGCTGGCTCCGAGTGAGTTGTCCGATCCTGCGGTGCAGGCGCTGGAAGTGGACACGCTGCTCTCGCACTTGGCTTCGGCAGACGAGGACAGCCCGCAGAATGCCCGCCAGCTGGCCACTTACCGCGCGGCAGCGGGGCAGGTTCAGGCCAAGCGCCTCAGCCTCGCCAATTCGGCGGGGATCATGCTGGGGGCGGACTATCATTTCGACCTGACCCGCCCCGGCCTCGCGCTCTATGGCGGCATACCCCATCCTGCGCTGGCAGGCGAAATCGCGCAGGTTGCTTTCCCGCAGGCGGCGGTGATCCAGTTGCGCGAACTCTCCCCCGGCGATGCCGTGGGCTACAACGCGACATGGTTGGCAACCCGCCCCACCCGCGCGGCGACCGTCTCGATCGGCTATGCCGACGGCCTGCTGCGGCAGTTGGGGCCCGGATGTGCGTTGCAGCATGGGTGCAGCATGTTACCGGTCATCGGCCGCGTATCGATGGACATGATTGTGGTTGACGCGGAAGAGAGCGGCATAAAAGAGGGCGATTTCCTAGACTTGCCCTTCGATTTGCACAGCGTTTCGCAGCGCAGCGGCCTCTCGCAATACGAGCTGCTGACCGTGCTCGGCCAGCGGTTCGCACGAAGTTGAGGCCGCAGCTGATACCGCAATTGCAAAAACCTTGCTGCAAGTGCTAAGGAGGTGCTGTCGCGAACAAAGGTATTTTACATGGCCGACAAGGCTAACACGGGCTCCGAAGCCGTCATCATCAAGAAGTACGCCAACCGGCGGCTCTACAACACCCGGTCCTCCAGCTACATCACGCTGGACGATCTGGCGCTGATGGTGCGCGAGGGGGTCGATTTCCAGGTGCTCGACGCCAAGACCGGCAACGACATCACCCATTCGATCCTGACCCAGATCATCATGGAGGAAGAGGCGAGCGGCGAACACATGCTGCCCGTCAGCTTCCTGCGCCAGCTAATCGGAATGTACGGCAATTCGATGCAGGCAATGATGCCGCCCTATCTCGAAGCGGCGATGGATAATTTCCAGACCAACCAGGTCAAATTGCAGGATGCCTTCAAGGCCAGCATCGGCCCCGATGCCTTTACGCGCATGGCCGAAACCAACATGGCGATGTTCCAGGCGGCGACCAAGGCTTTCATGCCGGGTGCTACAATTGATGCTTCTGCAAATGCTCCCGCTGCAACTCCGGCTGCAACCGAAGCCAAGGGCGGCGAGGACATTGATGCCCTGCGCGCACAAATGGCGGAAATGCAGCGCAAGTTGGACAAGCTCGGCGATTGAGTTCGCGCCAGAACAACTCATAATAGCCAAGATAGAACGCTCGACACTGCGCCGCCCCGGCGGCATGGGAACCGCTTGCGTTTCACCCAGACAGGAAGCCCGAAAATGTCCGCCATCCGCCACGCCCTGAACACCAAGCGCGAGGATGATTTTTCCGCATGGTATCAGGAAGTCATCGCCGCTGCTGATATGGCGGAGGAATCCGGCGTGCGCGGGTGCATGGTCATCAAGCCGTGGGGCTATGGCATCTGGGAACGGATGCAGCGGCTGCTCGACAACCGGATCAAGGCGGCGGGCATTCAGAACGCCTATTTCCCGCTGTTCATTCCGCTCGCCAATTTCGCCCGCGAGGCCGAGCATGTCGAAGGCTTCGCCAAGGAAATGGCGGTCGTCACCCATCACCGGCTGATCGCAGACGGGAAGGGCGGGCTGATCCCTGATCCCTCCGCAAAGCTGGAAGAACCGCTGGTCGTGCGGCCGACGTCCGAAACGATCATCGGCGATGCGATGAGCCGCTGGGTGCAGAGCTGGCGCGATCTGCCGCTCAAGCTGAACCAGTGGGCCAACGTGGTGCGCTGGGAAATGCGCACGCGGATGTTCCTGCGCACCAGCGAATTCCTCTGGCAGGAAGGCCATACTGCCCACGCCACCGCTGAAGAGGCGAAGGCGGAAACCATGCGCGCGCTGGAAATGTACCGCGCCTTTGCCGAGGAAGACGTCGCCCTGCCGGTGATCGCGGGCGAAAAGCCGGAGAACGAGCGCTTCCCCGGTGCGCGTGAGACCTGGTCGATCGAAGCGATGATGCAGGACGGCAAGGCGCTGCAGGCGGGCACCAGCCACTATCTCGGCACCAGTTTCGCCGAGGCATCGAACATCCGCTATCAGGACAAGGAAGGCGGGCAGGCGCTGGCGCATACCGCCAGCTGGGGCGTTTCCACGCGCATGGTCGGCGCGATGATCATGGCGCACGGCGATGACGATGGTCTGCGCGTGCCCCCCGCGCTGGCGCCGCAGCAGGTGGTGATCCTGCCGATGCTGCGCGAAAAGCCCGAGGACGAGGCCTTGCTGGTGTGGTGCGAGGAACTGCGCGCCATGCTCGCCGGGCAGGCGGCGCTGGGCGAACCCCTGCGCGTGCTGCTCGATGTGCGCCCCGGCAAGGCGGCCGCCAAGCGGTGGGACTGGGTGCGCCGGGGTGCGCCGGTGATTATCGAAGTCGGCTCGCGCGATATGGAGGGCGGCGTGGTCAGCCTGCTGCGCCGCGATGCGTTGTGGGATGAGGCGACGGGCAAGCCGGCGTTCCAAACCCCCGCGCGTGATGCAGTTGTGCAGGACGTTCCCGCAATCCTCGCCGAAATGCAGGCCGCGTTGTTCAACGAAGCGCGGGAACGCCGTGATGCCAATATTGTCCGCGACATCACCGATCTGGATGGGCTGGCCGCCCATTTTGGTGAGGACCGCAAGTATCCCGGCTGGGTCGAAGTGCAGTGGTCCAAGCCCACGGGCGAAGGCCTTAATGCTGTCGAGGAGCAGTTGAAAGCGCACAAGCTCACTTTCCGCAACGTGCCCATGAATACGCCAGCGGCGGATGGCACCTGCATCTTCACTGGCGCACCCGCCGTAGAACGGATATTTGTCGCGCGCGCTTACTGACGGCGCCATGCAAGCGGGAGTGGGGCAATGGAGCTGATACCGGCAATCAAGCACAATCTGACACATCTGACCGATTTCTCCGGTCGCGATGCACGGCCGACATTCTGGTGGTATGTGCTCTTTCTTGTCATCTTGCAGTTCGTGGTGGGCATGGTTGCGAGTGTGCCATTGCTCGCATCGGGCATGGGAACAGCGTTCGATGCCGCGCAGTCCGGGGCGGACCCGGCGCAGATGGAAGCGCAAATGATGGCCGGAATGGCAGACGGGCTTGCCGCAACCGTGTGGATCTCGGCGGCGACCGCCGCTGTTTCGGCGCTGCTGCTGCTCGCTTCTTTCGTGCGCCGACTGCACGATGTTGGCCAATCTGGTTTTTGGGCCGCAGTTCCGCTGGTGACACAGGCCGTCGCGATGTGGGCCAGCATCGGCTCGATCGAGGAAATTCAGCAGATGATGCGCACCGCAAAATCTGCGGCGGATTTGCAGGCCATGCAGGGCGGGATTGCGGGTGATCCGCTGAATTACATCGGCTGGATTGGCTACCTCGTCGTCATCGGTTTCGGAGTGATGAAATCGCAATCGGGACCGAACCGCTATGGCGAGGAGCCTGTAGCCTGATCACCTCACCGCGCACCGCTTGCCAAACGGCCACCGGCGCGCGACACTTGTGGCCATGCGTTACCTCCCTCTGATCGCGGCTCTGATAGCCGCACCCGCCGCCGCGCAATCCGGCGATCTTGTTTCTGCTGAACGGCTGAAAGCCGATGTCGAGACGATGGTCAGCTTTGGCACCCGCCACACGCTTTCCAGCCAGACCGATCCGGAGCGCGGCATCGGTGCGGCGCTGGCGTGGGGGATGGGTGAGTTTGACGAGGCCAGCGCGGCTTGTGGCGGGTGTCTCCAAACGCGCTTTGTTGAGGATACAGTCACTGGGCGGCGGATTCCTGAGCCGGTGCTAATCCGCAACGCCGCTCGCGA
Organism: uncultured Alphaproteobacteria bacterium; assembly: GCA_963774985.1. GTDB lineage: Bacteria > Pseudomonadota > Alphaproteobacteria > Sphingomonadales > Sphingomonadaceae > Alteraurantiacibacter. The sequence continues at coordinate 116,882 of CAVZHE010000004.1, forward strand.
TCCAGTGGGGCAGCGAGCGGCCCAACGAGGTGGTCATCATCCAGGGGCATATCGACAGTCGCGGGTCAGACGTCATGGATGCGCACAGTCGATGCTCCCGGCGCGAACGACAACGCCAGCGGTTCTGCGCTGGTGATCGAAGCGGCAAGGGTGCTCAGCGGGCGGCAGTTCCCGACCACCATTGTCTACGCGCTGCTCTCCGGCGAGGAGCAGGGTCTTTATGGCGGGCGGCTGCTGGCCGAATATGCGCGCGAGCAGGGATGGACGGTGAAGGCCGTGCTCAACAACGATATCGTCGGCGGTTCCTGCGGCAGCGATGGCACGTGCGATGCCGCACATGTCCGCGTGTTCTCCGAAGGCACCCGCGCCGATGCCGATGCGGCCACGCTTGCCCAGATGCGCAGCATGGGTGGCGGCAATGACAGCCCGAGCCGCAATCTCTCGCGCTGGGTCGATGCTCTGGCCGAGGCAGGGGCGGAGGAATTCGACGTGCGGCAGATCTGGCGCAGCGACCGGATGGGGCGGGGCGGGGACCATATCCCGTTCCTGGAGGCAGGCTTCCCCGCAATCCGCTTCTCGGTCGCCATCGAGGATTACGAGCACCAGCATCAGGACGTGCGGGTGGAGAACGGCGTCACCTATGGCGACACGCCCGACGAGATGGACTTCGGCTATCTCGCCAGCGTCACCCGGCTGAACATTGCCGCCGCCGACGCACTCGCCCGCGCGCCGATGCCGCCGATTGTGCAGATCGACGGGCTGGTGCGCGCCAACGTGCTGCTCGAATGGCTGCCGGTGGCGGGCGCAGCGAGCTACAACGTCTGGCGCCGCGCCACCGATGCGCGTGACTGGGAACTGCGAGACACGCTGGTCAGCGATCCCGGCGCGGACCTCAACAGCCTGACGCTTTCTCCTGATCGCGGCGATGACTGGATCTTCGGCGTCAGCGCGGTGGCGGCGGACGGGGCGGAAAGCCCGGTCGCCAGTGCCGTGCCGGGCGGGGACTTCTATCCGTTGCCGGTCGCGACAATCGCAGCGAGTAAAGGCGAAGCACCCCCATCCAGGGAACCGTAGCGCGCGCATTCGGTTCCTCGCAATGACGGGGGGGCGCTTGTGTTTTCTAGCACAGCCAAAGCTCCCAACACGCCCCACCTCTCGGCCTGCCCAGCAAGGAGCAAGTGCTCGAATTCGTGAAGAGCTGCCGAAGGCCCAGTCGGCAAGCGCGAGATCGCCAAGCATTTCCGGCTCACCGCGCAGGACAAGATCCTGCTCAAGGCGATGCTCAAGGATATGGCCGAGGAAGGCCTGATCGACGGCAAGAAAAGCGCCTTCCACCGCATGGGCGGGGTGCCCAAGGTCACCGTCCTGCGGATCGTCGAGATCGACGAGGGCGAGCCGATTGCCATTCCCGAAAGCTGGCAGCCTGATGACGCGACCCCGCCGCCGCGCTTGCGGGTGATCGAGAAGAAGAAGCAGACCGCGCTGCGCAAGGGTGATCGGATTCTCGCGCGCACCGAGGAAGCGGGGGCGGGCTGGATCGCCCATCCGATGAAGAAGCTGCCTTCGGAAGATGGCGCCATGCTCGGGGTGATCGAGATCGACGCCAGCGGGCAGGCCTGGCTTGCCCCCGTGGACAAGCGCGTGCGTACGTCCGCCAAGGTTGTTGATATCGGCGGCGCGGAGGCTGGTCAGCTGGTGCTGGCCGAACCGACCGGGCGCGGGCGTCATGCCGGGGTCAAGGTGATCGAGGTGCTCGGCGATCCGCTTGCTCCGCGCGCTTACAGCCTGATCGCGATCCACAAGTACGGCATTCCCAACGTGTTCACGCAGGAAGTGCTCGACGAAGCCGAACTGGCGGCGAAATTGCCATTGAGCGAGGAGCATCGCGAAGACCTGCGCCAACTGCCCATCGTCGCCATCGATCCCGCCGACGCGCGCGATCATGACGATGCGATCTGGGCCGAGCCGGACGGAGCGGGCGGTTTCCGCGCCGTGGTCGCCATCGCCGATGTCTCGCACTACGTCCGCCCCGGCGGCAAGCTCGACCGCGAGGCGAGGAAGCGCGGCAATTCGGTTTATTTCCCGGACCGCGTGGTGCCGATGCTGCCCGAAGTGCTTTCCGCCGATGTCTGCTCGCTGAAAGAGGGCGCAGATCGCGCGGCGATGGCCTGCCACCTGGTGATCGACGGCAAGGGGCAAGTGACGTCATGGCGCTTTACCCGCGCGCTGGTGCGGATTGCCGAGGTGATTGCATATGAGGATGCGCAGGCGCGGATCGATGCGCTCTCGTCCCCCTCCCGCTTGCGGGAGGGGTTAGGGGAGGGCGCCACCCCCCACAGCCCCCCCCCGGCCCCTCCCGCAAGCGGGGGGGAGGGACTTGCGAACCTCTGGGCCTGCTGGAAACTGCTCGCCGAAGCGCGGGCCAATCGCGATCCGCTCGATCTCGACCTGCCCGAACGCCGGGTGGTGCTGAACGAGGAGGGCAAGATCACCGAAATCGCGCTGCGCGAACGGCTCGATGCGCACCGGGTGGTGGAAGATTTCATGATCGCCGCCAACGTCGCGGCGGCCAAGGCGCTGGAAAGCAAGGCGCAACCCATCGTCTATCGTATCCACGAACCGCCCACGCGCGAAAAGCTGGTCGCGCTGCGCGAGTATTTCGACTCCATCGGCAAGAACCTCGCGCTGGGGCAGGTCGTCACTCCCGGCCTGTTCAACCGGATGATGAAGGATATCGGCGATCCAGCGGAAAAGGCGCTGGTGATGGAAGCGGTGCTGCGCAGCCAGACGCAGGCCTATTACGGGCCAGCCAATGCCGGACACTTCGGGCTGGCGCTGGGCAGCTACGCGCATTTCACCTCGCCGATCCGCCGCTATGCCGACTTGCTGGTGCACCGCGCGCTGGTCGATGCCTTCGCGCTGGAACAGCCCCGGCCCAAGGGCAATCTGCCGCCGACAAGCGGGCTGGCCGAACAGGACCGAGCGGACCTCGCCAAGATCACCGATGCCATCAGCCTGACCGAACGCCGGGCGATGGAGGCCGAGCGCGATACTATCGACCGCTATGTCGCTGCCTGGCTGTCGGCGCGGGTGGGCGAGGTGTTCCCGACGCGGATCACCGGGGTGCAGAAATTCGGCTTCTTCGCCACGATCGTCGGGCTGGGCGGGGACGGGCTGGTGCCGATCTCCACCCTGGGGCGCGAGTATTTTTCTTATGACGAGAATGCCCGCGTGCTGGTGGGGGAACAGACCGGCACGCGGTATACCGTGGGCGATCTGCTCGATCTGCGGCTGGGGGAGGCGAACCCGCTGACCGGGGCGCTTAAGTTTGAGCTGCCCGATGGGGGTGGGAACCAGCGGGTGGAACCGCGTGGGGCTCGGCCTGGAGAAGCCGCGTCGGGATAAGGCGGGCAAGCATCAGTTGTGGGGCAGCGTGGGCAGGCCGGGGAATATCCGCCATCAAGGCCGGGGGAAGAAGCGGTAGGTTGATTTCCGGAGCCGGATTCAGTTCCCACCCCGCTCATGCTGAGCTTGTCGAAGCACAGCCACAATGGTTGGGCTGAGATTGTGGCTGTCCTTCGACAGGCTCAGGATGAGCGGATTTATGTAAATCCTCCCGCGCAAAGCCTCAACTCAACCGATCAATCTCTTCCACCGACAACCCACCCGGAATAACAAACAGCGGACAACTCAGCGAACCCGCATGGGTGGAGAAATGCGTCACCAAAGGCCCCGGTGCCCCGTCCGCTGCGGCGCTCAGCACCAGCGCGGCCACTTCCGGGTGTTCCTTGAGATAGTCGGCGATCACGCCCTTGCCTTCGCCCACCCGCACCGCGATCTGCGGCATCTTGCCGCTTTCGTAGGCCAGTTCGCCCGCTGCGCTGTTCGCCAGCACCTCGGCCCGGTCACGCGCTTCTTCCTCGATGGTCGCCTGCACTCCGCCAAAGGCGCTGAACGACTGGCGCGGCACCAGCGCCAGCAGATGCACCATCCCGCCGGTCTTCGCCGCGCGCCGCGCAGCGAACCGCAGGGCCACGCGCGCTTCCTCGGTTTCATCGATGATAACCAGATAGACGCGCATTCGTATTTCCCCGGCCCCCGATCTTGGAATACCCGCCTTTGCGATGGATAAGCAAGACACCTTGCCCCGCAGGGCGATTTTGGCCAATGAACCGCAACGATCCAACATCTGCAAAGAGAGCCTGCCCCGCCCATGCCGATAGCCATCAAGATGCCCGCGCTTTCCCCGACGATGGAGGAGGGCACGCTTTCCCGCTGGCTGGTGAAAGTGGGCGACAGCGTTGCCTCTGGCGACATCATGGCCGAGATCGAGACCGACAAGGCGACGATGGAATTCGAAGCGGTGGACGAAGGCGTGATCGCGGAAATCGCGGTGGCCGAGGGCACCGAAGGGGTAAAGGTCGGCACGGTGATCGCCATGCTGGCGGTGGAGGGCGAGGATGCTTCGGCTCCTGCGCCTGTTGCGGCGGCTCCTGCACCTGCGGCCAGTTCCGATGACGGGATCAAGATTTCTCCCAGCGCGCGCAAGCTGGCGGAGGAGAAGGGCGTCGATCTCGCCAGCGTGAAGGGCACCGGGCCGGAAGGGCGGATCGTCAAGGCGGATATCGAGAACGCGCCGGGTGGGGTTGTGAAGGCTGCTGCACCTGAAGCTCCTGCTCCCGCGCCGTTCGCACAGCTCCGGGCGAGCGGATCGGGTGACAGGGTTATTGCCTCCCCTCTCGCCAAGCGGATTGCCGAGCAACGCGGCATCAGCCTCGCGCAAGTCACACGGCACTGGCCCGAATGGCCGGATCGTCAAGGCGGACGTCGAGAACGCCCAACCCACCACCTCCGCTCGTCCTGAGCCTGTCGAAGGACCGCCGCGCAACACCCGCCCCAAGCACTCCCGCACCCACGCCCGTCGCCGCCAACGATTTCGGCATCCCGCACGAGGTCGAAAAGCTTTCCACCATGCGCAAGGTCATCGCCAAGCGGCTGACCGAGAGCAAGCAGACCGTCCCGCACATCTACCTCACCGTCGATATCCGCCTCGATGCCATGCTCAAGCTGCGCGGGGAGCTGAACAAGGCGCTCGAACCGCAGGGCGTGAAGCTGTCGGTCAACGACATGCTGATCAAGGCACTGGGCAAGTCGCTGGAGCTGGTGCCCGCCTGCAACGTGCAGTTCGCGGGCGATACCATGCTCAAGTTCAGCCGCGCGGATATCTCCGTGGCGGTGAGCATTCCCGGCGGCCTCATCACCCCCATCGTCACCGATGCGGGCGCGAAGGCGATCAGCAAGATCAGCACCGAGATGAAGGATCTTGCGGGCCGCGCCAAGGAAGGCAAGCTCGCCCCGCACGAATTCCAGGGCGGCACCGCCAGCCTCAGCAACATGGGCATGTTCGGGATCAAGCAGTTCGAAGCCGTCATCAATCCGCCGCAGGGCATGATCATGGCCATCGGCGCGGGCGAGAAGCGCCCCTATGTGATCGACGACGCACTCCAGATCGCCACCGTGATGAGCGCCACCGGCAGCTTCGACCACCGCGCCATCGACGGCGCGGACGGCGCGCAACTGATGAAGGTGTTCAAGGAACTGGTCGAGGCACCGCTGGGGCTGGTGGCTTAGGTCGCCGCTATGGACCGCAACCCCGCCATCCGCGTCACCGCCATGCCCGCCGACGCCAACGCCTATGGCGACATCTTCGGCGGCTGGCTGATGAGCCTGATGGACATGGGCGCAGGCCTTGTCGCCGCGCGGCATTCGCATGGCCGTGCGGTCACCGTCGCGATGGACGGGATGGAGTTTCATAAGCCTGTGAAGATCGGCGATGAAGTCTCTGTTTATGCAGCCATCGAGAAGGTCGGTCGCACCAGCATGGTGATCTCCACCGAGGCCTTCCGCCGCCAGCGCCATGCGGAGGAGGAACAGCTCGTCACCTCGGCCAAGTTCACTTTCGTGGCCGTGGACGACAGCGGGAAGCCGCGGGCGATTGAAGCGGGGGGCGCGTGAAGGACAGGCCGCCATACCCTCTCCCCAACCCCTCTCCCGAAGTGGGAGAGGGGCTTAACTCCTCTCCCACTTCGGGAGAGGAAGGGGCCCGCCGCGAAGCGGTGGGAAGGAGAGGGGGCGAGTATGATCTCTTGCCCCTCGCCAAGAAAATGCGGCACGAGCCAACCGATGCCGAAAACCGGTTGTGGTCGATGCTCCGCGCCAAACGGCTGGGCGGGCACAAGTTCAAGCGGCAGGAGCAGATCGGCGACTATATCGTCGATTTCGTGTGCTTTTCCGCCCGGCTAATCGTCGAAGCAGACGGCTCCCAGCACGCCGATGGCGCGGACGCAGAGCGCGATGCATGGCTGGCAGCGCAGGGATTCCGCATCGTGCGCTTGTGGAACAATGAAATTCTCACCAACCCGGATGGGGTCGCGCAAGTGGTTCTCGCTGCGCTCGAAACCCCTCTCCCCAACCCTCTCCCGCAAGGGGAGAGGGAGTTTACGGAGCACTAAATGGCCAACAATTACGACGTCATCATCCTCGGTTCCGGACCCGGCGGCTATGTCGCGGCGATCCGTTGTGCGCAGCTGGGGCTGAGCACCGCGATTGTCGAGCGCGAGCTGCTCGGCGGCATCTGCCTCAACTGGGGCTGCATCCCGACCAAGGCGCTGCTGCGTTCGGCGGAAATCCTGCACTATGCGCAGCACGCCAAGGATTACGGGCTGAAGATCGCCGGGACTATCGAGGCGGATATCGAAGCCGTGGTCAAGCGAAGCCGGGGCGTGGCGAAGCAGCTCAACCAGGGCGTCACCCACCTGATGAAGAAGAACAAGATCGCGGTGCACATGGGGGAGGGCACGCTGACCGGGCCGACCTCGATCACCGTGAAGGGTGAGAAGGGGGAGGAAAAGCTCACCGCCAAGCACGTGATCGTCGCCACCGGTGCCCGCGCGCGCGATCTGCCGTTCGCCAAGGCCGACGGGAAGCGGGTGTGGACCTATCGCCATGCGATGACTCCCGCCGAAATGCCCAGCAAGCTGCTGGTGATCGGTTCCGGCGCCATCGGGATCGAATTCGCCAGCTTCTACAACGATATGGGCGCGGAAGTTACCGTAGTGGAGATGCTCGACCGGGTGGTGCCGGTGGAAGACAAGGACGTCTCCGCCTTCCTCGAAAAGAGCCTGACCAAGCAGGGCATGACGATAATGACCGGGGCCGGGGTGGAGGACATCAAGGCGCACGACAAGGGCGTGACCGCGAAGATCAAGGGTAAGGACGGCACGGTCACCACCAGCGAATTCAGCCACTGCATCGTCGCCATCGGGATCGTGCCAAATACCGAGAATATCGGCTTGGAAACGCTGGCAGAACTGGATCGCGGCTTCATCCAGATCGATCCCTATGGCCGCACGAAATCGAAAGGCCTCTGGGCCATCGGCGATTGCACCCCCGGCCCGTGGCTGGCGCACAAGGCGAGCCACGAAGGCGTCACCGCCGCCGAGGCCATCGCGCAGGAACTGGGCAAGCCCGGCCTGCACCCGCACCCGCTCAACCGCGACGCCATCCCCGGCTGCACCTACTGCCACCCGCAAATCGCCAGCGTCGGCCTGACCGAAGCCAAGGCGAAGGAAGCGGGCTACGAGGTGAAGGTCGGCATGTTCCCCTTCATCGGCAACGGCAAGGCCATCGCGCTGGGCGAGGCGGAGGGCTTCACCAAGACGGTGTTCGACGCGAAAACCGGCGAACTGCTCGGCGCGCACATGGTCGGCGCGGAAGTGACCGAAATGATCCAGGGCTATGTGATCGGCAAGACGCTGGAAACGACCGAAGCGGAACTGATGCAGACGGTGTTCCCGCATCCGACGATCTCGGAATCGATGCATGAGAGCGTGCTGGCGGCCTACGGGCGGGCGCTGCATATCTGATCAGATGCAGGGCACCGGCACCCATTCCTACATCCCCGATCCGCGCAATGCGGACGTGCTGATCGATATCAACGGCACCCATTTCCCGCGCGATCAGGCCAGGGTCAGCGTGTTCGACAGCGGCTTCATGCTGGGCGACGGCGTGTGGGAGGGGTTGCGGTTGCACAATGGGCGGCTCGCCTTCCTCGACCGGCATCTCGATCGCCTTTATCGCGGGGCGAAGGCCATCGCGATGGACGTGGGGATCGACCGGGCGGAACTTGAGCGGCGGCTCTATGCGGTGCTCGATGCCAATGCCATGCACGGCGATGGCGCGCATGTCCGGCTGATGGTGACGCGCGGGGTGCGCTCCACGCCGTATCAGGACCCGCGGGTGGTGATCTCTCCCGCTACCATTGTCATCATCCCCGAATGGAAGGAGCCCGCGCCCGAAACCGCCACCCGGATGTTGCGGCTGTTCACCGTCCATGTGCGGCGCGGTTATCCTGATGTGCAGGACCCGATGCTTAACAGTCATTCTAAACTGAACTGTATAACCGCTTGTATTCAGGCGAGTGAAGCAGGCGCGGATGAGGCATTGATGCTCGATCCGCACGGCTTTGTCGCCACCTGCAATTCGACGCATTTCTTCATTGTCCGCGATGGCGAAGTGTGGACCTCTAGCGGCGATTATTGCCTCGATGGGATTACGCGGGGCGCGGTGATCGAGGCGGCACGCGCGGCGGGCATCACCGTGAGGGAGCGCAATTTCTCGCTCACTCATGTTTACGGCGCGGATGAGGCCTTCACCACCGGCACCTTTGCCGGGGTTGCGCCGGTGGGCAGTGTGGACGGGCGCGTGTTGGGAACGCAGCGCGGGCCAATGGTTGAGCGCTTGCAGCGCCTGTATCTCGACCTCCTGGCGCGGGATGTGGCGGGGCGAGGGCGGCCGTGACCTTGCGGATCGCCATGTGGTCCGGCCCGCGCAATCTCTCCACCGCGCTGATGCGCAGCTTTTCCAGCCGGGCGGACTGCGTTGTGAGCGATGAACCGTTTTACGGTGCCTATCTCCGGGAGACAGGCGATCCGCAGCCGATGGCGGATGAGGTCATGGCGTCAATGGATTGCGATTGGCAGCGGGTGGCGGAAGCCTTGCGCGGCGACGCGACAGGTGGCGCAAGTGTCTGGTATCAAAAGCACATGTCGCATCACATGGAAGGCCCGGTTTCGATCGCCGACTTTCCCGACACCCGCCACGCCTTCCTGATCCGCGATCCGCGCCGTGTGGCCGCCAGCTATGCCGCCAAGCGCAGCGCGATCCGGCCCGATCATCTTGGCACTGCGCGCCAGCGGGCCTTCTTCGAGCAGGAAGCCGAACGGCTGGGCCATGCGCCTCCGGTGATCGACAGCGCGACTATCCTCGCCGATCCTGAAGCCGCCTTGCGGCTGCTGTGCGCCGCGCTGGGGATCGGTTGGGACCCGGCGATGCTGGCGTGGCCAACTGGTCCGCATCCTCAGGACGGTGTCTGGGGCGCGCACTGGTATGACAAGGTGCAAGCCTCCACCGGGTTTGGCCCGCCACCGGGGCCGCTACCGATGCTCGCAGACGACTATGCAATCGTGGCGGAGGCGTGCCGGGAGGATTACGAGGCACTCGCGCGGTTTGCGATCTCAGTCTGAAGTTCCCGAACTGCTTCAATGGCCGCGCCGGACGCATGAGGATCAGTGTAAACTGTTGTAACGGTTAACCCCATACCGTCGCGAGATCGCGGCTTGTCAGATCGGTCGAACCGGTCGGAACCCTAAATTTCGGCAGTTTATCTTTCCATGATTTCGAGAAAGTGCATCCACAAACCTGATTGTATACGTAATATTGCATAAAGGACATTGCGCCTTCTGTGGCCCGTCGACAAGTCGATCACAGGCAGCAAACCGGCGCCCCTGCTAACGAAGTTAACGCACGGCCTGCTCCTCCGGTCCCATCCTTTACCATTTCATAACCATAGCCGCAGTATTTGCTGGGCATGAAAAACGTCGCACACCCTTTCGCTGTCGCTCTGGTCCTTGGGATCGCCGTTCCTGCACACGCCGATGGCGTTGATGCCGGAACGATCATTCGCAACACTGCCCAGGCGACTTACACCACCACGACCGGTTCCGGGACCGTCAATTCCAACACGGTCGAGCTGGCTGTTGACGAATTGCTCAATGTCACGCTCACCTCGCTCAATTCGGGCGCTGTTGGTGCAGTGCCGGGCAGCGCCACGCTGACCTTCGAACTGACCAACACCGGGAACGGGCCCGAGGCCTTTCAGCTGACCGCCAATCCGGCCGTCGCTGGCAATGACTTCGAGACTACGGTGGATAGCATCGCCATCGATACCAATGGCAACGGCGCCTACGATCCCGGCATTGATCAAATTCTCGTCGGCCCATCGACGACCGCAGTTCTCAACCCGGATGAGGCACTCACGATTTTCGTGATTGTAACCGTGCCCGCCACAGTTGCGGACGGTGACGAAAGCGTTGTCGAACTGCTGGCCGAAGCCATCACGGGGACCGGCACGCCCGGAACCCTGTTTGGCGGCGCAGGCGAAAACGGGGTCGATGCCATCGTCGGAGCCACCGGCGCTGATGCCACCGCGACCGGAACGCTTATTGCAGGGATCACCACTGTCGATCTGCTCAAGAGCCAGAGCGTTGTCGATCCGTTTGGCGGGACCAGCACAGTTCCAGGATCGGTAATCACTTACACCATTCTCGCTACTGTTTCTGGCAGCGGCTCCGTCAGCGATCTTGTCGTCACCGACGCCGTACCGGCGGGCACGACCTATTCCGCCGCCAGCCTCGCGCTCGGTAGCGCAGCGCTTACCGATGCTGCGGGGGATGATGCTGGCGAAGCCAATGCCACGGGCATCAGTGTCGATCTGGGCACGGTTTCGGGTGGTACCAGCCAGTCGATCAGCTTCGATGTGGTTGTGGATTGAATATGAGTGTTGACCAACAAAGGTTTGAACAAATGCGTAATATTCTAAAAATCGCCATTTCCGCCCTGTTCCTTGCGGCCGCTCCCTTTGCGCAAGCGCAGGATCAGCCAATCACGCTTGAAGGCGATGTTTTGGCGGTTGTCGAAAGCGTGGACGCCAATGGCGCAACGCAAACCGAACTGGTCGAGCCGGGGACAATCGTTCCGGGCGATCGGCTGATGTTCAGCACCACCTACACCAACACTGGCAGCGAACCGGTTGAGAACTTCACCATGACCAATCCGCTCCCCGGCCCGGTACGATTGGCACCCGATGCCGATCCGGAGTTGGTGGTTTCGGTTGACGCTGGCACCAGCTGGGGTCGCCTCTCGGAGCTTACCGTGACCGGGCCAGATGGCGCCAGCCGCCCCGCCGATCATGCCGACGTAACCCACATTCGATGGTCGCTTGCCGTGGTTTTGCCCGGCGAGACCGGACGTCTCGAATATCCCGCCATCATCCGCTGACGCGCGATTGATACGCCGCCAACTCCCGCGGGCGGTATTTCGCGGGAAAATATCGAGGACCAGTACAATGAAACGTAGCAAGCAATTGCTGGGGGCAGTCAGCGCAATTGCGCTTGTCGGCCTTTCAGTAGCGCCTGCGATGGCCGAAGGGACCACCGCAGGCGATTCAATAACCAACACCGTAACGGTCGATTTCCAAGTGGGAGGCGTTTCGCAAACCGCCGTCCAGGATAGCGACACGTTTGTTGTTGATCGCAAGATTGACGTGACTGTTGCCGCTGTCGGCGCTTCGCCGAACGTATCGGCGGGGGCCACGGGTGTTGTGCGGCAGTTCACCGTCACCAACGATTCGAACGATGCTGTGGGCTATGCCCTGACGGCGTCGGGCGCAGCCGGTGGCGATTTCACGCCGACCAACATCGTCATCTTCGACGATCTCGACAGCGACGGCGTCTACGATGCGGGTGAAGAAATCACCTTCTTCGACACGATGGCCGAAGACGAAACCCGCAACGTCTGGGTCTCCTTCGATGTTCCGGCGGGGGCCACAAACGGCCAGTCCACCGATATCATCCTGGTGGCCAATGCCCATGAAGCGGGCGTGGGAGCCATCGGTGCGGAAATCGTCGACACCACTGGTGCGAATGATCCCGCCGACGTGGAAACCGTGCTTGCGGACGGCATCGGCATTGCCGGTGTCGATGCAGAGTACGCTGGCGATCATGCTGCCAGTCACTCGGTAACGGTGAATGCTGCGGCCATGAGTGTGGTGAAATCGAGCGCAGTCGTTTGGGATCCGGTCAACGGAACCACCGATCCCCGGGCAATCCCCGGCGCCCGCGTGCAATATTGCATCGCGGTAACCAACGCTTCGGGGGCCGCCACGGCGACCAACGTGACGGTGGACGATGATCTGCCAGCGGAAGTCACCTTCTATGCCGATGCCTATGGCACCACTGGGGACGTGATGATCAACGGCACGCTGACCGGCGGTGGCTTGTGCACCGGCGGCACGGAAGTCGACGGCTACACCGCCGCCGATACGAACGTGAACGAAGGGCTGTCGGATATCACCGGCGGTTCAACGCGCACGCTCTACTTCACCGTTACGATCAATTGATCGGTCGAGATTTGGACTGATCGGCTGAAGACGTGACAATTATACGTTCCTCGATACTGCAGGCGGCAGCGGCGCTCTTCGGAGTGCTGCTGTCGCTTGTCGTGCTGACGGGAACGGCACAGGCCCAGACGATTACCAATGTCGCAGAAGCGAACTGGGAATTTGCCGGTCATACCTTCACCGGTCAGTCCAATCTTGTTGAACTGCAAGTGCAGCCGAGTGTTGCAGAAATCCGTACTTATGTACCTGCGGTTACTGGGAATAGCCTGCCATACCGCCGCGCAATGTGCTCTGCGGCCACAGCTGCCTCCGGGGCTGCGGGGCAGGAAATTCTGAATGTCTCCGCCGTTGAAAGCAATCAGATCCGCGCCGGGCGGGTGCTCTATTTTTCCGTCGATCTACCAGGCGCCAATCTCAATCCGGGTGTCGTGGACACGATCGACGTTGTCCTGACTACTGATTCCGGTGATCGGGAGAGACTGACGGTTTACGAAACCGAGGCCAATTCGGGCCGCTTCACCGGCAATATGCCCACCGAGCGGCTGATCGGCTCCGCGATCCAGCAGGATTGCCGCCTGTCTATCGCTAACGGCAGCCATATCACCATCGACGTAGTCGGTATCGACGGCAGCTCAACCGTGCTGACCAAGGTTGTGGACGTGCTGGCCGATCCGTTCGGCGTGGTGTTCGACAGCGAGACCGGCGAGCCTGTGAACGGTGCACGCGTGTCGCTGGTCGACGCCGTTTCCGGTGCGCCAGCCCAGGTTTTCGCTGAAGATGGCGTGACGGCCTGGCCCTCGACGGTCATTTCTGGCGCACCCGTCACCGATGCTGCGGGCAATGTTGTAACGATGGGTGAGGGTGAATTCTGGTTCCCACTGACCAATCTGGGCAGCTATCAACTCGTGATCGTGCCCCCCGCGCCCTACACCGCGCCTTCGGTGGTTACGCCAGATCAGTTGGCTTTGCTGAGCCGCCCTGATGGGCGTGATTTCGTCATTCTCGATGCTTCCTATGGTAGCAGTTTTGCGCTGACCAATCCGACCCCGGTGCAGATCGACATTCCGCTTGATCGCCCCGGTGTATCGGTCTCGCTAGTCAAAACCGCCTCACGCGCTCAGGCGCAGCCTGGCGATGCGATTTTCTACACCCTGACGGTACGCAATCCTGAAGGTGACCGCGCCCGCCGCGATGTGGTGCTGACCGACATTTCCTCGCCCTGGCTGCGCCTGCGCCGGGACTCCATCCGCATCGATGGTGCCTCTGCGCCGGATAGCGTCATCGTTTCTGCCGATGGCCGGACAATCCGCTTCGATCTCGGCGATATCGCTGGCGGAGGCCAGCGCCGCGTGACCTATGCGATGACTATCGCTGCCGATGCCCCTCCCGGTCATGTCCAAAACCGCGCTGAAGCTGTCGATTCGCTTGGTCGTCCTGCGCAAGCCTCGGCATCTGTCGAAATCATGCGCGATACCATCGCAGGGCGGATGACCATCATTGGCCGTATCACCGCTGGCGATTGCACGCTGACGGACGATGCCCAGCGGATCGGCATTCCCGGTGTGCGGGTGATGATGGAGGATGGCAGCTTTGCCATCACCGATGCCGATGGTCGCTACCACCTTGATGGCGTCGTCCCCGGCACGCATGTGGTGCAGGCATCGCGCATGACACTGCCCGAAGGCGGTGAGTTCATCGATTGCACCCGTTCCAGCCGGAGCCAAGGCAGCGCTATTTCGCGGTCTGGTAACGGGGCAGGGCGGTTCGCTGGCGGTGGTGGATTTCCATGCCACCGTGCCTGCCGATGTACTGGAAACCTTGCGCCAGCCGACTTTGCGCCGCTTGCACCTGAAAGCACCGTGCCGGTGCGACCTGCGCTTGGCCGATATGCTGGTTCCCGAGCATCCGCTGGCTGGCGAGGAAGAAATCCTCGTTTCCAAGAAGTCGAGGAATTTGACTGGATTGCGATGGGCGATGGCCCGATCGACTGGCTCGCCCCCACTGCCGATGCCAACCCTCGCGCGCCTTCCATCCGGATTGCCGTGCGCCACCGCCGCAACCAGACGGTTGTGCTGCTGGTGGATGGCCAGCCGGTTGAGCCGCTGGCGTTCGAAGGCGTGCTGAGCCCCGCTGAAGGCCGCTGGCAGGTCAGCCACTGGCGCGGCGTGCCGCTGAACGGCGAACGCACGCATCTGTCCGCACAGGTCGTGAGTGCGGCTGGCGCGGTGGTGGAAACGCTGGAACGCGATGTCTTTTTCACCACCACTCCCGCGCGCGCCGAAATGGTGCCTGAACTTTCGAACCTTGTTGCCGATGGCCGCACAGCCCCGGTTGTCGCCGTTCGCGTGCTTGATGCCGCAGGCCGTCCGATGCGCGAAGGCGTTTCCGGCGAACTGCGCATCAGCGCCCCCTATGAAAGCGCCGCACAGGTCGCCCAGCAGCAGCTCGACCAGTTGACCCGGCGCGGCAATGCTTCGGCCCGCTGGACCGTTTCCGGTGATGAAGGCATCGCGCTGATTGAACTCGCCCCGACAATGGTCAGCGGTTCGATCCAGCTCGACTTCCGTTTCGACGATGGCGAAGTGGCACGCGATCAGCAGCTTGATGGCTGGATCGTCCCGGGTGATATCGATTGGACCATCATCGGCCTGGCCGAGGGCACCACGGGTGCGCGCAGCGTGGCGGACAATATGGAGCGCACCGGCTCCTTCGACAGTGACCTTGGCGAAGATGCCCGCGTGGCGCTGTATGTGAAGGGCCGGGTTCTTGGCCGCTTCCTGATGACCATCGCCTACGACAGCGCCGAGCAGGAAGACGATGCACGGCTGTTCGGCACGCTCGATCCCGATGCTTATTATACCGTATTTGCAGATGGTTCGAGCCGCAACTTCGACGCGGCCTCACGCGAAAACCTGTATGTCCGCATAGAATCCGCCAGCTTCTACGCGCTGTATGGCGATTTCGAGACCGGCTTCGACGAAACTCACCTAACGCGCTATCAGCGTGTCGCCACTGGCGTGCTGGCCGAAGCGCATCAGGGCCAGGTCAGTGTGCGCGCGTTCGGGGCCGAATTTGGCACCCGCTTCCGTCGCGACGAAATTCAGGGGCAGGGCATCTCTGGCCCCTATGCGCTCTCCAGCCGCGCCATCGTTCCCAACAGCGAAACGGTGACGCTGGAAGTGCGTGACCGGTTCCGCTCCGAACTGATCATGGAAAGCCGTGAACTGACCCGCTTTGCCGACTACGACATCGATCCGCTGGCCGGCACGATCACCTTCCGCCAGCCCGTGCTCAGCCGCGATTTCGATCTCAATCCGCAATTCATCGTCATCGATTACGAAACCGATGGCTCGGGCGACGGGCAAATCAACGCGGGTGTGCGCGCCGAATGGGAAAGCCAGGATGGCGCAGTGCGCGTCGGCACCACGGCAGTCACCGATCGCGGGGATGGCGCGCGCACGCTGATGGGCGGCATGGACCTGCGCGCCCGCATCGGCGATGCCACCGAAATCCGTGCGGAAGTGGCCGCCAGCCAGACCGATGGCGACACCGCCACGGCATGGCTGATCGAAGCGCAGCACCAGACCGGCAATCTCGACATTATCGCCTACGCCCGTGAGACCGATGCCGATTTCGGTGTTGGCCAGCAGAACGGCGTGGAACTGGGCCGCCGCAAGGTGGGTGTGGATGGGCGTTTCCGCCTTTCCGAAGAACTCTCGATCCTCGGCAGTGTGTGGCAGGATGAAAGTCATGACCGATGCCGGCCGCCGTCGCGCTGCCGAGGTGGAGTTGGGCTACACCACGCAAGCCACCGACTTCCGCTTGGGTCTGGCCCATTTCACCGATCGCCTGGCCGATGGTGATACCAATAGCTCGACCGTGCTCGAAGGCGGCGTGACCCAACGCGCGTTCGACAACCGGCTGGAAGTCAGCCTCAGCACCAGCATTGCGCTGGACGAAGCCGAGAGCGTGGACCTTCCCGCCCGCCACCGGATTGGCGCGCGCTATTCCATCACTGACGACGTGCGCGTTGTGGGCCTGTATGAAATCGCCGATGGGGCGGAATTCTCCTCGCACTCGCTGCGTGGCGGGTTCGAGATCACCCCTTGGCTTGGGCGGACAGGCGAGCGCCAGCCTTGGCCAGCAGGACATTTCCGAACTCGGCACCCGCAGCTTTGCCGCCTTTGGGTTGGCGCAAACCGTGCAGGTCAATCCCGAATTGAGCATCGATGCGACGTTTGACAGCAACTGGACGCTGGATGGAGCGCCGGTGGTGGACGATCTGGTCAACCCGCTTCAGCCGATTGCCAGCGGCGGCCAGTTCGGCCCCGGCGGCACCCTGTTCGAGGAATTCACCGCAGCCACGCTGGGCGCAGCCTGGCGTCGTGACCAGTGGAGCGCCACCGGACGCGCTGAATACCGCGATGGCGAGTTCGCCAATCGCATGGGCTTTACCGCAGGGGTAATCCGCCAGCTGGGCGAGGGCAGCATGGTCGGTTCCGGCCTGACCTGGACCCATGCCGAGGGCCAGAACGGCGCAGAAACCGAAATTCTCGATGCCGCCATTGCGCTGGCACACCGCCCCGCAGATTCTGAATTCGCTTTCCTCAGCAAGGTGGAATTCCGCAGCGATGCTGTAACCAATGGTGTGGCGGGCGAAACCGGCCCGGTGGGTAACACCGCGCTGATCGTTGATGGCGATGCTCGGTCGAGCCGCCTGATCGCCAGCCTGTCCACCAACTGGTCACCGCGCGACTATGACGATGCAGACCACGACGAGAACGGCCTGGTGGACGGATTGGCCCGTCGCAGCGAATTCGGGCTGTTCGTGGGTGCGCGGCACAATTTTGATCGCTTCGAAGGCTTCGATATCGGCAGCACTGCCGTGTTGGCTGGTGTGGACGCGCGCATTGGGATTGGTGAGCGGATCGAAGTGGGCGGCGCGGTTACGGTGCGAGCTGACCTTGATGGCGGTGCAACCAGCTATGCCATCGGACCGCAGATCGGCTTCGTGCCAGTCGAAGGGGTGTTGCTGACTGTGGGTTATAATATCGCCGGGTTCAGCGATCCCGATTTCTCCGCTACGCGCAACACCGATGAAGGCCTCTTTGCAGCGGTGCGCATGAAATTTGATACCGATACGTTCAGCTTCCTGGGACTTGGCCGATGAGCCTTTTTCGCCGTCTCCTGGTCGCCCTGCTCGCCGCGCTGGCGCTGCAGCCGGCTGTCGCTATGGCGCAAACTACGGTGACTGCCGACTGGACCGCTTTGGGCAAAAGCAATTTTGGTGCGGTCGGCAACGGCACAGTGCTGGATGTTGGCGTCAACACCGTCACCATCAATACCAACAGGGTAACCGATGGGGACAGCAACGACGCCAATTTCACCAATGGCAACTACTCCACCGGGATGCTGTCCTATTACACCGGGCAGGTGGGTGGCCAGACCGGCACGCTGTTCTACGGCACCAACCACAGTGTCTTCGACGCGGGTGATTATTTCGAATCGAGCTATACGCTTGCCACGGCAGTCACCAACTTGCGCTTCACCGTGGCGAACGTTGATCGCTACTTGACCGACCCTATTTCCACGATGCGGTGGTGATCGAATACGATACCGGAACCGGTACGTGGCAAAACCTGCGCTCCCTCACCACCGCCTACACTCTAGGCAGTGCAGTTGGCACGACCACGATCAACGGTCAGCAGGGATTCCACGGCACCGACTATGCGGGCAGCATTACCAGCACCACGGGCAGCATCGCGGTAAATTTCGGCACCACCACGGTTAAACGCGTGCGCATCCGCTACCTGTTCGGGCAGGGCAGCTCCGGCAGCAATCCTTCGGGCGACTGGCAATATATGGGCCTGTCGGATTTCACCTGGCAGCAGACCGGGGTGAGCACTTCAGACCTTTCGCTGGGCAAGACCGTCAGCAATTCCAACCCGACTTCGGGCAGCTCGGTGAATTACACGCTGACGCTGACGAATGGCGGATCGGCTGCGGCCAGCAATGTGATCGTGCGCGATATCCTGCCCACCGGCTTCACCCTCACTGGCACCAGTGGCTATGGCACCTATGACAGCGCCACGGGCAACTGGACCGTGCCCAGCGTGGCATCGGGTGCAAACCGGCAAATTGTGCTGACGGGAACGGTGACGGCTCCTGCCGGGGTCACGCTCGCAAACATCGCCTATGTCCAGACTTCGACCAACTACGATCCGGATTCCGTCCCCGGCAACATAGTCTCCACTGAGGACGATTACGCCAGTGCCAACTTGACGGTGCAGGGGACGCGCACGGCAGGAACCGCCCCAACTTTGTCCTGCCCGCGCGGATCGAGCGTTTTCGATTGGGACACGCGCAGCTGGACGGCCGGATCGCTCTCGAACAGCTATGCCGTCACCAATGTCGGCACAATGAGCGTGGCGCTTTCCTCCGCTGGAACCTTTGTCAACGATTCCGCTTTTGGCGGCCAGTCGCCATCACGAACCAATACCAACTCGGGCGGGTTTTCTCCCGCGCAGCAATCGCTCCACCAATATCTCGATTTCTCCACCATCTACCAGACGGCCACCACCACCATCAATTTTTCCAGCTCGGTGGCAGGGGCGCAGTTCCGCGTGTTTGACGTCGATTATGCTGCCAGTGACTTTGCCGACAAGCTGACCGTCACCGGAACCTACCAAGGCAACACGGTGATTCCGACATTGACCAATGGCGTGACCAATTATGTCGTTGGCAATACTGCCGTCGGAGACAGCGGATCTGCCGAAACCACGGGCAACGGCAATGTCGTGGTAACCTTCTCGCAGCCAATCGACTCGATTACGCTGGTCTACGGCAATGCCAACACCGCGCCTTCCGACCCCGACGGGCAGGCCATTTCCATCCACGATATCACGATGTGCAATCCCTATGCGGATTTGTCGGTCGCCAAGGTCAGCTCGATTGCTTCTGATCCCGTGAATGGCACCACCGATCCCAGGTCCATTCCCGGAGCACTGGTGCAATACCTGATTACCGTCGCCAACGCCGGTATCGCCTCTGCTGACGAGGACAGCGTGGTGATTACCGACGATGGCCCGGACAACGCCAAGATCTGCTTCGACACGCTTGGTTCGGGCAGCCGGTGGTGTTCGCGGATGGCTCGCCGGTTTCCGGGCTTTCGCTTGGCTACGTCGCCCTAGGGGACGCGGGAGACACGCTCGATTTCTCCAACGATAATGGCGCGACCTGGACCTATGTGCCAGTGCCCGACGGCGATGGCTGCGATGCGGCGATCACGCACTTTCGCCTGGCACCGATTGGCGAGTTCAGTGCCGGATCGAGCTTCACCTTGCGGACCAGCTACATCATCGAGTGATCGCGGCAATGGTCCGCCTTCGGCGGGCGCTGCTGGCGGACAGGGTGGGATTGGCCTGCGGCCCTCTCCGCCGCTGCGCGGCTCCGAGTCCGAACCCGGCGGGTACTTTCCGCACCGCAGCCCGCCATCAACACCCGCCTTCGGCGGGCGCTGCTGGCGGACAGGGGTGGTTTTTGGACTATGAAAACTCGTTGTGTAGTCGAATGGAGATAGCGGTTTGCAGGCAGGCATGGAGGCAAGCTGATGAGGGCTTGGGTCGAGAGGCTTAAGCGATGGGAGTTTTTTGGGTGAGGGGTGGTGGTTTTCTTTTCGGGTGGGAGCGTGAGATCGGTGGGGGGTTGGAGGGGAGGGTTCGATCGGTCGTGGCAGGGATGTGCGGGAGCTGGGGGGTATCGATTGTGGTTTTGGGGCGTGGTGTTGCGATGCGATGGCGATTGCTGGCGAGCAGAGCGACAGCTGGAAAACCCAAGCACGCGCCATGGGATGACGCTGCGCGACTATGGCGGTGCACGCAAGCTGGTGGCTCGATCACGGCGGGCGATGTGAAGCTGCTTGCGCGCTTGGCTGGACGGCGTGACGCTGAACAGGCTGCGCGGCGGTCGAGCGGTGCTGGACTATTCGATCGCCCACGATGGCGTCGGCAACTGACGCGGCTGTGGAAGGGCTTGCTCGACAAGATCATGACCGCGCGCCAGCGGCTCGCCAGAGGCATCACGCGGCGCTGGCCTATGCCACGCGCCGCAGCTCGCCGCCACATCTCGCGGCATCGTCGGCACGGCGGCGCGGCGATCGAGTTCGTGATGCTGAACAGCCGTGCGGCGGCGCAGCGTGCTTTACCTTTGCCGAGATCGACACGAAGGCCAGACTTGGACGATCCGCCGGAGCGGAGAACTGCAAGGCGACGCCGAGCACGTTGTACCGCTGGGCGCGCGGGCGCTGGCGATCTGATTGAAGCGCGGCGGCAGGTGGCGACGGGCGATTGCTATTCGAGGGCGCGGTGGGCGGCAGTCCGGTGAGCCGACGGCCATGACGAAGGCGAATGGCTCGCCAGTCTGGACAAGGCCGCGACGATTTACGGTCTGCGCAGCACGTTCCGCGACTGGGCTGGCGATGCCACGGGCTTTCCCCGCAAGTTGCCGAGATGGCGCTGGCGCACGCTGTGGGAACAAGGTCGAGGCCGCGTACCGGCGCGGCTCGGCATTGGCGAAGCGGCGCAAGCTGATGGATGCCTGGAGGGCTATCTCAATGGCGGATAACGACACGCCTGCGCGAATCCGCGCTAGGGGGAATGTGGACGGCGGACGGCAGGGACACTGGAGACCGGGCCGCATCCTTGCCAATGCTCGGCAGGTGATGGCGCAGCTTCGCACGGTCAACCTTTGCTCGCCCCGGTGTCGATCGACAGGCGAGGCGGTATCGAACGTCTTATGTGCTGGTCGCCATGCTAGCCGAGATGCTGGACGACCGGGGGGAATTGGATTTTAAGGCCGAGCTGGTGCGACGGCGGGCGGCACGCCCCATGATCGCGGAGAAGTCGCGCGAGAAGGGCATGATGCGGCCCTGTTTTTCGAACAGCTAACCGAAGCTGGGGTGCATCAAAGGAAGCCTACTCTGTCGAAAAAGGCGTGGGAGCGGGCCAAAGACACTGCTCGAGTATGTAAGCCATCGGCGAAAAATGCGCGCGATGGTCCCTGCAGAGATTGTCGATTTGTATATCCCGCGTGATAGTTCGGGCAATTCCGGGAATTGCGCGGACTAGACCATTGCAGACATACGGGGTTTTCGTGCCCTAAGTGCTTAGCCGTTCCAGAAAGATGGAAAGGCGCAGTAAATGGCAGATGTTCCTCGTTTCGTGAGCCTTAAGCAGGTTAGCGAAATCACTTCGATGAGCCGGACAATGATTAACCGGCTGCGCGGCGAAGGCCGCTTTCCCAAGGCGGTGACGCTGGGCGAAAAACGGATCGCGTTTGTGCGCGATGAGGTGGTTGCTTGGTCGAATGCACGGATAGCCGAGCGCGAGTCGCGCAGGCAGCGTCCTGACACTCCATCCCGGATGCCTGCGGGCGAACACTTTGAGGGGTGCGGGGGTATGACCACGACTTCGACAAATTCGATTGTCATAAACGAGCAGCTCTCGCTGTTTGTCCTGCCCGGTACTCCGATGGCGCGGATTGCGCGGCAATCGCGCTCGCAAGCCTTGCGGGTGCTGGCCGAGGCAGTGGCGGCGGCGCAGGAACGCGCCATCCCGATAGGCGACTGGGCCGAGCGGTTTCTCGACCTGGACGATCCCCGCGCCACGGCAGAGCATGACGAGATGTTCGTCTCTTGTCGCCAGTTCTGCGCGACGGTGGGCGTGCCCGAGGCCGAGCGGCCTAGCTATGCCGCGTTTGGCCGCGCGCTGACTGACATGGGGCTGGCGCTGGAAAAGGTGCCGGGTGGAGCTGCTGTGCGGCGTGGATGCCGATTGCGGCGGCGCGGGCGCTGTTGCCCATGATCGAGGGCGAGGCATCGGTGGAGGCGTTCCTGGCTGAGCGGTGCCGGATCGCGCCGCGCGGCGGGCGGAGCGGGTGAGATCACTCGAATTGCACGCGGCTTATTGCGCCTGGGCGGCGACGACAGGGCGGGACGCGATCGGGTTGCGGCGCTTCGCTCGGCAGATGGAGTTGCTCGGCCTTACCCGCAAGCATTCGAATGGCATCTGGTGGCAGCGTGTGCAGTTGATCGATGCCTCCCCGCGCCCCTTGCAGGGCGCTGACGGGACTTCCGGGGCGGATGAGGGTGCTCAAAATGGCGGGGAAAGGGGCTGATGATGGCCGATTTCGCCAGCGCCAGTTTCCCGGTTTACGGATGGAGCGCCGCGATTGGGAGGTTTCGGGCTTCCGACCGGAATGGTGATTTGCCTGCGATTGGAAGGCGCAAGGGTTTGAGATCGCGCGGCTTTAGGTCGAGTGGCAAGGGTATGGAAGGAAATTCGAGGTGTTCCCTATGACGAAATATCAGTTTTGCAGTGCAACCTTGTTTTCTTGCACGGGAATTACCCTGAATTTCCTTCGAATCTTCCAAAAGGAATACATTCCTTAGTTATATCAATAACTAAGTTCCTTCAGTTCGCTCAAATTGATCACTTCCGGCGGAAGGCGGTCAAATAGGGGCTGGGGGTGGTCGAAAGTTGCCAGATCGGCGCGCCAAATAACCGCCTGTCATCTCATTCGCAGATTTATTATTCACAATCAGGATTTTCCGGGCGGGGTGGGCGCGCTGGGCGGTCGAGGATACGATTTCTGCTGGCGCGGTGGCGGCGCGCGGGTGGCGGGGCCGGATCGTCAATCGTGGGGCATCTGGGCGAGGCTGGGGCTTCGCGCAGGGCGAGGGCGGATCATCGGCCATGACGCAATCTGCGGCGATTAAATGTGCACCGGCGCAGCTCGACCTGTTCGGGCTGGCGATCGCGCCGCCGCGCCCGCCTGGCAGGCCGCGCCACGTGCCCCTGATGAGACGCGCGCCCTGGTGGTGGCGCTGGTGGCGGCAGGCGAGTTGCAGCCTGCCATTGGGGAGCAGCTCGGCCTGAGCCTGCCAACCTTGCGGCTTTGCTATGCGGCAGAAGCTGGGATCCAATTCGGAAACTGGAAAGCGCCGCGCTGCGCGCGATAGAGCAAGGGAAAGACCAATGGCTGAGACATTCATTCTGCGCATTCCGGAGAACAAGCTGGCGGCGCTGCGCGCGGGGACGAAGGGTTCGCGCAGCTGCGCGGCGAAAGACGATCCGACTGCCACGGCGGTGGTCGATCGAGCGAAAGGGAAGGGACTATGAAACCGGCTTGGAAAGCTGAGGCCGAGGGTGTTGCCGCAGAGCTCGCCGCCGATGCGCGGGGCGCTGGGCCGGGACTTGCGCGTTCGCGCTGCGCTCGAGCTGTTGCCAGCATCGGAGCGGCGGCAGATGGCGCAGGCGCTGGACGAACTGACGCGCCCGATGAACCCGCGCGAGATCGATGACGCGCTGCTGGCGACCGGCCTGCCGCGTTCGGATCGCAAGCGCCTGACGCTGGCGCTCAAGGGTTTCTCGATCATCCTGGTGGCGGCGCAATGACCGGCGATCGGGACGATGTCGAGCGGGTGCGCCGTCTCCACCGGCTCGCGTCGGAACGGTGCGCCATGCACGGGGTTCCGGCGGACGACCTGGCGATCGCCGCGCTCTATGCCGCGTTCGATATGGCCGAGCTGCACAGCGGCCAAGGGATGGCGGCGATCGAGTGGATGCGCACCGCCTGGACTCTGGAAAGCCGTTTCTCGACGGCACGGCAGAGCGGGCGAAATGAGATCCGTTGCCGCGCCGCGCGGCATTGTGTGCCCGGTGCAGGCGATGGCACGGCCCTGCCGTTCCGCGTCGGAAAGGCAGCTGGTGTTAGCCCTGGCGGGCGGGAAGGGATCGGCGCGCAGCCGTGCTGCGCGGGCGGCGAAGCGGGTGGTGGCGGCGTTCATTGCCGATGAAGGCCGGATCGACCCGATGGACCGGGCGCTCTTCGCTGCGCGGCAACTGATTTCCCCGGACGCTGCGCACGAGATTGCCACTGCACCGGATGGCATCGCGGCGCTGGCATTCGCCCGCGCGAGACTGGCGCGCTTTGAAGCCCGCGGTTGTCGCCAGCTAATTGAAACCGATTGGCAGGCGGAGACGGTCGAGGTGGCGGGCGAGGTCGAAGCCAAGCTGGCGCGGCGATACCGCGACCACTTCAAATAATGGCCCGAAACTATGTTTTGGGCCACGGGGCCATGCGATGTCCGGTGCCTGTTTCTAGCGAAAGGTGCGACACAATGACCAAGGTTCTCTCTGATGGCGGCGTCCATGCTCACTGCTCCCCGCGCGATCGCGCTTCCCCCGCGTGCTGAGGCGAATCCTGCGGAAGTAATTAACCAACTCGCCACCGGCTTTACGGATTTCAAGGCCCATTGGAACTCGCGGCTCTCGGTGATCGAGGCGGCAGTGGACAAGGGTTTTTCCAGCGCGGCTTACGTCGGGTTGGAGCTGGGCGCCGGTGACGGCGGCGTGATCGATCCCGAATATCGAGACCTTTTCGCCTCCTACATGCGCGGCGGCGATGGCGAGGCCAGTTTGCGCAAGGCCAATGCCGAGGGCTACCGGGCGCAAATCCGCGCGGCCATGAGCGGCGGCTCGGCAGCGGACGGCGGCTATCTCGCGCCGGTCGAATGGGATCGGCATATTTACCAGCGCCAGCGCGAAGTCAGCCCGCTTCGCCGCCTGGCGACCGTGGTGGCGACCGGAACTGTGGGCTTTCTCGACGCTGTGGAATAACGAGGGCTGGGGTTCGGGCTGGGTTGGCGAAACCGCCGCGCGCCCGAATACCACGACCGCGACGCTCTCGACGCTGGAATTCAGCGCCGGGGAAATCTACGCGAATCCGACCGTCAGCCAGCGAATGCTCGATGATGCGCAGATCAACCTGGAGCAATGGCTGGGCGCGCAGATCGCGGACGAATTCACGCGGCAGGAAAACACCGCGTTTCTCTCCGGCAACGGCGTAAACAAGCCGCTCGGCTTCCTCACCTATGTGACCGGCGGTGCCGGTGACGGGTTGCACCCTGGCGGCATCTGACCGTGGTGAACAGCGGCAGTGCCTCCACGGTGACGGCGGACGGCCTGGTGACCTTCGCCTATTCGCTCCCCGCTCCCTACCGGCAGGGCGCGGCGTGGCTGATGAACAGCACCACGGCGGCCACGATCGCCAAGCTCAAGGATGGGTCGTTACGACAACTTCCTGCGGCGGAAAGCTACTGCGCATGCCAGCCTGACCTCGCCGACTACCCGGTCGAGATTGATGAAGGCAATGCCAACATCGCCGCCGACGCCCGGCAATTGCTTTCTTCGGCAACTTCCGCGCCGGGTATCTGATCAACGACCGGAAGGGGATCAACGTGCTGCGCGATCCCTTCACCAACAAGCCCTATGTCAACTTCTACACGACCCGCCGGGTGGGCGGCGGGGTGCTCGATCCGGTGGCAATCCGCCTGCTGAAGATCGCCGCCTAACCGATTGGCAGGCCGCGCCGCACGGCATCGGCGCGGCCTGCCAGCGGCGCGCGGTATTCGGGTCCCGGCGCGCCGCACCCTTTCCTGAATAGGATTGCACAATGTCCGACGTGAACTCACAGGCTTTGCCGAGCTGGCGCGGGCGCTCAATGACCTGAAGGGATCGACGAGTGCTGGGGTGTTGCGGCGGGTGGCGCGCAAGGCGCTGGAGCCGATGCTGGAAGCCGCGAAGGCCGCTGCACCAGTGGATGAGGGGTATCTGCGCGACAGCATCATGATCGCCAGCGGCCCGCTTACACAGCGGGCGCGACGGGCCGAGCGCGGCTTGCAAAGCCGAGGCGTGAAAATGTTTCTCGGCACGGCGGCGCGTACCGGGGTGACGACCGAGTTCGGCACTTACAAGCAGGCCGCGCAGCCGTTCATGCGCCCCGCCTGGGATGCCCACAAAGACGCTGACGGTGGACATTGTAGGGGCTGAACTGGGCGCAGAGATCGAGCGCACTGCGGCACGTGCCGCGCGGCGCAACAGGAGTTAGACAGCATGGCAAAAATCGGATCGCTCAATATCGACCTGCTGCTGGAAACCTTTCGTTTCCGGCGCGAACTGGACGAAACCGAAACCCGGATGCAGCGCGCCCGTGCCGCCTTTGGCGAGGCCGCGCGCGGGATGGCGGCGGCGTTCACGGTGGGCGCGGTGGTGCAGGGGCTGGCCACCTTGCGCGAAATGAGCCTGGAGGCGCTGGAAGTGGCGGGAAGTCTGGGCGAGCAGGCGGCGGCGCTGGGCGTTTCCACCACGGCCTTGCAGGAATATCGTGCGGCGGCGGTCGAGGTGGGCGTGTCGAGCGACGAAATGGACACGGCGCTGGCGCAGCTCACCCGCCGGGTGGGTGATGCCGCGCTCGGCACGGGCGAGGCCGGGGAAGCGCTGGAACGCCTGGGCGTGAATTTCCGCGATGCCGATGGCAACATTCGCAGCACCGAGGAATTGCTCCCACTGATTGCCGAGGGGATGCGCGGGATCGAAAGCCCTGCCGAGCAAGCGGCAATCGCGGTCGACTTGTTCGGGCTGATCGGGCCAGAGGCTTGCAACCTTGCTGGGCGAGGGCGCGGCGGGGATCGAACGGTTCCGCAAAGCGGCGCACGAAATGGGCATCATCATTTCGGAGGAGGATATCGCCAGAGCAGACGCGGCGGCGGACCAGTTGGGCGTCTTAAACTATCAGATCTAACAGATGGAAACACAAAAGCTGCTCGAAAATGCCGACTTGATCTGCTGTTCGAAAGCGCGCTGGCGATGCCAAGCTGGTGATGATCGATGCGGGCGGGCAGTTCCTGGAATGGTCGACACTATGGCCAATGGGACCTGGGCGGAACGCTTCGAGGGTGCCTATGACGTGTTCAACCTGGTGCTGCTGGGGTTCGCTGGACCGGTTCACTGGAATGGACCGGCGATGGAAGCGGCATCCGCATTTTATCGACGGCGCGGTGACGCAGTTCAACGCCTTCACCGCCAACGTGCAGGCGACCGTTGGGCGATGGTGACGAGCGCGGTGGTTCGGTGCAGGGACTTTACGAGGGGTGCGCGACTGGATGACGACGCGGCTCAACGCGGTGTGGGATTCTCGTACTGCCGGATCGACCGGGTGAAGGCCGCTTTTTCGACATGTATCAGCCGGTGGTTGGCACAGTTACGTGCCCGACATGGTGGATGGCTTGCCGCCGAATGGCGCGCGATCTTGACTCGGCGATGGTCTATTCCGCGCGGCGGCGACGGCGAGCGTTGCCGAGGATATGTGGGCATGGCAGCGAGGTGCAACCTGCTGGCGCGGCTGTTCCCGATTGGAGCGGATGCGCGATTCGCCGCCGACCGCTTTGATCGCTGGCAGCGGCTATCCGATGCCGACAGGCGCTGGCGCAAGCCGGTTGCTTACGAGCTGGCGCTTTGATCCCCTGGCGGATCAGCTGACGTTCGATATGGGCGATGGCCGACCGGACACCGACCCGCGCTGCGCGACCTGGACATGCCATGCTCGGGCGCCGGTGGACAGACAGCCGGCCGGCGCTGGCGCGGCGATCGGGCTGACAGAGGATGGCAGGCGGTGATACAGACGTCGGCAGTTCGTTCGGCGCTCGCGCATCAATCGCGCGGTGTTTGCCACGGTGATCATCCGGCAGTGCGCGACGGGACTACGCAGGTCGACAGATGGCGCGGCTCGCCGGCTGACTGACATTTCAATCCCTCTTTGGCGACAAGGCCGGGGCACACGGCGGAGTGCTGCGGCGGCGCTCCACGCCAGCTTCGCCGGCGCGGTGATTGGCGTGCGCGCGCTTTGCCTGCCGCGTTTGCCATGGCGGGGCGATGCAGCTCGGCGGCTTTGCCGGGACGATACCATGTGCTGGCGCTCACGTATACCCCCATGCCGGGTAAGCGCCGGGGAGACGATGGCGATCGCCTGCCATGATCGCGGGCAGGCGGTGCGGGTGGTGACGAGGATACGACCGGCATGTCCAGACCCGTGCGACAAACAGTGATGGGCGGATCCCCGCCGCGCCGGGGACGTGGACCGCGACCGGGGCGACGTCAACGCTGGCGCTGGCGCAGGGCCGGGCGCTGGCAGGATAGGAGAGAAGGCAGTGCAGACAACGTCGCCAGCCGGCGGCAAGATCCAGTCCGGCCGACTCGAGGCGGTGGTGCTGGCCGAGGAAGCGGCGGACGATAGCCTGTTCGATGACGACGGCGATATCCCATGACCGCCTGATCGCTGTCCATGCCGGGTGCAGGGCACACCACGGAGCGCGGCGAAGCCGTGGCGCTGTGCAGAGCGCCGGGGTGACAGCGGTGATGCGCTGGGTACGGAGGGGTGACGGCGCTGCTGGCGGCGAGGAGCGCCGCCGGTCAAGCCAGTGAAGCGCAGGCCGCGTGATGGCGGTGACGATAGCAAGGGCGCCGGACGTTCACGGTGGCGGTGCGGCCGGCCAGCGCCGTCCAAGACTCCCCGCGCGACCGGCTAGCCGTGCTTGGGCGGTCGAGCTGGGCGCTGCTGTGGTGGAGAACCGGGCTGCTGGTGCCTGATGAGCGCGGCGCTGATAGGCGCCCCGGTCGAGCGGTACGGGGTGACCGGCATAGGCGAGGGGACTGCCAGCGATGACCTGGGCGCTAAGCGGCGGCCGGACGCTGTGACGCAGCACCCGGCCCTAACCGCACCGTCTACGGAGACGATCATGGCTCAGACCGCCCTACGGCGCCCCACTCGACACCGCCTGGTGCAGCGCGCCATCACCCTGTTGCAGCTCGACCATCGCGCCGCGATCGAGGACTGATCGAGGGCTGATCACCCGTGCTCGACCTGGTCGAGCCGGATGCGACATGAAGAGACAGCGAGGATGCTGCGAAGCCTATGACGACCGCGTGGGCGCGCTGGCGCTTGGTATGGACGATCCGCATTCGCCTTCGCCGCTGGCGATCCGATGATGCCGAAGGGTGGCATCACGCGAGCGGTTGCCTGGTTTGGCAGACTCGCCCTCCTTGATATAAGGGTGTGGGATTCGAACCCACGGTAGACTTGCACCTACGGCGGTTTTCAAGACCGCTGCCTTAAACCACTCGGCCACCTGTCCGCGCGAGCGAAGCGCGGTTAGCGCCTTCCGATTGATTTGTCACCAACCCCGTGACAGCAGCATTGCCACGCGCTAGGAATCTCTTTGACAATGTCCGGACCTCAATCCGGCACGCCATTCTGGAGAGGATCGCACCATTATGAACCGCAAATTCTGCGCCTTGCTTGCCGCAACCGCCATTCTGGCCACTGCCACTCCCGCGCTCGCGCAGGGGACTTGCACCCGCGAGCAATTGCAGGGCATGGCGGACGACTGGGTGGAAGCCATCGAGGCGGGCACCATGATGCGGATGCAGCTTGGCGAGTGGGTCGATTACAACGAGAATTTCGCGCGTTCCTCGCTGGGTAGCTTTATGGATCGTCCGCGTGAGGTGAACTGGCATATGGTGCTGCTCGACACCACCTCCTGCCGGGTGTTCGTCGAAGCGGTGATGCTCGATGCCGAACGCCCGATCGTCACCGCCACGCAGTTCGGCAGCGGGTTCTTCGGAGTCGGCCCGTTCGACAATATCCTCACCGATGCGGGCGACTGGCTGTTCGATGCCAATGCGACCTACGAATATGCCCGGCGCGAGGACTGGAGCGATATCCCGGAGGGCGAGCGCGCCACCCGAGAGGTATTGATCGCCGCCGCTGATGCCTATCTCAATCTGTTTAACGATCCCACGACAGAAGTCCCGTGGGGTGAACCTTGCGCGCGGCTTGAGGGCGGGGTCTACACCGGGCGGGGTCTGCCGACCAATTCGTGCAACGTGGGGGTTCCTTCCGGCGTGCAACTGGTCAACCGCCGTTATATCGTTGATCCGGTGAAGGGAGCGGTGAACGTGTTCCTCGAATTCGGGACCAATTCTCTGCCGGACAGCCATACCTTCCGCATCGAGAATGGTCGCCTGCGTTATGTTCACACCGTCACCGCGTGTGCGACTGAGAATTGCGGCTTCCGCCCGTTTGCCGAAATGCTGGCGGAAAATCCGGGGATGCAGCCGCCCTACGCCGATTGATCGCCCACAATAATCTCGGGCGGCTTTCAGTTGGTCGCAGCGGGGATTCATTCTGTCGCAGCGCCGAAAAGAAGGGATTCCCCGCGCGCCAGCCTTGGCATAGGGAGGCACCATGAACCGCGCCCCTTTTCGCCGTATCGGCATCGCCATCGCTGCTGCCCTTTTCTCCGTCAGCCCGGTGGCGGCACAGGATCAGTCCTTTTCCAGCTATTTGAACACTGTGGCCGCTCAGGCCCGTTCGGAAGGGGTGAGCCAGCAGACGATCAACGCGGTGTTTGGTGATCTGACGCCGAATACGCGCGTGCTCGAACTGGACCGGGAAAACGTCTCCTCCAGCGGCAGCAACACGTCCACAGGCTTCCCGTCGATGGCCGCCTACATCGCGCGGCACAACACGCAGGCGCGCATCAACGGCGGGGTGCGGACTCTGTCGCAACTCGGCCCTATGGCCGCGCAAGTGGAGCGCGAATATGGGGTTCCGGCGGAAATCATCGTCGCCATCTGGGGGCATGAGACGAGTTACGGCGCGGTAATGGGCACATTCGATCTGCCGCGCAGCCTTGCTACCTTGGCGTGGGATGGTCGTCGCCGTAGCTTGTTTGAACGCGAATTGATCGATGTGCTCAAGATGATGGACCAGGGCGTGGCCCGCAGCCAGTTGATCGGCAGCTGGGCCGGGGCCTTCGGCAATGGCCAGTTCCTCCCCAGCGTTTACCTGCGCCTTGCCGTTGATGGAGACGGTGACGGGGATCGAGACATTTGGAACTCTGACGCCGATACCCTTGCTTCCATTGCAAATTATTTCCGCGATGCCGGATGGCGACCCGGCCAGCCGTGGGCCGTGCGCGCTTATGTGCCCAATTCGGCGGACCGCTCTGGCATCGAAAGCCCGACGACCGCCCCAGTCTGCCCGCGCGTCCACGAACGCCACAGCCGCTGGCTGACGGTGCGCGAATGGCGCGCGCGGGGCGTGGAACCGCTCGCTCCACTGGGTGATGACGTGATGGCGGCGCTGTTCGAGCCCGATGGCGCGGCGGCTCCCGGCTACCTGTTAACGCAGAATTATAGGGTTATCCTCGAATATAACTGCTCGAATTACTACGCCATGAGTGTGGGGTTGCTTGCAGATGAGATTGCCCGATGAGTTCGCCCCGCCGCGCTTGGCCGTGGCCTGTTAACCCTTTCGGTTGTTGCTGGCCTGTCGGCCTGCGGCACTGGAGGTGGCGGTTCGGGAAGCTCTGATCTGGCGAGCGCCAGCAGCGCACCTACGCCGATCGGCCAGCGCGCCAATGCGCCGCGCGCGGATTACCCGGCAACGGTGGGCGATCCCTACAGCGTGGGCGGGGTCGAATATGTGCCGCTCGATACGCTGAATTATGATCATGTCGGCTATTTGGCAGTTGATGCCGGGGCCACGGGCTACAGCGGTTCGCATCACACGCTGCCGGTGCCGAGCTATGTCGAAGTGACCTCGCTGGAAAGCGGGCGCACGGTGCTGGTGCGGCTGGAACGGCGCGGGCCGATGGCTTCGAACCATCTTCTCGCCCTCTCTCCTGCTGCGCTGGCGCAGCTGGGTGCGAATGCGGAGACGCCAGTGCGGGTGCGGCGGGTCAATCCGCCTGAGGAACACCGCTACTTGCTGCGCGCGGGCGAGCCCGCGCCGCTGCGGATGGATACGCCGACTTCGCTGCTCACCGTGCTGCAACGCCGCTTGCCCGCGAGCGGGGCGGCTCCGCTCCAGCCTGCCGCGCCCGCGCCTGTGCCGAGGGGCTCGATCCAGACCATCGAATTGGCCGCGTCCGAAGCCACGCCTGCGCCCGTGCCGGTCGTGGCACCCATGCCTGCACTGGCGGCCCCTTCCGTTGCCGCCCCCGCAATCGTCTCTGCCACCCGGGCGGCCGTGCCAGCACTGCCACCGCTTGCCGCGGTTACGGCTCCGGAGGTTGCTCCGACTGCCACTCCTGCCCCGGCACCCGCCGCGCGCGCTCCGGCGCCCGCGCCCACCGCCGATGGCGATTTCATGGTTCAGGCCGCCAGCTTCTCGACGATGGAACGCGCCGAAGCCGCTGCCGAGGCGCTGGGCGGATCGGTCAGCCCGTCAGGCCGGTTCTTCCGCGTCCGCACCGGTCCGTTCGCCACCCGTGGAGAAGCCGAGGCCTCGCTCGCCAATGTCCGCCGTGCAGGCTATAGCGACGCCCGAATCCTGACCAGCGGCTGACCGGCCTTTCCCTCCGTCCGCCGCTTCAAACAGCGGAGATGGTGTGAGGCAGATTGCAGCGATGGCCATAGCGGCACTGGCAATGGCCGCGCCTGCCAACACCGCTCGCAGCACCTGTGCCGCAGGATATCCCCGTCGCGCTGCTGGTTGATATCTCCAGCGGGCAGGAGCTGCTACACCCGCGAGGCGCAGCGCCGCTTCGTGCCCGCCTCCGTCACCAAAGTAATGACCGCCTACACCGCCTTCCGCCTGGTGGATGCGGGCGACCTTCGGCTCGATATGCCCTACCTCTACAGCCAGGCGCTGGAGGATCAGTGGTACAACGAAGGCTCGACCATGTTCCTGCGCGCGGGTGAGCGGCCTACGGTGGCGCAATTGCTGCTCGGCATCACCACCGTATCGGGCAACGATGCCAGCGCCGCGCTCGCCGAGGCGGCGACCGGATCGCAAGCCGAATGGCTGGAGCTGATGAACGCCAATGCCCGCGAACTGGGCATGTACGACACGCATTTCGGATCGCCCAACGGCTTCCCCGATGGCGGGCAGCACCTACACCACCGCGCATGATCTGGCCGTGCTCGCCGAAGCGATGACCCAGCGGTATCCGGGCCTCTATCGCCGCTTCTTTGGCCATCGCGGCCTCAACTGGGGTGGTTTTGCGCAGGAAAATCACGATCCGGTGACCGGCAGGGTGGCGGGCGCGGACGGGATCAAGACCGGCTACACCAACGAGGCCGGCTTCACCTTCCTCGGGTCTGCCGAGCGCGATGGGCGGCGGCTTGCGATGGTGTTGGCAGGCGCTCCATCCGAAGGGATGCGCGATGATACGGCCGCGCGCGCTGCTCGAATGGGGCTATGCCGGATTTTCCCGCCAGACCTTGCTTGGAGAGCGGGGCGCTGGTGGGCAGCGCAGGTGTCCAGGACGGAGCTGATGCGGAGGTCGGACTGCGCCTAGCCGAGGATTTTACAATTGCTCTGCCGAACGATGCGGGAGGGGAGCGCTGGCAGGTTGATCTGGTGTACAGCGGGCCGATCGAGGCGCCGATTGCAGCGGGCGATCCGATTGCTCGCCTGCGGCTGACGCTCGACGGTGAAGTGGTGCTGGAAACCCCGCTCGAAGCCGCAGCGGACGTTCCGCGCGCCAACCCCTTCCAGCGCGTAGGCAATGCCTTTCGGGGCTGGTTCTCATGACTCGCGGTCGCTTCATCACTTTGGAAGGCGGGGAAGGGGTGGGCAAGAGCACCCAGGCGCGGATGCTCGCCGATGCTCTGCGGGCGCGTGGGCTTGAGGTGCTGCTGACCCGCGAGCCGGGGGGAACGCCGGGGGCCGAGGCGATCCGCGCGCTGCTGCTGGACAAGCAATACGACTGGGATGCGCCCGCCGAAGCGCTGCTGTTCGCCGCCGCGCGCGCCGATCATGTCGATCACGCCATCCGCCCGGCGCTGGAGCGCGGGGCTCTGGGTGGTGTGCGACCGCTTCGTCGATTCCTCGCGCGCCTATCAGGCGGGGGGAGGGGACTTGTCGGATGAGGCGATCCTCGCGCTGCACCGGGTCGGTTCGCGCGGGCTTCTGCCCGATCTGACGATCCTGCTGCAGGCCGACAGCGCGGCGGTGGCGCAGCGGCTTGCCGAGCGCGACGGCGACAATGCCGACCGCATCGGCGGCCGCTCCGCCGACTATCACGCCCGCGTGGCGCTGCAGTTCCGCGAATTGGCGGCAGCTGGACCCCGCGCGGTTCGCGCTGGTCGATGCCGATGGGACGCCCGAGGAAGTCCATGCCCGCGTCCTTCGCGGCATTACCGGAAGCTGGGCGCATGAGCGAGCTACATCGGCCACGATGAGGCCTGGGCACAATGGCGCGATGCCATGGCGGGCGAGCGGATGCACCACGGCTGGATCCTTTCGGGCCGCCGGGGCGTGGGCAAGTCCGCCTTCGCGCTCGCTGCCGCGCGCGAACTGGTGGCTGAACCCGGCGTGCCGCAGCCGAGCGGGGATCATGCCGATATCCTCTATCTCACCCACGGCCCCAAGGACGACAAGGAAGAAAAGAAGCGCGAAGACGGCAAGCCATTCGAACTGAGCGCGAAACATCACGATCAAGCAGATCCGCGCGCTTGCAGCGGCGGCTGACCACCCGCCCTACGCTGGGTTCGCGCAGGGCGGTCATCATCGATCCTGCCGACGATCTGGAAGGGGGCGCCGCCAACGCGCTGCTCAAAAGTCTGGAGGAACCGCCGCAGGGCACGTTCTTCCTGCTCGTCGCGCACCGGATCGGGCGGCTGCTGCCAACGATCCGCTCGCGCTGCCGGGTGCTGCATTTCCCTCGCGTGTCTGACGCCGAATGGATGCAATGCTCGGCGCGAGGATCTCCGGATGCCAGCGCCGAAATGCGCGCCGCCGCGATCGCCGCCGCCAGCGGCTCGCCAGGCGCGGCGATCGATTTCGTCGAACTCGATCTGGGTAAGGTCCACGTGGCTGATGCAGGCGATTGCCGAGCGCGGAGACCCCGATTTCACGCTGCCGTGGCCGTCTGGCCAGGCAATGGGCACCCGGCCGAGCCGCGAGAAGCAGCTCGCCGCGATCGAACTGGCCCGCGCGGTCGTGACGGCGCGGATGCACGGCGTTACCCGCGGCGCAAATCCCGCGCTGGTCGAAACCCACAGCCGACTGGTGCGGCTGGCGGCGCAGGCGCCAACCTCCAATTTCGATGCCGGGCTGCTGGTGATGGAAATCGGCACCTTGCTCAGCAGTGTTGCGGCATCCAAGGGCGCGCACTAGGGAAGCGGCCATGGCTGAACCCTATCTATCTCACCACCGCGATCCACTATCCCAACGGCAGGCCGCATATCGGCCATGCCTATGAAACCATCGCCGCCGATGTCCTCGCCCGCTTCCAGCGGCTGCAGGGGCGCGAGGTGCGCTTCCAGACCGGGACGGACGAGCACGGGCTGAAAATGGCGCAGAAGGCGCGCGATCTGGGCATCGACCCCGCGCGCATTGGCGGACGAAATGTCCGGATATTTCCGTGAGCTGTTCGATACATCTTGAGATTTCGTATGATCGCTTCATCCGCACCACGCGAGGACGAGCATCACCGCGCCAGCCAGGCGATCTGGCAGGCGATGGAAGCCAATGGCGACCTGTATCTGGATCGCTACGAAGGCTGGTACTCGGTCCGCGACGAAGCCTATTACGACGAATGCGAACTGGTCGAGGGCGAGGGCGGCGAGAAGCTTTCGCCGCAAGGCACGCCGGTGGAATGGACGGTGGAGGAAAGCTGGTTCTTCCGCCTGTCGAACTATCAGGACAAGCTGCTCGCGCTCTACGCCGAGCCAGCCCGATTTCATCCGCCCGGAAAGCCGCCGCAACGAAGTGCTGCAGCTTCGTCGAAGGCGGCCTGCGCGATCTTTCGGTCAGCCGCACCAGTTTCGACTGGGGGGTGAAGGTGCCCGGGGCCGAGGACCACGTGATGTACGTGTGGGTCGATGCGCTCACCAATTACCTCACCGGGCTCGGCTATCCCGATGACACCGAACGATATGGCGAAATTCTGGCCGGCGGACCTGCACCTGATCGGCAAGGATATCGTCCGCTTCCACGCGGTCTACTGGCCCGCCTTCCTGATGAGCGCGGGATTGCCCTGCCCAAGCAGGTCTTCGCCCACGGCTTCCTGCTCAATCGCGGGCAGAAGGAGAGCAAGTCGGTCGGCAATGTCACCGATCCGGGTGAGCTGGCGGACGCGCTATGGGGTGGACGTGCTGCGCTATTTCCTGCTGCGCGAATTCAGCTTCGGGCAGGATGGCAGCTATTCGCGCGAAGCAATTGTAAGTCGCGAACAATTCCGAACTGGCCAACAGCTTCGGCAATCTCGCGCAGCGGACGCTTTCGCAGATGTTCAAGAATTGCGAGGGCTACTGCCCGCCGATCTGCGGCCACACCGATGCCGACGACGCGCTGTTCGACCACGTCGAACGGGTGGTGCGGCACGAAATGCCCGCACGCCTACGCCGATCTCGCGTTTGCGCAGGCGCTGGAAGCGTGGATGGGGGCGGTGTTCGCCTGCAACGCCTATATCGATGCCGAAGCCCCATGGGCGCTCAAGAAGACCGATACCGAGCGGATGCAGACCGTGCTGGCCACGCTCTATATCTGCATCGCCCAACTGGCGGTGGCGGTGCATTCCGGTGATGCCGGGCTCGATGGCGAAGCTGCTCGACGCGATGGGAATTGCCCCCGAATTGCGTACGCCCGAAGCGCATCGGCTCGCACTGGTATTCGCCGCTGGCCGAAAGCGACTACCAGATTGCGCAGCCACAGGGCCTGTTCCCCGGCTTGAATTGCCTGAGGCGGAGGAAGCGGCGGGCTGATGCTGATCGACAGCCATTGCCACCTCAATTACAAGGGCCTGATCGAGCGGCAGGACGAAGTGCTCGCCAATGCGCGCGCTGCCGGGGTGCGCGGTTTTCTCAACATCTCCACCCGCGAAAGCGAATGGGGCGATGTCGTCGCCACGGCCGAGCGCGAGAGCGATGTCTGGGCCACCGTCGGCATCCACCCGCACGAGGCCGACAAGCACGCCGATCTTGGGGCGCGAAGTGCTGCTGGAGGCAAGCCGCCATCCGCGGGTGATCGGACTCGGCGAAAGCGGGCTCGATTACTATTACGACAAGTCCGACCGGCAGGTGCAGCAAGCGC
Source organism: uncultured Alphaproteobacteria bacterium (assembly GCA_963774985.1). GTDB lineage: Bacteria > Pseudomonadota > Alphaproteobacteria > Sphingomonadales > Sphingomonadaceae > Alteraurantiacibacter. The sequence goes on from CAVZHE010000004.1 coordinate 154,341, forward strand.
TGTTCCGCATGCATATCGGCGTCGCGCGGGAGACCGGCCTGCCGCTGGTGGTCCACACCCGCGATGCGGATGAGGATACCGGCGGAATCCTGGCCGACGAAATGGGGAAGGGGGCCTTCCCCGCGCTGATCCATTGCTTCACCGCCTCGCCGGAATTCGGCCGGCGGGTGCTGGATCTGGGGCTGACGATCTCGATTTCGGGCATCGTCACTTTCAAGAATGCCGCGCGAACTGCAGGAATTCGCTGCGAGAAATTCCCGAAGACCGGTTGCTGGTGGAAACCGACAGCCCCTTCCTCGCCCCGGTCCCGCATCGGGGCAAGACGTGCGAGCCGGCCTTTGTACGCGATACCGCGCAATTCGTCGCCAACTTGCGCGGCACCAGCGTGGAGGCGCTGGCGCGAGACGACCTCCGCCAATTTCTTCCGCCTGTTCGGGAAGGCGAAGCCGGCGTGAAACTGCTGGTGCTCGGCTGCGGCACCTCGACCGGGGTGCCGCGCATCGGCAACGACTGGGGCGAATGCGACCCCGACGAGCCGAAGAACCGCCGCACCCGGGTTTCGATCATGGTCGAAAGCAATGCCGGATCGCGGCTGCTGGTCGATACCTCGCCCGACCTGCGCCAGCAATTGCTCGACAACGAATTGACCAGCTCGACGGGGTGTTCTGGACCCACGATCACGCCGATCATTGCCACGGGATCGACGATCTGCGGCCGTTGCGCTTCGGCCGCAAGCGGCGCAATTCCCGGCTTTGCCTCCGCCGCAACGTTGCGGCAATTGCGCAGCCGGTTCGGCTATGTGTTCGCCGGGCAGTATGGCTATCCGACCATCGTCGAACTGAACACGCTGGAACGGCTGACGCATCCATGCCGGATTCGGCGTTCAAGTCGCTCGAAATGCCGCACGGGCCGATCCTAGCACCGGCTTATCGGTTCGAAGCAGACGGAAAATCAATCGGTTATGCCACAGACTTCAGCGAAATTACCGATGACATGGTGGACCTGTTCAGGGGCGTCGATATCCTCGTCACCGATTGCCTGCGCCGCGATCCTCACCCGACCCATGCCAGCCTGGCGATGGCGCTGGATTTCGGCGCGCGCTGCGGCGCCGGGCGTGACGGTGCTGACGCATCTCGACAAGAGCATGGATTATGCCACATTTGCGATCGGAAATCCCGCCAACGTGCTGGTCGGCTATCGATGGTATGGAATTGTTGGCGTGAGGAACGATGGCTGGGTTTGGCGAGACGCAATGGATTTCAATCGTGGCGCTGGCCGCGTGGCTGGTGCTGATGCTTGGCAGCTAGCGTTCGTATCAGCTCAACGCTTCGCAGACGATCCGCATGGCGTTGATCTGGTGCGCGATCTTTGCCGGGGTGGCTTTTATGTTCAGTGTTATCATGTGATTTCAACGGGATGGGGGGATTTCGAAAGCTCCCGATCCTGCCTTCATATTTAACATAATATATATTATCATCCTAAGATGACCACAGGACAACTCACCAAACGCTCCCTGCGCGACCAACTCGACCGCCTCCTCGCCATCATGGCCACGCCTGCGCGATCCGCTGCACGGATGCGAATGGGATCGTGCGCAGAACTTCGCCACGATCGCGCCGTATACCATCGAGGAAGCCTACGAAGTCGCCGACGCCATCGAGCGCGGCGAATGGGCGAACTGCGCGGCGAACTTGGCGATCTGTTGCTCCAGGTGGTGTTCCACGCGCGCATGGCTGAGGAAGCCGGTCATTTTGCTTCGCCGACGTGGCCCGCGCGATTGCGACAAGATGGAAGCGCGCCATCCGCATATCTTCGGCGATGAAGGCGGCGCGATGGACGGCGCGAGCTGGGAAGATCTCAAGGCGGCGGAGCGGCAGTCCGAAGGCGCGCAGAGCGCGATGGACGGCGTCGCCCGCGCGCTTCCCGCGTTGCTGCGGGCGCGAGAAGCTGCAAAAGCGCGCCGCGCGCGACGGGTTTGACTGGCCCGACGTCGAGGGCCCGGCGGACAAGCTGGCCGAAGAAATGCCGGAGCTGCACGAAGCTCCGCGCCGACAAGCAGCTGGAAGAAGCGGGCGATCTGCTGTTTGCCGCGGTCAATCTGGTGCGCGCCTACGGCATCGCGCCCGAAGACGCCCTGCGCGCCGCCAATGACAAGTTCGAGCGCCGCTACCGCGCGATGGAAAGTCTGGCGCGGCGGATGGCAAGACTTTGCCGCGCTGTCGCTCGACGAGCAGGAAGCATAGTGGCAGGAGGTCAAGCGCGGCGAAGGCTAACTGTATCGCGTTTCGCCAAGCATCACTTGCTGGCGCTTGGCGCTCGATCGCGAGGCACCGTCACCTGCGCTTCCGGGTCGAGCGTAACTCCCAGAAACTCCGCCACTTGCCGTGCCGCACCCGGCGGATTGGCCACCGCATCTTCATACCACAGCACCAGCGGCACAATGCTAAGCGCGGCGAACATCTGTGCCCAAGCGCCCTCCTGCTCGTCCACAAGCGCCAGCGCGCGGTCGAGCGCGGCTTGCGAGAATTGCGGTTCCGCTGCTCCCTCGCGCTCCTGTTCCTTGCGCCACACGCCCGAAAGCATGGCCCGCGCGTAGGAAATGGCATGTGCGGTGCGATCCCGTCGGCGCAATTGCACCACCCTCGCCCCGCCCGGTGCGCCGAGCACGGTGCGCATCACTTCGCCGGTCAAAGCCGGGATTGGCCTGCTGCAAGTGCTCCATCTGCAACGGAAACGCTTTGAGCCCGAACACCCCGTTAGGCGAAGTGCGATGCGCCAGCGCCCGCCGCCACAGCGCGTGCTGCGCGGCCGGATCAGCCTCGGCGAAACCCTGCGGTCCAGCGGGTTCGAAATTGCAGTATTCCAGCGGAGCGCCAAGGCATCCGGTCTCCCACAGCACGTGGCTGACAAAGGTGCTGCCGGTGCGCGGCACGCTCGCCAGCAGCCACGGCAGCGCGGGTGCGCCGATGCCATTGCGGGAAGTCGAATTTCGCCTCGTATCCGTTACGATGCCGTCGATCATGGCGTCAGGCTGGCCTACAACGCCCGTGAGGGTCAAGCCCCAAGCATCTCGAAACGCCCGAATTCCTTCTCGGTCAGCCGGACATCGACACGCCGCAGCGGGCCATTCTCGCCCGATCCCGCTTCCTCCTGGCCCAGCACTTCGCCATGCGCATGCAGCCACGCGATCCGCGCCCCGTCACTCGCTGGGATGACAATCAATGGGTGCGCGCGCCCTTGGTCAGCAGCGTGCCGAGGCTCTCGCGCAAAGCCTCGATCCCCACGCCCGTGACCGCTGAAATCGGCAGACATCGGCATCATCCGCAGCGCGCAATCCCGGCCAGTTCTCCGCTTATCGGCATCCAGCAGGTCCCACTTGTTCCAGACCTCGATCATCGGCATCGCGCTTCCCCTGCCCCGCTTCGTCGACCACGCCCAGATCGGCCAGCACGTCGAGCACCTGCGTCTTCTGCAGGGCGGTGTCGGGATTGGCGATATCGCGCACGTGCAGCGATCACATCGGCGGCGGTCACTTCCTCCAGCGTGGCGCGGAAGGCGGCGACCAGCTGGGTCGGCAGGTCGGAAATGAAGCCCACCGTGTCCGACAGGATCGCCTTGTCCACCCCCGGCAGGCCGATCGCCCGCATGGTCGGGTCGAGCGTGGCGAACAGCAGGTCTTCCGCCATCACATCGGCCCCGGTCATGCGGTTGAACAGCGTGGATTTCCCGGCATTGGTATAGCCGACCAGCGCGATCACCGGCCACGGCGCCCTGCCCCGCCGCTTGCGGTGCAATTCGCGGGTTTTGCGCACCTGTTCCAGATCGCGGCGCAGCTTGGCCATGCGGTCGCGGATCAGGCGCCGGTCGGCCTCGATCTGGGTTTCGCCGGGGCCGCCGAGGAAGCCGAAGCCGCCGCGCTGGCGTTCAAGGTGGGTCCAGCTGCGCACCAGGCGGCTCTGCTGGTAATCGAGATGCGCCAGTTCGACCTGCAAGCGCCCTTCGGCCGTCACCGCGCGTTCACCGAAGATTTCGAGGATCAGCCCGGTCCGGTCGATCACCTTGCGCTTGAGCTTTTCTTCCAGATTGCGCTGCTGGATCGGCGACAAGCGCGCCATCGATGATGACCAGTTCGGCCTCATGCAGCTCGCAATCGGTGGCGATGCGCTGCACCTGCCCTTCGCCGAACAGCGTGTCCGGGCGCTTGTCGCGAATGGGAATGATGTAGCTCTCGGCCACCACGATGCCCGATGGCGAGCGCCAGCCCCCTGCGCTTCTTCCAGCCGCGCCTCAGGATCTTGCGCGCTGCGGCGTGCCGCGGATATCCGGGCACACGCACGAGCGCCCGCGCGCCGCGCGTGACCTCGCCTTCGATGTCGTCATCGACAAGATCAGTTGCTGTCACCTTCATCTGCCGCGCCTTCATCCTCGTCAAACCGTCGTCGGTCAGATCGACATGGCTGGCGGGCTGGATGGTGGAGACGGCGTGCTTGTAGGCCAGCTGCACATAGCCATCGCGTTCGAGCAGCATGCAGAACAGGTCAAAGGCGGCGATGCGCCCTTGCAGCATCACCCCGTTGACCAGGAACATGGTCACCTGCACCCCGCTTCGCGCACGCGGCTGAGGAAAATATCCTGCAACAGCCGCTGCTTGCCGTTGCCATTCGGCGCCGTGTCAAAGCTGTCCGGCATCGACCGGCTGCCGGGCATGATCGTGGAAATGGCGTGCTTGTAGACCAGCTGCGACTGCCCGTCGCGCCGCAGCAGGATCGAGAAATTGTCAAACCAGGTGACAATGCCCTGCAACTTGACGCCCTTGACCAGGAACATGGTGACCGGGGTCTTGTCCCGGCGCAGGTGGTTGAGGAACAGATCCTGCAGATTGCCGTTCTTGGCGACTGCGGATGCGGCGCTTGGCACCTTTTGGCGGGCTTTCAGCCGCAGGCGCGGGTTCCGGCTTCGGCGGACGCGGGCGTGGCGGTTAGAGTTCCCTTGGCCATTCAAATGACTCCATTGTTTTTGGCGAGCACTTGCGCGTTCGCAATGCTGGCCGCCGCTCTGACCACCTGTGAACCGCGAGTTCAGTCGGCAACCGCGATACAGTGTTAGCACGTGCAACATGACACTTGTAGACGTAAATCTGCAAGCCACGGAAATGGTTCCAGCCGAATTATTCGCCTTTCGTCCTCCTCGCGCCGCTCGCTCATCCCCAGCAGCTTGAGCTTGCGGTGCAGGGCCGATCGTTCCATGCCGATGAACCCGGCGGTCTTGGAGATATTGCCCGAAAAGCGGCGGATCTGGATGCGCAGGTATTCGCGCTCGAAACTCTCCCGCGCCTCGCGCAGCGGCACGCCCATCAGGCTCGACATGCCCGCCGCCGCCTTCGCCCGAACCGCCGGTGATTTCCGGCGGCAGCATGTCGGCGTAATCGTGGCGAATTTGCTCGCGCGGGGCAAGGATCACCGTGCGTTCGACGACATTGCGCAGCTGGCGGACATTGCCCGGCCAGTCATAGGCCTGCAGCGCGGCCATCGCCTCTGGCGCGAGATCGTGGGCGGGTCAGCCCCTGTTCGCGCGCGTAGCGGGTGAAGAAATGGTCGGCCAGCGCGCGGAATATCGTCGCGCCGGTCGGCCAGCGGCGGGATCGCGATGGGCACCACGTTGAGGCGGTAGAACAGATCCTCGCGGAAGCGCCGCTCGGCAATTTCCGCCTCGCAGATCGCGCGCGGTGGAGGAAACCACCCGCACATCCACCCCGCACCTGGCGGTTGCCGCCCACCCGCACGAAGCTCTGGTCGGTCAGCACCCGCAGGATGCGCGCCTGGGTGCTCTCCGGCATATCGGCCACTTCATCGAGATAGAGCGTGCCGCCATCGGCCAGTTTCGAGCAGGCCGGGCCGCACCAGCCTGCCCGTCGGCTTCCTCGCCGAACAGCTCGTGTTCGAACTTCGTTCGGGCGTGATGCGGGCGGAATTGACGGTGACGAAGGCCTTGTCCGCGCGCGGGCTCCACGCATGGAGCAGCCGCGCGGCGACTTCCTTGCCCGCGCCTGCCGGGCCGCTGATCAGCACCCGGCTGCCGGTATTGGCGACCCGTTTCAGCGTGGCGCGAACCTGATTGATGACGCGAGGAATTGCCGGTGAATTCGTCGGCGATGGCAAAGCCTTCGCGCAGCCGCTCATTTTCGCGCCGCAGCCGCTCGGTCTCGGTCGCGCGCTCGACAAGATGCAGCAGACGGCTCGCTTCGAACGGCTTTTCGATGAAATCCATCGCCCCGCGGCTGACGGCGGAGACGGCGGTATCGATATTGCCGTGGCCGGAGAAGATGATCACCGGCAGCTCCGGCTCGCGCGCCTTGATCGCGTCGAGCACTTCCAGCCCGTCCATCGGGCTGCCGTGCAGCCAGACATCGAGCAGGACCAGGCTGGGGCGGCGTTCGTCGACCATCGCCAGCGCGGTCGTCGCTGTCGCCGGCGGTGCGGCATTCGTAGCCTTCATCGCTCAGCACGCCGGCCACCAGATCGCGGATGTCCCGCTCGTCATCGACTACGAGGATGTCGAGGGCCATTCAGTATGTTCCTTCCGGGTATTCATTCGGGGAATCGGGTGTTCGGCGGGATCGGGGGCAAGATCGGCCGGGTGCATGGCGAAGCGCAGCGACACGCGGGTGCCGCCTTCGGGCAGGCTGGTGAAGGTGAGCTCGCCGCCGTGTTCCTCGACGATCTTCTTGACGATGGCGAGGCCCAGCCCGGTGCCCTTCTCGCGGGTGGTGACATAGGGTTCGATGATGTTGACCGCGCCGCTGCGGCAGGCCGACGCCATTGTCGCTCACGGTCACCTGCAAGTGAACTCGCCATCGCGCCGTACCGCCACTGCCATCCGTGCCGCGCCAGTCAAGTCGGCGCATCTCGCGGCGGGCGCTTCGATCGCTTCGGCGGCGTTCTTGAGCACATTGGTCATCGCCTGGCCGAACTGGTGCCGGTCGCAGGCGACAGGCGGAATCTCGTCGTCGGCGGCGAAGGCATAGGTGATTTCGGGATGCGCCACTTCCTGCAGGAACAGCGCCTGCCGCACCAGATCGACCGCGTCCTCGCTGCGGAACACCGGCTTGGGCAGGCGGGCAAAGCTGGAGAATTCGTCGACCATCTTGCGCAGCTCGCCGACCTGCCGGATGATCGTGCCGGTCAGTTCGTCGAACAGCTCGACATCCTTCTCGATCTGCTTGCCATAGCGGCGCTTGAGCCGTTCGGTGGCGAGCTGGATCGGGGTCAGCGGGTTCTTGATTTCATGCGCGATCCGCCGCGCGACATCGGACCAGGCGGCCTGCCGCTGGTCGAGCAGCTGGCGGGTGATATCCTCGAAGGTGATCACCATGCCTTCGGTGGCGGGCGCAATCTTCACCGCCAGCGTCAGCAGTTCGCCTGCCGCGCTTGTATTGCACCATTCCGCTGAGCGAACCGCTGTCCATGCAGCGCGGCCAGTTCAGGCGCAATCTCCGCCAGTGTGCTGGCCCACCGGCTGCGGATCGCGCTTCTTCCAGCAGCAGCGTTTGCGCCGAAGCTGTTCATCAGCAGCACCCGCCCTTCCCCGTCGAGCGAGACGATCCCGGCGGTGATCGATTGCAGCACCGCTTCGATAAAGGCGCGGCGTTCGGCCAGCTGGTGGTTGGCGCCTTTGAGCGCATCGGTCTGCCGTTCGATCTGCGCGGTCATGCGGTTGAAGGCGCGGTTGAGCAGGCCGATTTCGTCCGGCCCGGTGCGCCCGTCCACCCGCATGGCATAGTTCCCGCATGCCGATCTCGCGCGCGGCCTCGGCCAGTTCGGCGAGCGGCTTCACCTGCCGATCGGCAAAGCGCAGCGCCGCCCAGACCGCCAGCCCGACCAGCGCCAGCGACAGAGCGAACAGCGCGAGGTTGAACTGCAATTGCAGCACCCGCGCGCGCTGGGTGAGATCGTCGTAGGAACTGACCACGGTCTGCGCCTGGCCGTAAAGCCGCAGGCCGCTCGAGCCTGGGATTCGCGGGCGACTGTAGAGAGTAGTGCCTCTGAGTCGCGATCAAGCAGCGTCAATCCGCTTCCACGCGCGTTCTGCGTGTAGTTCGTGCACAACCACGGCTTCGCCGGTGTCTGATAATTTCCAGTGTTTCGGGGGAAATCCGGACTCGCTCGCGATCATCCTCGCGGGATCGACAATGGCGACGAGTCGGGCATCTCGCCATCTTCCGAGCTTGCGATAAATGGCGCTTTCGCTCAGTTCGCGCGTATAGACCTGTTGCAGCAAATTGCTCCTGAAACACCTGGCTGGTGATTGGCACTGTCTCGAGCATGAAGCGGATGTCGCCGGCCATGGCCACGGCGCTTCGCGCCCACCTGCCGCTGGTTTTCGTCGTAATAGCCCGCGCGCCAGTTCGTTGGCATTTTCCATGATCCCGCGCGAACTGTCGGAGAACCAGAACTCCACGCCCGACTGGAACAGCACGCGAGGCGAACACCGCCACGAACAGCGTCGGGATCGCCGCGATCAGCGAGAAGAAGAACACCAGATTGACGTGCAGCCGCGCCGTGGTGCCGCCCGCGCGGCGGATCGCGATGCGCCTGCCCCACAGCACGATCAGCCCCAGCGCCGGGATCAGGGTGCCCACCAGCAGCGCCGCGGCCTGCTCTGACGGGCACCAGATCGTTGCTGTTGGTCCGCGCGCGAGATGCGTCAGCCAGGCGGTGACCAGCATCGCCACCAGCGTCGACCACAGCGAGGATTTCCAGCCACAGGAACAGGTTCATCCGGCGCGCAGCCAGTTGCGCCCGCCGCCACCAGCGCGGATCTTTTCGCTGCGGATGTTCCGCTCCAGGAACTGGCGTGCTGGCCACGTTGCAAGCTTACAACAACAGTGTTGCCGATTTGCAAGTGCTTTTCTGGCGGCGCGGTGTCAGCCCGGACGAATTGCTCCGGATCGATGTCCAGTTCGCGCCAGCCGCTTGCGCAAGGTGTTGCGGTTGATCCCCAGCAATTGCGCCGCCTTGAGCTGGTTGCCGCCGGTGCGTGCATAGCGCGTGGCGGAACAGCGGGCGCTCCAATTCGGCCAGTGCGCCGTCGATAGAGCGTCGCCGTCGGGCAAACTCCTGCGCCGGCCAGCCAGCGGCGAAATCGCTTTCGGCCAGACCGTGGGTTCGCCATCGCTGGCGACCGCGCGATCATCCAGCAGCCCGGCAATGGTGCCCGCGTCAATCTCGTCCTCGCGCGCCAGCAGCGCCGCGCGGTAGATGAGATTGCTGCAATTCGCGGACATTGCCGCGCCATGGCTGCCGGTCGAGCAGGCGCGCGGCATCGGCAGACAAGGCTGCGCTGCGGCAGGCCTTCCTTCACCGCCGCGGCGCAGGAAATGCCGCGCCAGCGGCTCGACATCGCCTGCCCGCTCCCGCAAGCGGCGGCAACTTGATCGGCACCACGTTGAGCCGGTAATACAGGTCCTCGCGAAACCGCCCGTCGGCGATCAGCGGGGCCAGATCGCGGTTGGTGGCGGCCACGATCCGCACGTTGACCGCAATTTCCTCGTTCCCGCCCACCCGCCGGATGCGCCCCGATTGCAGCGCCCGCAGCAGCCGGGTCTGCGCTTCGGCGGGCATGTCGCCGATTTCGTCGAGGAACAGCGTGCCGCCGTTGGCCTGCTCGAACTTGCCGATATTGCGCGCGGTGGCGCCGGTGAAGGCGCCCTTCTCGTGCCCGAACAGCTCGCTTTCGATCAGCTCGCGCGGGATTGCGGCGGTGTTGACCGCCACGAAGGGCCCGGTCTTGCGGCTGCCGAGCTGGTGGATCGCTTCGGCCACCAGTTCCTTGCCCGTCCCGCTTTCGCCCAGCACCAGCACGGTGAGATCGTTGCGCAGCACGCGGGTGATCAGGCGATAGACCTCCTGCATCGGCTGGCTGCGGCCGATCAGCGGCAGGCCTTCGGGCTGGTCTTCCGGCGCATCCCCCTTGCGCCGCGTGCGAATCCGCCGCCTGCCGCGCCGCGCGCACCACTTCATCCAGATCGAACGGCTTGGGAAAATACTCAAACGCCCCGCCATCGGTCGCGCGCACAGCGGTATCGAGCGTGTTCTGCGCCGAAAGGATGATCACCGGCATGTCCGGATAGTGCCGCGCGCACCTCGCCCAGAGTGGCGATCCCGTCGCCATCGGTCAGCATGACGTCAGTCAGCATGACGTCATAATCCGCCAAGGCCAAAGCGGCATCGCGCCCCGCCACGCTGTCGCGCACCGCCACGCTGAAGCCCTCGTCCTCCAGCCCGGCGACGATGACCGTGGCGATGGCGTTATCGTCCTCCACCAGCAAAGCCCTGCGGCCCATGCGCTGCATCCTCTCTCTTATCGCGAGACCGGCAGGTGGACGCGGAAATGCGTCCATGCCAGCCTTCTCGTCGCGTTCGTGGCCCACGCGCCCGTCCATGTCGCGCACCAGTTTCTGCACCAGCGCCAGCCCCAGCCCCTGCCCGTTCGCCTTGCTGGAGACGAAGGGCTCGAAGATATGCTCGCCCAGCGCCGGGTCGATCCCGGGGCCGTTGTCGCTCACGCTGCACTTCGATCGGCAGTTTCACCGGGCGGCCCAGCCGCATCACATTCATCACCAGCCCGCTGACAAAGCGGGTGCGGATCGTCACTTGCGGGGCGACATTGGCCATCGGCGCAGGCATCGCGGGCATTGCCGAGCAGGTTGACGAGCACCTGCACCAGCGCGCCTTCGTTGGCGAGCACCGGGGGCAGCGAAGGATCGAATTCCTCGCGCCAGGCCACCGCCTGCGTCGCTGGTCAGCTTGACCGTTTCGATCGCGCGGCGGATCGCCTCGTGCAGGTTGAGCGGGGCGACCGGTTCGGACCGTTCGCGCCCCAGCCGCTGCATCCGGTCGATCAGCTGGGCGATCCGGTCCACTTCGTCGGTGATCAGCGGTCAGTGAGCCGCTGCTCGCTCTCGCCCGACCTTGCGCGCCACCAATTGCGCCGCCCCGCGAATGGCGGCGAGCGGGTTCTTGATTTCATGCGCCAGCACCGCGGGGCCGCGCAGGCGAGGTGCGGCGGTCTCGTCCTCGAACCGCTCGCCCTGCCCGGCATCGGACAGGGTGACGCACCCGCCAGCCGGGATGGGTGACAATGGTAGAAATGGTGAGATTGAGCCGCAGCGCGACGCTCGCCGCACCTGCACATCGAGCCCGCGCGCCACCAGCTGCGCTTCAGGCTCGTCGAGCACCTGCGTCACCCGGTCCTGCGTCAAATCCATCACATCGAGCAGGCTGTGCCCGGCAAGGCGCGAGGCGCTTGCTCCCAAGCAGGACTTCGGCAGCGGGATTGGCCTCGGCGATGGCGAGATCGGGGCCGAGCAGCAGCATGGCGAAATTGAGCCCGGCGATCTGTTCGCGCGGGCCGGGGGCGTCGGCCGCTGGGTTTCCCTCGGTCACGCGGCGCGTCGCGGATCAGGAACGGCGAGTAAAACCGCTCCAGTTCGCCCAGCACCGCCTGCGCATCGTCGATGAAGTTCACCTTCTTGCGGAATTCGGCGCTACCGTGCAGGCCCTTGGTGTACCAGCCGAGATGCTTGCGCGCGATCTTGACCCCGACATCAGCTGCCCGTAATGCTCCAGCATGGCGGCGATAATGTTCGACGATGGTGGCATATTGCTCGGCCAGCGGCGGGGTCTCCAGCGCTCACCCGTGCGCCACCAGTGCATGACCTGCCCCAGCAGCCACGGCCTGCCATAGGCCCCGCGCCCGATCATCAGCCCGTCCGCGCCCGATTGCTCCAGCGCCATGGCGGCATCGGCCACGCTGCAGATATCGCCGTTGACGATCACCGGGATGTGCACCGCCTGCCTTCACCTTGCGCACGAAGGACCAGTCGGCGCTGCCCTTGTACATCTGGTTGCGGGTGCGCCCATGGACGGTGACCAGCTGCACCCCGAAATCCTCGGCGATATGCGCCAGTTCGGGGGCGTTGAGGCTGTCATGATCCCAGCCCATCCGCATCTTGACCGTGACCGGCACGTTGACTGCCTTGACCGTCGCTTCCATCAGCTTGCGCGCCAGCGGCACCTCGCGCATCAGCGCGCTGCCCGCAAACTGGCCGACCACCTTGCGCACCGGGCAGCCGAAATTGATGTCGATGATCGCCGCGCCCTGATCCTTCGCTCAACCTTCGCCGCTTCGGCCATGCTGGCGGGATCGCAACCGACGAGCTGCATCGAGACCGGGTCTTCGCTTTCGTGCCAGCGCGCCTTCTGGATCGACTGGCGCGTTTCGCGGATCGCCGCCTCGCTGGCGATCATCTCGGTGACGTTGAGGCCAGAGCCATAACGGCGCACCAGCTGGCGGAACGGCATGTCGGTCACCCCGGTCATCGGCGCGAGCACGACCGGGCAATCGACCTGCACCGGGCCGATGGCGATGGGCGTGACGGGGGGAGGAACTGGGGCGCTGGTCATGGGTCTGCCTAAAATATGGGCAGGCGCATAGTGGATTGCGAGGGGCGGCTCAAGCGGCGTAGCGCGCGAAGCCCGATGCCTGATGCTCCCGCTCCCCTACCCCCATTCGCCGCCGTGGTCGTTGCGGCGGGCAAAGGGCTGCGCGCGGGGCAGGCTTTGCCCAAGCAATTTGCGCGCTGGCGAGGCAAGCCGGTGCTGCGGCATTCGGTGGAGGCTCTGGCGGCTGCGGGGGCGGCTCCGCTGGTGGTGATGATCCCGGATGGAGCGGAGGCGGTGGCGCTTGAAGCGCTGGCAGGTATCGAAGGTATATCCTTGCTAACTGGTGGGGAAACCCGGCAGGACAGCGTGCGGCTGGGGCTGGAGTTTCTCGCTGACGCCGCCCCGGCCCACGTGTTGATCCACGATGCCGCTCGCCCCGATCTGCCATGCGAAGTGATCGCGCGACTGCTCGACGCCTCGCACAATCTCCCGGCGCAATCCCCGTCCTGCCGGTGGTGGACAGCATGATCCGCGCCGAGGGCGACCTGATGGCAGGCGATGCGCAGCCGCGAGACCCTGCGCCGGGTGCAGACCCCGCAGGCGTTCCGCTTTAGCGAGATTCTCGCCGCACACCGTGCGTGGGAAAGCCCAACCGCTGCCGGGGACGACGCGCAGGTGCTCCGCGCTGGCGGACACGCCGTGGCGCTGGTGGCGGGCGACGAGCGGCTGCGCAAGCTCACTTTCGCGGAGGATTTCATGCAAGCGCCAGTCCCTCCCTCACCCGCGATCCGCGTCGGCAGCGGCTTCGATGTCCACCGCCTGGCTGAAGGCGAGGAACTTTGGCTGTGCGGCTTGAAGATCGCTCACGACAAGGGGCTGGCAGGGCATTCCGACGCCGATGTCGGCATCCACGCGCTGGTCGATGCGATTCTCGGCGCTTGCGGGCAAGGCGATATCGGCCAGCATTTCCCGCCGTCCGACCCGCAATGGCGCGGCGCGGCTTCCTCGGCTTTCCTCGAACACGCGGTCAAGCTGGCGCGACAGGCAGGCTGGGCCATCGGCAATGTCGATCTCACCCTGATTTGCGAGGCCCCGAAAATCGGTCCGCACCGCGACGCGATGCGCGCGCGGCTTGCCGAACTGCTGGAGGTGGGCCTAGACTGCGTGAGCGTGAAGGCCACCACCACCGAACGGCTCGGCTTCACCGGACGCGGCGAAGGGATCGCGGCGCAGGCGGTGGCAACCCTCGTAACAACAACAGCAGGCCAGCAATGAGCGACTTTAACCTTCCCGCCGATATTGTCGCGCTCGCACAGCGGGTGATTGCAGAAAACCTCGCTGCCGGGCGCAAGGTGGTGCTGGCAGAAAGTTGCACCGGCGGGCTGGTGGCAGCCGCGTTGACCGAGATTCCCGGCAGCTCTGAAGTGCTCGATCGCGGCTTCGTGACCTATTCCAACCACGCCAAACAAGCCGACCTCGGCGTTTCGCGCGACATTCTCGACGCCTTCGGGGCGGTCTCGGTCGCCTGTGCTTTCGAAATGGCAAAAGGCGCGTTGAAGCGCAGCCAGGCCGATGTCGCGGTGGCGATCAGCGGGATTGCCGGGCCGGGTGGCGGTTCAGAAATGAAGCCGGTCGGCACTGTGGTGTTTGCCCGCGCCATTCGCGGGGAGGACCAGCCCGAGGCCGACGAACGCCTTTTTGCCAACGAAAGCCGTGCCGGGCGTGCGCCGTCAGGCGGTGCTTTGCGCGCTGGAACTGCTGCTGCCGTAAAGGTCTGCTGCCCGCGCTTCGAAGGCGGAGACCATCTTGCGGAACGCGCGGTCGATATACTGGCCCGCCAGCGCCTCGAACATCATGTTCTTGAAGGTGAAATCGACGCTGAAATCGATCTCGCAGCACTGCTCTCCGCAATCGCGGAAGGTCCAGTTGTTGTCGAGATCGCGCAATGGCCCGTCGACATAGTGGACGCGCAACGTGTCCGGGCGGTGCTTCACCACTTTGGAGGTGAACTTCTCGCGCAGTGCCTTGAAGCCCACCAGCATGTCGGCGGTCATTTCGCTGTCGCTGTCGTGCCGCACCCGCGTGGCGACCACCCAGGGCAGGAATTCGGGATAGCGGTCGACATCGGCGACAAGGTCGAACATCTGCTCCGCAGTATAGGGGAGCCGCCGAGTTTCACGGATCGCGGGCATCAGGCGTTTCGCTTGGCCAGCTTTGCTTCGCGCGCCTTGCGCATCTGCGTGAAATCAGCGTCGGCGTGATAGCTGGAGCGGGTGAGCGGGGTGGCTGCCACCTGCAGGAAGCCCTTGGCCCGGGCAATCGCGCCATAGGCATCGAAAGCCTTGGGGGTGACGAATTCCTCCACTGCCGCGTGTTTGGGTGTAGGGCGCAGGTACTGCCCCATGGTGATGAAATCGACATCGGCGCAGCGCATGTCGTCCATCACCTGATGCACTTCGAGCCGCGCCTCGCCCAGCCCCAGCATGATCCCGGACTTGGTGAAGATCATCGGATCGTGGCGCTTCACTTCTTCCAGCAGCCGCAGCGAGGCGTAATAGCGCGCGCCGGGGCGGATGGTCGGGTAGAGCCGTGGCACGGTTTCGAGATTGTGGTTGTAAACATCCGGCCCGGCTTCACAAATCGCCTCCACCGCCGCGCGCATCTTGCCGCGAAAATCGGGCGTGAGGATTTCGATGGTGGTGTTGGGCGTTTCTCGCCGCAATGCCTTGATCACCTTGACGAACTGCCCCGCCCCGCCATCGGGCAGGTCGTCCCGGTCCACGCTGGTGATGACGATATGCTCCAGCCCCATCTTGCCCGCCGCCACCGCGACATTATCCGGCTCCAGCGGATCGACCGTGCGCGGCATCCCGGTCTTGACGTTGCAGAAGGCGCAGGCGCGGGTGCAGACATCGCCCAGGATCATCACCGTGGCGTGCTTCTTCGTCCAGCATTCGCCGATATTCGGGCAGGCCGCTTCCTCGCACACGGTGTTGAGCCCCAGATCGCGCATCAGATCGCCGGGTTTCGTGATAGCCCTTGCTGGTCGGCGCTTTCACCCTGATCCAATCCGGCTTGCGCTGGCGGAGCGGGTTCTGGTTGTCTGGAGCGGGGGCTGAGGAGAGATCGTTCATTGCGAGGCTCACTTAGTGCCCTACCCCCTCCCCGGCAACCCGATTGACTGCCTGCCCCCTTGCCGAATCCGAAAATTCGCGCCAGCGAAGCGCGCATGAAGACATTTGCCGAAATGGTTGAAGGCTACCGCCGGTTTCGCGAAGGCGAATGGCACGAGCAGAAGGAACGCTGGGAGCATCTCCGGGGTGGCCAGGCCCCGCAAGTAATGGTGATCGCCTGCTCGGACAGCCGGGTCGACCCGGCGCAGATTTTCGATGTCGATCCGGGCGAGATTTTCGTCGTCCGCAACGTCGCCGCGCTGGTGCCGCCGTTCGAGACCTCACCCGGTCGCCACGGTGTATCTGCTGCATTGGAGTTTGCAGTGCAGTTCCTGCACGTGCGCGAGATCGTGGTATTGGGCCACGGCATGTGCGGCGGCTGCCAGGCGGCGCTGACGCAGGATCTGCACGGCACCGAGCCGGGCGAAGGCGGCTTCGTGGCGCACTGGATCGATATGCTCGATGAAGTGCGCGAACCGATTGCCGCCGAACTGGGCACCACCGGCCGCCCTGCCGAACGGGCGATGGAGCAGGCGGCGGTGAAGGTGAGCCTCGCCAATCTGCGCACTTTCCCTTGCGTCCAGCACAAGGAAGCGAGCGGCAAGCTGGCGTTGCGCGGCGCCTATTTCTCGATTTCTGACGGAATGCTGCGGGTGCTTGACGAGGTGAGCGGGGAGTTTCGGGCTGCCTAGAGCCGCCTGCAAATCAGTCGATACATCTTGCGACTTGCCTATCAAGGCCGCGCTGGCCAGACAGTTGCGAACGATTCGCGAAAACTCTTCCAACAATGAAAGTGAACTCAATGCGTAAAACCTTTGTTACCCTTGCCCTCGCCGGTTCTGCCCTCGCCCTGTCGGCCTGCTCGCAGGAAACCGCCGAAGCGCCTGAGGCCGAAGCAACCACCGATGCGGCAGTTGCCGAGACCGAAGCCACGGAAGCTGCCAGCGTTCTTGATGCTTCCACAGCGACTGCCGAAGACCTCGCCGGCGTCGCGGGTGTGACTCCCGAACTGGCAGCAGCCATTGTCGCGGGCCAGCCCTATGCCAGCGTCACCGATTTCAACACCGTGCTGATGGGCACGCTGACCGAAGAGGAAGCCGCCGCCGTGCGCGCGCTGGTGTTCGTCCCGGTCAATCTGAACAGCGCCACCACCGAGCAGCTGGAACTGATCCCCGGCATCGATGGCCGCATGGTCCACGAATTCGAAGAATACATGCCTTACGACGACATGGCCGAATTCGACCGCGAGATCGGCAAGTATGTCGATGAAGCCGAAGTCGCCCGCTTCCGCCAGTACGTCACTCTCTAACGCCGTTGTAGCCACAGCCGCAGGATCTCGATGGCGGCCAGTATCCCGATGTGGATATAGGCCGTCATCGGATCGAACGCGGTCAGGGCCCAGTGCAGGAAGGTCAGCACGGCTGCCGGATAGACCAGCCGGTGCAGCCTCTTCCATGATCGCTTGAGCCTGCGCACCGAAACGTCGTTGGAAGTGATGGCGAGCGGGATGAACAGCGCCAGCGCCAGCCAGCCGGTGAGATACTGCGGCTGCACCATCTCCGCCACAATCCGCGCCACTTCGGCCTTGTTCCACAGGTAAAGCGCGGTGTGACCCGCCGCATAAGCAAAGCTCGCCACTCCAATATCCCGCCGCCGCCGCAGCAGCCATGTTGTCCAGACGTGGCCCCGGAACAGCAGCCGCAGCGGGGTGACCGCCAGCGTCAGCAACAGCAGCCACGCGGCCCAGTCACCGCTATCGCCGATGGCATGGCCGTAGCCGTAGGCATCGGGCGTAAACAGCCAGGCCCAGGCCATCCCCAGTCCCGGCAGGGCGAGGACCAGCCATAGCAAGGGGCGGGTGCCGTATCCAGATTTCATGCAATCTCCTGTCTTCGGAGCTCCACTGACAGACCAGAGTAAGGACTGGCAAGCCCGGCCTTGCCATCGCAGCGCCCCTCCGCCATCACCCTTCCATGCCCGACCCCGCTCTCAAGAACATCGCCCTGCTGATCGACGCGGACAATGCCAGCCACGCCGGGATCGATCCGGTGCTGACCGTGCTGGCGGAACTGGGGCAGGTGAACATCCGCCGCGCCTATGGCAACTGGGCCAAGCCCGCGCTGAGCAACTGGAACAAGATCACCCACCGCTTCGGCATCCAGCCGATGCAGCAGTTCGATCTGACCAAGGGCAAGAACGCCACCGATATCGCGATGGCCATCGACGCGATCGACCTGCTCAATGCGGGCAAGGTGGACGGCTTCGGGATTATGAGCAGCGACAGCGATTTCACCCCGCTGGTCACGCGGCTGCGGCAGGACGGGATGATCGTTTACGGCTTCGGCAGCAGCGACAAGGCGCCCGATGCGTTCAAGTCGGTCTGCACCCGCTTCATCGATGTCGACGCGCTGATTGCGACGGCGGATAGCGATGTCGAAGTTCCGCAGGCAGCGCCGAAAGCGACCGGGACCAAGACGCCCATCGACGAGGAGGTGATCGATCTTCTGGGTAGCGGCATGGAAGGCAGCAAGGCGCGACGCGCAGGGCTATGCGAGCCTTGTCGGAAGTCGGCAAGATCGCCAACAACCGCTCCAGCTTCGATGTCCGCAATTACGGCTTCGCACGCCTGTCGGATCTGATCGAAGCCTGTGGCGACAATTTCAAGGTCGAGCGGCGCGAGGACGGGGTGTTCGTCAAGCGCCTGCGATAAACGCGCTCTTTCCTACAAGCGCCGAAATATGCTTGGCAAAAGGCGTTATGTACCAAGCATTTCCCCAGATTGACGCCCCGGCTTTGCGCGTTCGCGAAGCGGCCGGATTTTTCCCTTCATGGACTGTGCTCCATGTGCTCCATAATTACCCAAATTGGTCTTGCCCGGCTTTGCGTTACTCCGCGCAAACTGCCGTGCCACTGCCAGTGTAAACCACCCGGTCGAAGCGGTCATACAGCCACAAGGTACCTTCATAGGTATCGGCGCCGGCTTCGTCCGCCGGATCCTCGATTGCCAACCGCAGAGCGTAGGCACTGCCGTTGTACAGCGTGCGGGTCTTGGCGGGCAGTTCGCGCGATCCCGGATCGGCTGCAAAGCGGACCATCTCGCCGTCGATCTTCATATAGGCGTCGGTCTCCCGCGCGATCACCCGCACCCCCATGCTGGTGCCGGGGGCGTAGGAGCAGGCGAGGCCGAGCAGATCATTCGCTTCCATGTCGGGATAGCCGATGACTTCGGGGAGCACCTCCTCCAGCGGACTCGCCGTAGCATTCGCCTCGCGCACCCGTTCGGCAATCGCCTCGTTCTGCGCGCGCTGTTCCTCTTCGGAAAGCGTCTCCCCGCATCCAGCCAAAAACAAAGCGAGGGGAAACACGGCGAAACAGCGCATCAATGCCTCCCGAACAGCTTTTCGACATCCAGCATGGACAGCTTCACCCATGTCGGCCTGCCGTGATTGCACTGTCCGGAACGCGGAGTCGATTCCATCTCGCGCAGCAGGGCATTCATTTCCGCCACGCTCAGCGTCCGCCCTGCCCGCACCGATCCGTGGCAGGCCATCGTGGCGAGGACATGTTCGATCTTCTCGGCTAGGAGCAACGAGGCACCGTGGTGGGCAATGTCATCCGCCAGATCGCGCAGCAGCGCATTGGGATTGGCCTGGCGGAGCGAACCGGGCATGGCGCGCACCAGCATGGCATCGGGACCGAAGCGCTCGATGGAAAGGCCGAGGGTGGCGAAGTGTTCGGCCTGCTCTTCCAACCGGTCGCAGTCGGCTTCGTCCAGCTCGACCACTTCGGGCATCAGCAGCGCCTGGCTTGCGGCAGCCTTGTCCCCCGCCCCGGCGGCGCGCAGGCGTTCGAGCACGATCCGTTCGTGCGCGGCGTGCTGATCGACCAGCACCAGCCCGTCTGCTGCTTCGGCAACGATATAGGTGTTGGCGACCTGCCCGCGCGCGATACCCAGCGGGTAATCGGCGGCATCCTGCGGCAAGGGCTTCCGCCGCTTCGGCCCGGCCCTGCGGCAGGGCGTGATCGCTTTGTTCGGTCCACTCAGCGCGCGCTTCTGCCACATTTGCGCGCGACGGGGCAGTCCAGTCGCGGCCAGCAAAGATCGAGCGCAAGGCGGGACTCGGCTCAGCCTGCCAGCGCCCCATCGCGCCGCCATCGGGTGCCTGCGCACTGCGGCGGTCTCCGGTGGAAAGCGCCTGCCGCAGCCCGCTGACAATGAACCCGCGCACCGCTGCCGCATCGCGGAAGCGCACCTCGGTCTTGGCCGGGTGCACATTCACATCGACATCGGCGAAGGGAATATCGAGAAACAGCGCCAGCACCGCATGACGGTCGCGCGCCAGCATATCGGCATAGGCCCCGCGCACCGCGCCGGTCAGCAGCCGGTCCTTCACCGGGCGGCCGTTGACGAACAGATACTGATGATCGGCCACCCCGCGGTTCCAAGTCGGCAGGCCAGCGATGCCGGTGAGCCGCATGATCCTTCGTCGGAAGGCCGCTCAAGATCGATCACCACGCCATTGTCGGCCAGTTCGCGGGCCACGATCTGCGCCACCCGCTCGCCCACGTCCTGCCCAGGCTGCACGGCGAATATGCGCCGCTCGCCGTGCATGAAGGTAAAGCCGATATCGGGCCGCGCCATCGCCAAGCGGCGGACGACATCGTGGCAGGCGGCAAATTCGCTGCGCGCGCTGCGCAGGAACTTGCGGCGTGCGGGCACCTTGCCGAACAGGTTTTCTACCCGCACCCGCGTGCCCGGCGGCAGGGCGGCGGGGCCTTCCTCGGCCAGAGCGCCATGATCGACCACCCGCCGCCAGCCTTGCGGCGCATCGGCGGGGCGGCTTTCGATGGTCAGGCGCGCGACACTGGCGATGCTCGGAAGCGCCTCGCCGCGAAAGCCCAGCGTGGCAACTTGCTCGATAGCATCGTCGGGCAGTTTCGAGGTAGCATGGCGCTCCAGCGCCAGCGCCATCTCCTCTGGCGTCATGCCGCAGCCATCATCGGTGACTTCGATCGATCCCAACCCGCCATCGACAATCGCCACCACGATCCGGCGCGCGCCCGAATCCACCGCGTTTTCGACCAGTTCCTTGAGCGCCGAAGCCGGACGCTCGACCACTTCACCCGCCGCGATACGGTTGACCAGCGTTTCCGGGAGACGGCGAATGTGCGGCATAACCCACCCCCTACAGGCCACCCGAAGCCTTTTCGAGCCAAAGCGCCGCAAAACCGTGCACTTCTCGACAAATTTTTTGGCCTTTCTCCGTGCCACGCGCTAAGGGGCGAGACCTTTCGCAACGCGCAGGTCTTCCATACGCGGATTCTCGCGCCTCCCGCTGCTATCATGACTACGGATTTCTCAATGGGTTCCTTCTTTTCCAAGCTCTTCAAGTTCGGTTCGCAGAACATGGCCATCGATCTCGGTACGGCCAACACGCTGGTCTATGTGCAAGATCGCGGGATCGTGCTGAACGAGCCGTCGGTGGTCGCCATCGAGACAATCAACGGTATCAAGCGGGTCAAGGCCGTGGGCGAGGACGCCAAGCTGATGATGGGCAAGACGCCCGACAGCATTGAAGCCATTCGCCCGCTGCGCGATGGCGTGATTGCCGACATCGAAATCGCCGAAGAGATGATCAAGCACTTCATCCGCAAGGTGCACGGCAAGCGTACTCTGCTGCGCTATCCGGAAATCGTAATCTGCGTTCCCTCAGGTTCGACCTCGGTGGAGCGCCGCGCGATCCGCGATGCCGCCAGCAATGCTGGGGCTTCGGAAGTGTTTCTGATTCTCGAACCAATGGCCGCTGCCATTGGTGCGGACATGCCGGTGACCGAGCCGGTTGGTTCGATGGTCGTCGATATCGGTGGCGGCACCACCGAAGTCGCGGTGCTCTCGCTGCGCGGCCTTGCCTACACCACTTCGGTACGCACCGGCGGGGACAAGATGGACGAAGCCATCGTCTCTTACGTCCGCCGCCATCACAATCTGCTGATCGGTGAAGCCACGGCGGAGCGGATCAAGAAGGAATACGGCGTCGCCACCGTGCCCGATGACGGCGTGGGCGAAACCATCGTCATCAAGGGCCGCGATCTGGTGAACGGCGTGCCGAAGGAAATCCAGATCAACCAGGCGCATGTCGCCGAAGCCCTGTCCGAACCGATTGGGGCCATCGTCGAAGGCGTGCGCATCGCGCTGGAAAACACTGCGCCCGAACTGGCGGCGGATATCGTCGACCAGGGCATCGTCCTCACCGGCGGCGGCGCGCTGATCAGCGGGCTGGACGCGCATCTGCGCGAAGAAACCGGGCTGCCCGTCAGCATTGCCGAAGATCCGCTCACCTGCGTGGCGCTCGGCACCGGCAGGGCAATGGAGGACCCGATCTATCGCGGCGTCCTGATGACCGCATAGAGGCGCAACACCAATAAGGGGAGCGGGCCGCAATGGCACCGCCTTCGGCACAAAGATCAGGGTCCAACAAGAAGGCGCAACTGGGCCGCTTTACCGGTTATGTCTTTGCCAGCGCTGGTGCAGCGATTGGAGCGCTGTTGCTGATCGTTTCGCTGTGGCGGCCAGAGGCTTTCTACGGCTTGCGGAGTATGGCAACCGACGCCGCTGCCCCGGTGGGCGAAGCAGGCGCTGTCACCCGGTCTGGCTCGCGCAGCTTCTTTGAAGCGATTGCGGGCTATTACAACGCCGGTTCGAAGAATGCCGAACTGGAGGAAGAAATTGCAGTCGCCCGCGTTCGGCTGGCGGAGGCGCAGGCGCTGGAGCAGGAGAACGCCCGGCTGCGGGCGGTGCTGGGTCTGGTGGAAAGCGATTTGCGGCCGGTGGCGACCGGGAGGCTGATCGGCTCGACTTCCGCCAGTACGCGGCGGTTCGGCTATCTTTCTGCCGGACGCAGCGACGGCGTGCAGGTAGGAATGCCGGTGACCTCGCCGATGGGCCTGGTCGGGCGCATCCTCGAAACGGGGCGATCGACCTCGCGGGTCCTGCTGCTGACCGATCCCGAAAGCATCGTCCCCGTCCGCCGCGCTACCGACGATGTAGTGGCCTTTGCCGAAGGCCGCGCCGACGGATCGCTGCGCATTCGGCTGATCAATCTCGGCATCAATCCATTGGAGGAAGGAGATATCTTCGTCACCTCCGGCGCGGGCGGGCTGTTTCGCCCCAATGTGGCAGTGGCAATGGTTACGCAAATCACCGACGATGGCGCCATTGGCCAGCTGCTGAGCAATCCCGCCGCTACTGACTACGTGGTGGTTGAACCCGTGTTCGAGCCTGAATCGATCGCTGCCGCACAGGAACCCTTGCTGACCGATCTGCCTGTAGAAGAAGCTGGCGAAGGTGATGCGGAAGCGGGCGACTGATGGAACAGCTCAATCCCAGTTCCCGCCGCGACCGGTTCGGCAGCAAGATCAATCGCGATCATTCGCCAGTGCTTGCCTACGGTATTCCCTGGCTTACAATTGTACTCGGATCGCTTTCCCCGCTGTGGCCGATCATCGCGCCCGCGCCTGTTCTTCCGCCGCTGGGTTATCTGCTGCTGCTGGCGTGGCGGGTTTCGCGTCCTGGCCTGTTGCCGCTCTGGGCCGGACTGCCGCTCGGCTTTCTGGACGATCTGTTCTCCGGTCAGCCGCTCGGTTTCGCCATCCTGTTCTTCTCGCTTACCATGATCGCGCTCGATCTCCTTGAGCTGCGCTTCCCATGGCGCGGGTTCTGGCAGGATTGGGGCGTGGCGGCTTTGTGCATCACGCTCTTTCTCGGGCTTGGCGCGCTTCTGTCCGGCGCAGGGCTGGCGGTGTTCCAACTTGGCCTGATCCTGCCGCAGCTGGGCCTTTCGGTCCTGCTGTTCCCGCTTTTCGTCCAGCTTGTCGCCCTGCTCGACCGAATGCGGCTCACGCGCATCAAACGCATCGGCTGACCAATGCAAATCAAGCATTCCTCCAGCTCGCTCAAGCACACCTTTGACCGGCGCAGCTTTGTGGTGGGCGGTATACAAGCTGGGATCGGCTGCCTGCTGGCGGCACGGATGGGCTATATCGCCGTGGCCGAGAACGAAAAGTACACGCTGGAGGCGGAAAGCAACCGGGTGAACCTTTCGCTCATTCCGCCGCGCCGTGGTTGGATACTCGACCGCGATGGCTCCCCCCTCGCCTCCAACCGCGCCGATTTCCGCGTCGATATCATCCCTGAACGCCTGCACGATAAAAACCGCACCGTGGAAATGCTGAGCGAACTGCTCGATTTCGACGAGGTCGAAAAGGCAGACCTGCTTGACCGGCTGGACGGAAGCCAGGGATTTGCCGTCGTGCCGGTAGCGAACGGGCTCGAGTTTGAACAATTCGCCGCCGTCAGCGTCCGCCTGCCCGAACTACCCGGCGTGATCCCACAACGCGGCTTCTCGCGCTACTATCCCACCGGGCCCTCAGTGGGTCATCTGATCGGCTATGTCGGCGCGCCAAGCCGTGAAGAGTATGAAGTTGAGCCGGAGCCGCTACTGCTCACCCCTGGCTTCAAGATGGGTAAGGATGGGCTGGAGCAGCAGTTCGAACAGATCCTGCGCGGAGAGCCGGGTGCGCGGCGCGTGGAGGTCACTGCATCGGGCCGCATCGTGCGCGATCTGGAATCGCGCGAGGATGTTCAGGGCAATCCCGTCCGCCTGACCATCGACGGGCCACTGCAGGACTATGCGGCTCGCCGGATCGGACTCGAGTCCGGATCGGTGGTGGTGATGGACTGCCTGACCGGCGATCTGCTGTGCATGGCATCAATGCCCAGTTTCGATCCGAACAGCTTCTCCGACGGGATCGGTCGGCTCGAATACTCGATGCTGAGCGAGAATGAGCGTGTGCCGCTGCGCAACAAGGTGCTGCAGGGGCTTTACCCTCCCGGGTCCACGGTTAAGCCGACCGTGAGCATGGCACTGCTGGGTGCAGGGATCGATCCGGAAGAGACCGTGAATTGCGGCGGTGGCCTGCGGGTGGGCAGCCGTGTGTTCGGCTGCTGGAACCGTCGGGGTCACGGGGCGGTCAACATGTCGAAAGGCATTTACCAGAGCTGCGACGTCTATTTCTATTCGATGGCGCAGCGCACCGGCATGTGGCCAATTGCGGAAACTTGCAGGCGCTACGGCATGCAGGAAAGGTTTGATCTGCCGGTAGCGAGCCAGTTTTTCGGCACGGTGCCCGATCCCGACTGGAAGATGGAGAAATATGGCCGCGCATGGGAAGCGTTCGATACCGTCAACGCCACCATCGGCCAGGGTTACATGCTCGCCAGCCCGCTGCAGCTTGCAGTCATGGCGTCACGTCTCGCCACATCAAATGTCGTCGTCCCGCGCCTGCTCCTGTCAAACACAGCACCCCAATTCGCCAGCATGGGGGTCAACGCGGAGCACAAGACGCTGATCCGGCAGGCGATGAGCGATGTCATCAACGGACCGGGCACGGCTGGCCGGGCAAGACTGCCCATTGAAGGCGTGCAGATGGCGGGCAAGACCGGTACCGCGCAGGTGGTCGGCCTGAACCTGTCCAACGGCAGATCCGGCCCCTGGCGCTTCCGTGACCACGGCTTGTTCGTCTTCTTTGCCCCGTTCGACAATCCTCGTTACGCGGGCGCTGT
Source organism: uncultured Alphaproteobacteria bacterium (assembly GCA_963774985.1). Classification (GTDB taxonomy): domain Bacteria; phylum Pseudomonadota; class Alphaproteobacteria; order Sphingomonadales; family Sphingomonadaceae; genus Alteraurantiacibacter. The sequence goes on from CAVZHE010000004.1 coordinate 179,579, forward strand.
AGTGATCGAGCATGGTGGCGGTTCCGGCTCGGCCTACCCGGTCGCGCGCGATGTGATGACTTTCCTCTTCGATCCGCAACGTGGCCTCGATGCCTTGCATGCGCTGGAAAATCAGTGGGGCGGCACCGCGCAGCAGCGGATGGATAGTCAATATGCCGCCTATGCCAGCGCCGCCGGGGTGGACCTTCCCCCTGCCCCACCGCCGGTCCAGCTTGCCCGGCAGGTGGATGCCGAGGCGCGCGCAGCCGTGGCAGAGCCAGCGCAACCCGCGACCGGCGCAGTTACCCCGCGCGAAGACGCTGATCCCAGCGCGCCGGGAACGCTGCCATGAAGGGCGCGATCACCCTTCCCAGCCAGATTGCCGACTTCCCGTGGCGGGTGATTGTCCCGCTGACGTTGCTGGTGCTGTTTGGTGCCGCAGTGCTGCATTCGGCAGCGGGAGGTTCGATGAGTCCCTATGCCTCGTCGCACCTGATCCGCTACGCGGTTTTCCTCGTCATGGCCGTATGCATTTCTTTCGTGCCACAAGACTGGGTTCGGCTTGGCGCGATTCCCGCATATTCGGTTGTGCTTCTACTGCTGATCGGTGTGGAGATACTGGGGGCGGTCCGCGGAGGAAGTCAGCGGTGGCTCGATTTGGGCTTCATCCGCCTGCAGCCTTCCGAGGTGATGAAACCCGGCATCGTGCTGATCCTCGCCGCCTATTTTCACTCGCTGCCGGTTGGGATGATCGGCAATTGGCGCGCCTTGTTAATCCCGCTGGGGATCATTGCCCTGCCAATGGGCTTCGTGCTGCTGCAACCCGATCTCGGTACCGCCCTGGCAATCGGGTTTGGTGGCGTGGTGGTGATGTTTCTCGCCGGGATTCCCCAGAAATGGTTCATCGGCGGGGGCGTGATTGCGGCAGTGGCGGCGCCGATCGCCTTTTTCTTCGGACTGCACGATTACCAGCAGCAGCGCGTGCTGACTTTCCTTGATCCCGAAAGCGATCCGCTCGGCACCGGCTATCACATTACCCAGTCAAAGATCGCTATCGGTTCAGGCGGCATCACCGGCAAAGGCTTTGGCGAGGGATCGCAGAGCCATCTCGATTACCTGCCAGAACCGCACACCGACTTTGTCTTCGCGACGATGGCGGAGGAATGGGGACTGCTCGGCGGCCTCTTCGTGCTGCTGATTTTCGGCATCGTGCTGCGCTGGGGCCTGATCGTGGCGCGCGAGGCCCCAGACCGCTTCTCGCGCTTGTTCGCGGGCGGCCTGACGGCAACGATGTTCTTTTATGTCGGGGTGAATCTGATGATGGTGATGGGTCTTGCACCAGTCGTCGGCATACCGCTGCCCTTCATGAGCCACGGCGGATCATCGATGATGACCAACATGCTTTGCGTTGGCGGGCTGATGATGGTGGAACGCTGGACCAGGAATTTCGGGCGCAGCGAGATGTAGTCGTGAAATACCCCCTTTATCGCAAGCGCGAACTCGCTATACGGACGCCTCCCCGCGATTCGCCATGTGCGCATCCGGGCCTTCCAGCGAGTTCCGCCGGAATGGACGCATAGCTCAGTTGGTAGAGCAGCTGACTCTTAATCAGCGGGTCCTAGGTTCGAGCCCTAGTGCGTCCACCATCCCTTTTTACGCCTTCACCAACACCACTGCGCTCAGTCCCTTGCGTTCCATCACGTTGCGGCAATCGACCACGAGCTTGGCGTCGCGCGCGATAGTCGCATAATCCACTGCGTCGTGATCGGTCGCGATCAGCACCGCATCGTATTTCGCAACGTCGTCAAGCGGCACCGAACGCAGCCCCGCAAGGCTCGCATGTTCGCGGGTCGGCGGAATTTCGGGCACGTGGGGATCGTGGTAATCGAGCCGGCATCCCCGCGCGAGCAGCCGTTCGGTTAGCACCAGCGAAGGGCTTTCGCGCATGTCGGAGACGTTCTTCTTGTAGGCCATGCCCACCAGCAGCACCCGTGACTGGCTGAGCGACTTGCCCGCGTGCCGATCCAGCGCCTCTTCCAGCCGGGCGATCACGTGCGCGGGCATGGCATGGTTGATCTCCCCCGCCAGCTCGATGAAGCGGGTGGCAATGCCGAATTCGCGGGCGCGCCAGGTGAGGTAAAAGGGATCGATCGGGATGCAGTGCCCGCCAAGGCCGGGGCCGGGATAGAAGGGCATGAAGCCGAACGGCTTGGTTGCTGCCGCGTCGATCACTTCCCAGATATCGACGCCCATGGCATCGTAGATCACCTTCAGTTCGTTGACGAGCGCCACGTTGACGGCGCGGAACACGTTTTCGGTGATCTTCACCGCTTCGGCGGTGGCGGGGCTGGAAACGCGGACGGTGCTGGACACCACGCGGCTGTAAAACTTTTCCACTAAGGTGCCCGCTTCCTCGCCGTGGCCGGAGACGATCTTGGGGATGTTGGCGGTGTGGAATTGGCGGTTGCCCGGGTCCTCGCGTTCGGGCGAGAAGCCGACGAAGAAATCCGCGCCGCTCCGCAGCCCTCCCGCTTCGAGGATCGGGACCAGCAGGTCCTCGGTGGTGCCGGGATAGGTGGTGGATTCGAGGATCACCATTTGGCCGGGACGTAGGTGGCGGGCGATTTCGCGCGCGGTGGCGGCGACATAATCGAGATTGGGCTCCCGGTTACGCGACAGCGGCGTGGGCACGCAGATCACGATGACGTCGCATAGCGCCAACCCGGTCATGTCCGAACTGGCATGGAAAGTACCCTGCGTCAGCAAATCGCCCAATCGGTCGGACGAAACTGCGTCGATATAGCTCGCGCCTGCGTTGAGACTGAGAATTTTTTCGGCATCGATATCCAGCCCCAGCGTGCAAAACCCGCTGGCGGCGCAGGCAATCGCCAGCGGCAAGCCGACGTAACCGAGGCCGATCACGCCAACCCGTGCGGTGCCGCTTTCCAGCATTTCAGCGAGCTGTCTTGCTTCCGAATGGCTTTCGGTGATGATTGCCTGTTGCATTGTCCGCCTGTCCTTCTGAATTTGTTCCGGATGACAACGGGACAGGAGCGTGATTATTCCGTGCTCAGAAGTTGCGTGTAGCGTTGAAGCGCAGTTGCCAGGCGTGTTCGCCTCGCGCCGGCCCAAAGGCGGATCCGGCCCGGAAAACTCCGCCCGTCAGTTCAAAATCCCAGCCGCTAGGCGGGCGATAACTGGCGACCACATCCAGTTCCTGCCCGATATGCCGTGACAGCCCGAGCGGATCGAAATCGAGCCTGGCACCGGCCACCGAATCCTCGGCGGAGACCTGCCGGTAATCGTGCCACACGGTTTCGATCCAGCCGTGTTCGCCAATGGGAATCCCCAGCGCGACGGTAGCGATAGAAAGATTGGACAGCTCGGGCCGCAGCAATTCGCCGTAATAGCGGAAGCGGGCGTTGCCCCGGAACTTGCCGTTGTTGCCGTGCAGCCCGGTCTGCCGGAACGTATCGTCGCCGCCCGATCCGCGGGCATAGGCCAGCGTCAGATAGGGCTCGAAAGCGAAGGGCAGTTCAAGGCTGGCCCCGGCATCGAAGGCCCAGCCCCGCGCGCGGCTGCGCGAAGTGCCAGTGACCAAGGCATCGCCATTGGCCAGTTCGTCCAGCTCCAGTTCGTCCTCGTGCCCGGTCAGGAAAGCGAGATCGCCCCAGTAGTAGAACTTGCCTGGAAAATCGGCCCTCACCCGCCCGCGCAGCCGCAGGCCGAACCAGGTCAGATCGCCATCGACATCGTCCACTGCGTCCGCCGCGATAATAGTGCCCAGGGTTTCGAAAGGCGAAGCATCGTGCTGGTCGAGGAAATAGAGATGCAGTTCCTGCCGATCGGCCCAGTCCCAGCTCAGCGAAGCTGTCGTGCGGACAATATCGCGCTCATCAGGCTCGCGCTGGCCGAGCGTAGAGTAGTGCCCCAGCTCGCGCCCCACACCCACGAAGCCGCGCACATCGCGCCCGAAATAGTGCAGGCGGACCATGTCGAGATCCTCATCCCACCACCATTCGCGGCGGTCCTGCAACTGCTGCCTCCCGACTTGCAATGCAAAGGGGGTATCGAACAGGTCGGTCATCAGCAGCCACGCTTCGCTCAGCCGCACTTCGCCTTCGCCGCTGGTATCGCCGCCCTGATTGTACAGGTCGTGTTCGCCGCCCGCCTGCACTTCGGCATAGGTCACCAGATCGTCGCTCAGCAGTAACACTGGCCTCGATCTTGATCTCGGCGGCTAGCTGCATGTCGTCGGAGCCTTCTTCGGTGCCCAGATCGTAGTTCTCGCGCAGTTGGACTTCGCTTTCGATCTCGCCGCCGATGGTCAAAGGGCGACCGAAGACATCGAACTGCAATTGATCGTCGGGCCGCCGTTCATCATCCGACAAGCCGAGTTCGCGAGCGATTTCCAGCGCGCCTTCCGGGGGGCCGTCTTCATCGTCTTGAGCCTGGGCGGGCATGGCGCACAGGGCCAGTGCCAGCAGCGATATCGAAGCAAGGAAGCGCATCAGTATTCTCCGATCCAGCGCCGCATTGGGTGGGCGCGAATGTTGGGGTTGGTGGCGATCAGGTCGAGCACGCGCGCCAGTTCAGCGCGTGCCTCGGCGTCCATTTCGGCGTGGTGCAGCATCACGCCCACGGGGCCGGGGGTGCCGGGCTAGCGCAGCTATCAGTGCGGCTTCCAGTCGCCCCTCACGCTGCGCCCTCTGCCAGTCGAGCGTGACCGGCAATTGTGCGATGGTGCCCAGGTCGTCCCGGTGCCGGTCAGTCGAAACCAGCGCGAAGCCGTGGCTGGCTAGGCCTTGCAGGGTGGCGGCGGAACAGCGGTTCCACGGCGGGGTGAAGATCGGGTCCCAGGCGCCCAGCAGGCCATCGAGCCGCTCCCGCCCGGCGATCACGTCCGCCAGTTGCCGCTCCAGCGGACGCGCGGGGCCGAATTCGCATTTGCGGCTGTCCGCAGGCTCGTGATTGCTGTGGGCGTAGCCATGTTGGTGCAGCCCGAGCAGCGGAAAGGCATTCCGCAAGGCACACAGGTCGCGCGCCGTCGGTGCATCGAGCGAAGCGGGGATCACTGCGCAATCGAGCGGGACCTGCCGCGCGGCGAACAGTTCGATCAGCGCTTCAAGGCGGTCCTGCGCCCAGCCCGCATCGTCGTTGCGGAAGAACAGTTCTACCGGCGCGTCCAGCGTGGCGAGCTTGGCTTCGAGCGCCTTCATGCCACCAGCTCCGCCACGATCCGCGCGCTGTTCTGCGCGCCCTGTGTATCGAGTTCAAAGCCAGTTTGGGGCGCTTGTAGGGTGAGCAGGGCATCGGCCAGTGCCGCGCCGGTCAGTCCTTCTTCGGGCAGCCAATGCGACAGACCAAGTTCGGCAAACTGGCGGGCGCGCATGGTCTGTTCGCTCTCCCGACCGCGCGCGAAGGGCACGAACAACGCGGGCTTGCCGGAGACGAGAATTTCCAGTGCGCTATTGTATCCGCACTGGCTGACCACCCTACCCGCCTGCCCCAGCAGCCCGGCCATCGAAGGGACCGCGCGCACCAGTGTGATCCCGCAATCGTTCGGGGCGCTGGATGTCAGTTCTTGCCAGTCGGCTTCAGGAAACAGCGGCCCGGCAAGCACCACCATCGGCCAGCCGCGCTCGGTCCAGAGGCGCGGCTGCGCGGCCAGCGCTGCGTGATAAAGCGGATGGCCGACAATTCCGCCACCTGCAGTGACCAGAGTCACATTCCCCGTCGCGCCCGCATCGCCACGCTGCCGCGTGACGAAGCCGGTGTGGTGAACCGGGATCGTCGGTGGCCGCTCCGGGCAAAAACTTTCCTCCAGCCGCGAAAGGCGCGGATCGGCGTGGACCAACACCGCATCGAAGCGGCGATCCAGCGTATCGGCGGCGCGCTGGTCATGCCGCGCCTGATCGGCGCGCTGGTTGACCAGGATATCGCGCACGCTGCACACCACTTTGCCGCCACCGCCACGAACCAGTTCGATCAGCGGCTCGATCTCGACAGCAAACTTCTTGCGTCCGAAGGGATAGAGCTCGACCACCAGTGCGGCGGCGGGTTGTTCGGCAGCAATGGCCTGCATCGCGGCACTGCGGGCAGCGAAGATCGCCTCAACCTCGCCTCGCTCCCGAAAGCCCGCCGTCTTCCTCCATGCGCAGCGGCGGCAGGTGGACGAAGCGCACGGCGGAGGGCAGGTCCATCGCCATCGGCACCGGCCCGCCGTTGAAGAACACCACGTCGAACCGCGTGGCCAGCGCCTCGACCAGGGCCAGCGAGCGGACGAAATGGCCCAGCCCCAGCGAATGCTGGCAATAGAACAGCAGGCGCGGCTTCATGGCAGTTTCTCCGCGTTTTCGGCGACCTGCCCGAGCAGCGCAAGCGCCCGCTCGGCGGCGTCGAGCCTGACAGCCCCCAGCAGCCGTTCGGCCTTGGCGACATGCTTGTGCAGGCGGTAGGCTTCGAGCAGGCGGGGGTTGAGCGCATGTTCGCCCGCGAACCCGGCGACATAGGCCTCGCCGATCCCGTCGAAACCATGCTCGAAATCGGCCTCGGCAAGGAAGGTGGCGGCATCGAGTTCGGGATCGCCCAGCCCGAAGCGGTCGAAATCGACCAGCGCCAGCCCTTCGTCGCCCAGCAGCCATTGGTGCAGATGCGGCGCGCCATGGATCGGGCGGTCGGCAGGTCCCGGTGCGACCGCTCCCAGCGCGGCAATGATCCGCCGAAGCAGCGGCTCGGCAGTAGGCAGGCGCTTGCCCATGCGCTTGGCGTACTTGGCCGTGCGCTCCAACTGCCAGTTGTAATCGTAGCGATTGACGGGCCGCAGCGACGATTGCGCGAGCGAGGCATTGGCCGCCCCCATCTGCCGCGCCAGTACCGCGCCATCGGATGCGCGCAGCATTTCCGCGACGCCCGATCCCGCCAGCCGATGCTGCACGATCAGGCGCATTGTCGGCAACCATCCCGCCGGTCGCGCCACCCTGAAACCGAGCTCGCCCGCGCGCCCGGCCTGCCACAGCAGTCGCGCATCGGCAGCGATCTGTGCGCCGCGATCGTCCGCCAGCGCCTTGATGAACAGTCCGCCACCGCGCGGCAGGAACAGCGTGCACCGCTTGCCGGGGCGATAGCGGACCGGCACCGCATCGGGCCAGCGCCGCGCCAGTTCGCTCAAGGCGGGCAGCGCCGGATCGTCGGCCCAGTTTGCTATGAATAGGCATCGGTGCCCAGCATCGACGGCGCGAAGATCGCGCGTGGGACCGGCGCGGTCGTACAACAGCACAGCGCCGCCCTTGCCGTCGATCCGGCCATAGCTGCGCTGCCAGCCGTCCGCATCGCCCAGCAGCGCGGGGAAGGGATCGGCCTGCTAGCAGCCGGGCGATAGCAGCGCGGTTCATTGGGCCAGCTCCACTTGCGGGGTGGGCAGTGCATTCGCACCTGACAGGTCGATTGCCACGTCGGCGAGCCCCGGCGGCAGCGGCTGGTGCGAGATGATCAGGATCGTGCGGTGGCCCTTCTCGCGCTCCAGCGCCTGCAGGATGATCCGCGCCGACCGCGCATCGACATTGGCCAACGGCTCGTCGAGCAGCAGCACCGGGCGCTTCGCCAGCAAAGCGCGGGCGAGCGACAGGCGCGCCTGCTCACCACCCGAAAAGCCGCCGCCCGCTTCGCCCAGCGGCGCGTCCAGCCCGCCCTTTTCGCGGATCACATCGTGCAGCGAAACTGCGGCAAGCGCGCGGTGGTATTGCGCGTCGTTCGCACCGGGATCGCCCAGCGCCAGCCAGTCCCGCACGGTCCCGGCCAGCAGCGGCGGGCTTTGCGGTGCCAGGGCAAAATGGCGGCGCAGCGTGGCGAGATCCCATTCGCGATAGGCGATCCCGTCGAGCAGCAATTCGCCCTCGGCCGGATCGACCAGTCGCGTCAGCAGCGCCAGCAGCGTCGATTTGCCCGCGCCGCTCGGGCCGGTGAGCGCCACCAGACTGCCCGGCGCGATACGCAGGTCGCCAAAGGCAATGTCGCGCCCGCCCGGCCAGGCAAAGTTCAGCCCCCGCCATGCGAGCGTCACCGGATCGGCGGGCACCGCGTGCTGTCCGCTCCGGTCGAGCGGATCGGGCCGGTCGAGCAGTTCGGCCAGCCTCCCGGCGCGGCTGGTGGCCCCGGTGATCGCCGAAGCGAGTTCGTTGATCTTCTCCAGCGGCTTGAGCATTTGCCCGAGGTAGAGCACCGCAATCGCCAGATCGCCCGCGGTGATCGCCCCGCGCAGCGCCAGCCAGCCGCCGGTGCCCACGATCAGCGCCAGCGCCAGCCCGTTGGCCACCTGCATCCGCTGTTCCAGCCGCACCGCCGCCACCGTTTCCCGCACGCCTTCGGCAAGCGCGGCGCGGTTGAGCCTGTCAAACCGTTCGCGCATCGTCGCTTCGCTGCCCGACGACTGGATGAAGGCGAGCAGCCGCAGCATTTCCTGCGCGCTGGCGGCGACGCGACCCTCGCGCTTGCGCTTGGCCCGCGCGGCCTTGCCCAGCGGGCCAGCCGACAGCCGCACCAGAGTGGCCAGCAGCGTGCACAGGACGAAGGCGAGAAGGCCCAGCCAGGGATTGACCCAGACCATCGCCGCCAGCGCCAGCACGAACACCAGGCCGTGCCGCACGATCACCGGCCCGGTCTTGGTGAACAGGCGGGCGACCTGCTGGCTGTCGTCGATCAGCCGCAGCGCCAGTTCGCCCTGCCGGTCGGCGCTGGCGCAAACAGGGGTGAGGCGCATGAACCGATCGAGGCACAGCAACCGCAAGGTCCGGGTCAGTTCTTCGCGTGCACGGGCGCTGAGGCGCTTCTCGGCGGCGGAAAACAGGGCGGCCAACGTCGCGAAGAGGGCGGCGAGAGCGGCGAGTACGCCAACCACCGCTTCGGTCCGGACGTTTGCGAGCAATTCGGGAGCGGAGCCGGTCAGGACGCCGTCGATCACCAGCTTGACCGGCACCGGCGCCAGCACGGCCAGCGCACTGGCGAGCAGCGAGGTGGCAAGAACCAGCGCGATCCGGCGCGACTGCGGGCGCAGCAGCGGGCCGAAACGGCGCAGGGTGCGCGAGAGGTTATAGTGCTTCTCAGCCATGATGGGTCTCGCAAAATTCGAGGCTTGCTTCGGCCAGCGCCATTACGGCTTCGCGATCCGTATGCTTGCGACGGGTGGCGCTGCGGTAAAGCCGCTCGCCGATCAGGCTGGCGGCGAGGAACCAGTGGAATTGGCGCGCAGATACGCCAGAAGCATCGGCCAGCGCGTCGATCATCGGCTTGGGCGAAATACCCAGCCCGATGGCCTTCACCGCCAGCGCCGCTGCCAGGCTGGCGAAATCGCGCGCCGGGGGTGCAAGCGCGCAGGTATCGAGATCGATCAGCGCGAAGCTGGCCCCGTCCCACAGCAGATTGGCCGGATGCAGGTCACCATGCGAGAGGGCTGGTACGGTGGTAAACTGCGCCTGCTCTTCCAGCCGTGTGGCCAATGCGGACAGCCGAGCAGCATGGCCCGGCATTTCCCCGGCAATTCGCCCGATCCGGCGGACGACCGCCTGTGCCAGCAATTCCGGCGCGATCACTGGCAGGCCCGACGGTGCCGGCAGTGCGTGGAAAGCGCCCAGGGCTGTGGCGATCCGACCCGCCCAGAGGGCAGGCTGCTCCAGCACGTCGCGGGCCTCAAGCGGCTGCCCGGCCACGGCCTGCTGCCACTGGATGCGCCGGGCGACATCGCAATGGACGACCTGCGCCAGCCGGACTTGGCCCTGGCTGCGCCCGCCAGCAAGGCAGGCAACGCGCGTGGCGGTCACGCCGCGATCGTCGGCGCGGACCTTGCCGTAGAAGGTGCCCCGCGAACCGTTGACCCGCAGCGTGCAGCCCTGTTCGGGCACGTAGTGGACGACTTCGACGTGTTCACCGATGCCGCGCGCCTGTTCGAAGAGGTCAGCGATGGCAGCAATCTTGCGATCGTTGGGGAAGAACCACGCCTCGCCGGCCAATTCCGCAACCGGCATCCGGGGCGGGCCGAAGGCGGGTGTGGCGCTGGCGTGCACACCCATATCAGGAAGTCGCTCTGGATCGCCCTGCGGCCACAGGGTGAACATCAGCTGCTGGTCGAGCGGGTGACCCAACGCGTCGGTCCCGCGCAGGCGATAGCCGATCAGCGCCTTGCGCCCCGGTTTCAGGCGTACCCGTTCGACGCTGGCGGTCAGTTCGCTTGTCGGAAAGCCTGCCCGATCCAGCGCATCTGCAAGCGCCTTCCCCGCCGCCAGCGGATCGAGCGCGCGGTCGAGCGTGGCAAAACCTGCATCGGTATGGTCCAGCCGCTGCATCAGCATGGCGCGATCTCGATCCGCTCACCAGCCAGCGTCACCGACGTGGCATCGGCCGCGAAGTCGATGGATTGGGCGGGGGTCCCCGGGATCAAAAGGGTCGCAAACCAGCCATTGGCCGCGCGCTGGCGGCAGACCACACGCGGGGCGGCGTGCTTTTCGCCATAGCGGGGGGCGACCCAGCCTTGTTCGAAACTGCATATCGTGGGCTCACCAGCCAAGGTCACCATCCGCAGATCGGGCGCCGAGACTTCCGAGCCGCACCACTGCGCACGGCCCTGGGCCAGCGGATCGAGCTGGAACAGCAGTTCGTAATCGTGCGCTGCTTCGGCCAGCAGCCGGTCGTGGAGCACCCACCAGCCATCCGCGTGCGCGATCACACTGCGTTCGTGGCGCACCGGATATTGCGCGCTTTCGCAAAAGGCGCGCACCATGTGCCAGCGCCCACATTCGCGTGTCTCGATCAGTCCCGCTTCCGGCGCAGGTCCGGCGATCTTCATCCGCTTCGGACCTTGGCGGTAAAGCGTCTGCTCCGCGCCATCGACCTGCACCAGATTGTGCGCCCGCGTGCCCCGGAACGCCGCGCGCCAGTTCTCTCCGTCGCCTTCGTGGTAGGTGTAGCGGCCGGGATCGACGATCAGCGAGCGCCCTTGGCTGGCGAATTCGAACGACAGGCAGTCGAGATGGCCGTGGTTGCCTTCCCCAAGCGGTCCGTGATCAAGGATCAGGTAGCTGTCCCCCCGCCCGCGCATCACCGTGTAGCCGCCGTGCTCGAAGCGTTCGACGGCGGCGAACATGGGAGCGGGGCCGAGCATGGCGCGGTAATCGCCGCAATCGGCATCGCTCAGCGCGGGGATGGTTCCGTCCGGCTTGTGCAGGGCATGGGCGAAGCGGCTGGCGCGGGCGACGATGGCGCGCAGTTCGGGCGGCACGGCCAGCCCGTTGTCGTCGGCCAGTTCCGCCGCCTCGATCAGGTTGCGCAGCGCGATGCAGTGATAGTGCGAGGAACGTTCGACATGCACCCCGTCGGGCAGGAAATCGGCCTGCGCGTTGGCCAGCAATTCGGCCATGGCAAAGCGGGTCCATTCGCGCTCGTCCAGCCAGACCCCGGCAATGTACACGGCAAACAGTTCCAGCGTGCGATGGTTGCGCTTGGCGTGGAGGTTTTCGCGCAGCCAGCTCGACCTGCTCGCGCAGACTCTCCTCCATCGCCTGCGCCAGCGAAGGAAAATCGCCGTCCAGCAGCGCCAGCGCATAGACCCAGTTGCGCACACGTCGCCCGGTCACATCGGCGGCGATGAAGCCCGGCGTAACGCTGGCGATCCACCCCTCGACGTGGCGGGCCAGCAGCTCGACATGCCGCGCCTCACCGGTATCGCGCCAGTGCTGCACCAGCGCGGGGGCATGGTGGAACTTGTGCAGCACGATCTGCCATTCGATATCGGCGGAAGGATTGGCGAGCCAATCGACCGGATCGCCGAGATGCAGCCGCTCGCCGTGGACGGTGAACCAGCCGAGGTGCAGATCCTCCAGCAATGCGGGGCAGGCGAATTCCTCCTCCAGCCGGATGCGGATCTGCGGCCGGGAATGCGTCAGGGCGCGCGCCGGAGTCATTCTGCGGCCTCGCGCTGCATGGTGCCATCGAACAGGGCGTTGAGATCGAGGATCGTGCGGTCGGCATCGAACACCTCGGCGATGCGCCGCGTAGCCGCCTCGCCCAGCCGGGCGCGCAAGGCCGGATCGCGGCACAGCAGTTCCAGCGCATCGGCCAGAGCACCCATATCGTCGGGAGCCACCAGCAGGCCGTTGTCGCCGTGATCGACGATCTCCGGGATGCCCGAAACATCGGTGGACAGCACCGCCAGCCCGGTCGCCATCGCTTCGGCGAGCACGTTGGGAATACCGTCGCGGTCGCCGCTGTCGTCGATGCGGCATGGCAGCACGAACACGTCCGCCGCGTGGTAGCTGGCGCGCAAGTGCTCGCGCGGTTCGGGCGGATCGATGGTGCAGCAATTGGCGAGATCGTGTTCGGCCAGCGCAGCCGTAAGTGCCGGAGTGGCAGGTCCGGTCTCACCGACCAGCCGGAAGCGGAAATCCACGCCGCGCCGCCGCAGTTCGGCCAGGGCACCGAGCAGGACATCGAAGCCCTTTTTCTCGACATGCCGCCCCACCGCGAGGATCCGCGTCGGGCCGTCGTGCACCCGCTCCACCGGATGGAAGAAGGCCCTGTCCAGCCCGTGATAGACCGTGTGCAGGTTGTCCGCCTGGCCCGAGGTGATCGCTCATATGATCGTGATTGGCGGCGGTGCAGGTGGTGACGAACTGCGCCGCCGCCACCTTGCGGCCGAGCAGGTCGCCGGGGTTGTGGCGGGTCTGGTAGATATCCTTGGCGTGGGCGGTGAAGCTGAACGGCACCCCGGCCATGTCCGCCGCCAGCCAGCTGATGGTGGTGGCGCTGTGGCAGAAATGGCCGTGCAGGTGGGTAACTCCGGCGCGATCCAGCGCCTCGGCCACCGCGCCCGCCTGGGCGAATTGCTTGAGGTAACTGCGCTTGAACTTGCGCCCGTCTTCGTGGCGGTACTGCCGGGCAAAGGCGAAGGCGCGCGTCAGTCCGTGCCACCAGCGGCGCGGCGCGCGGCGGAGCAGCCGCCAGTGCGCCGGGCCGTAGGCAGGAACCACGATCCGCAGCCATTGCCACAGCGAATTGCGGCTGACCGAACCCGCCGCAGGAAGATAGGCCAGCGGCGCCTGCAATTGCGCCAGCACCGGCGCAGCCAGATCGTCGCCCTGCGCGCCCGCGAACACCGTCACCTGCTTGCCGAGCCGCTCGAGCAGCAGCACTTCATTGGCGATGAAGCTTTCCGAAAGGCGCGGAAAACCCTTGATGAAATAGCCGATCGATCCCGGCCCCTCGCCGGTCGCGGTCAGCAGCATCCGGTCGAGCGCGGCCATGTCGCGGCCCGCGCCGAACCGGTCGGTGACCACGGCGTGGGCATTTTCCGCGAGGCGCTGCGCCAGTGCCGGATCGTCGAGCAGGCGGGCCATTGCGCGGGCGAGCAAAGCAGGATCGTCGGGCGCGACCAGCAGACCGGTCTGTTCGTGGGTGATGACTTCGGGCACGCCCGAGACGTGGGTCGAGACCACGGACAAGCGCGCCGCCATCGCTTCGAGAATGACATTGGGAATTCCATCACGGTCACCATCTGCATCGATCCGGCATGGCAACGCGAACAGGGTGGCCGCGCCGATGCGACGAACGATCTGCTCGTGCGGCTGCTTGCCGTGCAGGGTCACGTGGCGGGCAAGGCCAAGGCTGGCGATCAATTGCCGCAGATTGGCATGTTCGGGCCCGTAGCCGATGATTTCGGCGGCAAATGCGCGCCCTTCGTCGCGTAGCAGAGCGCAAGCGCGGATCAGGGTGTCGAAGCCCTTCTTGCTCCGCAACCGGCCGACCGAAAGGATCAAGGGCGGGCCTTGCCTGACGCCGCCACAGCAGGCGAACTTGCTGCAATCGATGCCGTGGTACAGCTTGGCCACCGGAACGCCGGGAGCGAGGCGGCGCAGGAATTCGGCATTGTAGCTGGTGCAGGTGGTGACGAACCGTGCTGCCGCCATGCTGCGCCGGGCCTGCACGGGATCGGCGAGGTAGATATCCTTCGCGTGGGCCGAAATGCTGAAGCCGATGCCTGCGCTTGCCGCCGCCTTGCGCGCTATCTCGGCGGGGTAATCGGCGAAATGGGCATGGATATGCGCTATCCCCCGGGCGCGGCATTCGCTTGCCAGCCGCTCCTCCGGATTGCTGGCGGGAAGCTGGATGACCTTCGCCGCCACGCGGGCGACATCGGCGTGGGTCACATCGTCGGTCGGCGGGTGGAGCGTGAACACCGTCACCGGCCAGCCGAGCGCTTCCAGCGCCAGCACTTCGTGCAGAATGAAGGTCTCCGACAGCTTGGGAAACCGCTTCACCAGAATGGCAATCGGGCGACGAGTCATGCGCCTTCTCCGAGCCGCGCGGCAAGCGCTGGAGCAGCAGCAACATGGGGCAGCAGGGTGCGGCAGATATTGCCCAGCCCGTTGAACTTCAGCCGTGCCGCATTGGCCGAACTGACATTCGCCAGCGCCAACTCGTGCTGCATCTGCCGTGCCAGCCGCTCCGGATCGAGCCGTTCGAGCGGGATCATCGCCAGCAGGCCAAGCCGCGCCATGGCTTCGGCGCGAATACGCTGCTCGCGCACCGGCACCGAACGCGGCACGATGATTGCGCGCTTGCGATAGCCGAGTACTTCGCAGACCGAATTGTACCCGCCCATCGCCACCACCAGATCGGCAGCGGCGATTTCTGCCCCCATCGCATCGGTGAAATCGATCCACTCGACGTTGCGGAAGGAGCGCGGCCGCTGCGGACTGGCGGGCGCGGTTGACGGGATCGAGTTCCGGCCCGCCGATGATCCGGCAGGCAAACCCGCGCTCCGGACCCAGCAGGTCGAGCGCCGCGATGGCCGCATCGATCAGCGCTACCCCGTCCTGCCCGCCGCCTGCGTGCACCAGCACGCGCCGCTCACCGAGCTGGGGAAAGGCCGATGCTGCCGCCTGTGGGCGGGCGCGATCGATGTAGCCGCAGTATTGCAGCTTGGCGCGGGTCTGCGGCGGGAAAGCATAGGCCGTCGCAAGGTCGAACACCTGCGCTTCGCCCACCACCAGCACGCTGTCGTAGAACCGGGCAATCGCGCCGTGATAATCGTTCGCGTCCCATACACGGCGCGTGGCGGCCGGGGTATCGAGGATATCGCGCAGCAGCAGATGCATCGCCGGTCGGCGCGACCGCCGCGCCAGCAGTTCCAGCATCGGCGCAAGCTCGCCGCCCACGCCCAGCGGCTTCTTGTCCACCAGCACAATGTCGGGGGCAAAATCGCTCGCCGCCGAAAGGATCAGCCCGGCGCGCATCCGCAGCGCATCGGCATAGTCCATGTCGAGGTGCTTGACCCCGTAGGTCCCGTGCGTGTCCCGCGCGAGGCAGGGCAGCTTCACATAATCGATGCGGCTTGGCAGGCGGAAGGCGTGCAGCATCGGCGATCCGGTGACGATCAGCACCGAAGCAGTCGGGATCGTGCTCCACCAGAGCTTCGGAAATCCGCAGCATCCGGCGGATATTGCCGAGCCCGAATGTGTCGTGCGAGTAGACCAGAATGCGCGTCATCGCCGTGTTCCCTCCGCAGCAAGGCTGCTTCCGGGACCGACAACGGTAACAAATACTGACTTATTCCCTCTGGCGGTGAAGATTCCCGCTATTCGACCAGACCATGCCCATAGACAGGATCGAAATCCGGGCTCGCCCAGATCGCGCGCCTCGCGGCGCAGACTGGCGACGCAGGTGGAAACCGCGCTGCCGTCCATGCACCGCGCCATCCACGCGGCGATGTGCGGGGTGGCGTAGCTGGTGCCCGAATAGCGGGCGATCCCGCCGCCCACCCGCGCCGCGGGTTCGTTTACCCCGCGCGCGGCAACCGAAATGTAATCGCCCTGATTAGCATAGCGATAGACGCGGTTGTTCCGGTCCACCGCTGTCACCGCCACCACATTGCGCAGCGCCGCCGGATAGGCCGGAGGTGCGGTTGGCCCGCCGTTGCCCGCCGCCGCGACGATCACCGTGCCGCCCGAAATCGTGCGCTGCACCAGCCGGTCGAGCACCGAGTTGCGCGGACCGGACAGGCTCATGTTGATCACCGGCACATCATTGCCCGCCATCCATTCGAGCGCGCGTACCAGCGCATCGGCAGAAGTATGCGGCCGCTCCGCGCTCCCGCGAAAGATATTGGCGGCGTAGATCGTACTCGATCCTTCGCTGGCAAGGATCGAGGCGATAGCAGTGCCGTGCGCGGTGGGAACTCCGCCCTCCCCATCGCTAAAGTCGCGCAGTTCGACCGACGTTTCGCCCAAAGCGGAATGGCCCACGATCCCCGTGTCGATCATTCCGATCGTGAGCCGTCCTTCCCGCCGCGGCAGTACTCCCGCGTCCTGCGCGCCAAAGGCGCCGCTGGGCGTGATTTGCATCCCGTAATAATGGACAAGGTCGAGCGTAGCACCGGGCGCGATGCTGCGTGCCAGTTCGAGCGCCGCGCCCACATCCATTCCTTCGGGCACCGACAGGCGGACAAATTCCGATTGCAGCGACGGCAGCGGCTCGCGCGAAATCACCCTGAAACCCTGTCTGCTCGCTTCCGCCAGCTGCCCTTCTGCCAGATCGAGCCCTACTACCTCGCCGCGCCGCACCGGATAGCCGCGCCGGTCAAATTCCGGGTCTTCCGTGCTGGCAAGGTCCTGCATCTCCGTGCTTGAACCATAGTCTTGGGCGTCGGCCAGATCGTCGGCGAGGTCTTCCTGTGCATCGGCGAGATCGTCCAGATAATCCTCCAGATCGTCTGCTGCCTCTTCTTGCTGTTCGGCAAGCTCTTCCGCCCGGTCTTCCTCCAGCCGTGCCTCATCGCGAGCGGCACGCTCGGGATCGCTTGCGGCATCTTCCTGGATGCGCGCGCGGTCTTCGATAAATCGCGCCTCATCCCGGTCGGCCCGCTCCGTCGCCCGCTCGGCATCACGCTCTGCCCGTTCCTGCGCCCGCAGGATATCGTCTTCGGGATCGCCGGCAGATGCCGTTCCGGCCAGCAATGCCGTCGTCACCAGAGCCATCGCCAGCCATCTGCCCGGCTGGGGGCGCCGTGAAGGTCTGTTGTCCATCCGCTGTTTCCATCAACTATAGCAGTGCCCACAACGCAAGCTGAACGGCGTTATTCCGCCTGCAAAAATCGCTGCGGCATTTGCCGTTTGTATCTGGATGCGGAATAAGCGCCGATCTGGTCCGTTGTGGGGAGGAATATGAGTAAGGACAGCCAACCGGAAGCGGTTGACCTGCGCGAGGATATCATCGCGATCCTGCCAAGGCTGCGCCGCTTTTGCATGGCGCTGGCACGGGATCTGGATCGCGGCGACGACCTTTGCCAGGCGACAGTCGAAAGGGCGCTGGCCAGAGCGGGGCAATTTGTGCCCGGAACACGGTTGGACAGCTGGATGTACAGGATCGCACAGAATATCCACATCGACGGCACGCGGCGGCTTCGCACGCGCGGCACCGAAGTCGATGTCGACGAGGCCTATGCCCTTGCGGGGGACGATGGCGTGCAGGTGGTGGAAGGACGGTCCGATCTTGCCCGCGCCCGCGCGGCCATGGCGGCCTTGCCAGACGATCAGCGGACGCTGCTGGCGCTGATCGTGTTCGAAGAGAAAAGTTACAAGGAAGCCGCCGAGATACTGGATATTCCGATCGGCACGGTGATGAGCAGGCTGGCCCGCGCGCGCAAGGCGATCGACCGGCAATTGCATGCAGGAGGCATGGATGACTGACTTTGCCTCACAGGACGAACGGATCGCCGCCTTCCTCGATGGCGCGCTCGACGATGCCGAGCAGGCCGCGTTCGAGGCGGAGCTGGAGAGCAATCCGGCACTGGCCGCCGAAGTCGAGCGGATGCTGGAGAATGACGATCTTCTGCGCCGCGCCTTCGACGAACCCATGCAGCAGGGCGTGGACCAGGCGCTGCTGGAGCGGATGGGCCTCGCGCCAAAGAGCTCTGCCGAGGTGATCGATCTTGCCAGCCGCAGGCCTGTTTCCGCTGGAGCAGGTATTGGTGCGAATGATAATTCTCCGGGCTGGAGCCGCTGGCGTTTGCCGCTTGGCGGCGCGGTGGCTGCGGCTTTGGCACTAATGGTGGCGGTGAGTGTTCGCGACACGGGGAGCGCGTTCGATGCGGCGTTGGATAGCACGCCGTCCGGCCAACTTGCCGCGCTCGACGATGGCCTCGGCCTAACCCCGGTGCTGTCGTTCCGCGCAGGTGACGGACGCTATTGCCGCGAGTTCTCGCTTGGTTCGGGCGAAGCGGGTGGTTCCGGAATTGCCTGTCGCGAATCCGATGGATGGCAGGTTGAGGCGCTCGATCAGGGTGCGACCGAGCTGGCGGCATCCGGCGAAATTGCCTTGGCAAATGGTGCCGATGGCAGCGGGCTCGATGCCGCCTATGCGCGGCTGGATGCAGGCGATCCGCTCGGCGGTGTTGCTGAAAGCGAGCTGATTGCGGACGATTGGAAAAATTCTGCAAATTGATCGCGTGGCTGGGAATAACCGCACTGCCGCAACGTTGTATTCCTGACCGCCGATTGGAACGCGGTTCAAGTTTTCAGGAGACAATTGATGCGCAGGATCTTCCCAATTTCGCTTTTCGCTCTGGCCGCTGTGGCGGGCTTCGCCGTTCCGGCACAGGCCGATGATTCCAGACAGGACCGCCAGTGCCGTGGCTGTGACGATGCTCCGGGCCACGTGCGCCAGGGCCGTGGCGCGGACGATGCCCCCGGTGACACCCGGCGTGGGCGCGGAGCCGATGATGCGCCGGGCGATACCCGGCGCGAACGCGGAGCGGATGATGCTCCCGGAGATACCCGTCGCGATCGCGGTGCGGACGATACCCCCGGCGATACGCGCCGTGGCCGCGGCAGCGATGATCGTCCTGGCCATAACTGAGCCTGGAGGGTCGCCGGGTTGGTCCCGGTCCGGTAAGGTGCCGGGCCGGGATCGCTCGGGAAGTACTGTTAACTCTTGACAATGTGACGATAAATGCGTCCAAATCTTCCGGGGGGAAGACCATGATTTCTCGAATTCGCACGGTTTCGCTGGCAGGCACCATGTTCGCCTGTATCCTCGTCGCTCCTGCCTATGCGCAGGACGCGCAGGGCCCCGTCATTTCTCCGCCACCCGCACCTGCCCCCGTGGGCGGCAGCACGAATACTGACAGTTTCCGCATCGGCACCGGGATCAGCTATTCCCGGGGCGATTATGGCGAGATTGACAGCACGGAAGTGCTCTCGGTTCCCGTCAGCCTGACGTACAGAACCGGCGGACTAAAGGTGCGCGTCTCGGTTCCCTTCGTTTCGGTACGCGGTCCAGGCTCGCTGCTTTCGACGCCCGAAGGCCGCGACAGTTCGGGATCGGGCAGCGGTTCGGGCAGCGACAACAGCGGGAGCGGGTCTGGATCGGGCAGCAACAGCGGATCGGGCAGTTCGGGCTCCGGCGGCGGGATCGAGATCGAAGACGAGGATGACGGCGACGTCATCGACGACGATGACATCATCACTGGCGGTGGCATCGGGACAGTGGACAACAACCGCAGCGGCCTCGGAGATGTCAGCCTTTCGGTTTCCTACAGCTTGCCACTTGCGGAGGGGACCTATCTCGAACCCGTGGCCCGCTTGAAGCTGCCCACCGCCTCGGTCGCGCGTCGGCTTGGTTCGGGCGAAGTCGATGTGACGCTGGGCGCGGATCTGGTGCAGGAACTGGGTGCAGCGACAGTCTATGTCGGCGGGTTCCGCAGGTTCATTGGCAGGCCGGAAGGATCGACCTTGCGCTCGGTCTGGGGCGCGAGCGGTGGAGCCAGCGTGCAGATTGATAGCGGAGTCACGCTCGGCGCTGATTACAACTGGCAGCAATCCGCTTTTGTCGGACGGCAGGGGAGCAGCGAGGTTTCTGGCTGGGTCTACACCCGCTTGACGCCGACGCTCGGGTTAACCGTGCATGGCGGCACCGGCCTGAACGACAACAGCGCCGATCTGTTTGGTGGAGCGAGCGTTTCGCTGCGCTTTTGATGGGCTCCGGCGGCGATTGCGCCGATCAGCAGGACTGCCGGTCCGTCTCCCAGCGCAGTCTTGGCAGTCAGCGGCAGCAGGTCCAACCGGGTGCGGAAGTGGCGTTCTTCGGGCAGGCTGGCGTTCTCCACCAGTGCCACGGGCGTATCGCGTGGCAGGCCGTGCGCGATCAATTGCGCTGAAACCTCGCCCGCCGCCGCCTTGCCCATGTAGATCGCCAACGTTGCATCGGGCGCGGCGAGCGCGGCCCAGTCGAGATCGAGCCGGTCTCCCTTGCGGACATGGGCGGTGACGAAAGTAGACTTGCCGCGCCTGCGCGCGCAAGGTGAGCGAAGTGCCGAGGCTGGCCGCGGCGGCACTGGCAGCGGTGATGCCGGGGCAAATCTCGCACGTCGATCCCCGCGCGCGCGGCAGGCGTCGAGTTCCTCCATCGACCGCCCGAACACCGAGGGATCGCCGCCTTTGAGCCGCACCACCCGCTCGCCCGCCAGCGCCGCTGCGACGATCAGCGCAGTCGATGGTGCGCTGGTCCTTCGAGTGGCGGCCGGATCGCTTGCCCACCGAAACCAGCCTCGTCTCGCGCCGGGGCCAGCGCCAGCACGCCCTGCCCCACCAGCGCATCGTAGAAAATCACGCTGGCGGCGCGGATCAGCTTTTCGGCCTTGCGCGTCAGCAGGTCGGGATCGCCCGGCCCTGCGCCCACCAGCCATACCTGTCCTGGTTCGATCATTGTGCTGCCTCCTGCAGAGTGGACTGCGACCTCGGTCGAGTAGCCGCGCGAGGATCGGGCGGCACGATCCGCAATTGGTCCCGGCGCAGGTTCTCGCGCCGATCTCCGCGACGCTTTCCGCGCCCGCTTCCACCGCCGCGCGGATCGTGTTTTCGCCCACATCGTGGCACACGCAGACCAGCGCGCCGCGATCAGGCTGCGGCACGGCGGGGCGGCCGGCGAGCAGTTCGGCAGTGAGAGGCATCGGGCGCGGCGAACTGGCGCACGATCCAGTCGCGATCCGGCAGACTGCCCTTGCGCGTGACAAAAAGCAGCGCGAGCAGCGCACCGTCCGCATCGGTCACCGCCACGCGCAGCATTCCGCGCGCAAGATCGGTCACTTCGCTTTGCATGGCCGAGGGGCAGGATCGCGTCGACCGGCACCGCGCCCTCCCCCGCCAGCTCGGTCAGCCAGCCACCGGGAATGCGCGAGCGAACCCAATGGGTGCCTGTCGGCTCCACCGGCCTCCCGGCTGAGCAGAAAGGCCTGCCAATCGGTGCGCAACCGGCGCGATCCGGGCAGGAACATTCTTGAAGCCGGGCTGGCCCGGAATGCGGATCGACCAGCGAATGCGCCAGCCGCCCGGTGCGGCCCATGCTGCCCTGCGTGTCGCTCCAGTGCATCGGCACGAAGACCTCGCCCGGCCCCTGCCCTTCGCTGAGCGCCACCCGATACAGCGCCTCGCCATGTGGCGGTGGAAACACGCGCCAGCCCGCCGTGCTGCAAGCCGACTGCGCTGCGCATCGTCAGGAGCCACTTCCAGCAGCGGTTCGCGCCGATGGGCGGACAGCTTGGGGCTGAGCCCGGTGCGGGTCATCGTGTGCCACTGGTCACGATAGCGCCCGGTGTTGAGGCTGAGCGGGAAGGATTTGTCCTGCGCCGTGGCGGGCGGTGGTGGCGCAACCGCGGATCAGCCGCGCCTTGCCATCCGGCGTCGGAAACCCTGCGGCGAGCGGATGCCGCCCGCCCCACTGGAACGGCTCCAGCGCATCATATTCGGCATCGCTGCACTCGGCCCAATCGGTCAGGTCGAGCACTTTGCCCGCATCCTTCGCCAGTTGCGTCATCGCCGCATATTCGCGGAACATCGCGGCGGGCGAGTCGAAGGCGAAGGCATCACCATGGCCCAGCCGCGCCGCCACATCGCAGATGATCCGCCAGTCGGCCCGCGCCTCTCCCGGCGGCGGGAGGAATGCGCGTTGGCGCGACACGACGCGTTCGGAATTGGTAACTGTCCCCGATTTCTCACCCCAGCCCAGCGCGGGCAGGCGGACGTGGGCGAGGCGCGCGGTGTCGGTATCGCCGAACATGTCGGACACCACCACATTCTCGCAACTGGCCAGCGCCGCGCGGACGAAATCGGCGTCGGGCATCGAGACGGCGGGATTGGTCGCCATGATCCAGATGAAGCGGATGCGCCCATCTGCCACGGCGCGGAACATGTCGACTGCCTTGAGCCCCGGCCCTTGGCCAGCGCGGGAGCGTTCCAGAAGCCCGCCACCGCCGCCCGCTCAGTCTTCAGTCAAAACCCAGATGGCAGGCGAGCATATTGGCCAGCCCACCCACCTCGCGCCCGCCCATCGCATTGGGCTGGCCGGTAATGCTGAACGGCCCCGCTCCGGGCTTGTTGATCCGGCCCGTGGCGAGATGCAGGTTGATGATCGCATTGCCCTTGTCCGTCCCGCAGACCGACTGGTTCACCCCCTGGCTGAACAGCGTGACCATGCGCGGGTGCGCGGCGACGAGATCGGCGAGCTGGGTGAACTGCGCGGCAGGGATGCCGCCAAGCTCCCCTCCCGCTGGCGGGAGGGGTTGGGGGTGGGAATGAGTGTGGTGCTGCCCCAGGCCCACCCCCGGCCCCTCCCGCAAGCGGGAGGGGAGTAAGGTATCCCAAAACCCCTCCGGCACATCGCAATGCTGTCCGAGAAAATCCTCATCCACCAGCCCGCGCGCCGCCATGTCCGCCAGCAGCGCATTGAACAGCGCCACATCGCCATCGGGCGCCACCGCCACATGCAGATCGGCGCGTTCGGCGGTTTCGGTGCGGCGCGGGTCGATCACCACCAGCTTGGTGCCGCGCTGTTCGCGGGCGCGCTCGATCCGCTGCCAGATCACCGGGTGGCACCAGGCGGTGTTCGAGCCGACCAGCACGATCAGGTCGGCCTCGTCGCAATCGGCGTAGGAGCACGGCACCACGTCCTCGCCAAAGGCGCGGTTGTGCGCGGCCACCGCGCTGGCCATGCACAGCCGCGAATTGGTGTCGATATTGCCGGTGCCGATGAAGCCCTTCACCAGCTTGTTGGCGACGTAATAATCCTCGGTCAGCAATTGGCCCGAGACATAGAAGGCCACCGCATCGGGGCCGTGTTCGGCGATCACGCGCTGGAGCCGCCCGGCCACATCGTCGAGCGCCTCGTCCCAGCCTGACCTGCCGTTCGCCGATCATCGGGTGCAGCAGGCGGCCTTCCAGCCCGGTGGTTTCGCCCAGATGCGTGCCCTTGGAGCACAGGCTGCCGCGATTGGCCGGATGCGCCTTGTCGCCGGCGATGCTGACTGCGCCAGCGGGATCGACAGAGGCGGAAACCCCGCAGCCAACTCCGCAATAAGGGCAAGTGGTGCGGATCATCAAGCCCCTCCCCTTAAGGGGAGGGGTTGGGGTGGGGGCTGTCCGGATAAGAACATTGTAGCGTGTGCGGACACCCCCACCCCCGGCCCCTCCCCTAAAGGGGAGGGGAGAAGGGCCCTCTCACGCCGCCCTCGCCCCAACCACCGCTTCGCGCAGCAGGAAAATCCGCCCGCCATCGATCTTCAGCGGAATCGTCGGGGTGCAGCCCTTGTCCTCGCCCAGCGCCTCGCCGGTGCGCAGCGAAATGCGCCAGTTGTGCAGCGGGCAGGACACGCTGTCGCCGTGGACGATCCCCTGGCTGAGCGGGCCGCGCTTGTGCGGGCAGGCGTTGACCAGCGCGTAGAATTCGCCGCGCATGGTGTGGAACACCGCGATCTCCTCGCCGCCGACCACCGGCAGGGTGCGCGCGGTGCCGGGTTCGATCTGGGTGGTCGGGCCGATATCGAGCCAGGTGCCGATCATTGCACTGGCTCCAGCAAAGGTTCGGCGAATCTGCAGCGGGCGCACTTCGGCCATGTGGCTGTGCAGATCGCGCGCGCTCCCCGCGCAGCGCGCGCCGCCCACGGATCATCCTGCGAAAAGCTCTGCGAATGGCGGAACCGCCGCGCCAGCCATTTCACCGCTTCGGGATCGTCGAGCAGCTGCGCCTTGACCCAGTCGAGCCCCTTGCGCTCCACCCACGGGGCGGTGCGTTCGAGATAATGCGCATCTTCGCGGTAGAGCTGGATGAAGGCGGCGCACATTTCCATCGCCTCCTCCTCGGTCTCGACCTTGCACAGCAGATCGGTGACGCGGACCTTGATCCCGCCGTTGCCGCCGACGTGCAGTTCGTAGCCGCTGTCGACGCAGATCACGCCGAAGTCCTTGATCGTCGCTTCGGCGCAATTGCGCGGGCAGCCGCTGACCGCGATCTTGAACTTGTGCGGCATCCAGCTGCCCCAGGTCATGCGCTCGATCTTGACCCCCAGCCCGGTCGAATCCTGCGTGCCGAAGCGGCACCATTCGCTGCCGACGCAGGTTTTCACCGTGCGCAGCGCTTTGCCGTAGGCGTGGCCGGAGACCATCCCGGCGGCGTTGAGATCGGCCCAGACGGCGGGCAGGTCCTCCTTCTTGATGCCGAAAATATCGAGCCGCTGGCCGCCGGTCACCTTGACCATCGGCGCGTCGTATTTCTCCACCACATCGGCAATCGCGCGCAGTTCACGCGGGTTGGTGATGCCGCCCCACATGCGCGGGACGACCGAATAGGTGCCGTCTTTCTGAATGTTGGCGTGCAGCCGCTCGTTGACGAAGCGGCTCGCCTGATCGTCGACATATTCGCCCGGCCAGGCGCAGAGCAGGTAATAATTGAGCGCGGGGCGGCAGCGAGGAACAGCCGTCGGGCGTGGTCCAGTGCAGTTCCTGCATCACCTGCGGCAGGTGGCGGAGTTGCTTTTCGACGATCAGGCGGCGGGCGTCGTCGTGGGTGAAGCTGGTGCATTTGCACAGGGTTTTCGGCCCGCTTTCGACTTCGCCGCCCAGCGTGACCGCGAGCAGGCTTTCGACCAGCCCGGTGCAGCTCCCGCAGCTGGCCGAGGCCTTGCAAGTCGAGCGCACCGCATCGAGGCTGTGCGCGCCATTGGTGATGCAGCCGACGATCTGGCCCTTCGATACGCCGTTGCAGCCGCAGATTTCTGCGTCGTCCGAGAGGGCGGCAACGGCGGCATTAGGGTCCGCGAGCGCGCCCCCTTGCGAGAAGGCCTGGCCGAAGATCAGCCCTTCGCGGATCGGGGCGACATCTTCGCCCTTCTTGAGCAGGTCGAAATACCAGCTGCCATCGGCGGTATCGCCATAGAGCACCGCGCCGATCATCCGGTCGTCCTTCAGCACCACGCGCTTGTAGATGCCGCGCGCGGCGTCGCGCATGACGATGTCCTCGCAGCCTTCGCCGCCGGAAAAGTCCCCGGCGGAGAACAGGTCGATGCCCGATACCTTGAGCTTGGTTGAGGTGACCGAACCGGTGTAACCCGCTGGCTTATCGGCCAGGAAATCCCGGCCAAAGCGCGGCACATGTCCCACAGCGGCGCGACCAGTCCGTAGCAGGTGCCGCGATGCTGTACGCATTCGCCCACCGCCAGAATATCGGGGTCGGAGGTGACCATGTTGTCATCCACCACGATCCCGCGTTCGCACAGGATCCCGGCCGGCTTTGGCGAGCGCGGTGGCGGGCCGGATGCCCACCGCCATCACCACGATATCGGCCCTGATCCGGGTGCCGTCCTCCAGCTCGACCCCGGCGACATGCCCGTCCGCGCCGAGAATTTCCTTGGTATTGGCGCCGGTTAGGATCATCTGCCCGCGCCGTTCCAGTTCCTGCCGCAGCAGCCAGCCCGCCGCCTCATCCAGCTGGCGCTCCATCAGCGTGGGCATCAGGTGGATGACCGTCACCTTCATTCCGCGCAGCGAAAGGCCGTGGGCGGCTTCCAGTCCCAGCAATCCGCCGCCGATCACCACGGCTTCCCCGCCCCCTTCGGCAGCGGCGATCATCTTGTCGACATCGTCGAGATCGCGGAAGGTCACCACGCCGGCCAGATCGTGGCCCGGAACCGGGATGATGAACGGATCGGAACCGGTCGCGATCAGCAGCCGGTCGTAGGGTTCGACATGGCCCGAACGCGCGATCACCGTCTTCGCCGCGCGGTCAATCGAGGCCACAGGATCGCCTGAAATCAGCGTGATAGCGTTGTCCGCATACCACGTCGGCATCGTTGATGACGATCTCGTCGAAAGTCTTCTCGCCCGCCAGCACCGGGGAGAGCATGATGCGGTTGTAGTTCACTCGCGGTTCGGCGCCGAAGATCGTCACCGTCATAGCGGTCAGCATCGCGGGCGAGCAGTTCCTCGACCGCGCGGCAGCCTGCCATGCCGTTTCCGATCACCACCAGCTTTTCGCGGGGTGGTCGGTCGGCAAGTTCCCGCTCGATCCTTGTCTGGGCGTTCATGCGCATTCGTTCCTTGAAAACGCACGCAAAAAAGCCGCCAAATCCCGGTTGGGGGACTGGCGGCGCCGTTGCCACGTTGTGTCTGAATTTGCGCGGAAAGAGCCGTGTTCGTCCAGCGTTGGACGGGCTAACTTACCGCACAATTGGTTCTACTCGAATCTTTGGCCGGACGGCAAGCAAATATTGCACTGCAACATAATCAGCGCATGACCGCCCCCGCCCGGCCTCTCTCCATTCAAAAACCCCATTCGGCCTGAAGCCAGAATTTTTCGGTATCGACCGCAAAGCTGTCGGCATTGTAGTTGGCATATTTGGCCAGCAGGTTGACCGGGCCAATCCGGAAGCCGAGCGAGGCGTCCCATTCGCTGCCGTAATCGACATTGCCGAAATCGCTTTCGAATTGGTGGTAGGCGACGGCTGCGGTGACATTGCCCAGTCCGGGAACTTCAAACGGGCGCCGCACGGTGGCATAGTAATCGCGCACGCCGTTGGCGGGCGTGGTCAGGAACAGGTCCGCCCAGCCCTGAAAGGCGTGGCCAGGTGGCCAGCGGGGTCTGGAACGCCGCCACGCCCGCCATCGCTGCCCAGTTCCTCATAGGCCAGCGCTGAGCGTGAAGCCCTGCCAACGTGGTGCCCAGTTCGGCCTGCAAATATTCGGCGCGGATAATCGACCGGGATTGCCGCCGGTATCGGCCTGCGTGGCGAAGGTGGCGACTGCCAGTCAGGCTGAACCGCTTCGGCCAGGGGCAGCGTGGTGCTGGCGGTGACGCCATAGGTGCTGCTCGAAAATGCCAGACGCGGGTGTCATAGTCGAGCACATAGGCGAAGGCGGTGACGTCCACTTCGGCAGATCGAGCACCGCATTGGCGAGCACGAAATCGCCCTCAAAACGGCTGTTGGGGCTGTCGGTGCCAAAGATGGTCCGCTGCGAAATCGCATAGGTGGCATCGAAGCTGACCACGCCCGCCTTCAACTGGCCGCGCACCGCGTCGAAAGTCTGCTCGTTCTGCCGCCAGCCGACGCTGCCGACAAAGCGCTGGTTGCCCAGATTGATCCGCTGGCGGCCAACGGTCACCCCGGTTCCATCCACCAGATAGGAAATCTGCGCCCGGTTGAGCTCGATATTCTCCGGGTCCGCCACCACCGGGAATGGCTCCAGCCCGTTGAAGCCCAGCGTATCGTTGTAATCGTCCACCAGCGCGCAGGGTGCCCTCGCCCTCCACCAGCAGCTTGAACCCCTCGATGGCCAGCTCACCGCCAGCGCGGGCGCGGAAGGTCAGCGCATCGGCCGCATCGGGGAAATTCGCCTGATCGACCGCTTCGTAGCGCAGCCGGGTGGCCAGCAGCAGGTCGAGCGTAACATCCTCCCCCAGCACAATCGGATCGCCCGGATCGGCGAGCGCCGGGGTGGCAAACCCAAAGAGGAAACGGCGGCGAGGAGAGCGATACGCTTGGTCATAGAATTCACCTTCATCTGTCCGAGCCTGCCCGGATCATTCCGAAGGCGAGCGCCATTGCCCGCCGGATGTTGCGATTGTTCTGGCTTGGCGCTGGACGCGGCCCCCTTGCCGCGCCAGCGCCCTCTCCCGGTGTATAGTCAGGCCGCCTTTGCGGTCGGTCCGTGATCGTATTCGGCGAGGAAGTGCAGCACTTCCTGCCGGTATTGATAGAATTTCGGATGATCGAGCAGCGCCTTGCGGTCACGCGGGCGCGGCAGATCGACCTCCAGAATCTTGCCGATGGTGGCGTTGGGGCCGTTGGTCATCATCACCACCCGGTCAGCCAGCAGGATCGCCTCGTCCACATCATGCGTCACCATGATCGCGGTCACTTTGGTGCGGTTCCACACTTCCACCAGCACGTCCTGCAAGTCCCACCGGGTCAGGCTGTCGAGCATCCCGAAGGGTTCATCGAGCAGCAGCAGCCGGGGTGAGAGCGCAAAGGCGCGGGCGATGCCGACCCGCTGGCGCATCCCGTTGGACATTTCGGCGGCGAGCTTTTCCTTGGCATCGGCCAGCCCCACCCGGTCCAGATAATAGTCGACGATATCGCGCCGCTCGCCTGCGCCGACATGCGGATAGACCCGGTCCACCCCCAGCGTCACGTTCTGCCGCGCGGTCAGCCAGGGCATCAGGCTGGGGGCCTGGAACACCACCGCCTTGTCCGGACCCGGCGGCGGAAACCTCGCGGTTTTCCAGCACGATGCCGCCACCGCTGATCTCGTTCAGCCCCGCCGCCATCGTCAACACGGTGACTTTTGCCGCAGCCCGAATGGCCAATCAGGCTGACGAATTCGCCGCGATTCATGATGAGGTTGAAGTGGTCCACCACCTTCAGCGGCCCCTTGGGCGTGGGGTAGACCTTGTCGAGCTTGAAGAATTCCAGATAGCGCCGGTTGACCGGGCTGTGCGCCGCATCGCGATAGGCCTGCGGCGGGGGCGCGAGATCGAGCGGGGTGACATTGGGCAGCGCCACCGCGCTTTCGCCCACCGTGCCCGACTTGTCGTTCAGCGCGCCGAGCACCGAGATGATTTCGCGCCGCAAGTTCTGGTAATGCACATCGTCATTCACCGCCTCGCGATCACGCGGGCGGGCGACATCGACGGTCCAGATCTGCGCGATCCGGGCCGACGGCGCCGGGGTGAGCACCGCCACCCGGTCGGCCAGCAGCAGCGCCTCGTCCACGTCATTGGTCACCAGCAGGATGGTGCGGCCTTCTTCCTTGCGGATACGCTCGATCTCGTCCTGCAATTTGGCGCGGGTGAGCGCGTCGAGTGCGGAGAGCGGCTCGTCGAGCAGCAGGATTTCCGGCTCCATCGCCAGCGCGCGGGCCACCGCCACCCGCTGGCGCATTCCGCCCGATAGCTGCGCGGGCTTGCGGTCCATCGCGTGGCCCAGCCCGACCAGTTCGACCTTCTGCCGCACCAGCGCCGCGCGTTCGGCCTTGCTGCGATCCTTGTGCACCGCATCCACCGCCAGCGCGACATTGCCCGCCACCGTCAGCCACGGGAACAGCGAGTAGGACTGGAACACCAGCCCGCGTTCCTTGTCCGGCCCGTCAATCGGCTTGCCGCGCAGCAGGATTTCGCCCGCGTCCGGCTCCACCAGCCCGGCCACCGCGCTGATCAGCGTGGTCTTGCCCGCGCCGGAAAAGCCGAGGATGGCGACGAATTCGCCCTCGGCAATTTCCAGATCGATCCCGCCCAGCACCTGGGTGATCGCCCCGGTCTTGCCCGCGTAGCTTTTGGTCACGCCCTTCAGCGAGAGGATCGGATTTTCCATCGTCACACCGTCCTGTTGCGCGAAACGAGGTTTTGCAGCGCCATCATCACCCGGTCGAGGCCGAAGCCGATCAGGCCGATCACCACCACCGCGAACATGATCCGGGCGAGCGACTGGCTCGATCCGTTCTGGAATTCATCCCAGACGAACTTGCCAAGGCCGGGGTTCTGGCTGAGCATTTCCGCCGCGATCAGCACCATCCAGCCCACGCCGAGCGACAGCCGCATCCCGGTGAAAATGTAGGGCAGCGAACTGGGCAGGACGAGCTTGGTCAGCTTGGCAAACCAGCCCAGCCTCAGCACCCGGCCCGACATTGAGCAGGTCCTTGTCGATGCTGGCGGTGCCCACGGCGGTGTTGATCAGCGTGGGCCAGAGCGAACACAGCATCACCACCAGCGCGGAGATGATGAAGCTCTTTGCCAGCAGCGGATCGGGGCTGGTGACGAGCGCGGAGATCACCATCGTCACGATCGGCAGCCAGGCCAGCGGGCTGACCGGCTTCATGATCTGGACGATCGGATTGATCGCGGAATTGACCAGCGGGGAGAGGCCGCAGACCAGCCCTACCGGGACGGCGACCAGCGAGGCGAGGATGAAGCCGAGCGCCACGGTCTTGAGCGAGGTCAGGATCTGGTCGAGGAAAGTCGGCGGGCCGGAATAGTCGAACTCGGTCACCGCCGCTGCATTCCCCGCCGCCACAGCCGCCGCGTTGCGCGCGTCCTGATCGGTGTAGAACTGCGCTTCCACCGCGCTGGCCGCCTGCCATTCGCCATACAGCGCCACGCCCTGCGCCGCCACTTCGACCGGCCCCGGCATGGCCCCCAGCGAGGTATCGACCTGCGGCGCCAGCGCCGCCCACAGGCCGAGGAAAATCGCGATCCCCAGCAGCGGAGCGAGCAGCGCCTTCAGCGTCTCCTTCACCTTGCCGCCGAACAGCGGAGGCCTTCGCCGGAGCGGGTTCCGCCTTGGGCACGGCAGGCGGAGTTTCGGCTATCGCCATCGGGGCATTGTCCTGTTCGGGTTCAGGGTGGAAGTGTGGCAAAGGCGGTGGCCATCGTGTTCTAATCCTTGGTGATAGGAAGTTCAGGCGACGCCGTTCGCGGTGACGCTCTGGCCTTCTTTCAGGCCGATTTCGAACTGGCCGAGATAGGCGTTGGGCGTCTTGCCGTCGTAGGTCATGCCGTCGATGAAGGCGCTGGTCGGTTCGCGGAAGCCATCGGTTTCGGGCAGGGCTTCGGCGGGGATCGTGCCCGCTTCCACCAGCGCATTGGCGGCGGCGAGATAGAGATCGGGGCGATAGACCTTGCGCGCGGTTTCGAAATACCAGTCGTCGGTGTGATCCTCCGCCACCTGCCCCCAGCGGCGCATCTGGGTGAGATACCAGACCGCATCGGAATAGAACGGGATAGCCCGCATACTTGTCGAAGAAGATGTTGAAGCCTTCGGCGGGCCGGGTATCGCCCGGTGCGAAGGTGAACTGCCCGGTCATGCTGGCGGCGATCACTTCGGCATCAGCGCCGACATAGTTGGGGCGGCTGAGGATTTCGACCGCTTCGGCGCGGTTGGCGCCGCTATCGGCATCGAGCCATTGCTGCGCCTTGATGACCGCGCGCAGGATCGCGGCGGTGGTGGCGGGGTAGTTCACGGCGAAATCCTCGCGGAAACCGAGCACCTTTTCCGGGTTGTCGTTCCAGATTTCGTGGTCGGTAATCACCGGCACGCCGATGCCCATCGCCACCGCCTGCTGGTTCCACGGCTCACCCACGCAATATCCCTCGATCGTGCCCGCTTCCAGCGTGGCGGGCATCTGCGGCGGCGGGGTGACCGAGAGGTTGACCTCCGCGCCAATGGTCCCGGCAACGTCGCCCGGCGTGTAGAAACCGGGGTTCAGCCCGCCCGCCGCCAGCCAGTAGCGCAGTTCGTAATTGTGGGTGGAGACGGGGAACACCATGCCCATGTTGAACGGGCGGCCCTCGGCGGCGAAGCTGGCCACCACCGGCTTCAGATATTCGGCGGAAATCGGGTGGACCGGCACGCCGTTCGCTTGCGGCAGTTCGTCCTTGATCATGTCCCACACCCGGTTTGAGAGGGTGATGGCGTTGCCGTTCAGATCGAGGCTGAGCGGGGCGATCAGATTGGCCTGGGTGCCGTAGCCGATGGTGGCGGCAATCGGTTGCCCGGCGAGCATGTGCGCGGCATCGAGTTGGCCGCCGATCACCCCGTCGAGCAGCACTTTCCAGTTCGCCTGCGGCTCCAGCGTGACGTTGAGCCCTTCCTCAACGAAAAAGCCCTTTTCCAGTGCCACGGCAAGCGGGGCCATGTCGGTCAGCTTGATGAAGCCGAGTTTCAGGGTGGGCTTTTCAGGGGGGCCATCGATATTGGCGGCGGTGACGGTGTCGGCATCGGTGTCCCCGCAGCTCGAAAGCATCATGGCGGCGGCAAATCCTGCCAGCGTGCCCATTGCCGTGCGGCGGTTCAGCTTGCCTTTGAAAGTGTCGCTCATAATGCCCGATCCCTGAGATGTGCGCACAACACAAAAAAGCCGCCACGATTTGGTTCGCTGGAACCAGACCGGGCGGCGACGTTGCCACGCAATGTTGAAAGTCTGGGAAGCCGTTTCGTGTTCGCCCGTCAGTGGGCGACCCGGCTTCGTCTGGGACAATGGGTAAGCGATTCGGGGCGGCTTCGGCAAGCTCTATTTTGCAGTGCAGCAAAGAATTGCGCCTATTCGCACTCTGCCAGATAGGCTTCCATGCGATCCGGATCGAAGCTGCGGCCATCGAAGAAACTGTTGGCAGACAGGGTGATAGCCCCCTGCTGGGTGCCCACCTGTGTCAATTGCGACACGCTGCCTTCGACTTTCGCATTGGCCGCCGGAAGATCGTCCCCGGTCGATTTTAGTGCACTGCGGTAGACATCGGGCCGGAAGACTCGCGCGGCTTTCTGCGCGTCGGCAAGATCGAATCCGACCTGATCCCAGCGCACCATTTGCGAATAGAGCCACGATGCCTGGCTGACCCAGGGGAAGTTCGCCGCTTCCGAATACTGGAACATGAAATCGGGGATAATGCACTTCGGCCGCACCCTGATCGAGCACCAGCCGGTCCGAAATCGCCCGCTGCACCAGCCGCGCATCGGCAGCGAGATATTGCGGCAGCGCCAGAATCCGGGCGTTCTCCTCCCAGTTCGCCGGATCGACAAAGTGCCGCCCCGCCTTGCGCATCGCCCGGATCAGCGCCTCGGTTTCGGGGCGCTTCTCCTCCAGCACCGCCTCGCGCATGGCCAGCACCTTTTCCACCCCGCGCCGCCAGATCTGCGCCGTGGCCAGCACGATCGTGCCCACCCCGCGCTCGACGCAGACAGAGTTCCACGGCTCGCCCACGCAGGCCCCGTCAATCTCGCCGCTGGCCAGCGCATCGGGCACGAACGGCGGGGCGACGGTGGTGATCTCCACGTCCACATCGGGGCGGATACCCGATGCCGCCAGCCAATAGCGCAGCTTGTAATTGTGGCTCGAATAGCGGTGCACCACCCCGAACCGCAGCCGCTTGCCCGCAGCCAGCGCCCGCTCCGCCTCCTGCTTCAGCGCCGCGCCAATCGCGCGCGGATCGCCGAACAGGCCCGGAGTCGTCACCCGCGCCGCCAGTCCGCGCGCCAGCGTGATGCCATTGCCGTTCAGCCCCAGCACGAACGGCGTGGAC
The DNA here is from genome assembly GCA_963774985.1 of uncultured Alphaproteobacteria bacterium. Taxonomy (GTDB): domain Bacteria; phylum Pseudomonadota; class Alphaproteobacteria; order Sphingomonadales; family Sphingomonadaceae; genus Alteraurantiacibacter. The sequence goes on from CAVZHE010000004.1 coordinate 212,936, forward strand.
ATCGCCTGCGCCGGCCGCCCGCGCCCCAGCGTGGTGGCAATCGCCAGCGGCGCGAGCATGTGTGCCGCATCGCTATGGCCATAGAGCAGGCGATCGAGCACCGTCGCCCAGCTGACATCGCGGATGAAGCTGAGGTGCAGCCCCTCCTCCTCCGCAAAGCCGTGTTCCTGCGCCAGGATCGGCAGGCAGGCATCCACCAGCGGCAGGAATCCCACGGTGAGTTCACGCGTGCTCATGGGTCAATCGCCCCCTATCAGATCGTGGGCCGTGACCAGCGCCTCGGCAATATCGGCGATGCGGCGATTGGTGGACATCGCCTTCTTGCGCAGTTCGGCATAGGCCTGCGGCTCGCCCAGCCCCTTGCTGTTCATCAGGATGCGCTTGGCGCGGTCGATGGTCTCGCGCTCGGCCAGCTTGCCCTTGGCCTCGGCAAGATCGTTCTGCAGCCGGGCAAAGGCGTTGAACCGCCGCACCGCCAGATCGAGCAAGGGCCGGATCCGCCCCGCCGCCAGCCCGTCCACCACATAGGCGGAGACACCGGCATCGATGGAGGCAGCAATGGCCGCGTCATCGCTTTCGTCCACGAACATGGCAATCGGGCGGGCGAGCGCGCGGCTGACGGCGAAGTATTCCTCCAGCATGTCGCGCGAGGGATTGCCGAGATCGATCAGCACGATATCGGGCGCGATTTCCTGAATGCGCGCGAGCAGCCCTTGCCGCTCGGTGAGGATAAACACCTCGCGATCATCGATCCCCGCCAGCCCTTCCTCGATAATCGAGGCACGGACGGTGCTTTCATCGACGATGGCGATTTTCATGGCCGATATATTGCACTGCACAATGGAATGCTCAAGCGAAAGCTCTCCTTAAGTTGGGCCGCCTTTGTGTTTGACTTTGTCCCGCCGCATTCGGCAACAGGCTGCGGGACAGGAGAGAAAATCGCATGAGCATACTTGCAGGCCGCGTGGCCGTGGTGACGGGCGCCAGTTCGGGAATTGGCGAGGCCTGCGCGCGGCAATTCGTGCGCAAGGGCGCGAAAGTGGTGCTGGCGGCACGGCGGGCGGAGCGGCTGGCAGGGTTGGTCAGCGAGATCGAGGGCATGGGCGGCGAGGCTCTCGCCGTCACCACCGATGTCACCGATGAAGCCGCCGTCGCCAATCTGTTCGCGCAGGCGGTGGCACGGTTCGGCACGGTCGATGTGCTGCATCAACAATGCCGGGATCGCCGAGAATTCGCCGGTAGCGGAAACTTCGCTTGAGCATTGGCACAAGGTCATCGACACCAATCTCACCAGTGCTTTCCTGGGCGCAAAACACGTCTGGCCGATCTTCCTGGCGGGCGGGCACGGCCGGATCATCAACATCGGTTCGATTTCGGCCAAGGTCCCGCGCAGCGATTGCCCCAGCTACACCGCCAGCAAGTTCGGTCTTCAGGGGCTGACCCATGCTCTGGCCGTGGACGGGCGCGAGCATAACATTGCCGTCTCGATCTTCCATCCCGGCATTGTCGCCACCGAAATCATGCCCGGATCGGTCAAACTGCCGGAAAATTTCGCCGCCACGCCGGAGGAAATCGCCGAGGTCATCGTCCACATGTGCGATCTGCCCGATCACCTCAATTTCTACGAGGCGCTGGTGGTGCAGAACAAGCTGCCCTTCCTCGGCCGGGGCTGACTCATGGCGGGGGTCGCCGACTGCTGGAATATCGAGGACCTGCGGCGCAAAGCGCGGCGGCGGCTGCCGCACGGGGTATGGGAATATCTCGAACGCGGGGTCGAGGATGAGACGGGAATGGCGCGCAATCGCGCGGCGTTCGACCGGCTGACCTTCTGCCCGCGGGTGCTGCGCGATGTTTCAGCCATCGACACCAGCACCACCATCCTCGGCCAGCCAAGCGCCCTGCCCTTCGCCATTGCCCCCACCGGGGCGGCGGGGATGATGTGGTATCGCGGCGATGTGGAACTGGCGCGGGCGGCGGCCAAGGCGGGCATTCCCTTCACCATTTCCAGCGCCAGCACGATGGATCTGGAGGAGATTATCCCGGCGGGCGGGCGGCAGTGGTTCCAGCTCTATCTGTGGGAGAACCGTGAACTATCCTACGCGGTGCTGGACCGCGCCCATGCGCAGGGGTGCGATACGCTGTTCGTCACGCTCGATCTGGCGGTGCCACCCAATCGCGAATATCTGCACCGCAACGGCTTCGGCATGCCGTTCGGGCTGAACCGGCGGAACGTGCCCGATATCCTCACCCATCCGCGCTGGCTGGCGGGGGTAATCGGGCGCTACATGCTCGATGGTGGACTGCCGCAGCAGGCCAATCTCCCCGCGCACCTGAAGAATTCGGTGGCGCGCGGGGCCAAGCCGGGGGCGTTGTTCAAGCAGGACGATCTCGACTGGGACGCAATCGCGCAAATCCGCGCGCGCTGGCCGGGCAAACTGGTGCTCAAGGGCATCCTGCATCCGGAGGACGCGCGGCTGGCGGTGGCAGCGGGGGCGGACGGGATTGTGGTCTCGAACCACGGGGCCCGCTCGCTCGATCATGCCGTCGCCGCCATCGATGCCCTGCCCGCGATTGTTTCTGCGGTGAGCGGGCAGACCGCCGTGCTGCTCGACAGCGGCGTGCGGCGCGGCAGCGATGTGGTGAAGGCGCTGGCACTGGGCGCGGATGCGGTGATGATCGGGCCGGGCGACGCTCTACGGCTTGGCGGCGGCGGGCGAAGCCGGGGGTGTCTCGCGCGATTGACCTGTTGGGAGAAGAAACGCGGCGGGTCATGGCGATGTCGGGCGCGCGCAGCATTGCCGAAATCGATTCCGGCCTGCTCGCCTGATCTTCCGCACACAAGAAAAAGGCGGGACAAGCCCGCCTCTTCCCTATCAGAATGTCAAACCAGCTTACGGGCTGACGGGAGCATCATCTTCGTCAGCGTCGCCGATCACCACCAGCAGCACACCGCCAAGGATCAGCACACCAAGCAGGAGGCCGATGGTGCGCATACCCGCGAATTCACTTTCAGCAACCGGAGCAGCATCGCGCGCATCGATCGGCACGGCTGAGGCAGCGGTGCTACCGAGAAGGAGACCCGCCGATGCGAGGCCAAGTGCGATCTTGCGAAGCATAACAATACCCTTTGTTGCAGTTAACGCCTCAACTACCAGCGAACGCATTTATGTCAACGCGTTTATGCCGCAGATGCAGCATGAATCGGATGCAAAGTGCTTTACGGGCAACATTTCCGCAAAGTTTACATCGGTGATTAGAACAAACATAAGATGCTGACGGAATGATCGCAGAGGTGCTTGCAGCTCCTGCGACCAGAGGCCAGACTGGCGACATGACGATTTTGACCATTGTCCGCACATTTGCGGCAGCGATTGCACTGGCCGGTATCGCGGTTGTTGCGGTCAACCCGGCGCAGGCTCAGGTTGACCCCCAATGGGCCGCGCTTCAGCGGGAAGATCTCCGCCTGGCTTCCATCAGCGATGCGCTTCTCCGCGCAAACGCCCACCTGTGCCTAAATACCATGCCGGTCACCGGCATGATCCTGCACAGCGCCGATCAATATCGTAACGGACCCGCGCAGGCGCGTTTCGCCAATGGGATGCTGGCCGTGTCCGCCATTCTGCCCGGATCACCAGCAGCGCAAGCCGGCGTTCTGCCGGATGACGCGATTTTGGCAATTGGCGGGCAGTCAACCAACACACTGGCGCTGGCGGAGAATGGCAATCTGCGCGAGGCAGGCTTTGCCTTACTGGCAGACCAGCTGGCGGACGAACCCATCATCCTGCGCATTTCCCGTAACGGAGCCGAACAGGAGATATCTATCGTCGCCCCGCCCGGTTGCCGAACGCTGGTGGAAATCCTTGTGGGTGACGGGCCGCGCGCGCGCTCCGATGGGCGGGTAATCCAGCTGCAATATGCCTTTGCAGGAGAACTGGACGATGCTCAGCTGGCGATCGTGCTCGCACACGAACTGGCGCACACCGTGCTCGATCACCGTCGCCGCAAGGAAGAGGCCGGGATCGACAACGGGATGTTTGCCGAACTTGGCCGCAATCAGAGAGCGAACCGTGAGGCCGAGGTAGAGGCAGACCGGCTCTCCGCCCATTTGCTGGCGAATGCCGGATATGATCCGGCTATCGTGCCTGATTTCTGGCGCTCTGCCATGGGGCAACGCGTGGGCGGCGGCGTGATGCCAAGCTTCGTCTATCCCTCGCAGGAAGCCCGCGCTCAGCTGATCGAACAGGAAATCGCGCTTTACTTGCCGCAAAGGCGTGGGCCGAGTTGGCCGGGGCATTTGCTGGAATTGCGCGAACGCGCCTTCTCACCGGGTTAAGCGCGATGCGCGCATTCTGGGGCGGCGCTGATATCGATATAGTGGCGGTCAAAATAGGTTAGCGGAGTTGCATCTGCGCGATGGTTCGCCTCGATCAGTGCGCCGATGAAGATGGTGTGGGTGCCGAACACATGCCGGTCCGCCACGGTACAGATCAGGCTCGATTGGGCGCTGGCCAGCACGGGAACGCCGCTTTGTTCAATCCAGTTTCCCACCGCAAAGCGATCTCTTTCCGGCTGCATGAAGTGTTCCGCCACATCGCGATTCGCTAGACCCAGCACATTGATGCAAAACCGTTCCGCGCGTAACAGTGGTTCGTGGAGCGATGCCTCGCGATTAATGCAGGCCAACAGCGATGGCGGGGAAAAGCTGAGCGAACTCACGGCTGTCGCAAGGATGCCAAACCGCTCGCCTTCATGCATTGTGGTGACGGCGTAAACCGTCGCCGCAACATGCCGCATGGCGGAGCGGAAAGCCTCGCCAATCTCCAATTCGCTCTGTTCAGCAGGCTGCATCAGGCTTCATTGGCCGGGGAACGGGTTCGACGCAAGGGGGAAACTTTCATGTCAATGTGATGCATTCTCTTGCGTACACATTTTAATGTGATACTGGAAAATCATGATTGAAACGACTATCGAAAAAGTCCGCAGACTGGTCTCCGAAGGCGAATTGACCCGTGCGGGGCTTGCGCGCGCCGCGGGACTGCATGCCAATACTCTGCGTGATTGCACTGAGGACGAATGGAACCCGACCTCGGAAACCCTGAGCAAGCTGGATCGCTTTCTGGCGGAAAACGATGCCACCCCCGTGCTGGTCGGAATCGCCGAGATTATCGAAGAAGCGCGCAACGGTCGGATGTATATTCTGGTCGACGATGAGGACCGCGAGAACGAGGGCGATCTCATCATCCCGGCGCAGATGGCCACCCCTGATGCGATCAATTTCATGGCTACCCATGGGCGCGGCCTGATCTGCCTCTCGCTCACTGATCGGCGCGGCAAGGAACTGGGGCTCGAGATGATGAGTGCGCGCAATCGCACCCGCCACGAAACCGCCTTCACCGTCGCGATCGAGGCGCGCGAGGGCGTCACCACCGGCATCAGTGCCGCCGATCGCGCCCGCACCGTCTCGGTCGCCATCGATTCGTCCAAGGGTCCGGACGATATCGTCACCCCCGGCCATGTCTTCCCGCTGATCGCCCGCGAAGGCGGCGTGCTGGTCCGCGCCGGGCATACCGAAGCGGCGGTGGACATTTCCCGCCTCGCCGGGCTCAATCCCAGCGGCGTGATCTGCGAGATCATGAACGATGACGGCACGATGGCGCGGCTGGAGGACCTGACCGGGTTCGCCCGCAAGCACGGCCTCAAGATCGGCACGATCCGCGATCTGATCGCCTACCGGATGCGCAACGATCACCTCGTCAAGCGCACCAGCGAAAGCACTCTGCAATCGGCTTACGGCGGCGACTGGCGGATCATGACCTATCGCAACACGGTGGATGAGTCCGTCAATCTGGTGCTGCAAAAGGGCCATGTGGTGCCCGGCCAACCGGTGCTGACGCGGATGCATTCGATCTCCATTTTCGATGATGTGCTCGGCCGCCCCGGTGAGAAGAAGCGCGCGCTGCAGCGGTCGATGGAAGTTATCGGTAGCGAAGGTGCTGGCCTGATCGTGGTGCTGCTCCCCAACAATCCGCAATTGCTGGAGGATGAAATCGCCGGATTTCCGCGCGATACAACCGAATTGCGCGAATACGGCATCGGCGCGCAGATCCTTGCCGATCTTGGCGTGACCGATATGATCCTGCTGTCCAACTCGCACCACAATGTCGTCGGCCTCGAAGGCTATGGCATCTCGGTGGTCGAAACCCGCGCAATCCCGGAGTAATTCATGGCCCATTTCCTGATCGTCGAAGCCCGTTTCTACAGCCATTTGAACGACATGCTGATAGCCGGGGCCAAGGCTGCGCTGGAAGCTGCGGGGCATTCGGCAGAGGTCGTAACCGTCCCCGGCGCGCTCGAAATTCCCGGCGCGATTGCGCTGGCGGCGGAGAGCGACCGCTATGACGGGTTCGTGGCCATCGGCGTGGTGATCCGGGGCGAGACCTATCACTTTGAAATCGTTGCCGGGGAAAGCGCCCGCGCGATCATGGCGCTGACGATGGACAGCCTCGCCATCGGCAACGGCATTCTCACCACCGAGAACGAGGCGCAGGCACTGGTCCGCGCCGATCCGGCGCAGAAGAACAAGGGCGGCGAAGCGGCGCAGGCGGCGATGCGGATGCTGGAGCTGCGGGAGCAATTCGCATGAGCGCGCACCCGGCAATCGCGGGCATTCCGTTGGTGCTGGGCGGCAATGTCTTCGGCTGGACCGCGACGGGCGACGAGGGCTTCGCCGTGCTCGACGCTTTCTACGAAGCGGGCGGGCGGATGATCGACACCGCCGATGTCTATTCGGCCTGGATTCCGGGCCATGTCGGCGGCGAATCAGAGACTTACCTTGGTAAATGGCTGACCTCGCGCGGGGTGCGCAAGGACATGCGGCTGCACACCAAGACCGGGATGTTGAGCGCCAAGAAGCCCAGCGGCCCCGGCGATATGGGCGATCCGGGCCTTTATGAACCCGAAAAAGTGCTCGAACATCTCGACGCTTCGCTGGCCCGATTGCAGACCGATTACCTCGATCTCTATTACGCCCACCGCGACTTTGCGGAGCTGGAAGTGGCTCAAATCGTAGAGGTTTTCGATGGCGCGGTGCAAACCGGCAAGGTCAAGGCACTCGGCGCTTCCAACTTCACCGCCCCGCGCCTGATCGCCGCACTCGATTATGCCGAAGCGAGCGGTTTGACTCCATTCAGCGTCTTGCAAAACCAGTACAATCTGGTCGCGCGCCACGCCTATGGCGCTGAATTACAACAGCTCTGCGTCGAGCGCGGTATTGCCATGCTGCCGTTCTTCGGGCTCGCCGCCGGCTACCTGACGGGCAAGTATCGCGAGCCTGCCGATTTCGAAGCGACCAGCCGCGGCTACCGGGCCAAGGACTATGCCGAAGCAGGGCCGCCGGTGCTCGCCGCGATGGACGAAGTGGCAGCGGAAACTGGTGCCAGCCTGCCCGCCATCGCGCTGGCCTGGCTGGTGCGGCAACCCGGCATCCCCGCCCCGCTGGCAAGCGCGCGCAATGTTGATCAGTTGCAGATTCTGCTTGAATTCACGCGGGTGGAATTGTCGCAGGACCAGCTCATTCTGCTGACAAATTCGCTGCGGTAGGGAACCTGCGGCCCAGTTCACGCGCTTTTGCCGATATGGACGGACCTCTCGAATGGCTGGCCGCATTCGGCACCATCATCGCCGCTTCGCTGGTAGCATTCGATCTCGGCCGCCGCGCCACAGGCTGGGGCTTCACGCTGTTCTGCCTCGTCTCAGCACTCTGGATCGGCATCGGCTTGACCAGTGACGCCATGCCCATCGCGGCGATGAATTTCATTCTGCTGCTGATCAATGGGTGGGGTGTGTGGCAGTATTGGTTTCATCCGAAGAACCGGAAGGCGGCAGAGGGCTGAGGGGCGCGGTCAGTTATCCGCGCCGAACCCAGTCCCAAATCCGCTCATGCTGAGCCTGTCGAAGCACAGCCACCCTGTTGGCCTCTTGGGCTGAGATTGTGGCTGCCCTGCGACCTACGAAGCTCAGGGTGAGCGGAGGTGAATTATGCGTTTGCGATTGTTACCCCGCCAACTTCCCGAAACACCCCTTCCCCGCATAGAAAGCGCTCGACCCCAGCTCTTCCTCGATCCGGATCAGCTGGTTGTACTTCGCCAGCCGGTCGGACCGCGCGAGCGAGCCGGTCTTGATCTGGCCGCAGTTGGTGGCGACCGCGAGATCGGCGATGGTCGAATCTTCGGTTTCGCCCGAACGGTGGCTCATCACGCTGAAGTGTAGCCCGCGCGGTGGGCAATATCGACGGCTTGCAGCGTTTCGGTCAGCGTGCCGATCTGGTTGACCTTCACCAGCAGCGAATTGGCCAGTCCCTTCTCGATCCCCATCCGCAGGCGTGTGGGATTGGTGACGAACAGATCGTCGCCCACCAGCTGGATCTTGTGGCCCACGGCATCGGTGATTGCCTTCCAGCCCTCGAAATCATCCTCGGACATGCCGTCCTCGATCGATTGGATCGGATAGTCGTCGCACAGCTTGGCGAGGTAATCGGCCATTTGCTGCGGCGAGAGCGACAGGCCCTCGCCCGAAATCTCGTACTTGCCGTCGCGGAAGAATTCGGTCGCGGCGCAGTCCATCGCCAGCACCACGTCGGTGCCCGGCGTGAATCCGGCCTTTTCCACCGAGGCCATAATGAAATCGAGCGCATCGCGGGTGCTGGCGAGGTTGGGGGCAAAGCCGCCCTCGTCACCCACCGATGTCGCCAAGCCCTTTTCGTGCAGGCCCTTCTTGAGCGTGTGGAAAATCTCCGAACCCCAGCGCACCGCCTCGGCCAGCGTTGGCGCGCCCACCGGCATCACCATGAATTCCTGAAAGTCGATAGGGTTATCAGCATGTTCGCCGCCGTTGATGATATTCATCATCGGCACCGGCAGCACATGCGCGGAAACCCCGCCGAGATAGGCCCACAGCGGCATTCCGCGCGCCTGCGCCGCCGCCTTGGCCACCGCCATGCTCGCGCCGAGGATGGCGTTGGCGCCGAGCGAGACCCTTGTTGCGGTGCCGTCGAGCGCGATCATGGCCATGTCGATATCGCGCTGGTCTTCGGCGTCCATTTCCAGCAGCAGATCGGCAATCGGGCCGTTCACCGCCGCCACCGCCTGCAACACGCCCTTGCCGAGATAGCGCGCCTTGTCCCCGTCGCGCAGTTCCACCGCTTCGTGCGCGCCGGTCGACGCGCCCGATGGCACCGCCGCGCGGCCCATGCTGCCATCCTCCAGCAGCACGTCGACCTCCACCGTGGGATTGCCCCGGCTGTCGAGAATTTCGCGGCCGTGGACGTCGATGATGGCGGTCATGCAAAGGCTCCTGTATCTTGGTTCGTGCGCGTCCTATAACCCGGAACCTTGCACTGCAACACGCGTTGAGTCCTTGAAACCCGGTGTGTTACACCCATAACACGATCAACGGGACAAAATTCTTGGAGGGAGCCCCCTCCATCATGGAAAGGGAAGCAGACATGGCCGCCAGAAAATCAACCGGATCTGATCCGCAGCCGCAGCCCGAAACTGTGGCAGCGGTGGAAGCTACGCCGCGCACCGAAGAGGCGAAATCACGCTTCAACGCTGCGCTCGAAGAGGCCAAGGCCGGTGCTTCGGTGCTGACCGAAGAAGCCAAGGCGCGCGCTGGCCAGTATCGCGACGATGCCAAGGCGCTCGGGCAGGACTGGACCGTGGAAGCCCGGACCAAGGCGGGCGAGCTGGCCGAAGGCGGCAAGCAAAAGGCCAGCGAAGCGCTTTCCGGCCTGTCGCGCGTGATTGACGACAACGCCGCCACGCTCGACGAGAAGCTCGGCGCGAAATATGGCGACTATGCCCGCAGCGCCTCACGCGCGCTTGAAGAAAACGCCCGCAAGCTCGACGAAAAGAGCCTCGAGCAGCTGGCCGACGATTCGCGCTCGGCAATCCGCAAGAGCCCGGCGGCGGCTGTTGGCCTTGCGGCGCTGATCGGCTTCCTTGTCGCCAGAATGTTCCGCTAGGCTCCAGTGCTGGGACGCACCGGCGATTTAGCGGTTCCGCCAACGGATGACACGCAAACGCCAGCTCCTGCCGATGAGGCGGGGGCTGGCGCGACGCGTTCGCTGTTCGACGATTTCGAGGCGCTGATCGATGACGGGCGGACCTATTTCGAAGCGGAACTGAGCTATCAGAAAAATCGTGCTGGATTTGTCGCCAACCGGCTGAAGCTGGCGCTGGTATTTGGCGCGGTGGCGGCAGTGCTGGCGGTGCTGGCGGTGTTCGGCCTGATTGTCGGGCTGATCATTGCGCTCACACCGCTGATTACCGCCTGGGGCGCGACGGCAGTGGTGGTGCTGGCACTGCTGCTGGCTGCTTTTTTGCTGGTCCGCCGTGCGGGGCGAGCTTTTGCCGAACTGTCCGCGGCGATGAAGCCGCCGGTGCGTGAGGAGGACAGTGATGTCTGAGGCTTTTCGACAGCTTGAGGCGGATCGGCAGATGCGCGATGCCGCGCGCAAGCTGATCGATGCCGACATCCGCAACCTGCGCGGCGATGTTGACGAACAAGGCGTGGGATCACGCATGGCGCTGCGGTTGCGCGAAGGCGCGGAAGGCGTGGGCGATGATCTGGTCGGTTACGTCCGCCAAAATCCTGCGCAGATTGGTACGGCTCTGGCGCTTGGCGGCGCGCTGGCGCTTGGCTGGATTTTTCGTGAGCGGCTGACCCAAACGGTGGAGAAGCTGTGGCAAGGGCACTCCCCGGCCTCCGATCTCACCATCCCGGAACGGATTGCCGCCCAAGTGCGTTCGATCAGAGACTGAAATTTAGACAGGACCCAAGCCATGACCGAAGCCAAACGCGAAGAAATCAAAGCCCGCATCGCCGCCGCGCAGGAGCGTGAGGAAGGCCGCACGCAGATGACCCTGACCGAGCGGGCGACTGAAGGCGCTGCTGACGCCGCCGATGCCTTCACCGACTTCGTCAAGAAGCACCCGATTGCCTCTGCGGCAGGGGGCGTGGCGTTGGGTATCCTTGTTGCCAGCATGTTCAAGGGACCGCGGAGAGCCGCTGCGCGCGGTGGGGCAAAGGCTGCTGGGCTGGCCGCTATCGGCGCGGAAATCGCGACTGGCTTTGCTGCGCAGCTGCTGGATGGCGCGACCGATCTGGGCCGCGAAGGCGCAAGGCGCGCTGGCGATTTGACCGATACCGCCGGGGACAGGGCGCGCTCGATCGGACGCAGTGCCAGCCACAAAGTGGGCGACGCTGCCGACGCCGCACGGATTGCTCGCCGCGAAACCGGCAAGGCCATCGCGCGGGCTTTGGGTCGCCGCTAACCCGCCATTTTCGATGTATTTTAGCCCTTGCGCCGTCTGTCAGATTGCCTGACAGGCGGCGCAATTGCTTTGTTCGTAAGGGGAATATCCATGCCAGACAGCCAGCAACTGCTCCACCTCGTCATCGGCGGGCGCGTGATCGATCCGCAGGGCGTGCAGTTCCAGGACCTGAAGGACATCCACGTCGTCGGCTTCTACCCCAGCTATGCGGAGGCCGAGGAGGCTTGGCGAGCGTGGGCGCAGCGGACTGTGGACGATGCGGAGATGAAGTATGTGATTGTGCATCTGCATCGGCTGCTGGAACCTGAACTGAGGCAGTAGGCAGTAGGCAGTAGGCAGTAGAGGAGCGGCGAGTTGGGCGAAGGGGTGCGCTCTTACCGTGACTTGCTTGTCTGGCAGAGGGGCATGGACCTTGCTGCGGAGGTCTATCGCCTGAGCAGAAGCTGGCCCAAAGACGAAGTGTACGGACTCACCTCACAGGCCCGCCGATCCGCTGTCTCCATTCCCGCAAATATTGCAGAAGGCTACGGACGCGAAAGCACGGGAAGCTACAGCCACCACCTGAAGATTGCGCGGGGATCGCTCAAAGAACTGGAAACCCACCTGCTGCTTGCGGAGCGAGTGGATGCAGCAAGCAAAGGCAGCGTGACAGAGGCACTGCAGTTGGCGGACGAAGTAGGCAAAATGCTCGGCGGCCTCATCCGCGCCATCGACAGCAGGCGATAACCTACTGCCTACTGCCTAACCCCTACTGCCTCACCCCCTCAAATAAACTCAATCTTCTCAATCGAGTAGAACTTCTCGCCCGAAGGCACCGTCACTTCGATATCGTCGCCCACGCTCTTGCCGATCAGCGCGCGCGCCAGCGGGCTTTCGTAGGAAATGCGGCCGACCTTGGCATCGCTCTCTGCTAGGCCGACGATCTGGTACTTCAGCGGCTTGTCGTTCTCGTCCAGCACCGTCACCGTCGCGCCGAACATCACCCGGTCGCCCGAAAGCGAGGCCGGATCGATGATCTGCGCGCGGCTGGTGCGGTCTTCCAGATCGGAAATCATCGCTTCGACCTGGCCCTGCCGTTCCTTGGCAGCGTGATATTCGGCGTTCTCGGAAAGATCGCCGTGCGCACGCGCTTCCTCGATCGCGTCAACGATCGTGGGGCGTTCGGCCCGCAAGGCCTTGAGGTCTGCTGTCAGCTTTTCATAGCCTTCGGCCAGCATCGGCACTTTCTGCATCGTCTTGCCCGTCTTTCCTGTGCCACCCGTCAAAAGTGCCCTGCCCCGCCTGCAAGGCGGATGGCGCGGGGCTGAACTGGGTGGGGGGTGAGGTGTCTAATTCTGACTATAATAGTCCTGCAGGCTCTTAACTGCAAGATCAGCCGCTGAAACCGTCACAATCGCGCTCGCCGCCGCCGCCGATGCCGCCGCCGTGGTGTAATAGGGCACCTTCATTTGCAGCGAGGTGGCGCGGATCGAGGCGCTGTCCTTGTGGCTCTGCCAGCCTTCGGTGGTGTTGAACACCAGCGCGATCTCGCCGTCGCTGATCTTGTCGACAATATGCGGGCGGCCTTCGGCCACCTTGTTCACCCGTTCCACCGCCAGCCCCTGCTCGGCAAGGAAGCGTTGGCGTGCCGCCGGTGGCCACCACGCGGAAGCCCTTGGCGAGCAGTTGCCGCACGGGCTCGACGATGTGCAGCTTGTCGCTGTCCTTGACCGAGACGAACAGCGTGCCGCTCTCGGGCAGATTGGTGCCCTCGCCGATCTGCGATTTGATATAGGCGGTGGCAAAATCCTTATCGATTCCCATCACTTCGCCGGTGCTTTCATTTCCGGTGTCAGGACCGGATCGGAACCGGGGAAGCGGGCGAAGGGGAACACGGCTTCCTTCACCGCCACATAGTTCAGCTCGCGCTTCACCTTGGGCAGGTCGGCCAGCATTTCGCCCGCCATCACCCGCGCGGCGATCTTGGCGATCGGCGATCCGGTGGCCTTGGCGACGAAGGGCACGGTGCGGCTGGCGCGCGGGTTGACCTCGATCAGGTAAACTTCGCCATCTTTGACCGCGAACTGCACATTCATCAGCCCGCGCACCTGAGCGCGAAGGCGAGCGCTGTCGGCCTGCCGCTCCATCTCGGCAACGATGTCGTCGCGGCAGGCTGTAGGGCGGCAGCGAGCAGGCGCTGTCGCCCGAATGGACGCCGGCCTCCTCGATATGCTGCATCACGCCCGCGACAATCGCCTCGCTGCCATCGCACAGCACATCGACATCGCATTCGATCGCATCGCGCAGGTACTGGTCCACCAGCACCGGAGCTATTGCCCGACACATTCACGGCGGTGGCGATGTAGTTGTCGAGCTGCGCCTCGCTATCGACGATTTCCATCGCCCGCCCGCCGAGCACGTAGCTGGGGCGCAGCAGCACCGGATAACCGATGCGGTGCGCCACCGCCATCGCCTCATCGCGGCTGTAGGCGATGCCGTTTTCGGGCTGCTTCAGCTTCAACTGGTTGACCAGCCGGGCGAAACGTTCGCGGTCTTCGGCCAGGTCGATGGCATCGGGCGAAGTGCCGAGGATCGGGATGCCCGCTTCTTCCAGCGCCGCCGCCAGCTTCAGCGGGGTCTGCCCGCCGAACTGCACGATCACGCCTTTCAGCTTGCCGTTGGACTTTTCCACGCGCAGGATTTCCAGCACGTCCTCGGCGGTCAGCGGTTCGAAATAGAGCCGGTCCGAGGTGTCGTAATCGGTCGAAACCGTTTCCGGATTGCAGTTGACCATGATCGTTTCATAGCCCGCTTCCGAGAGCGCAAAGCAGGCGTGGACGCAGCAGTAATCGAACTCGATCCCCTGCCCGATCCGGTTCGGCCCGCCGCCGAGGATGACCACTTTCTCGCGGTCGCTCGGCCAGGCCTCGTTCTCCGCCTCGCCAAAGCTGGGGGCTTCGTAGGTGGAGTACATGTAGGGCGTGATCGCTTCGAATTCGGCGGCGCAGCTGTCGATCCGCTTGAACACCGGCAGCACGCCCAGCTTCTCGCGCAATTCGCGCACTTCGGCCTCGCTGGTGGCCCCGGCCATGGCGCGCAGGGCATCGTGGAGCAGGCCGGAGCGCTTGGCCTGCGTTTCCGCCAGCCCGCCCGCAACGCCCACAGACCGCACCGCCAGAGTGGCAAGGCGCTTGTCGGAAAAGCCCATCGCCTTCAGGCGGCGCAATTCCGGCGCAGTGTTGGGCAGGCCATCGCGCCCGATGGCCGCCTCCTCGGCGATGATTTCCTCGATATGGCGCAGGAACCACGGATCGTAATGCGTGATCGCGTGGATTTCCTCCACGGTGAAGCCTTCGCGGAAGGCCTGGCCGACTTCGAGCAGGCGGTCCGGCGTGGCCCGGCTGAGCGCGGCGGTGATGATTTCGCGGTTCGCGCCTTCGAGCGCGGGCATGCGGTTGAACCCGTCCAGCCCGGTTTCCAGCCCGCGCAGCGCCTTTTGCAGCGATTCCTTGAAGTTGCGGCCAATGGCCATCACTTCGCCGACCCTCTTCATCGCCGTGGACAGCAGCTTGTCCGCGCCCTTGAACTTCTCGAAGGCGAAGCGCGGGATCTTGGTGACCACGTAGTCGATGGTCGGTTCGAAGCTTGCCGGGGTCGCGCCGGTGATCTCGTTGGTGATCTCGTCCAGCGTATAGCCCACCGCCAGCTTGGCGGCGACGCGGGCGATCGGGAAGCCGGTGGCCTTCGATGCCAGCGCCGATGAGCGCGAAACGCGCGGGTTCATCTCGATCACGATCAGGCGGCCATCCTTGGGATTGACCGCGAACTGGACGTTCGATCCCCCGGTTTCCACGCCGATCTCGCGCAGCACAGCGATGCTGGCGTTGCGCATGATCTGGTATTCCTTGTCGGTCAGCGTCAGCGCCGGGGCGACGGTGATGGAATCCCCGGTGTGGACGCCCATCGGATCGACGTTCTCGATCGAGCAGATGATGATCGCATTGTCCGCCTTGTCGCGGACCACTTCCATCTCGAATTCCTTCCAGCCGAGCAGCAATTCCTCGATCAGGACTTCGGTGGTGGGGCTGGCGTCGAGCCCGCTTTTGACGATCTTCTCGAACTCGGCCTTGTTGTAGGCGATGCCCGCCGCCGGTGCCGCCCATGGTGAAGCTGGGGCGGATGATCGACGGGCAGGCCGGTGCGTTCGAGCACGGCGAAGGCCTCGTCCATCGTATGCGCCACGCCGCGAGCGGGCGCTTTCCAGCCCGATCTTGTCCATCGCCTCGCGGAACCGCTGGCGGTTTTCGGCCTTGTCGATGGCATCGGCCTTGGCCCCGATCATCTCGACCCCGTATTTCGCCAGCATGCCCATCTCTTCCAGCTTGAGCGCGCAGTTCAGCGCGGTCTGCCCGCCCATCGTGGGCAGCAGCGCATCGGGCCGTTCCTTGGCGATGATCTTGGCGACGATATCGGGCGTGATCGGCTCGACATAGGTGGCGTCTGCCATGTCCGGATCGGTCATGATCGTGGCGGGATTGGAGTTGACGAGGATGACCCGATAGCCATCCTCCCGCAGCGCCTTGATCGCCTGGGTGCCGGAATAGTCGAACTCGCACGCCTGCCCGATGATGATGGGGCCTGCGCCGATGACGAGGATCGAGGAGATGTCAGTGCGTTTGGGCATTGCTTAATGTGCTCTCATTGCATACATTGATTGCATTGCAATCGAAGGAATGGATTCGTGGCCACAATGACCGTGCGGGACATACCCGAGGAAGCGAAGCAGCGTTTTCGCCAGATCGCGGCGGCGCACGGTCGTTCGATGGAAGAGCATTTGCGGCAGATGATTATCAATGCCGAGGCAAGCGGCATTGGTCCGGCAACAGGAGTGAGCGACGTGAAGCAGACTTTTCGGCATGAGCCGTCCAAGGAGAATTGGGTACATGAGCTGGTTCGCCTCGCGGATGGCGCGGGTGAAGGCGTATTCGACGTTGGCAAATATGCCGACATTCGTTTTATGAAGCCCAAAGCTGCTTTGGCCGAATTGCGCCGTCTGGCCAATGGCGTTGGCCTTGATCTCCCGCCGCGCCTTAACACGAAGGTGGAAGCGCCCGAATTTTGATCCTCGTCGATACAAACGTATGGAGCGAACAGACCAAACCGGAAGCCAATCCGGTCGTTGACGCTTGGTTCGAAGCGAATGACGCAGAAATTGTACTTTCCACGCTGGTGATTGCCGAAATCCGGTTTGGTATCGCACTGGCGAAATCGGCGCAAAAGCGTGCCGCGCTGGAAAGCTGGGTGGACGGACTGGAATCGCGCTACTGGAGTCAGACGCTCGATTTCGACAAGGCATCGGCATTGCATTTCGGGCGTATTGCTGCGAGCCGCGAAGCCAAGTCGCGCGATCCGCAAGTGATCGACCTGCAACTGGCCGCGCAGGCCGCTGCTTATGACGCCACAATCGCCACTCGCAATTTGAGGGATTTTGCGTGGACGGGGGTGAAACTGGTAAATCCTTGGCAGGAATGACCACCAAAGCCCTCCCCTTTGAAGGGGAGGGTTGGGTGGGGATAGTCCGCCCTATCGAGTATGGGAACTCCTGCCCCAGCCCCTCCCCCTTGGTGAGGGGGGTTTGGTGGTGGGGATTGCGGGGAGGTTGGGGTGATTGGGCATTATGGTTGGATTTCGTATACAACACTCGTGAGATCGACTGTTCGACGTTCAACGGAGATAAAAGTAGCACCCGAGAGTTCGCGTGGCACGACATGCTAGCCTAGGACCATCTTCAAGAACCCCTGGTCGGTGTGGCCCGTTCATCAGGAAACAGATGAAGTCGGTGCTCATCTTCCGGTCGGGTCGATCCCCAAGCCGTCCAACCGTTCATCTCCATGAATGAAAGTGCGAAGTCGAGATCACCGCCACGAAGTCATCGAGAATATAGAATTCGATGCCTTGATTTTCAGCAATTTCCAGCAATCGCCGCTGCTCAAATATGAGCGTCTCCACTCTGTCTTCGCACACCAAATCATCAAAGCCATGGGAACTCACTTCGCCGCATCCCATAAGCATGGCTGCGGCCATGGATTGAAAAGCTATAGACCTCACCCCAACATCCCCACAAACTTCTCGAACAGGTAGAACAAGTCCTGCGGCCCCGGCGAGGCCTCCGGGTGATACTGCACCCCAAATGCCCGTCTTCCCCGCAATCGCGATCCCGCAGTTCGAGCCGTCGAACAGCGAGACGATGCGTTTGCTCCACACCCTCAGGCAAAGTCGAAGCGTCCACCGCGAAGCCGTGGTTCATCGAGGTGATCTCGACCAGTCCGGCGGTCGCACCCCAGCCCTCGCCCACGCGCTGGACCGGATGGTTCGCGCCGCGGTGGCCCTGGTGCATCTTCAAGGTTTTCGCGCCTGCCGCCAGCGCCAGCATCTGGTGGCCGAGGCAGATGCCGAACAGCGGCACGTCGCGCTCCAGCAGCGCCTTGATCACCGGCACCGCGTGTTCGCCCGTCGCCGCCGGATCGCCGGGGCCGTTGGAGAGGAACACGCCATCGGGCTGGAGCGCCAGCACTTCCTCCAGCGTGGCCTTGGCCGGAACCACCGTCACCCGCGCCCCGGCGCGCACGAGGTTGCGGAAGATGTTGTCCTTGCTGCCGTAATCGATGGCGACGACGTGGGGCAACGCGTCCCCCTCCCGCTGGCGGGAGGGGTTAGGGGTGGGAACGACCACAGCATCGGTTTCGAGTTGGCTAGCGGTTTCGGGCCCACCCCCGGCCCCTCCCGCCAGCGGGAGGGGAGGTTTTGTCCACGCCGCGCGGGAATACCCCTTCCCCAGCGTCCACTCCCCGCCGCCCCATTGCTCGCTCGCAGCGCGGCTCACCCGCACGGCAAGGTCCATCCCTTCCAGCCCCGGCCATTCCTGCGCGCGTTGCAGCAGTGCCGCCAGATCGAACTTGCCCGTCGGGCGAATGCGCGATCACCGCGTTGGGTGCGCCGTTCAGGCGGATGCGGCGGGTGAGCGCGCGGGTATCGACGCCCGAAACGCCGATCTTGCCGTGATCCTGCATCCACTGCGACGAATTCGCTGGTGGAGCGGAAGCTGGACTGCCGCGTCACTTCCTCGCGCACAATGCAGCCCACCGCGCCTTCCACCCGGCTTTCGAAATCCTCGTCATTGGTGCCGACATTGCCGATATGCGGGAAAGTGAAGGTGACGATCTGCGCGGCGTAGCTGGGATCGGTCAGCACTTCCTGATAGCCGGTCATCGCGGTGTTGAAGCACACCTCGCCCACCGCCGCGCCGCTGGCGCCGAAGCCCATGCCCCAGACCGTGGTGCCATCGGCGAAAACGATCACGCCCGTCGCCCCTTTGGGTTGCGCAGGCGAAGAGGCGAGAAAGGCCATATTGGCTCCCGTTGGAACAGTTAAACCGGCGATGTGTGCTAAGGCCCAGCGGCTAGATGGCGCGGGGCCATGCCGTCAAGCACAAGGCTTGGCTTTATTCTGCACGCGCCTTAGGTGGGCGCATTCATCCACAGAACAAATTAAGAGAGACCCCATGCTGAGGGACACTATCAAGGCCGAAACGCTCACCGCCATGAAGGCGGGCGACAAACCCCGCGTCGCCGCGCTGCGGCTGATCGCCGCGAAGATCAAGGATCGCGATATCGAGGAGCGGGTCGAAGACCTGCACCGGCGACGATGATTCGCTGGTGATCGACGTATTGCAGAAAATGGCCAAGCAGCGCCGCGAATCGATTGTGATGTTCGAGGAAGGCGGGAGGCAGGAATTGGCCGATCAGGAAAAGGGCGAGCTGGCGGTCATCACCGAATTCATGCCCCAGCAGATGGACGAGGCCGAGACCAAGCTGGTGATCGAGGCGATCAAGGCTGAACTTGGCGCAGGCGGCCTCAAGGACATGGGCAGGGTGATGGCCGAACTGAAAGCCCGCCACGCGACCCAGCTCGATATGGGCCGGGCGAGCGGGTGGGTGAAGGAACTGCTTTCGTAAACCCCCCTCCCCGCCGGGGAGGGGGGCCTGCTGGCGGGGTTAAGCCGCCGTTTCTTCTTCCTTCCCCCGTACCTGCGCCCAGTCGACGCTGCGGGTGGCGTACATGATCCCGGCCAGCGCCGCGAACAGCAGCAGCGATCCGATCACCAGCGCGTAGGTCTCCATGCTCAGCAGTACGAACAGTAGCGTGTAGAGCCCCGCCAGCATTCCGCCGATAAAGCCTGCGCGCCGCCAGGTCCCCAGCACTGCCGCGCTGTAAGCCGTCAGCAGGCCGATGATCGCTGCCGCCGCCACCACATAGGCCATGCTGAAACCGATCATCTCGGCAAAGGCGAGCAGCATCACAAAGAACAGCACCAGCCCTGCGCCGGTGAGCAGATACTCTGCCGCCGCCACCCGCGCGCCGGCCACCACGTCGAACATCAGGAACGTGGCGAAGGTGAAGCCGATGAACAGGAAGCCGTATTTCACCGCGCGATCGACCTGGCTGTAGAGATCGACCGGATCGACCAGCCCGATGCTTACCGGCCCGGCATTGGCCTGACCGCCGCCGCCGCGCTGTCCATCGATGCATCATAGGCAGCATAGGCAGCATCATCCGGAGAAAGCATCGGCACTCCGCCATCCTCCAGCGACAGCAACCGCTGGCCCAGCGCGAGATTGGTGATCCCGGCGTAGGTGGCGGTGAACCCTTGCGCGCTTTCATCATGCTCATCGGGCAGGAAGCTGCCGGTAAAGCTGGGATGCGGCCACGGCGAGGTAACTGTCCACGCGGTTTCCCCGCCGCGCGGCACCAGCGCCAGCGAGCGACTGCCGCGCAGGCCATATTGCCAGTTCACCTGCAAGGGTGTCGCGCCGTCCCATGTCACCGGGGCGGAAAAGCCCGAACCGCCGGTGGCCGAGGGGCCATTGCCGGGGCTGAGCCGCGCCGCTTCGCCGCTAACGCGCACTTGCGCGCCGTCGGTCAGTCCACGCGGATCGGAGATGCCGAAGCGCAGTTCGGCGCGGTCAAATTGCAGGCTTTCGCGCGCCACCCCGAGTCGGGCCAGGTCCTCGTCGAGCGCGAAACTGGCGGTGCCGCTGACATCCGCCTGATAGACCACGCTTTCGTAGATCGCGTAGGCCTTGCGGTCCGGATCGATGGTGCTCTCCACCTGCTGCTGGGTGGGCGAGACGAACAGTTCGCGTTCCACATTGCGCCGCACCTGCCGATCCACGCCGTTGACGGTCTCGGTTTCGGTAACTGTGCCGCTGAAAGGGATGACCAGCAGCGGCCCGGTGATGGTCTGCGCCCCAGCCCAGCCCGCCTCGATCTGCGCCTGCGCGCCGTGGGACTGGTTCTCCCGATCCCACACCAGGGCATAGACCATCATCAGCGGCACGATCAGCACCGCTGCCACCAGCCCGGCCATGAACAGTTTCACACCGGGGCTTCGTTCTCGGGACATCGCTTCATCTCCTCCTGTTGCACGACGAACCGTGCATTGGGAGCGATGAACTGAATTCCGGGTGAACGGATTGAAAGCTTGACGGACCGGCAATGCGCGGCACAATCGCGGACATGACCAAATTCCTCGCCCTTATCGCCCTGCTCTTCGCCTCCCCGCTCGCTGCGCAGGAGCAGGCCGAACCCGCGCCCGAATTTGCCACAACGCAGGTGGTTCTTGAAACCACGCTGGGGAACATCACCATCGCGCTGGAGAGCGAGCGAGCGCCACTCACCGCCGCCAATTTCCTGCGCTATGTCGAGGAAGGTCGGTTCGATGGCGCGGTGTTCTACCGGGCGATGCAGCTCGATTGGGGCGATCAACCCAACGGCCTGATCCAGGGCGGCGCGCAGAACGATCCGCGCCGAATCCTGCCGCCGATCCCGCACGAGCCGACCACCCAGACCGGCCTCACCCACACGCGCGGGGCGATCAGCATGGCGATGGGCGAACCCGGCAGCGCGACGGGTGATTTCTCGATCATGCTGGGGGACCAATCCGGGCTCGATGCTGATCCCGAAGCCGAAGACCCGGTGTGGCGCAACGGCTATGCCGTGTTCGGCTATGTTACCGGCGGCATGGAAGTGGTCGAAGCGATCCACTCTTCACCGATCGATCCGGACAAAGGCGAAGGATGGATGCGCGGGGAAATGCTGGCGGAACCGGTGGTGATTATCGGGGCGCGGGTGGCGGAGTAGAGCACTTTCCCCGCCCTCACCTTCCCCCAAAGCCGAAACAGGAAGTGGCCGATGGAGCGACACAGATCGTAGCACGCCAGCCCCATACTGACCGAAGCCGCGCCAACCAGCCAATCGCTCCAGGCACCCACGCGATACTTGGTCAGTTCGGCGGCAACCAGCGCCTCCTGCGCCAGTTCGATAGCCCCGGCCAGTATCAGCAGGCCCAGCCACACCTTCCACAGCTGGGTCCGCAGAAATAGCAGCGGCGTGAACAGGCCGAATAGCAGGAAGACGTATCGATGCGCATCACCGCCGCCAATCCCGCCCTGCGCCGGAGGTATGAACGCGAAATAGAGCACTGGAACCAGGCTCAGCAGGAAGATCAGATAGCGCATGAGATTGGGGATGCAGTAGCTTCAGTTTCGTTCCGAACGGCGCGGCTGAGTTTTGGCGAGGATAGCCTGCCCCGGTAGCGAAATGGTGAGGGTGCCAAGAAGGCCGAGCGGCAGGAACAGAGCTGAATGCATGGCCTACCTAGCCGATGGGACGGCTGGCCTGTCAAGACGTTGCGCGGAGTACCAGATATTGGTAACATTCCGGGTATGGGAAAGAACACTTCGATTTCGCTCGGCAAACCATTCACTGATTTCGCGCCGCGCAAGGTCGAATCCGGGGAATTCGGCTCGACCAGCGAAGTGGTGCGCGAGGCGATGCGCGAATACATGGCCGAAGATACGCGGATCGAAGCACTGCGGGCGATGATCCAGAAGTCGCTCGAAAGCGGGCCGGCTGGTGGAGTTCGACTGGGATGCCTTCATGGAACGGAAGTTTGGTGCAGACAGAGACCTAATCGAGAATTGACGGCGTTACCAAGGATTGGTATTTTCATCGCTATGACAAAGAAGAACACCTCAATCGCGCTCGGAGAACGCTGGATGGACTACACCCGCGCGCAGGTGGCAGCGGGCGAGTTTAACTCGACAAGTGAAGTGATCCGCGATGCGCTCAGGCTGCATGAGGAGCGCGCGGTGTTCAAATCGAAGTTGCTTGAAGCGATCGATGAGGGGCTGGCTAGTCCGCTGGTCGAGATTCGACATCGACCGCTGGTACGACGACGAATTCGGCAAGAAGTGATTACGCCTCAAATTCGCGCCGCCGCCGCGCGGACATGCGCCGAGTGGCGCGCGAAACCCGTGCCGCCTGGGGTGAAGCGCAGGCCGCGCTGCTATTCAGCCAAGCTGCGCGACGACATCAAATCGCTGCTGCGAGTTCCCGCTGCGCTTCCCCGAATACCGAACCCGCCCCGGCCTGCGCCGCATGAACAGCGGGCGACATGCGGTGTTCTATCTGGTGTTTGATGATCGGATCGAGGTGGTGGCCGTGCGGCATGTCGGCGAGCGATTTTGAGCGGTGGTTGTGAATAGGGCGAATGGACGTGTGATAGTCCCGCAGTTAGTGATTTTCGGAATACGCTCTCGAAGCAGCTTATTGCGTCGTCGAGATCCTGTCGACGTTGACAGAGAGCACTTGATTTCTACCGTCCTGTGCAACACCGGTAAATCTGAGCAGAGTCGCAATTCACCGCGATCCAACATTGTTCATACCAAAGCGGATTGTGGATCCAGCTCGAATTACTTGTTGAGCATATTGCAACAGGTACGGATGCACTAATCTCGCCACTATCATTTGCGACCCAGAACTCGAACGATAGCCTCGTCTGAAAGCTTGTGCCCGCCCGTTCTGATCACCATCATCCATCAGCTAGGTCGTTAGCGAAGTTCCGAGCGTCCCTTCGAATCACCACATTCCAACCAGCGATACTGACGATCCCGATCTCATCGAGTCAGTTGTCCGACAATCGACCAGC
This sequence comes from uncultured Alphaproteobacteria bacterium, assembly GCA_963774985.1. Lineage (GTDB taxonomy): Bacteria > Pseudomonadota > Alphaproteobacteria > Sphingomonadales > Sphingomonadaceae > Alteraurantiacibacter. Next base: position 236,297 of record CAVZHE010000004.1, read on the forward strand.
TAGTGCAATTGAGATGAGCTCTAAGCTCTTCAATTTGGCGACTGCGATTCCTGCGAAGTCGCATGTTCGAGCACTACCTGAGCATTGCTATGAAAACCTGTCATCACTAAATCCACCGTTCGGCGCAACATGCACCACTTATCCGTCTGGCATATTTCTTCGCCAATCGCACCGCGTCGCAGGTGCTGACGATAGATCAGGTGCTCTGCCAACGGCGCAGATCGCACCCCGCAGCGGCCTTCGATGCTCAGATCCTTGTCGATTATCGTGCCAATGGATACATACCGCCCCGGCAATGCTCCAGTTCTATCGCATACTCTCTACGTTGCGTCGAACATAGCGCGGATACTCGAAGCCAGCGGGGCAAATCGTTCGATCCGATCCATCAGGATCAACGAATCTAAGCTGTGCTCGTATGAAGCAGCGATTCACTTAAGAAACGTTCGTCAGCGGTTGTCGCCTGAAAGTAGCCATGAACTAAGGCCTCCTCGCAGAATGCGCCAAGTAACTCGTTCATTTGATTAGCGAACTGCTGATATCGCTCTCGGTACTTGAGAAACTGAGCGCGCGATTTCTTGCCGATCAGTTAGATCCCTCAATAAACCCGCTTCTTCGGCTTGATATACTCGATATCATCCGTCAGCGTATACTCATGCACCGGGCGGTAATCGATCGAGACCGCGCCCCCGGCACCGCCCCAGCCCTCGAACCAGGCCACGGTGTGCTTCATCCACTCCGCATCGTCGCGCTCGGGGAAGTCCTCGTGCGCATGGGCGCCGCGTGATTCCTTGCGGTTTTCGGCGGAGTGCATGGTCACCACCGCCTGCGCCATCAGGTTGTCGAGTTCCAGCGTCTCGATCAGGTCGGAATTCCAGATCAGCGAGCGGTCGTGTGACGCTTCGACATCTGCAGCCGCTTGTTGGCTTCTGCCAGTTTGGCCACACCCTCCGCCATCAGCGCGGAATCGCGGAACACGGCGGCGTGCTTCTGCATCGTCTTCTGCATGTCCGCCACGCACTTCGCGCGGTGGGCGAAGCGCCATCGGCAAAGCGGAAGTGATCGAGCCGGCCCAGCGCGAAATCGGCGCTGTCGCCCGGCAGTTCCTGATGCGGCGGTGCCCGGCGTGATCAGTTTCCTTGAGCCGGAAGCCCGGTCGCGCGGCCAAACACCACCAGATCGATCAGCGAGTTCGAGCCGAGGCGGTTCGCCCCGTGCACCGAAACGCAGGCCGCTTCGCCCACCGCGAACAGGCCGGGGACGACATGGTCGGGGTTCCCGTCCGGCCCCAGCGTCACCACTTCGCCGTGGTAGTTACAGGGGATGCCGCCCATGTTGTAATGCACCGTCGGGGTGACGGGCAGAGGCTGGCGGGTGAGGTCCACCCCGGCAAAAATCTTGCCGCTTTCGGTGATGCCCGGCAGGCGCTGCGGCCAGCACCTTGGGGTGGATATGATCGAGGTGGAGGTAGATGTGGTCCTTTTCCGGCCCAACCCCGCGCCCCTCGCGCATTTCCAGCGCCATGCTGCGCGGCTGACCACATCGCGCGAAGCCAGATCCTTGGCCGAGGGGGCATAGCGTTCCATGAACCGCTCGCCTTCGGAATTGGTGAGGTAGCCGCCTTCGCCCCGCGCGCCTTCGGTAATCAGCACGCCTGCGCCATAGATGCCGGTGGGGTGGAACTGGACGAATTCCATGTCCTGCAACGGCAGGCCCGCGCGCAGCACCATGCCGCCGCCGTCGCCGGTGCAGGTGTGGGCGGAAGTGGCGGTGTAGTAGCAGCGGCCATAGCCGCCCGTCGCCAGCACCACGCCATGCGCGCGGAAGCGGTGGATCGTGCCATCATCCAGGCACATGCGCGATCACGCCGACGCAGCGCTTTCGCGCCCTCGCCCTTCATGATCAGGTCGATGGCGAAATATTCGATGAAGAAGTCCGCCGCATACTTCAGGCTCTGCTGGTAGAGCGCGTGGAGCATGGCGTGGCCGGTGCGGTCTGCCGCGGCGGCGGTGCGCTGCACCGGCGGGCCTTCGCCCATGTTCTGCATGTGCCCGCCAAACGGGCGCTGGTAGATCGTGCCATCAGCATTGCGGCTGAACGGCACGCCCGCATGTTCCAGCTCGTAAACCGCCTGCGGGGCTTCGCGCGCGAGATATTCGATCGCGTCCTGATCGCCCAGCCAGTCGGACCCTTGACCGTATCAAACATGTGCCACGCCAGTGATCGGGGCTGAATTGTTGCCCAGCAGGCGGCGATCCCGCCCTGCGCCGCCACGGTGTGCGAGCGGGTGGGGAAGACCTTGGTGATGTTCGCGGTCTTCAGCCCCGCTTCCGCCGCGCCCATCGTGGCGCGCAGGCCCGAACCGCCTGCGCCCACAACCACCACGTCATAGGTGTGATCGGTAATCGGATAGGCGCGGCCGCCGATTTCAAATGTGGCGTTGCGCGCCATTACATTGCTCCTTGCACGGCGGGGGCGACGGCAGCAGCGACCGGCGCGGCGATCAGCGCCAGCCGGGCGATGCAGAACAGGCCGAACCCGGCCCCGGCAAAGGTGGAAGGTTGAGGACGAGCCAGCACCGCAAATTTGTTGCCCGGGGTCGTGGACGTAATCCTCCACCATCACCTGCATCCCCAGCCGGGCGTGCCAGAAGGTGGTGACCACCAGCAGCGCCATCATGCAGCGCGGGCAGCGGATCGGCGATCCAGCCCGTAACCGTGGCGTGTTCGAGATCGGGCAGCATGCACCAGCGAAATGCCGAGGAACAGCAGCTCACCAGATTGCCCACCGCGGTAAACCGCTGCAGCAGCCAGTGATGCGCGCCGTGGTGGGCCGAGCCGAGGCCGCGCACGCGGCCGATGGAAGTTCCGTTACCCATTGTCGTTCCTATCGCAGCAGCAGCCAGGCCCAGAAGCGCGGCGGTCAGCACCACGCCCGCCCGCCATCGACACCCACGCAAATTTGCGGTTGGTTTTGAGTTCATATCCCGCGCCGGTATCCAGCACGAAATGGCGCAGGCCCGATGCGGCATGGTTGAAAAACGGCCCAGGTCAGCCCGATCAGCACGATCAGGCCAAGCGGCGAGCCCATCCATTCGGTGAAAGTGGCCGTAATATGCCGGCCCGCTCGCCAGCGCGCCCAGCCACCACAGCAGCAGGACAGCCCGACCGTGGCCATGCCGCCGCCGGAAACGCGGTGGAGGATGGAGACGGTCATATGCGCGCCCCATTTCCAGATGCTGAGATGCGGCGAAAGCGGGCGGTTGGTCATGTCGAGTCCCGTTATGTCCTGCGAGTTCGCGCTCCACTTAGCGGATGGTGCGCGTGTGACAAGCGCACCTTTGGGCTAAGCTGAGTTCACCGCGCAGGCGGTTACTCGCTTGCAGGTGGCCGTTCACATCCCGAAGTCCAGCCTGCCGAAGGGCAAGTGGAGTAGAAAAGGTGTTTCTCGCAGAGATGCAGAGGTAGCAGAGGACGCAGAGGGAAACTCTCCAGCCGAAGGCTGACTCAATTATTCTTTGCCCAGGCTAAAGGGTGAAATGCGGCCACGTCGCGTTCCTTACCACTCTGCGCTCTCTCCTACCTCCGCGCCCTCTGCGCGAACCACCTTCTTCCTTGAATTATTTGAGTGTTTGCCCCCCCGCCCTCCGGCGCTAAAGCATGGCCATGAACAATGTTCTCGTCACCGGCAGCAGCCGGGGTATCGGCAAGGCGATTGCGGTGCAGCTGTCAAAGCGCGGCTGCACTGTCATCGGCCACGCCACCAGCGCCAGCAACGCCGCCAACATCGCAGCCGATTTCGCCGATCCCCCCGCGCCGCAAATGCTGTGGGAAGAGGCGCTCCACCGGCTCGGCGGGCGGATCGACGTGCTGGTGAACAATGCCGGCTTGTTCGAACAGAACCCGCTCCACGCCAGCGATATCGAATGGCTGGATCGCTGGGAGGATACCATGCGGATCAACCTCACCAGCGCCGCGCAGCTCAGCCGCTTTGCCGTGCGCCACTGGCAGGAGAGCGGAAAGGGCGGGCAGGATCGTCCATATTGCCAGCCGCGCCGCCTATCGCGGGGATTTGCCTGCGCACTGGCACTATGCCGCCGCCAAGGGCGGGATGGTGGCGATGCACAAGAGTATTGCTCGGGGCTATGCCAGCGAAGGCATTCTGAGCTTCGCCATCGCGCCGGGGTTCACCGATACTGCGATGGCGGGAGACTATCTGGCCAGCCGAGGCGGCGAGGGACTGCTGGCGGATATTCCTTTGGGGAGGGTGGCTGAACCGGACGAAATTGCCGCGATCGCGGTGTTTTGCGCGCTCGATGCTCCCGCCAGCATGACGGGGGCGGTGATCGATGCCAATGGAGCCAGCTATGTTCGGTAAAGTGTTTCGGCGGATGTTTGCGCCGATAAAGCCCCTCCCCTTTAGGGGAGGGGTTGGGGTGGGGTCTGTCCGGCTCAAACAAGCATGGAGCGAGAGGACAGACCCCACCCCCAGCCCCTCCCCTAAAGGGGCGGGGAGTTTGTTGGTACTTGCCCTCACCTTCAGCGCCGCTCTCACCACTCCAGTTCTGGCGCAGTCAAACGAGCCCGACGAACACGACGCCCAAATGCGCGCGGCCTGGGTCGAAGCCTGCGAGGATTGGGCTGATTGGGACCAGCCCGGCCCGCTGTTCCGCATTCACGGCAACACCTGGTATGTCGGCACCTGCGGCATCTCCGCGATCTTTATCGCCGGGCACGACGAGCATGTGCTGATCGATTCGGGCACCGATGCAGGCGCGCAGGTGGTGCTGGACAACCTGCTCGCGCTCGCCGTGGACCCGGTGGACATCGGATTGTTGCTCGCCAGCCACGAACACCACGATCATGTCGGTGGGATGGCGCGCATTCAGCAGGCCAGCGGCGCCCTACTGATGGTTGGCCCGGAATCAGGTGACAGCTATACGACCGGACGGGCAGCGCCAGCAGACCCCCAGTTCGCGATCTTCGAGCCTTTCGCGCCGGTGATGACCGACGAAGGACTCGAAGGGAAGTCTTTGATCAGCTTCGACATTCTTGAGATAGACTCAATTTTCACGCCGGGTCACACACCCGGTGCACGCAGCTATCGTTGGGAGAGCTGCGACGACACGCGCTGCCTCACCATCGTCTACGCCGACAGCCTTTCCGCCATCAGCGCCGATGGCTACCGCTTCTCGGACCATCCCGAATATGTCGAAGCCTTCCGTGATGGCCTCGCCCTGCTGATGGACCTCGATTGTGATCTGCTGCTCACCCCGCACCCCTCGGCCAGCGGGATGCGCGACAAGCTGCTGGCGGGCGATCTCACCAGCGGCATGAACTGCGCCGAATATGCCGAATTACAGGATGCCCGCCTCACGCAAAGGCTGGCAGAGGAAGCGCAGGGAGTGCAAGGGGCGCAATGAGCTGGAAACTGTCTGCTATCGCCTCGCGCACCGAAGTCGAAGCCGCGCTCGACCGACGCGACCTCGCGCACGACTGGGACGAGACCATCGTCCTCGCCGGGTACGAAGTCGATCCCGACGAGCCCGATTGCTGGTGCCTCGATGCCTATACCCCCGCCAAGCCGGGAGACACCGAGCGCAAGGCAGTGCGCGCATTGTTCGAAGGCTCCAGCCCGCATCTGGTGGCCGAACGCCTGCCCGATACCGACTGGGTGAGCGAGAGCCAGCGCGCGGTTGCGCCGATCCGCGCGGGACGCTTCCACGTCCATACTCCCGATCATCCGCCCGCCGCCACGCGCGGGGTGACCGATTTCTGCATCCCCGCCGCGCAGGCCTTCGGCACCGGGCACCATCACACCACCGCCGGTTGCCTGGTCATGCTCGATACCATGCGCCAGCAGGGGCTGAACCCGCGCCATGTCGCCGATATCGGCACCGGCACCGGCCTGCTCGCCTTTGCCGCGCTGGCGCTGTGGCCGCACGCTGTGGTGACGGCGAGCGATATCGACCCCGTGTGCGATCCGGCGGTGGAAGAAAATGCGGAGCGCAATGGCGTGGCGATGGGCGCAGGCCCCGGCCAGGTGACGATGGTGATCGCCGACGGGATGGACGATGCGCTTCTCCAGGCCGCCGCGCCATTCGATCTGCTGATCGCCAATATCCTCGCCGGGCCGCTGGTGGAAATGGCGCATGACTTTGCCGGAGCGGTGGCCCCGCGCGGCAATATCCTGCTCTCCGGCCTGCTGATCCGGCAGGAACCGCTGGTGCGCGCCGCCTATCGCCGCGCGGGCTTCCGCCTGCAACATCGCTTGCACGCGGGCGACTGGTCGATCCTGTGGCTGCGGCACCGCTTCGCAGGTTGAGGCTGCGCAGGGCTGCGCTTGGCCTGCTGGCGCTGCTCGGCATATTGCTGGCGGGATATCTGCTGGCGGCATGGCTGGGCAGTTCGATCCCGCAGAATTCCGATTGGCAGGAGCCTGCCGAAGGGATCGACATCATGGTCGAGACCAACGGCGTCCACACATCGATCATCGTGCCGATCGTCAGCCCAGCGAAGGACTGGCGACAGACCTTCCCCAGCGCCGCGCTGCCGCATCCCTCAGGCGAAATGCCCACCCACATCGCCATCGGTTTCGGGGAGCGCGAGGTGTTCCTCACCGTAGCCGAATGGAGCGACCTCTCCCCGCTCACCGCACTGCGCATAGCCACCGTGGGCGGCGAAGGCGTTATCCGCCTGAGCCACTACATCCGCCCCGCCCCCGGCGAGAACCACCGCCGCCTGCGCATTGACCACGCGCAGTATGCGCAGCTGGTCGCGAGTATCGAGGCGCACCTTCCCGCCATGCCCGCAGGCGAGCGCGAAGTGCTGCGAGGCAGCTATTCGGACGACGCCTATTACGCCGCACTCTCCAACTACTCAGCCATCAACACCTGCAACACATGGACCGGCGCGCGACTGGCGGAAGCAGGTATACCGATGGGTGCCTGGACGCCGCTCGCAGGCGGGGTGATGAAGTGGATTCCGGAGCCAGTTCCAGCAAATTGACTGGTGGCGAAAATTGGTCTTGCGCGATAAATTCTACATATGTAGATAATTGCAATGCCTCGTCGCCCACACACATCCCGCCAAGCCCGAACCTTGCTTTCGGCAATGGTTGCAGCGCCTGCCCGCTGGCAGCACGGCTACGAACTGATGCAGGCGACTGGCATCAAATCGGGAACGCTTTACCCGCTGCTAATCCGGCTTGCGGATGACGATTTGCTCGAAACCGAATGGCAGGAACCAGTGCCGCCCGCGCGCATTCCCCGCCACGCCTATCGGCTGACGGCGAAAGGCCGTGCCTTTGCGCTGGAACTGCTCAAAGCAGGCCCAGAACCGCGAATTGCCGGAAGGAAGCCTGGCATGATGCAATCGCTCATCTGGAAAGCCGCCCGCGCCACCATGGCGCTCGCCACCACGATCATGCCCAAACGTCGCTGCCCCGAATGGCAGGACGCGATGCTGGCCGAATTCCTCCACCTCTCCGATCCTGCCGAAGCGCTGGCCTTTGCTGCGGGATGCCTGCGCGCCAGCATAGTTGAAAGGAATGCCGCCATGTCGCTGCTCCATCGTGCCGTCCATCTCGCTGCAATCGCTATTCCGGCCTCCCTGGCAATCACAGCCTTCTGGGTGGCAAGCGGAAACGCAATGCCGCGGGCTGCTCTGTTCGTGTTGCTGGGCACAATTTATGCGGGCGTAGCGGTCTGGACAGTGCTGCGAGCGGACCGCGCATTGATTGCCGCTGCCACTGTCGCGCTTGTGGCGAGCGTCGCGCTGTTCGCAGTCACAAGCCTGCCGCTCGGGGAGCCGAATGACAGCCTGTATCGCGCGCTGGTGATCGAAAGCCTGGTGATCTGGTTGGTGCTGCTGGGATTTGGCGTGACGTTGCGGCGGCTGGCTGCCCAGCCCGATTCATCCGCGGGATTGCGGTAACAGAACCACTTTCCTCCCCTCCCCGAGGGGGATGGGCTGGGGGTGGGGGCTCCGCTGTTCGAAATCGAAGCGCCGTACACCCCCCTCCCAGCCTCCCCCCCTCAAGGGTGGAGGAGTTAAAGCGAGGAAACCCGCTACCCCGCCGCCGCCACAATCGCCGCCCAGCCTGCTTCGTCGATCACTTCGATCCCCAGTTCCGCCGCCTTCTTCAGCTTCGATCCCGCGCCCGGCCCGGCTACCAGCAGGTCGGTCTTGGCACTGACCGATCCCGCCGCCTTCGCGCCGAGCCGTTCGGCCTGCGCCTTGGCTTCGTCGCGGCTCATGGTTTCGAGCTTGCCGGTGAACACCACCGTCTTGCCGGCGACGGGGGAATCGACCGTTTGCACTTCGTAGCGCGGGGGAGAGACTTCGCTCAGCAGATCGTCCCACACCTGGCGGTTGTGCTCCTCGTGGAAGAACGCTTGCAGCGCCTCGACCACGGCAGGGCCGATGCCGTCGATGGCGAGTAGGTCGAAGAAAGCCCCTCCCCTTCAGGGGAGGGGGTTGGGGTGGAGGGGCTGTCCTCCAGTTCAGAAATCGATGCGGGAGGACAGACCCCACCCCCGGCCCCTCCCCTGAAGGGGAGGGGGAGAAGTGGACTCAACCGCCCCCTCAGCGCCTCCAGCGTATGAAAATTCTTCAACAAATCCCGCGCCGTCACCGCGCCGACGTGCCGGATGCCCAGGCCGAACAGCAGCCGCGCCGCATCGGGCGCGCGCTTGTTTTCCACAGAAGCCAACAGATTATCCACAGACTTGTCCTTCCACCCCTCCAGCGCAAGGATCGCCTCGCGGCGCTGGTGGAGGCGGAAAATATCGGCGGGGCTTTCCAGCCAGCCGAGCGCGAAGAACTGGTCGATGGTCTTCTCGCCCAGCCCCTCGATATCGAGCGCGGCGCGGCTGACGAAATGCTTGAGCCGCTCGATGCGCTGCGCCGGGCAGACCAGCCCGCCGGTGCAGCGGACATCGACTTCGCCCTCCTCGGCCACCGCTTCGCTGCCGCATTCAGGGCAGTGATCGGGGAAAGACGAAGGCCGGCCGCTCCTCCTCGCGGGTCAGGTTCTCGACCACCTGCGGGATCACATCGCCCGCGCGCTGCACCACCACCCGGTCGCCCGGCCGCACGCCCAGCCGGGCGATCTCGTCGCGGTTGTGCAGCGTGACATTGGTGACGGTGACGCCGCCCACGGTGACCGGGGTGAGCCGCCCCACAGGGGTCAGCTTGCCGGTGCGGCCGACCTGGATGTCGATCGCTTCCAGCGTGGTCTGCGCGCGTTCGGCCGGGAACTTGTGCGCCAGCGCCCAGCGCGGGGCCTTGGCGACAAAGCCCAGCCGCGCCTGCCAGTCGAGCCGGTCCACCTTGTAGACCACCCCGTCGATATCATAGGGCAGGTCGGCCCGCGCCTGCTCGATGGCGCGGTAATGGGCGAGCATTTCCTCGACCGAAGCCGCGCGGGTGATCAGCGGGCGAGACCGGCAGGCCCCAGCCGTCAATGGCGCTGCATCACCTCATACTGCGTCGTGCCGCGGAAGCGCCGCTCGCCTCGCCCCAGCCATGCGCCCAGAACCGCAGGGGCCGCGCGCGGTGACGCTGGCATCCTTCTGCCGCAGCGATCCGGCCGCGGCATTGCGCGGATTGGCGAACAGTTTGCCGCCCGCCTGCTGCCTGCGCCGCATTCAGCGCGGCAAAGTCGGCCTTCGCCATGTAGACTTCGCCGCGCACTTCGAACACTGCGGGAATCCCCCCTCCCCTTCAGGGGAGGGCCGGGGGTGGGGATGTCGGATTCGGCGTCGTCAGTCGACATCCCCCACCCCAACCCCTCCCCTGAAGGGGAGGGGCTTAAGCGTCTGCGGAATATCGGCGATATGCGCGACATTGGCGGTCACATCTTCGCCAACCTGCCCGTCCCCGCGCGTTGCTGCGCGGACCAGCTCGCCGTTCTCGTAGCGCAGCGAGCAGGACAGGCCGTCGATCTTGTCCTCGGCGGTGAAGGCGACCGGCGCGTCCTCCGCCAAGTTCAGAAACCGCCGCACCCGCGCGACAAAATCGGCCACTTCCTCGTCGGCAAAGGCATTGTCGAGGCTCATCATCCGCACCGCATGGGTGACCTTGGACAGCGGCGATGCGGCGATCTCGTGGCCCACCGCGCGCGAGGGCGAATCCTCGCGGATCAGGTGCGGGAACGCGGCCTCCAGCTCGGCATTGCGGCGGACCAGCGCGTCATATTCGGCGTCGGAAATCTCCGGCGCGTCCTCGGCGTGGTACAGCCGGTTGTGATGCGCGATGGCGCTGGCGAGCCGCATCAGCTCGTTGGCGGCTTCGGCTTCGGACAAGGAGCGGTCTTCGATCGGTCAACGGTCTGAGTACTCTCCGCTCTTCGACGAGTGAATATGAATTGATCACGTCCGGCATCGGACGGTAGCCGTATTCGGTCCATCCTCTGTCCCGCACTGATCGTCAGCGAGGATCAGAAATCGCCGTCAATCGCGATCACCGCATATGGAAGCAGATACGCCAGCCGACAGACAATGACCTTCGAACGGCCACTGCATCCCTGCGCCTTGATCGGTCGAGTACGCATTCGGCGGCACGATGAGGCTCGATTATGCTCGCCACACCCCCAACCCCCTCATCGAAGAGGAGCAGGGCTTTAGATTGCGCCGCATTCATCCCCCTCCTCTTCAGAAGCCAGAGTGGGCTGTCGATCGTCCGCCATCAAACCCCCTCCAGCAACCGGTCCGCCTGCGCCCTTGCCTCCGGCGTCACTTCCGCGCCCGAGAGCATCCGCGCAATCTCCTCCTGCCGCCCGCCTTCGTCCAGCAGCGCCACCGAGGTGCGCGTTACCGTGCCGCTCGACGCCTTGGCGATCAGGTAATGCGTGCCGCCGCGCGCGGCGACCTGCGGCGAGTGGGTGACGGCGAGCAATTGCCCACCGCACGCCAGCCGCGCCAGCCGTTCGCCGATGGCCGAGGCCACTGCCCCGCCCACGCCGCGATCGATTTCGTCGAAGATCACCGTCGCCGCCCCGCCCTGCTCCGCCAGCGCCACTTTCAGCGCGAGGATGAAGCGGGACAATTCGCCGCCCGAGGCAATCTTGGTCAAAGGCGCGAAATCGGCGCCGGGATTGGTGGAGATCAGGAATTCGACTGCATCCTTGCCCGACGGCCCCCAGCGTTCCTCCGGCAGTTCAACCACCGCCGTGCGGAAC
>CAVZHE010000005.1:0-23309 GCA_963774985.1 uncultured Alphaproteobacteria bacterium
GCGGCAGGGTGGCGCTGTTCGCTTCGACCATGTCTTCCAGCGCGGCATAGCTCAGCGCATATTCCTGTTTCGCGCGCTCCTCGCCGAACACCACTTCGCTGATGCGGTTCTCCAGATAGGAGGTCACGCCTTCGTTCAGCCAGCCATCGCGCCAGCTGGCATAGGTCACCAGATTGCCCGACCACGAGTGCGCCAGTTCATGCGCCACCAGTCCGGTGTTCGAGCGGTCTCCGGCGATAAAGGTGGGGGTGAGAAAGGTCATCACCGGGTTTTCCATCCCGCCATAGGGGAAGCTCGGCGGCAGCACGATCATGTCGTACCGGCCCCAGCGATAGTCGCCGAACAGGCCTTCGGCGGCGTCGATCATGGCTTCGGTATCGACCAGTTCAGCCTCTGCCGCTTCGATCATTTCGGGTTCCGCCCAGACGCCCGAACGCGCGCCCAGTTCGGCAAATTCGAGGTTCCCGGCGGCAATCGCGATCAGATACGGCGGGACCGAATTGTCCATCGCGAATTCGAACGTGCGGCGGCCTTCCTCGCCTTCCTCCGGATCGCCGCGACTGATACCGCTCATCACCACAGTCAGCGGTTCGGGTGCGGTAATGCTCGCTTCCCAGGTCTGGCGGATACCGGGGCTGTCCTGCGTGGGAATCCAGCTGCGGTTGAGGATCGCCTGCCCCTGGCTGAACATGAACTGGTGCGTGCCGCCCGCCGTCTGTTCGGGATCGAGCCATTGCAGTGCCTCGGCTTCCGGTCCGCTGGCATAGGTGATGACCACCTGCTGCAAGTCCGGCCCGGTGCGTTCGCCGAGTTGCACGGTGATCGGCTCGCCCTTGTCCTCATCGGTTTCCCCCACCGTGAATTCGAGCGCATTGCCGTTGCCGTCAGTAATCACCGCCGATCACCAGCCCATCGGAATCGAGCACGATTTCGGTCGCGCCTTCTGCCGCCTGCACGTCGAGCGTGGCCGTGCCTTCCACCCGGCGCGCTTCGAAATCGAGATCGAGATCGAGCGCCACATGCGTCACCCGCGCTTCCTGCGGACGGGCGTAGGTGAACTCGTCGAAGGCCTGCTCGCTCGTCAGCACCGGGGCGATCACCCGCTCCTGATCGGGCAGCTCGTCGGCGGTGCAACCGGCGACGAGCAGCAGGGAAATCGAGGCAAGGATGGGAAAACGCATGAAAACTCCGGCATATCGGACTAGGGCAGGCGGCTGTAATAGGCTCTCACGGGCGCGCTGTCATCCGTCGAAGGCACAACGCGGCTTGTCGATCACGGCAGGCACAATTCGGTTCTGGTGATAATGCCGCTTGCAGATGAACCTAACAGGAAGGACGCTCGCATGAACCGCAATTATCGTCTCGCGATTGCGCCGCTATTCATGCTGATGTCTGTCCCTGCGGCAGCGCAGGACGCAGGCGATCCCGAGGACATCGTGGTCGAAGGCGCGCGCGAAGCCGATGGCATCGAAGCCCGCGAACAGGCGCGCGAAATCACCGCTCGGCGCGGCAGCACCAGCACGCCGCTCGCTCGCTTCAATCAGGAAGTGTGCCCCGGCGTCTGGGGCCTGACCGAAGCCAACGCGCAAGCCGTGGTTGATCGGATTTACGACAATGCCGTGCGCGCCGAGGTGCGCGTCGATACGACCGAGAATTGCCGGGCGAACATGTGGGTGATCGTGGTCGACGATCCGCACGCCACTTTTGCCCAGATGCGCGAAGAGGATGCATTCCTCGTCGACGGGCTCAATGTCTGGCAGCGCCGCCGGATCGCCGAACAGCAGGGCCCGGCGATCGCCTGGAACATTGCCGGTGTCCGCGCCGAGAACGGCAACGAAAGTACCGAGGGTGACGCGGCGACGGTGGTTTCCTCGATGTCGCGGCTCGACACCGGGGTGCAGAACAGCATCGCCATTTCAGTGGTGCTGGTCGCCCGATCAGTGCTGGCCGAGATCGACGCGCATACACTCGCCGATTACGCCACCATGCGCCTGCTCGCGCAGACCCGCCCGCCGGGGGACGAGGAAGGCCAGTACGGCACGATCCTCGCGCTGTTCGATACAGACGGCGTGTCCAGCGATGCCCCCGTCCGGCTGAGCAATTTCGACATGGCCTACCTCCGCAGTCTCTACCGCGGCGACGGCACCGGCCCCTCGACGCGGGCACATGCCAGTCTGGACGAGCTGATGGCGGAGGAAATGCTGCGGGAGTGAGGGGGGGGGTGATAAGCCCGCGTAGGGTGCATTGAGGCGAAGCCGAAATGCACCGTGTCAGGTGCGGCGTCCGCTCAGCGGTGCATTTCGCCAAGGCTCAATGCACCCTACGTTTTAAGTCCACACAGCCTCAGGTGGCAGGCTCATCAGGATCGCGTCGATGTTCCCGCCGGTCTTCAGGCCGAACAGTGTGCCCCGGTCGTAGACCAGGTTGAACTCGGCATAGCGCCCGCGCCATTCGAGTTGCTGCAACTTCTCCGCAGGCGTCCATTCCGCGCCCATGCGCCCCCGCACCAGCTTGGGGTAGATGTCGAGGAAGGCCTCGCCCACGTCGCGGGTGAAGGCGAAATTGCGGTCGAACGCGGCGGCGTCTTCGCATTCGAGGTGATCGTAGAAAATCCCGCCTACCCCGCGATGCACGCCGCGATGGGGGATGTAGAAATAATCCTCCGCCCATTTGCGGAAGCGTTCGTAATAGGTCGGGTTGTGCGCGGCGCAGGCGGCGCGGAAGCGGGCGTGGAAGGCGAGAGTATCTTCCTCGTAGGGCAGCGGCGGATTGAGGTCCGCCCCGCCGCCGAACCATGCCGCCTGCGTCGTCAGGAAGCGGCAGTTCATGTGCACGGCGGGCACGTGCGGATTGGCCATGTGCGCGACCAGGCTGATCCCGGTGGCGGTGAAGCCGGGATTTTCCACGCTCGCGCCGTTGATGGTGCCGGCAAATTGCGGGGCAAATTCGCCCGATACGGTGGAGACATTGACCCCCACCTTCTCGAACACCTTGCCCTTCATCAGCCCTTGCACGCCGCCGCCGCCATGGCTGCCGTCTTCGGTCTCGCGGTCCCACGGGGTATAGGCGAAGCTCGCCTCCGATCCCGCCTCGCGCTCGATTGCTTCGAATTCCGCGCAAATGCGGTCGCGCAAGGCTTCGAACCATGTGCGGGCGGCTTGAGTTTGATCGGTCCAGTTCATGCGACAACTCTTGCCAAAGCCATGGCCGCGCGGCAAGGGACCAACATGGTTCCCGTTTCGTTCGCCTTTCCCTTTTGCGGGGACGAATTCCAGCTCGTGCCGCAGGGCGGGACCGGGCGAGCGCTGTTCTGGCCGCGCGAGAATGCGCTGCTGGTGGCGGACCTGCATCTGGAAAAGGCGAGCTTCTACGCCCGCCACGGGCAGATGCTGCCGCCCTATGACAGCCGCGAAACGCTCGAACGGCTGGCCGATGCGATCCGGCTTACGGGCGCGCGGCGGGTCTATACGCTGGGGGACAATTTCCACGATTCGGACGGATCGCAGCGACTGGAACCGCACGCGGCGGGGATGCTCGCCGCGCTCACTCGCGCCACCGATTGGGTGTGGATTACCGGCAATCACGATCCGGAGATGGAAGCGAAGAGCGGCGGGACGATTGCCGAGGAGCTCGAAGTCGGCGGCATGGTGCTGCGGCACATGGCCAAACGCGGCGAAACCCGGCCCGAATTGTCCGGCCATTTCCACCCGCGCGTGCAAGTCAAAATCCACCACCGCCACATCCGCCGCCCCTGCGCGGTGGTCAGCTATACCGGCGATGCAAACAGCGGGCGGATGATCCTGCCGGCTTTCGGCGCGCTGACCGGCGGGATGAACGCCGCCGATCCGGCAATCCTCGCCGCGCTCCAGCCCGCCAGCGGCGTCGACGCGCTGGTTCCGGCGGGCACGCGACTGGCGCGATTCCCGCTCTGGCGCGAGGCGGCCTAGAGCCACTAGCGCTCCGCCGCGTTACGGCTTACATAGCGCGCACGACAACCACGATCCAAGGAGCGATTCCATACCCCGTCCACCCCGCCGCACGATGGCACCGCCGGTCAAATCCGGCCCGAAATTCGATAACATGATCCAGTCCGACAAGGTTCGCGTCATCGACGAGAACGGCGAGAATATCGGCGTCATGTACACGCGCGAAGCAATCGAGCAGGCTGCCGGGCTCGGCCTCAACCTGGTCGAGATTTCGCCCAATGCCGATCCGCCCGTGGCCAAGTTCCTCGATGTCGGCAAGCACCGCTACGAAGCCCAGAAAAAGGCCAATGCGGCGCGCAAGACGCAGAAGACGCAGGACATCAAAGAGATCAAGATGCGTCCGAACATCGACGATCACGATTACGATGTGAAGATGCGGGCGATGAACAAGTTCATCGACAATGGCGACAAGGTGAAAGTGACGCTGCGGTTCCGCGGACGCGAAATGGCGCACCAGCACCTCGGCATGGACCTGCTCAAGCGGGTGCAGGACGATATGGCCGAAACCGCCAAGATCGAAGCCTTCCCGAGGCTTGAAGGCCGCCAGATGCTGATGGTGCTTTCGCCGAAGTAGGCGCTGAGCAGCTCAAATCACCGCAAATTCCAGCACTGTGAAGCGCGCCGGGGCCGTGGCAAAAATGCCGTGGCCTCGGCCGCGATCCGATCCGAAGGTGAAGCCGATGCGGCCTGGATCGGCCAGCGCCTCGGCAAATTGCTCCGGCGAACGCACGCGATCTGATCCCATCACCGAAATCCAGTTTTCGGAAAACAGCACCGTCAATTCGTGCTCGCCCGGTTCCAGCCGCACCACGCGATCGTGCGGCGAATACCAGCGGTGGAATTCAGTCCGCCCGCGCCCGCGCCAGTCATCATTGGCGCGCTGGATATACAGCGAAAGCAACGCCGGGCGATCCGCATATTCCTGCGGCACGAAGCGCGCCCCATCGCGCGCATCGATGCGATACCGCAGGCGAATGCCGCGATTGCGATTCATCGGATCGGCCAGCCGGGTCAGGTAATGCACATGCCCATCGTCGCGGGTCGGGCCGGGAAAATCGAAATACCAGCCTTCGGCAGAATCGGTGGGATTGCGCGGCATGTTGACCGAATAATTGCGCCGCCGGATCAGCGGGCCGATTTGCCACAGGCGCGCAGCGGAATCGGTAACCTGGGCGGCTACAGGCGCAGCGGCTCCAACAACAGCCAGCGCAGCACCGGAAAGAAGAAAATCACGTCTCAACATGAACGTATTTATCCTCCCTCGGCGCTGAAACGCTGGTGAACAGAGCCGTCAGCCTGAAGTCAGGTGACAGGCTCCTGTTGCCGAACGACGATCCAGCCTATCCCTGCCCCAGCTCTCGCAACATTTCGGCGAACCAGTCCTGCGCAGGATCAAACCGCTTCCCGCCCCTGATCCGCTCGAACTCGATGGCGCGCAACTCGTCGCCGCGTTCCTCGTCCTGCCCCACCACGCCCAATTCGCCGCGCAACGCCGCGCTCACCGCGTGATCGGTGCAGGCGCGGATCAGCGCCAGATCGGCGGCGTTGGCGGGGGCGGAGCGGGAGAAATAGCCGCTCTTCTGCACCAGCACCTTTTCCGCGCCAATCGCCTCGGCCAACTTGGTCGCGAACCATTCGCCGGGGTTGACCTTGTCCAGCCGCACATGGCCAAAGGCATCGCGTGGCACCTTCTCGCCCGCCGCCTCCATCGCTTCAACAATCTCGCCCATCCCCGCGCCTTCAGAAAGGAACAGGTTCACCCCGTCGTGTTCGTCCATCACCGCGCGCAGCCGTTCGGCCTCGGCAGCGATGTCGAACATGCGTTCGGGCACGTAGACCCCGTGCACGTCCCAGCGCGCGGCGGCGTTTTCCGGCCATTCGGCGAAGGGCGCAGCTCTTCACCCAGTCGTGGTGCGCGCGGGCGGTGGCGGCGGTCAGCCAGCCGCAGTGCCGCCCCATCACTTCATGCACGATCAGCATCCGCGGATTGGCCGAATGTTCGGCAATGATGTTGCGGGCATAGACCGCGCCCTGCTCTGCCGCCGTGTGGGCACCCAGCGATTGCCGGATCGGGATCACGTCGTTGTCGATGGTCTTGGGCAGGCCGACCACGGTGAGGTGATAGCCGTTGGCCTTGAGATAGGCGGCAAGATCGGCGGCGGTGAGATTGGTATCGTCCCCGCCGATGGTGTGGAGCACCTGCACCCCGTCGCGCGTCAACTGCTCGGCGGCGACCTGCAAGGGGTTCTGCCCCTCTTTGACGAGGCCCCGCTTCACGCAATCGGCGACATTGGTGAGCTTGACCCGGCTGTTACCGATCGGACTGCCGCCAAAGGCATGCAGCCGCCCGGCAGTGGAGCGCACATGATCGGGCACTTCGATAAAATCGCCGGTGAGCAGTCCGGCATAGCCGTTGCGATAGGCGATCAGCCGCACCTCCGGCGCGACCTCGGTATACCGCTCGATCAGCCCGCCGACAGCGGACGAAAGGCAAGGCGCGAGGCCGCCTGCGGTGAGCATGGCAACTGTTTTGACGGTCATGGGCGGCGTTTTTCCAATGGTTTGGAGCGTGGGGCTAGGGGGAAATATCCTTTTGCGTCGTGTCATAGACATAAGGCTCGAATTCACATGTGAACTGTCCGGCTGCCGCATCGGCGATCTGGCGGGCAAGCCTTCCTCGTCGATCCGGCTTCCAATGAGGCAAGAAGTGCCATCATCTCGTAATCGAAAAACAGCATGTGAGGGAACGAATGTGGCGTCACTCCCATTGATTGGTTGCGCAAATCGAACGATGACTGCGTAGGGAACGAAACCCGCTGGCGACTCCAGACCGCGCCATTCGAGCGTGGGTTCCGGATCGCTGTTCAGGCCAAAAATTCCTGAGTCGTGTTGTCGCTCACCGAAGCCGACATACAGTCGGGCGGAATCGGAATATCGCCACCAGACGGGGATTCCGCCAAGGCCCTCGCATCGATGCACGATGACATCGTTGGCGAGATCATCATGGAAAACTTCGCAGTCGCTCAGCACGGTATTCCGGGTGGCAACAGCAGTAGCTAACTCTTGCGAATGCAGCGAGCAGGCAGCGAGAAAGAACGCCGATAAGCCGATTGCGCATTTGCCAAAGGGCTTCATTACGGTTCCCACAGTTCCACCGGGTTGCCGTCGCAATCGTGGACGCGGGCGAAGGCGCCGACGCCTTCCATCGTCTCGCGGTGGCTGATCGCTACGCCCGCCGCTTCCAGCCGCGCCAGCAGCGCGTCCAATCCCTCGACGCGCAGGTTGAGCATCGTCTGCCGGTCAGCCGCGAAATAGTCGCTGTCCGCCTTGAAGGCGGCGAACACCGTTGGCCCTGCGTCCTGCATCCACACCCATTCGCCTTCGGGCGTCGGCTCGCCGCTGGCGGTGGCGGCAAAGCCGAGGTGGTCGCGATACCATGCTGCCAGCCGCGCCGGGTCCGCCGAACGGATAAACAGCCCGCCAATGCCCAATACCCTGCCTTCAGTCATTCCGCCTCCTTGCCCTCTTCGTGTTTCAGACTAGTGTCCTTGCCCAAGGGAAGCGAGAGGGGAATTTCGGGGCATGACAGCGCAGCGGATCGGCTTCTGGCTTGGCCCGGCCCTGTTCGCGCTCACGCTGCTGGTTCCGGCGCCTGAGGGCCTGTCGCAAAGCGGGTGGATGGTGGCGGGGCTGGTCGGCTGGATGGGCGCCTGGTGGATGACCGAGGCATTGCCGCTCGCCGCCACCGCGCTGCTGCCGTTCGTGGTGGTGCCGCTGACCGGGGTGATGGACGCCAAGAGCGTCGCGAGCGCCTATTATTCGGACATCATTTTCCTGCTGCTGGGCGGTGCGTTCATCGCGCTGGCTATCGAGCGGACCGGGCTGCACCGGCGGCTGGCGCTGTTCCTGCTGGCGGTGATCGGCAAGGGCGGCGGGCAATTCCGGTTGCTGCTGGCGTTTATGGCGGCGACGGCTGCGCTTTCGATGTTGATCTCGAATACGTCGACTGCGCTGATCATGATGCCGGTGGCGCTTGCGGTGCTGGCCGGGGGAATGGCGGAGGGAGAGGTCTCGCAAGAGGGCATATCGGGTGCGCTACCGATGGGGATCGCTTTTGCCGCCTCCATCGGCGGGCTGGGCACGCTGGTCGGTTCGCCCACCAATGCCATCGCCGTGGGGCTGCTCGACGAATCGCTGGGGGTGCGGATCAGCTTTGCCGAATGGAGCGCGTTCGGCCTGCCGATCGTCTTGCTCGGCGTGCCGCTGGCCGCGTGGCTGATCGCGCGGGTGCAGCGGATCGACGCCCATCCGTTCGATACCGCCGCCGCCCACGCCGCTGTCGATCCCCACGCAGGCTGGTCTAGCGCCGAGCGGCGGCTGGTGCCGATGGTGGCGCTCACCTTCCTGCTGTGGATGGGCCAGCCGTGGCTCGCCCCGCTGCTTCCCGAAGGCGCGCTGACCGAGGGCACCGTGGCCGTGGTCGCCAGCCTCGCGCTGTTCATGCTGCCCGATGGCACTGGCAGGCCGCTGCTGCGCTGGGCCGAGGCCGACCGCGCGCCGTGGAGCGTATTGCTGATGTTCGGCGGCGGGCTGGCGCTGGCGGCGGGCATGGGCGCATCCGGCCTCGCCGACTGGATCGGACTGCAATTGCTCCCGCTCGATACCCTGCCGTTGATCCTGATCGCCGCGATCATGGTGGCGTTGGTCATCATCATTACCGAATTTGCCAGCAATGTCGCCACCGCCACCGGTTTCATCCCGGTGATCGCGGCGCTGATCGGGGCGATGGGGGCAGACCCGCTGCTGCTCGCCATGCCCGCTGCGCTGGCGGCGAGCTGGGGCTTCATGCTGCCCGCCGGAACCGGGCCGAATGCCATCGCTTGGGCTACCGGCCGGGTGCGGCTGGGGAGCGTGGTGAAGGCGGGGCTGCTGCTCGATATTGCTGGGATCGGGCTGATTGTGGGAACAGTTTGGGCAGTGCGACCTATTGCTCGGTTGAATTGCCCGCGCGAAGCAGGTAATTACCAATGAAACTATTGCACTTGGTGGAGAAGCGTTCCTGCGGAGGTTAGGAACGGGTGCCGCCAAGGCTCTGCTGGCTCCTGCCTTCCTGGGGGTTCTGTTTGCAGGAAGGATACCTCATGCCCGACAAAACACCCGACCCCCTTGGCGCCATCACCACCCCCACCCCGCGCCGCAAACCCAAGCCCGAAGCGACCACCATCGGCGGGCGGCAGTTGAAGCCGAGCACGCTGATGATGGGCCACGGCTACGATCCGGCGCTCTCGGAAGGCTCGCTCAAGGCGCCGATTTTCCTCACCAGCACCTTTGCCTTCGAGAACGCAGCGGCGGGCAAGCGCCATTTCGAAGGCATCACCGGCAAGCGCCCCGGCGGCGCTGAGGGCCTCGTCTATTCGCGCTTCAACGGGCCGAATCAGGAAATCCTCGAAGACCGGCTGGCGATCTGGGACGGGGCCGAGGACGCGCTGTGCTTCTCCTCCGGCATGACCGCGATTGCCGTGCTGATCCTCGCCGCCTGCAACGCGGGCGACGTGATCGTCCATTCCGGCCCGCTCTATGCCGCGTCCGAAGGCTTCATCGCCAAGGTGATGGCAAAATACGGCGTGACCTTCGTCGCCTTCCCCGCCGGGGCGGACCGCGATGAGCTTGACGCGGTCATGCTCGAAGCCAAGGCCAAGGCGGCCACGCAGGGCGGCGAAGTGCCGCTGATCTATCTCGAAAGCCCCGGCAACCCGACCAACGCGCTGGTCGATGTCGAAGCGGTGAAGGCCGCGCGCGACGCGCATTTCGATCCCGACCGCTGCCCGATCGCCATCGACAACACTTTCCTCGGTCCGCTGTGGCAGCGCCCGCTGGATCAGGGGGCCGATCTGGTGGTCTATTCGCTGACCAAATATGTCGGCGGCCATTCCGATCTGGTGGCGGGCAGCGTTTCCGGGGCGAAGCGCTGGATCGACGCGATCCGCGCGCTGCGCAACACGATGGGCGGGATCGCCGATCCGAACACCGCGTGGATGCTGCTGCGCTCGCTCGAAACCGTCGAGCTGCGGATGCAACGCGCGGGCGAGAACGCGGCCAAGGTCTGCGCCTTCCTCAAGAGCCATCCCAAGGTCGAGGGCCTCGGCTATCTCGGCATGATCGACGATGCTCGGCAGCAGGATATCTACAACCGGCACTGCCTCGGCGCGGGCTCGACCTTCTCGGTGTTCATCAAGGGCGGTGAGGCGGAATGCTTTGCCTTCCTCAATTCGCTCAAGGTCGCCAAGCTGGCGGTCAGCCTGGGGGGAACCGAGACGCTCGCCAGCCATCCCGCGAGCATGACACACCTTTCGGTGGCGGAGGAACGGCGCAAGGCGCTCGGCATCACCGACAATCTGGTGCGGATATCGGTGGGTATCGAAGACCCGGACGACCTGATCGCCGACTTCGCGCAGGCGCTCGACGCGGTTTAGGTGCCACTTGTCGCCAAAAGCTACGCGCCCCTTGCCCATCGCCCCGCCGGACAGCTAAGGGAAAGGTTCGGCGGGGTAAGCCACCGCGCAAACAGCAAATATGGACAGGAATCACGTGATCCGCAAAATCGGCCTTCTGCTCGGCGTCGCAGCCCTTGGCGCGCTTGTCACCTCCTGCGGCGGGGATGACAGTTCAACTCCGACGCCAACCCCCACGCCAACCAGCACGGGTACGCCGACACCTACGCCAACGCCAACTGCGATTGCGTTCAGCACCACCACTGCCTTTTCCGCCACCACCAGCAATGCAGGCTACATCTTCGCCTATTTCACGCCCACAGCAGGCGGAGCCGAAACGTTCAACGATGCCGCGCGGGTGAACGGGGCCAGCACCATCGCCTTCGTCGCCTCGCCTGATAGCGCCACGTTCAGCTTCCCCGATCTGGATGACCCGGTGGTGTTCGACGCGCCCGATTTCGTCAGCGTCTCGGCAAATTCGCGGCGCTATGCTTCGGGTGACGAGCGGCTCGCGATGGCGCTGCCATTCGCCCATGTCATGCAGGTAACCTACGAGCGCGCGAATCAGGCCTTCACACGCGGCACCGTAGCAGGCAGGCTCCGCAGTCGGCGCGTGGCGCTGTTTTTCAATCCGGTCACCACCACCACTGATATCACCACCACCTTGTCTTATACCGGGCAAGCTGATGTTGCCGGTGGCGATCCGGGGGTAACGGCGGCGAACGCCATCACCGCCACGGCAACTGCATTCACAATCACGCCGGGCGCCACCACCGATACGGTAGCGGGAACGATCAGCGTGTTCCAGACGGTAGCCGGGGTGCAGACACTGGTGGCAACCATCGCCATCAGCGATACCATTTCGGCAGGGGGCGCGTTCGACGGCACGATTACCGACACGCCCAACAAGCTGACCGGGCAATATGCTGGCGTGCTGGCAGGACCGAACCGGGACGAGATCGTGATCGTCTTTTCGGTTATCGATAACCTTTCCACCGACAGCGATCTGACCGAATTTGTCGGCAGCTTTATTGGTAGCTGATCTGCGCGCTGGGGCGATGGCTGGACCGAGCACTGCGCGGCGCCAATTAAGTATACTGTCCCCGCAATTCCGTAATTCCGGGGACAGTATACTAATTTTTTACCCCTTCCACTCCCGCCGTTCCTCGGCCGCTTTCAGCACTTCATAGGCCAGTTGCAGCTTATGGAATTCCGCCGCTGCCGCCGCGTCACCGGGTTTGACGTCAGGGTGAACCTTCTTCGCCCGCGCGCGCCATTCGCGTTTAATCGCTTCGAAATCTGCGTCGGCTTCCAGTTCCAGCACTTCCAGCGCGCGCATTTCGTCGGAGGAACGTGAGCCGTCACCGCTGGCCGCCCAGCCGTAATGCTGCGCTTCGGTGTAGCCGGAAGTCTCCGTCTGCTCGGCCTTCGTGCGGCGTGCGGTCTCTTCCTTGCTCAATCCCTCGAAGTAGTCCCAGCCCTTGTTGTATTCCGCCGCGTGGGCCTGGCAGAAGTACCAGCGTTCCTTGCTGTTGGGGCTTTTGGGCGCAGGACATTTGCCTGCCTCGTCACAGCCATGGCGATCGCAAATGCGCACTTCCACCGCATCCCGGCTGGACCCATATCCGCGCCAGCGGGGAAAGCCCCAATCGGAGGAGCGGCCGGGCGAGCGGGCCATCAGTCGGTGTCCTGCGAAATAGGCATGCCCCGCCTATAGGGGTGCAAATGCCCCGCGTGAACCGGGCAAATGGCACGGGTCGATTCATCATTCCGATACAAATACGTGCAAAATGCTGCATTGCAAAAAGAGCCTTCCGGCCTAATTGCTAAATAACCCGAACAGGAAGAATTTCCCCGTGAGCAAGCAGCTAGCCATTTCCGCATGTGCATCCGTCTTCGCGATGGCAGCCTTCACGGTGTTCGCCACCCCGGGCGGTGAATTCGCTCGCGCCAGTGCCAGTTACGAACAGGGCGCGACGGTGGAAGCCGCCGCGCCCTCTGTGGACCGGATCGCCCCGGCCCTGTTCGAGCTGTTCTGACGATCAGCGGGTAATCATCACCGTCACCGCACGGCGATTGCGCGCCCAAGCGGCATCGTTCGACCCGGTGGCGACAGGGCGTTCCTCACCCTGGCTTACCGTGCTCAAGCGCGATTCGGGCACGCCAAGGCTGACAAGGTAGTTCTTCGCCGCATTGGCGCGGCGTTCACCCAGCGCCAGGTTGTAATCGCGGGTGCCGCGTTCGTCGGCATGGCCTTCCACCGTGGCGCGGGCGCTGGTGTGCTGGAGCAGATACTCGGCCTGACGGCGCAGCGCAGCAGCATCCTCGCTATCGATATTGAAGCGATCGGTATCGAACAGGATCGTATCCGCGCCTGCCATGGCGCTGGCGAAGTGCGATTGCGAACCGGGCTGCGGGGTCATCGGCACGATGCCCGTTCCGGTGGGGGTTGGCGTGGGCGCGGTCACAATATCTTGCGGCACCGAAACATCGGTTTCGGGCGGTTCCCGGCGGCAGCCAGCCAGCGCAAGCGCGCTCGACAAGGTCAGGGCGATGATGATCTTTTTGTTCATGGTCTGGCTCTCCTTCTACCTGCGGACAGGATTGTGATCTTATGCGCAACCCGTTTTACGTGAAATTCGGGGGGAGACAACGTGATTACGGCAGCACCGGCCCCCAAGCCGGGTCTGACGCGCCAACCGGGGTCCGCAGGCGACGTTCGTTCTCTCCGGTGAGGTCCACCTGATAGATCGCGGAATCGCCCGAATTGCGTTCGGTCCGGAAGAACTGGATGATGCGGCCGTTGGGGGCCCAGCTGGGGCCTTCGTCCTGCCAGCCGTTGGTGAGCGTGCGCAGATTGCGCCCGTCCGTGTTCATCACCGCGATATGGAAATCGCCCGCAATGTGGGTGAAGGCGATCTGGTCCCCGCGCGGGCTCCATTCCGGGCTGGCACAACGCCCGCCGAAAAAGCTGATCCGGCGCTGGCCGCTGCCATCGGCATTCATCACATAGCACTGCTGCGCGCCGGACTGGTCGCTTTCGAACACGATCTGCCCGCCATCGGGCGAATAGGACCCGCCGACTTCAATAGAGGGGCTGTCGGTCAGCCGCAGCGGCGTGCCGCCGCCTTCGGCCGCCACGCGGTAGATATCGGTATTGCCGCCAATCGCCATCGAATAGAGAATCCAGCGCCCATCCGGGCTCCAGCGCGGAGCGAAGGTGGGATTGCTGCTCTGCGTCACCAATGTCTGCTGCCCGCTGGCGATGTCGTACACGTAAATGCGCGGATTGCCGTCCAGATAGGAGAGGTAGGCGATCCGCGAATAGTCGGGCGAATAGCGCGGGCTGAGCGCGGTGGACTGGCCATTGGTGATGAAGCGATGGTTGGCCCCATCGCTGTCCATGATCGCCAGCCGCTTGACGCGGTTATCCTTCGGCCCGGTCTCGGCGATATAGGCGATGCGGCTGTCGAAAAACGGACTTTCGCCCGAAAGCCGCGAATAGACGAGATCGGCGCAGCGGTGCGCCGCGCGGCGCCAGTCGGTCGGCTGCACCACCCAGCCTTCGCGCACCAGCTCGCTTTGCAGCGCAACGTCATAAAGATAGCAGCCGACGGTCAATTGCCCGTCCGGATTGGCGCGGACGAAGCCGTGGACCAGCATTTCTGCCGAACGCCCGCTCCACGCGTTCCATGCGGGCGCGGTGATTTGCGGATAGGTCGGGCGCGGCAGATCGTCGGGGCCTACCGGGCGGAACAGTCCGTTGAAGCGCAGATCGTTGAACACGATCCGCGCCAGCTCCTGCCCCAGCGCGCCGGTGCCGCTGGCATTGGCGGCGGTGGGCGCATCGCGATTGGTGGCGAAGCTGGCAATGGCGATGCCGATATCCTGCCAGGCGGAATCGTCGGTGACGGTGCCGGTAAGCGGGCCATCATCCGGATCCTGCGCCACCTCTTCAGCAGCGCCGATGCTGGCCGGATCGAGATCGCTGTCCTGCGCGGCGACCGCGAAGGGCGAGGCCGCGATCAGCGCCAAACCAAGCACGGGAGCGAATAGGGTAATCTTCATGCTCATAGCCTTCTGTCGAAAGTCCATTCCAGATCGTCCCAGCGACTGTAGAACGCATCGGGGAGATTGCGGAAATTCGCAAGCTGCACCGCACGAATGGCGCGATCACAGTGGACCGAGGCCTGCGGGCGGTTGGAATCGGTGATGCCGCTTTGCCGCACGCAGGTGGGGCGACCCGCCACCGTGCCATCGCGATTGAGCCGCCAGCCGACCACCGTGACGAGCTGCTCGGCATCAACTCCGGAGGGCGCGGTCCAGTTGGTCCGCAGCGCGCGGGTGATCGCCGAACGCAGGTCTGCCGCTTCGGTCGTGCCGAAAGTCGCGGCGGGCGAACCGCGCGTACCCTCGGCATTGCTGGTGCCTTCGAGGAAATTCTCGCCCATCCTGCTCCCGCCCGCGCTGCGCGTGGCGCTGGGGGTGGGCGTGGGGCGCGTGGTGGGCCGGGTCGTCGGGCGCGTCGTCGGGCGCGAAGTCGGTGTCGGCGTCGGGCGGGTAGTAGGCCGGGTCGTCGGGCGGGTGGTAGGCCGCGTCGTCGGAGCCGGACGCGGTTCCACCGTGGGCGCGGGGCGCGGGCGGACGGGCGGCGCGGTGACCGGTTCGGGCACGTCGGTCACCACCGGGGCGACGCTCGCGGCAGGCTCTGCCGAAGGATCGGGCGCGGCGCTCTCGAGGCTGACTTCGGTGGCGAGGCTCACTTCGATCCGCTCGGGCGGCGGGATGATCGGCGGCTCGCGCGTCGCCTGCCACATCAGCGCCGCCGCCAGCGCGGCATGGGCCACGACAGCCACACCGATGCCGATGCGTTCCTCAGAGGAAAGTTGCGCGAGCGAGCTCATGGTACCGGGCTATGGCGCTTCGTCTGAACCGGTTGTGACCAGCGAGATTTGCATGAACCCGGCGCGGTTCAGTTCACCCATCACCGCCATCGCCCGGCCCCAGTCGATAGAGCGATCCGCGCGCAGATTCACCAGCGGCTGGTCCCCGCCCTCCGGAGCGGCCACGGCTTCGAGCGCCTGCGCCAATTCGCCGCGCGCAATCCGCTCGTCATCGACATAGACAATCCCCTCCCGATCAATCGCCACGGTGATCTGGTCCGGCTCCTGATCGATCGGATTGGCGCGGCTTTCGGGCAGGTCCACCGGCACCCCGCTCGCCAGCAGCGGCGCGGTGACCATGAAGATGATCAGCAGCACCAGCATCACGTCGACAAACGGCGTGACGTTGATTTCCGCCATCGGCGTGCGGCGGTGCCCGTGGCGGCGACCGCGTCGCCCTCCGGCCATCCCCATTGCCATCAGCAGCCTCCCCCAAATCTCGTCATTGCGAGGAGCCGAAGGCGAAGTCGAAGACGGCCCGAAGGGCCACCCGGCAATCCATCACCTGCACTTGCGCGAAGTACGACATTCGGGAGATGGATTGCTTCGCTCGCTCGCAATGACGAAGGAGGGTAGACATCACACCGCCTCCATTTCGCGGCTGATCTGCGCGTGGACGCGGTCGGCAAAGCGGGTCAGCCGGGCTTCGAAGCCGTTCACCGTGTTCGACAAGCGGTTGTAAGCGATTACCGCCGGGATGGCGGCGAACAGGCCCACGGCGGTGGCGAACAGCGCCTCGGCAATGCCGGGGGCGACCACTGCGAGCGAGGAATTCTGTTGCAAGCCGATCTGGAAAAAGCTGTTCATGATCCCCCAGACGGTGCCGAACAGCCCGACAAACGGCGCGACCGAGCCGACGGTGGCGAGGAAATTCAGCCGATCCGCCAGCGTATCCAATTCGAGCGCCACCTGCCCTTCCATCGCCTGCGCCACGCGGGTGCGCGCGGCCTCCTTGTCCTTGAGGCCCGACTTGTGCGAGCGGCGGAATTCATTGACCCCGGCGGCGGCGACGCGGGCGGAGGGATTATCCTTGCGGCGGCGCGCATCAAGCGTTCCGTCCACATCCTCGGTGTTGGACCAGAACTCTTCCTCGAACGCGCTGCATTTGCGCCGCGTATTGCCCATCCGCAGGCTGAACCCGAAAATGATCGTCCACACCCAGATGGACGCCAGCACCAGCCCCACGATCACCACCTGCACGATGATATCGGCCTGGGTGAACAGTTCGATCGGATTGAGCCGCGTGGGCGGCGCGGCAGCGGCGAGGGTGGTGAGAATGCTCATTCAGGGTCTTTCACATTGTCGTGATTTACAAAGGTTTCGAAGGCAGCGCGCCATTCGGACGGTTGGCGTTTCGGCCTGCCATCAGGCGCAAGGAAGGCGGCGATTATGTCCACTTCGGCAAGCAGTTCGCCACCACGCAAGATCTTCTGGTGCATGTGCGCGCTGGCTGCGCGAAGCTGTGTACACACAGTTTCCACCTGTAGGACATCGTCAAATTTCGCCGGGCGACGCCATTTGATGTTCGCCTCGGACACCGCATAGAACCCCTCGCCCGCATCAAACGCCGCGCGCTGATCGATCCCCAGCAGGCGCAAGATATCGCTGCGCGCACGTTCGCACCATTTGAGGTAATTGGCGTGATAGGCGATGCCGGACAGATCGGTATCCTCGAAAAACACCCGCACCGGATAGAAGTGGCGCGACCCTTCGATGCGGCCGGAGGGAGGTTGCATGTGCTGGTCCATCGCTGAACGGCGGCTTACAGGCGGCGGAGCGCGGAAAAAAGAGGGTTAAGCGCCGAGGCAAGTCATTATCGGGGCAAAAGGAGTCGGAACAGGCCCACCCCCAACCCCTCCCGCCAGCGGGAGGGGAGATTATCGCGCCAGCACTTGTGCTATTTCCCGGAGGTGACGCGGGCCTCGGCCTTCGCCGGTTGCTGGATGCCGGCCTTCTGCAACAGGGGCAGCACCTCGCGCCAGAGACTGTAGTTCTGGTCGAGCTCGCCCTGCGACAGTCCGATCGCATGATAGGCGAGAAATTCCCGCGCCCCATCTTGCGGCACTGATCGATAATCTTGTCGGCCACGGTCTTGGGCGTGCCGCAAATGAACTCGTCGTCGATCGAGACGCGGCCGCCGGCTGCGAGCGGATTGATCTGGCGCGGCGCTGCCGCCGGCTGAGGCGCTAAGTCCGCGTCGATGACGCCGGATTGCTTCACGCCTTCCGACATGCCGTCCTGCTTGCGCAAGACGCTCGTTGACAGGTTTGAAGCGCTCGACGGTGCGCATACGAGCGGTCTCGATCAGTTCCTTGTTCATGGCCTCGGCCTCAGAGTCGCTGTGCCAGACCAGAACCTGGCGGCGAACGGCGATATCGTCAGGGCCGACCGCAATTCCGGCTTTTGCGGCTTCGTCGCGATAGGCCTCGAAGGCGATCGCCGCCTGTTCGCTCGATTGAAAGCCGGTGCAGACTTTGTAATTGTTGCGCGCGGCCTTGCGGCAGGTCTCCGGGGTGTAGACGGTCTGCCAATGCCTGCGGCTTGTCTCAACTGTCGCGGACGCGGCATCAGATGGATGTCATCGTAGTGATAATATTTGCCGTGATGGCTCACGACGCTGTCGCGCGAACGCCTTGTCGATAAATTCCTGTGCCTCGGCGAACATCGGGACGGATGTCATCCGGTGGAATCTTCAGGAACACGAACTCCGGCGCCACGCCGCTCGCCATGCCGATCTCAAGGCGTCCTTCGGTGATGTAGTCCAGCATCGCCAGATCTTCGGCGAGACGCCATGGTTGATGATAGGGCAGCACATTGCCCATAGCCGCCGAGGCGAAGCCGCTTCTCATTCGCGCCAGCGCTGCAATCAGCAGGTTTGGATTTGGGCTGAGTGCGCTGAGAAAATGATGCTCGGTGAAGAACACGCCTTCAAATCCGATCGCCTCCAAGCAAAGCGAGGCGGGCGAGGTTGGAATTGTAGGCCTGCTGCGCCGAGCGGGATATCGTGTACATCGGGAACGTCCCGGCCCTGAATGTGTGAAAGAAGTCGTTCGCCAGATCTTGATCATGCTGTCCCTCGGTCCGTTTGGCATGCTTTTCGGCAGCGTGCACCTAATTCCGACTGTAACGTCCTGAATCTGGATGCCGAAGCCGGTGGTGCGCGGCGCGATCTTCAGGCCTTTTCGTCGTCGCAAGCGCATTGTGACAGATGCATCAGGGGCAGGATCGCGCGATCCTCCAGCGGCAAGGCGCATCGCCTGAGTCAGCCATCGGCCGGCGCTTGTCGGAATCCTGCTCCTGCATCAGCGGTCGGTCAGACGATCGAGTTCCGGATTCATATAATCGGAGGAGTTGAACGCGCCGTAGCCGGTCTCCTTGTCGAACGAATGCAGCAGCGGCACGATGTAGAGCTCGGCGTCGAACGTTCCGATAAGCCATTGCGACGCCACGATGGCCATCGTGTTTGCCTGCACGCCGCTGCGCATAAACCGCAGCCGGCACGACCTGTACCTCGACCTTGATGCCGATCTTCGTCCAGTTCTGCGCGATGGCTTCGAGGAGCTTCGGCGTTTCCGGCGGATTGCCGTTGCTCGCGGTAATGGCGACCTTGAACTTGCCGGCCCAGCCGCTTTCGGTCATGAGCTTGCTGGGCTCTGTGCCTCGTCGAAGCGCCAGCCTTTCACATCCGGGAATGGCGGTGGGATGGCTGGAGCGGACGTACTGTCCCGATGCAACGGCGTAGCCGTCGTAGATGCGCTGGATGATGCCATCGACGTTGATCGCGAGCGCCATGGCTTCGCGGACGCGCGGATCGGCCATCGGATTTTTGTCGAGCGGCTTGCCGTCCGGATCCGTGACCGTTCCGGTCTGAAGCGACTTTCGGTGCGCGGCAGGGTCAGCCAGACCAGCCCGCCGGTCGGATAGCTGAAGACGTTAAACCTGCGGATCCGACTTCAGGCGCGGCGACGTCGGTGAACGAGACGGCGTCGATGGCATCGACATCGCCGGCCAGCAGCGACGCCAGGCGCGCCGAGCTCTGCGGCTGGACCAGCATGCGTCACCTTGTCCCAGATCGCCTTCTCGCCCCAGTAATGCATCGTTGGGCGCGAGAACCACGGTGTCGTTCGCCGTGAAGGACACGACCCGGTAGGGCCCGGTGCCGACGGCTTTCTCGCGCGGCCTTCTCGCCCGATGCCGAAATCGGTCGGCTTCACGCCTTCCAGAATTTTCTTCGAGCCGATCGGAAGCTGCGGACAGATCGTTGAGCAGCAGCGGCGCCGGACGGTGCGTGACGATGCGAACGGTGTCGGCATCGACGACCGTCGTCGTCTTGATCAGGCGCAGATACTGCGTGATCGGACCGGGCCCATTGCTGACCGCGCGACGCGCGCGAAGCTGAACGGAATATCCTCGGCGACAAGCGGGTGCCGTCGGAAAACTTCACGCCCTTGCGGGATCTTGAATTCCCAGGTGACGTCATCGACGAGCACGCCAGGATTCCGCGATGTGGCCTTCGGGCTTGCCGTCGTTGTTCAGCTCGATCAGGCATTCGTAGACGGCCATGCGCAGCGGGCGAAACGGCGGCGTCAGGCTGTATTGCGGATCGAGGATGGAGACCCCGCGGCGTAGGAAATCTTGATCTCGGCGGTTTGCGCTGACGCCGAGTCAGGCCGGCGAGGGCGCAGGGCAAAAGGGCAACGTGAAGCTTTTTCGCAGTGTGAGCGACGGACATTCGTTTCTCCCTTTTTGCCGTGCCGGCTTCTGGAGTTGCGGACTTCCCGGCAGTTGAACGACGATGCTTCTGTTGGGCGCCTTACATTGCTTGGTTGCCGTCTTGTGAGCTGGCCTCTTGTCTTATCCGGATGTTGTCGGATCGCTCTCAACCCCGGGTCTTATCGCCGGCGGCACGTCATCCGGCGCGAAAATGCCGTTCCCTGAAGGGTCTCGCGGGACGCGGGAGTCTTCTGTGGATTTTCCGGTGGCGCTGCGGTGAGGCTATCATCGGCTCAAACCGGGACGGGTATTCGAAGGGATTATCGGCCCATTCCCTGGGGTATGGGGCGAACGGACGATGGCGGGCATTCCACCAGAAATTGCGGGGCTTCGACAACCTGATTAAGATATGGCGAACCGGGCTCAACCGGCGCGTGAATCTTATTGCAGGGCGGGCGCTCAATCCATGGACAATTCCGCGGTTGCGACTGACGAGCTGCGCGAGGGATCACACAGGGGCCGTCGCGGCACATCCCAACTGGCGCTCGCTGTCGGCGCGTCGGCGTCGTCTACGGCGATATCGGCACGAGCCCGCTCTACGCGTTGCAGCGAGGCGCTCGCCGGCGAGCCAGCCGATGGTGCGCGGCGCCACTCTGAACGACACGTATCCTCGGCGTCCGTCAGCCTGATCTTCTGGTCGCTCATCCTCGTCGTCACGGTCAAATATCGTGCATCCTCATCTCTGCGCGCCGACAACAACGGCGAGGGCGGCACGCTGGCACTGATGGCGCTCGCGCAGCGTGCGTTCGGCGGCGGCTCTGGCCGCGATCGTTCTGCTCGGCATCGTCGGCGCGGCGCTGTTCTACGGCGACGCGGTGATCACACCGGCGCTCTCGGTGCTCTCTGCCGTCGAGGGCTCGAGGTCGCGGCTCCGGCGCTCGAGCCCTTACGTCGCTGCCGCTCACCCTCGTCATCCTGATCGTGCTTGTTCGCCGTGCAGTCGCGCGGCACCGCCAAGGTCGCCGCCTTCTTCGGCCCGATCACGCTGGTCTGGTTCATCGTCATCGCGGCATCCTCGGCCTCATCCACATCGCCGACGATCCCGGCGTCCTGCCGGCGTTCAATCCGGTCTACGGGATCGAGTTTCTCGTCAGCCACGGCATGATCGGCTTGCTCACCCTCGGCGCGGTCTTCCTCGCGGTGACCGGCGCCGAGGCGCTCTACGCCGACCTCGGTCATTTCGGCCGCAAGCCGATCCAGGTCGCCTGGCTCTGGTCTGCGTTCTGCCGGCGCTGGTTCTCAACTATTTCGGTCAGGGCGCGCTTGCTGCTCGGCGCACCGGAGGCGATCGAGAATCCGTTCTTTCTGCATGATGCCGGACTGGGCGCTGATGCCGATGGTCGTGCTGGCGACGGCGGCGACCGTCATCGCCAGCCAGGCGGTGATCACCGGCGCCTATTCGCTGAGCCAGCAGGCCATCCAGCTCGGCCTGCTGCCGCGCCTCGAGATCCGGCACACATCGGCGACCCAGTCCGGCCAGATCTACATGCCGCGCGTCAACATGCTCCTGCTCGTCGGCGTGCTGCTTCTCGTCGGCCTGTTCCGCTCCTCGAGCGCGCTGGCGGCGGCCTACGGCATCGCCGTCACCGGCACCATGGTGGTGACCGCGATCGCTGGCGTTTGTCGTCGTCTGGAAGGTCTGGAAGTGGCCGCTGCTGGCCGCGGCGCTTTGATGGTGCCGTTTCCTCATCATCGATCTCGCCTTCCTCGCCGCCAACTCTCAAGATTCGTCGAGGGCGGCTGGTTTCCGCTCGCGCTCGGCGCCTTCATGATGCTGATCATGCTGACCTGGCGGCGCGGCACGCGCATCTTTCGACAAGACCCGACGGCTCGAAGTGCCGCTCGACGCTCTGTCCGCACGCTCGAGAAGCAGCCGCCGCACACGGTCCCCGGCACCGCGGTCTTCCTCACCGGCGACCCGACCAGCGCGCCGACGGCGCTGCTGCACAGCCTCAAGCACTACAAGGTGCTGCACGAGCACAACGTCATCCTCACCATCTGTGACCGCCGACACGCCGCGGGTTCCGCGCAGCGAACGGGTGACGATGGACTGGATCTCGCAAGACTTTCACGCGCATGACGCTGCGCTTCGGCTTCATGGAGAGCCCGAACGTGCCGAAGGCGCTCGCGATCGCCCGCAAGCAAGGCTGGACACTTCGACATCATGTCGACCTCGTTCTTCCTGTCCCGACGGTCGATCTGGGCCTCGCCCATTCCGGCATGCCGCTCTGGCAGGACCGCATTTTCATCTCGCTGGCGCGCAACGCCGACGATGCATCGAACTATTTCCGGATCCCGACCGACCGCGTGGTCGAGATCGGCACGCAGGTCACGATATGAGGGGTTGATTGCCGCTTACTTGAACACACCGCTGGCAGACTGTGGCGGCTATTCCAGCTCACATAAGACGAAAGGTTCGCACCTTCGCGATAGAGATGAAAATTACCAAAGACAACCTCGTAGAGCCGGCCCCTCCGAAACGCGTCCTCCATGCGAATTCCTATCCGCAGGAAGGCTTCTCTCTCCTGGTGGATGGCAGGTTCAAGTCGCACTATGTCTCGTCCGACGAAGCAACCAGGGTCGGCCTGACCTTGAAGGAAAAGTATCCGTTTCTTCAAATCACCGTTCGCGACGCCATCACGACTGTACGCAATCCGGTGGAATTGCCGGTTGCGTGACGTCAGTCGTGGCTAGGAAGGCCGGTGCGCGCGCAGGAACGAGCGGATCTGCCGCACCGCGAGCGGGACGCGCTTCCTGGGCTCCTTCCACGGAAACATGCTGACCTCTGCATTGGGCGCGAGCATCGCGGCTCTCCATCGCGGTCGCATACGGATGCGCGTCGATGTCGTCGGGCAGGATCAGCACCGGCGTCTGGCAGCTCTTCACGAAGTCGCGCGTCACCGTGAAGACGAAGTCGTCATTAAACGCCAGATACGTGGCGCGCAGAAATTTCTCGATCGTATCCTCGTTAAGTTCAGGCCGCAGCTTCCAGCATGCTGCTGACCCCAGCCCTTCATGTTTAGCTCGTAGAAGAAGAACACGCGCTTTTCGGGCCGCAGCCCGAGGGCTGCGCCATCACGCCGGCGACGACGCGATCCGGCGCACGCTTGATCAGG
>CAVZHE010000006.1:0-194396 GCA_963774985.1 uncultured Alphaproteobacteria bacterium
AGGATGGCAAGCAGTGGTTGGGCGCTGTCTCATCCAGAGTTGTTGCGCAAGTGAGGTTTTTTAGGGTTCGACAAAAGCCCCCCAATACTCGATCTGCCTTAACTGTAGAGCGTCCTGAAAGTAAGGTTCACACGTGGACCACACGGTGCTGTTTGCTTGTTTATGCCATGCTTCCAGTTGTGCTGCGTGGCACCCTTCATGAGCAACACGGTGCCGGCTTCGAGCGGCACTTTCACCAAGGGCAATTCCTTGTTGAATTTGTGCTTCAGGAGGAATGTGCGGGTTGCTCCAAAGGTAACGGAAGCAATGACCGGGTTTTTTCCAAGCTCCCTTTCATCATCGCTGTGGAACCCCATGCTGTCGTTGTGATCGCGGTACAGGTTCAGGAAAACCGCATTGAAAGTGGCGTCGGTGCAGTCCTCGATGCGCCGCTTGATTTCACGAAGCAGATCGGTCCACGGGAATGGGTGCAGGCTGATGCTGGAATAGTCGTATTGCTTGCCCGGATCGCCGTAGAGCGAAACGAGGCGTGGTTGCTGATATTCCTTACCGTAAATCCGAACATTCTCCTGCCGCCAGATAATGTCATCCATCAGCTCGAAGCATCTGGTCGTAAGGAAGTGGCGTCTCCATACCGTGCAGGATCGACACGTCCGCATCCGGCATGGAAATTGGCTCAAACTGCCGGTCTAGAGTGAAAAGGTCTTTCATAAATTTGTCCGCACGATGAGTTTCGACACAGATCGTAGATTTGCTTCGTGGCTCCCACTCCAGAAGCCTTGATAACTCGCCAAAAATGCCCTCAGTAGTTGAGAAATCACAATTTACTGGGTCGGCGTCATCATTCTTCTGGTTCAAGCCTCTCACAAGCTTGCAAGACCGGAAGAAATCTATGAAAATCGGATGCAGATTGTCGATAAACAAAATCTTTGAATTTACGTGCATACTTCCCAGTACATCTCGGAAATTGGACACAATTTGGTCGCTGCGCCCAACCCTCGCCAGTTCAGACATGATGTAGCTGAAAATTACCATGTCTGTTTCCGATAGGTCGATTGCTGCCATACGTTTTCGAACTCGTTGCGTCCACCAGATTTATAGCACATCTCAATTTGTATGTCCGTTTCGGGCGAATTTACGATGTCCTCTGCAACTTTCGCCCAATCGCCGTCCTTGTCAAAAATGGTGTAATCAATCCGGCGTACTGGCTCGTCTGGGCCCTCAATGTAACGCACCAGACCGACCAGTTCGCTTGCCGGTCCTCCCCCGAAACTTACAACCCGTGCGTCTTCCCCATCGAAAGCTGTTTCCCCAGCTTCGTCCGATGCCGCTGAAGGTACTGCCTTACATACTCGGCCCGTGCGGGCGCATAGGCAAATACGTACGCGGTTTGCGCACTTAGTGATGAGTACGAGATTGGATCCCGATCTTGCTGATGCAAGTTACATATGCTGAACTCCAGCGTTGCACGCCGCTTCCTTAAACTGGGAATCCAATCTGCTCCGAGTTTCTTTCTCCCGGCACGATCCAACCTTTTCAGCGCGCGTTCAAAATCCGACAGCATATTGTGTTCCCTTTATGTTCTATTATGCCTAGTGTCTGTACGCTGTCAATAATCCAATCATTCCGGGTGGTGGATGTTCAGTCTCCTGCGGCACTTACCCCACCAGCCTCACACCGATAAACCAGCCGCTCATTCGGCCGCTCCGGCAAGCCAGCCAAAATCGCCGCCTGGTGGCTCCCCAGTTCCCGCGCCGCATCTTCCCCCGCACCGCATGCCGGAGCCGCATAATCCCCCCGCGCACTCCGGGCGGTGGACATGGCGGCGCGGTCCAGCAGGTAGCGTTCCATCACCAGTTCGCCCTTGTCCGGATCGAAGCGGTTGATCGAGACGGCGGCTTCGCTCGCGGGGACGAACACGCGGGTCCATTCGCCGCTGTCGAGCCCGTACTGGGTGCGCGCGTTGACGCAGCCGTCGGCGGACCATTCCAGCGGGATGTCCTCCTCCGGATCGCCGACCACGCGGCTGCGTGTCGCATCGAGCACGCAGGTGTAGGCGGCCCGTCGCCCGCCGCCGCCAGCGCGATTTCGCCGCTGTCCGCTTCCGCCATCGATGCGCGCAGGGCATCTTCCACGCGGTGATCGATCTGCGCGAAGGAGGGGCGGGTGAACCACACCGCGCAGGCCGCCAGCAGCGCCAGCCCGGCCACGCCTCCCGCAGCGGCGCGCAGGCGGTGGTCGCTATCGTAATGCCCGAAGCCCGCCAGCGCCCCCGCGCCGATCCCCAGCAGCACCAGCAGGAAGGCGATGGCGAGGCCGGTGTCACGCTCCTCCATCACCGCATAGCCCATGGCTGCGGCGCAATTCCTCGGTGCGCTCCTCGCTCGCCGCACTTTCCGCAGCAGCAGCGCGCTCCTCGGCGTTTTGCGTTTCGGCCTGCCGCGCGCGTTCCTCCGCGTCGAGTTCGGCGAGGCTGCGGCACTCGGCGGCGTTCAGGCGCGGGGTGACATCGTTCGCGCGCAGGAACGGCAGCAGTTCGCGGGTGGAGACGGCGAAGAAGAATTCCGCGTCCGATCCCTCGCTCAGCGTGCCGAACGAATTGACCCCGATCACCCGCCCGCAATCGTCCACCAGCGGCCCGCCGCTGTTGCCCGCCGCGATGGGCGCGGTGTGCAGCAGCGTGTCCATCTCGCGGCTGGGGCGGCGGCCCGAGAGGAAGCCGGTGGCGGTGACGGGGGGCTGGGCGCGGAACATGTCCGAGAAGCTCAGGCCCTGCGCCCGGTCCACGTTGAGCGGATAGCCGATGGCGGTGACCGCGCCCGACTGCGCCGGATTGCCCGCCACGGTGAGCGGCGGCAGGCCGAGCGGCTCGGTCGCCTCCAGCAGCGCCAGATCGTTGCGCACGCTCACCGCCACCAGCCGGGCATAGACCGCGCGGTCGCCATCGGCGGGGACGATGCCGATCGAGAGCCGCCCGTCCTGGATGGCTTGCTGCACCACGTGGGCATTGGTGACGATCCGGTCCCCGCTCACGGCAAAGCCGGTGCCGTGCGAGATCGGGAAAATCTCGCCGCCGTCGTTGCCGATGATGACCACCCGCACCACGCCTCTGGTGGCCGCGTCGATATCGGCGGGGTCGGCCTTGGCGGGGGCAGGGTGCAGCGCCAGCATGGCGGCGAGCAGCAAGGCGAGAGTGAGAAAAGGCGGTTCATCGCGGCTCTTCTAATGCGCGCACAGTTGACCGCAAGCTTCGGGACGCGCAGCATTGCGGGTAAGGCTAATGGCGGCGGCATGACACCAACCACTCACCTCGATCCGACCGCTGGCAGATCGCGCTGGCGAAGGGACCGCGCCTTCGATGGCGCGTTCGTCACCGGCGTGCATTCGACCGGGATCTACTGCCGCCCAAGCTGCCCCGCCCGCGCGCCCAAGCGGGAGAACGTGCGCTTCTACGCCACGCCGATAGCGGCAGAGGCGGCGGGACTGCGCGCCTGCAAGCGCTGCGCGCCCGATCAGCAGAGCCGCGAGGAGGCGGCGGTATTGCAGGCGCTCGCCCTGCTGCGCGATGCGGAAGGTCCGGTGCCGCTGGAGAAGCTGGCGCGCGGTGACCGGCTATTCCCCCACCCATTTCCAGCGCATTTTCACCCGCGCCGTCGGCCTCTCGCCCGCCGCCTATACCCGTGCCCTGCGGCGTGAGCGGGCGGGCGAGGCGCTGGCGGAGGAGGAGCGGGTGAGCGATGCGATCTACGCCGCGGGCTATTCCGCCCCCTCGCGCTTTTATGACGACCGGAAGGATGTGGGGATGACGGCGAGCGACTGGCGCAATGGCGGGGCGGGGCGGGCGATCCACTGGGCGGTGGTGCAGACCACGCTCGGCCCGATGCTCGTCGCCGCGACCGACAAGGGCGTGTGCTGCCTCGCCTTCAACGAGGGCGAGAGCGACCTGCGCGCCCGCTTTCCGCGGGCCGACCTGATCCCCGGCGGAGAACCATTCCGCGCGCTGTTCGAACAAGTCACCGCAGCGGTCGAAGCCCCCGGCACCGGGCAGAGCATCCCGCTCGACGTCAAGGGCACCGCGTTCCAGCAGCGCGTGTGGGAGGAACTGCGCCGCATCCCGTCGGGGCAGACGCTGTCCTACGGCGAACTCGCGGCGAAGCTCGGCCAGCCGAAAGCCAGCCGCGCGGTGGGCGGGGCGAACGGGGCGAACCACGTGGCGGTGCTGATCCCCTGCCACCGGGTGATCGCGGCGGATGGCAAGCTGGGCGGATATGCCTACGGGCTGGAGATCAAGGCAGAATTGTTGAGACGGGAACGGTGATGCGCGTCGCCTGCCAGCCCGCACCCTCAGCAGGGAGCAACTGGTCGCCTGTCACAACCCCCACGAATTCCCGCCGTTCGCCGTCCAGTTCGAAACTGAAGCGCAGCTGATTGCCGCGTAGCACACCGCCTGCCACCCGCGCTTCGCCCGCCACCGTGGCCATGCCGCTCACTTCCTGATAGCGTTGTTCCAGCACCAGCGGCACCGCCTGCCCCTCCACTTCCAGCCGCCATTCGCCCGCCACTTGTGCGGGGACGATCCACAGATAGGCGTTGTAGCCGCCGAGCCTGCGCACTTCGTCGGCGCGCCATTCGCCCATATCAAAGCGGTTGCTGACCACGCGGCTGCCAGGGCGCAGCTCGGCGAGCAGGCGCGGGCGCAGCCGCAGGTTGACTTCGGGCAGCAGGAACATCGTCACCACATCGGCCTGGCCCAGCGGAGTTTCGAAAAGGTCCTGCTCGCGGAACACGACGCGATCCGAAAGGCCCAGCCGCTCCGCCTCCGAGCGCGCTTCGGCGATCAGCGTGGGGTCAAGGTCCACCCCCAGCCCGCCCGCGCCCCGGTCGCGCGCGGCGGCGATCAGGATGCGCCCGTCCCCGGTGCCCAGATCGATCACATGATCGCCCTCGGCCACCAGCGCCATGTCGAGCATGGCATCGACCGTGGCCGCGCGGGTGGTGACATAGGGCACATCGAGCGGCGGCGTGATCCCCAAGGCGACCCGCACCGCCGAGGCATCGAACCCGTAGGCAGCGCCGAAGAACAGCGCAGCGGTTCCGACGAGGGCGGCGACGGCGGGAAGGGCTTGGCGCCAGGAGGGCATATTCGCATTCTCGCGGACAAATTCGGGAGTGCATCCTTGCCGCAGCTATTCGCGCGGGGCAAGGCGGGCAGAAGCACCAGCAGGAGATCACCATGGAAGCCGGACTTTCCGATCAATCCCCGTCGATTTGGAGGCGGATTTGGCAATTCCCGCTGGTGGCGATGCTGGTGGCGCTGGTGCTGGCGATCTCGGCAGCGGTGCTGGTGGCACTTGCGGGCGAATATCTGATCAGTCCGAACCTCCCCGATCCACTCGGTTTCATCGTTTCCACGCTGCTGCTCGTGGCCTTGTGCCTGCTGGTCTACAAGCTGGCGATCCGGCGATTGGGGGCAAAGAAGCATGACGATCTGCCGCTCGATTTCACCGCGCTGCGCGATACGGCGCTAGGCTTTGCTGGCGGCGCAGCGCTGATATCAACCTGCGTTGGTCTGGCGGCGCTGTTCGGGGTATATCGCATCACCGGCTGGGGCGATTTTTCGGACTGGCCAGAGATCATTTTCCTCACCGGCGTCTATGCCGGGTTCTTCGAAGAGCTGCTGCTGCGCGGCATCGTATTGCGCTGGCTGGAAGAACTGGCCGGCAGCTGGATCGCGCTCGCCCTGAGCGCCCTGCTGTTCGGCTTCCTCCATGCCGGTAACGACAATGCGACAGTCTTCTCCTCCGCCGCCATCGCTATCGAGGCAGGCGTGCTGCTGGGCGCGGCCTATATGCTCACCCGCTCGCTGTGGCTTGCCATCGGTTTGCACGCGGGGTGGAACATGACGCAGGGCATGTGGGACGTGCCGGTATCCGGGCTCGATTACGATGGCGTGGTCTCTGCCACTCTGGAAGGGCCGAGCTTGCTGGCAGGCGGCGGCTTCGGGCTGGAGGCGACGGTATTTGCGCTGGTTGTGGCGACCGGGGTTGGGCTATGGATGCTCTGGCGTGCAGCGAAAGCAGGCCGGATTGTTCCGCCGATGTGGAGCCGCAAGGGGCAAGGGATCACCGCCTATTGATTGGCGCGCAGAGCGTCCATCAACTGGCGGCAAGGTTTGAACGGGGCGCTCGCCCGAGACAAATCAATCGTCTTCAACCTCGCAGCCGTATTCCGCGATCTCGGCTTCCTGTTCCTCGCCCCGTGCCTCGCGCGCCGCCTCGTCGAGGTGTTCGCCAGGGTGATCGGGGCGCACTTCTTCGAGTAGTGGGGCGGTGTTGCCGGCCACGTACTCATCAAATTTCTTGCGCATCATGCAGGCAAAACCACCGTTTCCGGTGAGATACTCCGCACCCAGCACCCGCGCTTCGTCCGGGCGGTTCTCGGTCAGCAACAGGTGGATCAGAGCCTGCCGCACACTGACATCGAACGGA
Organism: uncultured Alphaproteobacteria bacterium; assembly: GCA_963774985.1. GTDB lineage: Bacteria > Pseudomonadota > Alphaproteobacteria > Sphingomonadales > Sphingomonadaceae > Alteraurantiacibacter. The sequence goes on from CAVZHE010000006.1 coordinate 6,489, forward strand.
GCGTAGGCGAATGCCGCTTCGAGCGCGATCGCCGCCTGTTCAGGCACCGGCTGGCCTTCGTCGAACAGATAGGTGAGATAATAGGCGTAAAGTGGATAGGCGTGGTCGTTTCCATCCGGTTGGCAGCAGCAAAGCGGGTGCGGGCTTCCCGCAATTGCGCCGGATCGGTGAAAGAGTGACTGCATGGCGACATCAGCATAATAGATCGCCGCCGCAGTCGATTTCGGGATCGATTGCCAGCACGCGCTGGGCAAGGCTTTCGGCTTCTGCGTAATTGCGGGCGTCGAATTCTGCTTCGGTGGCGGCCAGTAGCACTGCCATGCTCTGGGGATAGCTTGCCACGAGTTCGCGCGCCTGTCCCACGAGAGTACTGGGCCTCTTCAAAATCCACCCCGCGTTCGGAAATGATCATCAAATCCATGCGCGCGGCCTCGGCTTCGTCCAAGCGGCGGATTTCCAGAGCCGGATCAGCTTCGACTGCATAGGGCACCCGCAATGTGCGGGCACGGCCTTGGCGGAATTCTTCCAGTTCCCGCCGCAGCACGCGCAGATCGCCAAAAGCCGTCTCGGCGGCTTCCATCGGCGTGCGGCCTTGGCCGATGGCCTCCATATAGGCCGTCATCTGGCCGCGCCGTTCGGGGTTCAGATTGAGGTGACTGGCGATCAACCATCCGTGGGCATAGGTTCTGCCAACAGTTTCTCTTGTCCCGCGGGCGGGCGGATCGAAAGTGTCTTCCAGATCGATCGAAATGGTTGCCAGTGCGGCGCTGCGCCAGGTAGGTACTTCCCCGATGACGAAGTGGTCTTCTTCGAACTGGACGTTGGAAAACAGCTCAGCAAAGCCTTCGCTGTACCACAGCGGGTAGGGTGCATCGCGGTGCTGGAACATGAAGTAATGCACATATTCGTGAAACAGCGTGGCTTTTGGGTCGAGCTGCATGTCGGTATCGATGCCCTCGCGCGCGCTGCGCTCACGGCCTCGATCCCGCGCGCGCGGCACAAATGCCACCGATCCGCTCGCCCGGCCCATGAAGAATCCGCCGATCCCGGAATTGCGATTGTTCGCCGCTAGGCTCGACATGTCTTGCGTGGTGCCGAAGCGGAACACTGTGACCTTGCTCGATTCGGGCAGGCTGCCATCATCCTGGCCCACACCGGTGAGGATGCGCAGCACCTCGTCCAGCCGTTCCAGATCCTGCACAAATTCGCGCGTCTCGACTTCCGTATCCTCGGAATAGACGATGAAATGTTCGGATTCCGCCCGGAACCAGTCGCGCGCCTGTGCGGCGGGCGTGAATGTGAGCGAGAGGAGAAACAGCGAGGTGATCGCCGTGAAGACGCGATATGTCATGCCAGTGCGTAAGTCCCGTTAGCGTGCTGGTTGTGGTGTCGATTGTAACCATCTGTTCGCGCTGCGCAAGTGGACAGAAGGGCAGGATCGGGGATCAGTCGAGATTGGGGCGCAGCCACCGCTCCGCCACGCTGCGATCCATCCCGCGCCGGTCGGCATAGTCCTCCAGCTGGTCCCGCCCGATCCGCGCGACGCCGAAATAGCTTGCCTCTGGATGGGCGAAGTACAGCCCGCTGACGGCGCTGGTGGGGAGCATGGCGTTGCTTTCGGTCAGCACCATCCCGGCGTTCGCGCCCGCGTCCAGCAGCTCGAACAGCGCGGGCTTGAGCGAGTGATCGGGGCAGGCGGGATAGCCCGGCGCCGGGCGGATGCCGGCGTAGCGTTCGCGGATCAAGGTCCTCGTTGGAGAGGTTCTCTTCCGGCGCGTAGGCCCACAGGGAGGTGCGGACATGCTGGTGGAGGCGTTCGGCGAAGGCTTCGGCAAAGCGGTCTGCCAGCGCCTTGAGCAGGATATCCGAATAATCGTCATGCTCCGCCTTGAAGCGGGCGATATGCGGATCGATCCCGTGAATAGCGACCGCGAAGCCGCCGATCCAGTCGCCCGCCGGATCGATGAAATCGGCGAGGCAATAGTTGGCGCGGTCGCGGCTCTTGGCGACCTGCTGGCGGAGCATGGGGAGGCGAATTCCCCCTCCCGCTGGCGGGAGGGGTCGGGGGTGGGAAAGACCACGCCCTGCATTCCAGGCCCACCCCCGGCCCCTCCCGCCAGCGGGAGGGAGAATATCATCCTCCTCGCGCCGACACGGCCACACGCCGCACACGCCCTTCGCGGTGAGCCACTTCTCGGCGATGATCATCTCCAGCATCGCATCGGCATCGGCCTTCAGCGCGCGGGCGCTTTCGCCGACCACATCGTCATCAAGGATCGCGGGGTAATTCCCCGCCAGTTCCCAGCTGCGGAAGAACGGCGTCCAGTCGAACACTTCGAGCAGGTCGGCAAGGTCCCAGTCCTCGAACACGTGCAGTCCTGGCTGCGCGGGGGCAGGGGCCTTCTTTGACAGGTCCGGCGTGAAAGCCTTGGCGCGGGCTTCGGCCAGCGGTCAGCAAGGTGCTCTGCGTCGCCCCGGCGCGCTTGTCGCGCATCGCCTGGTATTCGTCCTTCGTTTCCTCGACCAGCGCCGCCTTCTGCGTGTCCGACAGCAGGCGGCTGGCCACGCCCACCGCGCGGCTGGCATCGAGCACGTGGATCACCGGCCCGTCATAGCCGGTGTCGATCCGCAGCGCGGTGTGCAGCCGACTGGTGGTCGCGCCGCCGATCAGCAGCGGGAGGTTCATTCCCGCGCGCTGCATTTCCTCGGCCACGGTCACCATTTCGTCGAGCGAGGGGGTGATGAGGCCGGAGAGGCCGATGATGTCCGCCTGTTCCTTGCGCGCGGTGTCGAGGATGGTGGACCAGGGCACCATCACGCCGAGGTCGATCACTTCGTAGCCGTTGCACTGCAGGACAACGCCGACGATGTTCTTGCCGATATCGTGAACGTCGCCCTTCACCGTCGCCATCACGATCTTGCCTTTGGGCTTGGCCCCCTTTTCCTTGGCGGCTTCGATGAAGGGGATGAGGTGGGCGACCGCCTTCTTCATCACCCGCGCCGACTTGACCACCTGCGGCAGGAACATCTTGCCCGATCCGAACAGATCGCCGACCACGTTCATCCCGTCCATCAGCGGGCCTTCGATCACTTCGATCGGTCGGGTGACGGTCTGCCGCGCCTCTTCGGTATCCTCGACAATATGCGCGTCGATCCCCTTGACCAGCGCATATTCCAGCCGCTTGGTGACGGGCAGCGAGCGCCATTCCGCCGCCGCCTTCTCCGCCACCGCATCGGTGCCGCGATAGCTTTCGGCCAGCGCGATCAGCCGCTCGGTCGCATCGGGACGGCGGGCGAGCACCACGTCCTCGCAGGCATCGCGCAATGCTGGATCGATGGTGTCGTACACATCCAATTGCCCGGCGTTGACGATGGCCATGTCCAGCCCCGCCGGGATCGCATGGTAGAGGAACACCGAATGGATCGCCCGGCGCACCGGCTCGTTGCCGCGAAAGCTGAAGCTGAGGTTCGAGAGGCCGCCGCTGGTGAGCGCGTGCGGGCAGCGCGCCTTGATCTCGCCCACCGCTTCGATGAAATCGAGCCCGTAGCGGTCATGCTCCTCCATCCCGGTGGCAATGGCGAAGATATTGGCATCGAAAATGATGTCTTCGGCGGGAAAACCATTGGCGAGCATCAGCTTGTAGGCGCGCTCGCAAATCTCGACCTTTCGCTGCTTGGTGTCGGCCTGGCCCTTCTCGTCGAAGGCCATCACCACGGCGGCCGCGCCATAATCGCGGCACTTGCGCACGGCTTCGAGGAACGGCTCCTCGCCTTCCTTCAGGCTGATCGAATTGACGATCGGCTTGCCGGAGACGCATTTCAGCCCCGCCTCGATCACTTCCCACTTCGAACTGTCGATCATCAGCGGCACGCGGGCGATGTCCGGTTCTGCGGCGATCAGTTTGAGGAAAGTGGTCATGGCGTAGACCGCATCGAGCAGGCCTTCGTCCATGTTCACATCGATCACCTGCGCGCCGTTCTCGACCTGCTGGCGCGCGACTTCCACTGCTGCGGGATAGTCGCCCGCCATGATGAGCTTCTTGAACGCCGCCGATCCGGTGACATTGGTGCGCTCGCCGATATTGACGAAAGTGGCGGTTTTGGGAGTGGAGGTCATTGGAAACTCTGCTTTTCTTGCCAAATGTCCTCCCCGGCTTGCCGGGGAGGGGGACCAGCCGCAGGCTGGTGGAGGGGTATTTCACACATGGCGGAAGTTCACCCCTCCACCATGCTTCGCATGGTCCCCCTCCCCATCGGTGATGGGGAGGAATTCATGCAGCAATCGTGAAGGGTTCGAGCCCCGCCAGCCGCATTTTCGGCTCGCGGGACGGAATGGCGCGCGGGGTGAGGCCGGTGACGCGCGCGGCCATTGCGGCGATGTGGTCCGGGGTGGAGCCGCAGCAGCCGCCGATGATGTTGACGCGGCCGTGGTCCGCCCATTCGCCCACCAGCCCCGCCGTGGTGTGCGGCGCTTCGTCGTACTCGCCCAGTTCGTTGGGCAAGCCCGGCGTTGGGATAGGCGAGCAGCAGGGTATCGGCCACGCCGGAGAGGTGCTGAATATGCGGGCGGAGCTGCTCGGCGCCGAAGCTGCAATTCAGCCCGATGGTGACGGGATTGGCGTGGCGCACCGCGTTCCAGAAGGCTTCCACCGTGTGCCCGGAGAGGTTGCGGCCCGACAGGTCGGTGAGCGTCATCGAGAGCATCAGCGGCACGTCGCGCCCCAGCGCCTCGGCCAGCTGCCGCACCGCCATGATCGCGGCCTTGGCGTTGAGCGTGTCGAAGATGGTCTCGACAAGGATGAAGTCCGCCCCGCCTTCGACCAGCGCCTCGGCCTGATCGCGGTACACGGCGGTCAGGTAATCGAAGTCGATCTCGCGGAAGCCGGGGTCATCGACATCGGGGCTGAGCGAAAGCGTCTTGTTGGTCGGCCCGATCGCGCCTGCGACGAAGCGCGGGCGGCCATCTTTGGCGGCGAATTCGTCGGCAAGTTCGCGGGCGATGCGGGCAGAGGCGAGGTTGATCTCGCGCACCAGCCCTTCGGCGGCGTAATCGGCCTGGCTGATGCGGTTGGCGGAGAAGGTGTTGGTCGAGACCATGTCCGATCCCGCCGCCAGATAGGCGCGGGTGACATCGGCGATCACGTCCGGGCGCGTGAGCGCGAGGATATCGTTGTTGCCCTTCTGGTCCGCTCCAAGCCCGAGATCGCCCGCGAAATCGGCTTCGGACAGGCAACGATCCTGGATCTGGGTGCCGAAAGCCCCGTCAAAAATCAGCACGCGCTGGGTGGCTTCGGCCAGCAGTTGCTCGCGCTTGGTCATGCGGCCATCTCCATTGCGAAGCCGTTGCCGCGCAGGCCGAGCAGGTGGCAGGTGGAATAGGTCAGTTCCGCCCGGTTGAGGGTGTAGAAGTGGAACTTCTTGACCTGCTCGGCATAGAGGCGGCGGCAGAATTCGGCGGTGACGGTGGCGGCGACATGCTCGCGGGCGCGCGGGAACACGTCGAGCCCTTCCATCAGTTCGATCAGCCAGTGCGGCACGTCCGCGCCGCATTGCGCCGCCAGCTTGCGGGTGCGGGCAAGGTTGGTGACGGGCAGGATGCCGGGCACGATCGGCTGGGTGATGCCCGCCGCCGCCGCGCGATCGCGGAAGCGAAAGAAGCAATCGGAGGAGAAGAAGAACTGGGTGATCGCCCGGTCCGCCCCGGCGTCGAACTTGCGCTTGAGGTATTCGATTTCGGCCTGCGGGCTGGCCGCTTCCGGGTGGCATTCGGGATAGGCGGAGACCGAAATCTCGAACGGATGCAGTGCCTTCAGACCCGCGACTACTTCTGCGGCGCTGGCATAGCCATCGGAGTGCGGCTGGAACGGCGCGCCGGGTTCGCCCGCATCGCCGCGCAGCGCGACGATGTGGCGCACGCCCATGCTCCACAGGCGTTCGGCGGTGGCGTTCGTCTCGGCTTTGCTGGCACGCACGCAGGTAAGGTGCGCGGCCACCGGCACCTCGCTTTCGGCCATCACGCGGGCAATCGTGGCAAAGCTGCGCTCGCGCGTGGAGCCGCCTGCGCCGTAGGTGATGCTGACGAAGCGCGGGGCGAGGCTGGCGAGCGGCTTCAATGCCTCGAACAGCTTGTCCTCGGCGTCGCCCGGAGCGGGGGGAAGAATTCGAACGACACTTCGATATCGCCGGGCAGGCCGGCGAAGATCGGGGTGGTGGCGAATTCGGGCGATTGCGGGGGAAAGTGGGGAATGGTCATGCGGCACCTGCGATGCTTGTGGGAGTGGCGGGCTGGCGGGTGCCGGTCCAGATGATGGTGGCGATCTCGCCGCCGGGAACCTTGATCGGCGCGGCGGGGGCGAAACCGGCCTGGGCGAGCGCCTTGGCCAGCGCGTCTTCGGCAAAACCCAGCCGGGTATGCGCGTGGCGGCTGCGCAGTTCCTCACGGTCGTGCGCGGCGAGATCGGCGATCAGAATGCGCCCGCCGGGGCGGCAGACGCGCGCGGCTTCGGCCAGTGCGGCTTCGGGATGCTGCGCGTAATGCAGCACGTGGTGGAGCACCACGGTATCGAAACTGGCGGCGGGGAAGGGCAGGGCGGTGAAATCGCCCTGCTCGAAAGTCACTGCCGCGCCCTGGCTTTCATTGGCGCTGGCGGGCAGCCGCGCGCGGGCGAGGCGGAGCATTTCCGGGCTCTTGTCGATGGCGGTGACGCTGTCCGCCAAGGGCCGCAGCAATTGCGCGATCCGCCCGGTGCCGGTGCCGACATCGAGCACCTGGCCGATGGCTTCTCCATGCCAGCGCGGCGAGCAGGGCGCTTTCCACTTGCGCGGGCGGGACCAGCATGGCGCGCAAGTGAGTCCCAGTCCTCGGCGTGGCGGGCGAAATAGGCGTCGGCCTCGGCAGCGCGAGCGGCGCGGATGGTTTCCAGCCGCGCTCGGTCGGCCTGCGCCAGCGCGCCGAATTCAGGGTCCTCTGCCTCCGCCGTAGCGAGCAGGCGGGCAACGGCATCGTGGAGCGGTTCGCCCTGATGAGCGGGGCGCAGGAATACCCAGCTGCCTTCGCGATGCCGCTGCGCCAGCCCCGCATCGACCAGCCGGGCAACATGCTGCGACACGCGCGGCTGGCTCTGCCCCAGCACCTGCGCCAGTTCGCCCACCGCCAGCTCCATGCGGTGGATCAGCCGCAGAATCCGCAACCGCGACGAATCGCCCAAAGCGCGGAGGATGGTTTCGGTGAGCATCGTGACATAAGCATATAAGAAAATCGTTATATGGCAAGGGTGGCGATGCCCGGGTCTGTCCGCGGGGGAAACCGCCGGTCAGTTCAAACGAAGCTGTAGGGATCGATATCCACTCCCACGCGCACCCCCGGCGGGTGGTCGACCAAGGCCAGCCACTGGCGGATCACCTTCTGCAATTCGGCACTGCGCCGCGCGTTGAGCAGCAGGCGATAGCGATAGCGGCCGCGCAGCAGCGACAGCGGCGCAGGGGCGGGGCCGAGGATCATCACATCGTCCAGCCTCGGGCGCGTATCGCCGATGCGGTTCGCGGCCATCCGCGCTTCGGCATCGTCCTCGCTGGACACGATGATCGCCGCCCAGCGCCCGAACGGCGGCGCGCCCGCGTGGCGGCGGGCATCGGTTTCGGCGGCATAGAAGGCGTCGCGGTCCCCCGCTGCGAGCGCGGCGATCACTGCCGCTTCGGGATGGCGGGTCTGGATCAGCACTTCGCCCGGCTTGGCCCCGCGCCCCGCGCGTCCCGCTACCTGCGCGACCTGCTGATAGGTCCGCTCCGCCGCGCGCAGATCGCCGCCTTCGAGCCCGAGATCGGCGTCGATCACGCCCACCAGCGTCAGTTCGGGGAAATGGAAGCCCTTGGTCACCAGTTGCGTGCCGACGATCACGTCGATCGCCCCGCCTTCCGCCATGCGCCACGAATTCGGCGGCCTTCTCCGGCGTGTTGAGCGTGTCGGAAGTGACCAGCGCCACCCGCGCTTCGGGCAGCATCTCCGCCACTTCATCGGCAATCCGCTCGACACCGGGGCCGCAGGCGACCAGGCAATCGGGCTCGCCGCATTCGGGGCAGTTGGCGGGCGGCGTGGTTTCGTGCCCGCAATGGTGGCAGGCGAGGCGGCGGCTGAGGCGGTGCTCGACCAGCCAGGCGCTGCAATTGGGGCATTGGAAGCGGATACCCGCAATGGCGGCACAAGCGTCAGCGGCGCATAGCCGCGCCGGTTGAGGAACAGCAGCGATTGCTCGCCGCGTTCCAGCCGCTCGACCATCGCCTGCACGCAGCGGCGGGGATAGCCACGCGCCGCGCTCGGGCTGGTCCTGCGTCAGGTCGACCAGTCGGATCACGGGCATCTGCGCCCCGCCGAACCGCGCGGGCAGCACCAGCTTTTCGTAAACCCCGGTATCCGCCATGTGCAGGCTTTCGAGCGCCGGGGTGGCGCTGGCGAGCACCACCGGCAGGTGCTTCGAAATGCGCGCGCATCACCGCCACGTCGCGGGCGTTATAGCGCACCCCATCTTCCTGCTTGAAGCTCACCTCGTGCGCTTCGTCGACCACGATCAGGCCCAGCCGCGCATAGGGCAGGAACAGCGCCGAGCGCGCGCCGACCACCACCTGCGCCTCGCCGCTGGCAATCGCCCGCCAGGCGCGGCGGCGTTCGGTGCTCTTGAGCGCTGGAATGCCAGGTGACCGGAGCCGCGCCGAAGCGGGCCTCGAAGCGCTTGAGGAAGGCCTCGGTCAGCGCGATTTCGGGCAGCAGCACCAGCACCTGCCGCCCCGCCTTCAGCGCTGCGGCAACGGCTTCGAAATAGGCTTCGGTCTTGCCCGATCCGGTCACGCCGTCGAGCAGGAACGGGGCGAATTTCTGCCGCCTCCACCGCTGCCACCAGCCGCGCTGCGACCGCCTGCTGGTCCTCGCTCAGTTCCGGCTGCGGCAAAGTCGTGCTGCGGCGCGCGGATAGGGGCGGTCCAATCGACCTCGACCGGCTCCAGCACGCCCTGATTGACCAGCCCGCGCAACACCCCTTCGGAAACTCCCGCGATCCCCGCCAGTTCGCGGATCGTCGCCTGCTCGCCCTCCAGCGCGCCGATGGCGTGTTCGCGCTGCGGGGTCATCCGTTCGGGCATTCCGCCCGACAGCCGGTATTCGGTCATCGTCGCCGGGCCGCGCAGCGCGCCGCCGCTGGCGATCACCATCCGCGCCACCGAAGCCAGCGGAGCAATGTAATAGTCCGCCGTCCATTCGATCAGCCGCCGCAGCTCGGCCTGGATCGGCGGCACGTCGAGCACAGAGTGGCAGCGGGCGCAGCTTCGCTTCGGCCACGGGAGCACCCGGCAGGCGTTCCTCCTCCCACACAATCCCCAGCACCTGCCGCGGGCCGAGCGGGGCGACCACCACGCTGCCGTATTCCACCGCCATGCCATCCGGCACCCGGTAATCGAGCGGGCCGAGCGCGGCGTTCATCACCAGTAGTCGGGCGCGGATTATTGCCATCGACTCCTATATGGCCGCTGGGTTATCCACCCGGCAAGGAGAGGGACCGCAAAATGACCGAAATCACCAACATCATGAGCAATCGTCGCCATTTCATCGCCGGACTGGGGGCCAGCGGCGGCGCTGCTGGCGCTGCCTGCCTGCCAGAGCATGGGCGGGTTCAGCCTTGTCGATGCCATCCGCCGCCTGTTGTATCTGTCCAGCGAACGCGCCTTTACGCGGCTGGTGGCTCCGGGCGGGTTCTGGGAGGAACAGGTCGCGGCCATCGGCTTGCAGAACCTGCTCGGCACGCGCGGCGGAGTGGTTTCCAGTATTCTCACCTCGGCCTTGTTTCGTGACCGGTTACAGGATGCCTTCGCCGATGTCGCCATCGAAGGGGCGGAGCGCGCTGCGCCCATCGTGACCGACGCGGTGCGAGTGATCGGTATCCAGAACGCGGTCGCGCTGATCAACGGCGGGCCGACTGCTGCCACCGGATTTCTGCGCGATTCGATGGGCACGACGCTGGTGGAAGCCATGGTTCCCGAACTGGGGCAGGCCATGCGCGTGGCCAGCGAACCGCTGGTGGGCCAATTGCTCGCGGGCCTGACCGGGATCGACGTTTCGGGCGTGGCGCAGAATGTCAGCCGTTCTGTGGACACCGCAATCTGGCGCGAAATGGGGGTGGAAGAAAGCGCCATCCGCGCCAATCCGCGCTCCACCAATGATCCGTTGCTGATCGGCGTGCTGGCCGCAGGGGGCGTTCTTTGACGACCCGCATTGCTATCGCCCTGCTCGCGGGTGTTGCCGCAAGCGGATGCAGCACAATTGCCCGGCAGGATGCGCCCCCTATCGGCGTGCAATTGTATACCGTGCGCGAGGATATGGCGCGCGATCCCATTGCCACCTTGCAACGCATTGCAGCGATGGGCTTCGACGAAGTGGAGTATGCCGGGACCTATGGTGACCGTTCGGCGGAGATGTGCCGCGAAACCACCCGGCTGGGGCTAGACGTGGCGGCGGTCCACGTCGGCTGGCAATTGCTGCGCGACGATCCCGCCCGCGCGCTGGCGGAAGCCAAGGCCATGTGCAGCGACACGCTGATCCTCGCCTATCTGCCGGTCGAGGAGCGCACCACGCTGGACCAGTGGCGCGGCTGGATTGCGCGGCTCAATGCCATCGCGCCGATGGCCGAGGCGGAGGGCATCCAGCTCGCCTATCATGCGCACGATTTTGAATTCGCGGCAGTCGATGGCGTGCGCCCCATCGATCTGATGCTGCGCGATTTCGATCCGCGCATCGGCTTTGAACTCGATACCTACTGGGTGCAGCGCGGCGGCGAGGATCCGCTGGAATTCTTCCGCCAGCATCGGGACCGGATCACCCATTTCCACATGAAGGATATGGCCGATAGCGGTGCAATGGCCGATGTCGGCGCGGGGACTATCGATTTCGCCGCGCTGGTGGAGGAATTCGGCGAAGACCGCGCCTACTGGCTGATCGAACGCGACGATGCCCCCGATCCCTGGGCCAGTATCGCCATTAGCCTTGCGGCGATGCGTGCGCTGACGGCAGCGGGCGACTGAATTTAGTGGGCGCCTTCTGGTTTGGTGCCAAGGGAGAGCGAGAATGGGGAAGTTGCTTTCAGTGCTCGTCTTGGCGAGCGCATTGGTGGCGGTGCCGGTCGGAGCGCAGGACGCTGCATCGCAGGGTGATGCAACTGCGGGACGAAGCGCAGGAAGAAGCAGCTGCACCAGAGCAAGTGGATTTCGAGCTGTCCGACTTTGGCGGAGTCCAAACCACCACAGCCTCCAATGGCTCACGCGTGAGGCAGCCGATTGCACCGCAACAGCCAGACTCGCCGCAAGCTGATGGCAGGCGCTGGAATCTGTCCGAGATTGCAGGATCGCGTCGAGAGGCAGGTCTCGGCGCGGAAAGCGAACCCGCCTCCGGCCATGCGACAAACATCGCGGCGCTTGTCGAAGAGGAGCAGGCCGAGTGCCGACCCGATCCTGACCTGATCGCCGGAACGTCCTGCTATGACCGGGAACGCAACGCCCAACGCTCCGAAGCAGCAGCCCTTGCTGCGGCGAGCAACGTCCGCCGAACGCCCTTGGGCGAGGTCGAACGCGAGTCGAGTTGCCGCGAAACCGAAACCGCGTTCGAAACCAGCTATGACTGTTCCGGCTCCATAACGGTCGGCAATTCCCCCGAAGGGCGCGAGACCGTGCGCCGCGCCGTGGATGAAATGCTCGACGATGACGATTGACGTGGCGGTTGTGGAATTGCCCCGCTCTCCTCTACGGACGGCCCAGCCATGGCCGATGATTCTCCCCTAGATCGCTTCAAGCTCGCGCTGACCGGCGTTACCCGCGCCATCGCGGGTGACGCGGAGGTAGAGGTTGGCTTCACCGCCGATGCCGCATCCGAAGCGGGCAAGGCCGTGCGGGTGCCGATGCCGTCGCGCAATGTCACCGCTGCCGAGGCGGAGGAAGCGCGCGGTTTTGCCGATGCCTTCGCGCTGCGACTGCGCCATCACGATCCCGCACTCCACGCCGCCGCGCGCCCCGGCGATGCCGAGGCGCGGGCCTGCTACGATGCGATCGAGCGGGTGCGCTACGAAGCCATCGGCGAAACCGAATATCTGGGGATGCGCGGCAATCTCGCCGCGATCCAGGATCGGCGGCTGGCGGGCAGCGCCATCGCCCGCGCCGAAGTGGCTGAGGACGTGCCACTGCACGCCGCGCTCGCGCTGTTGCTGCGCGAACAGCTGACCGGCCAGCCGATCCCCGCCGTGGCGCGCGAGGGCGTGGAACTGGTCCGCGAATTCGTCGAAAGCCGTACCGGGGACGATTTCGAACAGCTTGGCGATCTGCTCCACGATCAGTCCGCCTTCCAGAAGCTCTCCATCGCCATGCTGCGGCATCTCGACATGGTCCCCGCCGAACTCGATCCCGACGAGGGCTTCGACGATTCGGACGGTGACGAGGCCGAGGGCAAAGACGACAAGCCCGATGAGAAGGAAGGCGACGAGGGCGCCAGCGACCAGCCCGAAGTCCGCGCCGAAGGGTCAGAGGGCGAGGAAGGCGAGGGCGAAGAGCAGGACGAGGCCACCGGCGACGAGAACCTGGCCGAAGGCGATCCGGGCGACGATGGCGAGGAAATGATGCTCCCCCAGCGCCGCAACGCGCCGTGGCAGGACATCCCCGACAGCTTCGATTACCGCCCCTACACCGGCGAATTCGACGAGATCGTCGAAGCCACCGACCTGTGCGATTTCGAGGAGCTGGACCGGCTGCGCGCCTATCTCGACAGCCAGCTGGCGGGCTTGCAGAGCGTGGTCACCCGGCTCGCCAACCGGCTCCAGCGGCGGCTGATGGCGCAGCAGAACCGCAGCTGGGATTTCGATCAGGAAGAAGGCCTGCTCGATGCCGCGCGGCTGGCGCGGGTGATCGTCAGCCCCGGCACCTCGCTCAGCTACAAGGTGGAGCAGGAGCAGGAATTCAAGGACACCGTCGTCACCCTGCTGATCGACAATTCGGGTTCGATGCGCGGGCGGCCGATTTCCATCGCCGCGATCAGCGCCGATATCCTCGCCCGCACGCTGGAACGCTGCGGGGTGAAAGTGGAAATTCTCGGCTTCACCACCCGCGCGTGGAAGGGCGGGCAGAGCCGCGAGCGCTGGCTCGCCGATGGCCGCCCCGCCAATCCCGGCCGCCTCAACGATCTGCGCCACATCATCTACAAGAAGGCCGACGAACCAATGCGCCGCGCGCGCCGCTCGCTCGGCCTGATGATGCGCGAAGGGCTGCTGAAGGAGAACATCGACGGCGAGGCGCTGCTCTGGGCGCACGAACGGCTTTTGGGTCGCACGGAGGACCGCCGCATCCTGATGGTGATTTCCGACGGCGCGCCGGTGGACGATTCGACTTTGAGCGTGAATTCGGCGGGCTATCTCGAGAGCCACCTGCGCAAGGTGATCGAATGGATCGAAAAGGTCTCGCCGGTGCAACTGGTGGCGATCGGCATCGGCCATGACGTGACCCGCTATTACAAGCGCGCGGTGACGATCATGGATGTGGAGCAGCTGGGCGGGACGATTATCGAACAGCTGGCGGGGTTGTTTGAGGGGGAGTGATGGGGGCGGCGGTTTGAACAATCGCCTAGGCCAGAAAAACCAAAGGGAGCCGTGAGGCTCCCTTGGCGCTTAGTTCCCTTTCGGGAAACGGACACCCTTTCGGGGCCGCCTGTGGCATCAATATACGATTGGGGTTCCTACATTTCAATTAAATTTTGGCAGGAACCTTGGGCAGCCAGTCGAGCGCCAGTTCAAGCATTGCGAGAAATTCATCCTCGGGCATACGAGTAATCCCGCCTTTGTCGGGCACCAAGCGGCTCACCGCAACCGTGGTCAATTTGTCGCAGATGGCCCAGGCCGCTCTGCCATCAATGGTTGTCCTCAGTGGGTAAGCCCATTTGTTTCCAGCTTGTGCCTGTGTGGAACAAGGAACCACCGTTACCGCACCATGAAGGGTATTCCTGAACGACAGTATTATCACTGGCCTCCGCTTCCAAAATTCCGGAAGTTGCGCGTCTTGGGGGAAATCACACCAGAAGAGTTGGCGAATTTTTGGAGCTCCGATGAGCCTTGGAGCGACTCTGGGCGGTGGCTGCTGCTGCTGTGCGTTCATGATCCTGAGTGCTCCGTCCGGACTGCAATTGCAATCTGCGTCACTTCGGCGGGGTCCACTAAGATACCTTCACCCGCATCGGGTGGTGAGATCGGTTCACGCGGAAGTTCGGCATTTCTCCTGAATCGAATTCCACTCGTCGAGCGACATCAGCACCACGGGCTTGCCGCCCTGGCGGGTGATCACGGTGATGTCCGCATCGTCCACCACGCGGTCCAGCACGGCCTTGAAATTCTTCCGGGCATCGGAAAAGGTCACCACGTCCATCTCGATCTCCTTCGCTGCCTTATATGTACAATAATCGGTACAAGTTCAAGATTGGATTTCGGCCGGAACTGCCTGCATCCACTTCTACCTGCGTCCCACACCCTTGGCGGTTTGCGGATCGTGTGATAAAGTATGATCCATGAGCAAACTGGAACGCATCACGGTCACCGTTCCCACAGAAATGGCTGCTCGCCTGCGCGCGGCAGTGGACTCGGGCGAGTATGCCACCACCAGCGAGATTGTTCGAGAGGCATTGAGGGATTGGAATGTCGGCCAGCCACGAGAGATTCAGTCAGTGCAGGAGCTGCGTGCAATGATCGAACAGGCGGGGAGGAGTCCGACTGTCGATGGCGAAGAATTTATGGGCAAGCTGCGTGAACGGGTAGCAGCCGAGGTCGCTCGGCGTGCCGCAATATAGGCTATCGCAGGAGGCTCAGGACGACCTCAACGACATCGCGAAATTTATTATTGAAGATAATCCGGACAGAGCCGTCACCTTCGTCGAGGAATTGCGCAGCCGCTTCAAGGTTATCGCTGAGCGCCCGGCCAGTTTTCCGGCGCGAGAATCAATCGCGCCGGGCCTGAGATCAGCGGTTTACGGTAAGTACCTGATTCTCTTTCGTATCGAGATGGATTTCGTCAGGATTCTGCGAGTCATTCACGGCGCTCGCGATATTCCCGCACTCTTCAGCGATAAATGAAATGACCGACCTCAAGCTGTTCAATTCGCTCACCCGCCAGATCGAGCCGTTCGTCCCCGTCCATCCGGGCGAGGCGCGCGTGTATACCTGCGGGCCGACTGTCTACAATTACCCGCACATCGGCAACATGCGCGCCTATGTGTTTGCCGACGTGCTGGGCCGCACGCTGAGCTGGAAGGGCTACAAGCTCACCCATGTCATCAACATCACCGATGTCGGGCACTTGACCGACGATGCCGATGCGGGCGAGGACAAGCTGGAGAAGGCGGCGGCGGAACGCGCGCAATCGATCTGGGACGTGGCCCGGCATTATACCGAGGCCTATTGGGCGGACGTCAAGGCGCTCAATATCCGCCAGCCCGCGCACTGGTCCATCGCCACCGATTACATCGCCGAGATGATCGCCTTTGCCGAAGGGATCGCGGACAAACACTGCTACGAGCTGGAGGGCGGGCTGTATTTCGATACCTCGACCGTGCCCGATTACGGGCGACTGGCGCGGGCTGTTACCGACGATGGTGAGGGCCGGATCGAGGCGGTGGAAGGCAAGCGCCATGCCGCCGATTTCGCCATCTGGCGGCGGACTCCGGCGGGCGAGACGCGGCAGATGGAATGGGATTCGCCGTGGGGCCGGGGCGCTCCGGGGTGGCATCTGGAATGCTCGGTGATGGGCGAGAAGCTGCTCGGCTTCCCGTTCGATATCCACACCGGCGGGATCGATCACCGCGAGATCCACCACCCCAACGAAATCGCCCAGAACCAGGCGCATAGCTGCTCAGGCCATTCGGGCGCGCGGGTGTGGATGCACAACAATTTTCTGGTGGAACGCTCGGGGAAGATGAGCAAGTCGTCGGGCGAATTCCTGCGGCTGCAATTGCTGATTGATCGTGGGTATCACCCGCTGGCCTACCGGTTGATGTGCCTGCAGGCGCATTATCGGAGTGAGTTGGAGTTTTCGTGGGAGGGGTTGGGCGCGGCGCTGACGCGGTTGAAGCGGATGGTGATGGCGGTAGAGAAGTTCGCACTCGGACCGTATCGGCTGAGAATGGCGCGGCCAAGATCGCAACTCATTCAATCGCAACATCGATTGAGCGACTTGGATCTTGGCGTTTTTCGGACGACCTGCAATACTGCCGCAAGGCTTTGACGGTTCTTGAAAGGAATTCACTGCGATCACAGTCTGAGGGCAGACATGTTAGCGCGTGTTCGCTGATGCTTGAACAAATGGACTTCGTCTTCGGTCTAAATCTCCTCAACCTCTCCCGCACCGATCTCCGCATCCGCCCCAAAGCCGCCGTCATCACCGAAGCCGAAATCGAAGCCCAACTCGCCGCGCGCAGGGAAGCGCGGGCGAACAAGGACTTCGCCACTTCTGACCGCATTCGCGATGACCTCATCGCCAAGGGGGTCGAGGTGATGGATGGCGATCCGTTGGGGTGGGAGTGGCGGCTGTGAAGCAGAACTCGTCATTGCGAGGAGCCGCAGGCGACGCGGCAATCCATCTCCCGACGTTACCGCTTGGCGCACCGGCAGGAGATGGATTGCTTCGCTACGCTCGCAATGACGAAATTTGAAATGAGAGCCCTTCTCCCCCTCTGGGCGCGTCCTGATCTCGAAGACCGTTTGCCTGCTTGGCTCGATACCGACCTGGTGGGCAGACGAAGCCCAACTTCTCGAACTCGCCCCCAGCGCCGAGATCGGCTGGTTCGACATGCACGTCAAAGCCCCCGCGCTCGCCGCCATCGCCCGCGCCGATAACTTGCGCTGGCTCTCCAGCGCCTACGCCGGGGTGGACTGGATGCCGCTCGCCGAATTCGCCGAGCGCGGCGTGGTCGCTCAGCTGCGGATCCGGGCTGGCGGCGGGGCAGGTGGCGGAATTTGCGGTGATGGCGATGCTCGCCCATGCGCGCGGGTTATCGCGACATCGTCCGGGCGCAGGACCGCCGCGAGTGGCTGGCCGCGCCGCCTTCTGCCGGATCGCTCGCGGGCACCAGCGCGCTCATCATCGGCTACGGCGCGATCGGGCAGGCGATTGCGACGATGCTCGCGCCGTTCGGCGTTGCCACCACGCCGGTGCGCAGCAAGGCGAGCGAGGGCGCGCTTGGCCCGGACGAGTGGCAGGACCGGCTGGGCGAGTTCGACTGGGTCGTGCTCACCCTGCCCAACACGCCGGAAAGCGCAGGAATGCTCGGCGCGGCGGAATTCGCGGCCATGAAACCCAGCGCCGTGCTGGTGAATTTCGGCCGCGCCGAAGTGATCGATCAGCCCGCGCTGGTCGCCGCGCTGCAATCGGAAAGCATCGGCGGCGCAATACTCGACCTGACCGATCCCGAACCGCTGCCGCCCGATCATCCGCTGTGGACCTGCCCGAACACCCAGATCACCATGCACCTCTCCGGCATTCCCAACGCGGCCAGCCGCCGCCGCGCCGCCGACAGGTTCCTGCGCAACTGCGCGCTGTTCCGCGCGGGCGAACCACTTGAGGCACAGGTGGACCTCCTGCGCGGCTACTGATCACCCCTCCTCCAGCACCAGCACTTCGCACACCACCGCCAGCCGCGGCGGATCGAGCACCGAGGCCACTTCCACCACCGCCGCATCGGCCACCAGTTGGCCGGGAATGGCGAATTCGTGCTCGGGCAGGAAAGCGATGAAGCATTCGCCCGCTTCCACCGCCTCCGCCCCTTCGAACACCAGTTCCACCCGGTGCCGCGCCCCGGCAAAGGTGATGCTGGCCCAGCTTCTCTCGCTGTGCGAGGTGATCGCACCGTGGCCTTGTGCCAGAGCGATCAACGCTTCAGCCAGCCGCTCGCGCACCCCCTTGCGGCGCTTGCGGGGGAGGGAAGCGCCAATGGCGGGCGGCACCACTCTGGGATCAATTCGCATGGCTTGTCTCGCGATAAGTGTTCATGAAATGTTCCACCCGTTTTTCCGTTTCGGGGCGCGGCAGGCGGCCGTTGCGCAGATCGAGCACGAAGCGCGGATCATGCGTGGCGAGGCGGCCGAACTTGGTCGGCGGCATGCGCGTGTGGCGGAGGAAGACCTCGATCTTGCGGATGAGCATGCGCAATTTCCCCTTGGCAGCTGATTGAACCTGACGAGTCTAGCGACTCGATGGCCCTAAAACAGCGCGGCAAATCCTACTTGTCTAGGAAAAATACATCGTGTAGGAAGAATTGCTACACCATGATTGGAGCAGGCGATGGGCTCACGCGAAAAACTGGCAAGAGCTGCACGGAGCAAGGGCAGCAGCCTGGCGGCTTTGTCGCGGATGATCGGGCGTAACGGCACCTATCTCCAGCAATATATTTCCAAAGGCAGTCCGCGCAAGCTGGAGGAGGAGGACCGCCGCAAGCTGGCGCAATTCCTTGGGCTGGACGAATCGGAACTCGGCGCTTCGCAGGAAAAATCCTATAATTCGGCGGCGAGTGCTGGCTGGATCGAAGTGCCCCGGCTCGATGTCGATGCCTCCGCCGGGCCGGGGGCGAGCGGAGCGGGCGAACTGGCCTTCGATTCCTTCGCCTTCTCGCGCCGCTGGCTGGCCGAACAGGGGCTGGACGGCGCGCGCCTCTCCGCCATCCGCGTGGTCGGCAATTCGATGGAGCCGCTGCTGCGCGAAGGCGACGAAGTGCTGGTCGATTGCCGCCCCCAGCCGTTCCGCGACGGCGTCCACGTGGTCCGGCTGGACGACAGCCTGTTGGTCAAACGCGTCGCCAGCCAGGGGGCCGGCCGTTTTGCCCTGCTCTCGCAGAACCTCGCCTATCCGCCGATCCAGGTCGGCGCGGAGGAGTTCGAGGTGATCGGCAGGGTGGTTTGGAAAAGCGGGCGGGTGTGAGCGCAACTCAAGCCCTCTCCCCCTGCGGGAGAGGGTTGGGAGAGGGGTTCGCCGCGCCAGCGGCGACCTGCACCGTCGCCCCCTCTCCCTCCGCCGCTGACGCGGCTGGAACCCTCTCCCGCAAGGGGAGAGGGGAGAAATGCGCAAAGATCAAAGTCGGCTCCAATGTTCGTTGAACATATCTTCTAATTCGGAATCCAGCTGGCGTTCTGCCCTTGATTCCGAATCGCGCGGCTCTACTCCCTCGCGCAAAAGGTCGATGCGAATTTGGTCGATCCTGCCGAGCATTTCGCGTTCGCAATTCAGCCGAGTGGCCGCAATAGCTGTATCCATCTCCTCTCGTGTCGCCAATTCTTCAGGTGGAGCGTTCTCTTGACCTTTGACACCCTCAGGCCACTGCTCGACCCAGCAGTTCAGGAGATAGTCGAAGGAATGGGCCGCTTGGAGACCCTCTGCGTTCTCCACCCAGTCCACTTCGACCACATTTGTACCCTCATTTACCTCTTCTGACGCACATCCAGTTGCGGCCACGGCTAGAGCGGCAAAACCAAGCGACCAGTGTGATTGGCGAAGCGTTTTCATGTCGATCAAATCCCCAACTTAAACCCCGTGTGCGTCCCCACAAACCCCAGCCGCTCATAGAACCGGTGCGCCGCATCGCGGGTGCGGTCGCTGGTCAGTTGCACCACGCCGCAGCCGCGTAGCTTGCAGCGGGCGATCGCCCAGCGCATCATCGCCTCGCCAATGCCGTGCCCGCGCCAGCGCGCCGCCACCCGCACGCTTTCAACCTGTCCGCGCCACGCGCCCTTGCGCGATACGCCGGGGAGGTAGCTGAGGTGGAAGCTCGCCACCGGTTCGCCCTCGCGCTCGACGATCCACAACTCGTGGTTGGGATCGGCAGCGATGGCGCGCATCGCCGCCAGTTGCTGCGCGGCATTGTCGGGCCGCAGCGGATCGCGCGCCGCCGCCACCTCATCTTCACCGATCAGCGCATCGAGGAAGGGCAGGTCTCCCTCGGTCGCCGCGCGATAGGTGAGGGGGTGGATCGTCACCGACTCAGCCCAGTTTCGCCTCTTCCAGCTTCACCAGATGCCACAGCGTTTCGAGAACTGGTGCGGCCACGCCTGCTTCGCGGCCCGCCTGCACGATGGCCCCGTTGATCGCATCGACTTCGGTGCGGCGGCGGGCGTGGAGGTCTTGCAGCATCGAGGGTTCGTGATCGGCGTGATCGGTCATGCTGACTTCGGTCAGAGCGTGGATCGGTTGCGGATCGACCATGATCCCGCAGGCGTGGGCTACCGCTACGCCTTCGTTTACGGCTTTTGTGATCGTGGCGCGCGATTTCGGCGTTTGCGCCGAGGAACCCCGGCGTGCGGCGGGTGAGCGCGCAGAGCGGGTTCATGGTGGCGTTGAAGATCGCCTTGGACCAGATGCCTTCGTGGATTTGCGGATCGAGAACCGTGCTTAGCCCGCCTTCGGTGAGCAGCGTCGCCACTTCGCTAGCAAAGGCCGGATCGCCGCCAAATGCCGGATAGAGCTTCGAATAGCCCTCGCCGTGGCTACGGATGCGGCCCGGCCCGACGAGGTCGGAGGGCAACATGCTTGCGCCCACAAGCACGCGGTCATCAGAGGCGAACTCCGCCAGCCGCCGGTCATTGCCGAGGCCGTTCTGGAGGCTGAGCAGGTGGGTATTGCTCGCCGATGGCAGCGGCAATTCCTTCCAGCGCGGACTGCGTGTGGAAGGTCTTGGTGAACACCATCACCAGATCGACCGGCTCGCTGATATCTGCGGGAAGCGCCGCGCGGATCGGCAGGCGTTCCACCCCGCTGCGCAGGTCGACTTCCAGCCCCTGCGCATTGATCGCGCCGACATGCTCGGCGTTCACATCCACCAGCGTCACTTCGCAGCCCGCGCGATGGAAGGCTGCGCCGAACAGGCACCCCATCGCGCCCGATCCCAGCACCAGCACTTTCATGCGGAATCCCCCAGCAGCAGCGGGCCGAGCAGCAACAGCATCCGCGTATCGATAGCGACGCCGCGCGCGCGGAACTCGGCAATCACCTGCGGCAATGTCGGCCAGCTTCACCCGGTGGACGGTAATCTCCTCACCCGGCACCCCGCCGCCGGGGCCGATCTTTGTCAGGCCAGCTGGCCTTGAGCAGCGTGAACCCCTCGCTGGTCATGCCGGGGGAGGAGAAGAATTCGCCCACCACTTCCCATTGCGCCGCAGCATAGCCGGTCTCTTCCTCCAGCTCGCGTTTCGCGGCGCGCAGCGGATCGTCGTCCGCCCCGCCATCGTCGTCGCCGATCAGCCCGGCGGGCAGTTCGAGGCAATTGCGCCCCAGCGGCACGCGGTATTGCTCGACCAGCAGCACGTGCCCATCCTCCACCGCGAGGATCACCGAAGCACGGATATCGCGCGCGCGGCTGACAAATTCCCAGCGGCCGCGCTTCTTGGCGGTGAGCCATTTGCCCTGCCAGGCGATCTCTTCGGGAGCGGCGCGGTCGAACGGATCGTCGGATGTGTCCATGCCGCCGCGCTATAGAAGCGTTACACCTCGATCAAGCGATCCGGCAATTCGTTCTCATCATCTGCTCCGCGCGGGAAATGCTCCGCGAGCACCCGCCCGACATCGCGCACGCCCGCCGCGATCCCTTCGGCCACGCAGCCCTTGCGCACTTCGGCGAGCATGTCCGCCATCGCCTCGCCCCAGACTTCGGCGGGGACGAGCAGGGCGATGGAATCGTCGGCGACGATTTCCGCCCGGTGTTCGCGCATCGAAAGGTAGAGCATCACCCCGGTCTTGCCGCGCGTGCGCGCCTCTGCGCCCACCTTGAAATGCCGCACCGCGCGCTCATGCACCCGCTGACGCTTCACCGGGCCGGGGACGAACAGCATGGTCAGCCGGTCCCAGCTCAGCAGCGCCCAGACGGCGACGAATTTGACGAGGCCGATCCCCAGCACCCAGGCGATCACTTCGCCGTAGGAGTGCTCCACGCTCCAGCCGCCGAGCAGCCAGTCGATCTTGGCGAGCAGGACATCGGGGAACAGCGCGCACAGGCTCATCGCGGTGAACGATGCCGCCACCGCCCAGACCAGCACCACGTCGGAATAACCGTCGGAACGGTCGGCGATCACCGGCACGATTTCGCCGCTGGTGGCCAGTTCTGCCTCGCGCACGGCTGCGGAGACGATCGCGTGCTGTTCTGCATTCAGCCAAGCCATCACCAACCCCCCGATGCGCCGCCGCCGCCGGACATGCCGCCGCCGAACCCGCCAAAGCCGCCGCCACCGCCGCCGCCGCCGAAACCACCACCGCCGCCAAAGCCGCCACCGCCGCCGTCAAATCCGCGCGCGATGGCCTTGCCCGCTTCCCACAGCACGATGTCACCGACAACGCCGCCCACGCCGCTGCGATAGCGGCGCTTGCTGCCCCGGCCCGAAAGCGCGGGGAGGACGAAGAAGAACAGGATAAAGCCGACCCAGATCAGCGTGCCGATGGGGAACCCGCCTTCGCCTTGCTCCTGAGCAGCAGCGGCCTGCGCGGCTTCCTCGATGGCCACCGCGTCTGCCGGACTGGTGGCGAGATGCGCGAGGATGGCGTCGACCCCCGCCGTCACCCCGCCATCGTAATCCTCCGCCTTGAAACGCGGGGTAATGACATCGGCAATCACCCGCCCGGCCATGATCCCGCCAAACCACGGGTGCAGGCCATAGCCGACCTCGATCCGCATTTGCCGCTCGTTGGGCGCGATCAGCAGCAGCAGCCCGGTATCGCGCTGCGCCCCGCCGATGCCCCATTCGGCATAAAGCGCAGTGGCATAGGGCTCGATCTCCGACACCCGCCGAGACTGGGCACGTGGCCACAATAATCGCCTGCCCGGTGCGCTGGTTATGCTCGCGCAATTGCACATCAAGCTGCGCCTCGGTGGCGGGCGAGAGAATGTTGGCGCTGTCCAGCACGGGCCCTTGGGGAGCCGCCGGGAAGTCGTAGCCCTGCGCGAGCGCAGGGGCGGCGATCAGCAAGACCACGGCAGCGATCAGGACGAACAGCCGGTTCATGCCGCCTCCCGCATGTGGTCGACGCAATAAGGAGAGCCGCGGCCCGGCCGAGTTTCCGATCCGGCGAGCGCGCCAATGATGGCGTCGACGCCCCCTTCGATGCCTTCCACCATATCACCTGCCGCAAATCGCGGGGTCATGTCTTCGTCCATGATGGCCTGCGCAACGTCATCGGTCAGCACGGATTCCAATCCGCAGCCGACCTCGATCCGCGCCTCACGCTCAAGCGGCGCGACGAGGATGAGGACGCCGCGATGGGTCAAGCCGCTGCCAATGCCCCAGGTATTGAACTGCTCGCGCGAATAATCTTCGATGCTGCGGCCATCCAGAGTGTCGACCGTGCTGACCACGATGGCGGTTTCCTCTTCGTCCCAGTAATCTCGCAAGCGGGTATCAAGAACTGCTTCGGCGTCGGCAGGAATGATCCCGGCTGCATCGACAACAGGGCTGATAGGGAGAGCCGATTGCTCGTCCTGCACAACTGCCTGCTGCTCACCCCGGCAGGCGACCAGCATGGCCGCCAGCGCCACGGATCGAAGCGCGCGGGAGATCACCCTCAGTTGGCCGCCGCAGCGCGGTCCTCGCCTCCAGCAGCGTTGTCATTGCTCGCTGCCGGAGCCGCAGCCCCGCCGCGTTCACCGGTGATATTGCCGAATTCGACATCCGGATTTTCCTGCGCGCCCTCGTCCGCCTGGAAGTATTCCAGCGCCTCGGCACCGTGGATCACGTTCGCGCCGATGGAGGAGGGGAAGGTGCGGATTTCGGTGTTATAGTCGCGCGCGGTTTCGTTATACCGGGTGATCTCGGTGTTGATCATGTTGTTCGACTGTTCGATCTCCACCATCAGATCGGCGAAGCGGGCGTTGCTCTGCAATTGCGGATAGGCCTCCACAATGGTGCGCAGCTGGCCGAGCGCCTGCGTCAATTCGTTCTGCGCATCGTTGAAGCGCTGGAATTCTTCCGGGTTGGAAAGATCATCGGTGGTGATGTTGATCGAAGTGGCGCGCGAGCGGGCCTCGATCACCCCGGTGAGGATATTCTCTTCAGAAACCGCAGCCGCTTCCACCACGGCCACCAGGTTGGGGATCACGTCCGAACGGCGCTGCAACGCGGCTTCGACATTGGCCCACTGTGCATTGGCGGTTTCCTGCTTGGCGGGCACCGAATTGATGCCGCAACCGGCAAGGGCAAGGGTGCCGATGGCAAGAGTGGCCAGCTTGGCCAGACGGGTAAACATGTGCGTGATCCTCCAGATCCCAAAAGGTGTGCTGGGGGTATAGCGCGGCGATTGCGGGATACAAGGAATGGCTGGGCGGAGATTTGCTTCGGTGAATTTGTAAAATCTGGCCTTCGCGTACGCGATCTCTTCCCAAGAGTGAAAAACTGCGGCAGTCAACGCGTCTCGCAAACAACAATAACAACGGGGACCGCAGGTATGTTAAAGGAATTCAAGGAGTTCATTGCCGGAGGCAATGTGCTGGATCTGGCCGTGGCGGTGATTATCGCCGGTGCTTTTGGAACAATCGTTACATCTTTGACCGCTGATCTGATCATGCCGCTGGTCGGCGCAGTGTTCGGCGGAATGGATTTTACCAGCAAATATCTGGTGCTGAGCGGCACGGTGGAACCCGGCATGACGCTGGAAGCGGCGCGCGCGGCCGGGGCCAATGTGTTTGCCTGGGGTGCCTTTGTTACGGCAGTGATCAACTTCCTGATCCTAGCCTTCGTGATCTTCCTTCTGGTTCGCTATGCCAAGAAGATCCAGGCGCGGATGGAAGGCCCGAAGGCGGAAGATGCTCCTGCTGGCCCGACCGAAATCGATCTGCTGATCGAGATTCGGGATTCGCTGCGGAAGTAGGTTTGGAGGCAGTAGGGCTTAGGCAGTAGGCAGTAGGAAAGGGGGACCCCCTACGGCCTACTGCCTACTCACTACTGCCTCAAACCCCTTCACATTTCCCGCAAAGCACCCTATATCCGCCCTGCTCGCCTCGGCGGGCTATGGTGATAAATGGTGCCGTACACTAGGTACAGCGGACCCGGGGGCAGTACCCGGCGGCTCCACCACAATCTGCGGCGTGCTGCGGGTTCTGACGGGGCCGAACTAGGATCGACGTGTGCTGAAAAGCGGTATTTTTGCCCGGGCTGAGTAACCCGTAAAACTGTTCACAACACACAAGTGCCAACGATAACGAAGCACTCGCCATCGCTGCGTAATGTGACGTCCTAACGGACTGAATTTACAAGGCTAAAGCGCGGTTGGACCCACCGGGCAACAGAAGCGGATTCCGGGCGTCCGGAGGGAACGTAGCAACAGAATCCCTCCACCTTATCTTTCTTGGTTCACACGAAGAACACAAAGAAGCACAAAGACACAAAGGTGATCTTCAGACCGATCGGCAAAGTACGCCATTGGCGAGCGCTTGACGCCATTTTTGAAAAGCGGCTGGCCAAAATTCATCGAGAAATCCGAGCGGCAGTTTGGCAAGGCGGAGATAGGTGAGCAATTGCTTCGCGATGGACCGGCAACAAAATGTTCGAATCGACTTCGATTTCGATGATCAGCCTGTTTTCGACGAGTAGGTCGACTTCTATAAGCGTTTTCGACGAAAACGCCATTATACTGCATTGGCAATGCAATCTGTCGCTTCGCGGCAATGCCGATTCTGGCTGCAAAGCTTCTTCAAGCAACGCCTCATAGGCGCTCTCGAGCAATCCGCGGCACCAAGCTGTTCGTGAATCTCGAAACCGCAGTGAATCACGCTTCTTAGCCAAGTGCTCAAGTTCGGCATCGTGCGCCATCTTTGTGTCTTCGTGTCCTTCGTGTGAACCTAGACTTCTCCAGCGCCGAGCGCATCCCGCCCGGCCTGCTCAAACTTCAAACAATCCAAAATCTTCGCCCCGCCCAGAAACACCGCCCCGCTGCACGCCGCGAACAGCATCCAGCCGCCCCAGCCGGGATATTTCGCCAGATAGTGGCTGCCGCGATCCATCGCGCCCAGCGCCAGCGCATAGATAATCAGGTACGCTTCCCAGCGCGTCTTGATGACGAACAACCGTGCGAGCTTGCGAAACATCCGTACCCCTTCGTTAACGCTTTACACAGCAATTGCCGTGCCAAGGGCGCAGTTCCGCCGTTTGCGATGGTTAAGCTGGGGGGCCATGTAAAGCAATCCGACAAGCGCGGTACTGCACTCAGATCAGCTCGGAAAGTTCCAGAGCTTCGAGCAATTTTGCCCGCGCGGTGCGGATTTCGGCGGCAAGGCGGTCGTCGCCGATCTGCGCTGGGTCGATGCTTTCCGGCCAATAGGTGCCGATCACGCTTTCGATCAGGCTCGCCCTGGCATCATCGAGCATGAAGCGCGGATCGACTGTGGCCGGGTCCGCCACCACGCGCAGCCGCAGGCAGGCGGGGCCGCCGCCATTGGCCATGCTCTGGCGCACGTCCACGACCTTGACGTGGCGGATCGGGCCGTTGCCTTCGAGCATCGACTGGAGCCAGCTCCACACCGGCGCAGAATCGCGGCATTCCTCCGGCACCACCAGCGTCATTTCGCCCGACGGCGGGGTGAGGAGTTGAGCGTTGAACAGGTAGGAGCTCACGGCTTCGGCAAGGCTCACCGCGCTGGCGGGCACTTCCACCACCTGCGCACCGGGGCAGCGCGCGGCAATCGCGGCGTAGGTTCCCGCTGGATCGGCAAAGGCGAGTTCGTGGGTGAACAGCACCTGTTCGTTCGCCACCGCCACCACATCGTTGTGGAACGCGCCCGCCGCGATGGCCTCCGGGTTCTGCTCGACAAACAGCACCCGCTCCGGATCGAGCCCGTGGCGGCGGGCGACGATCCGGCTGGCCTGTTCGTGCTGGCGCGCGGGGAAGGCTCCACCGGTGCGGCCATAGACGAACACCTCCAGCCCCGGTTCGCCATGCGCGGAGGCGAGCCGCATGTGGTTCGCCGCGCCTTCATCGCCGAAGCACGGCGGCACCGGATCATGGACGGCGAAATGCGCGGTGTCGGCAAAGGCCAGCCGCAATTGCGCCAGCGTATCGGGCCATTCGTGGCTGCGGTGCGGCATGGTGACGAGATTGGCGACGGTAAGGTGGCAGCGCCCGTCCGCCGTATCGCTGGCGGGGGAGACGGTTGCGGCATTGGCAGTCCACATCGAACTGGCCGACCAGGCGCCCGCCACCAGCGCGGCATCGGTGCTGGCGTCTGCTGCCAATGAGTCCAGCCAGCCGCTGCTGGGGCGGGGGAGGGGCACGAAGAAGCCCTGCGCCAGTCCCGAGCGCCATGTTGTGCCGCATCTTCGCCACGCCCTGCAAGGCGGCGGCGCGCGGGTAGGACGTCGCACCTGCGTTCTTCGTCGCGGCGAGGTTGCCGAGGCTGAGGCCTGCGTAATTATGGCTGGGGCCGACGATCCCGTCGAAATTGATTTCGGTGATGGCGGTCATCGGGGCGTCCTTCGAGACAGGCGCTCAGCCTGCGGCTTCGCGCCTTCCTCAGGATATCCGGTTATGGGAAAACCGCTTTCCCTGAGGAGCGAGGACGCAGTCCGAGCGTCTCGAAGGGTCATCGCGGAATGCTCCAGACAGTGTCGCCTACGCCGACCTTGAGGAGTTCCGCCGATTGCGGATCGATGGTCAGGCCGTCGCCGTGAATTTCGACCTTCCCATAACAGCAGCGGAAATCCGCCATCCGTCCCGCAGCGAGCAGCACCTTCTCGCCGCCTTCCAGCCCGGTGGAAACCACCAAGCCGGAATGCGCCGCAGCAATCGAATGCACCGAGTCGGTCGCCGCCAGCATCGTCGGTCCGCCGTCGAAAATGTCGACATAGCCCTGATAGGAGAAGCCCTCGTTCTCCAGCATCCGCATCGCCGCGCGGCCATTGGGGTGGGGCAGGCCGATCACGCGGCGCGCCGCCTCGTCCAGCATGGCGATATAGACCGGGTGCTTGGGCATCAGATCGGCGATGAACTGGTTGCCGTGGACGGCGTTGAACTCGTCCGCCTCCTGAAAGGTCATGCCGAAAAATTTGCCGCCGATGGCATCCCAGAACGGCGATCCGCCGCGCTCGTCGATAATCCCGCGCAGTTCCGCCAGCATCCGGTCGCCGAACCGCGCGCGGTGGCTGGCGATGAACAGGTAGCGGCTGCGCGCCAGCAGCAGGCCGAGCCCCCCGGCGCGCTCCCCCGGATGCAGGAACAGCCCGCCGACTTCGCTGCACCCGCCCAGATCGTTGACGAGGCTGAGCAGTTCGGCGCTGACCGTCCGCTCCAGTTCCTGCGAATGCTGGGTGAGGGTGGTGATGCGGTAGGAATAGAACGGCCAGGCCTGCCCGACGGCGGTGAACAGCTGGCAGGTGCCGCGAACTTGCCCGGTTTCGGTATTCTCCAACACCAGCACGAAGGTTTCGCCTTCGATTGCATCAGTTGTGCGGGCGAATGCGGCCTGCGAACCGGCCAGTTTGGCGGCGAGCGAATTGCGATCGGGCGGCAGATTGGTGAAGCCGCCGCCGGTCAGCTTGGCCATTTCGTACATCGGTTGCAGGTCCGCTGCGGTGGCGGCGCGCATGACGAAACTCACAAGGTATCTCCGGTGGCGAGGCGGTGCAGGACAACGGCGGACAGCTGCGCCCGCTCGGTAAGTGACGGAACTATCATGTATTCGTCCGGCGAATGGATGGCCCCGCCGCGCACCCCCATCGTATCGACCACGGGGACATGACAGGCGGCGATATTGTTGCCGTCGCACACTCCGCCGGAAGGCTGCCAGCCGATGGTCTGCCCCAGCGCCGCGCCGCTGTCGCGCACCAGATCGAACAATTTTTGTGCGCGGGAATCCACCGGCTTGGGCGGGCGCGAGAGGCCGCCGTGGACGTGGATCGCGACTTCGTGCTCGCGCTCAAGATTGGCTAGCATCAATTTGAGATCGTGCAGAAATTGTGCCGCCGCCCCGCTCGTTTTGCGGGCGGATATTGAAGCGCAGCACGGCGTGATCGGGCACGACATTGTTGGCCGCGCCGCCATCGATCTTGGCCGGATTGATCGGCAGGTCGCCATGCTGCATCGCCTTCAGCCGCAGCACGCAATCGGCAGCGGCGACAATCGCATTGCGCCCCTCCTGCGGATTGCGCCCGGCGTGGGCCGAACGCCCTGTAAAGGTTAGCGAAAAATTGCCGCTGCCTCCGCGCGCATGGGCCAGCGTGCCATCGGGCAGGGCGGAAGGTTCGTAGGTCAGCGCGGCAAATTTGCCCTGCGCCAGTTCGGCAATCAGCGCGGCGGAGGAGAGCGAGCCGGTTTCTTCGTCCGAATTTATCATCACGTCGTAACCGACTGATTTTGCGGCATCGCTGGTCTCAAAGGCAGTCAGCGCTTCAAGGATGATCGCCAGCCCGGCCTTCATATCGGCAGTGCCCGGACCATTCAGCGTTTCGCCATCCAGCCAGGTCAGCTGCTGGAACGGATGATCCGCCGGGAAAACCGTGTCCATATGCCCGGTCAGCAGAAAGCGCCGTTCAGCACCAGGGCGGACCGAGCAGACGAGGTGATGGCCATGCGCCTTTTCCACCTCGCGCCCCTCGGCATCGATCACGCTGACTGGCGCGGGATCGATCAGCGAGATTTCACCCGGCAGGGTGGCGAAGGCATCGGCTAAGCGCCCGGCAACCAACGATAATCCCGCCAGATTGCTCGTGCCCGAATTGATCGCCGCCCAATCCATGTGTGCGGTCCAGCATCCGTTGCTGGGCCACGCCTTGGATCAGAACCTGCTCGGGGTGCGAAAGTTGTTTCATCTGCAACTGCCCTGAAGCGGGGCGGCTCTCCTGTCAATTCGCGGGTCGTAAGGAGATGCGGCATTTGCCCGAAACTGGCAAGGATCGGCACGATTGCTTAACCCGGCGATTACGATTTGCGGACTATGGCAAGGGCGCTGATGTTTATGACTGGACCATACTGATGCTTGCCGGGGGTGAGCGATCGCGCGTTGATAGCCGCGTCACCGCGATGTTGCGCGCCAAGATGCGCGACACCAGGGGTTCGCGCGATGTCCGCGTTGGCGATCTCTCGCCCACCGGAATGCTGGTGGCCTGCGACCGGCCCCCGCCACGCGGAGAGATTGTCGATATCGATGTGGCCGGCCATCACATTGTCGGTGAGGTTCGCTGGGTCAGCGGGCGGCGCTGCGGCCTGCGCACCCGCGAACGGATCAACGTCAACGCCATTCTCACCGGCAAGCCGCCGAAGAAGCGGGTGCAGGCCAAAAAGGTCGAAGTGATCGAGCAGGATATCAAGCACTGGCCGCTGCGGCTGGTGCTGACAGTTTACGGGTTGCTGGGAGTCACCGCCTTCTCCACCGCCTATCTGATCGTCAACTACGTGATTCTCTGATCGAGCCAGCGGGCGAGGGCGACGAAGTCCGTCACCGCCAGCGTTTCGGCCCGGCGGGTGGTATCGATGCCCAGCGTGTCGAGTGCATCCAGCGCCCCCTCCACCCCCTTGAGGCTCTGGCGCAGCATCTTGCGGCGTTGACCGAAGGCGGCCTCGGTCACCCGTTCGAGCGTGCCGATGCGCACCCCTTCTGGGGCGGCTGCGGGAGTTACATGCACCACGGCGCTCATCACTTTGGGTGGAGGAGTAAAAGCGCTGCGATGCACCTTCATCGCCAGCTTTGCCGTGCTGCGCCACTGCGCCAACACTGCCAGCCTGCCGTATGCGCCCGATCCGGGCGAACCGATGATGCGCTGGGCGACTTCCTGCTGGAACATCAGTGTCAGACTGGTCCAGCGCGGCGGCCATTCGGGCTGGGCCAGCCAGCGGGTGAAGAGTGCGGTGCCGATATTGTAGGGCAGGTTGGCGACCACGGCGAAGGGTTCGCCCATCAGCGCGGCATGATCCACCGCCAGCGCGTCATCCTCCACCACACGCAGCTGGCCGGGGAAGGCCGCCTGCAATTCGGCGAGGGCGGGGATGCACCTGCTGTCCCGCTCGATGGCGGTGACGCGCGCCCCGGCACGGAGCAACGCGCGGGTGAGGCCGCCGGGGCCGGGGCCTATTTCGAGCACGGCCTTGCCGTTCAGATCACCGGGCACGGCGGCAATACGATCGAGCAGTTGTTCGTCGAACAGGAAGTTCTGCCCCAAGGCTTTTGACGCGGAAAGGCCATGCGCCTTGATGACTTCGCGCAGGGGGGGAAGGTCAGTCATCGGGGCAAACGCCCTTAAAGCCCCTCCCCTTCAGGGGAGGGGTTGGGGTGGGGGATGTCGAGCAGGAACGGGGGAAGCTCAATCCGGACATCCCCCACCCCCGGCCCCTCCCCTCAAGGGGAGGGGGAAGAAAGTGCCCGCCGCGCCGCGATTTCGCCCGCCATGCGGATCGCGGCGATCATCGCGTTGGGGCGGGCGATACCCTTGCCCGCAATATCGAAGGCGGTGCCGTGATCGGGCGAGGTGCGCACGATCGGCAGGCCGAGCGTGACGTTGACGCCCTCGTCAAAATCGAGCGTCTTCAGGGGCACCAGCGCCTGATCGTGATACATGGCAATGGCGACATCGTAGCTGCCGCGCTTGTGCGGGGCGAACAGCGTGTCGGCGGGGTGCGGGCCGGTGGCGTCGATGCCTTCGGCGCGCAATTGCGCGATGGCGGGGGCGATGATGTCGATCTCCTCACGCCCCATCCGCCCGTCCTCTCCCGCGTGCGGATTGAGCCCGGCAATGGCGATGCGCGGGGCGGCGATGCCGAAATCGGTCTGCAAGCGCGCGTGCGACTATGCGGGTGCGATTGACGATCAGGTCCTGCGAGAGCCGGCCGGGGACTTCGGAGAGCGCGCAATGCACGGTCATGGGGACAGTGCGCGAGCGATGGTCCGGCGAGCATCATTACCGCATCATCGGCGCGGCATCCCGCAGGCATCGGCGCAAAATTCGGTCTGGCCGACAAAACTGGGATGCGATGGCGGCGATGGCGGATTTGGCGACCGGCCCGGTCACCACGCCCGATGCATGCGCCGACTGCGTGCCAGTTCTGACCGCCTGGCAAAGCGATTTATAGGCAGCCGAGCGCCATCGATGTGCGGTCTCCCGGGCGTGTATTGTCTCTTGGCCCGGCCACACCGGCAAGCCAGCTGCGAAGGCAGCGCAGCTTCTGACGGCCTCTGCATCTCAAGCACAGGGCATTCGATGCCAAATGCGCGCAGCTGCCGAGTAGCTCCTCCCCGTGCGACGAAGAACGGAGGCAAAGCTCGCTGTCACGCGCAAGCCAAGCCTGAGAATAATCTCCGGACCGACCCCTGCCGGATCGCCCAAAGATACGGCAAGGGGCGAAACAGCGAGGGGAGCGGTCACGCGATCAGTTATAGTCGATCACCGCATCGCGGCGAAGATCGCGCAGATAGCTCTGCGCGCGGCGGTTGATGCGTTCTTCCTCCAGCTGCTCCATCAGGATCGCGACCGAGGGGCCGAGCACTTCTTCCGGATCGTCCCGCCCACACAGCATCAGCACGCGGATGCCTTCGGAAAGATCGCCGAAAGGCGGTGAGACCTGCCCGACGTTGAGCTGCAAAAGCACGTTCTGCAGGGCTTCGGGCAATTGCCGGGCCACGATTTCGTCGTTGTCGACCGTCGTCGCACCGATAGCCGCCGCCCGCGCATCGGCATCGCCGCAGCCGGTCATCGACTGCACGGCATCGACGAATTCGGTGCCGCGCCGTTCAGCCTCGGCTTCGGACGTGCCGGGCGGGAAAGCGATGGAAATCTGCTTCAGGCTGAGCACCGCGTCGCGCGGATCGGCCATGCCGATCTGGCGCTGGTCGATCATCAGCAGGATCGAAAAGCCGCCGGGAATTTCCAGCGGGCCGACCAGCTGGCCGGGAGTCATCTGCGCTGCGGCTGCTTCCAACTGCGGCTGCTGCAATTGAGCAAGCCGAATCCAGCCAAGGTCACCGCCGACCACCGCGCTCGACGCTTCGGAAAACTGCCGCGCGTAGGCCACGAAACTGCCACCTTCGCGCAATTGGGCGATGATCTGGTTGGCGTTGGCCAGCACCTGCGTGCGGTTGGTGGCATTGGCAGAGAGGAAGATTTCCCCCAGCCGGTATTCAGTCGTGCCGCGTGATTCCTGCAGGCGTGTCCACAGGTCGGTCACTTCGCCTTCGGAGACGTTGACGAAGGGCGCGACATTGCGGCGCAGCAACCGATCCCACGCCAGTTCGCCTTGAATCTGCCGCTTGATCGAGCGCGGGGAAGAGCCGATCGAGGCAAGATAGGCGTCCATTTCTGCCACGCTGAAGCCGCGCGATTCCACCGCGAAGCGTTCGTAGGATTGATCAACCTCCTCGGTCGTCACTTCCATTTCCTGCGCCGCCGCTTCCTGCACCTGCAGAGTTTCGTCGATCAGGTTGCGCAGCACCTGCAGCCGCAGGCGGGCAATTTCCTCTGGCGGCAGTTCGATTTGCTGTGCCGATAGGATCAGCGCCACCCGGTGATCGACATCGCTGCCGGTAATGATTGCGCCGTTCACCCGCGCGGTGGCGCGGCGTTCATTCGGATCGTTTGGCTGGACGATGAAAGAGATATCTTCGGGAAAATTGAAGGCATCGCTGCCCGTGTTTTCTTCCTGCGCCTGCGCCGAAGTGGCCAAGGCTGCTGCGCTGACAGTGGCGAGCGCAAGCTGGAAAATTCTGTTCGCAAAGGAAATCACGTTGGCCATAATCCTGTAAACGACGCGGCATCAGCGCGCCCGATAATGCGCCCGCCCCTGTCATCCAGCGGCTGAACGGTAGCTGAGCCGTGTCCCTAGCCAAATGCTCCGCCGCTGCCAATGGCAAGGGTGACTGCGGTTCAGAAACCGATATTGCGCAGGGCGAAATGGATGCGGAAGCTGTTGCCGCTCTGCGCGTCGGCTAGCTGGATATAGTCGCGCCGCCAGGTGAACCCGAATTCGAGGCAGTCGTCGGCATAGGCAATCCCCAGCCGGGTGCGCAGCGGTTCGAATCCGTCGGCGGTAAGGGCGGGGTCTTCATCGCGGTCGGTCAGATTGACCACTGCGCTGCCGAAGACCGACCAATGATCGGCAAAGGCGTATCGACCCGCAATGCGCAATTCCTCGCGGTCCTGCAAATCTTCGAAGTTGAGGTCGATATCCCGGTCTAGTCGGAGGTAGCCGATTTCCAGATAAGTGCGGTCCGATCCCACCGTGGCGTCCACTTCATTGCGGCGCACGGCGAAATTGTCCTTGTCGAGCCGGAAGCGGTGGGTGAACTTGATGAAATCGTTGTAGCGTACCTGCGTGCGGCCGACGAAATCGGAGAACTGCTCGTTTAGTCCGGTGCCGTCGGGGAACAGCGTCGGCTCGTCGGTCAGGCGGTAGGACTGGCCGATATTGGTGCTGATCCGCCAACCGGGGAAATTGGCCTGCCAGTCGAGGCCGTAGGTCATCCGCACGCCGTCTTCCACGCGGTCATAGCCGGGGAAGCGGTTCAATGCGAAGAGGTTCGAATCCTCCAGATCGATGGCGCGCGAATCCTCGTTGGGGATGTCGAGGTTGTTGATCTCCGGCGCCGCGACCAGTTGCAGGCGCGGGGTGAGGATCTGGGTTCCTCCCGCAAACCCCCCGATGAAGGGCCAGGCAATGTCCACCGCCGCAATCGCGATTCCGCGCGCCTGCCAGCCGCCTTCGCCACGATAGCTGGGCGGTGGGGGTGAGCAGATTGTTGTTCGAATGGTAGATATCGCCGCGCACCAGCCCGGTCAGGGTGACTTCCTGCCCCCAGCGAGGTAATCCGCCGCAGGTCCCATTGCGCGCGGGCGAAGGCGCGCTGGCTGTCCTGCCCTTCGGCGCGGGTGATGGCGAGGGTGTTGGCCTGCAGTTCCACCTGCCCGCCGAGCAGCGGGTCCTCCAGCCGATACCGCGCATCGATCAGCGGCAGGGCCAGCGGCACTTGCCCTTGATCGGTGCTGACGAGCAGCGCCTGCGTGGCCCAGCCCGCTATCGAGACGTATGAATTGCGATCGATCCGCTCCAGTTCGACCACCGACCGAATGCGATCTTCGCGGCTGATATCATATCGGCGCAGGAACGTGCGGTCACTGGCCAGCCGGAGTGAGCCGGTGGCGGTCCAGTGCTCGTCCAGCTGGAAGCGGCCATTGGCGGCGAAATAGCCGCGAAAATCGTTCTGAGAACCCGGCGTTCCAGAGGAGAGCGGGATGCGCGAGCCATAGGTGGCGTAGCCGGTAACCTGAAACGCGCCCTTGTCGGTTAGCTGTCGATAGTTGGCGGAAATCATCGGCGCGGCTTCGGTGTAGACGAAGCCCGTCAGCGTCAGATCGCGGTTTTCTGCCAACCGCAGATAGTAGCTATCCGAAATCTCGATCCCGTTGGACGCGGTGATACCGATATCGGGGATGAAGAAACCGCTGCTCGCCCCGCCATCGGCGCGGATCGAGAAGCGCGAAAGCGGCAGGATGCGCGCGCCGAAGATTTCCAGATAAGCGCCCGAAAAGCGGATTTGCGCGGCGTCACGATCGTACCACACGCGGTCAGCGGTGATGCGCCAGCTTGGGCTGCGCGGGCAGCCTTCTGAGTCCACCACCGGGCAACCAGAATAGGCCGCGCGGGTCAGTTCAATATCGCCATTGGCGTCGCGCGTGCCCTGCTCGGCAGCCAGCCGCCCGCCCTGGCGGAAGGCGAGCAGCAGATTGCTCATCGCGCCCGCTTCCAGTTCCTCGGTCAGCGTCAGCCGTTCGGTGAACAGTTGGTTGCCATCTTCGTCCACCAACCGCACTGTGCCGGTGGCGGCGATTTCTCCGGTGATGCGGTTCCACGTCACCGCATCGGCGCGCACCGACTGATCGCCCGATCGCAGCACCACATTGCCCGCGGCGGTGATCGTATCGGTATCCTGGTTGTATTCCAGACTGTCGGCTTCAAAACCGATCTGGCGCTGGCCCGCCGGGTTGAATTCAGGGGTTGCCGGGCCATCGGGCTGGGGTGGAGCCTCTTGCGTGGAGGGCTCGCCCTCCCGCAGATCGAGGTCTTGCGCCAGCGCGGCCACAGAGGTGCAAGCAAGCAGCAACACTGCCGCAGCGGCGGCCAGCGGACGTGCGTTGATAATCGGCACAAAAAGGGAGCCGGGGGGGCGACCGGGGAGCATGGCTTGCCTATCGCACCGCGCGCTCCTAACTGCAACGCCAGCTTTGCACGGCCTGGACCGCGTCCAACGCCGTGCCGCAAATGCGCCACACACCAGCCTTCGGGAGCATCCATGAAGATCGAATTCCGCCAAAATCCTGCCGCCGAAACCCTGCGTATCCTTGCCCGCGTGGTGGATCAGGACAAGCTGCCCGCCGACCTGCCGCGCGCGATGGCAGAAGGTGCTGCGGCATCGCGGTTCACTGGCAAGGCGGGGCAGGTGTTCGACGGATTTCACGAAGTGAATGGCCGGGTTGTCCAACTCGCCTTGGCGGGCGCGGGCAAGAAAGGCGATGCCGGGCGGCAAGCGGCGCTGGAGAAGGCCGGGGCGGCGCTGACAGCGAAGTATCTTACCAGTGGGGAGACTTCGCTGGCGCTGGATGCCGGGGCGAGCGGGCTCGACTGCTGCCGAGACGGCCGCCGTGCTGACCGGGGCGCGGCTGCGGGCGTGGCGCTGGGATACCTATCGCACCAAGTTGCGCGACGAACAGAAGCCGACCTTGAAGTCGATAGTGGTGCTGGGCGCTCCCGAGGGCAGCGAAGCGGCATGGGAAGATGCGCAGGCAGTCGCCACCGGGGTCGAATTTACCCGCGAACTGGTCGCCGAACCGGCGAACATCATCTATCCCGAAAGCTTCGTCGAGCGCTGCCAGAAGCGCTTCGCAGGCACCGGCGTTGAACTGGTCGTGCTGGGCGACGAGGAAATGGCAGCGCTCGGCATGGGCGCGCTGCTCGGCGTGGGGCTGGGGTCGGAACGGCCTTCGCGCCTGCTGGCGATGAAGTGGTGGGCGGCACGGCGGGCGAAGCGCCGATTGCGCTGGTCGGCAAGGGCGTCACCTTCGATACCGGCGGCATTTCGCTGAAGCCCGGACCCGGCATGGAAGACATGAAGTGGGACATGGGCGGCGCGGGCGCGGTGGCGGGCGCGATGCTGGCGCTGGCTTTGCGCAAGGCCAAGGCCAACGTGGTCGGCGTGTGCGGGCTGGTGGAGAACATGCCCGACGGCAAGGCGATGCGCCCCGGCGACGTGATCACCACCATGTCCGGCCAGACCGTCGAAGTGCTCAACACCGATGCCGAAGGGCGGCTGGTGCTGTGCGACGCGCTGACCTGGGTGCAGAAGACCTTCAAGCCCGCCCGCGATCGTCGATCTCGCCACGCTGACCGGGCGCGATGATGATCGCGCTGGGCAGCGAACATGGCGGGGTGTTCTCGAACAACGACACGCTGGCCGATGATCTGCTCGGCGCGGGCAAGCAGGTGGGCGACAAGCTGTGGCGCTTCCCGCTCGCGCCCGAATACGACAAGCTGCTCGACAGCCCGATTGCGGACATGAAGAATATCGGCCCGCGCTTTGCCGGATCGATCACCGCCGCGCAGTTCCTCCAGCGGTTCATCGAGAACGATACCCCGTGGGCGCATTGCGATATCGCGGGCATGGTCTGGGCGGACAAGCCGGGCGCGACCTGGGACAAGGGCGCGACCGGGTACGGCGTGCGCCTGCTTGATAGGTTCGTGCGCAATACCGCCGAGGCGTGATGCAGATCTGAGTGGACGGCGGGATTTAACTATGCGGGTCGATTTCTACTTGCTGTCGACTGACCCCGCGCCCGCCGCAGTCGCTCTGCTGGCGGGCAAGGTGCGCGAGGCAGGCGAGCGGTTGCTGGTGGTGGCCGAGGACCTCGAACTGCTCGAAGCGATTTCGCAGGCGCTGTGGACCGCATCACCCGAAGCCTTCCTCGCGCACGGTATCGCGGGTGACGCGCACGACGCGCGCCAGCCGATCCTGCTGTCCGACGATGTCGAGCCAGCGAACGGGGCGAAATTGCTGCTGATCGCCGATGGGCAATGGCGCGAGCCGGGGGAGGGATTCGCGCGGGTGCTGTTCCTGTTCGATGAGGCGACGAAAGCCGGGGCGCGGGTGACGTGGAAGGCGCTGGAGGATCGCGAAGGGCTGGAACGCCGGTTCTGGAAGCAGCAGGGCGGGCGCTGGGTCGAAGGGCCTTGAGCCGCACCTAAGCAGCAGGCTTGCCGTGTGCCGACTGTGCCGCTAGGGGCGCGGCCAATCTCCACATCCCAAATTCCAAAGGAAATTCCCATGGCGGCTACCCGCACCTTTTCGATCATCAAGCCCGATGCCACCCGCCGCAACCTGACCGGCGCGGTCACCAACATGCTGGAAAAGGCGGGCCTCCGCGTGGTTGCGTCCAAGCGCATCCACATGAGCAAGGAACAGGCCGAAGGTTTCTACGCGGTGCACAAGGAACGCCCGTTCTTCGGCGAACTGGTCGATTTCATGATCTCTGGCCCGGTGGTGGTGCAGGTGCTTGAAGGCGAGGAAGCCGTGGTGCGCAACCGCAAGATCATGGGCGCGACCAACCCCGCCGATGCCGAAGAAGGCACGATCCGCAAGGCCTTTGCCGAAAGCATCGAAGCGAACACCGTCCACGGTTCGGATAGCGACGAGAACGCGGCGATTGAGATCGCGTTCTTCTTCGATGAGAGCGAACTCGTCGGCTGATTGTCTGCTGCGCGGCGGAAGTGCTCGGTTGACAGCATTTCCGCCGCGTCAGGACTGTGGATAAATCCCCGTAATTGTTGCGCCTTTCGCCAAGGGATCGGCGAGCTGCGCAGTCGGCGGTACTCGCGATCCCGCAAGGGGGGAACGCGATCGTGGGTTGGCAGCGCAATTCGCCGGTAAAGGTCGCGCTGGCCTTCGTGCAGGCGTGCAACACCCGTAATGCCGAGGCGCTGGCCGCCATTCTCGCTCCCGATGTGGTGTTTCAGGACAGTCGCGGCGGGCGGATCGAGGGGCGCGCAGCGATGCTGGAGGCCTTGACGCGGGTTGATGCCATCGCACCCGATCTCCGCGTCGAGATCGACAAATCCAGTCGTCGCGGTGACACCGCTCTGCTCACGGGGCGTTCGATTACCGCCAATCCGGTGCTTTCCTGCGATACCCAGTGGCGGGCAGTGGTGGCCGATGGCAAGCTGGTCGAATGGCAGGCCTACGGGCGGCCGTCGGAAAGCTCGCTGGTGTTTCTGCTCAAGGGGCTCGACCCGGAGGGTTGAGCGGCAAAATCACCGTAGCTGGCGCGGTGATGCTCGTGGCCGTCCTCGCGCATCCGCTGCCTGCTCGGCCCGCATCGCTTCGCGCGCCTGCGGTGACAGCGGCAGGGCAAGATCGGCATAAAGCTGCACCATCGCTGCTTCCCAGTCGCTATCCAGCGCGGCGAAATCGACCTTGGCGAGCGGTCCGGCAAAGCCCGCCACGGCGGCGTCCATCCGTTCCTGCCGCAGCACAATCTTGCGCGCCATTTCGGCCTCGATCCAGCGCCATGTCCACGGCATCCGACTGGATCGTCATCTGGTTCGCCACCAGTGATGCGGAACTGCGGGCGATGTCGGCGTCGTCGCGCTGGGTCAGCACCACGCGGGCGTGGGGGAACTGCGCCAGCAGCGCGGGCAGGTCCTCGGCGAATTGCGGCACTTTGAGTACGCGCGGGCGATCGGCATTGCCGTGGAAATGCGCATCGGTGCGCAGGATGCGGGCGAATTCGCGATAGACCGGCGCGGGATCGCGATGCTCGCTGAACGCGGTGAAAGTCGGGAATGCGCCATTGCGCCTCGTAAGCGCAGTGATCGAGCGCGCAGGCGAGCCAGCCCAGTTCCTCGTCCGCACGGGTGGTACCGAACGGGTGGATCGAATCGAGCCACGGATCGAGCGTGCGCGCGGCCATCAGCGTCAGCGCCGACCAGGCCGGGCGGGTATCGGGGCGGCGCGGGACGGGCAGCCAGCTATCGCAGAAACGCGTGGCGGCGTGGGCGGGATCGGCGGCGAGCAGGCGGTGCACGCGGGTGGTGCCACTCCGCATCTGCCCGACGACGATGATCGGCGGGGCGAGCGGCTGTTCGACCACTTCGGGCTGCGCGCGCCACAGTTCACCCAGTTGCAGCCGCTGGCGGATCACCCGCACCAGTTGCCCGTGCGCCATCGTCAGCCCGAGCGAATTGAGCCGCGCCTCCGCCTCCAGCGATTCGACCAGCACTTCCAGCCGCAGCCGGAAATCGGCCATGTCCTCTTCGCTGCGCGGCCCGCGCTCGCCCTCGGCGGGAATGTCGCGCAGGGCCTTGCCCCAGAGCACATCGGGATCGAGCGAAGGGCGATTGGCCATGCCCTTGTCCCAGGCGCTCTCCAGCCAGCCGCAGACGCGCTGTACGTGCGGCGAGCGGCTGAGCGGATGCGGGCGGGGCGGGGGGGCCACGCTTCAGAACTGGTCCGCTGATGTCGTGCAGACGTGTGAGCCGCTTGGGCGCGACCATGCGCCAGCTGCGCTGGAGCCAGTCGGCGACATTGTCCCAGTCCACGCCGGGGCGGTTGAGGATGATCCCGACCCAGCCGCTCGCGCCGTAATAGGCGGGTTTGAAATAGGTGTCCGGCGCGGTTTCGGTCAGGTCTTCCACCTCGTCCGCCCGCCGGTCTTTACCAGCAGCGCGATATGCTCGGTGCCGTGGTGCTGGTCGTTGAAATAGGCGAAGAACTTGCCGCTCTTGCCGCCGCAATGCCAGCCGGGGGAACCGTGGCTCTCGCGCTCCTCCGCTTCGGGCAGCGCCATCGCCAGTTCGTGGACCCGGTGCCTGCAACCAGTCGGCGCGATAGGCGCGGCCGACATAGTCGGCGACCATGCGCGGGTAGAGCTGGTATTCGGCAAGGATCACGCGGCGGGCGAGGCTGTCCGCCGTGTCGTCGGGCAGGATCGCCACCGGCACCTGCCCCAGCAGCGGCCCGCCATCGAGTTCCGGCGTGACGACATGCACCGAACAGCCGCCGAAGGCCTCGCCCGCATCAATGGCGCGCTGGTGGGTGTCGAGTCCCTTGAACTTGGGCAGCAGCGAGGGATGGGTGTTGACCATCCGGCCTTCCCATCCGGCGACGAAATCCGCCGTCAGGATGCGCATGTAGCCGCACAGCGCGAGATACTCGGCCCCGGACGCGCGCAGGGCGGCGTCCATCACTTCCTCGTGGGCGCGGCGATCCATCCCGTGGTGATCGTGGGCAAAGGTGGCGATGCCCTCGGCTGCGGCGATCTTCAGGCCGGGAGCATCGGGGCTGTTGCTGGCGACCAGCACGATCTCATAGGGACAATCGGGCAGGCGCGACTGGAACAGCAGCGCCGACATGGTGGTGCCATTGCCCGACAGCAGGCAGGCGACCGGCTTTCGCATTAAAACTCCCTCCCTTTGCGGGAGGGGCATGGAGTGGGCGTGAGGCGGCATCGCAGGCCCCGCGCAATCTCCCTCGTCGGCTCGGCTGCCACCTCCCGCGATGGGGGAGATACCTAATCAAGCATCATGCGCAGCATCCCAGTCGCCCTTGCCGCTCCAGGTCCCGCCAAGCCGCGCACTTCGCAGCCGCGCTGGCCCGCCACGATCTCGCCAATGCGGAACACCGTCTCGCCAGCCTCGGAGAGCGCAGCGGTGACCGCCTCGACGAGTCCGGCAGCACCGCCAGCACCATGCCGATCGCCGCAGTTGAAGGTGCGCGCCATTTCGCCCGGTTCGATATTGCCCTGCGCCTGCAGGAACGCCATCAGCCC
Source organism: uncultured Alphaproteobacteria bacterium (assembly GCA_963774985.1). Lineage (GTDB taxonomy): Bacteria > Pseudomonadota > Alphaproteobacteria > Sphingomonadales > Sphingomonadaceae > Alteraurantiacibacter. Next base: position 48,302 of record CAVZHE010000006.1, read on the forward strand.
CGGCTGGTCCCAGCGCATCGGCATCGACCACCGCCCGCGCACCGACAGGCAGCACACGCGGGATGTTCTCCAGCAGCCCGCCACCGGTGATATGCGCCAGCGCGTCGATCTGGCCCGCGCGGATCACCGGCAGCAGGCTCTTCACATAGATGCGGGTGGGTTCGAGCAGGACGTCGATCAGCAGCCGATCCTGATCGAACAGGGCCGGGCGATCGAGCTTCCAGCCCTTGTCCGCCGCCAGCCGCCGCACCAGCGAATAGCCGTTCGAATGCACGCCCGAACTGGCGAGGCCGAGCAGCACATGCGCCCGGCGCGACCCGTTCCCCGGTCAATTGCTCGCCGCGCTCCACCGCGCCGACGCAGAAGCCCGCGAGATCGTAATCGCCCGGCGCATACATCCCCGGCATTTCCGCCGTCTCGCCGCCGATCAGCGCGCAACCGGCGATCTTGCAGCCTTCCGCGATGCCCGCGATCACCCGCTCGGCCACGCCGTTGTCGAGCTTGCCGGTGGCGAAATAGTCGAGGAAGAACAGCGGTTCCGCCCCCTGCACGATCAGATCGTTGACGCACATGGCCACCAGATCGATGCCGATGGCATCGTGCCGGTCATGATCGATGGCGAGCTTGACCTTGGTGCCCACCCCGTCGTTGCCCGCCACCAGCAGCGGGTCCTTGTATCCCGCCGCGCGCGGATCGAAGAAGCCGCCGAAGCCGCCGATTTCGCCGTCGGCTCCGGGGCGCATGGTGGCTTTGACCAAGGGGCCGATGGCCTTCACGAGACGGTTGCCCGCATCGATGGAAACCCCGGCCTGCTCGTAGGTGTAGGAAGGTTGTTTGGAACTCATCCGCATCGCCATAGTCATTCGGGCTTGGATTTCCACTCGCCTTTGGGCAAAAGGCGCGCGATTTCCCCGATGAGCACACTTTCCCCCTCCCAGCGCCCGGTCGCTACCCGTTTCGCGACCCACATCGCGGCAATTGCTTGCGCGCTGTTGGCCGTGCTCGCAGCGGCGGTGCTGGTGGCGCAGGTCTCCGGTGATCGCGGGATCGCCCCCGTCGCCAGCAGCACCGATATCAGCGTCGGCGGGATCGAAGTGAATGCAACGGGTGACAATGCCGAGGATGCGCGCACCAACGGCTGGCGCGAGGCGCAGCGGCTGGCGTGGGAAGAACTCGGCGGGCCGGACTTGCCCAATTCGCGGCTCAATTCGCTGGTTTCCGCCATCGTGGTGGAATCCGAACAGATCGGCCCGCGCCGCTATGTCGCGCGGCTGGGGGTGATTTTTGACCGGCAGCGAGCGGGATCGCTGCTTGGTGCTGGCGGGGCGCGGGCGCGGTCCGCGCCGATGCTGACACTGCCGGTGCTGGTGTCGGGCGGGACGCAGACGCTGTTTGAAGTCCGCAACCCGTGGCAGCGCGCCTGGGCCGAATACCAGTTCGGATCGAGCAGCATCGATTATGTCCGTCCCTCGGGTTCCGGCGGCAAATCGCTGCTGCTGACCTATGGCCAGACCGGACGCCGCAGCCGCGCCTGGTGGAATTCGATCCTCGACCAGTTCGGCGCGGCAGACGTGCTGGTGCCGATTGCGAACTTGACGTGGGAATGGCCCGGTGGCCCGGTGCAGGGGCGCTTCACCGCCCGCTACGGTCCGGACAATCGCTATCTCGACGAATTCACCCTGCGTGCCGAGAACGCCGAGCAACTGCCCGCCATGCTCACCCGCGCGGTGGAGCGGTTTGACACCATTTTTGCCGCTGCGCTCGCTTCGGGCAGATTGCGGCCCGATCCGACGCTGACGCTCGACAATATCGAGATGAGCCCGGCCCTGCGCGCCTTGCTGGATGAAGCGCGGCGCGGTGAAGCCGAGGAGCGCGAGGCGGTGGCGAGCGAGCGCGAGGATGATGGGGACGAGACGGCCACCACCGACACGCCCACTGACGAACCCACGCAGGCTGCTGTTTCCGCAACCTTCTCCGTGCAGGTGGCGACGCCCGATGCTGGCTCGTTCGACAATGCGCTCTCGCTGCTGCGCGGCACGCCGGGGGTGAGCGGGGTTGCCGTCAGTTCCACCGCCATCGGTGGCGCATCGGTGCTGCGCGTCACCTATTCCGGCGAGCTTTCCGCACTGGCATCCACCCTGCGTTCGCGCGGCTGGGCGGTGAATGAAGGGCAGAACGCGCTCGGCATTTCGCGCTAGGCGCGACGTAAACTTCGGTGAGTGAACAGATTGCCCTTCCTTTGCGGACCGGAAAAGGCCCCGCGCGGATCGTGCTGGGTGCTGGCAATCGGCATGTCGCCGAAGCCCTGACCGCGCCCGAAAGCTGGCCCTTCCGCACCGCCGTCCTCACCGGCCCGCCGCGTTCGGGCAAGACGCCTGTTCGCGCGCTGGTTTGCCGAAAGCGGGCAGGGTGATGCGCGGCGAGAGGTGCTGGACGATGCGCACAGGTTGCCGGAGGACGCACTGTTCCACCGCTGGAACCGTGCGCAGGAAAGCGGCACCGCGCTGCTGATCGTCGGCGGCGAGCCGCCTTGGGACATCGCGCTGCCCGATCTCGCCTCGCGGCTGGGCGGCTCGCTGCAACTCGCCATTGCGCAGCCCGATGACGACACGGCGCGCGATCTGCTGCTCTCGCTGGCGGAGGAGCGCGGCCTGCCGCTGCGCGACGATGCCGCCGATTACCTGATCCCCCGCGCCACCCGCTCCTATGCCGAAATCGAAGCACTGGTTGCCACGATCGACCGCTTGTCTCTGGAACGAAAGGCCCCACCTAACCTGGGAATCTGGCGTGCCGCGCTCGAAGCACTGCACGGGCCAGACGAGCCGCGCTTGCTTTAGGCCGGTTTTGATGGGAAACTGATACGGCAATGTTCGAACGCCTGAAAAGCTATCTGGACTCGATCCGCGCCCGCGATCCGGCGCCGCGTTCGCGCTGGGAAATCCTGCTCTATCCCGGCGTGCTGGCGCTTGGCCTGCACAGGGTGGCGCACTGGCTGTTCGAGGCGGAGATGTATTTCCTCGCCCGTTTCGTCAATCATTTCAGCCGCTTCCTGACCGCGATCGATATCCATCCCGGCGCGAAGATCGGCAAGAACTTCTTTATCGACCACGGCTTCACCGTGATCGGCGAAACCGCCGAGATCGGCGACAATGTGACGATCTACCAGTGCGTCACGCTGGGCGGCACCAATCCCACCAACGGCAAGGGCGGCAAGCGCCACCCGACTTTGTGCGACAATGTCATCATCGGTTCGGGCGCGCAGGTGATCGGCCCGATTACCGTGGGCGTGCGGGCGCGGGTGGGCGCGAATGCGGTGGTGACCGATGACGTGCCCGAAGGCGCGACGATGATCGGCCTCAAGGCCCGCTCGACGCTGGTTCCGGCGGAGGAATGGCTCAAGGAATTCATCCCCTACGGCACCCCGTGCGATGATCCGTGCGAGGGCACGCAACGGCGTGGGCCGCGACTGCGTGGAGAAGCTGGAAAGCGAAATCAGGACGCTGAAGGATCAGGTCGAGGCTTTGCAGCGGGCGCTACCTGCGCCTGCGCCCGCCCGCACCCGCCTCCCTGCGCAAGAGCGGGACCAAGCGCTGATGGGTCCGCCCGCCGGTTCACATCCCGGCGCACCGAACATCCTCGCCTTTCCCGGCCAGCGCGCTCCGTCGCAGGTCGGGTTCGACCGAGCTCGAACTCACCCGCATTCTCGACCTCTACGGGCGCATGGTCGCCGCCGGGGAATGGCGCGATTACGCGATGGATTTCACCCGCGACTGCGCCAGTTTCGCCGCCTTCCGTCGCACTGCCGACGTCCCGCAAATGCGGCTGGAAAAGCGACCAGCGTTGCGCGGAAAGCAGGGGATGTGGGCGCTGTTCGGCGAACACGGGCAAGTGCTCAAACGCGGGCACGAACTCGCAGGCGTGCTCGCGCCGGTGGAACGGCGGCTGGTGAAGGCTGTCGATTAGACTGGCCTGACGCTCAGGCGAACACGTCCGACTGGCTGAGATGCATCCCGGATTGCTGCGCGTTGGTGATCTTGCCCACCACTTGCATCAGGAACCACGCCGATCCGGCGAGGAAAATGTAGAGCAGCACGCTCATCCCCAGCCAGCCCCAGGCGGGCAGCAAGACATAGAGGTTGGGGATCGAATTCGAGCGCCAGATAGCCTGACAAGGCGCAGAACACGACGAAGGCACCCCAGTTACACGCCGCCCAACTGGTCACCTCCCCGGCACTGGCCGCCGCGTGCCAGTCGCTTTCGCCGTGGCTGCGGTTCCACAGTTCGCGGGTGGAGGCGAAAGGCACGTAAAGATTGACGAACGGAATGAAGAACGAAGCGGTCGCCCAGCTGGCCGAGTAATTGAGCCCGCCAAGGCCCAGCCTCGTGCAAATTGCCGTGCGCGCGGTGCAGCCACAAAGCGATCACGACGATGGAGGCGAGAAAGGCGAGGAGCAGGATACCACCCGCCGCCACAGTGCCGATCCCGAACACTTCAGGATTGCTGAAAATCATCTCGCTCGCGAAGATCGCCAAGAGCTGCAACAGAATCGTGAACACGCACCCGGCGATGAACAACCACAGCACAATCCGCACCACCGTGCCGAGCGAGGCAAGCGCCTCTATTCCACCTTGCATCGACCAGCCCCCTGTCCCCGTTGAATTCGTCAGGCCTTTGTGACGTGCGAAAGCGTCCTGCCAAGTCGCGAGGGCAGGGGTCCAGAACGCGCTCAGCATCAGCAATGCCGAACCGATCACCAGCGCGGTGAGCGCCGCGCTGAGTTCGACCATGCCGAATTCGTCGAACAGTTCGGCGCGAGGCTAAGGGCAGGTGCCCAAGCGAAAAGTGCTCTAGGCGCCGTTCGCCGCCTTTCGTCGATAGAGAAAGGCACAGGTTATGATCGTCGGAAAAATGAAGCCCCTCAGATAGGATGCGGGATGGCGGCCTGCGGTGAAGTCGACCGGCAGGTTGCCGAAGTGGGCCCAATAATGGGTGGCAACAAGCCCGCCAATGCTCAACCACATCGCCCACAGAGCTGGTCGTACACCGAACACCACCAGCAACAGGCTGATCACGATCATCACGCGAAGCACCGACTGGAGGTATTCGTAGCCGGTATGCACGCTGGTTCCGGCCCAGATGTACAGATCGCCCAGCGTATACAAATGATAGAAGACCAACAATCCAGCGAGACAGAGGATCACGATGCTCTGAAGCAGCCGAAGAGGGCCTTCTTTGGCAGCCGCCAAAATATTCATGTGCTGTTCCTTCCCGTCTGGCGGATCTCTCAAAGGGTTTCATCGGTCATGCCCGCCGCCCTCCGCGGCCAAATCGGCAGCAGGGGGCGGTGCGATTGTCACTCTCGACGAAACGGTGGTCCTTGCTCAGGCCGCCTGCAGCGGCACATGCCCCGCCAGCGGCAGCCGATCACGCAGCACCTCCGGCAGCTTGTCCACCACCACCCCGCGAATCGCGGGCCAGAAGGCGCTGAGCATCAGCAGCGCGGAACCGATCACCAGCGCGGTGAACGCCACGCTCAGTTCGACCATCCCGAAATCGTCGAACAGTTCGGCCAGCGCGAACAGCACATAGGCCAGTGCCGAAACCAGCAGCGCCCGCCGGTCCACCGCCAGCGCGACCAGCCCGAATACCAGATAGACTGCCAGCACCAGCACCGCGCCGCTTACGCCGACATTGCTGCCATCGGTGATGCCGAGCCAGTGGAACAGCGGATGCGCAATCATCGGCGCGGCGAGCAGGTGCAGCCAGAAGGCGACATCGCTGCGCCGCGTTTGCCGCGCCCGGTCGCTGATATCCCAGTGCATGGCGAAGGCGAAGATCGCCAGCCCGGCCGCGAACACCAGGCCGAGGATCAGGCCTTCGGGTTCGCCACTGCCATCGGCGGGAATAACCGCGCTGACAATCGTCGCAATCACCGCCGCTGCTGCCGTTGCGCACAATGCAGCGATAGTGATCGGCACCATGAACCGCTTCCAGTGCACCCATGCCCCTAGTGCCCCCGCGACAAAGCTCGCCGCAATCAGCAGTCCGCCTGTCTGCTCGTGGCCATTGAAGCCCGATTCTGCCAGTATTTCGATGGGCGCGGCCACCACGCCGCCGACGAAGGCCAGCAGCAGCACGATCGAGGGCAGCGCCATGCGACGGCGGCGCGTGAAGAATTCGCTCATCATCCACGCTGCGCCCGCCACCAGCGCGCCCGCCAGTCCCGGCAGCACGGCCGTGCCGATCCCCGCCATCGCTACCAGCAGCAGCACTGCTGCAATGGTGACGAAAATATCGTTGAAAGAGTTGACGAGGCGAAAGCTCTCCTCGTCGGTGGCTGGCATTTGCCGCATTTGCGCGACATGTCCGCGCAGCGCCTCTGCCGCTTCGGCGCTGATGACGCCGCCTGCCACGGCATCGCGCAGGTCCTGTTCCGAATACATGGGTTGTCTCCCCCTTGCTGTCCCGAAGCAAAGGGTAGTCTACCGTATTAGGATGTCAATACACCTACCTGCAGCTCCGCCTCAGGTGAAAACGTGACTCACGCCCAGACCGTTGCTCTGCGCGCGGGTTATCTGCGTAACGATCTGGAACAGGAGTGCGGCGGCTAAGATCGTCAGCACGTCCGAGACGCTGCCGATAATCAGCGACGTCTCGAATACCTCCGGATCGGCCGTACGCATCGCCATCTGCAGCGAGACGTTGGCGCTGATGTTGCCCGCAATCCAGCAGCCCCACCAGATTGGCAAGGAATGCGGCGTTTCCGATGCATCGGCCTCAAGGTTTCCGAAGCTGCGGTTCCATAGGTCTCCGCATCGCCTGATACGGTTTCACCAGATTGGCAAAGGGTAATGAAGAACCAGCCGACTGCCCAGCCCGGAGTGAATTCCCCAGCTCCAGATCGGCCCGTCGCAAATTGTCATGCGCGCGGTGGATCCACATCGCGACGAGGATTACGCTGCCGAAGAAGGCGACAGAATAACCCACCGCGAACGTTTGGCTGACAAGCATCTGCTGTTTCGCTGAGATAATAGATGTCTATCGTGCCGGTTAACTGCGCAAGATAGATACCCAGATTACCGATACTGGCCACGATTACCGCTATACAGCCGATCTTGGCCAGCATCGCCCGCATTGCCAGCCGCTGACCGTATTCGTTTTCCATCGACCCCGCCCCCTGTCCGATTTGCTGACCGGAACCTTCCCGCAAAGTGCTTCGCTGTCAAAAGCTTTCGAGCACTCCCGCCAGTTCATCAAAATGGTCAATCATCGCGTCGCCGCCCAGTTCGGCCACGGGCACGTCGTGATAGCCGAAGCGGCAGGTCACCACCGGCAGACCGCGGCCTTTCCGGCGCGCACATCGTAAGTCGAATCGCCCACCATCGCCGCGCGTCCGCCGCCGCAGTCGCTGATGGCGGCCTGGAGCATATCGGGCAGCGGCTTGGCGCGTTCGCGCCCAGCGTGTCGCCGCCGTAGATCGTGGCGAAGCGGTCGGTCATCCCCAGCGCATCGAGCAATTGCCGCGCCGGATACTTCGTTCTTGTTGGTCACCACCGCCAGCTTGCAGCCGTATTCCGCCAGCAGATCGAGCGCGCCGAGGCAGCCGGGATAGGGCACGGTGTTGTCCGCGATGTGCGCCCAGTAGTGATCGAGCAGCACCTGCGTCAGCCGGTCGAACTCGGCCTGATCGACCATGCCGCCGGTGGCTTCGAGCGCCTTGCCGAGCATCAGCTCGCGTTCCGCCGCCGATGAAGGTGCGGGTTGCGCTTTCGGAGACGGTAGGCGCGCCCGGCCAGCTGCCAGCGCGTGGTTGACCGCAGGGGCGAGATCGCGGGCGAAATCCACCAGCGTGCCGTCAAGGTCGAACAGCGACGATATCGAAGGGAAATGTGCTCATCTCGGCTGCGCAGATAGACAGGCTTCTGTGAAACCGCAATGATTTGCTGGCATGGCCGCGCGGCATGACCAAGCCGGACGACCGATCGCCGCCATTATCCTTGCCGCGGGCAAGGGCACCCGCATGAACAGCAGCCGCCACAAGGTGCTGCACGAGGTCGGCGGCAGGCCGATGATCGAACATCTGCTGGCGAGCGTCGAGGCGCTGGGGCCTTCGACGTCTGGTCATCGTGGTTGGCGAAGCGCGCGAGCAATTGCACGAGCGGCTGGGCAGCCGCGCGCCTTTGCGGTGCAGGAACCGCAGCTCGGCACCGGCCACGCGGTGCAGCAGGCGGAGGCCGCGCTGGCTGGCTTCGCGGGCGATGTGCTGGTGCTCTATGGCGATGTGCCGTTCGTCTCTGCCGCCACCATGCGGGCGATGATCGCGCGGCTCCACGCCGACGATGCGCCCGCCGCCGTGGTGCTGGGCTTCGAACCGGCTGATCCGCTGCGCTATGGGCGGGTGATCGCCCGCGATGGGCGCATCGAGAAAATGGTCGAATGGAAGGACGCCAGCGAGGCCGAACGCGCCGCCACGCTGTGCAATTCGGGCCTGCTTGCCGCAAGGGCGGAGGACCTGTTCGCTCTGCTCGCTCGCGTCTCCAACGCCAATGCGCAGGGCGAATACTACCTGCCCGACGTGGTCAATATCGCTATCGCCGACGGACGCGCCTGCGCGGTGGTGAGCACCGAGCGGCCCGACGAAGTGACCGGCATCAACAGCCGCGCCGAACTGGCGGCGGCGGAAGCGCAGCTGGCAGGCGCTGCAAGCGCGAGGAAGCGATGGCGGCGGGCGTCACCCTGCGCGCGCCCGAAACGGTGTGGTTCAGCTGGGATACCGAGCTGGCCGCAGACGTGGTGGTGGAGCAGAACGTGGTGTTCGGCCCCGGCGTTTCCGTGGCCACCGGCGCGACCATCCGCGCCTTCAGCCATCTCGAAGGCGCGCGCGTGGGCGAGAACGTCGAAGTCGGCCCCTACGCCCGGCTGCGCCCCGGCGCCGTGCTCGAAGCGGGCAGCAAGGTCGGCAATTTCGTCGAGGTGAAGAACGCCACGCTGGGCGAGGGGGCCAAGGCCAACCACCTCAGCTACATCGGCGATGCGAGCGTGGGCGAGGGCGCGAATATTGGCGCGGGCACCATCACCTGCAATTATGACGGCTATTTCAAGCACAAGACCGTGATCGGCCCGCGCGCCTTCATCGGCTCGAACTCCGCGCTGATCGCGCCGGTGAAGATCGGTGCGCGATGCGATTGTCGGCGGCAGGCAGCGCGGTCAGCCGCGATGTGGCGGATGGCGAACTGCGGCATGGTGCGCGCCGAACAACTGGTGAAGCCGGGCTGGGCGGACCGCTTCCACGACGCGATGAAGCGGAAGAAGGCGGCGCGAGAAGAAGTGAGGATGTTCTACTCTTGCCGGTCAATCTGGCGTCTGCGGCATGCCGACCACCATGAATATCGATGACGGTTCGTCCAGTAGCCGCGAGCAGATGCTGGCCGACGACTGCGGCCAGTCGTAAGCGGACTGGACCTTCGCAGCAATTCGCCTCCGAAAGATCGCTGGCGTAGCGATCGTACTCGACGAAGTATCAGCACCTTGCGAAACCGTCAGTCGTCAGGATCTGGCAAGCCTGCTCGCGCGACGAACTGCCGTGATAGCGTGAGCCGTCTATGAGCAAAATGGTTGAAAGCGGCAATTGATCTCTTGATGAGAACTGGCATGCGGGATTAGACTGATTGGCGGCGAGCGTCTGCCAATAGAGTTCGGCTTGCGATGTTCACCCGAAGCACTGCGTTCAGGATCAATGACGAGCAGCAGGTTGCTCATGTGAATGGACTGACACGATTAGCATCGACGCTGTCGCCGCACTTCTCGAGGCGGCACAACCGATTCCGCGAAGAGATGCTCGTACTAAATGCTGTGCACCTTGCAATGCGCGAAGCGAGATTCGCACTCATGGCCGACAGTTGGTGGCCCGATGGTATCCGCATGACCAGGAGCAATCATCGAATAGGCGACAAGCACCTTCCCAGCGTATGCCATGAGCAACCGCGCGATGAATGAAGTGACCACCGCTGACGAGGGCAGCCGTTCCTGCGCCTGCTGCAATTCCTATGTCCTCTCGGCCATCGGCATGCTTCGATCAGGCCAACGAAGACTGGCTCACGCAGGCCGAGCCGTTCTTTCGCGCAACTTTTGGCGAGGAGGGAACCTGGCGCGAAATCGTTGCCAGCCGAATGCAGTTTCCTGCTGGGATGGAGGCCGCCATCGTGGAGGTCTGGGAAAAGGGCCGGATCAGGTTCGCGCAGGAAAGCGGGGAAGAGCCCGATGCGGTGCAATTCACGCACATGTTCGTGGACCAGAATTTTCCGCATTGACCTATCTGCCGCTTGGCATGGAAAATGCGCGGACTGTAGACCATGAGTGAGGGGGAACGATCAATGAGCACACCACCTTGGGCACAACAGTCCAACCAGTCGCCGCCCGCTGCCGCACCGACACCCGCGCCAACGCCCACTCCTGCCCCCACACAGCATTCCCGCCCGCCGGCCGGTGCCGACGATGTCGAATTCGAGATCAAGGGGCAGGAGCTGCAATTCGTCGAGATCGAGCTCGATCCGGGCGAAAGCGCCGTGGCCGAGGCCGGGGCGATGGTGTGGAAGGATGCCTGCGTCAATATGTCCACCGTGTTCGGCGACGGTTCGGGGGACAATGGCGGCGGCTTCATGGGCAAGCTGCTCGGCGCGGGCAAGCGGCTGGTCACCGGCGAGAGCCTGTTCACCACCGTGTTCACGCATGAGGGGCAGGGCAAGGCGCGGGTCGCTTTCTCCGCGCCGGTGCCCGGAGCCATCGTGCCGATCCGGCTCGACACGGTGGGCGGCAAGCTGATCTGCCAGAAGGACGCCTTCCTCGCCGCCGCGCGCGGGGTTTCGATCGGCATCCACTTCCAGCAGAAGATCATGACCGGGCTGTTCGGCGGCGAAGGCTTCATCATGCAGAAGCTGGAAGGCTCCGGCTGGGTGTTCGTGCAGATGGGCGGCACGGTGATCGAGCGCGAACTGCGCGCGGGCGAGGAACTGCACGTCGATACCGGCTGCGTCGCCGCGTTTACGGCGGGCGTGGACATGGATGTGACCCGCGCCGGATCGATCAAGTCGATGATGTTCGGCGGCGAGGGCGTGTTCTTCGCCCGGCTGCGCGGCCCCGGCAAGGTGTGGATCCAGTCGCTCCCGTTCGCGCGTCTGGCCGGGCGGATGTTGCAAGCGGCCGGTCCGCGCGGCGGGCAGAACCGCGGCGAGGGATCGGTGCTCGGCGGGCTGGGTGATCTGATTGGCGGGAATTGAGGTCGGCTTGACATGATATCATGATATGATATCAGTATATCAATGACCCGCATCCTCGCCGATCTGCCCGATGATGATATCGAACGGCTCGACCGTATTGCCCGCGAACAGGGCAAGAGCCGCGCGGCTGTGTTGCGGGAGGCGGTTCAAGCCTACCGCGCCGAAAGCACTGACGACTGGCTTGAAGCGGGCTTCGGTCTTTGGGCGCGTCATGGAATTTCATTCGATCCTCACGAATATGAGCGTAAACGCCGGGCCGAATGGACCCGCCCCTGGGATGATGATTACGAAGAGGTTCGCGCGGAATCGCCGGATTGTTTCGACGAATACGATGATCGGGAGCGTGCGCACTATCTGGCGCTTCAGGCGAAAGCAGCCGCCAAGCGCAAGCAGAACCCTGCATGAGCGGATATACTTTCGACGCCAACATCCTGATTGATGCGCTTTGGGACCATCCGCCTGCTCATGCAGAAATCCGTCGCGCCGGAGCAAATGGTGAGCGCATCTGGATCAGCAGGATGGCGTGGATCGAGGTGCTCTCGAAAGGTAGTGATGAACTGTTGCGCGAAGCCTTGCGCTTTCTCGCTCGATTCAACGTGGATGAAGTCGATGAGGAAATAGCCCTGCGCGCGGCAGCCCTGCGCCGCGAGCGTCCGCGATTGAAATCGCCAGACGCGATCATCCTCGCCTCTGCACAGGTTCGCGGCAGGGTGCTTGATCACCCGCAACACTAGAGATTTTCCTCCTCAGCTACCCGGAATTCGCGTCCCCTATCGCCTTGAAAGAGATTTGCCCTAATGTGCGGAATTATCGGTATTGTCGGCAACCAGCCCGTCGCGCAGCGCCTTGTCGATGGGCTCAAGCGGATGGAATATCGCGGCTATGACTGTGCGGGCATCTGCACCATCTCTGGCGGGGAACTGGTGCGCCGCCGGGCGGAAGGCAAGCTCGCCAATCTGGTGCTGGAGCTGGAGCGCAATCCGGCGGCGGGCCATGTCGGCATCGCCCACACCCGCTGGGCCACCCACGGTGCGCCGACGCAGGCCAATGCCCACCCGCACGCCACCCCGCTGGTGGCGCTGGTGCACAACGGCATTATCGAGAATTTCAAGGAACTGCGTGACGAACTGATCGCCAGCGGGCGGGTGTTTGAAAGCCAGACCGATACCGAAGTGGTGGTCCATCTCGTCAGCCGCGAGATTGAAGGCGGAGCCTCGCCGGAAGACGCGGTGCAGACCGTGCTGCCCCGGCTGCGCGGTGCCTTCGCGCTGGCCATCGCCTTTCGCGATTACCCCGATATGCTGATCGGCGCGCGGCTCGGTTCGCCGCTGGTGGTGGGGCGAGGGAGAGGGCGAGATGTATCTCGGTTCCGACGCGCTGGCGCTCGCTCCGCTCACCCAGCAGATCGCCTATCTCGAAGAGGGTGACCGGGTAACGATTACCCGCGATGGCGCTGTGATCCGCGACGCGCAAGGGCAGGAAGTCACCCGCGAATTCCGCACCTCGGGCGCTTCGGCGGCGGCAATCGAAAAGGGCAATTACCGCCACTTCATGCTGAAGGAGATTTTCGAGCAGCCGACTGTGGTGGCGCAGACCCTGCGCTCCTACCTGCGCCCGGTCGAACAGCAGGTGGCGCTGCCGCAGATCGATTTCGATATTTCTGCCGTCAGCCGCGTGACATTGGTGGCTTGCGGTACGTCCTATTATGCCGGGATGGTGGCGAAATACTGGTTCGAGCAATTCGCCCGCGTGCCGGTGGACATCGATTACGCGAGCGAATTCCGCTACCGCGACCCAGTGCTGGAAGACGGCGGGCTGGCGCTGTTCATCAGCCAGAGCGGCGAGACGGCGGATACCCTCGCGGCATTGCGCCATTGCAAGGCGCAAGGGCAGGTGATCGCCGCTGTGGTCAACGTGCCGACCAGTTCGATGGCGCGCGAGGCGGATCTGCTGCTGCCCACCCACGCCGGGCCGGAAATCGGCGTTGCCAGCACCAAGGCCTTTACCTGCCAGCTGGCCGTACTTGCCGCGCTGGCCGCGCATTTCGCGGTCAAGAAGGGGCGGTTGTCGCGCGAAGAAGAGGCAGAGATCGTCGACCACCTGCTCGAAGCCCCCGCCGCGCTGAACGCTGCGCTGGCGCACGATGATGAGATCGCCGCGATGGCGCACCTCATCGCCCCGGCGCGCGACGTGCTCTATCTGGGGCGCGGGGCGGATTTCCCGCTGGCGCTGGAAGGCGCGCTGAAGCTGAAGGAAATCAGCTATATCCACGCCGAAGGCTATGCCAGCGGCGAGATGAAGCACGGCCCCATCGCGCTGATCGACGAAGCGGTGCCGGTGATCGTGCTCGCCCCCTCCGGCCCGCTGTTCGAAAAGACCGTCTCCAACATGCAGGAAGTGCAGGCGCGCGGCGGCAAGGTGGTGCTGATTTCGGACGCGGAAGGCATCGCGCAGGCGGGCGAGGGCTGCATGGCCACCATCGAAATGCCGCAAGGTCCACCCGCTGATCGCACCGCTGGTCTACGCCGTGCCGGTGCAACTGCTGGCCTATCACGTGGCCGTGGCCAAAGGCACCGATGTCGATCAGCCGCGCAATCTGGCGAAGTCGGTGACGGTGGAATAGCGGGCTCAAAGCTTTGCGGGGCTTTACTCGCCCCTAACCATTGCGGGTTATGGCAATCGGGTGAGCAAGATCCCACCGGCCTCCCCAAACTGCCCCTGCGCCTCACTGCGCTGCAGGTTATCGGCTTGCGTGACCCTGGCGAGGGGGACTGGGCGCGCCTGCGCGCGCTGCAATATTCCGAACTGCACAAGGCCTCACGTATCCGGCTGGCCGCGCATGGGATCGCCGCGATCATGGCGGTTTCGCTCTACGTCGGCACGATGTCCTGCCTGGATTTTGGGCTTTGGCTGCTGGCTGTTGTGGTGACCGTCGGCAATGTCGGGCGGCTGGACAAGCATTTCACCGATATTTCGCGACGCTCCATGTCGCCGCTGGAATTCCGCCGCCAAGCTGGGGCCGTGGGGTTGTGTGCGGCGCCGTGGGTTGCAGCGATGCTGTTCTTCGTTCCCGGCGGGGAACCCGCGCAACACTTCGGCCTGTGGACGCTGGTGGCGATGCTGGTTGCGGGCAGTTCCGCCACGTCCAGCGCCGCGCCCGTTTCCACGATTGTATTCGATACAGTCGTTGGCTTTGCGGGAGCAGCATCGTTCATCATTTCAGGCGATTTCCTGTTCGCGCTCGCCAGCCTGGCCTTTGTCTTCACCATTGTGACCGGGGCGCTCAATTCCGCCCGCACCTACCTATCTGCGCGAATTGCCGAGGCCGGGGTGGTGGAAAAGGACGAAGTGGTTTCGCTGCTGCTGCGCGAATTTGAGGAAAAGGAGTCCGACTGGCTGTGGCAGGTGGATAACAACCGCCGCCTGCATTCGGTCAGCCCGCGCTTTGCCTTTGCGCTGGGCAAGGAACCGGCAGAAGTGGAAGGGGAGCGCTTTATTCGCCTGATCGCGGGCGAGACATTTGAGACGGGCGATGTTCCGCGCAGCCTGCACGATCTGGCCGAACGGCTGAAACGGCGCGAGAGCTTTTCCAACGTGCTGGTGCAGGTGCAAATCGGTGAGCAGCGCCGCTGGTGGGAGCTTTCGGGCACGCCGATGCGCGATGCCTCAGGGAATTACGTCGGGTTCCGCGGCGTGGGTTCGGATGTGACCGAAAAGCGCGACCGTGACGACAAGATTGCCTATCTCGCCCGCTATGACACTCTGACCGGACTGCCCAACCGCCTGATGCTCACCGAAGCTCTGGGCGAAGCAATGCGCTATTCCGAACAGTGGCGAACCCGCTGCGCCTTCCTGATGATCGATCTCGATCGCTTCAAGGCGGTCAACGATTCGCTCGGCCATCTGGTGGGTGACCGGCTGCTGGCGAAGGTCTCCGAACGGCTGCTGACGTCTGACTGACAACGAGCAATGCGGGCGGCTGGGGGGCGATGAATTTGCGGTGGTCATCCGCGATGGCACCGATCATACGCGGGTGGATTCCATCGCCGGGACGATCATCGAACACCTCTCGCAGCCCTATATCGTTGATAATCACACGCTGTTTATCGGCGCCAGCGTGGGTTCCGCCATCGGCCCGCGTGATGGGCAGAGCGTGGAAACGCTGATGCGCAACGCCGATCTGGCGCTCTATCGGGCGAAGGATGAAGGCGGCGGGGTGCATTGCACCTATGTCCCCTCGCTCCACGCCGATGCGGAGGAGCGCCGCACGCTGGAAGTTTCGCTGCGCCATGCGATCGACAACAACGAACTGGAACTGAATTTCCAGCCGGTGGTGAATGCCAAGTCCGAAGGTGTCGTAAGTTTCGAAGCACTTCTGCGCTGGAACAGCAAGGAACATGGATCGGTCAGTCCGGCCAAGTTCATTCCGCTGGCCGAAGACACCCGACTTATCATTCCGATTGGCCGCTGGGTCTTGAACGCAGGCCTGCCGCCAGGCGGTGCGCTGGCCAGAAGATATCAAGGTGGCGGTGAACGTTTCGGGCGAACAATTGCTCGAACCCGATTTCATCCAGACGATCGTGCAGGCGCTCGCTGAAACCAGCCTTTCTCCACACCGGTTGGAAGTCGAAGTTACCGAAAGCGTGTTCCTGCGCGACGGCAAGACTGCCAAGCAGACACTGGAGCAGATCCTTGCGCTGGGCTGTTCGGTGGCGCTGGACGATTTCGGCACTGGCTATTCCTCGCTCGGCTATCTGCGCGATCTGCGCTTCTCTACCATCAAGGTTGATCGCAGCTTCGTGCAGGGCGCAGCGCAGCAAAGTCCTGAGAGCCTGGCGATTATCGTGCGGTTGTGGCGATGGCGCAAAGCCTGGAAATGTCGACCACCGCAGAGGGTGTGGAAACCGCTGAACAGGCGGACATGATCCGCGAAATGGGCTGCACCAAGATCCAGGGCTATTACTTCGGCCGTCCGATGACTGCCACAGAAGCGCATTCGTTGGTGGTGAAGCGGCGGGTGGCGGCGTAGCTTGTTTTGCGCAAGCCGCCTCCGCGGCGTCGTCCTCGCCGGCTGTTCCCTCCGCTGCCCTACGGGGCCGGTCCGGGCGGCCGTTCGCCCTTGCGGTCGCAAGAGCGATCGATGTCCTCCTAAATCCTCCCCGCGCGAAGCGGGGGGAGGGGGACCGCCCGAAGGGTGGTGGAGGGGTCGCTCTCCGCTGGGAGGTACAATCGATCAGGCGCTCTGTAAAACGCCCAAAATACTCTCAAACAACCTACGCCCGTCGCTCCCGCCATGCGCAGCCTCAATCGCCCGTTCCGGGTGCGGCATCATCCCCAGCACATTGCCCGCCGCGTTCAGCACTCCGGCAATTCGCCGCTGCGATCCGTTGACCTCTTCGAGATAGCGCAAGGCCACCCGGCCTTCGCCTTCCAGCCGATCCAGCGTGTCCTCATCGGCGAAATAATTGCCATCGTGATGCGCCACCGGAAGCGGATTTCCTCGCCCGCAACATAGCGCGCCGGTGAACAGCGATCTGGCTGTTTTCCACCCGCAGCGGCACATCGCGGCAGATGAAGGTCAGCTGGGCATTGCGCATCAGCGCGCCGGGCAGCAGCCGCGCTTCGGTCAGCACCTGGAAACCGTTGCACACGCCCAGCACCGGCACCCCGCGCTCCGCCGCCGCGACGACCGCGCGCATGATCGGGCTGTTCGCCGCCATCGCTCCGCTGCGCAGATAGTCGCCATAGGAAAAGCCGCCGGGCAGGGCGATGAAATCGAGCCCATCGGGCAGGTCGGCATCGCCGTGCCACACCTTGACCGGCTCACGCCCCGAAATGTCGCGCATCGCCACCTGCCATGTCGCGGTCGCAATTGGAGCCGGGGAAAGTGACGACCGCGCGACTTCATGCGGCGACCTTCTCGATCCGGTAATTCTCGATCACCATGTTGGCGAGCAGCTTGTCGCACATCTCATCCAGCGCGGCATCGCTGGTGTCATCGGCCACATCCAGTTCGATCAGCCGCCCGATCCGCACATCCTGCACCCCGGCAAAACCCAATCCCTCCAGCGCATGATGCACCGCGCGACCCTGCGGATCGAGCACGCCGGGCCGGAGCGAAACGTGGATGCGGATTTTCATGGGGTGGGCCTTTCGCACGCGAGTCCGGATTGCGCGCCAGCCTATGGCGATTGGCCGCGGCAACGGCAAGGGGCGGCAGGGAGTGTTTCCCCGCCGCCCGCTAGATTTCGCCGATTGAACCTATTGTGCGGTCATTTGGACGGTCTGGGCGACCAAAATCCGTGCATCTGCGCGGCGTTCGGGGGTCAGATAAGTCTGTGCCAGAGCCTGCAATTCGGCGGGGGTAAAGCTTTCAAGCACTGCCAGCTGCGTACGCACCCGGTCGAGCCGTTCTGCCTCACTCTGCGCATCGGATGCCACACCAAGCCAGAAGCCGTTGTTTTCCCGCGCCAGACGCAGGCTCTCCAGCATCGGCTGGCGGGCGCGCAGTAGCATATCCTCGCTCACCGGCGCGTCGCGCAGATCGGCGGCGAGGCGGGTGATGATCGCCCGCACTGCGTCAGCCTGTGCCGGATCGACCACGGCGGACAGACTGAGCGTGCCGAAGTCATTGAAATCGGAGCTCGAATTCATTCGAAATTGAAGGGCTGTACGTCGCCGCCAGCTCTTCGCGAAGTGTCTCCAGCCCCTTCAGCTGCACCAGTTCGGAGAGCAACCGAAGCCCCATTTCCTCGCGGAAATCACTGTCGTCATTGGTGCGCCACACGCTGCCGACCAGTGCCTGATCGGCCTGCCCGGTGTGGGTGTAATCGGTCACCGCATCGCTCGAAAGATCGCGCAAAGGCAGCACGCGCTCCTCCGCATAGGCCGAGAATGCGGCGTTGCGCGCCGGCAGCGCACCGAAAGTCTGCGCCACGGCGGCAATCGCCACGTCGGGATCAATGTCGCCGACGATGGCGATTTCGATTGCACCATTCGCCGCCGCCGCCAGCACCGCCGTGCGCAGTGACTCGCGATCTACCAAGCCAAATTCCTCGCGGCTGGGGAAATCGGTATAGGGGCTATCCGCCACAAGTTCCGCCGAACGCAGGCCAAACACCTGAGCAGGCTGCGATTCGAGCTGCCCCCACACCGCATCGATCACCGCGCCAAAGCGTGCATCGGCTTCCGGACGCAGGCCAAGATCAGTGAGATAGGCGGCGCTCACTTGCATCTGGGTGACCAGATCGTCGGGCGTGGTGACGCCCCCGGAATTGAACACATCGTTCCCTGCGCCGATCCCGGTAGTAACCTGCTTGCCCGCGAGCAATTCGGTCAGTTCGTCGAACGAATGCTGGCCCACGCCGCCGACCTGCGAGGCGATTTGCAGATAAATGCTCGCTGCCGTCGAATTCATCCCCTCCAGCGCAAAGGCCCCTCCGTCCATATTGACGTTGAAGCGCACCCGGCCCGGCTCGAGATCGGTCTGGCGGATATTGAGCATGACATTGTTGGCGAAGGTGACGGTGCGGATGCCCAGATCTTCGATCGTGGCATCCGCCGTCACCGTGCCGGGATTGCCCCAATCGGCATAGGCGAAGGCACTGGCCGCCACGTCTTCGGGTGGGGCCACGGCAAGTGACGTACTTCTTTCATAAGCATCTCCGACGGCCCCCACCCCGCCACTGAGTTCCTTGGCGGTAACGCGGACGAGCGGCGCGCCCTCGCTCCACGCCTCACGGAACCACGCGTTGACGTTGTCCAAGGTCAGTTGCGGGCGCTGCTGCTGGAACAGATCGTAACGGTATTGCGGATCGGTGATGAAATCGTTCTCGGCTGCGGCGTCCACCAGCGCCCCTGCCAGTTGCGCATGGTTGCGCGCACCCGCCTGCGCGGCGGCACGGCGCAGCGAACTGTCCACCTGTGTCAGCGCATATTGCAGTTCCGCCGCCGTAAAGCCGAATTCGCGGGCGCGGCGCAGTTCCTGTTCGGCAATTGCCAGCCCTTCTGCCCAGGCTCCGTCGCGCGTGCTGATGCTGACGGCAGAATAGTCCGCCACGCCTTCATCCGCCGCCACGCCGAAGCCACCGCCAAGGATCGGGCTGTTCTCGCGATTGGCGATGCGGGTGATACGCCGATCGAACATCACTTCGGCCAGGTTCTGCAATTGCGAGCGGGTGCGTTCGGCCTGCGTATCGGCGGGATCGGTGTAAGGCCGCAGCTGATAAATTTCGACGCCGGAACTGTATGTCGGATCAACGAAGGTATCGAACGCCGCTGTACGGTCAAAATCGACCATGCCGGGGGAGGGCATCACGCCCGCCGCGCCGCGCGGCTGCCAGTTGCCAAAGCGCTCGGCAATGGCGGCTTCCAGTGCGGCGACATCGAAATCGCCCACGGCAATCAGCGTGGCATTTTCCGGCCGATAGAAGCGATCATAGAGGCCGCGCAGCCGTTCCGCCGGGGCTTCGCGCAGCACCGCGTCCAGCCCGATGGGGAAGCGTGTTTCATACAGCGTCCCGGGCACCCGGAAGGCGAACATATCGCGGAAATTGCGCAGCCCCGCAGAATCGCGCACGCGGCGTTCGCTGACGAGGATTTCCCGTTCGCGATCCACCGCCTCCGGCGCAAAAGTCAGTTCGCCTGCCGTCTCGCGCAGCAGGAACAGTGCGGTATCCAGTCCTTCGGCATTGGCGTTGGGAACATCGAGCATGTACACCGTCTCTTCAAAGCTGGTGTAGGCGTTGGTATCCGGCCCGAAAGCAAGGCCCAGCCGTTCGAGCAACGGGATCATTTCCCCCTCGGGCACATTGGTGGAGCCGTTGAAGGCCATGTGCTCGATAAAGTGGGCGAGGCCTTGCTCATCGTCAGCTTCCCCCATCGATCCGAAATCGAAATGCAGACGGAAGGACGCCGCGCCATCGGGCGTATCGTTCGCGCGGATGGCGTATTGCATGCCGTTTTCCAGCGTGCCGTAGGTGATCGCGGGATCGGGCACTACGTCGGTCGCTTCCAGCCCCCAGCCTTCGACCGGCCCCTGCTGCGCCAGCGCGGGCGCGGCCAGCGCCAGCGACAGGGCTAGCGTGGCGGCGGAAATTCCTGTGGCGATGGCGTGGCGCAAAGTCATGGAAGGTGTCCTCTTGTGGAATTCGGGCAGGATTGAAGGCGCGCAGAAGCGCGTCGCCCTGAGATCAGAGCTGATCTTATTGCAAGCCGATTAACGTGGAGCAACAGGGCTTTGGCCCATGCCCGCACGCCCAATCGCTACTTTTTCGGCTTAGGCGGTGCCTGCCGCAGCCGCGAGCGGTGAGCGCTCATATCCAGCACGTCGCCGGGGCCGCTGTCCTCGTCCTTCTGTAACAGGCCAAGACGGCGGGCGACTTCCTGATAGGCCTCTTCCTCGCCGCCCAGATCGCGGCGGAACCGGTCCTTGTCGAGCTTTTCGCCGGTGTGAAAATCCCACAAGCGGCAATTGTCCGGGCTGATCTCGTCAGCCAGGATCACGCGGCTGTAATCGCCATCGTAGATGCGCCCGAATTCCAGCTTGAAATCGATCAGCCGGATATTGATCGCGGCAAACATGCCGCACATGAAATCGTTGATGCGGATCGCCATCGCGGCGATATCCTGCATTTCCTCGTGGCTTGCCCAGTTGAAGGCGGCGATGTGCTCTTCGGCCACCATCGGATCGCCCAGCTCGTCGGACTTCAGGTAATACTCGATCAGCGTGTGCGGCAGCATCTCGCCTTCTTCGATGCCGAGCCGCTTGCTGATCGATCCGGCGGCGACATTGCGCACCACGACTTCCAGCGGGATGATCTCCACCTGCCGCACCAGCTGCTCGCGCATGTTGAGGCGGCGGATGAAGTGGGTGGGAATGCCGATATGCGCCAGCCGCGTGAACACATGTTCGCTGATGCGGTTGTTGATCACGCCCTTGCCGTTGATCGTGCCCTTTTTCTGGGCATTGAAGGCGGTGGCATCATCCTTGAAATACTGGATGATCGTGCCCGGCTCCGGACCCTCATAGAGGATCTTGGCCTTGCCTTCGTAAATCTGGCGGCGGCGGGACATCGGCGAACCTTTCAAGCGGACGCGGTTAGCATCGGAAAAACACTGCGCCCCGGCGCGTGCGAGGCGTTGCGCTTCGCATGGGCCGGGGCGTTCGATGGCAGCTATACACAAGGGTGCGGAGAAGGGCAATTGCGCAGGGATCGGGGAAAGAAAAACGGGGCGCATCGGTGATCCCGATACGCCCCGCCTTTCTAACCAGTTCTGGCACTACTCAGTCGGCGGCAGGAACCCCTGCAACATCGGCATAGAGACCCTGTTCGACCAGGCCCTCACGCACGTCTTCGGCCACGGTGGCGTTGTATTCGGCCACGGTGGAGATCACTTCGCCTTCAGCGTCGAGCAACACGGCTGCGTCGCTCGACCCGTTACGAGCGAGGCGGATATAGGCCGGATCGGGATACAGGTGGTTCGAAGCACCGTTGCTGGAATCCACGACCCCGCCAATGATGCCCCCGGCAAGAATATTGCCCGCGACACTGCCACCGGTACGGCTCTGCAGATAGACGGTGGAGGAACGATAGCCGGGCAGGCTGAATGTCACCATCGTATCATTGCCGCGGCGCATTTCGAACGAACAAGGTGCGGTGCATGTACGACCGTCGAGGATCGTGACCGTCGCCCCGACCGGATCGGACGTAAAGTCGAGAGGCTGGTTCACCCCGTTGAGAACAGTTGCGCAACCCGAAAGGCCGACCGATGCCATCAGCATCGCGGCCGCAATTTTCATTTTCATGTTTTTTCAGACCCCTCCAAGGAATTGGAGTGTGTTACATGCGTCAGCTTTTTGCGGCGATCAATCCCAAAAATGGCACGTTTTGAGCGAACATGGCACGCACAATAGCGTGATCTAATCGCTTAGCCCGTCATCTCTGTCGGCACGCTGGGCCGGCCGCTGTCGCCGGCTTCGAATTCGGCATTCTTGGCGCGGATGAAATTGTCGAGGGAGGCTGCCCGCTGGATCAATGTCTGCCACACCTCTTCATGCGTCGGGATAAGGATCCGTCCCGCCGCCATGCCATCGGCCAGGATCGAGGCGGTTTCGGCCTGCGATTTCACCGTCAGGTGGCTGCCCGGTGCGCGCATCGCATAATTTTCCGAATAGTGCTTCATTCCTTGCACCGACGTGGTCATCACCGGGCCGGGGCACAGGCAACTCACCTTTACCCCCAGAGGCAGGCAATAGAGCGCGAGATTTTCCGACATCGAAATCACCGCCGCTTTGGAGGCGGCATAGTGCACGCGGCTGGAAGCAAAGGGATAGAGCCCGGCGAACGAGCCGGTGTTGACGATATGCCCTGATCCGCGCGCCAGCATCCGGGGAAGCACAACTTCATTGGCGCGGACCATGCCGAAGAAGTTGATATCCATCATCTGCTGCCAGGCGGCCACCGGAATATCCTCCGGATTGCCACCACTGAGGATCCCGGCATTGTTGACGAGAATATCAAGCGGACCGAGCGCAGCTTCGGCAGCATCTAACGGTCGCGCGGACCGAATCTCGAACTGCTTACGTCGCAAGCCAAGTGCGATGGAATTACCGCCCAGCGCGCGCACCTCGTCTGCACCTTCTTCGGCCCCCGCCAGATCGAGATCGGCCACCGCCACATGGGCCCCGCGCCGAGCAAATTCGCGCACAATCGCGCGCCCGATATTGCGCCCCCCGCCGATGATGAGGGCAGTCTTGCCGGAGAAAATGTCGGATGTATCGGGCATGGGTGGTTCCTGCGTTTGGCCGGGCTTCTGGACTATCTGGCACCCCCGCGATGCGTCCACCCTGCACCTGCCAGAAACCGCCGCCGCGATGCGCCTGCGATTGCCCTTGCCTCCTATGCCACGCATACCAGCGGCATGTCCGTAACTGCCACGCCAACTGCTATCGCCGAATGGCGCCGCCACTGGCCGCTAGTCCTTGCCGCCTTTTCGGGCTTTGCCTTCTATTCGCTGATGAGCCCTGCGACGGGCCTGTTCATGGCCCCGCTGGAGGCGGAATTCGGCTGGAGCCGCACGCTGCTTTCCTCCGGCTCGATCATCGGCGCAGTGCTCTCGCTGCTGCTGTCACCGCATTTCGGGGCGCTGGTAGACAAATATGGCTCGCGCAAACCGGCATTGGCGGGGCTGGTGGCAACATCGCTGGCGATTGCCGCCTTCGCCACGCTCACGGCTTCCCCCGCGCACTGGATCGCCTTGTGGTTCGTGTTCGGGCTGGCCGGGATGACGCTCCACGCCACCACCTGGAACACCGCCGTGGCGGGCGTGTTCGTGACCAGTCGCGGGCTCGCGCTGGGGGTGACGCTGGCGGGATCGGCGATGGCGACCGCGATCGTGCTGCCGCTTGGCACCTGGCTGATCAGCGAATTCGGCTGGCGCGCGGCGTTCGTGTGGCTGGGGCTGGGCTGGGGCGGGATCGCTTTCGTGCTGGTGCTGGCGTTCTTTTTCGACGCGCATGATCGGCGCAAGGCAGCGCCCGATGCCGTCGCCGCACCCACGCTGGAAGGGCTGAGCATTGCCGAGGCATGGCGCGACAAGGCGCTGTGGCGGGTGGGGCTGGCAACCTTGCTGACACTGACCATCACCATCGGCATCAATGTGCATCAGGTGCCGATTGTAATCGCCGCTGATTTCACTCCGGCGCAGGCGGCCTGGGTTGCCAGCATGTCAGGCATAGCCGGAATCGTCGGCAAGGTGGTTACCGGGGTTTTGATTGACCGTTTTCCGGTGCGCTGGATCGGCGGGCTGACGCTCGCTTCCACAGCACTGGCCTACCCGCTGTTGCTGGGGGAATCCCCCGCTTCCGCACTGGTTGTGCTGGCGATGATGATCAACGGCTATGCCGCCGGAACCAAGCTACAACTGTGCGGCTATCTGACGGCGCGCTATGCCGGGATGCGCAATTACGGGGCGATCTTCGGCTTCATGGCCAGCCTGATTGCGCTGGCGGGTGGCTGCGGGCCGATCCTCGCCGGGTTGGCCTTTGACCTGACCGGCGACTACACTCCGTTCCTGATTGCAGGGACAATTGTCTCCCTTGTTTCTGGTGCACTGGTTTTTAGCCTTGGTGCCTATCCCGATTTCTCCCAACCGGCGAAGGACTCAAAATGACTGACACCCGCGCAACCGGGCTGAAGATTTTCGGCGAGGTCTATGGCGAAGCGGCGGCGCAGGCGGCTGGCCAACATCTGCAGGGCGACGCATTCGGCGTGGATCAGGCGCGCTGGGCGCTCGATTTCGCCTTCGGCACGGTCTGGGCGCGCGACGGGATCGAACGCAAGATGCGCAGCGCGGCGGTGCTTGGTATGCTGATCGCGCTCCGGCAGGCGGACGAGATTGGCTATCACACCAAAATGGGTCTCGCTAACGGCCTGACCCGGCGCGAGCTGGAGGAAATCTTGCTCAGTTCCGTGCCCTATTGCGGCTTGCCTGCAGCGAATGTGGCGAAGGCGGCGATGCTGGCGGTGTTCAAGGAGCTGGATCGGGTTGAGGAGGAGTAAGGAGACACGCTATTGCGTGTCCCCAAGCCGCCGCTAAGCTGACCGGGGAAGGGAAGCCATGCGACAATTGATTCTGTCCGTTTTCGTCGTGCTGGCTTTCTGGTCCGCCCCCTCCACCGCGCATGACAATGACTGCCCGCGCGAATGCCTCGAGGCGATGGTGGACAGCTATCTCACCGCAATGGTCGCCAAAGACCTTGCCGCGCTGCCGCTGGCAGACGGCGTGCGCTTTGCCGAGAATGGCGTGGCGCTGGCGCCGGGGCAGGGGAGTTGGGCGACTATCGACTCAGTTGGCAGCTATCGCCACATTTTCGCCGATCCGCACACCGGCAATGTCGGCGCGATCACCACCGTCACCGAACACGGCGCACCCGCCATGCTCGATCTGCGGCTGCGGGTGGCGGGGGGCGAAATCCACGAGATCGAAACGCTCTATATCCGCGATCCCGGTGGCTATGCCCGGTATGAGGAAATGGCGGTTCCCGAAGCGACATGGCTGGAGACAGTGCCCGAGGCAGAACGGCTCAGCCGGGAGGACATGGTGCGGGTGGTGAACCGCTATTTCAGCCGCGATGGTGCGGAATGACGGGCGCGGCGATTACACCTTCTTCCACCCCGATTGCGACCGGCTGGAACACGGCCTGCGCACCACCAACCTGCCGACGCGCGAAGCCTACGGCCATTCGCAGGACACCGATTTCCGCAGCCTCGATTGCCGCCGCCAGTTCGGCATGGGCTTCCTCGGTTTCGTCACCGATATCCGCGACCGGCGCTTCCTGGTTCTGGACGAGGAGCGGCAGGTGGTGCTGGCGATGGTCTATCTCGATCACGATGGTTCGGTGCGCGAATTGCCGCTGAGCACCGGCAACACCTTCGTCCTGCCGCCCTACTTCAACGTGCCGCGCGGGCTGACGGTGGTGGAGGGGTTCAAGCTGCGCGACGGGATGATCCACCGGATCGAGATGACGCTGATCGAAACGCCCTACGGCAATGCGCCGCCGTGGGAGGATGCGGCAGATGTGGTGGTGATCCCATGAGGATGTTCGCGATTGCGCTGGCGTTGATCGCCACCCCTGCGGCGGCGCAGGATGCGATGAGTTGGCCGACCGGTTCGAACGGGCGCTGGTGGCGGGCGATTACCGCGCCCTGCCTTTGACCGAGGACTTCACCTACACCGAAAACGGCGCGCGGCTCGATCCGTGGGACGGCATGTGGCGTACGCTGACGGCAGTGGAGGGCGCGGAGGACTTTCCGGAGTTAGATTATCGCGTGGAACTTGTCTCCGGCGACACGGCGGTGCGGGTGGTCGAGTTCGAGGAAAACACCGTGCAGGGGGTGATGGCCTACCGGCTGGTTGCGCGCGACGGGCAGATTGCCAGCGTGGACATTCTGCCGATCCGCGAGGAGTTCGGCGGGGATCGCGGCGGGACGCTGACGCTGTTGCAGCCGATGTTGCCGGTAACGATGGATGGGGAGGGGGTGGGGGCGGCGTCACCGATCCTTCGAATCCGCATCAACTCTCGTGGCGCTCAAATGAATGCGATCGATTAGTCCAGACATGCGTCGAGTTACACATCCTCTTCAGCGAGAGCGAAACTTGATATCGAGGGCGTACCGTTCATCGTTCGAGGCGACAACCGAGTGCGAGGTTCGACAATGGAGCATCGCGTAACACATCGTAGTGACGCACCGATCCTCGATCCTCGGCGACCCGAATTTCGACCCCTACTCGCTCTGAGTTGTGAAGCCCAGTTCGACTCCGGCTTCTATTCGAAATTTTGAAGAACGGTCAGGCCAAGTAATTGTTGATGAAGAACGCGGGGTCGCCATCGCAATTCGTCCGACTGGATCAACCCGGCACCGTCCTTATCCTTCACCACCCCCGAAGGCCAGACCATCGCCTATCCCGGCCCGCGCGGCCCAGTGCAGAAAGTTCCGACAGCGGCGAGCAGTTCGAAGGCCGCATTCTCACCAACATGATCACCCCGATGTCGGTCAACGGCGTCTACATCTTCAAGTTCAACGACGACGGTGCGATCCAGCGGATCGACGCTTTCTATCGCGGTGCGCCGCTGGGCTGGGATGCGGTGCCGGACTGAGGCAGTAGGGCAGTAGGCAGTGGGCAGTGGGGTTCCCCACGGGTCGAAGGCCCGCAAGCGCGAACGCGCGCCCGCAGGTGCCCCGTAGCGCAGCGAAGGGAATAGCACCGAGGATGATCGCCTGGACGGGCGATCCCAAGGCAAACAAACCATTTTCGCCCCAGCGAAAATGGTGCGCCCGACAGGATTCGAACCTGTGGCCCCCGGATTAGGAATCCGATGCTCTATCCTGCTGAGCTACGGGCGCGCCGGGGGTGATCTAATCGGGCGGGCGAGGGCGCACAACCTCCATTCCGCACAAAAACAAAGGGCCCCTCCTTGCGGAGAGGCCCCTCGTTTTGCGGATGAACGCCCCGACTAGAAGCGGAGGTTCGCACCCAGATAGAAACGACGACCATTGGTGTCGTAGAAGGTGCCGAGATACGAACCACCCGGAAGCGTCGGGCCGGTGCCGTCAAGCGCGGTGTTCCGGTTGCCGAGCGGGGGCCGCTTGTTGAACAGATTGTCCACGCCCAGCCGGATGTTGACATCATCGGTAACCGCAAACCGCCCGTTCAGGTTGAACAGATTGTAGGACGGGAAGCCGGTGGTGGTGTTCGGGCCGAACTGGGCCTCTGCAGCATCTTCGATGGCGGGAAGGTGCTGCCACTGGAGGCCGACATAGGCCGGACCGACATTGTAGCCAAGCGTCGTGAGGACACGATACTCGTACACACCGGTGTTCAGGCCGTTTTCGCCTGTTCCCTGCGTTCCCACATAGTCGATCGGAGCAATGATTCCGGCCAGCGGGGTCGAGCTGAAATCGAGCAGGTAGTTGGCCAGCACGTTCAGGTTCACCGCACCCGGTCCAACATCGAAGCCCCAGTCGAGAGCCACGTCGATGCCCGAAACACTGAAGGCACCGTTGTTGACGTAGGTCCGCCGAACGTTACCCAGCCCGCCATTCTGCGCGTTGCGCGGAACCAGCTGGCAGAACTGAGATGCAGCAGCCGCAGCGGCATTGGTGGCCACCAGCGGGTTGAGCGATGCATCGAAGCACTGTTGCAGGGCGATGGCGACCGTCTGTTCACCGATCGCATCGTTCACCGAGATGTCGAACCAGTCCACCGACAGACGGAACCGGTTGAGCAGCGCAGTATCGAACGGCGAGGTGATGACGACACCGGCAGTCCAGGTGTCGGAAACTTCCGGCACGCAGATTGGCATTGCCGACGGTGGTCGGGAAGGCAAAACCAAAGGTGCCGGGGTTGTTCGCCCCGTTGACATACACGCCCGCGGCATTCTGCAGATAGAAGAAGTCGTCGGCAGTCGGATCGCCCGATCTGGTGCCATCAGCGCGCGGCAGACGGCTTGCACATTCGCGCCATTGGCGTTCGCCGGATTGGCCGAGAACGACAGCGGGTTGTTGATCGCGCAAGGATCACCCGCAGTAGTTCACCGCGAAGGTCTGCTGCGCGGCCAGGAACAGCTCGCCGATGTTCGGTGCGCGTTCTGCCCGGTTGTAACCACCGCGGAACCGCATCCAGTCGGTCACTTCCCAGTCACCCAGGATCTTGTAGGTGTAGCTGGTGCCCGTGGTCGAGTAATCCGAGATACGGCCACCCAGTTCGATATTGAACTGCTGGATCGCCGGAATGTCCGACAGGATCGGGATCAGCAATTCGCCGTAGACTTCATGGGCATCGATCGCCGCATCGACATTGCCGCTGGGATAGATGCCCAGCGCCTGATCGTTGAACGAACGGCCCTGCGTGGTCAGCGTATCGTTGGTGAACTCGAACTGCTGTTCACGGAAGCTGGCACCCACCGCGAAGCCGAGTTCACCGGCCGGCAGATCGAACAGCCCGCCGAACACGTTGGCTTCGGCGATGGTCTGCGTGACTTCCGAACGGTTCTTCAGATCCGCGCGAATGGCTTCAAGGCAATCTTCCGAGAAGCCACCCTGCGGCGGCTGATAGAAGTTGAGGCCCGAAGTACAGGTGGCGGTGGAAGCACCGAAGCCACCGAACGCCGCGTTACCGGTCGATGCGGAAGCCTTCACCGAAGTTACGCGAGTTGAGCACGGCGCGGGTGCGTTCCAGCGAATAGACGCCAGTCTGCTTGGCGAAGGTGGACGAGATGCCGTGGCTGACGAAGGCTTCCCAGGAAAGACTGGTGCCTGGGATGGAGCCTTCGAAACCTGCCGTCAGATTATAGGTCGTGACGTCGGTCGTGGTTTCGCGATCGTCGGGCAGCAGTGCCTGAATCGTGAACGGTGCGTCCGGATCGGGGCGGCTGTCGAGCAGAGTGACAAATTCGGCAGGAAGCCGATTGTCATCGAGATCTAATGTTGCGGTTGACGTTGACACCCCAGCCCGCAAAAATCGGACCCGGTTCGTTGCGGGTGAAGGTTTCCACGTGGCTGAAAAGCGCTTGCGCCGAACACGCCGATCCAGTCGTTGATCTCGTAATTGCCGCGCGCAAAGGCGTTGTAACGCGTCAGCGGCAGGATCAGATAAAGGTCGGTGTTGTTCTGCGATGATCGTACCGTTGGATGCGCGCTTGATACGGATCGCCACCGACAGGCAGGTTGAAGCGATCGTTGCCAAAGCCCCCGAAGTTGGCCGTGAACAGGCGACCGTCGGGCTGGGTAAAGATCGTCTGGCCGAGGGCGCCCGGATTGGCGAGTACGCGAGTGAGGATGGCGGGATCGTCAGTGGTGCTCGGAGTGGGAACGTCGACGAAAACCGTGCCATTTGGCGCACCCGTAAAGGCCAAGTCAAATTCGGCAGATTGCCGAAGCCAAAGTTGATGCCCGGCGGTTCGATGAAGAACTGCGTCCCGCCAATGGTCGGATCGGCCCACAGGTCCTGAAACCAGTCGCGATCGCGCTGGAAGTTGGCTTCGCGGGTGTTGATCGACATCGCGAGCGACACGTTGCCGCGGCCATCGTCGAAATCGGCACCCATGATGCCGCGATAGCTGGTATTCGAAACCGTCACCTTCCTGCGTCATGCCGGTCTGGCACGTCGAGTTCGAGACCTTCGAAGTCCTTCTTCAGGATGAAGTTGGTGACACCCGCCACAGCGTCGGCACCGTAGGTGGCCGAGGCGCCGCCCGAGATGATTTCGACGCGTTCGATCGCGGCGGCAGGGATGGTGGAGATGTCGACAACGCCCGTGGCGTTGCCCGGCGTGCCGCGACGACCGTCGATCAGCACGAGGTTGCGGTTGGCACCGATGCCGCGCAGCGACACGGTGGCCGCACCCGGGGTGTTGGTCGCGGTCGGCTGGATGTCGCCACCGGCAGTCGGGGTCTGCGCCGGCACGAACTGCGGCAGGCGGTTGAGGTTCTGTTCGATAGCAGCGGTGGAGGACTGTTCGAGCAGGCCTTCATCGATAGTGACCATCGGGCTGTTCGAATCGAAATCCTGCGTCGCGATGCGCGAACCGGTGACGACGATGCGCTCGCCCTCTTCTTCCGGATCGGCATCCTGCGCGAACGCCGGAGTGGCCATCGACAGCACGGTAGCGCCGCCTGCCATAAGCACGGCCTTGAAGACCTGCTGGTTGCTGAATTTCTTCACAATGTGCTCCCTTCACGGTGGTTGCCCGTCCGCGTACGGATCGGGCGGTATTTCATCAGTGCCGCAATATCGGCCGGACCCTGCGCAATCGCTCTGGTTGCGTCGGGCTGAAAGCCGGTGTTGCGGGTATGATGGATTGAAAGTCCCGAGGGGTGATACAAGGAATGCACGTACGGGATTCGCCCCGACGTCGCGCTGCTATGCGCTGTGTGCATCCTCATCCTCCTCCCCCTGGCGGCGGGGCCTGAATCGCCCGCTTTCCGCGCAGTTGCAGGCTTTATGGCGGTAAATTGATTGTGTCTAGCTTTGGGGAAGCGAGGCTTGGGGGAAGAGCGCGGATAGCCTTTGTACTGTGGCCTGCAACGGGCATCTGAACGGTGGTTTAACGCGGTTGTGGTTTCCATTGAAACCCCCGAAAACCTCGGAAATCCGCCATTTCCATCACGATTCCGGGTTAACTCGACATAAAGTGTTGCCAAGCTGCATCGCTTGGCAATTTCGTTACGCATTTCTTCGTTGACCCTGTCCGGAATGGTCTGGAAGTGTCCGCATTGCCGCCCGTTCCGCAGCTTTGGCGCGGTGATCGTGCACCGCTCCGAATCCTCTCTGTGCAAATCTGCAATGGTTGACTATGACCAGCGTTAGTTGCGTTAGACACAACAGGCGGAGCAGGACATCGAATGGCAGCCAGGGGCGCAAAGCAGGCGGCGAAAGGCGAAGACTGGCGGGGCCTGCTTAACAGCCATGCACGGGCTGTCTACCGTGATGGCGGCAAGGGCACGCAGGCGCTTGCGGATGCCGCTACTCGGAAGCAATTGAACGAACTTCTCGGACCGATGGCCGATGAAGCCCTGCGTATTGTGGAAGCCTTCGCTGTCGGCGCACGCTCGCGTGACGGGGAAGCCGGGGAAAGCGAAATCCCGCCCGAATTCGAAACCAGGTTGGCCATCATTCTCAATGGCCTCGCGCCTGAAGCCGAACAGAAGCGGCAGGGCGAGGTCGCGCCCAGCAACGTGATCCAGCAGGACCTGTGGCAATTGCTGTACAAGGTGCGGGAAAGCGCGGAGCTTTCCTATGCGCGCGAAATTGATCTGGTCGAACTTGATCGACGTATCCTGTTCCTGCTGCGCACGGCAGGGCCTCTGGTGCCTGCGGATATCTCCGGCGCGGTTGGAGTGGACAAGGCGCAGGTTTCCCGTTCGGTCAAGCGGTTGCTCGAATTCCGGATGGTCGACCGTGACCAGATTCGCGCGCCTGTCCGGTTGACGCGCAAGGGAAGCACGCTGGCTGACCGGCTGCTGCGGCTGGCCGAATTGCGCAATCGCGAACTCACTTTCGATATTGCCGACGGCGAGCTGGGCGATTTCTACGCCGTGATCGAAAAGCTGCTGCAACGCGCGGTGATGCTGTACGATCAGGAACGCGCACGCGGGCAGGGCGATGCCGAAACCGCCAATCCGTTTACGCCGGACCCCGATTACGAACCCGGTAGCGGGCAGGCGATCCGCGTGGACCGTTCGCGCATCCTCTCGCCGCTGATGACGCTCTCAGCCTATTTCAGCCGCAGCGGAGCTTTGACCTTCAAGCGCCTGACAGGCCTGAGCAATTTCGAAAGCTGGGTACTCAACGAAATCGCGATGGATGCACCAATCGAATGGAACGCGCTAGTCTCCCGTCTGGACCGCGATCACAGTCAGGCTGGGCGCACGGTGCGCGCGCTGGTGGATCGCGATCTGGTGGAACGCAGCGGCAAGCCAGGGCGACGGCACGGACGGTTCGGACCGACCACCGAAGGTCAGCGATTGTTCGAAATCATCCAGGACGCCAGCCGCCAGCGCAGCACGTTTCTGCTCGCTCCCCTTTCGGCGCGTGAGCGCGAGCAATTCCTCGCCACCTTCGAGAAAGTGCGGCGCAATGCGGTGGTGCAATTGGAGCGCGAGCGGACTTTCGACGAGCTCGGCGCGCAATAGCGCGAGCTACTGGACGCGGCGGACCCGAACCGATGCCTGCCGATCGTAAGTCAACAGGAAGCTGCCCATTGAAGCCCGATCGATCTCGACATCTTCGCCTATACGCGGCGGGCGATAGGCGAAGGGCACGGCTTCGGTGAACAGCCACTCGGCCCCGTCTTCCAGCGTGACCAAGTAAATTCCGCGCTGGCGTTCGGTGACCGAAGCGACGCGGGCGCGGATTTCTTCCACTTCCCCGGCCGGGGTCTCGAACCGGGCTGGGGTGCGGATATCTTCACGTCCGAAGCCGGTTGCACCGGTAGCAGCCAATGGAGCACCGCCAGCACCTGTGGGTACACTCATGCTTCCGGGAACCGAACTGCGGACGGAGCCGTCACCCGAACGGATATTGTTGTCATAACAAGCCAGTCGCGCGGTCGCATCGTCGATCTGGGCGCAGTTGCGCAGGATGTTGAGCACGATCTCGTCGCTCACCTGCGCCGTAGCCGGGGAGGCAAATGCAGCGACGGACAAGGCGGCGAGGGGCAGGAAAAAGGCGCGAAACGCAGTCATGTGCTCAAAGACTCCTCTGGTCGCGGGCGTGATGGCGCGGAAGGATTGTCTGCGCAAGGGGATTGCGGTTGGCTGAACGCGGGCGAGGGGCGTTATGCCCCGTTGGTCTCGCTCACGTTCAGCGCCCCGCGCTCAATCTGGTCGCGCTCCATGCTTTCGAACAGCGCCTTGAAGTTGCCCTCACCAAAGCCCTCGTCACCCTTGCGCTGGATGAATTCGAAGAACACCGGGCCGACCTGGGCCTGGGCGAAGATCTGCAGCAGCAGGCGGGGCTGGCCGCCCGAGCCATCCTCACTACCCGAGCCATCCTGACTAAAGGTCGTGCCGTCGAGCAGGATGCCGCGCACTTGCAGCGCTTCGGTGTCCTCGCCGTGGCCGGGCAGGCGTCCGTCGAGCATCGCGTAATAGGTGGCGGGTGGGGCGGTCATGAAGGGAACGCCGAAGGTCTTGAGCCGATCCCAGGCTGCCACCAAATCATCGCAGATCAGCGCAATATGCTGAATTCCTTCGCCGTTGAACTGGCGCAGGAATTCCTCGATCTGCCCCTTGCCGCCTTCTCCCTCTTCATTGAGCGGGATGCGGATCTTGCCGTCCGGCGCTGTCAGCGCCTTGGAGGTAAGGCCAGTATATTCGCCCTTGATGTCAAAAAAGCGAATCTCGCGGAAGTTGAACAGGGTTTCGTAATAGTCCGCCCAATAGGCCATCCGCCCGGTGTAGACATTGTGGGTCAGGTGATCGATTAGCTTGAAACCCGCGCCCTCGGGATGTCTTTCCGCGCCGGGTAGATAAACGAAATCGATATCGTAAATCGAGAGGCCGTTGCCAGCCGAGTCTTCGTAACGATCAATCAGATAAACGATCGCGCCGCCAATCCCGCGGATAGCGGGGATATGCAGTTCCATCGGGCCGGTGTTCACCTCGACCGGCTCCGCACCACGCGCAAGGAGTTCGGAATAGGCCTTTGCTGCGTCTTTAACGCGAAAGCCCATGCCGCAAGCGGAGGGGCCGTGTTCCCGGGCAAAAAACCACGCCGCGCTGCGTGGTTGGTAATTTATGATCAGGTTAATTTGACCTTGTCGCCAAAGTTGAACGTCCTTGGACCGGTGGTTCGCCACATGGGCGAAGCCCATCGCCTTGAAAACGGGTTCAATTACGCCCTTTTCGGGAGCGCAAAATTCCACGAATTCAAAACCATCAAGGCCAATGGGGTTTTCAAACAGGTCAGTCATGGTTTCATGTGTAACTTGTTTTCCTTCAATGAGCAAGCGTCGCGATGGCTTCAGGGAAAGTTTCGCATGTTTTGGCGCAATCCGCTTAAATCGCCGAGCTTCTTGTGATTCAAGGGATTATGAACATCAGGGTGAATCGGCGAGAAGCAGTGCGAGAAAAGCTGGGCAACGCTTTGGCTTTGCTCGTGCTGGTGCTGCTTGCCTTGTTAGCGCTGATGGGGCCCTCTGGTCTGCTGGCATGGACTGATCATGCAGCTAAACTGGATGAGTATCACGTTCGGATCGCGACACTTGAAGAAGAGCGGGCAGTGTTGGCCAACCGGGTCGATCTGCTGCACCCCGATCATGTCGATCCCGATCTGTCGTCCGAACTTGCACGCCGGGATTTGAACGTGGCGCATCAGGACGAATATATCGTCGATCTGGAGCCATTGCGGTAAACCGCGCAAACCAAACGAACCAAGCTGGCGAAATTCGTATGCACGGCGTTGCTAGTGCAGTGGAACCCGGCCTATAGCCTTGGAAAATCCATACCACATGACATCCCGCACGGGGTGCAGACAGGGGATATGCCTTGGCCAAAGCCGCCACTTCCGGGCCTGCGAAAAGCACGCGGGCACCGGCGAACCGCAAGCTTGCGGGCAATTCGGCAGATGACGCGGATAATTTCGCGCTGCGCAGCCTGCAAACCAGCCTCGAAAAGGTGAGGCGCTTTGCCGCGAGTGGCGATCAACTACTTCATTTTTATGAACAAATGCTACTGATCCGCCGGTTCGAGGAAAAGGCCGGCCAGCTTTACGGCCTCGGCCTGATCGGCGGGTTTTGCCACCTCTATATCGGTCAGGAAGCGGTGGCGATCGGGCTGCAATCGGCGCTCGACTCTGATCGGGACAGCGTCATCACCGGCTATCGCGATCACGGCCACATGCTCGCCTACGGCATCGATCCCAAGGTCATCATGGCCGAACTGACCGGCCGCGCGGCGGGGATTTCGCGCGGCAAGGGCGGTTCGATGCACATGTTCAGCACCGAGCACAAATTCTACGGCGGCCACGGCATCGTCGGCGCGCAGGTCTCGCTTGGCGGCGGACTGGCCTTTGCGCACAAGTACAACGAGGACGGCGGGCTGTGCCTCGCCTATTTCGGCGATGGTGCGGCCAACCAGGGGCAAGTCTACGAGACCATGAACATGGCGGCGCTGTGGAAGCTGCCGATGGTGTTCGTGGTGGAAAACAACCAATACGCGATGGGCACCGCCGTGCGCCGTTCCTCGCGCCGAAACCGAATTCTACCGCCGCGGCACCGCCTTCCGCATTCCCGGAATGCATGTGGACGGGATGGACGTGCTGGCGGTGCGGCAGGCGGCCGAAGTTGCATTCGCCCATGTGCGCGAGGGCAATGGCCCGGTGCTGCTGGAGTGCAACACCTATCGCTATCGCGGGCACTCGATGTCCGACCCGGCGAAATACCGGACACGGGAAGAGGTACAGGATCTGCGCGAGCACAACGACCCGATCGAACGGGTGAAGAAGGATCTGGCCGCAGCCGGGATTGGCGAGGACCGCTTGAAAGAAATCGACAAGGATATCCGCGCTGTAGTGGCCGTAGCTGCCGATTTTGCCGAGAGCTCCCCTGAGCCGGAAGCGCGCGAACTCTACACCGATGTGCTGGTGGGGAGGTATTGAGCGATGGCTATCGAACTGAAAATGCCCGCGCTTTCCCCCACGATGGAAGAAGGCACCTTGGCCCGCTGGCTGGTGAAGGAAGGCGACACTGTGACCTCCGGCACTGTGCTGGCCGAAATCGAGACCGACAAGGCGACGATGGAATTCGAGAGCATCGACGAAGGCACTGTCGGCAGCATTCTGGTGGCCGAGGGCAGCGAGAATGTGAAAGTCGGCACGGTGATCGCGGTGCTGTTGGGCGAGGGGGAGGATGCTGCACAGCCGCTCCCAGCCGCTGCCAGCCCCTCCGGTTCCCGCAAGCGGGAGGGGAGCCTGAAGCGCGACCTTCCCCCCTCCCGCCTGCGGGAGGGGCCGGGGGTGGGCCCGTAGAGCGCGCCGCAGACCCCGCCATCCCCTCCGGCACCAACATGGTCAAGCTGACCCTGCGCGAAGCCTTGCGCGATGCGATGGCCGAGGAAATGCGCCGCGACCAACGCGTGTTCGTGATGGGCGAGGAAGTCGCCGAATACCAGGGTGCCTACAAGGTGACGCAAGGGTTGCTGGAGGAATTCGGCCCCAAGCGGGTGATCGACACCCCGATCACCGAATACGGATTTGCCGGCATCGGCACCGGCGCGGCGATGGGCGGCTTGCGACCGATCGTCGAATTCATGACCTTCAATTTCGCCATGCAGGCGATTGATCACATCATCAATTCCGCCGCCAAAACCAATTACATGTCCGGCGGGCAGATGCGCTGCCCGATCGTGTTCCGTGGCCCCAACGGCGCCGCCAGCCGCGTCGGCGCGCAGCACAGCCAGAACTACGGCCCGTGGTACGCCAGCGTTCCCGGCCTGATCGTGATCGCGCCCTATGATGCGCAGGATGCCAAGGGCCTGCTGAAATCGGCGATCCGCAGCGACGATCCGGTGGTCTTCCTCGAAAACGAGCTGATCTATGGCCAGACTTTCGAACTGGCGCAGCTGGACGATCACGTGCTGCCGATCGGCAAGGCGCGGATCATGCGCGAGGGGTCGCGATGTCACCATCGTCTCCTACTCCATCGCCGTCGGCATCGCGCTGAAGGCGGCGGAGGAACTGGCCGAGCAGGGGATCGACGCCGAAGTGATCGATCTGCGCACGCTGCGCCCGCTCGACAAGGAAGCGATCCTCACCTCACTGGCCAAGACCAACCGGGTGGTGATCGCGGAAGAAGGCTGGCCGACCTGCTCGATTGCGTCCGAAGTGGTGGCGATCTGCATGGAGGACGGCTTCGACCATCTCGATGCGCCGGTGCTGCGCGTCTGCAACGAAGACGTGCCGCTGCCCTATGCCGCCAATCTGGAAAAGCTGGCGCTGATCGACAAGGACCGCGTGATCGCTGCCTGCCGCAAGGTCTGCTACCGCGATTAAGTGCCCATCGAGAGCGGTGTCATGCCGTTTTCGTCGCAACTGGCGACAGGGTCCGGATCGGCGAGATCGCGCTGGTATATCTGGGTCACATCACGGTCGTCACGCACGGTGAAGCTGGCGATGGCACTGATTTCGTGCGTGGCGAAAGAGAAGGGTTCGCCCACCAGTGGCTGGTAATCGTAGGATATTTCTACGAACATCACCGCATCGTCGGGAAAGGCTATCACTTCTTCTCCCAGAGGACCCATGCCGGGAAGGTCGCCCATCGCGCCGTCGCCTTCCTCGCCATAGCTGCTTTCGTGCAGTTTCATGCCCATGCAGCGCTGCCATTCGATATATTGCTGGTCCTCCGTTCCATCCACCACCTGCAAGCTGCTGAGGATGACCCTCCCGTGGGCATACAGATCAACGCCGGCGCTGCTCTGCATGTGCGCGCCGTAGAACAGATCGTTGATGTCACCTTCGTAAATCCTGCGATCTTCAAGGACCGAAGCGTCGCCGATTCGCGAGGCATTGTCGGCGATCTGCACCGCGAGCTGCGATATCTGCATCTGCACCAATGCCCGATTGGCGGTCTCCATGCCCATCAGGCCGACGCCGAGCACGAAGGGCATGGCGAGCGCAAATTCGGTCATCGCCACGCCGGACATATCTCGACCCACACGACGTAAGGCAGAGGCGAGGTCGATCACGGTCATGCACAGTTCCCTGTGGCGGTGGTGAGGTCCTGCGCATTGTAGGGCTGGTTGCGCAGCACAGTGCGGGCAGTGATGGTGACGGTATCTTCGAAGCCAAGCAGTTCGGCCATCGGGAACATGCGATCATAATTGGCGGTGACTTCGTAGAACACGGCATCACGTGCCACGTTGGAATCTGTGCGGGCTCGCGTATTGTCCCACTGTTCGTTGCCGTTAAGATCGACGAACACCTCGTTGTTATTGCAGAGACCGTCATCATTGGTGTCGGTATATTCTTCGCCGCGCCCCATATCGGCATAGGTGCGATATCCCGTGCGGGCGAAGGTGACATCGGCGGATGGTACAACCCCCTGTATGGCCTCGCGCACCTTGGTATCCAGCGCGCCGGGATTGTTGGCGAATTGCTCGATGGTGGAATCGCGAGCGGCCTTCTGCACCGCGCCTTCGATCATTGATTTGGCGTAGATGTTGTACGAAAAATCGAACAGTCCCATCATCGTCACCAGCAGGACCGGGGCTAGCATGGCAAATTCGACGATGGTGACGCCCGCATCGTCCTTGTGCAGCGTGGCAAGCAACCGGCGCATCAGCTGGAAACTCGTAGTTCGCTCATAGCGCTGGCGATTTCCTGGAAGGCGTCGCTCAGCTCTTCGGCATTGGATGCCTCGAAGGTGCGACCGGGCCCGCCGCACTCTTCCATGATCGGGTTTAGCTCAGTCCCGAAGGCCACCACCCAGACGGTGATGTTGCGGTTCTTCACTTGCTCGCAGGCCACGGTGAACCGGTTCTCGATATTCTGGGGTAGTGATTCGGTTCCGCCCGGTGCCCAGCGCCGCTGGTCCAGGCCGTCAATGCCATAGGCTCCATAGGCCAGATCGAAAGGTTCGGTTTGACCATCGGTCAGCCAGATCATGTGGCGGGTACGCTGGCGGCCTTCGGTGTCGGCATTGTCGGCGGCAAACAGGCCAGTGGGTGAAAGCAGACGGCCACCCCAGATCATGCCGATATCATGATAAGTCGCGCCATAGGGTTCCAGAGTTCGCGAGATAGGTGTCGAGACTGTCGCTGGTCATTTCGGTCAGCCGCTGGGCAGCTGGAGGGCAATCGGAAAACCACCAAGTGCCACTGTCGACATATTCATCGTTGGTCACAACCTCGGCAGTGGTGAAACTGCCGCTGCCGTCGTGCCGCATCGAACGCGCATAAATCTGTTGGGGATAGCGAGGCCGCCACTGAGTTGAAGGGTCGCCCGCCGTGGGTACGAGATCGATATCCAGATCGAGCGCGCGGGTGAAATCGACATTGTCGTAATCGGTGATCTGATAGGTATCGCGTTCCTCGATGCAGCCTTCCTGTTCGGTGCGCCAATTGGTCACATCGCGGCTGATCGGGCGATAACGCCATTTGTATTGCAGCGAGGGGACCTCGGTCACCGCTTGGTAATTCTGCACGTAATTCACGGCTTCGCGATAGCGCACCTCGCAGGTATCGCCATTCGCATAGGCGTGATATTCACGCCCATTCTCAGTTACTTGCTTAGGTTGTATGGTAAGGATTGCCGGTGGCTGCACCTGGATTTCCATGGATGAGGTGCCATTATTGATCGTGGTGTAAACCATCGTGTTCGCCGGAAGCGCACCGTTGCAGCTGTACCAGCCTGACTGATCACCAATCGGCGGCGGGTTCCATGTCGCCGGGTATGTGGATGCAACCTCATAAGTGCCCCAGGGCGTGCGATCACCTGAAACATAAGTCCAATTGCGGGAATACTCCCTGCCCACCGAAACGGAAGGGATATTGGACTGATCGCGGCTCTGGTAAGTCCATTCGTCCACCACCCAGTCGTCTTCGAGCAGGTGGCCCACATTCACGTTGGTGGCGTAAGGCACAAAGCCGTACCGGATTTCGGTGTCGGGAGCCTTGTTGCTATCAATCTGGGTGTAGAAATCCCGGATCACCTGGCGCACAGAATCGAGCCGCGACATCGTATCACCGGGATTGGTGTGGCGCATCGATCCGGTGGTATCGACCACCATCATGATATCGAGATCGCTAAAGTTGAGGATCGATGCACAATCGACGGTGACTTCGACTTCCTCGTAACCAAACACCGCCATCAGCGTGGTTGGCACGTCTACGCTGGCGGTGCCGCTGATCGAATAATTGTCCTCCAGCGCCATCACGAAGCTGCGGTTTTCGGTGCCGTAGGCCCCGTCCTGGAAATTGATGTTGAAAAACCGCTGCCCGGTTTCGGCAACATCGTCCGGCACCACGCCATCCACGGCGATGTTCGAACCGAGCCGCTTGCGCGCCGCCAGCGTCCCCGCGTCGCAGGCCTGCTGCAATCGGCTCTGCGCCAGATAGCCGCGCCCCATATCGATCCCGCCGCCCAGCAGTGCCAGCAGCGGGAACAGCGATGCCGCGATCATCGCCAGCACATTGCCCGACGTGTCGTTCGCCAACCGCGCCATCATGCCATTGCGAAAGGCTGAACGGGGATGAGGGGAATTGCGCATAACTATCGCTATAGGGCGGAAGGTATAAGCCACTCCCTAAGCGAGTGGGTTAAGAAGAGCTTAAACCGACGCGATTTACGCATTATGGAGAATTTTTCAGGGTTAACGGTGTGCCTGCCGGCCCGTGCCCTAGAACGTCAAACCGTCAGGAAAATCGGACGATGGAAGTCCATCGTCGGCCCTTCAATATCGATGAACTCAAGCACACTGGTGGCTTGATAGGTCACAGTAATATCCAGCTCGCGCGCTCCGGTAACTCTCTGGGTCGGCGCATCGGCAACGGTCACTTCAAGCCGGTCCGGATCGAGCAGGTAGGGTGAACCCTGCGCATGGTTACGTGCCCAGGCGCGGATCTGCGAATTCGAAAGCGCATTGCCGGTCTGGTATTGCACCATCGAATAGCGCGCGACATCGGCGGAGAGATTGCGCAGTGCATTATAGCCCTGCATCCCCATTCCCACCTGCAGCACGCCAAGGATCATGACGATAAAGGCCGGGCCGATCAGCGCGAATTCGATCGCGGCAACGCCGCCGATGTCATGGCGCAGGCGGGTGAGGAAACGGCGCATGGCTATCCTATCTGCACAGTACGGCTGATGTTGAAATCAAAGCCCGATGTGACGCCGAACTTGGTCCACAGCGGCTCGTAGGTGTCGGCGATGTCCACCTGGATGAACTTGTATTCCACTTCCGAACCGCAGCTGTCCGCTTCGGTGACATAGGCGCTGGTCACGCCGCAACGGAACACCGGAGTGATCGTTACGTCATCATCGGTCAGCCCGGTGGAGGCGACCAGAATGTCGTGCACGGTGGTCATTTCCGCTTCGGTTTCCGGCGCAACCGCGCGGACAACGGCGGCGGCTTCGGCAGCGGCGCTCTGCAATTCGGTCTGCCGGGCAACCATCGAACTGACCTCGAACCCGCCCAGTGCCAGCACCAACAGGATCGGCGCGACGAAGGCGGTTTCGATAGCCATCGATCCGTCTTCATGGCGACGAAACTCGGCGAGACGGGCGAGAGCGCGCATCATGCGACCAATCTGACGCGGGCCGAGGTTGAGATCACCGTGTCATCTTCCACCGAGCCAGCCGGGCAGAAGGTCGACATGTTGGTGGTGCCGGTGATGGTGATCGTGTTGGCCGCGATCATCAGGCACTGGCTGGTAACGCCCACCGTACCGGCGAAAAACACTTCACTGACGGGGAAGTACAGCGTGCCGTTGAGCACGGTGTTGGCGTTGCCATTCAGCTTGGTCTTGTTGCTGCCTTCGGAATCGCGGTCCTCGAAAACCAGCATCCCGGCCAGATCGTTGGCATCTTCAGCATCAACCCCCAGCGACATCAGATCGGACGCCTGCATGGCGGTAAGACTGATGTCCGCGCCACCCGCGATATCGATCCACGCGCCGTCATACAGGACGAACATTACCCCCGAACCCGTTACTTCGTGCTGGCCGGTGATCTTCAGCCCGCCACCGACGATATTGTACACGCCTGGGGCAAAGGCAGTGTCACAGCCGATGTGGATGCCAGAATAGGTGCCCGGACGCACGCTTCCGGCTTCGCCACCGGAATCAACCAAAACGTTGGAATAGGTGGTGTAGGTCGTTGTGGTGATCTTTTCCCACTTCTTGCTGTTGCCCGCTGCCGCCAAGATCGATCCACTGCACGGTAGGTGGCTCAGGCGAGGGGCTGCCATTCACAGTTCCGTTGGGGACGACCTGAGTTACTGTGGGTGCGGATCAAATCGGTGTTTGGTCGGGCGTTGGGATTGTTCCAGCTCTGGCTCTTGTTTGCTTCCCTCCAATAGCTGTATTCGGTGACAGTGCGCACAGACACATCGGCCGTGGTCGTAGTCGGCTCGGGTGAGCAGGAATAGGTCCGTGTGACTCTGCGATGCTGCCGGGTTGGGCGGCGTCAGTTCCTCGTATGGATCGTACATGCCGTCCTGATTTTCCAGGATGATATCGTCGGTATTGTCCTTCAGCCACTGGTCGATACCGCCTGCCGAAATGATCCAGCCGGCTTCCACCTCGGGATTGCCGTTGACCCGGATCGACAGATCGTCGGTCGACAGTGCTGCCAGGCCGCAGCTCGCGGTTAGGATCGAGTTGCCGCCGATGGTGATGGCGCCTTCGTCATCTTCATCGAGCGCGATCAGACAGCTGGTGAAGGTGGTCCCTTCCTCAAAACTGGCCTGCGCATAGGCGTAGATCTGGGTGCTGCCGCCGGTGAGGAAGCTGCTGAAGGGCAATTCCTTGGCTGCCGTAGCCGAAACCGCCACCGAATTCTGCGTACCGCCGGCATAGTCCGCCAGTTGCACGTCAGGATCCTCGTTGAAATCATCAGTGACCGAAAGATTGGCGTTGAATTCCTGCAAGGCGCGGGTCTGGTAGGTGTCTTCGGTATCCTCATCGGCGCGCGCCCAGGCCCCGGCAATTGCGGCCTGATCCGCCGCGAACTGCAATTCGCGTTTCCACATGTACCACTGGGTCATGTCCACGCCGAGGCCTGCCCCGCCGATGAGGACGGGCATACCCAGCGCGACAAGCAAGGTGGCATTGCCGCTGGAGCAGCCGGTGATGCGGGCGATGTGACGACGGATCAAGGTGATCATTGGGCCTGCCTGTTGCTGATGTTTTTGCACAAATGCTCAATCAATCAGGGAAGATACGCGTTGTGTAGTAACCGGGGTATAAACGGGCTTGGTTAACAACCCTTTCGGCATCGCGCGCCGCGCCCTTGCGACGATCCATTTGTTGACGGGAACGGGGTTGTGCAGGCAGGGCGCGGCCATGCATGATGCGCTGCTCGAAACCCTGCCGCTGGCGCACAGGCTGGCGCTGAGTTACGCCCCCGGCAGCAACCGCAAGCCGGTGCTGGCGCTGCTGGCGCTGGAGGCACGCCTCTCGGCGATCCTGCGCCAGCGCGGGGAGGCGATCATCGCGCAGATGAAACTGGCTTGGTGGCGGGATCGGTTTGCCGAAGACGTGGCGCAATGGCCGCTGGGGGAGCCACTGCTCGACTTGCTGCGCGGTTGGCCGGGTGATCGAGCCGTGCTGGGCCGGTTGGTCGATGGTTGGGAAGTGCTGCTGGAGGAACGGCTGGATCGGGCCTTGATACAAGATTTTGCATCTTCAAGGGCCGGTGCGTGGTCCGAATTGGGCAGTTCTGCCGCTGATGAGATCGCCGCGCGGCAATATGCGCTTGCCGATCTGGCGCTGCACCTGGAACCGGGGCATGAGCGCAGTGAGGCAGATGCCTTGCTCGGAGATGCACGTGCGAAGGGCCAGCCTGCCTG
Organism: uncultured Alphaproteobacteria bacterium; assembly: GCA_963774985.1. GTDB lineage: Bacteria > Pseudomonadota > Alphaproteobacteria > Sphingomonadales > Sphingomonadaceae > Alteraurantiacibacter. The sequence continues at coordinate 92,147 of CAVZHE010000006.1, forward strand.
CTCGCGCAAGTTGCGCCCTCTGGCGGTGCTCCGCGCCTTGGCCTTGCGCGCGCGTGACCGGGATAGTGCCGAACTGCTCGATGGGCCTGCCGCAATGGCGCTCGCGTTCCGGGTTGGCATTGTCGGGCGATAGCGTAAATTCCGCCGGACCAAGGGGAATCGCGTATGAATCGTATCTTGTTGGGGGCCTTCAGTGCCTTGCTGCTGGCGGCACTCGGCCTGTTCTGGATGCAGGGCAGGGCACAGGTGGAGGAAGCCGCGCCACCACCTGGGGCCGAGGGCGCGCCCGTCGATCCCGAAGCCTTGCCGAGCGCCGATCCAGCCGATCTCGCCGGTCCCGCCCCACCCGAAGCCAGCGAGCTGACGCGCGAACAGCGGCGCTTCTTTCGCTATGATCGCAACCGCGACCTGAAGATCACCCGCAATGAAATGCTCTCGACCCGCACCGATGCCTTCCGCGATCTGGATACGGACGGTAACAACCTGCTCACTTTCGAGGAATGGGCAATCACCACCGCCACCCGCTTCGATGAGATGGACGGCGATGGTGACGACGAACTGACCCAGGCTGAATTCGCTACCGGTGCTCCACCTGCTGCGCGGCGAACGGCGAGTTGTCGGTGTTGAGGGGGGAGGCAGTAGGGAGTAGGCAGTAGGCAGTAGGCAGTAGGCAGTGCATCCGCCCCCTACTGCCTACTGCCTAACCCCTACTGCCTCCAAGCCACTCCCCAAAATCCGCCTTCGCCCGATCAGTATAGGCTTCCTTGCGCACCTTCTTCCCCACTTCGTGCAAAGGCGGGAACAGCCCGAAATTGACGTTCATCGGCTGAAAATGCTTCGCTTCGGCATCGCCGGTAATGTGGCTGAGCAGCGCGCCCATCGCCGTGGTTGGGGGAGGGGGCGTCCAGGCCTCGCCCGCCAGTTCCGCCGCCGCCATCATCCCCGCCAGCAAGCCCACGGCGCTGCTTTCGACATAGCCCTCGCAGCCCGTCACCTGTCCGGCAAAGCGGATATGCGGGGCGCTTTTCAGCCGCAATTGCCGATCCAGCAGTTCGGGCGAATTGATGAAGGTGTTGCGGTGCATCCCGCCCAGCCGCGCGAATTCGGCGTTTTCCAGCCCAGGAATCGTGCGGAACAGTTCTACCTGCGCGCCGTGCTTCATCTTGGTCTGGAAGCCGACCATGTTCCACAGCGTGCCCAGCTTGTTGTCCTGCCGCAACTGCACCACGGCATAGGGCCAGCGGCCATTAGGGAATTCCTCGCAGGCCGTGCGCGGATCGTCCAGCCCGACGCCCTTCATCGGCCCATAGCGCAGCGTTTCCACGCCGCGTTCGGCCATCACTTCGATCGGCATACAGCCATCGAAGTAAGGCGTGTCGGCTTCCCACTCCTTGAACTCGCCCTTTTCGGCGTCCATCAGCCCTTGGTGGAAGGCGAGGTATTGCTCCTTCGTCATCGGGCAATTGATGTAATCGCCGCCCTCGTTGGAGGCCGAGGTGGTCTTGTTCCAGCGCGACTGAATCCAGCAAAGGTCCATGTCGATGGAGTCGCGGTAGACGATCGGCGCGATGGCATCGAAGAAGGCGAGCCGGTCCGCGCCGGTGGCCTTGACAATGCTCTGCGCCAGTGCGGCGGCGGTGAGCGGGCCGGTGGCGACGATGGTGAGGCCCTCGGCGGGCAAGTGCTCCACCAGTTCGCGCACCACCTCGATATTCGGATGCGCCTCCAGCGCCTGCCTGCACCTGCGCGCTGAACAGATCGCGGTCCACCGCCATCGCGCTGCCCGCCGGAACCCGCGCCACTTCGCCCGCGCGCATGATGATGGAATCGAGCCGCCGCATCTCGTGGTGCAGCAGGCCGACCGCATTCTTCGCGTCATCGTCACTGCGGAACGAATTTGAGCACACCAGCTCCGCCAGCCCGTCCGTGTGGTGCGCCGCCGTCGCGCCGCCGCCCCCGCGCATTTCGGACAAGCGCACGCGAAAACCGCGCTGCGCCAGCTGCCACGCCGCTTCGCTCCCGGCCAAGCCGCCGCCGATGATGTGGACCTGATGTGTCATGGTGGCGGCAGATAAGTGCATCTGCCTGCTGGTGCAAACGCTGGCTCGCCGCTAACCCTCGTTCCATGCGCAGAGCCCTTGCAGACAAACGCCCCTATCTGGTGCTGAGCATGGTGGCCGCGCTGGCCTATTTCTATTTGCAGGTGACGAACCTGCCGGGCCTTTATCTGATCCCGATCAAGGGCTGCGCGGTGGGTTTCCTCGCGCTCTATGCGTGGATGCGGCATTCGAGCAAGTCTGCGCAAATGCTGGCCTGGGCACTGGCGGCGGCGGCGGTGGGGGACATGGCGATCGAGTTCGATCTGAGAGCGGGTGCGGTGGCGTTCCTCGTCTATCACACGATTGCGCTCACGCTGTTTCTGCGCCACCGCGGCGCACCTCTGGAAAGCGGGGACAGTATACTGTTTCTGGCCCTGCTGCTGGGCACGCCCTTCGTCGCCTATTTCCTGCCCTATGACGAAGCGATGCGCCTGCCGGTTGCGATCTATGCGCTGGCGCTGGGGGCGATGGCCGCAGGGGCTTGGGCGAGCGATTTCCCGCGCCTGCGGGTGGGGGCTGGGGCAGTGCTGTTCGTCATTTCCGACCTGCTGATTTTCGCCGGAATGGGGCCGCTGTCGGGCAGCGAGGTGGCGCAATATCTGGTCTGGCCGGTGTATTATCTGGGCATGTTCCTGATTGCGGTTGGGGTGATGACAAGCTTGCGCAAGCGCGATCCGGAGTTGCGGGTGGTGCAGGGCGGGCGGGAGACGTTCCATTGAGGATTTGGCCGATTTTTGCGGGCATTTTGGCCCTGATCTCCACACCAGCGGCGGCGCAAATGGGCGAGGGCACGCCGCACGTCACCGCCACGCGCTACACCGTGCAGTCGGACATTCTCGGCGGCGAGCGGATCATCACCGTGCGCTTGCCTACCGGCTATGCCGAGGAGCCGGACACGCGCTTCCCCGTGGTCTACCTGCTCGACGGCGGGCCGGAGCAGGATTTCGATCACATTGCCGGGATCGTCCAGAGCCGCGACATGAACTGGAGCTTCGAGCGGTTCATCCTCGTCGGCGTGCAGAGCGTCAACCGGCGGCACGAACTGACTCCGCCGGTGGATGATCCCGCGCCCTATCTGGCTTCGCTCGGCACCGAACCGGGCGGCTCCGCCACCTATCGCCGCTGGCTGGGTGAGGAACTGATGCCGCTGGTGAACGCGCAATTCCGCACCACCGGCCACGATGCGGTTATCGGGGAATCGCTCGCCGGGCTGTTCGTGGTCGAGACCCTGCTGGAGCAGCCCGCGCTGTTTGACGATTACATCGCGATCTCGCCCTCAATGTGGTGGGAGAATATGCGCTACGGACGCCAAGCTGCTGATTATCTGGCACGCTTTCCCGAAAGAGGGCGAGCGGCGGCTCTACCTGACTGTCGCCAACGAAGGCTTCTGGCACCGCGAGGGCGCGGAACGACTGGTCGATGCCCTTCGCGCTCACGCTCCCGCCAATCTGCGCTGGACCTTCGTGCCGGTGGAGGACAGCGAAACCCACGGCACGCTGCTCCACCCGATGGCGCTCGACGCGTTCCGTACTCTCTACGGTACGCCGGACCGCGAATACAAACCGCAGGCGCTGATCGGTGGCAGTTCTGCTGCCAACGATACAGCAGAAGAACTGGCCCGCCGCGAAATGGAATGCACCCGCGAGAACAGCCGCCCGACTACGCCCGGCGCAGCGGAGCAGGGGAGGGAGCGGCTGTATTACGAATGCCTGCTGTACGATCTCGGCCCGGTGGCGCGGGAGGGGACTTTGGGGCGGTGAAGATATCTGAAGCGGGAGGGGGCGTCATGAAGCGTCTTGCTTGACGGATTGAAAAGCGGTGGTGTTCGCACAGCTGAGATGCCGCTTGGTGCAGTTTTTGGCACTGGCGATCCTGCTTGGATTGGCCACCGTTTGGGCTGTTGGCAGTGTTCTTGTTCGCAGCACCAATTCCGTCGTCAGATCGCCCCCATCGTCCCGCGCGCAATGCGACGAACGAGGTATCGCCTACCATCCGGTTCGTCGGCAGCTATTGGCCTGGCGGACATGCGGTAGGCTGCCAGCCATCTGTTGTTGCATGGCGAGGCGCAGCAATGCGATCAGCAATGTACGGCACGCGGAGCGACGATTCTGCGGCGGCAAAGGTTCTGCATCATTTCGAGGAAGGTCAGCGGCATCCAGTGCGGCCCGCCACAGCCCCGGCGTAACGAATCGGTCGATGCGCATTCGGCGCTGCTTGCTGTCGCAATGTCCACCCGCATCGCAGATTGTCGGTTGCCTTCTCACTCGGTGAGATGCTGGCCGGTTTCTTGGAACGCAGGGCCGCTGGAAGCGAGCTCTCGTCTGGTGGGGGTTTCTCCCGTGCTTCTTCGCGCTCGACATATTCGCGGATCGCTTCGCGCATCAGCCAGTGCGACGAGCGGTCACGTCGGACTGCGAGATCGCGAATGCGCGACTTCATCGCGTCGTCGAGTTTGAGCGAAGTTGCCATCGCATGATGTCCTGCCAAAAGGTGATACCTTTCGCTACCTTTACATCAATGCAAGGTGATCGGCAACGCCATCATGCATCGGACTCATCCCCAGGCATCATCCCGATCCACCGTCGGCTCCACCGCAGTCTCATCCCCGCCGCCACGGCGTTCGACCATTTCTTCGACCACCGCTTCCTCGGCTTCGTTTTCCGGGCTTTCGTCGTCGTCGATCAGCGCGGCGCCGACGATATGTTCGTCGTTCGCCACGTTGAACAGCCGCACGCCCGCCGTTCCTCGGCCGAGCACCCGCAGGCTGGAAAGCGGCATCCGGATCAGTTTGGCCTGGTCGGTCACCAGCATCAGCTGATCGCCTGACCGTGCGGGGAAGCTGGCCACCACGGGGCCGTTGCGGGCGATGTTGTCGATATTGGTGATACCCTGGCCGCCGCGACCGGTGCGGCGATAGCCGTAGGCGGATGACAGCTTGCCATAGCCGTTGGCGCAGACGGTGAGGATGAATTGCTCCCGCTCGGCCAGTTCGGCAATCCGTTCGGGTGATAGCGAAGGTTCGCCTTCCTTTTCAGGCTTCCACGGGGCAAACCTGAGATATTCTTCACGTTCTTCCGGCGTCGCACCGACGCGCTGGAGAATCGAGAGCGACATCACTTCGTCCCCCGCGCCAAGCCGCATCACCCGCACCCCGGTGGAGGCGCGGCTCTGGAATTCGCGGATATCGTCGGCGGCAAAGCGGATCGCCTTGCCGTTGCGGCTGGCGAGCAGCACGTCATCGTCGGCGCTGAGCAGTTCGACGCCGATCAAGCCGGTCGTCGGCATCCTCGCCTTCAAATTTCATCGCAATCTTGCCGTTGGAGGGCACGTTGGCGAAGGCATCCATGCTAGTTGCGCCGGGCGTAGCCCTTGGCCGTGGCGAAGACGACGCTGAGGCCGCTCCACATTTCCTCATCCTCGGGCAAGCGAGAGCACGTTGGTCACCCGCTCCTCGTTCGCCAGCGGCAGCAGGTTGACCATCGGGCGGCCCTTGGTCTGCGGCCCGCCTTCGGGCAGTTTCCACACCTTCAGGCGATAGACCTCGCCCGGTATTGGTGAAGAAAAGCACAGGGTTATGCGTCGAAGTGACGAACATTTCGACGACCGCATCCTCATCCTTGGTCGCCATGCCGCTGCGGCCCTTGCCGCCGCGCGCCTGCGCCCGGAAGGTCGCCAGCGGGGTGCGCTTGATATAGCCGGAGTGGGTGACGGTGACGACCATCTCCTCGCGCTCGATCAGGTCCTCGTCGTCGAGCCCGTCCCACGCTGGCGCGATCTCGGACACGCGCGGGGTGGCGAACAGATCGCGCACTTCCTGCAGCTCGGTGCGCATCACGCCGTAGAGCTTCACCCGGTCTGCAAGAATTGAGAGGTAGTATTCGATCTTGTCGGCAAGGCCCTGCAATTCCTCGCCAATCTCATCCTGACCCATAGCGGTCAGGCGATGCAGTCGCAGGTCGAGAATGGCCTTCACCTGCCGTTCGGACAGTTGATAGGTTCCGCCGCTCTCGTCAGCCGAGGGTTCGATCGCTTCGACAAGGCGGATATATTGCGCGATCTCGCCAATCGGCCAGAGCTTCGCCAGCAATTTATCGCGCGCAATCTGAGGGTTGGACGATCCACGGATCATCGCCACCACTTCGTCCAGATTGGACACCGCCACCACCAGCCCGAGCAGGATATGCGCCCGATCCCGCGCCTTGTTCAGTTCAAACTTGGTGCGCCGGGTGATAACCTGTTCGCGGAACTGGATAAATGCCTGGATGAAATCGCGCAGCATCAGCGTTTCGGGCCGACCGCCGCGGATCGCCAGCATGTTCGCCGGGAAGCTCGATTGCGCGGGCGTGTGACGCCACAATTGGTTCAATACCACATCGGCGGTGGCATCGCGCTTCAGCTCGATCACCACCCGCACGCCCATCCGGCTGGATTCGTCGCGCACGTCGGTAATGCCTTCGATGCGCTTGTCCTTGGCGGCTTCGGCGATCTTTTCGACCAGCCCGGATTTGCCAACCTGATACGGGATCGAAGTGAGCACGATCGACTGGCGATCATTGCGCCCCGTCTCGATTTCATGGCGGGCGCGCATGATGATCGATCCGCGCCCGGTGGTGTAAGCAAGCCGCGCGCCGCTCTTGCCGAGGATCAGCGGCGCGGTGGGGAAATCGGGGCCGGGGATGATCTCGTGCAATTGCTCCGAAGTGATCCCGGGATCGTCCATATAGGCGAAACAGCCGTCGATCACTTCGCCCAGATTGTGCGGCGGGATATTGGTCGCCATGCCCACCGCGATGCCGCCCGCGCCGTTGACCAGCAGATTGGGGAAGCGCGCGGGGAGCACCGAAGGCTCGATTTCCGAACCATCGTAGTTGGGGACGAAATCGACCGTGCCCTTTTCCAGATCGGCGAGCAGATAGTCCGCCGCCTTCGCCAATCTGCTCTCGGTGTAGCGCATCGCCGCCGGGGGATCGGGGTCCATGCTGCCGAAATTGCCCTGGCCGTCGATCAGCGGCAGGCGCAGGCTCCACGGCTGGACCATGCGGGCGAGCGCGTCATAAATCGCGCTATCGCCGTGCGGGTGGTACGAACCCATGACTTCGCCAACGATCTTGGCCGATTTGCGGTAGGGCTTGTTCGAGGTGTAGCCACCAACCTGCGCGGCATAGAGAATCCGCCGGTGCACCGGCTTCAGCCCGTCGCGCACATCGGGCAGTGCGCGGCTGACGATCACGCTCATCGCGTAATCGAGATAGCTCGTCTTCATCTCATCGACGATGTCGATGCGACCATAGACTTCGGGTGCCGCTGGCGGCGTGAGATTATCGCTCTCTTCGCTCACTGAGAATTGGTGTCCGTATAGTTCCGGTTATGCGCGAAAAGCCTAGGGGAAGGGGGCGGCAAGCGCCAGTTTTCCGCTGCTTTGATATGGGGAGAACAATGCGCTTTTCCACATCTGTTCCCGGTGCAAAATCCTGTAACACGGCCTATTAGCTGACAGACGCGTTAAATCGCCATTCAGCGCCATTTTGGCAGGAGAGGTTTGCAATCTCGGGCGTTGTATGCATGAACCCGCCCTTGAACGATGCGGTAGCAAATGGCTGCCACAACAAGATTTCAGGAGAAGATATCCATGATTGCCGCTTTCCGCACCGCTCGCCGGAAGTCCTCGCTTTTCGCCCTTGCTTTGGCCCTGGCCGGAGGGGCAGCCTTTGGTTCTGCCGTGCTTTCTCCCGCTGCTTTTGCGCAAGAGCAGGAAACCGAATATTCCGAAGGCTTTGTCGAGGCTTACCAGCCAGTTGCGGCGCTGACTCAGGGCGAAACTGCCAATTTTACCGCCGCCGCCACGCAGATCGAAGCAGTCTATGCTGCGATCGAGACGCCGGATGATCGGATGGCCGCAGGCAACCTTGCGCTCAATATCGGGCAGAATACCAATAACGACGAACTGCGTCGTCGCGGTTTGGAAACCATGCTGGAAAGCGGCAAGGTCGCCCCGGCGCAGCTGGGTGTGTTCCATTCTTACGTCGCCAATTTTGCCTTCAACGCGGGTGATTATGCCGATGCCCGCGCCGCCATTACCGCCGCGCTGGCCAATGGCTATGTCGACAGTGACGCGCAGCCACAGAACGATCCCGAATATATCTACATGCAGAGCTATACGGCGGAAGAGAATCCGGCGGCGGCCGTTGCCTATATCACCGATCTTGCCGAAAGCCGCATGGCGGCCGGACAAGCGGTGCCTGAACACTGGCTGCGCCGCGGATTGCAGGATGCCTATGATGGCGAATTGGCTGCGGAGGCTGCCGATGTTTCGGTGCTGCTGCTGCGCACCAATCCCAGCCAGCAGAACTGGATGAATTCGCTTCAGGTCATAGCTGCGCTCAACGAATACGAGCCGGACGTGCAGGTGGACCTGTATCGGCTGATGTACGAAACCAATTCGCTCACCCAGCGCCCGGAATTCGTGCGCTTTGCCGAAGGGCTCGATCCGCGCATCATGGGCGGGGAAGTGCTGAAAGTACTCCAGGCCGGGCTCGAAGCGGGTGAATTCACCGCTGATGATCCCTATTATGTCGAAGTGCTGGGCATCGCTCAGCCGCGTGCTGCCGAAGATCGCCGTCAGGTGGCGACGTACATCCGCGAAGGCGAGGGTGGAGATGCGCGCGATGCCCTTTCAACGGGTGATGTTTTGTATTCGTTGGAGGATTACACTCAGGCCGCGCGCTTCTACCAGTTGGCAGGCGAGCGCGGGCTGGACAGCGGTACAGCCAACACCCGTCTCGGCATTGCGCTGACCAAGGCGGGCGATTTCGAAGGTGCCAGAGCAGCTTTTGCGCAGGTCACCGGCGCACGCGAGGTAACCGCGCGGCTGTGGGCGATCTTCGCCGATACCATGGCAGAGTAACGGCAAGGCCCAGGCAGCACAAAATGCGGCGCGGAAGGCACAACGCTTTCCGCGCCAATTTTGTGCGCAAGCTGGGGCCATGCACCAGACGGTAAGTCTTCAGCCTTATAACCCCGCCGTATGCGTCGGTTATTGCTATCCTTGATTGTCCTTTTGCTGCTGCCAGCGATCCCCGCTGCGGCACAAACAGACACGCGTCTTTCACCACAGTCGGGCAATATCGCTCTGACAGCGGCGGAGGCCGAAGTGGTACTGGGCCGTGACTACCTATTCTATGGCCCTTCAGATGCCCGCACGATCCTGGTCGAGATTTGGGAAAACCCGCCGTCCGAGGCCGAAGGTGTGCTCGGCATCATCATGCCCGCCGGGACTTCCCCGCACGAACGATCATGGGGCGCGATAGTCACTTGGGAACCGATTGGCTGGGTTTCCAGCGAGGATGCGCGTGACGCAGATTATGACGAGATGCTGGCGCAGATGCAGGCCGATGCGCGGGCGTTGAGCCGGGAGCGGCGCGCGGAAGGCTATCCCGAAGTGCAAGTGCTCGGCTGGGCGCAGGAGCCACAGCACGACAGCGTGGCGAACACGGTATCGTGGGCGCGCGAACTGCGTTTTTTCGACGGCAGCCCGCACGCGTTGCATTACGATCTGCGGTTGCTGGGTCGGCGCGGGGTGCTGAGCATGAACATGGTTGGCGAGATGGACCAGCTCGAGGAGATTCGCACCGGAGCCGGGGAACTGGCGCGTCGCACGCAATTCAATCCCGGCGCGCGCTATGCCGATTTCGATGAAGAGCGGGACGAGGTTGCCAGCTATGGCGTGGCCGGGCTGGTGGCGACCGGCGTGGGGGTGGCGCTGGCGAAGAACCTTGGCGCGCTCGCGCTGCTCGGCAAGCTGGCGCAGCCTATCGGGATTGCGCTGTTGGTGCTGGCGGCGGCGCTGGTGACGCCGTTTCGGCGGTGGTTTGGGGGGAAGGGTAGGCCCAAGCCGCAATAAATCCTCCCCGGAACGGGGAGGGGGACCGCGCGCAGCGTGGTGGAGGGGTCGCTCTCCGCTATGTGCGAATGTGTCGGCGGAGCACCCAGCCGCACCAGCCCCCTCCGTCAGCCCTGCGGGCTGCCACCTCCCCGTTCCGGGGAGGATTTTGGTAGTGGCTAACCTACCTCAAACATTGAACTTGAACTGCAGCACGTCGCCGTCCTGCACCACATATTCCTTGCCTTCCTGCCGCAATTTGCCCGCTTCCTTCGCCCCGGCTTCGCCACCCAGCGCGATGTAATCGTCAAAAGCGATGGTTTCGGCGCGGATGAAGCCGCGTTCGAAGTCGGAATGGATTTCGCCCGCCGCCTGCGGGGCCTTGGCCCCGACATGCACCGTCCAGGCGCGCGCTTCCTTGGGGCCGACGGTGAAGAAGGTGATCAGGTGCAGCAGATCATAGCCTGAGCGGATCACCCGGGCGAGGCCGGTTTCGTGCAGGCCCATTTCTTCGAGGAACACCAGCCGTTCTTCCGGCTCCATCCCCACCAGTTCGCTTTCGATGGCGGCGGAAACGATCACCGCATTGGCCCCGTCAGCCTTGGCCTTGGCGAACACGGCTTGCGGAAAAAGCATTGCCTTCCGCCGCGCTGTCTTCGTCCACATTGCAGACATACAGCACGGGCTTGGCGGTGAGCAGCTGCGCCGGGCGAACACGCTTGCGTTCCTCCTCGTCCTCGGCTGGGCGAGGCGGGCGGGCTTGCCTTCGCGCAGCAGATCCAGCGCCTGGCCGAGCACCGATGCCAGCATCTTGGCTTCCTTGTCGCCCTGCGCGGCCTTTTTCTGCGCGGCGGGAACCCGCTTTTCCAGGCTTTCGAGGTCCGACAGCATCAGTTCGGTCTCGACCGTTTCGGCATCCGAAACCGGATCGACCCTGTTGTCGACATGCTGAATGTCGTCATTCTCAAAGCAGCGCAGCACGTGGACGATGGCGTCGACTTCGCGGATATTGCCGAGGAACTGGTTGCCCAGGCCTTCGCCCTTGCTCGCCCCGCGCACCAGGCCCGCGATATCGACAAAGCCCAACTGGGTGGGAATGATCTTCGCTGAACCGGCAATCGCCGCCAGCTGGTCCAGCCGCGGATCGGGCACGCCGACATTGCCGACATTCGGCTCGATCGTGCAGAACGGATAGTTCGCCGCCTGCGCAGCCTGGGTTTCGGTAAGGGCGTTGAAAAGGGTCGACTTGCCGACATTGGGCAGGCCGACGATTCCGCAGCGGAATCCCATGGAAGTGTTACCTTGGCAAATCGGAGAATGAATGCGCGCGCCTTAGCCGCCCCGTGTGCGGATTGCCAGTGGGTGCAGGCGTGGCGGAGTAAACCGCTTTTCAACCAGTGTGCGATAAAGCGAGCGCATGAGAATCCGATCCCTCGTCACGCTCGCTCTGGCAACGGGTCTTGTCGCCTGCTCGGTGGTGGAAGCCGATCCGCTGGAGCAAGCGGAAGAAGCACTTGCCGCGCAGGACTATGCCGGTGCGCGCGATCACGCGATGGCCGCGCTGGTGGAAAATTCGCGCGATCCGGTGGCGCTGGAACTGCTCGCCCGCACGCAATTGGCGATGGGGCTGGGCGGCGATGCGCTGGCCACGCTGGTGCGGATGGCGGATGCAGGGGCGCTTCCCGCCAATGCCCACCTGATCGAAGCCGAAGCGCGCCTACAGCTAGGCGAGACAGCGCCGATCGCCGGCTTGCTGGAAGGCGACAACAGTGCCGAAAGCTGGCGCTTGCGCGCGCTGGCGGCGTCTTTGGTGGGCGACGATGCGGCTACGCTGGCAGCCTTTGCCCGTGGCCGCGCTGGGACGGGCGAGAAGCATCGCCTGTACACTGCCGAAGCCAATTTTCACCTCACCCGCGGCAATGCCGCTGCCGCGCGCGATCCTGTGGCACAGGCGCAATTGGCCGCGCCGCACAGCATTGAAACGCTGTTCGTCTCTGCCCGGCTGGCGCAATTGCGCGGGGAGCCGGAACTGGCTTCGCGCGCCTATCTGGCCATTCTGGATATCGCCCCGCTAGATCGGCCCGCCCTGCTGGGGGCGATTGCGGAGCTGGGCAATGCCGAGCGGGTGGATTTGTTGCGCCCGCTGGTAGAGCGCGGTCGTGCGGCCTATCCGAACGATATTGAGTTTTTCTATCTCACCGCGCGGTTGAAGGCGGATGACGGTGACTGGACCGGTGTGCGCAACCTGCTGCAGCAGCGTGAGGCCGAAGTTGGGGAACACCCCGATGCGCGTGGGCTCTACGGACAGGCGCTGCTGGAACTGGGGCAGGTGGAACTGGCACGGGCGCAGCTTGCGCCGCTCTATCGCCAATATCCAGACAATCCCATGTTCGCCCGCACCTATGCCATGATCTTGCTGCAAGAAGGCGATGCGGGTGAGGCGCAGCGGGTCATCGCACCATTCGCCTCGCGCCCCAACGCCGACCAAGCAGACCGCGAAATAGCACAACGCGCCGCCGCCGGGTGATCCGGCAGCGACGCGCTGAATTCGCTAAGAACGAGATCAGCCGTTGCGGCGACGGCGGCGCCGGGCGAACCCGACCCCGAGCACGGCAGCAGCCATCAGACCGAGCGCACCGGGTTCCGGAACCTGCGTGCCGCCGGAAGTGCGAAGTGGTGCTGCCCGGAGGGTTGCCCGAAGTCGTGCTGCTGATGCCGCCCGTTGTCGTGGTGCCGCTAGTTGTCATTCCGCCCGTCGTGGTGGTTCCGCCAGAAGTGGTCGTGCCGCTTGTGGTGGTCGTGCCGCTGGTGGTCGAACCACCCGAAGTGGTGGTGGTGCTGCCGCCGGAAGAACCGCCGCAGCTCTGGTGGCCGCAGCCGCAATAGTGCGAATGGCCCCAGCTGCCCGAACCCCAGCTCCACCAGTTGGCACTGGCGGGCGTTGCCATCGACATGGCAGCAAGTGAAATGCCGATTGCGGCGAACTTCGTTTTCATCGTTTTGCCCCTGTTGGTCAGTTAACGCCCAACAAAGCAATGGCCGTGCCAATCGCGAAAAATCGCGGAAGACAAAGGTTAACGATTTTCGTGCGGTGCGGAGATGTCAAAAAGTTCGACAGTCGATCAGCCCTGCAATCGCAGCGCCACATCGCTCATGAAACGGGCGTCATCACCCTTTGCCAGCCACGCAGCCTCTGCGCCGACTGCGGCGAGCATGTCGGTCAGATCGTCGATTTCGGCCTTGGCGTAATTGCCCAGCACATGGCCCGTGCACCCGCTCCTTGTGCCCCGGATGGCCGATGCCCACGCGCACCCGGCGGAAATCGGGGCCGCAGTGCTGGTCGATAGAGCGCAAGCCGTTGTGCCCGGCAGTGCCGCCGCCGGTCTTCACCTTGATCTTGAACGGGGCGAGGTCGAGCTCGTCATGGAACACCGTCAGCTCCTCAATCGGCAGCTTGTAATACCGCAGCGCTTCGCCGACGCTCTGGCCGCTTTCGTTCATGAAGGTGGCGGGTTTGAGCAGCAGGATCTTCTGCCCGGCGATCTTGCCCTCTTGCAGCCAGCCAGCGAATTTCTTCTGCACCGGGCCGAAATCGTACATGTCGGCGATCAGATCGCAGACCATGAAGCCGACATTGTGCCGCTGCATGCGCATAGCGCGGTCCGGGATTGCCGAGGCCGACCCACAGCTGCATGGCGCGAGTCCTCTCCCCCTTACTGGGGCGCAGCGGCCTGTTCGCCGGTGTTCGCCAGCACGTTCATCACGTTCAGGTAGGCATTGGCGCAGATGTTGGCGAATTCGTCCTGCTGTTCAGGCGTCGCCGCAGCCACCGCCGCATTGGCGGAACGATACTGCGGGACCGCTTCGGCAGTGGAATAGTGGCTGATCCGGCCGGCATAATAGGCCGAGATAATGGTGAGATTGTTCACCACTTCGGCACGCTGCTCCGGCGTGATCTGCTGGTTCGCCAGGAACGCGGTGCGGCGCTGCTGGAGCAGCACGAAGCACTGGAAATCCTGCGGATCGGCGGGCAGCACGCCCTGAGCTGTTGGGGGCCTGCTGAGCGAATGCGGGCTGGGCGAGAAAAGGGACCGGCGCGGCAATGCCGGCCAGTCCCGTTCCCAGAGCCGCGAACAGGGCGAGCGCCTTGCGAGCGGCCATGTGGCTTACTCGCCCTCGGCTTCGCCAGCCGCTTCGCCGTCAGCACGCTTGAGCGCGGACGGAGCGACGATGGTGGCGATGGTGAAGTCACGATCAGTGATCGCGCTTACGCTGCCAGCGGGCAGAGCGACCGAGCTGATGTGGATCGAATTGCCGACTTCGCGACCGGTGACATCGATTTCGATCTCGCCGGGGATACGGTCTGCATCGCACACCAGTTCCAGTTCGTGGCGGACCACGTTGAGCACGCCGCCGCGCTTCAGGCCGGGGCTGGCTTCTTCGTTCACGAACACCACGGGGACGCTCACAGTGATCGTGGCATCCTTGCCGAGGCGCAGGAAATCGACATGGATCGGGCGGTCGCTGACCGGATCGAAGGCCACATCCTTGGGCAGGGTGCGGTGGGTCTTGCCGCCGATATCGATCATGACGATGGAATTCATGAAGTGGCCGGTGCCCAGCCGCTTGACCAGTTCCTTCGCTTCGAGATGGATGGTGGTCGGTTCTTCCTTGCCGCCGTAGATTACGGCGGGGACGCGGCCATTGCGACGCAGTTCACGGGAGGCTCCCTTGCCAGCCCGTTCGCGCAGCTCGGCCGACAGTTCAAGAGCGTCGCTCATAAGACTTGCCTTTCGATTGCTTGGTTTCTCCCTCCCGCCACACCTCCAGGGATGACCGTGACCGGGGGAGGCGCGCGTTTAGCAGCAAACCGCGCTAAATGCAACTATTGGATACGGCGCACGCTGTAGCCGCGCGCGGCGAGCAGGGCGGGGAGGCCGGTCTCGCCTAGCATGTGCGATGCGCCGACGGCAACGAGGGGCAGTTGGCCGCTTCGATAGCGCTCGCGATGGGGTCAATCCACGCTGCATTGCGCGCATCGAGCAGGGCGGCGCGCAGTTCCGGATCGGCGAGCAGGCTGTCTTGCGCCAGTGCTGTCATTGCTTCCTGATCGCCAGTGAGCCAAGCCACCATGCCAGCTTCGGCTCGCCCAGCAGCGGCCTCGCGCGCCACGGCAAGCAACAGGTCTTCCTGCTCTTCCTCCGGCAGCGCATCGAAGATGGCGAGCTGTGCCCGCGCGCCCTCCAGTGCCACGACATTGCCATGTTGCGCCATCAGCGCGCGATCCGCGCCGTTGGCGCTATCACCGCTGCGGATCGCGGCGGAGAGCATGAGCGCCGCGCCCCAGGTCTCCTGCCGCGCGAAATCTGCTTCCTGCATGTCCGCCCGTTCCAAGAGCTGGGAGACGACTTGCCGCTCCGCTGGTTCAAACCGGGCGAGCAGGGGGCCGAGGCTGTCGCTGCGGGAAAGCTGGCCAAACACTCCGCTCGCGTCAGCCAAGATCATCAGCGGTTGCTTCGACCAACAGCAAATCTGCTTCCGCCAATGCGTCGTCCAATGCTGGGGTCCGCCATTCAACACCGTCGGGCAGCGCATGGATTGTGCCAAACAGCCAGCCCTTCTCGCCTTCCGGCGCAGTCACTTCCCAAAGTGCAGGCGACGGCGCGGGCCATTCCCGCCCGGAATCAGCAGAGGGCGCCGCAGCCTGCCAGCCACAGCGCCCCCAGAAGTGTTATGATTCCCCGGATCAATATTCGACCCGCTCAGCGGTCAGGCCGCGCTCGGCGAGGAAATCCTGCACGCTCCCTTCGCCAGCCAGATGCCCCGCACCCACGGCGATGAAAACCTGGCCCGGCTGCGCCATCCGGTTCTCGATCCATCCCGCCCAATTGGCGTTGCGGCGGGTCAGCAGCGCTTCGAACAGCGCCGGATCGCTCATCTCGTCGTTCATGATCGCAGCAAGGCCATCGGGATCGCCCGCCATCCATTCGTCGATCATCGATTGCAGCATCGGCCCCATCTCGTCGAGTCCCTCGGACGTCTGATCGAGCATCAGCAATTGCGCGTCCATCGGCAAGCTGTCGAAGAAGCCGAGCTGCTGTTCGATCGTTTCAAATGCGGCGCGCTCTTTCCCCGCGACCAGCCGGTCCAGCGAACGTTCTACCCCGGAGGAAGGGTCCATCCCCGATTGCGTCAGCGCAACCTGCGACATGTTCATGAAGGCAAACCACGGTTCGAACCCGTCAAACACCTCCGCAGGAATGCCAAGCGCGGTCATCGCCGCTTCGTATTCGGCGCGGTTGGTGTCGGTCATCATCCCGCGCAGGGTGCTGCCGGTGGTCAGCTGGGCAAGCTGCATCTGCATCTGCGCCAGCGCCATCATTTCGGGCGGTGGGGCTTCACCGGGGACCATTTCGGGAATCTGGGTGGTGTCGATTTCGGAGACGAACTGGTCCGCGCCCGTCAGCGCCTCGGCGATGGCGGGCTTGTACCAGTCCAGTCCTTCGGGAAGCACGTGGACGGTGCCGAACAGATAGATCGTCGTATCCGCATCGCGCACCTGCCACAGCGCTGGACCGGAAGCGACATAGGTCTCTTCCTGCGCCAAGGTGGTGGTGGGGAAGGCACAGGCCGACAGCGCGAAAACGGAAGCGGACAGGATCAGATTACGAAGCATTGAAACAACTCCTTGGGGAAAATGGTATCTAATTGGAGGGACTTACCGCAGGCCCAGCTTGCGCAGGCCGTAGGCGGCGAACATGACAAACACGGTGGCAAGGTAGATCACGACCTGATCGGGTTCGCGGACCAGGCCGATATCGTGGAACATCAGCCAGCTGGGGAAGGCGACCATGTAGAAGTAGAAGCCGATGATTCCGGCCCACAGATTGTCCATCAGATCGAGCTCGTCCACCCGGCGGAAGTATTCCCAGGTGAACCAGCCGAACCCGGCGAGGGCCACGCCCCACAGGGTGTAGATCAGCCATCCCGGCAGGGTTCCGGCTTCGTACAGCGACCCGGCGGAACCGGTGACAAAACCGACCGCCAGTGCGACGCCAAAGCCCAGCGCGCAAAAGCTCCAGAATTTGCGAGTGCGGGCCTTCAGTCGGGCCTCGCCGGAAAGGGCGGTTTCGTTAGACTCGGTCATCGAAAATCTCCTCGATCGGCATTTCGAACAGGCGGGCAATGCGGAAGGCGAGCGGCAGCGAAGGGTCGTGCTTGCCCGTCTCGATAGCGTTGACCGCCTGCCGCGAGACATCGAGCCGCCCCGCCAGCTCCGCCTGGCTCCAGTCACGCATGGCGCGCAGCACTTTCAGGCGGTTGTTCATGGCGAACACTGCGCGAGTGGCCTTGCGGGGCGGGGAGGAGTCGGCATGTTCGATGTCCGAAATAGTCAGGTTGTCATGACTATATGTCATGCCTTGCTGACTATGTCAACACTACCTTACAAAATGTAAGGCGATGGCGACCTTTGCACGGCTCGCCTATTCAATTCGCTCCGCCACCAGCCCGCGTTGCGCTATCATCGCCAGCAGCAATTCCTCGCCTTCGAAATGGCCCGATCCGACCGCGACCAGCGCTGTGCCCGGTTCATCCATCCGTTCCTCCAGCCACTGCGCCCAGGCGGCGTTGCGGCGGCTGAGCAGGTTGTGATCGAACGCCTGGCCGATCGGGCCATCGCCGAAGCCCATGTCAAAATCGTCCGCCACCACGCCGCGCGCCCAATTGTGCTCTTCCGCCCAGTAGGCGTCGCCGGTTGCCTCAACATAATTGGCATCGAAGAACGCGCCGAGCGATTTGCCATCCCAGTCGGTCAGCTTGGCTTCGAGTTCGCCCACCAGTTCCGAATTGTCGAGCCGCAGCAGCGAATACATCACCCCGCCGGCATCCTCGATGGTCAGGATCGGGCGATTGCGGCTGAGGAATTCGCGTTCGAGCACGGTTTCCACGCCATATTCGGCTGACGAGGTATCCGGATTGCCGCCTGTCATCCCCATCGTCAGCAGCCCGAGCAATATCGGCATCGTGTCAATCGAGTCGAAATCCATCCCGGTCAACGTCACCAGTTCGCGCCAGCGGATTGCCGCCGCGTCAGACAAGCGGCTGGAGGTGGGCAGGCGGCGTTCGAGCCGCGCGGTCAGCTTGGCATCGACATCGATGACATTGTTCTGCTCGTAGTAATTGCTGCTTTCCACCACCAGCACATCGGCTTCCCGAATGATCGTATTCAGCCGGGGGCTGCGCCAAGCAAAGCCGCGCGGCAGGGCGTGGAAGGTGCCAAGCAGGTAGAGCGTGGTGTCCTCATCGCTGATCTGCCACAGCGCGGGGGCCGGATCGTAATTCTGGGTGAAGGCGAATTGCCGTTCGCCCGCCTCTTGCGCCGTTGCGGGAACGGCGAGCAGCAGGGCGGCAAGGAAGGGAGCGGTGTGGCGAAGGAAGTGCTTGGTCATATGGCGCAATTGGCCCTGCAAATGTGCCTTCTGTCAAGCACGTTGCGCACCCGGCATTGACGCTCTGTTAGGCTTGCGCCATTGCGCCGCAGCATGGACCGCGATCCCCAAAATTCGCTTTCAGGACATGATCCTTGCGCTGCACGATTTCTGGAGCGCGCAGGGCTGCCTGATCCTGCAACCGTATGACATGCGCATGGGCGCGGGCACCTTCCACCCCGCCACCACCCTGCGCGCGCTGGGGCCGGAACCGTGGAACGCCGCCTTCGTCCAGCCGTGCCGCCGCCCGACCGATGGCCGCTATGGCGAAAACCCCAACCGCTTGCAGCATTACTACCAGTATCAGGTGATCCTGAAGCCGAGCCCGCCTGACATTCAGGAACTCTATCTGCAAAGCCTCGCCGCGATCGGCGTCGATCCGCTGGCGCACGATATCCGCTTTGTCGAAGACGACTGGGAATCGCCCACGCTGGGCGCATGGGGGCTGGGCTGGGAAGTCTGGTGCGACGGGATGGAAGTCACCCAGTTCACCTATTTCCAGCAGATGGGCGGGTTCGATTGCAAGCCGGTGGCGGGCGAACTGACCTACGGGCTGGAACGGCTGGCGATGTATATTCAGGGCGTGGACAATGTGTATGATCTGGCGTTCAATGTCTGCGGGGTGACTTACGGCGACGTGTTCCTCGAAAACGAGAAGCAGATGTCGAAGTGGAACTTCGAAGTCGCCGATACCGAAGCGCTGTTCGACCTGTTCGCCAAGGCCGAGGCGGAATGCCGCAATGCTCTGGCGGCGGACGTGCCGATCGCCGCCTATGAACAGGCGGTCGAGGCCAGCCACATGTTCAACCTGTTGCAGGCGCGCGGCGTGATCTCGGTGCAGGAACGCGCCAGCTACATGGGCCGCGTGCGCGATCTGGCGCGCGGCTCGTGCGAGAAATATGCCGAGGTGATGACGCCGAAATGGCAGGCCAAGTATCCGGAGTGGGTGCTGTGATGGGCGCCGGAGATCCTGCCCGCGGACGGTGAGGGGGGACCTGTCGACGAGCAGGGGTGGAGGGGCTTCACCACGGTCCGGCATTCGCGCAGCGGCCTTCGACAACTCAGGCTGAGCGGTCCATTGCGCATGAAGGGGCGGATCCATGAGCGACTTCCTCCTCGAACTGCGCTGCGAGGAAATCCCGGCGCGGATGCAGGCGGGTGCGCGGGCGGAGCTGGAGAAGCTGTTCCGGCGCGAACTGGATGCGGCGGGGGTTGACCGGGGGCGACTGACCGTCTGGTCCACCCCGCGCCGGCTGGCGCTGATCGCTTCGCGGTCTGCCGGAAGCTACGCAGGCGGTCAGCGAGGAAGCCAAGGGCCCGCCGGTAGGCGCGCCCGATGCGGCGGTGGAGGGTTCTGCCGCAAGAACGGCATTACGCGCGAAAGCCTCGAATTGCGCGATGTGAAGGGCCGCGAGACACGTGGTTCGCGGTGATCGAACAAGCCGGGCCGCGCCATGCGCGATCTGCTGGCCGAGGCGATCCCGGCGATCATCCGCGATTTTGCCTGGCCCAAATCGATGCGCTGGGGCGCGGCTTCGATCTCCACCGAGAGCACTGCGCTGGGTGCGCCCTTTGTGCGGGCATCGTGGCGATTTTCGGCGAGGAACTGGTGGATTGCGCGATGGGCGGCATGCCAGCGGCTATGCCACGCGCGGGCACCGGTTCCACTGCCCGGCGAAATCACCATCGGTTCCGCCGCCGACTATCAGGAAAAGCTGCGCGCCTGCCATGTGATCGTCGATCACGAGGAACGCGCCGCGATCGATCCGCACCGGCGCGGCGAAGGTGGCGGCGGAGGCGGGCCTGACGCTGGTGGCGGACGAAGGGCTGGTGATGGAAAACGCCGGGCTGACCGAATGGCCGGTGCCGCTGCTGGGCCGGTTCGACGCCGCCTTCCTCGACGTGCCGCCTGAAGTGATCCAGCTGACCGCGCGGGTGAACCAGAAGTATTTCGTCTGTAAATCCTCCCAGTCGCAAGACGGGGAGGGGGACCATGCGAAGCATGGTGGAGGGGTATCTTCCTCTGTGACTGGCAGATTACCCCTCCACCAGCCTGCGGCTGAACCCCTCCCCAAGACGAGCTGGGGAGGATCTTTGGCCAACGCCTTCGTCTGCACCGCCAATATCGACGCGCGTGGACCCGGCCGTGGTGGTGGACGGCAACCGCAAGGTCCTCGCCGCGCGGCTTACCGATGCGCGGTTCTTCTGGGAGCAGGACCAGAAGAAGAGCTGGAAGCATCATGCGAAGAAGCTGGAGCGGATTACCTTCCACGAGAAGCTGGGCACCGTGGCCGACAAGGTCGAGCGGGTGGCCAAGCTGGCGCGCTGGCTGTGCGAAGAGGGGATTGTCACATCCTCCCCATCGCAGATGGGGAGGGGGACCGGCGGAGCCGGTGGAGGGGTATCTTTCTCCTCTGCCAGCACATCACCCCTCCACCAGCCTGCGGCTGGTCCCCTCCCCAAGAAAGCTTGGGGAGGATCGGGCGGGGCTGGCCGATCTGGCTTACGAAGCCGCGCGGCTGTGCAAGGCCGATCTGGTCACCGAAATGGTCGGCGAATTCCCCGAATTGCAGGGGCTGATGGGCGGCTACTACGCCCAGCGCCGAGGGGCTCGATCCGCAGGTGGCAGACGCGATCCGCGATCATTACAAGCCGGTCGGGCAGGGCGACGAGGTGCCGACCGCGCCGGTGACGGTGGCGGTGTCGCTGGCGGATAAGCTGGATACGCTCATTTCGCTTTTTTGCAATTGATGAAAGGCCGACTGGCTCGAAAGATCCATTTGCACTGCGCGGGCAGCACTTGGGTAATTCGGCATTGTATGACCAATAAACTGAGACTTAGACTTGCATTATCGCTCGCGTTGCATCGTCGGAAGATTTGTTGCTCAGACATTGAACACATCTAGTGACCAAGATTGGTTGTGAAGTCATTTCGCAGAAGTTGCTCCAGACTTAGGCGTGGAGCGGACGCGCATGAACATTGATGGCGTTGATTGAAGCCAAATCGGTCGACAATGACTTGCTGAAAGCTATTGACAGGTACAGAGCGGTGAAGCGGCTTTCGATTCCTCGACTTCTTCGCCGACCGCCTAAAAGTCCAGCAACGCGAAGCCGGCGTCCGCCACGATCTGATCGACGCGGTGTTCGCGCTCGGCGGGGAGGACGATCTCGTCCGCCTGCTCGCCCGGGTCCACGCCCTGCAGGCCTTTATCGCCAGCGACAACGGCACCAATCTCCTCGCCGCCTACAAGCGCGCGGCGAATATCCTCAAGAAGGAGGGGTGGCTGCAAATCCCCTCCCCTTCAGGGGAGGGGTGGGGGTGGGGCTGCAGCCTCGCGACGACGGCGCAGCGGCATCCCCCACCCCAACCCCTCCCGCCAGGGGAGGGGCTTTCCGCAGCTGTCAGGCCTTTCCTACACCCCCGAACCCGCCGAAAAGGCGCTGATCGACGCGCTCGACACCGCCGAGCCGCAGGCCGACAGCGCCATCGCCGCCGAGGACTTCGCCAAGGCGATGGCTGGCGCTCGCCAGCTTCGCGCGCCGATCGACGCGTTCTTTGAAAAGGTGACCGTGAATGACGCAGAACCGCAGGACAAACGCAACGCCCGGCTCGACCTGCTTGCGCAGTTCCGTGCGTGCAGTGCACAACGTGGCCGATTTCTCACGGATCGAGGGGTAGAATATTCCAGTCGCCCTTAGGACTGTGCTGGGCCATGATGCGTCCATACATTAGGCAGATGAGGGAAATGACGAAAACGGTCTACACCTTCGGCGGCGGTCCGCGCATGACGACCCGCGCCAGAAGGACAAGACCATCACCGGCGGCAAGGGCGCGAATCTGGCCGAAATGGCGCGAGATCGGCCTGCCGGTGCCCCCCGGCTTCACCATCACCACCGAGGAATCGGTGCGCTACCTAACGGGCGGGCAGGCGTTCTCGGACGCCCTGCGCGGCCGACGTTGCCGATGCGATGGCGCATATCGAGCGCACCGTGGGCAAGCGGTTCGGCGATGCGGCTGACCCGCTGCTGGTCTCGGTCCGCTCCGGCGCGCGGGTTTCGATGCCCGGGCATGATGGACACCGTGCTCAACCTCGGCCTCAACGATGAAACGGTGCAGGGCCTGGCCAGCGCCAGCGGCCATCCGCGTTTCGCCTGGGACAGCTATCGCCGCTTCATCCAGATGTATTCGGACGTGGTGCTCGGCCTCGATCACGGGCTGTTCGAGGAAGCGCTCGAAGTGGCCAAGGAAGATCGCGGCTACTTCACCGATACCGAACTGGAGACCGAAGACCTCAAGGACCTGGTCGCCCAGTTCAACGCCATCGTCCTGCGCGAACGCGGCGAGCCCGTTCCCGCAGGACGTTCACGAACAGCTGTGGGGCGCGATCGCCGCCGTGTTCAGCAGCTGGGACAGCGAGCGGGCCAAGGTCTATCGCCGGTTGAACGCCATCCCCGGCGACTGGGGCACGGCGGTGAACGTGCAGGCGATGGTGTTCGGCAACATGGGCGATACCAGCGCCACCGGGGTCGCCTTCACCCGCGATCCCTCGACCGGCGAACGCAGCTATTACGGCGAATGGCTGGTCAACGCGCAGGGCGAGGATGTGGTGGCGGGCATCCGCACCCCGCAATATCTCACCCGCGCGCGCGCGCGAGGCAGCCGGGCGCGGACCTGCCGAGCATGGAAGAAGCCATGCCCGCTGCCTACGCCGAACTGGCGCGCGTGTTCGACCTGCTCGAACTGCATTACAAGGACATGCAGGACATCGAATTCACCGTGCAGCAGGGGCAAGCTGTGGATGCTGCAAACCCGTTCGGGCAAGCGCACCGCCAAGGCCGCGCTGAAGATGGCGGTGGACATGGTGGGCGAGGGGCTGATCGACGAGGAAACCGCGATCCTGCGCGTCGATCCGATGGCGCTGGACCAGTTGCTCCACCCTATGCTTGATCCCAATGCCGCGCGCGATGTGCTGGCGAAGGGGCTTCCTGCTTCGCCCGGCGCGGCTTCGGGCAAGATCGTGCTCGATGCCGATACGGCGGAACTGTGGGCCAAGCGCGAGGAGGCGGTGATCCTCGTCCGCGTGGAAACCAGCCCGGAGGATATCCACGGGATGCACGCGGCGAAGGGCATCCTCACCGCGCGCGGCGGCATGACGTCACACGCGGCGGTGGTGGCGCGCGGGATGGGGCGGCCTTGCGTTTCGGGCGCGTCGGCGGTGTCGATCAACCTGGCCGAGCGGACCCTGCGGATCGGCATCGCGCGAACTGCGCGAAGGCGATGTGATCACGCTCGACGGCGGCGAAGGGCGAGATCATGGCGGGCCTGGTGCCCACTATCGAGCCCGAACTGGCGGGCGATTTCGGCGTGCTGATGGACTGGGCGGACAAGCACCGCCGCATGGGCGTGCGCACCAATGCCGAAACGCCGGAGGACTGCCGCACCGCGCGCGGCTTCGGCGCGGAAGGGATCGGGCTGTGCCGGACCGAGCACATGTTCTTCGACGCCGGCCGCATCAGCGCCGTGCGGGCGATGATCCTGGCCGATGACGAAGCCGGGCGGCGCGCGGCGCTCGAACGGCTGCTGCCCGAACAGCGCGGCGACTTTGCCGAGATTTTCCGCACCATGGCGGGCCTGCCCTGCACGATCCGCCTGCTCGATCCGCCGCTGCACGAATTCATGCCCACGCGCGACGAGGAATTCGAAGAGCTGGCCGAGGGGCTGGGCGTCAGCGTCGATCACCTCCAGCGGCGGGCGGGGGAATTGCACGAATTCAACCCGATGCTGGGCCATCGCGGCTGCCGACTGGGGATCACTTTCCCCGAAATCTACGAGATGCAGGCGCGGGCGATTTTCGAGGCGGCCTGTGCGGTGACGGCTGAAGGTGGTGAACCGGTGGTGCCCGAAGTGATGATCCCGCTGGTGGCGACGCGCAAGGAATTGCAAATCCTGCGCGCGCTGGTGGACCGGGTGGCCGAGCAGGTCTTCGCCGAGCAGGGCGCGCGGGTGGAATATCTTGTCGGCACCATGATCGAACTGCCGCGCGCTGCCTTGATGGCGGGCGAGATTGCCGAGGAGGCGCGGTTCTTCTCGTTCGGAACCAATGACTTGACGCAGACAGCTCTGGGCGTTTCTCGCGATGATGCGGGGCGGTTCCTGGGGCCATATGTGGAAAAGGGCATCTACGCGCGCGATCCGTTCGTCAGCCTCGATGTCGATGGCGTGGGGCAACTGGTCGAAATCGCGGTGGAGCGCGGGCGCGCGACTCGCGGCGATATCAAGCTGGGCATCTGCGGCGAACACGGCGGCGATCCGGAGAGCATTGCCTTCTGCGAGAAGGTCGGCCTCGATTACGTCAGCGCCTCGCCCTACCGCGTGCCGATCGCGCGGCTGGCGGCGGCGCAGGCGGCGTTGCGGGCACGATAAGGGTTTAGCGCCAGCCGGTTAGGGTGAGGAGTTCGAAACTTTCCACCACCCGGCCTTGGTCATCGGCTAGCTCGGAAAAGGCCTGCCGCGCGCGGGCCAGCCAGTCGCGGGTGACGCGCGGCGGCGGATCGGCGAGGACATTGGTCAGCCCCTGCGCCCGCAGGTCCGCCACCATCTGCGCGAACGAGCGGTAGCGAGACGGAGAGGCTGTGCGAATCGACCACCTGCCGGGCAAACCCGGCGCGGCTGCATCAGTCCGCTCGCCGCCAGCGTGTCGATCTGCGGATGCATCCGCGCAGCGGGCCGCTCCCCATCGGCGGCGAGCAATATGCGGCGAAGCTGCGGGCATCGATCCCTGCCCGGTGAAGCAGCCGAAGAACAGCCCGCCTGGGGCAGGGCATTGCGAATGTGGAGCAGCGCGCCGGGGAGATCGTTGACCGTATCGAGCGAGCACAGGCTGACGATGATAGCCGGGGGAGGGGCCGTGCGAAGGGTCGCTCCTCGTCGAGCGTGTCCGGCCCGGCATGGCGGACGGTGAACCCGCGCTCCGCCAGCGCACCGCCCAGCAGGTCCGGCGCATCGCCAAGGATCAGCGCCTCGCACGGCGCGACCTGCATGAAGTCCAGTCGGTCGAGCACGTCCTCCGCCATGTCCGCGCGCAGGAACTGGCTAGCTGCATCCCCGGCTTGCGCCAGTCGCCCAAACCGCTGGGCCCGCGCAACCCGGCGCTGGCGGCTGAAAATGCGCGGTGGTCCATTGCTCGCCATCGCACTTGCCTAGCGCCGCCAACCCCGCCAGCATAGCCCCGCGCCATGACTACCTCGCCCGCCAACCGCCTGCTTGCCGAGACCTTCGCCCCGCTGGTGGACCTGGTCTATCCGCCCGCGCTGCCCGCTGTGCGGCGAGGGTTTGGCGGCGCAGAAGGGACTGTGTGTCGATTGCTGGGCGAAGCTGGCAATTCCGGGCGAGCCGTGCTGCGCCAAGTGCCAGCGCCCATTCCCGATGGCAGCGAGCTTGACGGCATGACCTGCGGCCCGTGCATGGAAAGCCCACCCAAGCACGACGGGATCGCGGCGGGCACGCTTTACAACGATACCGCAAGGCAACTGGTGCTCAATTACAAGCACGGCCGCCGGATCGCGCTCGCGCCGATGCTGGCGCGGCTCATCGCGGCGCGGGTGCCGGTGCTGGAAGGCGAATGGCTGGCGGTGCCGGTTCCCTTGCATCGCTGGCGACTGTGGCGGCGCGGGTTCAACCAGTCGGCCTTGCTGGCGCGCGAAATGGCCAAGCTGACTGGGGCGCAGGATGCTGGTCGATGGACTTGTGCGTACCAAAGCAACACCAACACTCGGCGGGCTTGGGCGAAAGGCGCGGGCGAAGGCGCTTAAGGGCGCGATTGCGGTAAATCATCGGCGCGAATCGGGCAGTTGAAAGGCGCGCATATCCTGTTGGTGGACGATGTCCTGACCAGTGGTGCCACCAGTGGAGCCTGCGTGGCGGCGCTCAAGAAAGCTGGCGCTAAAACGGTGAAGATCGCCTGCTTTGCCCGCGTGCTGGACGAAGCATTATGATGCATGCGGCCCCAAAAGCAAAACGCCCGGAGGTTTCCCCCCGGGCGTTCGCGTGACGATAACTCTGGAACCTCGCGCCACCCCCCAGTGAGCGCGGCAGTTCCAAACCCTCATGAATCGAGCCGGGACCGAACCCCGCTCGTCTCCCCCCATTCCTTGGCACATTGCGTGTCTGCGAAACGAAAGCCGGCTCGTCAGGCCAGAGCCCGTTCATTCCACCGAAAGGTTGATGGTGAAACCGCTTTCTAACGGGAGACAGAATTTGCCCGACGATTGTGATTATCGTGCAACATTCTGGTATACAAAGCGCAACCGACTAACCCATTCGAAAAGGCGAGGCCGATTTCCACTTCTCTCCACGATACGGACCGGGAGCAGGGCAGCGCCTTCCTCCCCAAATTCGATGCCACCGGACTGCTCAGCGCGGTCGTCCAGCACGCTGACAGCGGCGAAGTGCTGATGGTCGCCTTCATGGATGCCGAGGCGCTGGCCGCGACTCGCGCAACAGGGGAGGCGCACTTCCATTCGCGCAGCCGGGGGCGGCTGTGGAAGAAGGGCGAAACTTCGGGCCACGTGCTGCGGGTGGAGGCGATGCTGGTCGATTGCGATCAGGATGCCATCGTGCTGAAAGTCCGTCCCGCTGGCCCTGCGTGCCACACGGGCGCGCGATCGTGCTTCTACCGGCGGATCGATGGTGACGGGCTGGTCCCGACGGGAGACATTTGAATGACAGGCTGGAACGCGCCGCTGCGCGATACGATGTTCGTGCTGACCGAAGTGTTGCGGGTGCCGGATGAGTCCGCGCTTCCCGGCTACGATGCACTCGATGCCGAAACGCTCGAGGCGCTGGTCGATGGCATGGGCAGCTTCTGCGCCGAAGTGCTCGCGCCGCTCAATCCAGTGTCCGACGCGCAAGGCTGCACCCGCCATGCCGACGGCTCGGTAACGACGCCGGCGGGTTTCCGCGAAGCCTATGCGCAATTGCGCGAAGCTGGGTGGCATACGCTGACCCTGCCGGAGCAGTACGGCGGGCAGGGGATGCCGCACGTGCTGGGCACGGTGCTGGAGGAATACATGAATTCCGCCTGCCCCGGCTTCATGATGTATCCCGGCATCCTGCCCGGCGCGACCTCGACGGTGATGTCGGCAGGATCGGAACATCTCAAGGACGCCTATCTGCCCAAGATGGTCTCCGGCGAATGGCTGGCGACGATGGCATTGACCGAGGCCCACGCGGGCACCGATCTCGGCCTGATGCGCACCAAGGCCGTGCCGCAGGGAAATGGCACCTATGCGCTATCGGGCGAGAAGATCTTCATTTCCGGCGGCGAACATGATCTGACCGAGAACATCGTCCACCTCGTGCTCGCCCGCGTGCCCGATGCGCCCGCAGGATCGCGCGGTATCTCGCTGTTTCTCGTGCCCAAGGTGCTGCCGGATGGCGAGCGCAACACGCTCGCCTGCGCGCTCGATCGAGCACAAGATGGGCCTGCAACGGCTCGGCCACCTGCGTGATGACCTTCGACAATGCCACCGGCTGGCTGCTGGGCGAGGAAAACGCGGGGCTGGCGCGCGATGTTCATCATGATGAACGCCGCGCGGCTGGGGGTGGGGGTGCAGGGGCTGGCCCATGCCGAGCACGCCTACCAACGCGCCGCCGCCTATGCGCACCGACCGGTTGCAGGGCCGCGCCATGGGGCCGCGCAAGGATCCTGCCGCTCCCGCCGACTCGCTGCTCGTCCACCCCGATGTGCGCCGCCTGCTGCTCGATGCCCGCGCCTTTGCCGAAGGGTTCCGCGCGCTGGTGCTGTGGACAGCGATGCAGATCGACCGCTCGCACGGCGCGGCAAGCGCGGAGGAGCGGGCCGAGGCCGATGCGCTGGTCTCCTTCCTCACGCCCGGTGCTCAAGGCCTATGGCACCGATCGCGGGTTCGAGACGCGCGGTGGACATGCAGCAGCTGTTCGGCGGGCACGGCTATGTCAAGGAATGGGGCATGGAGCAGATCGTTCGCGATGCCCGCATCGGGATGATCTACGAAGGCGCGAACGGGGTGCAGGCGATGGACCTTGCCGGTCGAAAGCTGGCGAAGGACGGCGGCGCGGTGGCCATGCGTTTTTCCGCGATGATTGCGGCGGACCTGGCCGATGCTCCGGCCTGGATCAAGGCACCGATGGAAATGGCGCTGGCCGATACGCAGGCGGCGGCGCAGTCGTTGCTGCAAGGCGCGGCGAGCGATCCGGACCATCTGGGCGCGGGTGCCTATGCCTTCATGCAGATGATCGGCGTGCTGTCGGTGGGCTGGATGTGGGCGCGGATGGCGACGCTGGCGGCGGGGCGAGAGGATGATTTCGCCCGTGCGAAGATCATTACGGCACGGCATTACGCGGATACGGCACTACCATTGACTACCACCTTGCGGCGGCGGATCGCGGCGGGGGCAGGCAACCTGATGGCAATGCCGGAGGGGGCTTTCGTGCGAGGTGGCTAAGGCAAAGTTAGGGAAACTAAAAAAATCCTCTCAACCTCGCCATCCCTTACACAAACCCCGCTCACCCTGAGCTTGTCGAAGGGCAGCCACCTTGCTCGCCCAGCTTTGGGGCTGATATTGCACCCGACCCTTCGACAGGCTCAGGGTGAGCGGATATGGGTTGATCGTAGCTAGCTGGTCGGAACACACTCAGGTTTCGAGCACCTCCTCAAACAACGCGTACATTGCCGCCCAGCTTTGCCGGTCGGCGCTGGCATCGTAGGCGGTGGCCGGGTTTTCGGTCGGCGCGGGGTTGGTAAAGCCGTGGCGAACTCCGGCGTAGGAATGGAAATGCCAGTCGGCCCCGGCGCGGTCCATTTCTTCCCAGAATTTGAGCACCTGCGGGCGCGGGACCATCGGATCGGCGTCACCGTGGCAGACGAGGATGCGCGCGGTGATAGAACCAGGTTCGGCGGGCATCTGGGTGTCGAGCAGGCCGTGGAAACTCACCACCGCCGCCACGGGCGCACTCTCGCGCCCCAGTTCGAGCGCCGCCTGCCCGCCCATACAGAAGCCGATGATGAAGATTGGCAGGCCTTGCGCTGCATCTAGCGTTGCCAGTGCCCGCAAAGCGGCGCGGAGGCGTTGGCGATAGAGCTCGACCGGCTCGCGCGTTGCGCCCGCGAGCAAGCGCGCTTCGTCGAAAGAGGCCGGGGACTTGCCATAGAAGTCGGCCACCAGAGCGAGATATCCCGCTTCGGTCAGCGCCTTCGCTTTCGCCTCGACAGCAGGGGTAGAGTTCATGATCGTCGGGAACACCAGCACCGCCGCGCGCGGGGTTCCAGCGGGGCGGGCGAGCAGGCCGGTCAGCGCCGTGTCACCGTCGGCATAGGCAATTTTCTCGAACCCGCTCATGCAAACACACTCCCCATCCGGCTCAATGCTCGCGCGGTTTCCGCCGGATCGGGGGTTTCATCCGCCTCACCGTAGCCCCAGTCGTCGTTGGGGCCGAGATATTGCACCACCAGCCCGTCACGCCGCGAGATTGCCTGCACCGCGTCGTAATACAGCGCATAGCGCGCTTCAGGCTGTGGCATCAGCCAGCTGATCTGCCCGCGCACCGGCACTACGCTCTCGTCTCCCCACAGGTGGCGCGCGGCATAGCCGGTGCAGTTGACCACCACCGGTTCCTCCAGCGCCAGCATGGCGGCGCGATCGGGGAAAGTACGGCGTTCCATCCGGCCGCCGCGCATCAGCAGCATCCGGGTCAACCGGTCCGAATATTCGGCTACGTTGAACACCATCTGCTGCCCCGCAACCACTGCGTGGCTGGGAAAGGGGTTCGCCGCTTCGGCCAGTTCAGGCCAGCGCGGGGTCAGATCGCGCAGGCGGGAGCCGAGTCTGGCGTAGGGTCGAGTGGCATCGATATCGGGCTCCTCGCCACCTGACAGGTTGTATTGGGTGAGGAATTCGACAGGATCGCCCGCCAGCCCGAGCATTTGCTGATGCACCACCCACGACCGCCTTGCCCAGCCTTCCCAGCGGGCATTTGCGCTGGCATCCATTGCGTCTGAAAGCCCGATCCTGCTGCTAGGGGACCAGACCCCGGTGGCGCGGGCGGAGCGGGTGTCGGGGGTGAATTCGGCGGCGTAGACCGTCACCTGCGCGCCCATTTCGGCGAGGCGCAGTGCGGTGGTCATGCCGATTACACCTGCGCCGATCACGGCCACGCGCCGTGCTTCACCCGAAAGTGCCAGTGATGCCGCCTCCTCCGCGCAGCCCCAGCTGAGCGACCAGCCCGATCCGCCGTGACCGTAATTGTGCACAACCAGTTTCTCGCCGACCTGCTCGGCTTCGAGCCTCGGCCCCTTGGCGCGAAACGGGCGCAGACAGACGGTGACACGCATCAGTCGTCCGGGATCGAAGTTCAACGGGGGCAGGGAGGGGACAGCAAGAGCGCCCGCGCTGCGTAATGTGCCCACCGGCGCACATGCGGCGAGCAAGCCCGCCGCGCCGCTGGCTACGAATTGCCTGCGCCCGAAGTGCACGCCGTCCGGCCTATTCGGCAGGGAGGAAATCGGGAACCGAGAGGTAGCGCTCGCCGGTATCGTAGTTGAACCCCATCACCCGCGTTCCGGCGGGCAGATCGTCCAGCTTGGCGGCAATCGCGGCTAATGTCGCGCCGCTGGAAATCCCCACCAGCAGGCCTTCTTCGGTGGCGGAGCGGCGAGCCATCTCTTTCGCCGCTTCGGCCCCGACTTTGATTGCCCCATCGATCGATTGGGTGTGCAGGTTACCCGGAATGAACCCCGCGCCGATGCCCTGGATCGGGTGCGGGCCGGGTTGGCCACCGGAGATGACCGGCGACAGCTCCGGCTCCACCGCATAGGCTTTCATGCCCGGCCAGACTTTCTTGAGTTCCTCGGCGCAGCCGGTCAGATGCCCGCCGGTGCCCACGCCGGTAATCATCACATCGATGGGCGTTTCGGCAAAATCCGCGAGAATTTCTTGCGCCGTGGTGCGCGCGTGCACTTCCGGATTGGCCGCGTTCTCGAACTGCTGCGGCATCCACGCACCGTCGATTTCGGCGGTCAGTTCAGCTGCGCGCTCCAAAGCGCCCTTCATCCCCTTTTCCTTCGGCGTCAGCGCGAAACTGGCGCCGTAGGCGAGCATCAGGCGGCGGCGTTCGAGGCTCATGCTTTCGGGCATCACGAGGACGAGCTTGTAGCCCTTCACAGCTGCCACCATCGCCAGCCCGATGCCGGTGTTGCCGCTGGTCGGTTCCACAATCGTGCCCCCCGGCAGCAACGCACCCGATGCTTCTGCCGCTTCAACCATGGCCAGCGCGATGCGATCCTTGATCGATCCGCCCGGATTGGCGCGCTCGCTTTTCACCCAGACCTCGTGATCGGGGAACAGCCGCGCAAGGCGGATATGCGGGGTATTGCCGATGGATTGCAGGACATTGTCGAACTTCATGGCGTCAGGTTCCTTGCTTGGCTGGCGACTCTTCTAGCAGGTCTTCGGGCGGATCGAAGGTTCTTGTTGTGCGCAAGACGGGAAAGATTTTCGCCCAGATCGCGACTGTGGCAACGGCTCCTGCTCCACCCGCCACCACCGCGAAAACCGGGCCGAACAGGAAGGCCAGCCCGCCGGAGAAGAAATCGCCGAATTCGTTGCTGGCGCTGATGGTCATCTGCGATACGGCAGAAACCCGCCCGCGCTTGTCGTCCGGCGTGTGGAGCTGGATCAGCGACTGGCGGATATAGACACTGAACATGTCCGCCGCGCCGATGATGAACAGCATGGCGAGGCTGAGTGGCATCGAGGTGGACATGCCGAACGCGACTGTCGCTGCGCCGAATATCGCCACTGACCACAGCATCTTGGGACCGACGTTGTTCTTCAGCGGGCTGAACGAAAACCACAGCGCGGTCAGCCCCGCGCCGATGGCGGGGGCCATAGCCAACTGGCTCAGCCCGCTCGCGCCGACGTGCAGGATATCACGGGCATAGACCGGGAACAGCGCCGTCGCCCCGGCAAGGAACACCGCAAACAGATCGAGCGAGATCGAGCCCAGCACCATCTTGTTGCGCCAGACATAGCTCAGCCCTTCGAGAAACTGGCGGACCGGGTGTTCGCTGCTTTCCGGGCTGCCGCGCGGCACGTGACTGATGCAGGAGAGTGCGATGATCGATATCACAAACAGTCCGGCAGCGACGGCATAGGGCAGGGCGGGCACCAGATCGTACAGCACCCCTCCCACAGCGGGGCCGACGATCATACCCAATTGCCAGGCAATGGAACTAAGCGCGATGGAATTGGGCAAGATCGCGGGCGGCACCAGATTGGGCGCGAGCGCGGACAGTGACGGCCCGGAGAATGCTCGCGCTATGCCCAGAACGACGGCGATGACATAGAGCACCGGCAGGGCGATCTCGCCTTGCCACGTGACCACCGCCAGTACTGCGGCGCAGACCAGTTGCAGCAGCACCGTCAGCCGCCCCAGATTGCGGCGGTCGAAACGGTCAGCGGCCAGCCCGCTGAACGGGGTCAGCAGGAACAGCGGCACGAATTGCAGCAGGCCGATCAGCGCCAGCTGGCCCGAAGCCTCGCCCACGCTCATCCCGCCATCGCGCGCCAGGTTGTAGGTCTGCCAGCCGATAATCAGCAGCATGGCGTATTGCGCCAGCGTCATCGTCAGCCGGGCGAGCCAGTAGGCGCGGAAATTGGCGACGCGGAAGGGGTGGGTGGGGCTGGACTCGGTGGTACTCACACCTGCGCAATGGCAGTGCGCGCGGGTGTTGCCAAGTTAGCTCTGATTGACCGGCTGAAAGCCTCGAAATGCCTCAGCTGCGACGGCGCAGCGCCGGATTGGGCTGCATTTCGGCGATCATTGCTTGGAAATCGTCGAGCCGGATGATCCGTTCGAACTGGAAGCCCGCGCGTTCTTCGGCCAGCCAGATGCAATAGGCCTCGATCCGGCCCAGCCGGGCAGGCGAACGATCACCCGGTCGCCGCGGCCGATGTTCTCGGCCTTGTCGATCATGAAGCCATGCGCGGAGATGTTCGACACGTGCAGTCGCACGTCACCGTGCAGCAAGTGCTCGGCGATTACGGGAAAATCGACCGGATGCCGCGATGCCCGCCGCAAATCGGTAACGGACAGTTGAGCGCCCCCTGCCATGTCTCGCCAATCTCCTTGTCACTGGTCGGACTTGGCGTTTCGCAGCAAATAGTGGATATTTTGTAAAATTAACCTCTTGGCCTAGCTGGCGCGCAGGATGGCGTGGCGCTTTTTGCCGAGGCTGAGGCGCAGTTCGTCGCCGTCTGCGGGTGGCGGAATCAGCATCGCCGGATCGTCCACCGCTTCGCCATCCAGCTTGACCGCACCCTCGGCGATCTTGCGCTTGGCCTCGCCATTGGAAGCGGTGAAGCCCAGTTCGGTCAGCGCCGCTCCAGCGCGCACACCTTCCGCCGGGATCAGCAAGCACCGGCAGGTCTTCGCCCAATCCACCCCCGGCAAAGGTCTGCTCGGCAGTTGCGCGGGCGGAGGTGGCGGCATCGTCACCGCGCACCAGTTTCGTCACCTCGTCCGCCAGCACGATCTTGGCCGCGTTGATCTCGGCGCCTTCCAGCGCTTCGAGCCGGGCGATCTCGTCCAGCGGCAGATCGGTGAACAGCTTCAGGAAGCGGCCCACGTCCCGGTCATCGGAATTGCGCCAGATATTGCCAGAAATCATAGGACGGCAATTGCGCTTCGTTGAGCCACACTGCCCCGGCCGCGGTCTTGCCCATTTTCGCCCCGTCGGCGGTGGTGAGCAGCGGCGTGGTGAGGCCAAACAGTTCAGTGCCGTCCATCCGGCGGCCCAGTTCCATGCCGTTGACGATATTGCCCCACTGGTCGCTGCCGCCCATCTGCAACCGCGCGCCCATATCCAGCGCCAGATGGCGGAAATCATAGCCTTGCAGGATCATGTAGTTGAATTCGAGGAAGGTCATCGGCTGTTCGCGGTCCAGCCGCAGCTTCACCGAATCGAAGGTCAGCATCCGGTTGATGGTGAAATGCGGTGCCGACTTCCTGCAGCATCTCGATATAGCCGAGCTGGCCCAGCCAGTCGTGATTGTTGACCATCACCGCATCGGTCGGCCCGTCACCGAAGCGTCAGCAACTTGTCGAACACGGTGCGGATCCCGGCGATGTTGTCCGCGATCGCTGCGTCGGTCAGCATCTGGCGGCTTTCGTCGCGCCCGGTGGGATCGCCGATGCGCGGTGGTGCCGCCGCCCATCAGCACGATCGGCTTGTGTCCGGCCTGCTGCAGGCGGCGCAGCATCATGATCTGCACCAGCGATCCGACATGCAGCGATGGCGCGGTGGCGATCGAAGCCGATGTAGCCCGGCACGGTCTGTCGCGCGGCAAGGGCGTCCAGTCCCGCTGCATCGGTGATCTGGTGGACATAGCCGCGATCATTCAGCAGGCGCAGCAGATCGGAATTGAACGTCGTCATTTCGGGTTATCGGGGCCTCTTTCCTGGGTGGCGGCGCGTAGCACGAGGAACCTTGCTTGCAAACGCATGAACTGGCCGCCCACCCAGCGCACCCCCCGCTGATGGTTCGCAACGTCGAAGCGCGCATTCTCTCGCAGACCGACAACTGGCTGCGGGTGCGCTGGCGCATTGATGGCCCCGGCAAGATGGTGGTGCCTAAATTCGCCGGGAAGGGCCGCGCGGACGAATTGTGGCAGACCACCTGTTTCGAACTGTTCATGCTGCCGAAGGACGGCACGCCCGCCTATTGCGAATTCAACCTGTCGCCGTCGGAACGCTGGGCCGCCTACGATTTCAGCGATTATCGCGAGGGCATGACCCAACGGCCCTTCGCGCGCGAGCCGGACTGCGTGATGCGGATGGGGCAGGCGATTGCGATCTTCGATGCGGCGCTCCCGCGTGCGCAAGTGCCGGAGGCTCCTTGCGCCATCGGGCTGGCAGCGGTGATCGAGGAGGAGGGCGGGGTGAAAAGCTATTGGGCGCTCTCGCACAGCAAGGATCAGCCCGATTTTCACGATCCCGCTTGCTTCACGAAGGCACTTGCGCGAACCCGCGCTGCATGAAATTCGGAATCGACCGGCTGCTTGCCGAACCAGAACTGAGAAGGCCACTCGAAGGCAAGCGGGTGGCGCTGGTCGCGCATCCTGCTTCGGTGACGGCCGACCTGACCCACAGCCTTGACGCGCTGATCGCGGCGGGAGTGAACGTCACCAGCGCCTTCGGCCCGCAGCACGGACTTAAAGGCGATAAGCAGGACAACATGGTGGAGACGGCGGACGAAACCGATCCGCAGTACAACATCCCGATTTTCTCGCTCTACGGCGAAGTGCGCCGCCCGAGCGGGCAGATGATGTCCAGCGCGGATGTGTTCCTGTTCGATCTGCAGGACCTCGGCTGCCGGATTTACACCTTTGTCACCACCTTGCTTTATCTGCTTGAAGAAGCAGCGAAACACGGCAAGACCGTGTGGGTGCTGGATCGCCCGAACCCCGCCGGTCGCCCGGTGGAAGGGCACGCTGCTGCTGCCGGGGTACGAGAGCTTCGTCGGCGCGGCGCCGATGCCGATGCGCCACGGGCTGACGATGGGCGAAATGGGCCACTGGTTTATCCGCCACTTCGGGCTGGATGTGGATTACCGGGTGATCGAAATGCACCACTGGTTGCCCGAAGGGCCGGGGCACGGCTGGCCCGACAGCCGGATCTGGATCAATCCCAGCCCCAACGCCGCCAATGTGAACATGGCCCGCGCTTATGCGGGAACGGTGATGATCGAGGGTGCGACCTTGAGCGAGGGGCGGGGCACCACCCGCCCGCTCGAAGTGCTGTTCGGCGCGCCAGATGTGGATGCCAAGGCGGTGCTGGCAGAAATGCGCCGCTTCGCGCCCGAATGGCTGGCTGGCTGCGCTCTGCGCGAATGCTGGTTCGAACCGACCTTCCACAAGCACGCCGGGCACTTGTGCAATGCGCTGATGATCCACGCCGAAGGAGCGTTCTACGATCACGATACCTTCCGCCCGTGGCGCTTGCAGGCGCTGGCGTTCAAGGCGATCCGGCGGCTCTATCCGGACTATCCGATCTGGCGTGGGAGCGATTTCAAGTACGAATATACCGAGGGGATGCTCGCCATCGATGTGATCAATGGCGGTCCGGCCCTGCGCGAATGGGTGGATGATTCTGCGGCTGTGCCGGGTGATCTTGAGGCGCAGGCCGCCCCGGATGAAGCGCGCTGGCGCGAGGACGTAGCGGACCTGCTGCTCTACTGAGTTAACCGGCTTTTTCCCTTTCAGGGTTAGTGGCGGTACTTATGGAACAGCCGCACAGCCTTGATACCGCCGCCGATTTTGCCGACGTTGCTTGCAACCTGTGCGGATCCACGCGCTGCGAGCCGCTGTTCACCAAGCGCGGCTATCGACTGGTTGAATGCGGCAATTGCCAGCTCGCCTACATCGCCAATCCTCCCGATGCGGAGGGGATCAAGGCGATTTACACCGCAACCTCCTCTTACCACGACCAGTTGCTCGATACGGGATCGGCGCAATCCTCCCGCCAGCGGCTGGTGGCTCGGCAGCATATGGAGATGCTGGTGAAGTTCCGCCCGCGGCTGGAAGGCCTGCGGGTTCTCGACATTGGTTGTTCTTCAGGCATCTTTCTCGACGAGGCACGCGCGGCGGGAATGGTGCCGTTCGGTGCCGAACTGTCTCCGGAGACCGCCGCTTTCGCCCGCGACCATTTCGGGCTGGAAGTCCATCAGGGCGACTGGCGCGACGCAGGCTATGCCGAAGCCAGCTTCGATGTCATCACCCTGTTCGACGTGATCGAACACCTGCCCGATCCGCTCGGCGAACTGCGCGCGATCCAGTCGCCTGCTCAAACCCGGCGGACTGCTGCTGCAATCGACGCCCGATATCGACGGACTCTTTCCGCGCCTGTCGCAGAAATTGGCCAACCGGCTCGACTACTGGCCTCACCCGGAGCCGCCGCACCACCTGTTCCAGTTCTCCCAAGCCACGCTGTCGGCGATGGTCGAGAAAGCTGGGTTCGCCGTCGAGGGCGCGCGCCACACCTCCATCGATCTCGCGTATAACTTCGGCACCCCAGCCAGCTGGAAAGTCAGCCCGAAAATGCTCGCCTACGCCGTGCTATTTGCACCGGTAGCGATTTTGGGCGAATGGATGGGGAAGGGCGACTGGCTGTATCTGGGGGCAACCCGCGATTGAGCCGCAATCGGCCCATCTCGGAGGAAAAAATGCTCACGCTCTACAGTTTCGGCCCCGCTGCCAATTCGATGAAGCCGACGCTGGCGCTGTATGAAAAGGGGCTGGAATTTGAACATCGGCTGCTCAATCCGGCGAAATTCGAACACCATTCGGACTGGTACAAGGCGATCAACCCGCGCGGGCAGGTTCCGGCGCTTGCCGATAGCGGTCAGATCGTCACCGAAAGCACGGTGATCTGCGAATATCTGGAAGATGCGCACCCCACAAATGTCCGCTTGCGCCCCGAAAGCCATTTCGACGTGGCCCAAATGCGCGTCTGGACCAAATGGGTGGACGAGTATTTCTGCTGGTGCGTCTCGACCATCGGCTGGCACCGCCACGTCAGCAAGATGGTCGTAGCGCTCAGCGATGCCGAGTTCGAGGGAGCGGTGAAAAACATTCCCATCCCCGAACAACAAGTGAAATGGCGCCGCGCGCGCGAAGGCTTTCCGCAGGACCTGCTCGATGAGGAAATGCGCAAGATCGCCCTGTCCGTACGACGGTTGGACGATCATTTGCGCGATAACGAATGGCTGGCAGGCGGCATCTATTCGCTCGCTGACATCTGCAACTTCGCCATTGCTAACGGGATGCAGAACGGATTTGCCGAGCTGGTCAATGCCGAAGACACCCCCGGTCTGCTGCGCTGGATCGAACAGATCAACGCCCGGCCAGCGGTGCAGGCGATGTTCGCAAAGGTGCCGCGCGAGTTTTAGGGGATCGCCGGTCCCGTCGTGCGAAAGGCGACGCGGACGAAGACTTCGCGCGATTGCGGCTCTATCGGCTCCTTGACCTCTTGCCCGACGGCCTCAGCAGCCTGTTGCTCATAACCAAGAGTCAAAGCCAGACTCCGCCACCGCGAAAGGTTCAAACCGCGCGCGTTCACTCAGCGCCCGGCAGACCCCCACGGCAGAGGGGCGAAGCATCTCGGCGGGCTCAACCTCGCTGCTCGATCCCACAGTGCAACGCGAGACCGTGCCATCGGGTACCACGGTGACATAAGCGGCGATAATGCCGAGAACCTG
This sequence comes from uncultured Alphaproteobacteria bacterium, assembly GCA_963774985.1. Taxonomy (GTDB): domain Bacteria; phylum Pseudomonadota; class Alphaproteobacteria; order Sphingomonadales; family Sphingomonadaceae; genus Alteraurantiacibacter. Next base: position 130,908 of record CAVZHE010000006.1, read on the forward strand.
TTCGTCGCGAAACAATTGCCGGGGCAGGTCTTCCTGCTGGACCCAGCTTTCGGGATTGATCGGCACGACCCCGGAATCGGGCGCTACCGAGGTCGCGATAGCGATTGCGGGGAGGGCGGCGGGCAGATCTATCGGGGGTATTGTTTCAGTGGGCAACGGGGCAGGTTCGGAGGCATAGGCGGTTGGGGCGGGTGCAGGAACGTCGCCGTTTTCGTCGTCAGCAAAGGGACTGGCGAATTGGCCCAGTGCCATGCCGCCCGCGATGGCCAGGCCGACGGCGACGACCAGTCCGAACACGATCCAGCCGATCCTGGCACCGCCGCGCTTAGGTTCCTCTTCCTCGTACTCCTCCTCGTATTCTTCTTCTTCATCCGCAACCTGCGCGGTTTCCAGCGCCGATGTACCGATGACGACCTGCGTGATTTCGTCCTCTTCCTCAGATCCCTCCGCAAACGCGCCGCCCATCACCCCCATCGGCGCGGCGGGCGTTGGGGTGATGATGGTGGGCAGGAGATAATCGTCAACCAGCGCCGCCAACTGCGCAAAAATCGGCTCAGCCCGCGAGAGCACTTCATCCGCCGAACGCAGGCGATCGTCCGGGTGATAGGCCAGCATGTCTGCCATTAACGGGCGCATCGGCGCGGCGATGGGCGCAAGATCGGGCACCTCGCGCCGCTGACGGATTGCCGAACCCGGCGTATTGCCCATGTCGATCCGCTTGCCGCTCGCCAGGCAGAGGATCACCAGCGCCAGGCTGTAGATATCAGTCCACGGGCCGATGGGGTAGTCCGGTTCCCCTAGTTGTTCGGGCGCAACGAAGCCGTATTTCCCGGCGAAGCCCGAACCGATGATGGTGGTGTCGGCAGCCGTATCCTTGACGATTCCGAAATCGATGATCTTCGGGCGCGCAATATCGCCGTCCTCCAGCAGCACATTGTCTGGTGCAATGTCCCGGTGGACGATGCCGACATTGTGCGCCGCGCGCAGGCCGATGGCGAGTTCGGTCAGCAGCGAGAGCAGTTCGGTGGGCGTAAAGATTCGCTTGCCAATCAGCGATTTAAGGTCCGGTCCGTCGATATATTCGGTAACGATGAAGCTGAGGTCCAGCTCCGGATCATGCGCGAAAGTGCGGTAAGCGACTAGATGCGGGTTGTTCAGCCGCAGCATGGCCTTCACTTCCTTGCCGAACATCTGGCGGAACACTTCATCGTCCGCTTGCTCGGTGCGGATCACCTTGATGGCGACGTGATCCTCTTCCATGAAGATATTCTCGGCGAGCCAAACCGCGCCCATGCCGCCTTCACCGATGCGTTCGATGATGCGGTAATTGTTGTTGAGCACGCGGCCAGGTTCGAGCGCCCTGCGCGGTTCCGGTGGTCCATCCGCACTCTCTGCCATGCCGGTCCCCGCCGCAGCCTAATTCGCGACCATGCTAACCCAGCCCGCGCTATCGCGCCAGCGCCACCGCGCGCATGGCGAGGAATTCGAACTGCCGCTGGTCGAGGCTGGCTTCGGGATTGTTCCACCCCACCGAAACAACTCGCCAGACCCCGTCCTCTCCCTGCAACAGCCAGCTCAGATTGAGCACGCCCGGCTCCGATCCGCCCTTGTACCCCGCATAGGCCCAGTTTGCCCGCTCTGCAGGGCTCATTGAGGGATTGACGCCCAGCACGCCGAGCGCGGTTTCGTCCGCGCTGAGCCTTTGAAGAACGGCGGCAATGTCGCGGGCGGAGGCGAACCATTCGATATCGATATTGTTAGGTCCGCTGGCGAAAGCGGCTCCGACGGCGGCATCGTCGCGTTCGGCCTCGTCGAGTGCAGCGAGCGCGGCGCGCCGTTGCTGCGGATCGGCAGCGGCATAGGCGGCAATCTCGCTTGCCGGGCCGGATTTGAGCACGAACAGTTCGCGCGTCGTCATAAATGGCTGCATCAGTTCGGGTGCGGAATGGCCAGAGGCGGCGACTTCCGCCTCGATCGCCTCGCGTCCCAGCAGCGCGATTAACTGATCGGTGGCGGTGTTGTCGCTGATCGAGATCATCAGCGTGGCCAGCGTGTGCACGGTGACGGGCGCTCCTTGCGGCCATTCGTGCATCATTCCGCTGGGGTAGCTGCGCTCGCTCAGCGGCACGACCTCGTCCCAACGGTGCTCTCCCGCTGCGATGGATTGCACCAGTGCCGAGAGAACATAGAGTTTGAAGGTGGAACCCAACGCCAGCGGCACATCGGCATTGTGTGCGGCTATGGGCTCCGATCCATCGAGCCGGGTGATAAGCAGGCTGGTCTCGCCGGGGAGCTGTGCCAGTTCGGCGATCAGGGCAGGCGCGCTGTCATCGATCGGTTCCACCCCGGTGAGCAGGAAGTTGTTCACCAGTTGGGGCGGTGCGGACTCGATCTGGAACGAACCGCTGGCAATCCCCCGCTCCAGCCGAATGCTGATCTGCGCCGCGGTGGGGGTCACCTGCTCGAACACCTCGATGCCGATCACCGCGCCGAACTGGCCATCCAGTTGGGCGGCGATGGCGGTGAACTGGGCTTCGGGAATTGCGGCGCGGAAACTGTCGGCAAACACCGCATCGTAGGCCATTTCCCCGCGCATGGCGGCGACGATTTGTTCGGCGCGCTGTTCAAGCAAAGGGGAGGGGGCTTCGGCTTGCTGGGGCTCCTGTGCATGGGCCAAAGTGGGAAGCAGGATGAGGGCGCTCAGTGGGATGAACCAGCGGGGCATTGTCGAATCCTTTGAACCGTTCAAGTTTCCTGCGTCCAAACAGCAACATGCCGCACGCAGGCGCCTCTGGTCAATGATGCGATGGCCGCCGCGCGACTGCCGCCACGAGAACAAAGGAAATGAACATCAACAGGTACCACGAACCCAGCTTGGTCAGCGAAACCATCTGCCAGCCTGTCTCCTGATCGGGATAGGTCCAGGCATTGGCGAAGGTGGCAAGGTTCTCAGCCAGCCAGATGAACAGCGCGACCAGCAGCCAGCCCAGCAGGAGCGGCATCCAGCGTTCGCTCTGCCAGACCGTGAAGTAGACCCGCGTTCTCCAGAACAGCAGTCCGATAAGCGCGAACAGCACGTAGCGGATATCCGGCAGGTAATGATGGGTGAAGAAATTGGCGTAGATCGCCAGCGCCACCACCCATGTCAGCCATTCACGCGGATAAGGCTCGAAGCGGAAGTCGAAAATCCGCCAGACTCGGGCGATATAGCTGCCGACCGCAGCGTACATGAAGCCGGAGAACAGCGGCACGCCAGCGATGCGCAGCATGGCTTCCTCGGGATAGACCCACGAACCCATCGCCGTCTTGAACACTTCCATGAGGGTGCCGACCACGTGGAAAGCGAGGATCACCTTTGCCTCGTCCCACGTTTCCAGCCTGAAGGCGAGCATCGCGATCTGGATCGCCAATGCGGCGAGGGTGAGGAAGTCGTAACGCTCCAGCGGGGCATCTTCGGGGTAAAACAGGTATGTTGCCAGCAGGAGGGCGAGCAGCAGCCCGCCGAACAAGCAGGCCCATGCCTGCTTGAAACCGAACAGCAGGAATTCGTAGAGCCAGCTTGCGGGGCCAGGGGGCGGTGAGAATGCCTCAAGCGGGATGCGGATCGCTGCGAAGCGGGTGTGCGGCGAATGGTCGGTTGTCATCACAAGCTTACGACAACAGAATGCCGTGGCATGTTGATTCCAAAGAAGCGGCCTGAATTGCGCATTTGCCGCACGATTTCGATGGGCCAAGGCGCTGGGAGGCCGTCAGCGAATTCAGTTTTTCCAAGTCGATCTTGCGCTTCGCCGCAACCTTAGAGGGTCGTGTTGCGGGACACATAGTGTAAACGACTCCATGACAGGACTCCTGACTTATCTATTCATCTACGCCTGCCAGAAATGGCCCCGCAAGTAATCTCCCCTCTTGCAGGCGAGCATTTCCCGATTCCCTGATGGTCCGCGCAATTCCGGATGAAAATATAGATAGCGTGGGGCGACGAATTTTTGCCGTCCGAAACTCATCAAAAAGTCACCATGTAGGGAATGAAGCGGCGAGGCGGTGAAACCAAGCATGATCAGCAGCATGACAACGTCGAGATGCGCCACCCCAACGAAGCACCCGCCATCCCGTCGTCTCCCAGGTGTAATGGCCGATCAACCTGTTGTGAGCTATCGAGTTCGAACCGCCCGAGCAGAAGATCTGGAGTATGAAGTTAACCCATACACTGGAGGTCGACAGGACTAGCGAGGCGGAGAAGAACCTGCCTCAACCACTTGGAGGTTAAAAATGCGCCGGTAAACCAGACGATCGGCTACCGGCCGATTGTCTCGCGGATCTCGGTTGCTATCAAAGTATCGCCAATGGTTGCCGTTGGCTCAACCGATGACGGAATGGTCGCCGTCAGCGTAGATCCATAACTCGAGTCAGGTCGCTCATTGCCAGGTCACAACTGAAAATTGGCCCTCATCGTCATAATCCTGAGTGTCCTAGGCATCAATCATCTCCCGGTCCACTTCGCCCGCGCGGTTCTGGATGAAATTGAAGCGGTGTTCCGGATTGCGGCCCATCAGCTGGTCGACCAGTTCCTTCACCGCGAAGCGCGCTTCGTGCTGTTCGGGCAGGGTGATGCGGATCAGGCTGCGGCTGGCCGGGTCCATCGTGGTTTCGCGCAATTGGCCGGGGTTCATTTCGCCCAGGCCCTTGAAGCGGCCGACATCCACCTTCCTGCCCTTGAACTCGTTCGCCTCGATTTCCGCCCGGTGGGCATCGTCGCGGGCATAGAGGCTCTCCTTGCCCGCCGTCAGCCGGTAGAGCGGCGGCTGCGCCAGATAGAGGTGCCCGCGCCGCACCAGTTCGGGCATTTCCTGGAAGAAGAACGTCATCAGCAGCGTGGCGATATGCGCGCCATCGACATCGGCGTCGGTCATGATGACCACGCGGTCATAACGCAGCTGCTCCGGGTCGCAGTCCTTGCGCATCCCGCAGCCCAGCGCGAGCGCCAGATCGGCGATTTCGCTGTTGGCGCGGATCTTGTCCGCCGTGGCGCTGGCGACGTTGAGGATCTTGCCGCGGATCGGCAGGATCGCCTGCGTCTTGCGGTTGCGCGCCTGCTTGGCGCTGCCCCCGGCGCTGTCGCCTTCGACGATGAACAGTTCGGTTTCGCCTTCGCCATCGCCGCTGCAATCGGTGAGCTTGCCGGGCAGGCGCAGCTTCTTGCCGCTGGTGGCGGTCTTGCGCTTGATCTCGCGCTCCTGCTTGCGCTTGAGCCGCTCGTCCATCCGCTCCATCACCGAGCCGAGCAGCGCCCGCCCGCGCTCCATATTGTCGGCCAGGAAGTGATCGAAATGGTCGCGCATGGCGTTTTCGACCAGCCGCGCGGCTTCGGGCGAAGTGAGGCGGTCCTTGGTCTGGCTCTGGAATTGCGGATCGCGGATGAACACGCTGAGCATGATTTCCGCGCCGGTCATCACATCGTCGGCGGTGAGGTCCTTGGCCTTCTTCTGCCCGGTCAGTTCGCCGAAAGCCGCGCAGCCCGCGGGTGAGCGCGGCGCGCAGGCCCTGCTCGTGCGTGCCGCCATCGGGGGTGGGCACGGTGTTGCAATACCAGCTGGTCGACCCGTCGGACCACAGCGGCCAGGCCACCGCCCATTCGACGCGGCCCTGTTCCTCGGCGAAAATCCTGCCGCCCGGTGAAGAATTCGGCGGTGACGCATTCGCGGTCCCCCACCTGTTCGCGTCAGGTGATCGGCCAGCCCGCCGGGGAACTGGAACACCGCTTCGGCCGGAACATCATCGCGAAGCCAGCGAGGCGCGCATTTCCAGCGGATTTCGACGCCCGCGAACAGGTAGGCCTTGCGACCGGGCCAGCTTGAACAGCCGCGCAGGCTTGAACTGGCGGTCGCCGAAAATCTCCGCGTCGGGCACGAAGGTGACGCTGGTGCCGCGCCGGTTGGGGGTATCGCCCACCTTGGCCAAGCCGCGCTGCGCCACCCCGCGCGAGAATTCCTGCGCGAACACCTGCTTGTTGCGCGCCACTTCCACGCGGGTGAAGCTGGACAGCGCGTTGACCACGCTCACCCCCACGCCGTGCAGGCCGCCGCTGGTGGCATAGGCCTTGCCCGAAAACTTGCCGCCCGAATGCAGCGTGGTCATGATCACTTCGAGCGCGGACTTGCCGGGAAAGCTCGGGTGTTCGTCCACCGGCATTCCGCGGCCGTTGTCGGTGATGGTCAGGCGGTTGCCCTCTTCCAGCACCATTTCGATCCGGCTGGCGTGGCCCGCCACGGCTTCGTCCATCGCATTGTCGAGCACTTCGGCGGCGAGGTGGTGGAACGCGCGTTCATCGGTGCCGCCGATGTACATGCCGGGGCGGCGGCGGACGGGTTCGAGCCCTTCCAGCACCTCGATCGCGGAGGAATCATAATCGCCGCCGCCAGCGGGCAGGGCATCGAACAGGTCATCGCTCATGGGAGTACCTATAAATCCCCCCCAAATCCGCAGACAAGCGTGAGCTTGTTAATTTCCGGTGATCTGGCCATTCTCGCATCCAGCGAGCAGCGGGAGGAGCGCGAGGTGTCGAGCGATTGGAAATTTGTCGGATTTGCCGAGGGTTTCCTCGGAGGTCTCGTCGCGCCTCATAAATACATCGTGAAAAATCGCGCTACTGGAGCGCGCCGTACCATCTGGGCGCACGATATCGACGACATTGGCAGAGCAATCGCCGATGGCGACTGGGCGGATTGACGCTCAGAACCCGGTGGGAGCGGGATCAACGACGGTGAAAGCGCCATTCCCAATCTGCCGCACTTCAAACGCTCGCTGGCCAAGCCCATTGTCCATAAAGCGGATCGGCCCGTCGAGGCCAAGGAAGCCGCCTTCGCCGGTGAGCAATCCAGCAGGCAATTGCCGCCCCGGCTGCCAGTCGCGCGTCATCCGCAAGGTCAGCAACACCGCATCATAGCCCAGCGTAGCAATGCGATAGGGATCGCTGCCGAAGCGCGAGGAATAACTTTCGGAGAACTGGCGATAGCGTTCGTCTGCCACTGCGGCAAACCACGCACCCCGCATCACGCTGCTGCGGGTCAACGCATCTTCGCGGCTCCACAGCTCTGTACCGAGGAGCGAGGGAAGGGCATCGCCCGCGCTTTTGAGCCGTGCTGCGGCCTGTGCCGAAAGGTCGGCGCTGTCGGCGATCAGCACGGTGTCGTAGCCGCCAATCGCGCGCAGCCGGTCTGCAGCGCCGAGGATCGAGGCATTGGTGCGATCATACCGCTCCACCGCCACCACGCTGCCGCCGCCCGCCGCCACACTTGCTTCGAATGAAGCCAGCGCACGGCTGCCGTAATCCCCGCGAGGAGCCAGCGCGGCAAAATTGCGCGCGCCTTGCGCGATCGCGAACTGTACTGCGCGTTCTACCGATTGCTCAGGCAGATGGCCCATCACGAACACATCGTTGCGGGCCACGGTGGTATCGTTGGAAAATGTGATCAGCGGCACGTCCGCTGGGCGCGCCTGCGCCAGCACTGCACCCACATCATCACGCTGAAGCGGGCCGAGGATCAGCCGGTTGCCATCCGAAATCGCCCGGCTGGCCGCAGCACCCGCGCCGCCATTGGTATCATAGGTAGTGATGCGCAGGTTTTCTGCCCCGGTATCGAGCAGCGCCATCGTGGTGGCATTGGCGATCGACTGGCCGACATCGGCATTGGTTCCCGACAGCGGCACCAGCAGCGCCACCCGGTGGCGGCCATCGTCCGTAGGCAGCACATCGGCGTTGGGGGTGGTGACCGGGGCAGGGCCAGCCACTGGTCCACTGTCCACCGGACCAGTGTCTCCACCCGGAACGACCGCGCAGCCCGCCAGCAGCATAGAACCCAAGCCCGCGACCAGCAGGCGCTTCCAATTACCGAACATGCTTGCCGTCTCCGCTAAGTCTGGTCCAAGGGTGCGCGCGTGACTTGCGATGGCGCTCCCCTTCCTCCTGGCCTCTATATCGTCGCTACGCCGATTGGCAATCTTGGCGACATCACTTTTCGGGCAATCGAGATGCTTTCGCGGTGCGAAGCAATCGCCTGTGAGGATACGCGGGTGACGGGCAAGCTGCTTGCGGCACTTGGGATTTATCGGCCCCTTTGGCGATATGATGATCACGCCTCGGCCGCCGACCGTGCACGATTGCTGGATGCGATGCGCGAGCGAGCAATTGCACTGGTGAGCGATGCGGGAATGCCGCTGGTGTCCGATCCCGGCTACCGGCTGGTAAAGGACGCAAAAGCGGCGGGAATTCCTATCACGGCGCTGCCGGGAGCCAATGCCCCGCTGACGGCGCTGGCGCTGTCGGGCCTGCCCAACGACCGCTTTCTGTTCGCAGGATTCCTGCCCAGCAAGGACAAGGCGCGGCGGGAAATGCTGGAGGAACTTGCCCCGGTGCGAACGACGCTGATCTTCTTCGAAACCGCTCCGCGCCTGACGAAAAGTCTTGCAGCTATCGATGATGTGCTGCCGGGCCGCGAGGTGGCAGTGGCGCGCGAATTGACAAAGATTTACGAGGAATGCCGCACCGGCAGCCCCACCGAGATCGCTGCGCATTACACCGCGTATCCTCCCAAGGGCGAGATCGTGCTGCTGGTCGGCCCGCCTCCGGAGGAACTGCCGAGCGGGGAGCACGCGGAAGCGATGCTGCGCGAACTGCTGGCAACGGAAAAGGCCTCCAAGGCCGTGGCGCAGGTCGCCAGAGCCACCGGGCTGGACCGCAAGGTGCTCTATGCTCTGGCGATGGAGATCAAGGGCGAATGAAGCGCCAGCAGGCCGAAGCGCGCGGACGCAGTGCCGAGGATGAGGCGGCTGATTGGCTGGCTGGGCGCGGCTGGGAAGTGCTTGCCCGCCGGGTCAAGATCAAAGGCGGCGAGATCGACCTGATCGCGCGGCGGGAGAACCTGATCGCCTTTGTCGAAGTGAAATGGCGTGCGAAGGCCGCCGATCTCGATTTCGCCATCGACGAATACCGACTCCGCCGCGTGGCCGCTGCTGCCGAGGCGGTGGCGCATGACTATGCGAAAAGCGGCGAAGACCTGCGTGTGGACGTGATCCTCCTTGCACCCGGCGCAGAGCCTCGCCACATCGAAAACGCCTGGATGCCTTGAGGAATTAGCGATGTCATTGCGTGTAGCCGTCCAGATGGACCCGCTCGAAACCACCAAGATCGCCGGGGACTCCAGCTTTGCGCTGATGGAGGCGGCGCAGGCGCGCGGGCATTCAGTGTGGCATTATGACGTCAATACGCTGGGATGGCACGATGGCAAGGTGATGGCCTGGGCGCGGCCCGTCAGTGTGCAGCGAGTGGTGGGCAATCATTTCACCGCCGGGGAACTTCGCCGTATCGATCTCGGCGCGGATATCGATGTGGTGCTGATGCGGCAGGACCCGCCGTTCCACCTCGGCTACATCACCGCCGCGTTGCTGCTCGACCGGCTGAAAGGCACCACACTGGTGAGCAACGATCCGCGCGAGGTCATCAACGCACCGGAGAAAATGTACGTCCTCGATTACGCACACTTCATGCCGCCGACGCTGATTACCCGCGTGCTGGACGATGTCCGCGAATTCCAGCGCCAGCACGGCGCAATTGTCGTCAAGCCGTTGCATGGCAATGGCGGCAAGGCGATCTTCCGGATCGATGCGGACGGCACCAATATCTCCGCCCTGTTCGAGGTGTTCAATCAGACCTGGCCCGAACCGCACATGGTCCAGCCTTTCCTCCCCAGCGTGGCGCAAGGCGACAAGCGCATCGTGCTGGTGGATGGCGAGGTGGCAGGCGCGATCAACCGGCGACCGGGGGTGGGCGAGTTCCGCTCGAACTTGGCGCAGGGCGGCTTGGCCGAAGCGACTACGCTGACTGCGCGCGAAGAAGAAATCTGCGCCGCGATGGGGCCGGACCTGAAGCGGCGCGGGCTGACTTTCGTCGGGATCGACGTGATCGGCGGCGAGTGGCTGACCGAGATCAACGTCACCAGCCCCACCGGCATCATGTCTATCGACGCATTCAATGGGACAGACACTCCCGGACTTATCTGGCAGGCGCTGGAACGCCGTCACGCGGCACTATGAGGAAATGTTAACCACACTTGAGGTTTGGTGCAAAACACCGATTGAACCCTTTTTTCCTGCTGCGCGTTAATCCGCAATGGATGACTTTATCATCAACCTGATCGAGCAAGGCGGTTACTTCGGCATTTTCCTGCTGATGGTGCTCGAAAACGTCGTGCCGCCCGTTCCGAGCGAAGTCATCATGGGCATTGGCGGGCTGCTGGTGCAGCGCGGGGTGATGCACTTCTGGCCACTGCTGTTGATCGGGACGCTGGGCACCACCGTCGGCAATTATGCGTGGTATTGGTTGGGGGATAGATATGGCTACCGGCGGCTCGAACCTTTCATCGAACGCTGGGGCCGCTGGCTGACGCTTGACTGGGAGCATATCGCGGCGGCGCAGGTGTTCTTTGTCCGGCGCGGGCACTGGGTGGTGTTCTTCGTCCGCTTCTCGCCGTTCCTGCGCACGATCATTTCGCTGCCGGCAGGGCTTTCGCACATGCCGAAGCTGAAATTCCTCAGCTTCACCTTTGCCGGTTCGCTGATCTGGAACGCGCTGCTGATCATGGGTGGCCAGTGGCTGGGGCACTATCTGGAGGATTCGCAAAACGTGCTCGGCTGGGGGATCATCGCGCTCGTGGCGCTGGCGGTGATCGCCTATCTGTGGCGGGTGTTCACTTGGGTGCCGCGCGCGCAGCGGCAAACTGCCCAGATCGAGGAACTTTAGTATCCCCCTCACCTGTATGGGCGAGGGGGATATTCGATAGCTCAGTTCTTCGCCTTGTCCACCAGCTGGTTGGCCTTGATCCACGGCATCATCGCGCGAAGCTGGGCCCCGGTCTGTTCGATCGGGTGGGCTTCGGCGCGCTTGCGGGCGGCCTTCAGCTCGGGCTGCCCGGCGCGGTTATCGAGGACGAAGTTCTTCACGAAGCGGCCCGACTGGATATCGTCCAGCACCCGCTTCATTTCCGCCTTCGTTTCCGCCGTGATGATCCGCGGGCCGGTGGTGATGTCGCCATATTCGGCGGTGTTGCTGATCGAATAGCGCATGTTGGCGATGCCGCCTTCGTAGAGCAGGTCGACGATCAGCTTGGTTTCGTGCAGGCATTCGAAATAGGCCATTTCCGGCGCGTAACCGGCTTCCACCAGCGTTTCGAACCCGGCCTGGATCAGGTGAGTGATCCCGCCGCACAGCACCGCCTGCTCGCCGAACAGGTCGGTCTCGCATTCCTCGCGGAAATTGGTCTCGATAATCCCCGAACGGCCGCCGCCGACGCCGCTGGCATAGGCGAGCGCGACATCGTGGGCGTTGCCGCTGGCATCCTGATGGATCGCGATCAGGCAGGGCACCCCGCCGCCCTTGGCATATTCGCTGCGCACCGTGTGGCCGGGGCCCTTGGGCGCGATCATGATGACGTCGATATCGGCGGGCGGATCGATCAGGCCGAAATGCACGTTGAGGCCGTGGGCGAAGGCGAGCGCCGCACCGGGCTTCATGTGGCCCTTGAGATCGTTTTCCCAGATCGCCGCCTGATGCTCGTCCGGCGCGAGAATCATCAGGATATCGGCCTGCTCCGCCGCCTGCCGATTGCTCAGCACGGTGAAACCGGCTTCCTGCGCCTTCTTCGCCGTGGCCGAGCCTTCGCGCAGCGCGACGGCGACGTTCTTGATCCCCAAATCGCGCAGGTTCTGCGCATGGGCATGGCCCTGGCTGCCATAGCCGAGGATGACGATCTGCTTGTCCGTGATCAGGTTGAGATCGGCATCGGCGTCGTAGTAGACTTTCATTGGTGGTCCTTAAGTATTTCTGGTGATTACATTTCTGCTTCGTAGCGCGCACGAATTCCGTCGAGCTCGTCGGCCCGCTGCGAGATCATTTCGGCATAGCAAGCCTGCGCTTGCAATCGGTCGAGCGTTCCGGCGGGTTCGGGCGTCTCGAAATGGTCGCAGGCGAGATCGCGAAAGGCCAGCCAGGCGCGTTGGGCATCCAGCAGCACCCGGCCCAGCTCGCTCTCACGACCAACATTGGCCATAATCGCGCGCCAATTGGCGTTCAATCGTTCGTCCTCTTCCTCCGCGAAAGCAGCGTAGCAAGCGCGATAGTCATGGTCCGAATAGGTTTCGACAGCTGCGGTGCACGCCTCCAGTTGAATGCGTGCATCCTCCACAGCATCCTGCGCCAGCGCTGGCGTGGTGCAAAGCGCGGCCAGGACCGGCAGCAAGGCGCCGCGAAGCATCATCCAGCAGTTCGCATCACATAGAAGGCGAGGAGCGTCAGCCCCCCGATGATGGTGATGAGCGGCCAGCCGATGTGCTTGCCGCGCGTGAGCACGGCGTCCGCCACACCCAGCACGAGATGCGCGGTGCCGATGGCGAAGAGCAGCCACGGCGCGTCGATATCGCCGTATGCGCTCAGCGCGAGGACGGCGGCGACCAGCAGCCACAGCGCGGTCGTCCAATGCCAGGCGAAGCGGGTAATATTGCGCGCCAACGGGCTTTCCATCACGCCCGGTGTTGGTCGGCGAGCAGCGGCCCGATCAGTCGCATGTTCCCCGAGCACCGAATGTACCAGCGCGGTAATCGCAGCGAGCGCGGCGGCCATCAGCAGCACGAACACCGGGTTCACATATTCCATTACGGCTTCCATTACGATCAAGCTCCTTCGCTGCCGCGCATCATCCCGACAATTCCGGTGCGGCCCACTTCGACCAGCCCGATTTCGCGCATCAATGCAATGAAGGAGTCGATCTTGTCCGGAGGTCCGGTCAATTCGAAGATGAAACTTTCGATGGTGGTATCGACCGGGCGGGCGCGGAACACGTCGGCCAGCCGCAGCGCTTCCACGCGGTGTTCGCCCACGCCCTTGACCTTCACCAGCGCCAGTTCGCGTTCGACATGCGGGCCGGATTCGGTGAGATCGATCACCCGGTGGACGGGCACCAGCCGGTCAAGCTGCGCCATGATCTGGTCGATCACCTGCGGCGGCCCGCCGGTGACGATGGTGATCCGGCTGAGCGCATGATCCTCGGAGATATCGGCCACCGTCAGGCTGTCGATATTGTACCCGCGCGCGGTGAACAGGCCGGTGATCTTGGCGAGGATGCCGGGCTCGTTGTCCACCGTAATGGTGAGCACGTGCCGCTCGGATTCGCGATGCTGGATCCATATCTCCCCTCCCGCTTGCGGGAGGGGCCGGGGGTGGCAGTCGGGGTTTGGCAACAGGCCACCCCTAACCCTCCGCCAGCGGGAGGGGATTGGGCGTCATCGCAACCACCTCCACACGCGCCTTGGCTTCATCGTCCATCGTGCCGCCCACCATGTCGCCATAGAGCAGCATGTCGGTATGCGCCGCGCCGCTGGGGATCATCGGGAAGCAGTTGGCATCTTGCGACACCCGGCAATCGACCATCACCGGGCCATCGTGCGCTATCATTGCCATGATTCCGGCGTCGAGATCGGCCTCTTCGGAAATGCGGATACCCTTCCAGCCATAGGCTTCGGCCAGCGCGACGAAATCGGGCAGGCTGTCGGAATAGCTATTCGAATAGCGGCTTTCATAGGTCAGTTCCTGCCACTGGCGGACCATGCCCATATATTCGTTGTTGAGGATGAACACCTTCACCGGCAGGCGGAACTGGCTGGCGGTGCCCATTTCCTGGATGTTCATCTGGATGCTCGCTTCGCCCGCAATATCGATCACCAGCGAGCCCGGATTGCCGAGCTGCGCGCCGATGGCGGCGGGCAGGCCATAGCCCATCGTGCCGAGCCCACCGCTGGTGAGCCACTTGTTCGGCCCGAAGAAGCCGAAATACTGCGCCGCCCACATCTGGTGCTGGCCGACTTCGGTGGTGATGATCGGATCGCGATCCCGCGTCAGCGCGAACAGCCGTTCCACCGCCAGCTGCGGCATGATCGTGCTGTCCTTGCCTGCCGGATAGGCGAGGCTATCGCGCGCGCGCCAGCCGGTGATGCGCGCCTGCCATTCGCCCAGATCGCGGCCGGGCGGCTGCCCCAGCCAGCGATCAGCTGTTCGAGCACCTGCCCGCAATCGCCGACAATCCCCAGATCGACCGGCACCACCTTGTTGATGCTGGAGCGGTCGATATCGATGTGGATCTTGGTGCTGCCGGGGGAGAAGGCGTCGAGCCGCCCGGTCACCCGGTCATCGAACCGCGCGCCGACGCAGACCATCACGTCGCACTGGTTCATCGCCATATTGGCTTCGAAAGTGCCGTGCATCCCCAGCATTCCCAGCCAGTCGGGATGATCGGCGGGGAAGGCGCCAAGGCCCATCAGCGTGGAGGTGACCGGCGCGCCGGTCAGCTGCTGCAACTGGCGCAGCAATTCGGTGGCGTGCGGGCCGGAATTGATGACGCCGCCGCCGGTGTAGAACAGCGGCCGTTCGCGCATTGGCGATCAGTTCGACGGCTTCGGCGATCTCGTCCGCCGCGGCCACGGTGCGCGGGTGGTAGCGCTTGCGGCGCTGCGGCCGGCCCGTCGGCCATCATGGCAGTGGCGATCTGGACGTTCTTGGGAATATCCATCACCACCGGGCCGGGGCGGCCTGTGGTGGCGATTTCGAAGGCTTCCTCGATGGTTGCGGCGAGGACTTCAGGGTCTTTCACAAGATAATTGTGCTTCGTGCAATGCCGGGTCAGGCCGATGGTATCGGCTTCCTGGAAAGCATCGGTGCCGATCAGGTTGGTCGGCACCTGCCCGGTGATGACCACCAGCGGGATCGAATCCATGAACGCATCAGCAATCCCGGTGATGGCATTGGTCGCGCCGGGGCCGGAGGTGACGAGCACCACGCCGGGCTTGCCGGTGGAGCGGGCATAGCCTTCCGCCGCATGCGCCGCGCCGGCCTCATGCCGCACGAGGATGTGGCGGATGCGCTGATCGGTGAACAGTTCGTCATAGATCGGCAGCACCGCGCCGCCGGGATAGCCGAACACGAATTCGACCCCCTGCCGCACCAGGCTTTCCACCAATATCGCAGCCCCGCTGCGTTCTTCTGACACTGTACTGCTCCTTGTTAGCGCTCGCGATCCTGCCATCACGAAAAAAGGCTGGCCCGACAAGATCGCTCCTGCCGGGCCACATCCTCTCCTTACCGAGGCCGCAAATATGAGTTCGAATATATCCTGTCAACCGCTAATCTGAGAATAATCTTTCAAAATTGCGCTCAATCGTGATATTTTCAGGCTGCGCCCGTTGCCATTCGGGCGGTGGCTGGTGGCGCAGCCAGGTGTACTGGCGCTTGGCGTAGTTGCGGGTGGCCTGCTGCCCGCGCGCGATTGCCTCCTCCTTCGACCAGTCCCCGCGCAGCCATCCGGCCACCTCCGGCACGCCGATGGCGCGCATCACGGGCAGTTCGGGTGATAGGCCACGCGACAGCAGCGCTTCGACTTCCTCCACCGCCCCGTTTTCCAGCATTTGCGCAAACCGCGCGTCGCAGCGGGCGAACAGGGCCTCGCGCTCGGGCAGCAGCACCAGCGGGGCGAGATCGACGGCATGGCCGATACCGCCGGTCAATTCCGCCTGCCAGTCGCCCAGAGTCCGCCCGGTGGAGCGCACCACTTCCAGCGCGCGGGCAATCCGCTGGCTGTCGCCTGCGTTGAGTTTCGCCGCGCGTTCGGGGTCTTCCGCCTGCAGCGCGGACCATGCTTCGGAAGTGGGCAGGGCGCGCACCGCCTCTGCGGATAGCCGGGTCGATCTCCGGAACCGGAGCGATGCCATCGAGCAGGGTGCGTATATACAGCCCGGTCCCGCCGACCAGTATCGGCACCGCGCCAGCATCGTGCGCCAAAGCGATCTCGCGCGAGGCCGCCGCCGCCCAGTCCGCTGCCGAACAGGCCTGCGCCCCGTCCCACGCGCCGAACAGCCGATGCGGCACGCCTGCCATCTCCGCTTCGGTCGGGCCGCGCGGAAAGCACCTGCAAGTCGGCATAGACCTGCGCGCTGTCGGCATTGACGATCACCGCCTCGCGCCCCGCCTCCTGCAACGCCAGCGCCAGCCGCACCGCCAGATCGCTCTTGCCGCTGGCGGTCGGCCCTGCAATGAGCGCCACCTGTTTGCGCATAGGAGTGCCCGAATTGCTCATCGCCCGGCTGATAGCAGAGCCTTCCCATCTCGAAAGGGGGCTTGACGCGCTGATGGCTGCGCTGGCGGGGTCTGGCGCGCCGGTGGCCCACGCGGCGATGCTCGATTTCTGCGGCGACGTGCTGCAAATCGAATTGCCGGGGGACGACCTGGCGGCATTCCGCGACCGCCATCGAAGCGCATTTCGGCACCAGCGATGCGATCATCGCGCGCGATGCCATTCCGCATTCCCGATGTCTTCGTTTCGGACATGGATTCGACCATGATCGGGCAGGAATGCATCGACGAACTGGCCGACTACGCCGGGATCAAGCCGCAGATCGCCGAAATCACCGAGCGGGCGATGCAGGGCGAACTCGATTTCGCTAGCGCGCTGCGCGAACGGGTGGCGCTGCTGGCGGGGCTGGACGAGGGCGCGATCGCCCGCTGTCTCGACGAACGCATCCGCCCCACCGAAGGCGCGCGGGTGCTGGTGCAGACCCTCAAGGCGCGCGGCTGCCGCACCGTGCTGGTGACTGGCGGCTTCCACCATTTTGCCGATGACGGTGGCGGAGCGACTGGGCTTCGATCGCGTGGTCGGCAACCGGCTGGAAGTCTCCGGCGGCAAGCTGACCGGCGGGCTGCTCGGCCCGATCACCGACAGCGCCACCAAGCGTGCAGTGCTGGAGGAGGAGGTCGCTCAGCGCGGGGCCAAGCTGTCGCATGGCGGCGGGCGACGGGGCGAACGACATCCCGATGCTGGAAGCCGCCACCTACGGCGTGGCCTACCGCGCCAAGCCCAAGGCCCGCGCGGCGGCGAACGGCTGGGTGGATCGCGGGGATTTGACGAGTGTGCTCAAACTGCTGGATATTCCGCGACCGGATTGGGTGGGCTAGCCTCCCGGATGAGGCGCACTTAATGGACAAGGCCTAAAATCGATCCAAGTGGCCTTCACCACTCCGCTCATGCTGAGCTTGTCGAAGCACAGCCAGTAATGTCTGAACTGGTGGCTGCCCTTCGACAGGCTCAGGGTGAGCGGATATTTTCTCTGCAAAACCTAAACCAGGTGGCAATCTGTTCCAGCGGCTTCTTCCTCACCGTGCTCGGCACGCTCGCATCACCGGCAGGCAGACCCGTCACCACGATCATCAGCGGTTTCTCGTTCGCTCGGCCGCCCGCAAATCTCGCGCAGGAAGCCCATCGGCGACGGGCGTGTGCGTCAGCGTCGCCAGCCCGGCCTCGTGCAGCGTCGCGATCAGCATTCCGCAGGCGATGCCGACGCTTTCGTTGACGTAATAGTTCTGCGTCTTGCCGTCCTCGTCGATCCCGCCGCTGCGCTGGGCGAAGCAGACGATCAGCCATGGCGCGCTTTCGAGGAAGGGCTTGCTGGCATCGGTGCCGATCGGGGCGAGGGCGGCCAGCCATTCGTCCGACGCCTTGGGCTTGCCGCCATCGGCGCCGTAGAACGCCCGTTCCTCTTCCTCTGCCGCCACCCGGATCGCGCGCTTGGTCTCCGCCGAGCCGATCACGGCGAAATGCCACGGCTGGTGGTTGGCCCCGCTGGGCGCGGTTCCGGCGGCGCGAATGGCATATTCGATAACCTCGCGCGGGACCGGCGTTTCGGCAAAGCTGCGGCACGAATGGCGGGTGCGGAGGCGTTCAAAGGCGGCGCGGGCGCGGGCTACGCGTTCAGCGTCGGAATAGGCGGGAAGGGCGGGGAAGGGGTGCTGCGGCTCGCTCACCGCAGTTCCTTGCGGATCACCAGCTTGAGACCCGGACCAGACCGCATCCACCGCGCAGACCTTGGTATCGACCAGACCCAGCGGCAGGCAGACTTCGCGGATCGTATCCTCGGTAATGTCGGTGGCGACGCCGGAGGCGCGCTTGGGCCAGCTGACCCAGATTTGCCCGTCGGGCGCGATGGCATGGCGCAACATGGCCAGCAATTCGGCCAGCAGGGCGCGTTCGGTTACAAAGATATGCGCCGAATCCACCCCGTCGGCAGGATCGCTGACGAAAGTGAGATCGAGCGCATAGTCACCGATTTCCTCCTGCACGCTGTCGGGCATGGCATTGAACCACACCCGCTGCCCGTCGCGCAGCGAGAGCTTCTTGGCGAGCGGCTTTTCGGAATATCCTTCGGTCATGACGGGGGCTTAGGCCAAGTGCGGCATCAGGGCTTCTAGCTGGCGGCTAGGATGGCGCGCGTCGTGGCGAGCAAACGCGCCGCCAGTGCTTCGGGCGTTGCGGCAAGTCGGCCCGTCACCCAGGCCCCGAGCGCCGCCATCACGGTGCCCGCGATCAGGATGGCGTGCAGCCGCGCATCGGCCTGCCCATCCAGTTCGCGCCCCAGTATCCGCGCCAGCAGCGCCTCGGTTCGTTCGGCACCGGGACCGCTGAGCATGGTCCGCCCGCGCTCGCGGTTCTCGTGGATATGCTGCATCAGCCAGTGGAGTTCGCCCTCGGTGCCCACGCCCAGCAGGCACTGCGCCACCCGGCCGAGCAGCATCGACAGGCTTTCATCGAACAGCGCCTCTACCCCGTCGAAATGATCGTAAAAGGTGGACCGCCCGACGCCCGCCTGGGCCACGATTTCGGCCACCCGCGGGCGTTCGGCTTCGCCCTCCAGCATCAGCCGGTTGAAGGTGGCGACGATCTGCGCGCGGGTGGCGGCGCGGCTCCCGGCGGGGGCGAAACGGGGGTGCCGGACTTTTGCCGCGAATCGTCCATTGTCCCGGCCCTCCCTCGCGCCGCAGATGCGGCTCGCTTCAGGAGGATTAGACATGAATGACGAGAGCTTGCAATCGCTGCGCGGGGCGGGATGGCTGCTGGCGGGATCGGCACTGTTGGCAGGGGTGCTGATGCACCACCATCCGCACGGCAGCGACGGCGCGGCGATGATGCGCGCGGTCCACGGCGGGTTGCTGGCACTGCTGGTGCTGCAACCTGCGGTAATGGCGCTGGTGGCGCGGGCGCTGGGCTGGCGGCTGGAGACCGCGCTGGCGCTGACTCTGTTCGCCCTTGGCACGATCGGAGCAATATCTGGCGGGCACGATCAACGGCTTCGTGGTGCCCGCGCTGTGGGACTATCCCGAAGGCGCAATCGCTCCGGGCGTGGGCGAACTGGCGTGGGAACTCAACCAGGCGCTGGCCCGGCTCGGCGCGATTGCCACCGGACTGGGCATCGCGCTGTTCGGCCTGGCACTATGGCGCGCAGGCTGGCGCTGGATCGGCGGCGCGGGGCTGCTGATGGGGATCGTGCCCGCTGCGCTGCTGCTGACCGGGGTGAGCAACATGCGCTTCGAGGGCGCGATCCTCACCTATGTCACGCAACTGCTCTGGCTGGTCGCGCTGGGCGTCGCGCTCGCGCGCGCTAGGCTTCCATCCACTGACTGAAGAAGCTGCGGTGGGCGGCCTTGAGCTGCGTCCACCTCCACGCCGAGCAGGCTGTCGCCGCCGGTCGTGCCGATGCGGGTGAAGCCGACTGCCGCCGTCTCGTCGTTCTCGGTGCCCTTGGCCAGCGCGCGGTTGAAGGCGTCGGTATCGGGCACGGTGATGACATAGCGGCCCTGATCTTCGCCAAACCACCATTGCGCCTGGGTGAAGCCTTCGCCGCCGGATACGTCCGCCCCGATCCCGCTCGCCATCGCCATTTCCGCGAGCGCCACCGCCAGGCCGCCATCGGAAATATCGTGCACCGCGGAGACCAGCCCGTCGGCGATCAGTTGGCGGACGATCCGCCCGGCGGATCTTCTCCAGCGTCAGGTCGGTCGGCGGCGTGCGGCCTTCGTCGCGCCCGTGGATTTCGCGCAGCCACAGCGACTTGCCCAGATGCGAGCGTTCGGGATCGGGCGTGGCCCATTCCTCCGGCGCGATCAGGTAGATCGTCTCGCCCGCCGCCTTGAACGGCATGCGTCATCATCTGCGCGTAATCGTCGATCAGGCCGACCCCGCCGATGGCCGGCGTGGGCAGGATGGCCGAGCCGCCGCCAGTCGCCTTGCTTTCGTTGTAAAGGCTGACATTGCCCGACACGATCGGGAAATCGAGCGCCCGGCAGGCCGCGCCCATGCCGTCCAGCGCGTGGACCAGCTGCGCCATGATTTCGGGCCGCTGCGGATTGGCGAAGTTGAGGCAATTGGTCACCGCCAAGGGCCGCGCGCCCACCGCGCAAAGGTTGCGATAGGCCTCGGCAATCGCCTGCTTGCCGCCTTCGTAGGGATCGGCAAACACATAGCGCGGGGTGCAATCGGTGGTGATCGCCAGCGCCTTCTTCGTCCCATGCACCCGCACCACGCCCGCATCGCCGCCGGTCTGGAGCGTGTCCGCGCCCACCTGCGAATCGTATTGCTGCGCGATCCACTGCGCGCGAGGAGAGATTGGGGCTGGCGAGCAGCTTGAGCAGGTCCGCGCCCACATCCGCGCTGTCCGGGCGATTGGTCATCGGCGCGATGCCTGCCCAGGCGGTGTATTCTTCCTTCGACAGATAGGGCCGGTCATACAGCGGCGCATCGGCGGCGAGCGGCCCGAGCGGGATGTCGCAGACCACTTCGCCCTGCCATTCGAGCACCATGTGCCCGGTATCGGTGACTTCGCCGATCACCGCGAAATCGAGTTCCCACTTCGGAAGATCGCTTCGGCCATCGGCTCCTTGCCGGGCTTCAGCACCATCAGCATCCGCTCCTGGCTTTCGCTGAGCATCATTTCATAAGGCGTCATGCCTTCCTCGCGGCACGGCACCATGTCCATGTCGAGCCGGATGCCCGCCTTGCCGTTGGTGGCCATTTCCACGCTGGAGCTTGTGAGGCCCGCCGCGCCCATATCCTGGATCGCGACAATCGCATCGGTGGCCATCAGTTCGAGGCAGGCTTCGATCAGCAGCTTCTCGGTGAACGGATCGCCCACCTGCACCGTGGGGCGCTTGGCATCGGCATCCTCGCCGAAATCGGCGCTGGCCATGGTCGCACCGTGAATGCCGTCGCGCCCGGTCTTGGAGCCGACATAGACGATCGGATTGCCGAGGCCGGTGGCGGCGGAATAGAAAATCTTGTCCGCCTGGGCCACGCCCACGGTCATCGCATTGACGAGGATATTGCCGTCATAGGCGGGGTGGAAATTGGTCTCCCCGCAGACGGTCGGCACGCCGACGCAATTGCCGTAGCCGCCGATGCCCGCGACCACGCCCTGCACCAGATGCTTCATCTTGGGATGATCGGGCCGCCCGAACCGCAGCGCATTGGCATTGGCCACGGGCCGCGCGCCCATGGTGAAGACATCGCGCAGGATGCCGCCAACGCCGGTCGCCGCGCCCTGATAGGGCTCGATGTAGCTGGGGTGGTTGTGGCTCTCCATCTTGAAGATGCAGGCCTGGCCATCGCCAATATCGATCACGCCCGCGTTCTCGCCCGGGCCGCAGATCACCCACGGGGCTTCGGTCGGCAGCTTCTTGAGGTGCAGGCGGCTCGACTTGTAGCTGCAATGCTCGGACCACATCACCGAGAAGATGCCGAGCTCGACAAGGTTCGGCTCGCGCCCCAGCGCGTGCAGCACGCGGGCATATTCGTCTTCGGACAGCCCGTGCTGGGCGACGATTTCGGCAGTGATCTCGGTCATGGCCGTGCCATTAGCGGGCGCGCCAGCCTGCCGCTAGTCAGGCGTTGCAAATATCCCTTGCTGGCGTAGTCTGCCTGCAACGGGCGCAATCGTTTCCACTGGTATGGAGCAATCGATCATGGCGCTCGAAATCATCGATGGTGTGCTGACCCCCGCGACTCCGAAGTCGCGCAAGATGGGCTATTCCCGGTTCGAGGAACTGGTGATTACAGTGCCGAATGGGCAGCAACGCCGCCTTGCCAAGATATCCGCCTCCAGCAGCTTCGACGAGGATATCGCCGCTGGCGGGCCGGGGCGGTACTACTTCACCAAGGCCGATGCGCAGTACGGCATGTTCGGCATGCGGCGCGAGGGCGGGGTGCCCAAGTGTTCGCGATTCTCCAATATCGAGACGATGATTCTGGTGGTCGGACTACTCGGTGTGCTGGTGGGGATCGCGAAGTTCGGTTTCGGAATTGCCGACCTGCCGCTGACCCCGGCGGTGCTTTCGGTCCTGCTGCTGGGTTTCTGGTTCTACATGCGCAGCCAGCGGTTGACGGCTGAGGCGCGGTTCCACGCGGATAGCTAGGGCAAGCCAATGAAAATTTGAGCCGCTTATGCTGAGGAAGGACCGAAGACGAAGTCTGAGGTCCTGTCTCGAAGCACCGTGCGCTAAACCGTCCTTCGAGACGGCCGCTCAGCTTTCAGCTTCGTGGCCTCCTCAGGATGAGCGGGGAGTGGCTCAGACTTGGTCTAGGCCGCCAGCTTCAGCGCCGCCCAGGCCGCCACGCCCGAAGCCACCGCCGTCGCAAAGGTGCCCCAGGCGATGTCGGCAATGCTGATATGCGTCGCCCAGACTTTCAGCACCGCTTGGCTCGTCAAATCGAAGGTCGCATAGCACAGCGCCCCCAGCAGCGCGCCATTCAGCACAGCAGTCGCCACGCTGCCGCTCTCGATCCCCGGCTTCACCGCGAACCACACCATCCCGGCGATATAGATCACATAGAACGCCAAGGCCGCGCCCATGCGGAACTGCTCGGCCATGATGCTGCCGATCACCGGGCGGTAGAGATTGTCCGCCGCCCAGCGCAGCCAGAAGAAGTCCAGCACGCCGAACGCCAGCGCGGCAGCGAAATAGGCGATAATCCACTTCATCGGGCTCTCCTCAACAGCACCGCAGCTTGACCCTGCGCCCCGGCATGGTCAATGGTCGCGCGCATGGCCGAGGATGTTCCCGATATTTCCGCGATGACGTTTGAGCACGCTTTGCGTGCGCTTGAAGACGTGGTGCGCCGTCTTGAAAGCGGCGACGTGGCGCTCGACCAGTCGATTGACCTTTACGAGCAGGGCGAGAAGCTGCGGCGGATTTGCCAGGCCCGGCTCGACGCGGCGCAAGCGCGGATCGAGAAGGTAGTGCTTTCGTGCCGACGGCAGAGCGCACGGGCACCGTGCCCTTCGACGGCGGCTGAGGGCGGCGGGGGTGACGCTCTTGATGGCCGACGATGTGCTCGGGCGCGGATTGCAGCATATCCAGCGCGAGATCGACGATACGTTCGACGGGCTGCTGCCCGTTCCCGACGACAACTCCGCCCGGCTGGTCGAAGCCATGCGCTACGCCGCCATCGGCGGGGGCAAGCGGGTTCGCCCGCTGCTGCTCGCCACCGTGGCCGAAATGTACGGCGCCAGCCGCGCGGCGGCGATCTACGCCGGCTGCGCGATCGAGGCGATCCACGTCTATTCGCTGATCCATGACGATCTGCCGTGCATGGACGATGACGATACGCGCCACGGCAAGCCCACCGTGCACAAGGCGTTCGACGATGCCACTGCGGTGCTGGCGGGCGATTCGCTGCACGCGCTGGCCTTCGAGATCCTCGGCGGCACGCTGGTCAGCACCGATCCCTTCGTCCGCGCCGAACTGGTCCACGCGCTTGCCACCGCCAGCGGGCACAAGGGCATGGCGGGCGGGCAGATGATGGATATCGTGGCGGAACAGGCGGGCGCGGCGTTCGATCTGCACACCATCACCCGGCTGCAACAGCTCAAGACCGGCGCGCTGCTGTGCGCGGCGGTGGAAATGGGCGCAATCCTCGCCCGCGTGCCCGAAGAGGGCAGGGCGCACCTGCGCGCCTATGCCCGCGACATCGGCCTCGCCTTCCAGATTGCCGACGACCTGCTCGACGAGGAGGGCGACGAAGCCAAGGCGGGCAAGGCGCTGCGCAAGGATGCCGAAGCGGGCAAGGCGACGTTTGTTTCGCTGATGGGCGTCGATGGCGCGCGGGCGCAGGCGCGGGCGCTGTCCGACCAGGCGATCGGCCACCTCGCCAGCCACGGTTCCGGAAGCGGATCTGCTGCGGGCGCTGGCGCGGTTTATCGTGGAGCGGGATCGGTGAGAAGCGAACGCATCGGCATCTACCCCGGCACTTTCGATCCCTGCACGCTGGGCCATGCCGATATCATCCGGCGCGGCTCGCGGCTGGTGGACCGGCTGATTATCGGCGTCACCACCAATCCGTCGAAAGACCCGATGTTCTCCACCGAGGAACGGATGACGATGATGAAGGGCGAAATCGCCGGACTCGGGCTGAAAAATGTCGAGATTCGCGGCTTCGATGCGCTGCTGATGAAATTTGCCGAGCACGAGGGCGCCAGCGTCATCGTCCGCGGCCTGCGCGCGGTGGCGGATTTCGAATACGAGTACCAGATGGCGGGGATGAACCAGCAGATCAACGCGGGGATCGAAACGGTCTTCCTGATGGCGGAGTTTCGCTCCAGCCGATCGCGAGCAAGCTGGTCAAGGAAATCGCCCTCTACGGCGGCGATATCGCGCCCTTCGTCAGCCCGGCGGTGAAGGCGCTGGTGGAAGCGCGGGTGGCGGAACTGGGGCGCAAGGGGGAGTATTGAGCCAAAGTCCCCCTCCCGCTTGCGGGAGGGGTTAGGGGTGGGCCGTCGAGCTGAAGCTGCAGCATTGCCGCTGCAGGCCCTCGCCCCCGCTCCGTCCCGCAAGCGGGAGGGGAGAATATGTTCATTGAACTGTCAGTCACGCTCCCGTAACACGCCGCCAATCCAGCAATCCTATCGAGACGCATTCATGCTCCGCACTTTCGCGCTGTCTACCCTAGCCGCCCTGCTTGCCACCGCCACGCCCGCGCTGGCGCAGGATACCGCGCTCTCGCCCGCGCTCGGCACCGTCGAGGCCACCAATGCGGAGGCATCGCAGCTGCCGATCACGGTGAATTTTGACATGACGCAGGATCAGGAAAATATCCTGCTGCTCGATCTGTCCACCGGGCAGCGGGTGGCGATCCGGCTGATGCCGGCCTGGGCGCCAAATCATGTCGAACGGATCAAGCAACTGGCCCGGCAGGGGTTTTACAACGGCAATCCGTTCCACCGCGTGATCGACGGGTTCATGGCCCAATCGGGCGATCCCACCGGCACCGGGCAGGGCCAGTCGACGCTTCCCGATCTTGCGGAAGAGTTCAATTTCCTGCCCCACGTGCGCGGTACGGTGTCGATGGCCCGGGGGCCGATGACGAGAACAGCGCCAACAGCCAGTTCTTCATCGTCTTCTACCCGCGTTTCGCGCTCGACCGGCGCTATACCAATTTCGGCCGGGTAATTTCGAACATGCCCGCCGTGGATGCGATTTCGCGCGGCGAACCGCCGGAAAATCCGACCCGTATCCTTCAGGCGAGCATTGCTGCTGACGGCTTGCCGCAGGTGATGCCAGCGATGGCGGAGCCGGAAGAAGGATCACGCTCGACATGCTGAACGGCGAGTTTTGATCGCGGTCTAGGCTGCGCCCATGCGCGTTGATCTGTTCGATTTCGATCTGCCGCCAGAGCTGATCGCGCTGCGCCCGGTGCGCCCGCGCGATGCGGCGCGAATGCTGGTGGTGAAGGGCAGTGCGCGCCTTTGATGATCGTCAGGTGTGCGATCTGTCCGACCTGCTCGAACCCGGAGACGTGCTGGTGTTCAACGATACCCGCGTGATCCCTGCGCAACTGGAGGGCAGGCGCGGGGAAGCAAAGATCGGCGCAACCCTTCACAAGCGCATCGACCTGCGCCGCTGGCAGGCCTTCATCCGCAATGCCAAGCGGCTGAAGGAAGGCGACACTATCGATTTCCCTGCAGGAGTTTCAGCAATGGCCGAAACGCGCCATGCCGATGGCTCCTTCACCCTAGCCTTCGCCGGGGAGGAGCCGGTCGAAGTCCTGCTCGAACGCGCCGGATCGATGCCGCTGCCGCCCTATATCGCGGGCAAACGCCCCACTGACGCGCAAGACCGCACCGACTATCAGACGATGTTCGCGCGCGAGGACGGCGCGGTCGCCGCACCCACGGCAGCGCTGCACTTTACCCCCGAATTGATCGCGGCGCTCGACGCGCGCGGGGTGAGGCGCGAAACGCTGACGCTGCACGTGGGCGCGGGCACTTTTCTGCCGGTCAAGGCCGAGGATACCGACGACCACGCGATGCACGCCGAATGGGGACGTATCGAGGCCGATGTCGCCGCGCGGCTCAATGCGGCGCGGGTGAGCGGAGGGCGGATAATCGCGGTCGGCACCACCAGTCTGCGGCTGCTGGAAAGCGCGGCGGATGCGGACGGCACTATCCGACCTTTCGCGGGGGACACGTCCATCTTCATCACGCCGGGTTACCGGTTCCGCGCGGTGGACGGGCTGATGACCAATTTCCACTTGCCCAAATCGACGCTGCTGATGCTGGTGAGCGCGCTGATGGGGCGCGAGCGGATGATGGCCGCCTATGCCCATGCAGTGGTCAATGGCTACCGCTTCTACAGCTACGGCGATTCGAGCCTTTTGCTCCCCTGACTTGATCGCACATACGAAAAGGGCGGCCCCGCAGGACCGCCCTCTATCGTTTTGCGCGATTGTGCAGGATCAGCGCGAGTAGAACTCGACCACCAGGTTCGGTTCCATCTGCACCGGATAGGGCACTTCATCCAGCGTCGGCACGCGGGCAAAGGTCACCTTGTCGTTGCCGTCCACGGCCACGTATTCGGGAATGTCACGCTCGGCCAGGCTCTGCGCCTCGATCACCAGCGCCATTTCCTTGGCCTTGTCACCCAGCGAGATCACGTCGCCCACATCGCAGCGGCGGCTGGCGATGTTGCACTTCACGCCGTTGACGCGGATGTGGCCGTGCGAAACGAGCTGGCGCGCGGCGAAGATCGTCGGCACGAACTTGGCGCGGTAGACGATCATGTCCAGCCGGCGTTCGAGCAGGCCGATCAGGTTCTGGCCGGTGTCGCCCTTCATGGCGCTGGCCGCCTTGTAGGTGGACTTGAACTGCTTTTCGGTCACGTCGCCGTAATAGCCCTTCAGCTTCTGCTTGGCGCGCAGCTGCAGGCCGAAATCGGAAACCTTGCCCTTGCGGCGCTGGCCGTGCTGGCCGGGGCCGTACGAACGCTTGTTGACCGGGGAATTCGGACGACCCCAGATGTTTTCACCCATCCGACGGTCGAGTTTGTGCTTGGCGCTGGTGCGCTTCGTCATGCTGACGATTCCTTCTATTTGCTGGACCGCCCAAACGACGGCCATTTAACCCGGTATCGCACCACCATGCCGATTTGCATGATGCGGCTGCCGCTTCACCGGGGTGCGGAGCCAATTTGTCGCGAAGGCGCGCGTTTAGCTTCGCGCGCTCCAAAGTCAAGCGGGGAGGCGGCTTAGCAGCCGCCCATCTGGTCCTGTCGACACTGCACCCCGCCCGAAGCGCCGCTGACGGTTGAGTTGACGGCATCGCGGGTGCGGGCAGTGGAATCGTTCCACTGGTTGCGCGTCATGCAGATGCGGCTGCGGCGGGAGAGCGAGCCGGTGGCGCGCTGCGAACGGCAAATCACTTCCTCGCCGGGATCGGGTTCCGCGGAGGCGGGCGTGGTTTCTTCGGTTTCTGCGGCAGCAACCGGAGTGACGGCGGTCGCGCCCGATGCGTCTTGCGCCAGCACGCCATTGCTGCAAAGCGCCAACGAAGCGACGGCAATGATGATTGTTTTCATGGCTTATTCTCCCTTTGGGGGGAGACTATCACAAAACCGGGGGGAGGTGAAAGACCCTCAATTGTCGTCAACTGTCGCGGCGGGCGAGCCTTTGCAAGGTCGTGAGCACGCCGCGCAGGGTGCGCACTTCAAGGTGGTTCCACCCCGGCTTGGTCAGCAGGCCGCGCAGATTGCGGCGGGTGGCGTCGCGGCGATCTTCGGGGAAGTAATAGCCGAGCGGTTCGAGCATGGCATCGAGGTGGTTGATCAGCCCCTCAAGCTCTTCCTGCGGGGCCGGTGGCAGCAGGTCTTCCTGTGTGGGCATTACCAGATCGCGGTGCCGGAAAGCTCATAGGCGACCAGCATCACCGCCTGCGCCAGGTTGAGCGATCCGAACTCCGGATTGATCGGCGCGGTGACGATGGTGCGGGCAAGCGCGACATCGTCGGTCTCCAGCCCCGAGCGTTCCGGGCCGAACAGGAAGGCGCTGCGGCCCTTTTGCGCGGGGACTTCCCGCGCGGCCTCTTCCGGGGTGCGCACCGGCTTGGTCACTCCGCGCTTGCGCACCGTGGTGGCATAGACATGCGCGCAATCGGCAACTGCCTCTGCCGTGGTGTCGAATACGCGCGCCTGTTCCAGCACAATATCCGCGCCCGACGCAGAAGGCCCGGCTGAAGGATTGGGCCAGCCATCGCGCGGCGCGACCAGCCGCAGTTCGGTCAGCCCGAAATTGAGCATCGCCCGCGCCGCCTTGCCGATATTCTCGCCCAGCTGCGGGCGGACGAGGACGATTACTGGTTGCTCAGTCTCCAGCAGCATCGCGCACCGTGCTGGCGAATTCCTCGAAGTCCTTGGCCTCGCCGAAATCGCGATAGACCGAGGCGAAGCGGATGTAGGCCACGGAATCGAGCTGCCGCAGCCCGTCCATCACCATTTCGCCGATGCGTTCGGAAGAGACTTCGCTTTCCCCGGCGGTTTCCACCTGCCGCTGGATGCCGGACACCAGCTGGTCGATCCGCTCCTGCTCCACCCCGCGCTTGCGGCAGGCCAGCGCCACCGATTGTTCGATCTTCGCCCGGTCGAACCCCTCGCGGCGGTCATCCGGATTTGACCACCGTCACTTCGCGCAATTGCACCCGTTCAAATGTGGTGAAACGCGCGCCGCAACCTTCGCACTGGCGGCGGCGGCGGATCGAGGTGTTGTCTTCGGTGGGGCGCGAATCCTTTACCTGGCTGTCGTCATGCGCGCAGAAAGGGCATCGCATGATCGATCAGGGACGCACGCGCTTGTAGAGCATGAAGCCCGCGCCGCCGAGCAGGCCCGCGACAACGCCGAAACCGCCCAGCGGCAGCAGCCAGCCGACCACGACGCCAATCCCGGCGCCGGTCAGCACCGGCTTGGTCGAGGGATGCTGCATCCCGTCGCGGCCCATCGCCTTCGCTTCTTCCACGGCATCGACAAGGATGCGGCTGTCGATCGGATCGTTCGGCTTGTTCATTTACACTCTTCCCGGATAGACGGGGAAGGCCGCGCACATTTCGCCCACTTCGCGGCGCACGCGTTCTTCCACCTGAGCGTCCCCCTCATCGCCATTGCGACTCATGCCGCTCGACGACTTCGGCGATCAATACACCGATCCTGCGGAATTCGGCAGGCCCGAATCCGCGCGTGGTGCCCGCCGGGGTGCCAAGGCGGATGCCGCTGGTGACGAACGGGCTGCGGGTGTCAAACGGAATGCCGTTCTTGTTGCAGGTGAGCAGCGCGCGATCGAGGCCCTTCTCGGCCGCCTTGCCGGTCACGTCCATTGGCGTGAGATCGGCCAGCATCAGGTGGTTGTCGGTGCCGCCGGAAACGATGTTCACGCCGTTCTCCGCCAGACTGGCCGCCAGCGCCTTGGCGTTCTCCACGATGGAGGCGGCGTAGATGCGGAATTCGGGGCGCAGCGCCTCGGCAAAGGCCACCGCCTTGGCGGCGACATAATGCATCAGCGGACCACCTTGCAGGCCGGGGAACACCGCCATGTTGAGCGGCTTGGAAAGCGCCTCGTCGTTCCACAGGATGATGCCTGAACGCGGTCCGCGTAAGGACTTGTGCGTGGTCGAGGTGACGATATGCGCGTGCGGGAAGGGCGAGGGATGCGCGCCGCCTGCCACCAGCCCGGAGAAGTGCGACATGTCCGCCAGCAGGGTAGCGCCCACCTCGTCCGCGATTTCGCGAAACTGGGCGAAATCCCAGTGCCGCGGATAGGCGGTGCCGCCGCAGATGATCAGCTTGGGCTTGTGCTCGTGCGCCAGACGGCGGACCTGCTCCATGTCCAGCCGACTGTCTTCGCGCCGCACGCCATAGGGGACGCAGTTGAACCACTTGCCGCTCATATTGACCGGCGAACCGTGGGTCAGATGCCCGCCGCTGGCGAGGTCCAGCCCCATGAAGGTATCGCCCGGATTGAGCAGCGCGAGGAACACCGCCTGGTTCATCTGGCTGCCCGAATTGGGCTGCACATTGGCGAAATTGCAGCCGAACAGCTCGCAGGCGCGGGCGATGGCGAGCAGTTCCACCTCGTCCGCATATTCGCAGCCGCCATAGTAGCGGCGGCCCGGATAGCCCTCGGCATATTTGTTGGTGAACACCGAACCGCAGGCTTCGAGCACGGCGGGGCTGGCGATGTTCTCGCTGGCGATCAGCTCGATCCCGTGGCGCTGGCGACCAAGTTCCTTGCCGATGATCGCATGGACCAGCGGATCGGCCTGCTTCGAGGCTGTCGTGCCAGAAGCGATCGAGCGGGGAAGATTTTACAAGGCGCGTGCTCATGTCAGGACTCGTTGTTAGGGTTTGATAGCTGGTCGACCCGCCGCTGGTGGCGATCACCCAGAAACTCGGTATCGAGGAAGGCAGCAAGGCAGGCCTTGGCCATTTCCGGCCCGATCAGCCGCGCGCCCATCGCGATGGCATTGGCATCGTTGTGCGAGCGGGAAAGTTGTGCCGAAAGCGGTTCGGAAACCTGCGCACAACGCACCGCCGGATTGCGATTGATCGCGATGGCAATGCCAATCCCGCTGCCGCACAAGGCCACGCCGCGCTCTACGGTGCCATCGGCCACCACAGAGGCAAGGCGATAGCCGTAGTCGGGGTAATCGACGCTGTCGGTGGTGTGGGGGCCAAGGTCGGCGACCTCGTGTCCCTGTTCGATCATCCACTCGCGCAGTTCGGCCTTCAGGTCGACGGCGGCATGATCGGAGGCGATGGCGATACGCATGGCAGGCGACATAGGCACTTGAAGCCCGCCATGCCACCCGGAAAAAGGGCCATTTATGCTTTGTCCCCCACAAGCGGTGCTGTAGCCACGCCTTGGGGAGGACGAAAATGACCGAAGCCGATTACCACCGCTACATCGCCGCCTTCAATGCGCGGGACTATGCCACGCTGGAGACCTTTTTCACCGATGACTTCGTGCTGGAAAACGCCGGGTTCGCGGTGCGGGGAAAGCCCGCGTTTCGGGACTTCTACCGCTTTTTCCATGAGTTTGCCGCGAGGAAGTGGCGTTCCGCGAGTTTTTCCCGGCCAGCAGGGCTTCGTCGCCAATGTCGTCATCACCTTTACCGGGCTGAAGGAACTGTCGCAGGCGGAGCTGGACCGGCGTGGCTATGGCGGGATGGTGCCGGTGCCCGTGGGGATGAGTGTTCAGGTGGAATTCTACATCCACTACCTGCTCGATGATGCGGGGCTGATCCGCTATATCAAGGGGGCGGTGTGGGTGCCGGAGGTTCAATGAGCGAGAGCTGAACTGCGCGCGCAAGTCGCGTCACTCGCGCACCGGTTGACGCAGGTTGAGGACCGCGAGGCGATTGTCCGTTTGCAGAACCAGTACGGCTATTTCCTCGACAACCGCATGTTCGACGAACTGGCGGATCTGTTCTGCGACGACGCGCCCGAAATGGAGATCGGCCAGCGCGGGGTCTATCAGGGCAAGGAGCGTATCCGCCATTTCCTGCTCCACGTGCTTGGCGGCGGGCGCTGGGGGCTGCTGAAGGACGAGATCATCCACCATATCCAGCTACAGCCCGTGCTGACCCTGGCGGAAGACGGGATGAGCGCCGCAATGCCGGTGCCGCGCGCATATTGCAGGGCAATTCCCCGCCCGGCAGCGGCAAGATGCTGCTGGCCGAGGGTGTCTATGAGAACGAGTATGTGAAAGAGAACGGCCGCTGGGCGATCAAGCGGCTGTGGTGGGTGCCGACCTATTACTTCGAAGTCGCGGGCTTCGATGCGGCGGTGTTTGACAGCGGTCCGCCTGATGCTGCGTTCCCGCCGGATCGTCCCTCTTTCCCCAAGGACGAAGCACTGGGCCGCCGGTTCCCCCCATTCCATTACCGTCACCCGCTGACGGGCGAGGCAGTGCCGGGGCCGACTGGGAAGCTGGATTAGGCTGAATCGCGGAGCATATCCGCCGTCTTCTCGCCGATCATGATGCAGGCGAGATTGGGATTGCCGCGCGGCAGGCTCGGCATCACGCTCGCGTCGGCCACCCGCAGCCCCTCGATCCCGCGCACCCGCAATTGCGCATCGACCACCGCGCCCGCATCAGTGCCCATCCGGCACGAGCAGCCGGGATGCGCGCGGTGGGTGGCGTTCTGGCGGATGAACTCGGTCAGTTCGGCATCGCTCTGATACTGCGCGCCGGGCAGGTTCTCGCGCGCGATCAGCTTGGCCAGCGGCTCCTGTTCGTAGATCGAGCGGGTGAGGCGGATCGATTCGACCATGCCCTCCATGTCTCCGGGCGCGGAGAACATGTTGAGGAAAATGCGCGGGGCGCTGCGCGGATTGTCGTCGCGCAGTTTCACCCAGCCGCGCGATTTGAGCGGCAGATAGCCGGTGCGGACCGACAGTCGCGGAAACGGGCTTGCCGAACCCCGGCACCCACAGATTGGCATCGCCCGAAAGCGGCAGGCACATCATCTGCACATCGGGCCGGTCGGCATCGGGGCGCAGGCGGGTGAAAATATTCGCCAGCGTGCCGGTATAGGCGAACGGGCCGGAGCCGTTGGCGAACCAGCGCGCGGCGGCGATCGCGGCGCGATCCAGCCGCAGGTGGCGGGTGAGGCCGTGATCCTCCTTCAGGTCCCATTCGTTGATGACCACCGGGTGATCGGCGAGGTCCGCGCCCACGCCGGGCAGATCGTGCAGCGGGGTGACGCCCGCCGCGCGCAGATCGTCGGGCTGGCCGATGCCCGACAGCATCAGCATTTGCGGCGAGCCATAAGCACCTGCCGAAAGCACGATCTCGCCGCCGGCCTGCGCGGTGATGCGACTGGCCGCGCTGGACATATTCCACCGCCACCGCGCGGTTGCCCTCCAGCACGATCCGCGTCGACCAGCGCCCCGGTGGCGATGGTGAGGTTCGCCCGCCCCATCGCCGGGGCGAGATAGGCGCGCGCGGTGCTGGCGCGGCGACCGTTCGAGACGGTCGATTCCATCCGGCTGATGCCGTCCTGCTCGGCCCCGTTGGGATCGTCATTGTGCGGAATGCCCAGCATTTCGGCAGCGGCGCGGTGTTGCTTCATAGAGCAGGTCCGGCCCCTGCATCACGCGAGATATCCACCGGGCCGCCTGCGCCGTGAAATCGCTCGCCCCGCGCCAGTGGTTTTCCGAGCGTTTGAAGTAGGGCAGCACCTCGTCATAGCTCCAGCCGGACAATTGCCCCGCCGCCCAGCCATCAAAATCCCGCCGGTTGCCGCGCACCGCGATCATCGCGTTGATCGAGGAGGTGCCGCCCAACGTCCGCCCGCGCGGAATGCCCAGGCGCCGCCCGCCGAGCGCCGGTTCGGGCTCGCTCTCGAACTGCCAGGTGCCGATATTGCCCAGCGCCACGCGCGGGAAGGCGAGCGGCATCAGTTGCAGCGGGTGACGGTTGGGCGCGCCCGCTTCCAGCAGCAGCACCTTGACCGCCGGGTCTTCGCTCAGCCGCGCGGCGATCACCGCGCCCGATGAACCTGCGCCGATGATGATGTAATCGTATCCCGTCCCCATTGGCGATACCTGCCCGCGGCTTGGCTGTGAGTCTATATGGGAAAGGTCAGACTACAGGCCAATCGCGGAATTGGTTCTCGCAGAGACCGGAGAGGCAGGGGAGGGCGCAGAGGGTTTGTGCGGGCGGCGAAGCCGCTTTGGGAAAACTGGTTTTGCCAGAATTTGCCTTCGAACCATAAATCGGGCCTACGGCCCGGCACGTCTTCTCTGCGTCCTCTCCTTCCTCTGCGTTCTCTGCGAGAAACAAAGCAGAAATCGCAATGGTCCTTGGTCAGGCCAAGCGCCATTCGCCCGGTTGCAACCCGACGAGCGTCCAGTCGCCAATGCTCCAGCGCACCAGCCGCAAGGTCGGGTGGCCCACCGCCGCCGTCATCCGTCGCACCTGCCGGTTGCGGCCTTCGCTGATGGTGAGCCGCAACCAGCTGTCGGGCACTCTTGCGGAAGCGCACCGGCGGATCGCGCGGCCAGAGCTGGGATCGGCAATGCGTTCGGCGAGGGCAGGGCGAGTAGGTCCATCGTAAAGTTACCCACTGCGCGCAGGCGCGCGATGGCCGCGTCGATCCGGCTCGCCCTCCACCTGCACCAGACAGCATTTGGCCAGCTTGAACTTCGGAACAGCAATCCGCGCCTGACAACCTGCCGTCATCGGTCCAGCAGCAACAGCCCCTCGCTGCACCGGTCGAGCCGCCCTGCGGGATAGACGCCGGGAATATCGATGTAGTCGGAAAGTGTCGCGCCGCGCCGTCGGGCTGCCGCGGATCCGTGAACTGCGACAGCACGTTCATCGGCTTGTTGAACAGGATCAGGCGGGACATCGCGCTGCGGTGCCCCGCCATAAAGTGCTTATTGATCGAGGAAGCTGACGCATCTTCCGCGACCGGCTCGGGTGCTTCAGCTTGCGCAGCGCCTTCGCTTCGATCTGGCGGATACGTTCGCGGGTCACCGAGAACTGCTGGCCGACTTCTTCCAGCGTGTGATCGGTGTTCATGCCGATGCCGAAGCGCATCCGCAGCACGCGTTCCTCGCGCGGGGTGAGCGATGCCAGAACGCGGGTCACGGTTTCCTTGAGGTTCGCCTGGATCGCCGCATCCACCGGGATGATCGCGTTCTTGTCCTCGATGAAATCGCCCAGATGCGAATCTTCCTCGTCGCCGATCGGCGTTTCGAGGCTGATCGGCTCCTTGGCGATCTTCATCACCTTGCGCACCTTTTCCAGCGGCATGGAGAGGCGTTCGGCCATTTCTTCGGGCGTCGGTTCGCGGCCCTGTTCGTGCAGGAACTGGCGGCTGGTGCGCACCAGCTTGTTGATCGTTTCGATCATGTGCACCGGAATGCGGATGGTGCGCGCCTGATCGGCGATGGAGCGGGTGATCGCCTGCCGGATCCACCAGGTGGCATAGGTGCTGAACTTGTACCCGCGGCGATACTCGAACTTGTCGACCGCCTTCATCAGGCCGATATTGCCTTCCTGAATAAGATCAAGGAATTGCAGGCCACGGTTGGTATATTTTTTGGCGATCGAGATCACCAGCCGCAGGTTCGCCTCGACCATTTCCTTCTTGGCGATCCGCGCCTCACGCTCGCCCTTCTGCACCATGTTGACGATGCGGCGGAATTCGTTGAGGCTCATGCCGGTGGCAGAGGCGATATCGGCGATTTCGGCGCGGATGCGTTCAACCGCCTCGGCTTCCTTCTCGGCGAAGGCAGCCCACTTCTTGTCCTTCTTGGCCTTGTCGGCCAGCCATGCCTCGTCCAGCTCGTTGCCGACATAGCTCTGCAGGAAATCGAGCCGCTTGACCTTGTGGCGTTCGGCCAGCCGCAGCATCTGCCCGCCCAGCGCGGTCAGGCGGCGGTTGAAGGCATAGAGGTTGTCGACCAGATATTCGATCTTGGTGGCGTGGAACTGCACGCTTTCGACTTCGGCCGTCAGCTGCTTCGCGCAGTTCTTCGTATTTGTTTTCCTTGGCCTTGGGGAAAGCTTCGCCCGGCGCCCAGCACTTCGACCCGCTCGGCCTGCAGCTTTTCGAACTTCTTGAACAGATCGGTGATGCGGGCGAAGCGTTCGAGCGCGTCGGGCTTCAGCGCGGCTTCCATCTGGGCGAGGGACATGGTGTTGTCTCTTCGTCCTCTTCCTCCTCGCGCTTGCGGGCCTTGGGCTCGCCGTCTTCGTCGTCCTCGTCGACTTCTTCCTCCGCGTCTTCCACTTCTTCTTCCTCGACGGATGGTCGGGCCGGCGGTTGCTTCGGAGATTTCGCCGTCGTCATCGTCCTCGGCGCCTTCTTCCATCTTGTCGACGGGCGGCTCCTTGGACAGCATGGCGTCAAGATCGAGGATCTCGCGCAGCTGCATTTCGCCGTTGTTGAGCGCTTCGGACCAGGTGATGATGGCGTGGAAGGTGATCGGGCTTTCGCACAGGCCCATAATCATCGTGTCGCGCCCGGCCTCGATCCGCTTGGCGATGGCGATTTCGCCTTCGCGGCTGAGCAGTTCCACCGCGCCCATTTCGCGCAGGTACATCCGCACCGGATCATCGGTGCGGCCTTCGCCGCGCGACGCTCTTCTTCTTTTCGGGGACGTGCTGGCGATCTTCGGCCTGCAATTCGGACCCGGTGGGTGCGAGTCTCCTCCGGACTCTTCATCCGTCATCCTCGTCCTGCGCTTCTTCGTCGGTCTCGACGATCTGCACGCCCATTTCGGAAATCGCGGTCTGGATGTCCTCGATCTGGCATCGGACGTCATCTGCTCTGACGGCAGCGCCTCGTTCAGCTCGTCATAGGTGATGTAGCCCGCGCTTGCGCCTTCGCGATCAGCTTCTTGATCGATGCTTCGTTCAGGTCGATCAGCGGGGCGTCTTCATCCTTGTCGCTGCCGTCGTCGTCTCCGGCCATAAGTGCCGTTCAATCCGTTTCCTGTCGCCGCTGATGCCGTGGCGCATCATCGGGAGCAATTACTTACCTGTGCCGCCGAGGCAGCACGTTTGCGCGCCATCTGCCCCAAGCGCGACTCGATTTCCAGCTTTCGTTTGCGCAGCCGTTGCTGCTCGGCGAAAGCGCCTTCGGGATCGGCGTCGAAGCGGCGCCGTAGCCGCGGCAATTGCCGCCTCCAATGCGGGCATTTCGACCAGCAGGGCAATCGCTTCGGCCAGATCCTCCTCGCGCTCATCCGGATCGGTACCTTCCAGCAAGGAAGGCGAAACGGGCTTTATCCGGTGGCGGCGGCAGGGTGCCTGCAGGCGATATGGGCGGATTTGTCGCCGCGCTTCAAGCGTTTGGCCATGTTCAAGCAGAAATTCCACCGCCTGCGCCATCGCCGCATCGGCTGCGGGCAAGGCCGCAGCAGGCTGTCGGCATGGCGGTGCGATTTCCTGCGGATGGCGGGCCAGACCGGTGAGCACGGCCTGCGCGAGCATGTCGCGAAACATGCCCCTCGCCGCGCGGCGCAGGCGATCGCGCACTCGGGGGAAGCGCGCTGCGGCTCTGGCTTGGCGAACCGGGCGTGCGCGTTCTGGAACGGCTTGAACTCGCGCTGGGGGAAGGCGAGATCGCCGTAGCGTTCGAGCATTTCGCGGCGATAGAGCGACTGTGATATCGGGGTGCTCGATAGTCTCGACATGGTCGAGCAGCCGTGCCTTCAGCCCGGCCTTGTCCTCCGGCGAGGCCAGCGGCGCGGCGGCCGTTCATGCTCCCACACCAGATCGAGCAGCGAGTGCGGCGTTCGGCGAGCAGCTTTTCCATCGCCGCCGTGCCGTCGCTGCTGCACCAGATCGTCCGGGATCCAGCCCGGCGGGCAGGGTGACGATTTGCAGCGAGTGGCCGGGGCGCAGCAACGGCAGGGCCCGCTCCGCCGCGCGCATCGCCGGCGCGCTTGCCCGGCGTTGTCGCCATCGAAGCACAGCACCGGCTTGTCCGCCATCCGCCACAGCAGTTCGATCTGCTGTTCGGTGAGCGCGGTGCCCATCGGCGCGACCACATCCTCGATCCCCGCCTGCGCCAGCGCGATCACATCCATATAGCCTTCGACCACGATCACCCGCTCCGTCTTGCGGCTGGCAGGCCCGGCGCGGTGCAGATTGTAGAGCGTGCGGCCCTTGTCGAACAACGGCGTGTCCGGGCTGTTGAGATATTTCGCCACGCCGTCTCGGCTCTCAAGAATCCGCCCGCCGAACGCGATCACCCGCGCCGCGCGCATCGTGGATCGGCAGCATCAGCCGTCCGCGGAACCGGGCGTAGGGCAGCTTGTCCTCGACATCGATCAGCAGGCCAGCCTCGATCAGCATCGCGCGTATCGAACTGGGCCAGCGCGCTTGTCGAGTGCCTGCCGGTCATCGGGCGCATAGCCGAAACCGAACTGCTCGATCGCCCGCGCCGACATCCCGCGCCGCGCCAGATAATCGCGCGCCTCCACGCCCTTCGATCCGAATGCAGCTGCGCGACGAACCATTCCTGCGCCGCCTGCATCACATCGTGCAGGCTGGCGCGCTCTTCCGCCGCCTGCGCGGCCTGCGCGGATCCGTCGCGGGCACTTCCATCCCCGCCGCGCCGCAAGTTCCTTCACCGCATCCATGAATTCCAGCCCGCGCTGCTCGATCATCCAGTCGATCGCAGCGCCATGCGCCTGGCAGCCGAAGCAGTGGTAGAAGCCCTTCTCGTCATTGACGTAAAAACTGGGGATTTTTCATGGTGGAACGGGCAACACGCCTTCCACTCGCGCCCCGCGCGCTGGAGCTTGGTCGTGCGCATGACGAGCGCGGACAGCGTGGTCCGGCTCTTCAGTTCATCCAGCCATTGTGGAGAAAGCGCCACGCCTTCCAACTCCCTCTGCGCTTTGCTGCGGAACCATAATGCGACAGGTTAACGGCAAGCAAGGGGTTGCTGACCGGGATCACCGGAAAACAGCAGCCATTCATTAGCCTAACTGCCTTCCTCGAAAGGGACGGTTTTTCGGCAGCCTTACCTACGCCGCAAGCGATCGGGGGTGAGCTGGTCCACCCGGCTTACCCCCATCAGCTGCATTCCGCGGCGGATTTCGGCATCGAGCAGGCCGATCGCGCGGTCCACTCCCGGCTGGCCTGCTGCTGCCAGCGCATACAGGTATAGCCGCCCGCCGCTGACTGCTTTCGCGCCCGTGGCCAGCGCCTTCAGCACATGGGTGCCGCGCCGCACCCCGCCGTCGAGGATCACTTCGACCCGGTCGCCCACGGCCTGCACGATCTCGTCGAGCTGGTCGAACGGGGCGCGGCTGCCATCCAGTTGCCGCCCGCCGTGGTTGGAGACCATGATCGCATCCACCCCCATATCCGCCGCGCGCCGGGCATCGCCCACCGACATGATCCCTTTGAGGCAGAACTTGCCGCCCCAATCGTCGCGCAATTGCTCCGCCGCCTGCCAGTTGAGGCCGGGATCGAGCATGGAATTGAAATAGTCCTGGATCGAAATCGACTTGCCCGATGCCCGCCGCCACATGGGTGGAGAGGTTGGGCAGGTCGAACTTCTCGCGGAACAGGAAATTGAGCGCCCAGGCCGGGTGGATGGCATAGGACAGGAAGCTGGACGGGGTGAACCTGGGCGGGGTCTGGTAAACCGGTGCGCTTGCAGCGTTCGCGATTGCCCGAAACCACCGTGTCCACCGTCAGCGTGATGGCATCGAACTTCGCCGCCTTCGCCCGCTGCGTCAGCGCCGCGTTCAGCCCGCGATCGCGGTGGTAGTAGTATTGCAGCATCTTGGGGCCGGACATCGTTCGCCCACTTCCTCGATGCTCACGCTCGACAGGCTGGAAATGCCGAACCACAGCCCGAATTTCTCCGCCACCGCCGCCGTCGCGCGCTCGCCATGCCAGTGGAACAGCCGCTGCAGTGCGGTGGGGCTGAGCATCAGCGGCAGCGGCGTTGTCGCGGCCCATGATGGTGACCGATGGGTCGATATTCTCCGCCCCCACCAGCACATCGGGCACCAGATCGACATCGTCGAAGGCGGCGGTGTTGCGGTCCTTGGTGCTCTCATCGTCGGCGGCGCCATCGATGTAGTGGAACACCGGGAAGGGCAGGCGACGCCGCGCCAGCTCGCGGAAATCGGCGATATTGTGACAGTCAGCCAGCCGTCGGACTTTGCCTATTCTCATGCCCGCCACGCCTAGCGCGCGGATTTACCAGCGCAAGAGTTTCGGCCCTGCCAGCCAACCGATTGCCGCCATTGCCAACATCGGCAGGCAGTAGAAAGCGCCATATAGCAGCATCCCGCGTTCGGGGCAGAACGGGGCGTAAGCGGTCATCGCCACGGCCCCGCCGAACAATCCTGCTGCAAGTCCTGCGCGGCGCAGATCGGTGGGGGCGAGAGCGCGCATGGCGAGCACTGCTCCGGCAAAGGCAACCGGGCTCAACACCAGCATCGCGGTGAGGCACTGTCGCCAGGTGGGGGCTTCAATGACGGGACCGATCATCGCCAGTTCCAGCCCCAGCAGCGGGACCACGGGCATGAACGGCACGGCCAAGGCGCCAATCGCCCAGCGGCTCGATTGCCCCGGCTTGCCCAGCACAAAAAGTGCGCCGACGCTTAGCAGGAGCACTGCGATCGAGAATCCCCATTTCACCGTAAGCGGGCCAATCCCGTTGGAACTGACCGAGGCAAACGCGTCGTCCAGCACCAATGCTAAGCCCGCAACGCAAAGCGCCATAACCACCAGCAAGGGCGTAGCAAAGCGCCGCGCGGTTCCCTCGGCTGGGGTCGCACCGTCATCGGCAAGCCGATCAATCAAGGCATCGATGTCCGTCATTTCTCCGTTTCTTCCACCATTTCCTTCAATCGCAGCATCCCACGGTGCACGCGCAGTTTCATCGCCGATACGCCGATACCGACCTTCTCCGCCGCCTCGCGACTTGTGAGCCCGTCGATATGCGTCAGACGGATCGCCTCCGCCTGCGCTGCCGGCAAATCATCCAGCAGCGCGGTAATATCCATCCCGGCAAACGTGTCCGCCGCCACAGCTACATCCGCAGTATCGTCCAGTACCAGGCGACTGCGTCCGCGCCGCCGCCAGTGATCGATCAGTTTGTAATTGGCGATCGCATACATCCACGGTCCCACCGGGCGCCCCGGATCGAGCGTGTGGCGCTTTTCATGCACGGCGATCAGGCATTCCTGCAACACATCCTCCAGTTCACTGTCTGCACCAACCTTGCGCGCCAGCATCGCGCGCATGCGTCTGCTCGCTTCGGCAAGGAACTGCCGATAGGCGCTTCGGTCACCCCCGCGCGCCGACGTCATCAGCCGGTCGAGCGCTTCGGCATTGGCCATCGTCGGAATGTCGGTTCGTCCCATTGCTTGGCGTGGTTACACTGGTTCGCGGCATATCTGCCAATGGTTACATCTGTGCCACACGACCGCCCACAGATATGCGTGAGCCTCGGCCTGGCTATTGCGTTCAACCAGCGTTCAGATTACAAGCGTAATCGTAAGCCTGTCGATGCGACCATTTGGGAGGTCACGATGAGTGGGGATTCCGGTTTGGGTTCTGGCGAAGTGGGTGCGGAACGCATCAGCGATGCCGAACATGCGGTGATGGAAGCCCTGTGGCGCAAGAGCCCGCAGACCGCCGCCGATGTTTGCAGCGAAGTGTGCGAGGAACGCGGCTGGACGCATGCCCACGGTCAAGACGCTGCTCTCTCGCTTGGTGGCCAAGGGGGCGCTGGCGACGCAGCCCGATGGCCGCCGCTTCCTCTATACCCCGCTGATCGAACGCTCCGCCTATCTCGGCACCGAATCGAAGCGGCTGGTGGAGCGGCTGTTCGGCGGCCGCGCCGCGCCGCTGTTCGCGCATCTGGCGGAGAGCGAGTCGCTTACCCCCGAGGACATTAGCGAGATCGAACGCCTGCTGCGGGAGATGAAGAAATGACCGGCCTCTCCGACTGGATGATCGATACCTTTGTCTACACCGGCGCGCTGATTGCGCTGGTGCTGCTGATCCGCCGCCCGGTGGCGCGGCATTTCGGCCCGCAACTGGCCTATGCGCTGTGGGCGCTGCCGCTGCTGCGCTTCGTGATGCCGCCAATCACTTTGCCCGCGTGGATGAACCCGGGCGAGCCGGTGGCGCAGGCTGCGCAAGGTGCGGAACCGCTGATGGTGATTATTTCGGAGGCAAGCGCGAGTGCCGCACCGGTTGCCGCTGCGCCTGCTGCTGAGCCGCTGGCGGGCATCCCGCTCACCGAAGTGCTGCTGGTCCTGTGGCTGGGCGGCGCGCTGCTGTTCTTGCTGGGGCGCACCCGCGATTACATTCGGATGCGCCGCGATCTGCTCGCCGACGCGCGCCCGATGGGTGAGGCAGGCAAGGTGCGGCTGGTGGAATCGCCTGCCGTGACCGCGCCGGTCGCCTTCGGCATTCGCGACAAGGTTGTCGCGCTGCCGGTCGACTTCATGGCGCTGATCGATGTCAAGGCACGCGACATGGCGATCGCGCACGAGCTGGCGCATCACCGCGGCCACGATCTTCTCGCCAACATTGCGGCGCAGCCGCTGTTGGCCCTGCACTGGTTCAATCCGCTCGCCTGGTGGGGCTGGCGAGCGATGCGGATCGATCAGGAGGCGGCCTGCGATGCGCGGGTCGTTTCCGGGCGGGCGCGGCCGGAACGGGCGGCCTATGCCGAGGTCATCGCGGGCTTTGCCGCCGGTGAGCATCTCGCATTGGCTGCTCCGATGGCCTGCCCGGTGCTGGGCGAGAAGTCGATCATCCACCGTTTGAGGAGCCTCACCATGTCCGATATTTCCACCCGCCGCCGCCGCATCGGCATTGCCGCGATCACCACCACTGCGCTGGCGCTGCCGTCTGACCGCGTCGATCACCTATGCCCAGCCGGGTCAGGATCAGGACCCGGACGCGCCTGCTGCCGAGAGTAGCGAGCAAGTTGGCCAGCCGCACATTGTTCGGATCGAACGCCGGATCGAACGCGATGGTGAAGGGGATGTCGAAGTCGAGATCGACGAGAATCGGCGATCATCATGTCGAAGTACGGTGATCCGCGAAGGGGCCGAGGGCGAGGAGGGCGAGCGCCGGATTGTCCGCCGCGTGGTCCGTCGGGGCGAAGAAGGCGAGATGAGCGAGGCCGAGCTTGAGGCGATGGTGGCCGAAATGGAAGCCGAATTCGCGGGACTGGAGGCCGACGGTGAACGCCGTGTCGCGCTGGCCATGACCCACCGCGCCCATGCTGCCGAAGCGGCGGCGAACCGGGTGGTCGTCATCAACGAAGGCGAGGAAGGCAGCCACGACATCGACGTGCGCTGCGATGGCGAAAACACCGTCGCGCATCAGGATCTGGGAGACGGCCGCCGGGCGATGGTGATCTGCCACACCGCGATCCAGGCCCATGCCGCCACCGGCATTCGCGCGGCAATGGCGGCGATTGCCGGGAACGAGCAAATCCCGGAAGAAACGCGCGAGGAAATCATGCGCGAGCTGGAAGCGGCGATCGAGGAGATGGAGGCTGCACGCGAAGAAATCGCCGCAACCCACGCCGACGCACGCCGGGTTTCCTTCCGCGCCGCGCCGCCCCGTCCGCCACGGCCACCCGCACCGCCGCGTACTCCGCTGTCGATCAGTTTCTCTTACGATGCTGCACCAGCGTATCAGCCAGCGCGCATGGCCAGCCCAATCACCGGCGTCTCCATCACCCCGGCAATCGCGGAAGAGTGCGACAAAGGCGAGGCGCAGCGTCTGGTAGCGCGGGTTACCGCCTGACGATCACTGACCGGCCTGCAATATCTGCCGGTCACACTGGAGATCATCGCCGCTCTGCATCCCCAGCCGCAACGCCGCCATGCGCTGCTGGCTGGTGCCGTGGGTGAAGTTGTCGCTGCTCACGCGCCCACCGGTCAGCCGTATCGTCGCCGATGGCAGCAGCGGCGGCCATGCCTTCCTCCAAATCGTCTCGGCTCGATCAGGTTGCGGTTGCTGGCCCGCCCATACGCCCGCATAGCAATCGGCGTGCAGTTCCATCATCACCTGCAACTGGTTGCTGAACGGCGCGGGTCCTGCTGCTGGGCGCTGCGGATCTGGTCAGAAATGCCGGTGATGGTCTGCATGTGGTGGCGCATATTCGTGCGCCATCACGTAAAGCCGGGCAAAATCCCCGCCTGCGCCCAGTTGCTGGCCCAGCTGGTCGTAAAAGCTGACGTCGATATAGATGGTCTGGTCCGCCGGGCAGTAGAACGGCCCCATGCCGACCGAGCCGGGGCCGCAGCCGGTGTTGGATGCTGCGCCGTGGCGATAGCGCAGCGTGGGCTGGCGGAATTCGAGATCCTGCTGCCGCAAACGGCTTGCTGCCACGTGTCGTTGAGCGATGACAGCGCGTTGCAGGCTTCCGGTGGCATAATCGTTGGACGAACAGATTCGTCTGCTCATCCTCGCCGGCTGCGGGGCCTGGCTGACCTGCCGCCTGTTGCACCGCCCTGCATCGTGCCGAGCATCATCTGCCCGGGTCCACCCCGAACACCAGCGCCCCGATCAGCACGATCAATAATCCCGCCGCAGCCGAGCTTGCCGCCGCCGCCGCCTAGACCGCCGCCCCCGCCGCCTGGTGCCGGACATTGAATATTGTCCGGTGATCGAATGGATTGAGCCGCATGGAAATCCCCATGCTTGTTGCTCGTGCGCGAGGCGCCTGGATCCTAGAGCCATGCGCACGAATCCAATTCACATGGAGACTGAAATGTTCCTCG
Organism: uncultured Alphaproteobacteria bacterium; assembly: GCA_963774985.1. GTDB lineage: Bacteria > Pseudomonadota > Alphaproteobacteria > Sphingomonadales > Sphingomonadaceae > Alteraurantiacibacter. The sequence goes on from CAVZHE010000006.1 coordinate 175,385, forward strand.
AAGGCAAGCGCGCACTGGTAACCGGCTCGACTTCGGGCATCGGCCTGGCCATCGCCCGCGCCCTTCGGGCCGAGGGGCGCAGAAGTGGTGCTGAACGGCTTTGGCGACGCGGCGCGAGATCGCGCGGCTGTGCGCGGAACTGGGCGCGACGCCACGTCGGCGCGGACCTGACCATGACGCGGCGATCGAGGAACTGATGGCCGGGGCCGGGCCGGTGGACATCCTCGTCAACAATGCCGGGATGCAGCATGTTGCCCCGGTGGAGGACTTCCCGCCCGAGAAGTGGGACAAGATCATCGCGCTGAACCTGTCCGCCGCCTTCCACACCGCGCGGCTGGCCGTGCCGCACATGAAGCGCGCGGGCTGGGGCCGGATCATCAACACCGCCAGCGCCCATTCGCCCACCGCCAGCCCTTACAAAGCCGCCTATGTCGCCGCCAAGCACGGGATTGCCGGGCTGACCAAGGTGCTGGCGCTGGAACTGGCGGAACTGAACATCACCGCCAACTGCATCATCCCCGGCTATGTCTGGACCCCGCTGGTGGAAAACCAGATCCCCGACACGATGGCAAGCCGCGGGCATGACCCGCGAACAGGTGATCAACGACGTGATGCTGACACGCCAGCCGACAAGAAATTCGTCCCAGGCGGAGGAAGTGGCGGCGCTGGCGCTGTTCCTGTGCGGCGACGTGGCGCAGAACATCACCGGCGCGAACTACGAAATCGATGGCGGCTGGACGGCGGAGTAGAGGTGGGGTTGGCCGTCAGGTGAATTGTCGGCGTTTGGTTCGACAAGGCCCGGCGCTCCAAACACGCCCAAGGCCCTTTCTCTCCCAGCCCCCTATCCCCTGCCACATAGTGCGGTTACATGGGCCGCCACGAATCGACCCGACACATGAAGTGGCAACCCCATGGAAATCCGACACCGGCCTTACTTTCGATGACGTGCTGCTCCAGCCGTGCGCAAGCGATATCCTGCCCAGCCAGGCCAGCACGCGGACGCAGCTGACGCGCGGGATTGCGCTCAATATCCCGGTGCTTTCCGCCGCGATGGATACTGTCACCGAGAGCGACATGGCGATCGTCATGGCGCAGCTGGGCGGGATCGGGGTGCTGCACCGCAATCTCACCATCGACGAGCAATGCGCGGCGGTGCGCCGGGTCAAGCGGTTCGAAAGCGGGATGGTGATCAATCCCATCACCATCACCCCGATGCCACGCTGGGCGATGCGCAGGCGCTGATGAACCTCAACCGCATCAGCGGCATCCCCGTCACCGCTGCTGACGGCACGCTGTGCGGCATCCTCACCAATCGCGACGTGCGCTTTGCCGACAATCCCGCGCAGCCGGTGCGCGAACTGATGACCAGCGAGAACCTCGCCACCGTTTCCGAAGGGGTGACGCAGGAAGAGGCGCGGCGCATGCTGCACGCGCGCCGGATCGAGAAGCTGCTGGTGGTGGACGCGGCCTATCACTGCGTCGGCCTGATCACGGTGAAGGACATCGAAAAGGCCGTGCTCAATCCCGATGCCACCAAGGATGCCACCGGGCGCCTGCGCGTCGCCGCCGCCACCACGGTGGGCGACAAGGGCTACGAACGCACCTGCGCGCTGGTCGATGCCGAGTGCGACGTCATCATCATCGACACCGCGCACGGGCACAACAAGGCGGTGGCCGAAGCGGTGACGCGGGCGAAGAAGCTTTCCAACCACGTGCAGGTCGTCGCGGGCAATGTCGCCACGGCTGAAGCGACCAAGGCGCTGATCGATGCGGGCGCGGATGCGGTGAAGGTCGGGATCGGGCCGGGCTCGATCTGCACCACGCGCATTGTCGCGGGCGTCGGCGTGCCGCAGCTGACCGCGATCATGGATGCCGCCAGCGCGGCGGGCGACGTGCCGATCATCGCCGATGGCGGCCTGCGCACCAGCGGCGATGCGGCCAAGGCACTCGCCGCCGGGGCTTCCACCGTGATGATCGGCAGCCTGCTGGCGGGGACCGAGGAAGCGCCGGGCGATACCTTCCTGTTCCAGGGCCGTGCGTACAAGAGCTATCGCGGCATGGGCAGCGTCGGCGCGATGGCGCGCGGCTCTGCGGATCGCTATTTCCAGCAGGATATCAAGGACCAGATGAAGCTGGTGCCCGAAGGGATCGAAGGGCAGGTGCCCTACAAGGGCCCGGCGCGCGATATCGTCCACCAGCTGGTCGGCGGGATCAAGGCGGCGATGGGTTATACCGGCAGCGCCACGATCACCGATTTGCAGAAGAACGCGCGCGTTCATCCAGATCACCAATGCGGGGCTTTCCGAAAGCCATGTCCACGATGTGAGCATCACCCGCGAAGCCCCGAATTACCCCACCCGGTGACTCCGTCTGCCCGCGTCCAGTCCGCTATCGAAATCCTCGACTCCATCATCGCCGCCGCGCGTCACAAGGGGCCGCCGGCCGACCGGCTGATCGCGCAATGGTTCAAGGACCACCGCTTTGCCGGATCGAAGGACAAGGCGGGCGATCCGCGAACTGGTCTACGATGCGATCCGCGCCTGCGGGCCGATGCCCTCGCAAGGGCGCGCGGCGATGCTGCGGGCTGGCGGAGGAGCGGCCCGAACTCAAGGCGCTGTTCGATGGCAGTCGCCTATGGGCCGGAAGTCATCGAGGACGACGAGCTGGTGGCCGCAGGGCGGGATCGCGCCCGAATGGCTGGAAGACCGTCTGATCGCTTCGGGCATCAGCGAGGAGGAGGCGCAGAGCCTGCTGTCGCCGCGCGCCGCTCGATACGCGGATCAACAGGCTCAAGGCTGCGCTGAAGGTTTCGGTGATTTGCCGGAGCAGGGCGAACCCCTGCCGCTCCCCAACGCGCTGCGGTTTCCCGCTGGCACGCGGGTGGAGGAGTGGGAGGCCTACGCACAAGGCCTGATCGAAGTGCAGGACCTCGGCAGCCAGATTGCCTGTGCTTCGGTGGGTGCGGCTCCGGGCGATTGCGTGATCGATCTGTGCGCGGGCGCGGGCGGCAAGACGCTGGCGCTGGCCGCTGCGATGGGGAATCTCGGCACGCTGGTCGCCGCCGATACCGACAAGCGGCGGCTCTCCCAGCTTGGCCCGCGTGCCGAACGGGCGGGGGCGCAGATCGCGCATACCCTGCTGCTCGATCCGGGGCGCGAGATGGAGGCGCTGGCCGAGTGGCAGGGCAGGGCCGACCACGTGCTGGTCGATGCGCCGTGTTCGGGCACCGGCACCTGGCGGCGCAATCCCGGAGGCGCGCTGGCGGCTTACGCCGGCCGAGCTGGAGAAGCTGGGCGCCTTGCAGGCGCGGCTGCTGGAACTGGCGGCCACGCTGGTGAAGCCGGGCGGGCATCTCACCTATGTCGTCTGTTCGCTGCTCGACGAGGAAGGCGCGGGGCAGTTCGCGCGGTTTCTGGAGGAGCATCCCGAATGGCGCGCGGTGCCTGCCGCCGTGCCGCTTGGCACTCCGCACGGCCCCGGAATGCGGCTGACACCGTCCGGTCACGGGACGGACGGATTTTTCATCGCGCGTGCAGCATTGGCGTGATATCGCGAGGGCCAGATGGACGCTTACCCCGCCTCTTTCCCGTCCAGACTCAAGGAGCTTGCCATGCGTTTCGGACCCGCCGCCGCTGCCCTCTCACTGTTCGTCGCGGTGAATGCCAGTGTCGGCCATGCCAGCCAGGAAGCACCCGATCCGCGCGCCGCTGCTCTGGCGGCTGAAGGCCGCGCGCATCTGGCTGCGGGTGATACGCAGGGCGCGATCGATGCATTCGAGGCCGCGTTGACGGTCGATCCGGGGTTCACGCAGGTCTATATCGACCTTGCCGAAGTGGCGCGGGCCGAGGGGCTGCAGGGCAAGGCGATCCGTTACTACCGCGAGGCGCGCGAGCGCGATCCGGAAAATCTCGCCGCGATTTCGGGCGAAGGTGAGGCGCTGGTGGAAAAGGGCGCACTGACCGCTGCGCGCGAGAACCTCGAAGTGCTGCAAAGCCTGTGCGGGGAGGGTTGCGTTGAGACTGTGACACTGGCCGCTGCGATTGATCGCGGACCGCCGGTGATGACAGCGGAGGTTGTTTCGCCGGTCGATGAGGTGACGCAGAACTGATCTCCGCTCGTCATTGCGAGGAGCCGCAGGCGACGAAGCAATCCATCTCCCGCCGTTGCCCAACGCCGCATCTTTCTGGAGATGGATTGCCGCGTCGCTACGCTCCTCGCAGTGACGAGGTCTATAAGTAGTCGCGAAACGCCGCCACCACCGCTTCATAAACTGGCTGCTTGAACGGCACGATCAGGCGGGGCAGCAGTTCGGGATCGACCCATTTGTACTCGCAGAATTCCGGGTGCTTGTGCGCGTCGAGGTCGATGTCTGCTCTCCGCACCAGTAAACCGCACCAGATACCAGTTCTGCCGCTGGCCCTTGTACCGCCCGCCCCACAGCTTGCCCAAAAGTTCAGGCGGCAGTTCGTAGAACAGCTCGCCCTCCATCCGGTGCACGATCTCCAGATGCTGCGGGCCGATCCCCGTCTCCTCCCCCAGTTCGCGCAGCATGGCGGTGTCGAGATCTTCGCCATCATCCACGCCGCCCTGCGGCATCTGCCACCAGTCGCCTTCCTTGTTGTCGATCCGCTTGCCGACAAAGGCCTCGCCCGCAGCGTTGATCAGCATGGTGCCCACGCAGGGGCGGTATTGGTCGCGGTCGGGTCTGGTCATGGCCGCGATGTAGCCGCCGTAGTGGACGGGTGAAAGCCGCCTGTTGCCTTGCGGACAGAAAAACTTGATTGTCTCGCCAAGGTGGCGAACCTAGGTCGCAACCTCAGGATAACATGCGACGGCAAGGTCGCGGCAGGATAGCAGGTTATGGCAAGTCAGTTGGCCGAGAAGCGGCCCGATCTTTCGCAGCAGGACGCGGTCACCGTCCGCTTTGCCGGGGACTCTGGCGACGGGATGCAGCTGACCGGCGGGCAGTTCACCCTGTCCAGCGCGCTGGCGGGCAACGATTTCGCCACCTTCCCCGATTTCCCCGCCGAAATCCGCGCGCCGCAAGGCACGCTGTTCGGCGTCTCGGCGTTCCAGATCAATTTCGGCAGCAAGGAAATCAGCACCGCAGGCGACGCGCCCGATGTGCTGGTGGCGATGAACCCGGCGGCGCTGAAGGTGAACCTGGCGGCGCTCAAGCCCGGCGGCCTCGTCATCATCGACACCGGCGAATTCACCAAGCGCAACCTGGAAAAGGCCAAGTACGAGGTCAACCCGCTCGACGATGGTACGCTGGCCAAGTGGGACACGCTGAAGCTCGACATCTCCGCGATGACGATGGAAGCGGTGAAGCCGTTCGGCCTTGGCAACAAGGATGCGCTGCGCTGCAAGAACATGTGGACGCTGGGGCTGGCGCTGTGGATGTTCGACCGCCCGCGCGCGCCTTTGCAGGAATGGCTGCGCGGCAAGTTCAAGACCAAGCCCGAACTGGCCGAAGCCAATATCGCCGCGCTCGATGCGGGGCATGCCTATGGCGAAACGGCGGAACTCGCCGGGCCGCTGCGGCAGGTGCATCTCGATCCGGTGCCGACCGCGCCGGGGCTCTATCGCACGATCACCGGGGCCGAAGCGGTCTCGCTCGGGCTGGTGGCGGGCGCGCGGCTGCTGCGGCTGCCGATGTTCTTCGGCGGCTATCCGATCACGCCCGCCAGCGCGATCCTGCACCATCTGGCGCGGCTGAAGGAATTCAACGTCACCACCTTCCAGGCGGAAGACGAGATCGCCGCGATCTGCGCCGCCATCGGCGCGAGCTATGCGGGCAGTCTTGGCGTCACCTCCTCCTCCGGCCCCGGCATCGCGCTGAAGGGCGAGGCGATGGGGCTGGCGATCATGACCGAACTGCCGCTGGTGATCGTCAACAGCCAGCGCGGCGGGCCTTCGACCGGCCTGCCGACCAAGACCGAGCAGAGCGATCTCTATCAGGCGGTCTACGGCCGCAACGGCGATGCGCCGATGCCGGTGATCTCCGCGTGCAGCCCCGGCGATGCCTTCGAATGCGCGATCGAGGCCTGCCGCATCGCGGTGCAGTACATGACCCCGGTGATGCTGCTGACCGACGGCTATATCGCCAATGCCAGCGAGCCGTGGAAAGTGCCCGATCCGGAAGCTTTCGAACGCTTCCCGGCGCAGTTCCTCAGCGAGAAGAACGGTCGCTGACGATACGCTGCTGCCGTACAAGCGCAACGAGCTGGGCGGTCGCCCGTGGATCAAGCCGGGCACGCCGGGGCTGATGCACCGCATCGGCGGGATCGAAAAGCAGGTCGATACCGGCCACATCGATTATTCGCCCGACAACCACCAGCTGATGACCGACGCGCGGATGGGCAAGATCGCCAATATCCGGGTTTCGGATCAGCAGGTGAGCGTGGGCACGCAAGGGCGGCAAGCTGGCGGTGGTCGGCTGGGGTTCGACCTTCGGCCCGATCCACCAGGCGGTCAGCCGCGCGCGGGCCAAGGGGCTGGACGTCAGCCACATCCACGTCCGCCACATCTGGCCGCTGCCCGCCAACCTTGGCGAGCTGCTGCACAGCTACGAACACGTGCTGGTGCCGGAAATGAACACCGGCCAGTTCAAGACCCTGCTGCGCGACCAGTATCTGGTCGACGCCACGCCGCTGACCAAGACCAGCGGCCAGCCGTTCAGCATCGGCGAAATGGAAGCGGCGATCGGGAAGTATTTCGATGGCGTGCCGGGGAATGAGGGCGGCGAGGTGGCGGTGAATGAAAGCCAGTTGCCTAGTCCCATTGCAGCGCCGGAAATTTAGGCTTGAACAGTCGCGATGTCCTGAAGCTGCTCAGGGCGGACGGATGGAGACCCGTGCATCAGGTTGGCAGCCATCTGCAATTGGAACACGAAAGCAAATCGGGTAAAGTCACGCTCCCGCATCCTAAGAAGGACATTCCCTTGGGGACGCTACGGAATATTGAGCGGCAGGCGGGTCTGTCGCTAAGGAAACGCAAATGACGCAGCGCGTGTATTATGGTTCGGTATGCAAGGAGTGGCTCGCTCGGCATATCGTTCATCGATTTTCCGGGCTGCGTTTCGGCGGGCGACACCATGGAAGAACTCATTGCAATGGGGCATGAGGCACTCCAGCTTCACATCGACGGTATGGTCGAAGACGGCGACGCATCCCGGAACCCAGCATAGTCACGCTGGAGCGCACTGCGGCGGTCTTACGACGATCCGGACGATCCTATCGAAGATGAGGAATGGGTTGCGGTGGTGCCCATCCTGGTCGAGGTTCGCCCGCGTGATGCCGATGTTCCAGTGCCGATCAAGGCTTCGCTTTTCCGGCAGGTGGGGCAAGTCGCAACCGACCGCGAGAAATTCATCATGGACGCAACGCAGCGCGAGCTCGAACGTCTGAAAAAGAGCGCATGACATGAACGAAATGACCAAGATCGCCATCACGACCACCCTCAAGGACTGGGAAACCGATCAGGAGGTGCGCTGGTGCCCCGGGTGCGGGGACTATGCGATCCTCAAGGCGGTGCAGCGCACGCTGCCGCAGCTTGGTTGCGATCCGGCGAACACCGTGTTCGTCAGCGGCATCGGCTGTTCCAGCCGCTTTCCCTATTACATCGAAAGCTACGGCTTCCACACCATCCACGGCCGCGCGCCGGCGGTGGCGACGGGGGTGAAGCTGGCCAATCCCGATCTCGACGTGTGGCTGGTGACGGGGGACGGCGACGGGCTTTCCATTGGCGGAAACCACATGATGCACGTGCTGCGGCGCAACGTGAACATGCAGATCATGCTGTTCAACAACGAGATCTACGGCCTGACCAAGGGCCAGTACTCGCCGACCAGCCGCATCGGCACCACCAGCCCGTCGACCCCGGCGGGCTCGATTGATCGGCCCGCACAGCCCTGCGCCTTCGCGTTGGGCGCGGGCGCGCGGTTCGTGGCGCGTGGGTTCGATGTGTCGAAGAACCTGCCCGACGTGCTCAAGGCCGCCCACGCGCACAAGGGCGCGGCCTTCATCGAGATTTTCCAGAACTGCATCGTCTACAACAAGGACGTGTTCAACGATTTCGCCGCGCCCAAGGGAGCGGAGGACAACCAGCTCTGGCTCCAGCACGGCGAGCCGATGCTGTTCGCGGGCGGGACCAAGGGAATCGCGCTCGATATCGAAAACCTGCATTTGCGGGTGGTCGATGTGGTGGACGGCGACTGGCAGGCGGCAGGCGTGATCCGCCATAATGTCACCAACCGCTCGATCGCGCACATGCTGGTGGAACTGCCGTTCGGGGCATTCCCGATGGCGCTCGGCGTGCTCTACGACGATCCGCGCCCCTCGTTCGAAACGCAGGTGGTCGAGGAGAACCGGCGGCTGAGCGAAGGCAAGGAACCCAATCTTGCTGCGCTGCTGGGCAAGGGGCAGACCTGGCGTGTGGACGATGACGAGGGACACCCGGCCTAGCTTGCGGTAGGGGCGGGAAAGGTTTTCCTTAGCCGCCTAAATACAGTTGCATCGCGCAACCCGCTTTCCCAATTGGGCGCCAGATAGCCAACCCCCCCGAAGGATTCCCGCGATGTCCGTCCTGTTCCAACCGTTCACGATCCGCAATCTCACGCTGAAAAACCGCGTTGTGATGGCTCCGATGACGCGCAACTTCTCGCCCCACGGCGTGCCCGGCGCGGATGTGGCGGAATATTACCGCAAGCGGGCCGAGGGCGAAGTCGGTCTCATCATCACCGAAGGCACCGGGGTGGACCGCCCCGAATCGCGCAACGAGCCAAACATCCCGCGCTTCCACGGCGATGATGCGCTGGCGGGCTGGGGCGAAGTGGTCAAAGCCGTGCACAGCGCGGGCGGGGCGGTCGCGCCGCAGCTCTGGCACACCGGACTGGTGCCCGAACAATTCCCCGATCGCCCGCGCCCCGGCACTGCGGAAGGCCCGTCCGGCCTGATCAAGGCGGACACGCCCTATGGCCGCGCAATGAGCGAGGAAGATGTCGCCGATGCCGTCGCCGCCTTCGTCCGCGCGGCGCAGGATTCGGTGCGGCTCGGGTTCGACGCGATCGAATTCCACGGCGCGCACGGCTATCTGATCGACCAGTTTTTCTGGGGTGAAACCAATCTGCGCGATGACCGCTGGGGCGGGGAGAACTTGGCAGACCGCACGCGCTTCGCCGCCGAAATCGTGCGCCAGACCCGCGCAGCGGTGGGCGATGTGCCGCTGATCCTGCGCATCAGTCAGTGGAATCTGCACGACTACCGGCGTCGCCTTGCCCTGTCGCCCGCCGAACTGGAGGCTTGGGTTACTCCGCTGGTGGATGCTGGGGCGGACCTGCTGCATTGCTCGCAGCGCCGGTTCTGGGAACCCGAATTCCCCGAAATCGACGGGGAAAAGGGCCTCAATCTGGCCGGTTGGGTGAAGAAGCTGACGGGCGTGGCAACCATTTCGGTCGGTTCGGTGGGGTTGGACGGGGATTTCTTCACCGCTTTCACCGGCGAGGATGCTCCCCCCGCCGAACTGGGCGATCTGGAAGCGCGGATGGAGCGCGGCGAATTCGATCTGATCGCGGTGGGACGTGCGCTGATTGCGAACCCCGACTGGGCGAAGAAGCTGCGCGGAGGGCGTGGCGGCGAACTGGTCGGATTCTCCATCCAGGATCTCGCTGCTCTTGCCTGAACGCGAACTCCTCTATCGGAGTCTTGCGCTTTTTACATTCGGGGCGTAAGCCATCCTCCTTCGCACTTGCACAAGAGCGAATTTGTTTCGCCTTAGCGGGGGGTTAAAGGTGATTACGCGATGCTGATGGCAGCACCCAACGAACTGATCCAGGACGAGCGGAGCCTTTATCGCTCCTTCTCATTGCAGGTCATATCGTGCCTGATCCTCGGCTCCGTTCTGCCGTCGCTGCTATATTTCGGTAGTGAGGTAAACTTCTTCCGGCCCGGCCCGCTGGCCAATTCGGTGTTTGCCACCATGCTGGCAAGTGTGGTGGGTATCTTCCTTGCGCGCCGGGTGAATATCTATCCGCGGCGTGAAGCAGTTCGGATCGGTGATTCCGGCCTTCCTGATGAGCTTTGGCGTGGTGGCGATGGGCATTCTGGTGCTGCGCATCGATTATTCGATTGCAGTGTTCGGAGGGAATTTTGCCGCTTCGCTGTGCAGCTATCTGATCGTCACCGTGCTGGCGACCCGATCGGATCAGAACGTGTTTTACACTGTGCCCGGCGGGAAAATTTCCCGCTTGGCCAATATCGGCTTGCAAACCCGGCGGTTGACCGAACCCATGCTGCCCGGCCAACGCGGGGCGATGATCGTTGCCGATCTGCACCACGATCACGCCGATGCGTGGGAACGACTGCTCGCCAATGCCGCGCTGCAGGGCATTCCGGTGTTCCATTACAAGCAGGTGCACGAAGCGGCGACGGGCAAGGTGCAGATCGAGCATCTGTCTGAAAACAGTTTCGGTTCGCTGCTGCCCAATATGTCGTTCATGCGCCTGAAGCGCGTGGCGGATATCGCGTTGTCGCTGGTGATGCTGCCGCTGTTGATCGTGCCGCTGTCGATTGTGGCTGTGCTGATCCGGCTGGATTCGCCCGGTCCGGCGTTCTTCCGCCAGCGCCGCATCGGCTATCGCGGCGAACCGTTCCACGTGCTCAAGTTCCGCACCATGCGGACGGAAATTGCGGCCGAAGACGAGGAAACTCGCCGCAGCAATGCCATGACGGGAGAGGACGATCCCCGCATCACCAAATTCGGCAAGTTCCTGCGCCAGACCAGGATCGACGAATTGCCGCAGATGGTCAATATCCTGTGCGGCCACATGAGCTGGATTGGCCCGCGGCCCGAAGCGCTGGAACTGTCACGCTGGTACGAACAGGAAATCCCGTTCTACGCCTACCGCCACATCGTCCGCCCCGGCATCACCGGTTGGGCGCAGGTCAATCAGGGCCATGTCACCAGCCTGACCGATATTGACAACAAGCTGCAGTTCGATTTTTATTACATCAAGAATTTCTCGTACTGGCTCGATTTCGTGATCCTCGCGCGCACGGCGATGGTGGTGTTCACCGGCCACGGGGCGCGTTGAATCAATTGTGCCGTGAGAAACGCGCGGCAAACTGGTCCCATTTGGCGAAAACTGCTGCACGGTTGAACCCGTTTGCCACCAATTCGCGCGCCTTGCGGCCCTGCTCCAGCCGCGCTTCGGGATGGTCGGCATAGAAGATTAGCAGCGCTGCCAGTTCCGCCGCCGCACCATTGGCGATCACCGCGCCGCATTCATGTTCGGGAACCACCGCACCCAGTTCGCCTCCCGGGCTACCGATAAACACCACTGGCCGCCCACTCGCGGCCGCACCGTAGAACTTGCTCGGCACGATAAGGCCTTCGAGTTCGGGCAGCAGCGTCACCCAATGCACGTCGGGCACGGTGAGCGACAGGTGCAGGCTCTCGCGCGGTTGATAGGGCTTGAGTAAGAAGTGATTGAGGTTGCGCGTAGAAATTTCGCTTTCCAGCCGATCCCTCAGATAGCCTCCGCCAATCACGAGAAAGCGAATGTCGCTGCGCCCCTCGGCCTGCAACAGGGCCGCCGCATCAAGGATAGTATCTACCTCGTGCGCCCGGCCCAGATTGCCCGAATAGCCGACTACCAGATCGCTCGCCGCAAAGCCCCATTCGGCGCGCAGCGGATTGTCCGCCGCCGCAATCGGGAGAATGCTCTCGTCGTCGGTCATGTTGGGGATCACCATGATCCGGCTGTCGGCCACACCCCGGCGGCGCAGCAGATCGGCCATCCGCTCCCCAATGGAGACATTCACATCCGCCTTGCGCAGCGACCGATCCCGCAAAGCGCGTACCATCCCAGCAGGCAGCCCGCCGGTCTTGAGCACCCCAAAAGCCTCGGCCACTTCGGGATAGAGGTCCTGCAACCAGTTCGCCCGTTTCGCGCCCTTCAGTCGCGCGGCAATGCCGATGGGCCAAGACAGCACCGGCGGATCGGTTTTCGCCACCACCACATCTCCTGCCTTCGCGACAGTTAAAACCTTCGCAAATGCAGTGACATAGAAACCGAGATAGTCCGCAATCCTGCCGACAATGCTCCCGCGCCCGAAGGCAGAGGTGGCAACGCGGTGGATCGTCACCCCCCGATGAATTTCCTGCGCGGGGTAGGGGCCTTCGTCGCTTTCGTAAGATAGGCGACTGGCGATCACCTGCACCTCGTGCCCGCTTTCCGCGAGATGGAACGCGACATCACTGAGGATTTGCGAGGTCGCACTCCGGTCTGGCCAGAAGTAGCGGTTCACAAAAATAATCGTGGCGCGAGGCGTTTCACCCGGCATTGTCGGCTTCCGGCAAGGCTGCGGGTGCGACGCTAAGTCCGGTCACCCGCAGGATCGCCGCCTCCAGCGGAATGCCCTCGGCATCGCGCAGCTTCTTGATCTCGTCGAGGCGGATATCGGTATAAAGCCGATACCAGAATCCCTGCAACACGTGGAACTGGAAGCCGCGCAGCCCGTCCAGAAAACCCAGCGCAAAGACATAGCGCAGGATGAAAAACAGCAGGGCGCGCAGACCGATGGGCAGGCGGGCGTAGACCTTGTCTTTCAGCCACCGTTTGAATTTCGCCTGGCCCGACATTTCCCCGCCGCCGCCTGTCGGGCGCTCGCTCAGCAAAAGGTCCACAGCTTCCCGGTCGGCGTAACCGAGGTGTTTTTGCGTCCACCAGCGCAGATCGTTGAGATTGTCGTCGAGCAGCTGCACCTTGAGGTGCTCCACCGGTCCGTCCACCGTGATATGCTCGTCCATCCAGCGCGCCTCGCACTGACCTCGGCCAGCGCGAAACAGCCGCAATTGCCAGGTCTGCGCGAGACCGTGGCGGATCGGCTTGCCGCGAAAGGTCATGATGCGGCGGAAGGCTATACCCGCCGTCTCCGGCTTTTCGGCCATCAGCGTGCAAAAGCGGGCGTACCAGTCGGCATCAAGCACTTCGTCGGCATCGAGCCGCAGCAGCCATTCCGAACCCTCACCCGCCAGCGCAACCCCGTGATTGAACTGGGTGGCGTAATTGACCCACGGATTGACGACAAAGTGCGCCCCGAATTCGCGCGCAATCGCCTCGGTCCCGTCGGTTGATCCGGAATCCACCACCACGATGGCGTGGCAGTGCGGCGCAATCCGCTCCAGCGCGCGGCGGAGGTGTTTCTGTTCGTCTTTGGTGAGGATTATCGCGGTTACGCTGGGCGAGGGTAATTGCATCGAATGTCCGTTCGCCCGATTGACCGTGTGGCTGCGCGCTAGCGGGCCTGCGATGGCAATTCAAGGCCGCGCTTGGCAATGGCGCGCATCGCGGGCAGGAAGAGCCGATGGACAATCTCACCCATTCGCTCGTGGGCGCGCTGATCGGGCAGGCGGGCCTCAAGAAAAAGACCGGGCTGGCCATGCCCGCGCTGATTATTGGCGCGAACCTGCCCGATGTCGATGCGGCGTGCTTTTTCTGGCTGGAGGGGCTGGAACACCTCGCCTTCCGCCGGGGGATCACCCACGGACCGCCTGCGCTGGTGATCCTTCCGCTGATATTGGCGGGGCTGCTATGGGGCTGGGATCGCTGGCAGACTTCGCGAGGGAAGCGGCCGGAGGGGCGGCTGCCGGTGCATTTCGGCTGGCTGTTCGCGCTCGCCTTCATCGGCTGCCTGACGCATCCCGCGCTCGACTGGATGAATGTTTACGGCATTCGCCTGCTGGAGCCGTTTTCCAGCCGGTGGTTCTACGGCGATGTGCTGTTCATTATCGATGTTTGGCTGTGGTTGGGCATGGGGCTCGGCTTGTGGCTGTCGCTGCGACGCGAGAAGCGCGGCGGCGACTGGCGCGGGCTGGCGCGCAGTGTGTTGGGGCTGGTGGGGCTCTATCTGGTCGGCAACTATGCGATTTCGGCATACGACCGGGCGCAAAATACTGCCTTTGGCGAGACGATCAGTTCGCCGCCGCCAGTGGCCTTCTGGAGCCGTGACAGCATCGGTGTCGGAGGGGAGGGCAGCTACTTCATCGATGGCGAGCGGGTGGGCAACATGCCGCTTTCCGCCTGCGATCTCGCCACCGCGCGGGCGATCAGCACACAGGTCGATGCCTTCCTGTTCTGGAGCCGCGCGCCGGTGCTGGATCGGCTGGAGGACGGGCGCTGGAAACTGGGCGATGCGCGATATTACGGCGTGGAGGGGCGGCAGTTCAGCTTGATCCTGCCCGATGGTCTGTGTTCGGAACCGGGCGCGAACTGATAGGGGAGCGACATGTCCGAACCCCAAATCGTCTGGCTCCGCCGCGACCTGCGCCTGTGCGATCAGGCCGCCTTCACCGCTGCTGCCGCGCGGGGTCCGGTGATCCCGGTCTATATTCTCGATGACGAGACTCCCGGCGAGCGCAAGATGGGCGGGGCGAGCCGGTGGTGGCTGCACCAGGCGCTCGAAAGTCTGTCGCGCGATCTTGCGCGCCACCAATCGCAACTGGTGCTGCGGCGCGGCGATGCGGTGGAGGAACTGTGCAAGCTGGCGGAGGAGACCGGCGCGCGCACTGTCCACGCGCTGCGCCATTACGAACCGTGGTGGCGCAAGGCGCAGGGCAAGCTGAAGGAGCGGCTCAACCTGCAACTGCACGACGGCAATTACCTGCTCCCGCCCGGCAGCGTCACCACCGGATCGGGCACGCCGTACAAGATCTTCACCCCGTTCAAGGACGCGATGTTCGCGGCCATCGACGGCTACGATATCCTCCCCGAACCGAGCTTGACCGCGCCCGAAAGCTGGCCCGGTTCGGATAGGCTGGAGGACTGGAACCTCCTTCCCACCAGGCCCGATTGGGCAGGCGGAATGCGCGAGGCTTGGGCGGACGAGCACGGCACCGCCGCCGCAATGGAACGGTTCGACCAGTTCCTCGAGGTAGTCTCCGGCTACACCGACGACCGCAACCTGCCGAGCGAGGACGCCACCAGCCGCCTTTCCCCGCATCTGCATTTCGGCGAAGTCTCCCCGCGCCATGTTGTGGGAAGCAGCTGCGCGGGCACTCGAACGGCGGCGCGCGGATGTTCCGCGCCGAGCTGGTCTGGCGCGACTATGCGCAGAACTTCGCCTGCCAGTTCCCGCGCTACGGCGAGGAAAGCTATCGCGATGGTTATGACGAAGGACTGTGGCGCGATCCTACCGCCAGCGAGGAAGTCGCGCGAGACTTGCAGGCCTGGCAACAGGGCCGCACCGGCTATCCCATCGTCGATGCCGGAATGCGCCAGCTCTGGGCCACCGGGTGGATGCACAACCGGGTGCGGATGATCGCCGCCAGCTTCCTCGTGAAGCATCTGCTGATCGACTGGCGGCACGGCGAAAAGTGGTTCTGGGACACGCTGGTGGACGCCGATTACGCGAGCAATGCCACCAACTGGCAATGGGTCAGCGGACGGGGGTGGACAGCAACATGTTCGTCCGCATCATGGCCCCGCTCAGCCAGAGCGAGAAGTTCAACGCGGGCGCCTATATCCGCCAATGGGTGCCCGAACTGGCCGGGCTGAGCGATCCCTACGTCCACGATCCCGAAGCGCACGGGTGCCGGCCGAAGGACTATCCGCGCAAGATGATCGGCCACAAGGAGGCGCGCGAGCGGGCGCTGGCGGCCTATCGGGCGAACAAGTCCTGACCACGCCTTGCTCCGCGCCAGCCGCCTCGGCATAAGGCCTTGGATGGAGGCTGAAAGGGCAAGGGGCGGCGCGCTGCTCGACAGTGGGCGGCGCTACCGGGTGGAACCCGGCTGGCTGGCGCGCGCGCTGGCTCCGGCAGGCGGGCAGGCTGCTCGACCGGATCGATGCCGGGCTGGTGCGCGGGACGCTCTACGGCACGCTGCCCGATGGCACGCGGCGCAAGCTGGGCGGGCGCGCTCCGGGGTTCGAGTGCGCGGTGACGCTGCACGACTGGCGCGGGCTGCTGCGGGTGGCCCTGGGCGGGTCGGTGGGCTGTATCAGGCGTGGGAAGCGGGCGAATGGTCGAGCGATGACCCGGTCAGCATGTTCGCGCTGTTTGTCGATAATGCGGGTGCGCTGGGGGACACTGCGCGGGCAAAAGGACCTGGCGCTGGGCGGCGCAAGGCGCTGCACTGCGCTGAACCGCAACACCAAGGCACAGGCTGAGCGCAATATCCACGCGCACTACGATCTCGGCAACGATTTCTACGCAGCATGGCTCGACCCGACGATGAGCTATTCCTCGGCCTATGCTCTGACGGGGGTCGATCTTGAGGCGGGGCAGCACCGCAAGTGGGAGCGGCTGGCTGAGCGGCTCGGTACTCCGGCGAGCCTGCTCGAAATCGGCTGCGGCTGGGGTGCACTGTCCGGGCATTTCGCTTCGCAGGGTGCGCAAGTGACAGCGATCAGCCTGTCCGATGCACAACTGGACTGGGCGCGACAGCGCCATCCGGGAGTGCAGTTCCTGAAACAGGATTACCGCGATACCTCCGGCCAGTTCGATGCCGTGGTCAGCGTCGAGATGGTGGAAGCGCTGGGGCGCGAATACTGGCCTGCCTTCATGGATTGCCTCGCCCGCAACCTGAAGCCGGGCGGGCGCGCGGCGATCCAGTTTATCGCCATGCGCGACGATCTGTTCGATGCCTATGCGAAGAGTGCCGATTTCATCCAGGCCTATGTCTTCCCCGGCGGAATGTTGATCCGCACCAGCGAATTCCGCCGACTGGCCGAAGCGCGCGGTCTGGCGTGGACCGAGCAGGAGGATTTCGGGCTCGATTATGCCGAGACGCTCAGGATTTGGCGGGCAAAGTTCGAAGCGGCGGCGGCGAAAACCGCCTGCCCCCCGGCTTCGACCGGCGATTCCGTGACCTCTGGCGGTTCTACCTGATGTATTGCGAAGGCGGATTTCGCGGCGGGGCGATCACGGTCAGCCAGGTCACACTGGTGAAGGGAGATGCGGCATGAAGAAATGGCTGATCGGGGTGGCGGTGGCGCTGGTGGCCGGGGGCGGCATCGCCTTCGCCGCGCTGGATCAGGACCAGCGCGCGCTGCTCGCCAACATGCCCACCGATCGCAACGTGCTGTTCTGGGATGTCGAAACCCGCAACGCCGCTTTTCGCGCGCTCGATGCCTTCCCCGCGCTCGCCGAAGCGCGGGTGATCGAATCGGGCGAGGCGACCTATCCGCTGCCCGACGGCGATCCGCTGGCGCTGCCGGGGTTCGATATGGACGCCTTCATGGAAGGGCAGAACGCTGCCGGGGTGGTGGTGGTGCTCGATGGCGAAGTGGTGCTCGAACGCTACGGGCTGGGGTTCAGCCGCGATGGCAAGTGGACCAGCTTTTCCGCCGCCAAGAGCTTTACCTCCACGCTGGTGGGCGCGGCGGTGCTCGACGGGCATATTGAGAGCCTCGATGATCCGGTGAGCCGCTACATCCCCGAAATGCGCGGTTCCGCCTATGATGACGTGACGATCCGGCAAGTGCTGACGATGAGCAGCGGGGTGCGCTGGAACGAGGATTACGGCGATCCGCAAAGCGATGTCGCGCGCTTCGCCGAGCATGTGCCCGAAGACCCGGCCATCGATCCGCTGGTCGATTACATGCGGCAACTGCCGCGCGAGGCTGAGCCCGGAACGCGGTGGAACTACAACACCGGGGAGACCAACCTGATCGGCGTGCTGGTGCGCGAGGCGACCGGGCGCGATCTGGCCGATTATCTGTCCGAAAAGATCTGGGCGCCGTTCGGGATGGAGCAGGATGCCACCTGGCTGCTGTCTGCCGGGGGCAGCGAGATTTCCGGTTGCTGCATCCAGGCGAGCACCCGCGATATGGCCCGCTTCGGCCTGTTCGCAATGGGCGACGGGATGGCGGGCGGCGAACGGGTGGTGCCCGAAGGCTGGTTTGCCGAGGCGACGACCCCGGCGTTCGAAACCGGGCGGATGGGGCGCGGCTACGCCTATCAGTGGTGGACCTATCCGGGCGGAGTCTATGCTGCCAGCGGGCTGTTCGGGCAGGGTATTTTCGTCGATCCGGCGCGCAATCTGGTGATCGCGACGCATTCCAACTGGCGGCAATCGACCGGGAACGGCGGGACGGGTGCGGAGCGCAACCGATTTTACGCGGCAGTGCAGGCGGCGGTGGATGCACGGCGCGGGGTGGTGGGCGAGCGTGTGGGTGAGCCTGCCGAACCAATGGCACGGTGAACGGCGCGGTAGGATTATTTTTACGCCAAGGCGCTAGGGCGGGAGCGTGGTCGAACTTAGCCCCCATTCTCTCCTCGGCGCGCAAAGCGTGACGCCTGTCCTCCTCGTGATCGGCACGCGCCCGGAAGCGATCAAGATGCTGCCCGTGGTGCGCGCGCTGCGGCAGGTGCCCGAGGTCGACTTGAAAGTCGTCACCACCGGCCAGCACCGGCAGATGCTCGATCAGGTGTTCGCGGTGTTCGGCGAACGGCCCGACATCGATCTCGATCTGATGACGCCGGGGCAGACCCTGTCCGATATCACCGCGCGGGTGATGCGCGAAATGGATCGCCTGATTGCCGAGCACCAGCCCGGACTGGTGCTGGTCCACGGCGATACCACCAGCGCGATGGCGGCGGCACTCCGCGTTCTACAACCGCGTGCCGGTGGGGCATGTCGAGGCGGGGCTGCGCAGCCACGACATCCAGCGGCCCTGGCCGGAGGAATACAACCGCATTTCCATCGACGCGGTGGCGGAACTGCTCTGGGCACCCACCGAAGGCGCGGCGGAGAACCTGCGCCGCGAACGGCCCGTTGGGCGCGCTATCGAAGTGACCGGCAACACCGGCATCGATGCGCTGCTCCATGTTGCGGGCGGGCTGCAAGGCGGCGAACTGGATTCGCTCGGTCTGGCGCTCGATCCCGCCAAAAAGCTGGTGCTCGTCACCGGCCATCGGCGCGAAAGTTTCGGCGACGGGTTTGACCGGATTTGCGATGCTCTCGCCGCATTGGCGGCGCGCGGCGATGTGCAGGTGGTCTATCCCGTCCA